>NZ_OX443569.1:0-1200000 GCF_947539375.1 Lactobacillus isalae
AACAACTGAGACTAAGACCATAACTAGAACGATTATTGTTGAAAACCCAGATGGTAGTGAAACCCAAGTTGAACAAACAGTAACGTTTACCCGTCCAAAGTATACTGATCCAGTGACTGGTGAAGTAACATACGGCAACTGGGATAAGTCATCAGGCATTTGGGATAAGTATAGTGCTCCAGAGATTCCAGACTACACTTCAAATGAAGTATCAGAAGAAGAAGTAACGCCTAATACTAAAGATAAGACGGTGATTGTGAAGTACACAAAGAATCCAGCAATTGAAACAACTGAGACTAAGACAGTAACAAGAACAATTATTGTCGAAAACCCAGATGGCAGTGAAAACCAAGTTAAACAAACAGTAATGTTCACGCGTCCAAAATATACTGATCCAGTAAATGGCGAAGTAACATACGGTGAATGGGACAAACCTGCTGGTAACTGGGATAAATACAATGCTCCAGACATTCCAGGCTACACTTCAAATGAAGTATCAGAAGAAGAAGTAACGCCTAATACTAAAGATAAGACGGTGATTGTGAAGTACACAAAGAATCCAGCAATTGAAACAACTGAGACTAAGACAGTAACAAGAACAATTATTGTCGAAAACCCAGATGGCAGTGAAAACCAAGTTAAACAAACAGTAATGTTCACGCGTCCAAAATATACTGATCCAGTAAATGGCGAAGTAACATACGGTGAATGGGACAAACCTGCTGGTAACTGGGATAAATACAATGCTCCAGACATTCCAGGCTACACTTCAAATGAAGTATCAGAAGAAGAAGTAACGCCTAATACTAAAGATAAGACAGTGACTGTGAAGTACACAAAGAATCCAGCAATTGAAACAACTGAGACTAAGACGGTAACTAGAACAATCATTGTCGAAAATCCAGATGGTAGTGAAAACCAAGTTGAACAAACAGTAACGTTCACTCGTCCAAAATATACTGATCCAGTAAATGGCGAAGTGACATACGGCGACTGGGATAAGTCTTCAGGCAATTGGGATAAGTATAGTGCCCCAGAGATTCCAGACTACACTTCAAATGAAGTATCAGAAGAAGAAGTAACGCCTAATACTAAAGATAAGACGGTGATTGTGAAGTACACAAAGAATCCAGCAATTGAAACAACTGAGACTAAGACAGTAACAAGAACAATTATTGTCGAAAACCCAGACGGTAGTGAAAACCAAGTTAAACAAACAGTAACGTTTACCCGTCCGAAATATACTGATCCAGTAAATGGCGAAGTGACATATGGCAACTGGGATAAATCTTCAGGCAGTTGGGAGAAATACAATGCCCCAGAGATTCCAGACTACACTTCAAATGAAGTAGCAGGAGAAGAAGTAACGCCTAATACTGAAGATAAGACAGTGACTGTGAAGTATACAAAGAATCCAGCAATTGAAACAACTGAGACTAAGACAATAACAAGAACAATCATTGTTGAAAACCCAGATGGCAGTGAAAACCAAGTTAAACAAACAGTAACGTTTACCCGTCCGAAATATACTGATCCAGTAAATGGCGAAGTAACATATGGCAACTGGGATAAATCTTCAGGCAGTTGGGATAAGTATAGTGCCCCAGAGATTCCAGACTACACTTCAAATGAAGTAGCAGGAGAAAAGGTGACTCCTGATACTGAAGATAAAGGAGTAAGGATTACTTACAGCAAACAACAAAAATTAGAGCCAGAAAGACCTATGATTCCTTCTAAGAATGAAGATGATAAAAAGTCTGAAAAAATGCCACAGACTGAATCACTAGTTTCAAACAAGAAGCCCCATACTGTGCAAAAGAATGTAGGGAAAGAAGGAAACCA
Organism: Lactobacillus isalae; assembly: GCF_947539375.1. Lineage (NCBI taxonomy): Bacteria > Bacillati > Bacillota > Bacilli > Lactobacillales > Lactobacillaceae > Lactobacillus > Lactobacillus isalae. The sequence continues at coordinate 1,843 of NZ_OX443569.1, forward strand.
AGTAATGCAGGGTAACCAGAGAAATGATCATACATTACCTCAAACAGGTGCACATAAGGAAATGCTAGCTATCGTATCTGGAGCACTTGCAATAGGAATTGGATTACTTGGACTAAGTTCTAATAGAAAAAAGAAAAAATAGAATTTAAGCACAGAAAATATTCTAGAAGAGCCAGAAAGCATATAAGGTCTTTATAGATACTAAAAAGGAATTAAGCAGCTGAAAATAGTTGTTTAATTCCTTTTTTTACGTATAACTGATAATTTAGTAACAGTAAGTAACTAAGTAAAAGTTCAACTCACATTAGAGGTAAAGGAAGAAAAAAATCATTCAGTTTGCTTTTGTTGCAATCTGAATGATTTTTATTTCTAATAATTATTAGCTAAAGCACCCATTGGATCCCAAGGAAGTAGTTGAATTGGATCTTTGCTTCCTTCATCAAAGGCTTTCTTTAAGTCATCACTTAAGAACTTCTTGTTGATAACAGCTTGGTAAACAAACTTATCAAACCAGCTATCACTCATTACAAAGTAACCTTTAAATCCAGGTTTTTCACCCCAAGAATTTTCAATCTTCCACTTGGTTGGCTTGCCATCTACTAAATCAACACCTGTAATAACCATTGCATGATCCATCATACTTTCGCCTGAGTCAAGCATGTCAGCTTTAGACATTTCAAAGTCAACATCAAATAAGTCATCACGTTTGTATAATTCAGTATCAAGTAATCCAGCTTGACGTTCAGAGTCTTTAACAACATTTGATCCAAACCAAACAACTTCACCATTTTTAAGTTGGGTGATAATCAAATCTTTCATTTCGTCAATTGGTAAGTTCAAGTGACGTACTTGACGTCCGCCTTCAACGTTTCCTAAATATTCAACAGAAAATACCTTGTGGAAAGGCTTGTCCTTAGTTGGGGCATTAATTGTGGAAATATATTGACTCAAATCCCAGTTAACATATTTCTTAAAGAAGTCTTGTGGGCTCAAGTCAGCATCTCTGTGATAGTTGCCATCGTCATCTTTGTATTCAAAATCAAATTTCTTAGGTGGAACACCAAGAGAAATAGCTAGAATACGGTAAATTTCACGAAGCATTTCATTCTTACGTGCTTGAACTTCATCTTCGCTATTTTCATCTTGAACCATCTTACGTAATTCAAGACCATCTTTTCTAAGCAAAGTATTTAAAGTATCGTTTAAAGCACTAGAATTTGTTGCATTGGCAGTTTCTGGATAAACTTTCTTTGGAACAATGCCGTATTTTTCAATAATTCCGCAAAGCATATCCCATTGACCACCATCTTGTTGAGGGGTTGCAAATAAGAAAGCAACTTTGCGATCGCCTAAGTCTTTATCAGCAGTGGCGATAACATTTTCAAAGAACCAGTTTGATTTTTCGAATTTATCCCAGAAGTTAGTATAGTTTTGAGATAATTCGAAGTCCTTAATTTTAAAGTTCTTTTGAATTGAATGACGCATGGTGTTTAAGGCACTGAACATCCAGCAACGACCAGATTGTTTTTGGTTAGCAACTTTACCAGTGTCAATTTCAATTGAAAAAGTTGGATCTAAATCAATCTTAGTTTGTAAATTTTGACTAGCCTTGAAAATACCATTTTCTTGAGCAGCACGAGCTGCAATATGATTAGCTTTACTTGAGTTAAAGTCATTTTCGAAGTTATTAATAAGATCGTTTGTGATTTCCTTGCTCATAGTATTCCTCCTTAATTAAAAAAAGCTTAATTATATTTTAGCTTAAATTAAAGATAGTCGTCTAGTAATTGAAAAAAGAATATCTGACCTAAAAAAATAAGTGCTTTTTTTCGTATATATAATCAGGGACATCTTACGAGAATTAACGTAAAATATAGGTCTAGGAAAAAGAGGGGAAAATAATGAAAAAACGTGGTTTTGAAATAGTATCTAAATATCGTAATGCAGGTTTGCATCTGCCACAAAGACAAACAATTGCTAGTGCAGGCTATGATTTTGAGTGTGCACAAGATATAGTTTTGCCATCAATTTGGTGTATGAATTTTGTTAGAATTTTTAGGCTAATTAGAAATAGCCATGAGCTAAATGAACGAGACCTTGAATTAGCAGAAAAAGTTTTAAAGCCTTTTTTGGTGCCAACTGGAATTAAGGCTTACATGCCAGAAGATGAAGTTTTGATTTTAGCTAATCGCTCTTCTAATACTTATAAGCGAAACGTTACTTTACCCAATGGGATTGGAGTAATTGATAGCGATTATTATGATAATGAAAAAAATGAAGGCGAAATTTACTTCCAAATGATTAATTATGGAGTTCGACCTTTAAAGATCAAGAAAGGAGAACGAATTGGCCAAGGTATTTTTATGCCTTATTTAAAAGCTGATGATGATAATCCAGTTCAAAGACAACGTCTTGGTGGATTCGGTTCTTCTGGAACAAGGAATGATAAATAATGGCAAAAGTTAAAACACGTTATAAGTGTCGTAATTGTGGGTATATCTCTGCTTCTTATTTAGGAAGATGCCCAAACTGCGGTGCTTGGAACCAATTTGAAGAAGAGACACAAGAAGTAAAAAAAGTATCAACTAAGGCAACTGCCAGTCGATTGATGACTAAAGTTGGTAATAATGATCCAGTAAAATTAAACGAAGTAAAAGCTGAAAAGGAAAAAAGGATTGTAACACCTTTTGAAGAATTAAATCGAGTTCTAGGAGGCGGAATTGTTCCAGGTTCTTTAGTTTTAATTGGTGGAGATCCTGGAATTGGAAAATCCACCTTAATGCTCCAAATTACTGGTACTTTAGCTAAAGAACATACTGTTTTATACGTATCAGGGGAAGAATCTGCTAGTCAAATAAAGATGAGAGCAGATCGGTTAGGTGTTAGTGATAGTGGAATTTTGCTTTATCCTGAAACAAATATGCAAAATATTCGAGAGCAAATCGATGAAATTAAACCAGATTTCTTAGTAATTGATTCTATCCAAACAATGAATGAGCCATCTCTTGATTCAATGGTTGGTTCTGCTTCTCAAGTTCGTGAAGTAACAAGTGAATTAATGAAAATTGCAAAGAATGATCAAATTACGACTTTTGTTATTGGGCATGTAACTAAAGAGGGGGCAATTGCTGGTCCTAAGATTATGGAACATATGGTTGATACGGTTCTCTATTTTGAAGGCGACGGCCACCATTCATATCGAATTTTGAGGTCAGTTAAAAATCGTTTTGGTGCAGCTAACGAAATTGGTATGTTTGAAATGAAAAATGAAGGGTTAACTGAGGTAAACAATCCTTCTGCAATCTTTTTAGACGAGCGCTTGCCAAATTCGACTGGTTCGGCAGTCGTGGTCTCTCTTGAAGGAACAAGGCCACTTTTAGCTGATATTCAGGCTTTAGTTACTCCAACTGCCTTTGGATATGCTAAGAGAACAACTTCAGGATTAGATTTTAATCGTGTAGCACTTTTGTTAGCTGTTTTAGAAAAACGCGGCAACCTAATGCTCCAAAATCAGGATGCGTTTTTAACGGCCACAGGCGGAATAAAATTAAATGAACCAGCAATTGATCTAGCAATGTGTATGGCAGTTGCTTCTAGCTATAAAAATAAAGAAATTTCTTCAACAGATTGCTTTGTAGGCGAAGTTGGCCTGACTGGGGAAATTAGAAGAGTTAATCAAATTGAAACAAGAGTCAAAGAAGCCGCAAAAGTAGGTTTTAAGCGTGTTTTTATTCCAAAACATAATTTGAATGCGGACCTTATGAACAATCCTGATATTGAAGTAATTGGAGTAGCAAGTTTACCTCAGGCTTTAAAACTTGTTTTTAACTAGAAGATAGATTGAACTTTTGCTCGTTAAAAGTTACACTTAAATGGATGAATTTTAATAAAATTTGAAAGAGGCGCTTTAATTTTGGCAAAACAAAAAATCCGCGTTCGTTACGCACCAAGTCCAACAGGTCACTTGCACATTGGTAACGCACGTACTGCATTATTTAACTATCTATTTGCACGTCATAACAAAGGGACTATGGTCTTAAGAATTGAAGATACTGACCAAAAACGTAACGTTGAAGGCGGTTCTAAGTCCCAAATGGAAAACTTGCACTGGTTAGGTATTGACTGGGATGAAGGTCCTGATAAGGGTGGCGACTTTGGCCCTTATCGCCAATCAGAGCGTAAAGATATTTACAATAAGTACATTAAGCAATTAATTGACGAAGGTAAGGCTTACTACTCATACAAGACTGAGGAAGAGCTTGAAGCACAACGTGAAGAACAACGTGCGATGGGAATTGCTCCTCACTACACTTACGAATACGAAGGCATGACTGCTGATGAAATTAAGCAAGCTCAAGCAGATGCAGAAGCAAAAGGCTTAAAGCCAGTTGTTCGTATCCACATCCCTGAAAACAGAACTTATGCTTGGGATGATATGGTTAAGGGTAAGGTATCATTTGAATCTGATACTATTGGTGGCGATTTTGTTATCCAAAAACGTGACGGTATGCCAACTTACAACTTTGCTGTTGTAATTGATGACCACTTAATGGAGATTACTCACGTTCTTAGAGGTGACGACCACGTAGCTAATACTCCTAAGCAATTAGTAGTATATGAAGCACTTGGCTGGGAACCACCTAAGTTTGGTCACATGACTTTAATCATCAACTCTGAAACTGGTAAAAAGCTTTCTAAGCGTGATGAATCAGTTCTTCAATTTATTGAACAATATCGTGACCTTGGTTACTTACCAGAAGCAATGTTTAACTTTATTACTTTGCTTGGTTGGTCACCGGTAGGTGAAAGTGAAATTTTCTCACAAAGAGAATTGATTAAGTCATTTGATCCTAAGCGTTTATCTAAGTCACCAGCTGCCTTTGACCAAAAGAAACTTGAATGGATTAATAACCAATACGTAAAGAAGGCAGACCGTGATGTTTTACTAGATCTTGCTTTGAATAATTTACAAGAAGCAGGTTTAGTTGATAAAGAAATTTCACCTGAAAAGATGGAATGGGTTCGTCAATTAGTAAATATCTACGCTGTTCAAATGTCTTACACTAAGCAAATTGTTGATATTACTAAGATTTTCTTTGAAGAAGCTCCAGAATTATCTGATGCAGAAATTGAAGAAATTAAGAAAGACGATGCTCGTCCTGTAATTGAAGAATTCAAGAAACAATTAAATGCAATTCCTCGCTTTACTGCTGTTCAAGTGATGAACGCAATCCAAGCTACACGTCGCGAAACTGGCGTTAAAGGTAGAAAATTATTTATGCCAATTCGAATTGCTGCTACTCGTTCAATGGTGGGACCTGGTATTGGTGAAGCTATTGAATTGATGGGTAAAGAAAAAGTTAACAAGCACATCGATTTAACTTTGAAGCAATTAAGCGATTTAGGTCTTTAATTATTTCGAATAAAGTTAAAGCTACGTGAAAGCGTAGCTTTTTTTGTTAGAATATATTAGGAAAATAAAAGTCATAAGTGAAAGAAGGATGACCATGAAAGTCTTTAATACTTTAACTCGGCAAAAAGAAGAATTTAAGCCATTAGTTGCTGGTAAAGTAAGCATGTATGTTTGTGGGCCAACTGTTTATAACTATATTCATATCGGGAATGCCCGTAGCGTAATTGCATTTGATACAATTCGTAGATATTTTGAATATCGCGGCTATGATGTAAAGTATGTTTCTAACTTTACAGATGTTGACGATAAGATGATTAACGAAGCTCGTAAAGAACATACGACTGTGGGCGAACTTGCCGATCGCTATATTAAAGCTTTTATGGAAGACACAGAGGCATTAAATATTGAACCAGCTACGCTTCATCCAAGAGCTACCCATGAAATTCAAGAAATTATTGATTTTGTTCAGGATTTAATTGACAAGGGCTTTGCTTATGAAGTTGATGGGGATGTTTATTATCGTGCTAAAAAGTTTCCGAATTATGGTCAATTAAGCGATCAAAACATTGCTGAGCTTGAAGAGGGCGCTTCAGAACACATTAATGAAGAGGAACAAAATAAGAAGGAAGATCCAATTGATTTTGCTTTGTGGAAGGCTCAAAAAGAAGACGATGAAATTGCATGGGATTCACCATGGGGAAAGGGTCGTCCAGGCTGGCATATTGAATGTTCAGTAATGTCAACTAAATATTTAGGTGAGACGATTGATATTCATGGTGGTGGTCAAGACTTAGAATTTCCACATCATGAAAACGAAATCGCTCAAAGTGAAGCTAAAACTGGTCAAAAATTTGTTAATTACTGGATGCATAATGGTTTTGTAACTGTGGGTAAAAAGCAAGAGAAAATGTCTAAGTCCTTGCATAATTTTGTGACTGTTCATGATATTTTAAAGCAGATTGATCCACAAGTTTTACGCTTTTATATGTCTAGTGTTCAATATCGTCGTCCAATTAATTATTCTGAAGATGGTTTAAAGCAAGCTGAGACTGTTCTTAAACGTTATCAAAATACCTTGCGTAATCTTGATGCTCGTTTAGAGGATAAGCAAGATACGCTTGAAGATAGTACATTAAGAGATAATTTAACTCAGGCAAAAGCTGAGTTCATTGAAGTAATGGATGATGACTTTAATGTTCAAAATGCTTTGAGTGTGATGTATGATTTAGCTTCTACTCTTAATACTCATCTTCAAGCGGATAAGGTGGATAAACCAGCATTAAAACGTGCTAAAAAGATATTAATTGACTGGCTTGAAATCTTTGGCGTTAGTTTCAATGAAAAGCAAGCAGAAAATGATGATGAAATAGAAGCATTAGTTGCTCAACGTGATGAAGCTCGTAAGAATAAAGATTGGTCTGAAAGTGACCGTCTAAGAGACGAACTTCAAGCTAAGGGAATTGTAATTGAAGACACTCCGCAAGGAACGAGGTGGCACCGTGCTTAAACCAAAAGTACTAACAGAAAAAGATACCAATCCAGATGGCTTAGGACCACTTACTCTAGCTTATTTAGGCGATGGAGTATATGAAGTTTATATCAGACGTCACTTAGTTAAAGGCGGTATTGTAAAACCGCAAATGCTTCAAAGATATGCGACGCACTATGTTTCAGCTAAAGCGCAAGCTGCCCTGATTACCAAAATGCAGGACCTAGAGATGTTAGATGAAGACGAACTAGCAGCTTTTAAGCGGGGAAGAAATGCTAAAAGCCATACACATGCAAAAAATACTTCAATTAACACTTATAAGTTATCAACTGGTTTTGAAGCTATGTTTGGATATTTAGATTTACTAGGTAAAAAAGAACGTGTTGATAAGCTGGCAAGATGGTGCATTGACCAAGTAGAACAGGGAGGATTAGATAATTATGAGTTCAAATAATGATGAATTTGTGTATGGACGTCATGCAGGAATTGATTTTTTAAAGACGCAAGATGCTAATTTAATTAACAAAGTATTTTTGCAAAATGGCGTTCAGGAAGAATTTGCTAATCAAGTTTATCAATTGGCACGTAAAAAAAATTTAGTTGTTCAAAATGCTCCTAAAAATAAATTGGATCAAATGGTTAACCATGAAAACCATCAAGGATTAGTTCTGACGGTAGCTCCATTTGAATATGCAGATTTAGATGAACTTCTTGATAAGTTCGATCAAGAAGGAAAAGATCCGTTTATTTTAATGCTTGATTCAATAGAGGACCCACATAATTTAGGTTCAATCTTGAGAACTTGTGATGCAACAGGCGTTGATGCCGTAATTATCCCTAAGCGAAGAGCAACAGGCTTAACTTCAGTTGTTGCTAAGACTTCAACTGGTGCGATTGACTATGTGCCGGTTGCTCGAGTTAATAATTTAGTACAAACTACCAAAATGCTTAAAAAGCGTGGTTACTGGATCTTTGGAACTGCGATGGAAGGCGAAGATTATCGTAAGTGGAATGCCAAAGGTAAAACAGTGCTTGTTATTGGCAATGAGGGTAAGGGAATTTCACCGTTATTGTTGAAGCAAATGGACCAAACTTTAACTATCCCAATGGTAGGACATGTTCAATCTTTAAATGCTAGTGTAGCAACTGGTGTCCTACTTTATGGGATGTTCAATAGTCGGCATCCAGAAAAATAAAGTGCTAAGAAAACGCGCGCATAATTAACTGAAACTAATAGGTATTATTAGTAGGAATTGTTACTATTTAATTAGATGAGACTACTGAATAGCTTTAAAACTATTCAGTAGTTTTTTGTTGATGGCTCCAACAAGCGTTATGGCTTAATTTACGAAAGTACATTGTAAAGTATTGAGTAGAGCAATAAAATAATAATGTTTTAAAACGAATAATAAATTATTGCTCTTGAAGAAGAAACATTTATTCTATACCTGTATCCTATAAACGCTAGTTCTCTTAGCATGAAAATCTTCCTTTTTTATTCTGATTATCAAATAGAAAAGGAGGATTTTCCAAAATGGAAAAAATGGATGAAGTTTATTTGATTAGACGAGTGAAGGAGAAACAAGATATGAAGGCTCTTCATGAACTCGTCACTCGGTATCGACCACTGATTAATGGAGCAAAACTTAATTTTTATATCCGCCATTTTGACGAGGATGATTGGGAACAAGAAGCAATAATTATGTGCTATCAAAGCTGTTGTACTTATGATGAAAATAGGGCTGATAATTTTGGAGCTTACTATCGAACTAGATTTTATAATCATTTGAGATCGCTTTTAAGATATGAGTTAGCTAAAAAGCGAACGGCATTTAGTAAGTCCATTTCTTATGACAATGTAGTACAGAAAAACTTAATTAAAGAAGAAGTTGAAGAGATGCATATCACGCCTCGAAAAGAAATGTATAAAAAGTTTATTAAGAAACTTTCTGAAAAAGAATTAATAGCCTTGAAAATTTTCTTAGGAGAATTAACGCTTGAAGAGGCGAGTAAGCAGACGAAGTATAGTCGCTACCAATTATTGCAGGCTAAGGCGCGCTGCAAATCTAAATTGCGGAAAGAGTTGTTTTAAATTCGCATAGAATTGATAAAAAGACTATAATAATAACTGTAGAATTTATTTAGGAGGTAATTTTAAGATGGCAGATGAAGTTATTAAGACAGAATTGTTAGACCGTCACATGAAGGAAGTTTTTGATTGGAGCGATTCTGACATGCCTGTTAGAGACGCACTATGGGACTACTTTATGGAAAAGAATGGTAGAGATACCATGAAGACGGAAAGTGACATGCTTCCGTTCTTGAAAGACTCTGACGATAAGATCGAAGCCTTCGTCAACGAAAATCTTAAGAAGTAACATCACCTAAAACCAAAAATTCTACGCACAGTGGTCACGCATTGTTTGACCACCAAAGGAACAATCTCTAGGGATTGTTCTTTTTTTGTGAGAAAATATATTTTAAGAGAAAGGGGCGGCAAAATGAACTATATTATTGGGATGGATATTGGAACCACAGCAAGCAAGGGTGTCTTGTATCAAGAAGATGGAAAAAAGGTTGAAGAACTATCTATACCTTATCCCTTGATTCAGGAAAAAGTAGACCAGGCAGAAGAAGATCCACAAGTAATCTTTGATGCTGTTCAAAAGATTATCTTTGACTTGAGTAAAAATGTTTCTGGTAAAATTAGTGCAATTTCATGGTCGAGTCAGATGCATAGTTTAATTGGTCTTAGTAAAGATAATCAACTATTAACTAACAGCATTACTTGGGCAGACAATCGTAGTAGAGACCTTGTGAATAAAGCAAAGAAAAGTGGATTAGCTAATAATATTTATCAACAGACAGGGATGCCGCCCCATCCAATGGCTCCTGTGTATAAATTGCTGTGGATTCAAGAAGAAATGCCAGAACTTTTTGCACAGGTGAAAAAGTGGATTGGAATCAAAGAATATATTATTTGGCGTTTAACTGGCAAGATAGTCACCGATACAACTATGGCGGCTGGAACTGGCTTGCTTAATCTTTACACTTTAACTTGGGATAGGAAATTACTTGATAAAATTGAACTAGATCCGAAAAAATTGCCAAGCATAGCTAAACCAGAAGATGTGGTTGGAAAAATAGAAGCAGAATATGTGCAAAAATTGGGTTTAAATCCTGAAACAAAAATTATTTTAGGAGCTAGTGATGGATATTTATCAACAATTGGTGTTGGTGTGTTAGATAAAAAATACTTTGCCCTAAATGTTGGTACATCAGGAGCTATAAGAGCCATTGCACCTAAAGCAATAGTTGACTCAAAAAATCGCTTCTTTTGTTATCCAGTCGATAAAAGCCATTATCTTCTTGGTGGTCCGGTAAACAATGGTGGAATCGTCTTTGAGTGGGCTAGAAAAACAATTTTTGGGCCAGATCAAACTGCAGAAGATTTTATTAATGTTGCTGAAACTGTTCCTGCAGGCAGTAATGGTTTAATTTTTCATCCCTACTTAGGGGGAGAGCGGGCGCCAATTTGGAATGCTCAAGCTCGTGGATCTTTTATTGGATTAAGTCGAAACCATACTAAACCACAAATGGCGCGGAGTGTTTTAGAAGGTATTGTCTTTAATCTATTAGGTGCAGCCAGAGGCTTACGCGAAAAAATAGGGGAACCAGAAGCCTTAAGAGTCACTGGCGGCTTTGTAAGAAGTGATTTTGTAAGGCAGTTAATTGCTGATATTTTTAATTTACCAGTAGTGGTAATTAAAAATGATCAAAGTGGAACTTTAGCAGCCATGTTTTTGGCACAATTAGGCTTGAAGAAAGAGAATAGCTTAGACAAAATAGTGAAAGAAATAGATGACAGTAAAGTCTACTTTCCAAATCCAAAAAATGTGCGGGTCTACCAGGATATAATTCCAATCTATCGAGAAGTAGAACACGATTTAGATCAAAGCTATGACAAAATAGCTCAGTTTCAGAAAAAATATCCTAAATTATTTGAATAATCAAAAAGGGTAAATTGTATCACATTAGTACAATTTACCCTTTTTTTCTAATATAAATATGAATTTAACTTATTTTAGGATTTTTAAAATGTCACTAACAAGTTGGTCTGGCATTAAATGATCGCGTTTATAGATAGATTCTTTTGGTTCATTATCAGTGTATTCTTTCTTTGCGCCATAGTTTTTGACCATCATCTTAGTTGGACCATAATAGCTTGCAACTTTTTGACCGAAACCACCATCAATACTGTTGTCTTCAAGAGTAACCACTAATTCGTGATCTTTTTGTAGATCATCTAAAGTATCTGTATCAAGGTGAGCAGCAGATTTTGGATTAATTAAAGTAGCGTTGATATTGTCTTTCTTTAGTAAATCAACTACTTTTTCACCTAATTGATAAAAGTCGCCTAAACCAATAATTGCTACTTTGGAACCAGGTTTGACATCGTACTTGATAGTTGAATAGTCTTCGCTAATTGACTGACCTTCAGGGATTGGGTTAACTGGAGACTTAATTGCCACGGGATGCTTTCTTTGCTTAACTGCCCATTCAAGCATCGACTTTAATTCATTTAAAGTAGTAGGTGCTAAGTATTCCCAGTTTGGCCAATTTGCAACCATGTTATTATCAAAAATACCTAAGTGGGTTTTAGAAGCCGCAGTAATTCCGCCACCAGCTACAACCATCACAACTGGTAAATCATTAGCTGCAACATCGTGAGATAATTGGTCATAAGCACGTTGTAAGAAAGTAGAATTTTCAAATAAAACAGGAGTAATACCCTCTTTAACAGCACCGGCAGCAAAGGCAACAGATTCTTGTTCGGCAATTCCTACATCCTTGTAGTTCTTAGGATAATTATCTTTAATTTCACCTAAGCCAAAGACGCCTGGAATAGCAGCATTGATTGCAAGAATATTTTCTTGATTTTCAATGTGTTTCTTTAAAAAGTCTAGAATTACAGTACTTGCATTTGGCGTCTTGGCTGCAGGAACTGTAGGTTTATCAGTTTTAAGATCAAAAGGCAATACCCAGTGGTGACTCGCTTCGTTTTCAACCGCTGGTTCATAACCTTTACCCTTGAGAGTATTGATATGTAAAACGATTGGATGATCAATATCTTTAACTGCTTTGAAGGCATCGATCATAGATTTAATATCGTTTCCTTGACCAACGTATTTATAGTCAAGCCCCATAGCTGTGAATGGGTTGTCTTCAGTTTGACCGTTTGACTCGCGCAGTTTCTTTAAGGCAGTAACTACACCACCAACATTATCGTCGATTGACATTTGGTTATCGTTAACGACAATGATTAAGTTGTGCTTTTCATCAGCTGCATTATTGAAACCTTCAAAAGCTAAACCGCCAGTTAATGAACCATCTCCAATTAAGGCAGTGATATTTTCGTGCTTGCCCATCATGTCCCGTGCTCTAGCCATTCCCGTAGCTAAGGCAACAGAAGTAGATGTATGACCTACTGCATAGTAGTCATATGGACTTTCATCAGGATTTGAGTAAGGAGTTACATCTTCATACTTATCTGGATCAAGCCACGCATAAGCACGGCCAGTTAGCATCTTGTGTGGATAAGTTTGGTGAGAAACGTCCCAGATGATCTTATCCCTTGGTGCATCAAAAACATAATGATAAGCAATTGTAGCTTCTACAATTCCAAGGTCTGGGCCTAGGTGTCCACCTTCTGCGGAGTCTTTTTCTAGAATTAAAGTTCTAATTTCACTAGCTAATTGTTCTAGCTCTTTCAAGTTTAATTTTTTTAAATCTTTTGGACTTTCAATTTTGTTCAATAAAAATTCTGGATGTTTATTCATATTTTTCACCCCAATATTAATAAAAAAGCTTACTCATTTATTGTAAGTCAATGAGTAAGCTTTTACTAATATAAAGTTAGCATAGTAATCTATATGTTTAGTCTATACTTTCTTCTAATTCTTGAGAAACAGTCTGTCTTTTTAGGGTAAAGAATAGTGCAATAAAACTAAGAGCAAAAGCCGCTGAGTTAATTGCCCAACCGAAGTTATATGAGCCGGTTGTATCAAATAGCAGACCGTTTAAGTAAACAGAAGCAGACATTGCGAAAGCTCCAGTCATATTAATTACAGAAAGAATAGTACTATAATCTTTAGCCCCAAATTCTTCACGAATAAGGTAAGGAAGAGCAACTAAGCAAACACCTTGTCCCAATCCTAAGATAAATGCAGATGCAATTAGAGGCAAACTAGTCTTGAAGAAGATCTCGCCACTCCAGCCTAATAAACCAAATAAAGAGTATATTAATAGAGTTAGACGAGTGTTAAAGCGATCAAGCATAAAACCAATAGAAATTTTACCAGCGGCAGCTCCCAGCATTACTCCGGATACTACTGATGCACCAATTGTTAAAGGTAGTCCTTGACTAGTAATATGACCTGAAATATGTTGGACAGAACCAGAAACAAATTGTAAAGCTAGCATGGCAAAGGCTAAAGCATAAAAGACTGGGGTCTTTAAAGCTGCTTTTAGGCTGATTCCAGTAGTTTCAAGAACCTTTTCTGGAATATTTCTAACTCTGCCATAAGCAGGATGTTTTTCATTTGGCTTTTCACGTAAAAAGAATGCCGCAGGAACTAAAATTCCAAGAATTAATAGACCCTCGCAAATAAAGCCACCTCTCCAGCCAAAATTGGTAATAATATTACCGATAATTGGGTTAAAGATAGTACCACCAAACGCGGAAACACCTAAAGCAATACCCATAACTGTTCCTAATTTTTCATTAAACCAATTACCTAATAGGACAGGGATTGATAAGGTAATAGCAATGGGCTGGCAAATTCCAATAATGACCCAGGCAATGTAAAAATGAGTTAAGCTTTGTGCTGCTGATAAACTCAACATAGCAATACCAATTGTGGCAAAGCAGAATGTTAAAAGCCAGCGTAAGTTGAGCTTGGTCATAATTTTACCAGCAAATAAAAGCGTAATAGCTGCTGCCGCATTTTGGAGGGTAGTCATTAAAGCAACGCTTGCTCGACCCACATGGAAACTTTTACTAATTGGTTCAAAGAAGAGACCGATTGTATTAACAATTAGTCCAAAACCAACTAAAGAGATCAAACATGAGGCAACAAAAACCCACCATGCAAAAAAATGCGAATTTTCTTTTTTCTTATTCACTTCTTTTCCTACTTTCTAGAATTGTAATCCAAGAAAAAATTATATCGGATTAGGTAATGAGAAGAAAAGAAAAAAGAATGCCTTAACATTCTCTTAATTAATAACTACGTTTTAGTAAAATATTTGTTAACTCTTCAATTTGATTACGAGTTTCATTGTTAGGCCAGTGCTTTTGTAAATTACGTAGGGCCTTATCAGTATATTTATCAGCTAATTTTTGTGCTCTTTTTACGCCGCCCAAGTCATTAACCATTTTTTCAATTTCTTGCAGTTCATCTTGCGTTAAGTTTTGCCCTAATTTAACTAACTCATGTAAGCGTCCAGTCTGATCGTTTTGCAAGGCGAAAATTAGGGGACCAGAATAAATACCATCTTTAACGTCAAGTAAAACTGGCTTTTTAAAGGTAGAGCTTGTAGTTGTATAGTCCAAAATATCGTCTCTTAGTTGAAAGGCTTGTCCAAGATATTCGCCAAACTTCTTAGCTTTTAATGCCTTAGTTACCTTAAGTCCACTTTCATAAGCTCCAATAAAACAAGATAAGCCAAATAAAACGCCAGTCTTGCCCTTAATTTGATCTAAATATTCTTTTTCAGAGATGTCGATATTATAGGCATTATTATATTGCTCAGTTTCGCCAACTAAAATATTTTGCATTGTTTTTCCGTCAGCGATTACGCTGTGCAGGCTTTGAGCATTTTCGCTTAACAGCGTTAGCGAAAGGGCAAATAAATAATCACCGGCATAAACGGCGATGTGTTTGCCGTACTTAGTTTGAATAGATGGACGACCATGCCGCATGCTAGATTCATCAATAATATCATCATGAATCAAAGTTGCATTATGAAGAGTTTCAATAGAAGTTGCTATTTTTTGAAGTTCATCATGTTTTTGATCAGCGTCAGGACCAAATGCACCAAAAAGCATTACACAAGCAGGACGAAGCATTTTTCCAGGAACAGCAAAAGTATCTTCTAGTGCTTGTCCTAATAGTCCTGGCACCTTATTAACGTGGTTTAAGATAATCTGATTAATCTCAATCATATCTTTTTGAACTTGAGGAAAGCGGTCCCAAAAACTGAATTTGCTCTTGATATCGTTTCTTTTTTCGGGAAGTGAATTTTGTGATGGATAAGCTGAATTTTCTAACATAATAAAGTATTTAATTAAAAGGTAAAATGGAAAACCTTCGATAAATTAAAATCCTCCCAATCAGTTGAATATAAGGATAAGAGCAGTTAAAATTAAACGAAAATAAAGTAATAGAAGCAAAATGTTATTTTTTTGCTGTTTTTGCAAATTTTAAAATCCAGAGGGTAGAAAATAAATAATTGTAAAAATTGCTTTATTATCAAGAGTTTATCTTCTTAACTGTGATTCAAAATTTGCGAATATCTTTATTTTTAATTAAAAAAGATCTTACAATATCTAATTTTACACTATCTGGAACTATTATTTAAAAGTAGATATTGATTTTTTTAATAGCTATGATTAGATTATGCTTTACTTTTTAGATAGTAATTGCTAAAATAGCTTTTTTTTGCTAAGATAAATGCAGTTTAGGAGTGGTTTTATGGCAGTAAAGAAAGCAGCTCTTGCATGTACTGTATGTGGCTCTCGCAACTATTCAATTGCAGCAAGCAAGAATAGAACGCAAAGACTTGAACTTAAGAAGTTTTGTAAGCATTGCGGGAAGCAGACTTTGCATAAGGAAACGAGGTAGGTAAGCGATGTTTAAGTTTTTTAAGAGTGTTAATCAGACTATGGCAAAGGTATCATGGCCTACATGGAAACAAAATAGACGTGATACTGGTGTCGTAGTAATTAGCTCAATTTTATTTGGTGCTTACCTTGGATTGCTAGATTTATTATTTAGCTACTTAACGCAATTGTTCTTATAGTGACAGTATATGTGTTATAATTGAATTAGCTAAAAAGCCTCCCTTGGAGGTTTTTTTATTTGCATAAGGTATTATTTTAAGGAGTTTAAAGACAATGGTTGAAACCAGCGAAAAGAAATGGTACGTTTTACACACTTATTCTGGCTACGAAGAAAAGGTTAAGAAAGATTTACTTTCTAGAGCCCAATCAATGGGGATGCAAAACTATATCTTTCGAGTAATTGTTCCTGAAGAACAAAAAACTGAAACTGTTCGTGGTAAGAAACAAGAAGTCGATGAAAAGGTATTTCCAGGATACGTTTTAGTAGAAATGGTAATGACTGACGAAAGTTGGTACGTTGTTAGAAATACGCCAAATGTTACTGGATTTGTTGGCAGTCACGGTGGTGGATCAAAGCCATCTCCTTTATATGATGAAGAAATTGAAAGAATTCTTCAATCTCAAGGCCAACCAGCAAAAGAACCACAAGTTGACTATGAAGTTGGCGAGACAGTAACTATTATCGATGGTGCATTTAGTGGCATGAGCGGTAAAATTACTGAAATTAACCCAGAAAAAGATAAACTTTATGTTTCAATTGATATGTTTGGCAGAGAAACAAATGCTGAACTTGACTATAACCAAGTAAAAGAATTTGATGAATAATAAAGTCTAATTAACTATTGTCAATTTAACTAATTGCTGGTAGTATATTAGAGTATCTTTATTATTGTGGGAGGAGAAGAAGGAAAATTCTCCACTATAACCGCATCACGGAATCAAGGAGGTATTGACCGTGGCAAAGAAAGTTATTAACGTAGTTAAACTGCAAATTCCTGCTGGTGCAGCAACTCCTGCACCTCCAGTTGGTCCTGCATTGGGTCAAGCTGGAATCAACATCGTTGGTTTCACTAAGGACTTCAACGCACGTACTGCTGATCAAAAGGGTATGATTATCCCTGTAGTTATTACAGTATATGAAGATCGTTCATTCGAATTCATTACTAAGACTCCACCTGCAGCTGTTCTTTTGAAGAAGGCTGCTAAAGTTGACAAGGGTTCTGGTGAACCTAACACTAAGAAGGTTGCTAAGGTAACTAAGGACCAAGTTAAGGAAATTGCCGAAACCAAGATGAAAGATCTAAACGCTGCAGATATTGAAGCTGCTATGCGCATGATTGAAGGTACTGCTAGAAGCATGGGCTTCACTGTAGAAGACTAGTGTTTTTAGGAACGTCGGATCGTTAATCAAAATTAACGAATCAAGGTGGGAGAGTTTGAGAAGACTCGTTTGACCACATTTTCAGGAGGATTTTTACATGGCAAAGCATGGAAAGAGATATTTAGAAGCAGCTAAAAAAGTTGATTCAACTAAATTTTATTCAGTAGATGAAGCTATGAAGTTAGCAAAAGAAACTTCATACGCAAACTTTGATGCAACTATCGAAGTTGCATATAACTTAAGCGTTGACCCAAAGCAAGCAGATCAACAAATTAGAGGTGCATTGGTACTTCCAAACGGTACTGGTAAATCTAAGAAGGTTGTTGTTTTTGCTGAAGGTCCACAAGCTGACCAAGCTAAAGAAGCAGGTGCTGACGAAGTTGGTTCTGACGATTTAGTAGAAAAAGTTCAAAACGGTTACTTAGACTTTGACGTAGTTATTGCTACTCCAATGATGATGGCTAAAGTTGGTCGTTTAGGTCGTATCTTAGGACCTAAAGGTTTAATGCCAAACCCTAAGACTGGTACGGTTACTATGGACGTTGCTAAAGCTGTTGAAAATCAAAAAGCTGGTCAAGTTGAATACCGTGTTGACAAGCAAGGTTTAATCCACGCACCAATCGGTAAGGCATCATTTGACGCTGACAAGTTAGCACAAAACTTTGATGCATTACGTGACGTTATTCTTCGTGCACGTCCTGCATCAGCTAAGGGTCAATACATCAAGAGTGTTGCTGTTTCTGCAACCTTTGGCCCTGGTATCCACTTGGATCCATTAAACTTAGACTAATTATATAGTTGTTTAATTAAGCAAAAAGACTTCACAAATGTGAAGTCTTTTTTTGTACTAAGGTTGAAAGTACAATGAGATTTTAGTTAGAATTAAACAATACGCTATTTTTAGAACAGGAGGTGAAGGAAGTGCTAAATTATATCTTTAGTATTTTACCTTCATTATTTTCCGGTGCTCGGTTAACTATTGAAATCTTTTTCTGGACTACAGTAGTTTCAATTCCTTTAGGCTTATTAGTTGCCTTTGGTTTACATTCAAATTTAAAGTTAGTTAAAGCTATTTTGAAATTTTATGTATGGATCATTCGTGGTACACCGCTTTTGCTTCAATTGATTTTTATTTTTTATGGCTTGCCAACTGTCGGAATAGTATTTCCAAGATATGAAGCTGCTTTAGTTGCTTTTATTATTAACTATGCTGCTTACTTTGCTGAAATTTTTCGCGGGGGACTCCAAGCTGTTCCAGTGGGCCAATTTGAGGCTGCTCAAGTGCTTGGCTTAAGTCGCTGGCAAACAATTAATCGCATTGTTCGTCCGCAGGTTGTTAAAATTGTCCTTCCTTCAATTGGAAATGAGTTGATCAATTTAGTTAAGGATTCCAGTTTAGTCTATGTAATAGGACTCGGTGATTTACTTCGTGCTGGAAACGTGGCAACGGCTCGTGATGTATCTTTAGTTCCACTTGTACTAGTGGGATGTGTATATTTAGTAATGACAGCAGTTTTAACGGCTTTATTACGAGTAGTGGAGAAGAAGAGCAATGTCTGGAAATAAAGTTTTAGAACTCAAAAATATCAGTAAAAGCTTCGGTACAAGGAAGATCATTGATAAGTTGAATTTGTCACTTGATCAAGGTGATATTTTAAGTATTATCGGTCCTTCAGGTGCAGGTAAAACAACATTACTGCGTTTAATTGCAGGACTTGAGACTGCTGATGGTGGAAAATTTATCCACAATGGGAAAGAATTTGATCCAACTGACCGTAATAATCATTTGGTAGGAATGGTTTTCCAAGATTACAATCTTTTTCCTAATCTTTCGGTAATGGATAATATTACCTTAGCTCCAATTATGGTAAATAAAATAAGTAAATCGGATGCTGAAAAAGCCGCAGAACCTGTTTTAAAGCAACTAGACTTAGAAAAGTTTAAAAATCTATATCCTTATCAGTTATCAGGCGGACAAAAGCAACGTGTGGCGATTGCCAGAGCCTTGCAAATGAAGCCGGAAATCTTATGTTATGATGAACCAACTTCAGCTTTAGATCCGGAATTGGTTGGGAAAGTAAAAGATATTTTCTTAAAGCTTAAACAAACAGGAATGACGCAAGTCATTATTACTCATGACCATCAATTTGGAAAAGCTGTTGCTGATAAAATATTAAAAGTTGAGCCAATAGAAAAATGATGAAAAAAATAATAAGACTTCTTGGTCTACTGATTATTGTAATTACTTCTGTTGGATTGGCAGGCTGTCAAAGACAAGCAAGCTCTTGGCAGAAAATTAAGGATCGTGGAACCTTAGTAATTGGTGTGGATGATAGTTTTGTGCCAATGGATTTTCGTCAAAAAAATGGTAAATTAGTTGGTTTTGATGTTGATTTAGCAAAAGCAGTATGCAAAGAAATCGGGTTAAAGCCAGACTTTCAAACTATAGATTGGTCGATGAAAGAAACAGAATTACGCAATGGAACAATTGATGTCATTTGGAATGGCTACACTAAGACAAAAGCGCGAGCAAAGAAAGTGGCTTTTTCACGTCCATATCTTGAAAACGATCAAATTTTAGTGACGCGTAAAAAAGAACAGATAAATAATTATCGTCAAATGAATGGGAAGATTCTGGGAGTTCAAACTGGATCTTCAGGGGCCGATGATTTAGATAATTATCCTAATGTTTTAAAAAAGCGTGTTAAGAGTACTATTTTGTACGATACTTATAACAATGCCTTCATTGATTTAAAAGCTGGTAGAATTGATGGTTTATTGATTGATGGGGTATATGCAAATTATTATTTAGCTCATAGTAAGTATCAAAAAGAATTTAAGAAAGAAAAACTACCATATCCAAGCGAAAAATTTTCAGTAGGAATAAATAAAAAAGATAAAATTTTAAAAGATAAGATTAATCAAGCTCTCGATCATTTAGAGAAGACCGGTGAGTTAAAGAAAATACAACAAAAATGGTTTAATTAAAAAAGATATTGACGACTTATCTAATTTGGTGTAATATATTGTACAGTAAATTCTACCTAAGACTCGGGTGGCTAACGTGCCTTAATATCCCGCCGAGGCCAGAAAAACAAAGAGTTTTACAACTCCATGTCTTTTTGGCATGGAGTTTTTATTTCGGCTGATAGAATTTATCTTAAAGTAAATTTGGAGGTGAATTCGTTGAGTAAAGCAATCATTGCTAAAAAAGAAAAGCTTGTTGATGACTTTGCAGCAGAACTTAAGGAAGCTAAGGCTATCTTAGTAATTGACTACTTAGGTTTAACTGTTGAAGAAGTAACTAACTTACGTAAGGATTTACGTGATTCTAACGTTAAGATGAAAGTTATCAAGAACACTTACTTAAAGCGTGCTGCTGAAAAGGCTGGTATCGAAGGTTTAGACGATACTTTTGTTGGTCCTACTGCTGTTGTTTACACTGCTGATGCAGAAGACATCACTGAACCAGCTCGTATTGTTTCTAAATACGAAGATGATATCGACGCATTATCAATTAAAGGTGGTATGCTCGAAGGTAAGGTTGCCAGCCAAGAAGAAATCAAGAAACTTGCAGCTATTCCAGGTCGCGAAGGTTTACTTTCAATGCTTGTATCTGTATTACAAGCTCCAGTTCGCAACTTTGCATATGCTGTTAAGGCTGTCGCTGATTCAAAAGACGAATAATATTGTAAATTTACACATATCTAATTTCGGAGGAAACTTATAATGGCTTTAGATACTGAAAAGATTATTGAAGATTTAAAAGGTGCTTCAATCCTTGAATTAAACGACTTAGTAAAGGCTATTGAAGACGAATTTGGTGTTTCAGCTGCTGCTCCAGTTGCTGCTGCAGGTGCTGCAGGCGCAGGTGCAGAAAAGACTGAATTTGACGTTGAATTGACTGATGTTGGTCAAGAAAAAGTTAAGGTTATCAAGGTTGTTCGTGACATCACTGGTCTTGGCCTTAAGGATTCTAAGGACCTTGTTGATGGCGCTCCTAAGAACGTTAAGGAAGGCGTTTCTGAAGACGAAGCTAACGACATCAAAGCTAAGCTTGAAGAAGTTGGCGCAACTGTTACTGTTAAGTAATAACGTCTTAACTGAACACACTATTAAAAATGAGGACTCTATTTTACGGAGTCCTCATTTTTGTTTAGAATAAGATTATGCTTAAGAAAAACTTTTATAAATGGTTTAAAGCCACTTTGGCTATTATTTCAATTGTACTAATTGTCTTGGACTTTGCAGCCATAATTGATATTAATGGTACTAATAGCAGGTGGTTTTGGCTTAACAATATTATTTTAATTATTCTAGCAATTGACTACTTTTATAGGCTATATCTTGCTAAAGATAAGGGTGTCTTTTTTAGAAATAATATTTTCGAATTACTAGCAATTATTCCTGTTGGAATTGCATTTAATTGGATGAAATTTGCTCAATTAGGGGATATTGGTCTGTATTTTAGGCTTTTGCGCTTAATCCGCTTGGCCGGATTAGTGGGAATGCTGAAGGATATTTTGCACACTCATGGTATTTTGTATGTAATATACTTTAGTATTGCATTTTTAATGCTGGGTTCAGTGGCAATTTCGATTACCGAACATGTTTCACTTGATCAAGCCTTTTGGTGGGCTATTACCACGGCAAGCACAGTTGGCTATGGTGATATTTCGCGTCATACAATTTCTCCGCAGTCTCTACTGGGAAAACTTGTGATTCTGGCGATGATTCTGATTGGAGTGGGAGTAATGGGAATCGTTACTAGTTCTCTTACTGCTTACCTGATGAGAAGAAATGAGGGTAAGGTTAGCATTAAAGATAAAAATGCGGAACTGACTCTCATTTTAGATAAATTAGATCGCTTAGAGGAGCAAAATAAACTTTTAGCTGAGCAAAATCAAAATTTACAGAAACAAATCCAGGAATTGAAGGCTGCTCATACTCCTAGTGAATGGAATAAGTTTAGAGACTGGATTGAAAAGAAAGAAAAAAGATAAAAATTAAAGCGTAAATTCAAAATACTGAATTTACGCTTTTTTACATGGTTAAATAAAAATGTAAAATAATCATGAATAATATATAGCAACCAGCAATGATAATAATTACCCAGCCAGCAGTCAACCAAAACCTAGCCCAAGTTTGACTATTAGTTGAAAGCACACGTCCAAACACAGCCTGATTGCCTTTTATGCGGAATCCCATCCATAAACAGAAAATTCCGATAATAATTGCTAAAATAAATATAGGAATAGAAATTGTCATTCTATCTCTTCCTTTCTGTAATCATTCTAATTATAAAGCTTTATAGAAAAAAGCAAAGCAGAATTGGTAAACTATAAAAGATAATTAAAAGAAGCGAGAATAATTATGACAAAGAAGAATCAGATGTATTTTGCGGCTAATCCAGATGCCAAGCATGATGAGCATTTAGTTGATTATCATATTGATGATATTGATTTGAAATTTACGACTGATGCAGGCGTATTTTCAAAATTAAGAATTGACTATGGTTCTGGTGTATTAATTAAAAACATGAAAGACATAACTTTTCCAAAAGCTGGAATATTAGATGTTGGAACTGGTTATGGTCCAATGGGGCTTTTTGCGGCTAAATTTTGGCCAGAGCAAGAGGTTGATATGGTAGATGTAAATGAACGTGCCTTAGACTTAGCTAAAAGAAATGCACAGTTCAATCGAATTGATAATGTAAATATTTATCAGTCAGATATTTATGAACAAGTGGATAAAAAATATGGGCTAATTATTACTAATCCACCAATTCGTGCTGGTAAAAAGGTAGTCGACCAGATTTTGTCTGAAGCCAAAGAACACTTGGTGGAAAACGGTGTGTTACTAGTTGTAATTCAAAAGAAACAAGGTGCTCCAAGTGCTAAAAAATTAATGACAAAAGTATACGGAAATTGTGAGATTTTAGCTCGTGATAAGGGCTACTACATTTTAATGAGTACAAATAATTAAAAAAAAACAATAAAGGTTTATAATGAAAACGGATACAAAGTAGAGAAGAATACTTTGAAAGAAGTGAATTCATTATGAAACTGTTTATTAATATTATTTTAGTCTTAATTGTTTTAGCTGGTTTGGGTGGAATGATTTATTTGTCAATTAATGGCAATAGATTTCTTGGAGCAGCTAGTTTAGCTATGCTTTATTTTGTTGGATCAATTGGCTATTTTGTTGATTGTTATACGATTAAAAAACATGGTCGAATTTAAATAAAGAAGATCAAAAGACCTTTTTTATTTTTTGTTTTATAACTATACATGAACAGCTTTTAAAATGAATTTCTTTACTTAAGCCAGTTAATTTAACTGGCTTTTTCTATTACAATTATATGAGTAATATTAAATTGGAGAAGATATCGAATAAGTATATGTTTAAAAAAAGTGATAAAGAAAAATATATGGAGTTAGCTTTTGCACAGGCAAAAAAAGCTGAAGATCAGGGAGAAGTACCTATTGGTGCAATTGTTGTGGACAAAGATGGAAATGTAATTGGTGAGGGATACAATAGACGCGAGCTTGATGAAGATGCCACCCAGCATGCAGAAATGATTGCGATTAGAGAGGCTTGTAAAAATTTAGGTTCCTGGCGCTTGGTAGATTGTAGTTTATTTATTACGCTTGAGCCATGTCCGATGTGCAGCGGTGCAATTATTAATTCAAGGCTTGCGGAAGTTTACTATGGTGCTTTCGATCCTAAGGCGGGAGCTGCTGGAAGTGTAATTAATTTATTTGAAGTAGAAAAATTTAATCATCATCCTAAAGTTTTTGGCGGCTTATTTAAGGATCAAGCGGCACAAATGTTAAAAGATTTTTTCCGAGAAATTAGACGTAAACAAAAGCAAGATAAATAGTGGAAAAATAAATCAAAATACTGTATTATAGTTTGTGGGCAATGTCCGACCTCCAAATTGTGTCAGGACCGGAAGGTAGCAGCACTAAGGTTGCTTGGGCATGTGCCTTTTTTTGAGAAAATAAACAGCTCTTAGCTCGTTTGAGCTAGGAGTTTTTTTGATAAAGGAAGTGCAAAATGGCTTATCAAGCGCTATATCGTAAGTGGCGTCCTAGGACTTTTGATGGAGTTGTAGGGCAGACAGCGATTACTGATACATTAAAAAATGCAATCAAGCGTGGCAAGATATCACATGCTTTTCTATTCGCAGGACCACGTGGTACTGGTAAAACATCATGTGCTAAAATTTTTGCCAAGGCCTTAAATTGTACTAATCTGCAAGACGGAGAACCATGTAATGAGTGTGAAAACTGTCTTGCAGCAGATCAAGGAACAATGAATGATATTATCGAAATCGATGCCGCATCCAACAATGGTGTTGATGAAATTCGAGATATCAGAGATAAAGTAAAATACGCCCCAACACAGGGTAAATATAAAGTCTACATCATCGATGAGGTTCATATGCTTTCAATGGGAGCATTTAATGCCTTACTTAAGACGTTGGAGGAGCCGCCAGAGCATGTGGTATTTATCTTAGCTACAACAGAGCTTCAAAAGGTTCCAGCAACTATTATTTCTAGAACCCAGCGCTACAACTTCAAGCGGATTGATCAACATGATTTAATTGCTCGCATGACTTACATTCTTGGTCAAGAAAAGATTGACTTTGAAGAAAAAGCTCTTGAAGTAATTGCGCAAGTAGCTGATGGTGGAATGCGTGACAGTTTAAGTATCTTGGACCAGATCTTGTCTTATGATCAAGATAAGGTTAAGTACGAAGATGCTTTAAGAATAACTGGTTATGCGGCTCAAGAAAAAATTGAACAAGTGTTATTAAATTTACTTAATGGTGAAACTTCAGCAGCTCTTGAAATAGTTCATGGTCTCCTAAAAGACGGCGCATCAACTAAAAATATTTTAGACGAGTTGATTAGTTTAACTGTTAAAGGGATGCTGGCAATTAAGAGTAGTAAGGAAGAAACTTTTTTAACTGAGAATTATGCCTCTGAATTGGCTAAAATTCCAGAAGAAAAGTTTTATAATTTAGTTCAAGCAGCCAATACTGCTTTAAATGACTTACGCTATACCAATCAACAACAAATTCCACTTGATGTATTTGTAGTTCAGGTAACGCAAGGTACGACTCAAAATGAAACAGTAAAACCTAGTGCTGACGTTTCATCAGATGTCGTTCAAAAATTAAAAACTGAAATTGATAATTTAAGTGGGCAGATTGCCGAATTAAGAAATAGACCGGTTCCAGCAACTAATAGAATTAGCTCAGACTTTTCTGGAACCATTAAAACTGAGACTAGTCCTCGTCCAAAAAGGACTAATCAAGAAAATAAAACTGAACAAAAACCTAAACGTAGAAAGGCTAGTGCTAATAACCAAGCAGCCCAAGAAAATAATCGCCGTCAAGTTTATCATGTACTTGAAAATGCAACTAAACAGGACTTAAATATAGTCAAAGATATTTGGCCAGACTTATTGTCTACCTTGAAAGTATCTCAAAGAGCCGTAATGGAAGTTTTAGATCCTGTGGCTGCAAGTCATGAGCAAATTGTTTTAAAATGTAAATATGAATTATGGTTTGAGCGAGCAAATCAAGATGGAGATCTAATTTCTCAGCTTGAAACTGAAATTGCTAAGTTGACAAAGCATAATTATAGTATTGTTTTAGTTGCAGATTCTTCATGGTTGAAAGTACGGCATGATTTTGTGGCAAGTCATAAGGAAGAGTTACTTGCTAAAAAATTTCAAAGACTAGAAAAATCTGAACAAGAAACAAATGAGAATCAAATAGATCCAGAAGCAAAAAAGCAAGTTATTGATAAGGCAAAAGAACTTTTTGGCGATCTGGCACGAGTTAAAGATTAAGGAGAGAAAAAGATGAGTAGAAGACCTAATTTTGGTGGTATGGGCATGGGCAACATGCAAGGATTAATTAAACAAGCTAAAAAAATGCAACAACAAATGGAAGCTGAACAAGCAAGTTTAGCTACTCAAGAATTCATTGGCAAGTCTGCTGATGATATGGTTGTAGCAACTTTTAGTGGCGACCGTCAATTAAAAGACTTAAAGATTGATAAGGAAGCAATCGATCCAGATGATCCAGATATGCTTCAAGATTTAGTTATTGATGCTGTTAACAAGGGAATTAAGGCAGTTGATGATGCTACACAAGCATCAATGGGAAAATATACTAAAGGTTTGATGTAATTATGCAATATCCATTACCAATTGCACGTTTAATTGATAATTATATGAAGTTGCCTGGTATTGGTGAAAAAACAGCAACGCGGTTAGCTTTTTACACAATGGATATGCCTGAAGATGATGTGGAAGACTTTTCTAAATCATTAAAACAGGTGAAAGAAAATCTTCATTCTTGTTCTATTTGTGGAAATATCACAGAGAGTGATCCATGTGAAATTTGCCGAGATACAAACCGCGATCGCTCAACAATTATGGTTGTAGAGCAGCCAAAAGATGTAATGGCCTTTGAAGAAATGGGCGAATATAATGGCTTATACCATGTCTTACATGGAGTCTTATCTCCAATGGATGGTGTTGGCCCAGAAGAAATTAATATTAAGAGCCTAATTACTAGATTGCAAAAGCAAGATGACGTAAAAGAAATTATCTTAGCCTTGAATTCTAGTCCAGAAGGTGAAGCTACAGCTATGTATTTAGCTAAGTTAATTAAACCAGCTGGCTTAAAGGTAACGCGTCTTGCTGCAGGACTAGCTGTAGGTAGCGATATTGAATATGCAAACTCAATTACTTTGAAGCGTGCTGTTCAAGGGAGAACAGATCTATGATTGGAAAACGTAATAAAGTAAAAAAAGCAGGCGATGAGCGACTATTAAAAATTGTGGCTCAACTACAAAGACAGCTTGCTGAACAAAAAGTTTTTGATCAGACAACAATTGATTATTCATTTGATAATCGTGTTTTGAATAAAATTCTTCATGCAAAATTTATTTTTTTATATGAAGAAGCAAGAAGAAGAAACACTAAATCTAGTACCTCATCAAGCGTGATTACTAGATAATGCGGTCCACCGATGGTGGACTTTTTTTGTGGGAAAATAAATGATCTTGAAAAAACAAGTCTGTCTTTCTTTTTTCTTTTACAGTACAATGCCAATTGGGGGTAGACATGAAAGGATATTTAATTACATTCGAAGGCCCAGATGGGGCAGGAAAAACCACAGTCATTAACGAGCTTATCAAAAAATTGCCTAAAACAGTCCAAGAGAAAACAATTATTACGCGTGAACCTGGTGGATCTAAAATTTCTGAAAATATTAGAACAATCATTTTAGATCCAGAAAATAAAGAAATGGACGACAGAACTGAGGCACTTTTGTATGCAGCTCAAAGAAGTCAACACGTTAGTGAAGTTATTCGTCCTGCTTTAGCAGCAGGAAAGATTGTTTTATCAGATCGTTTTATCGATAGTTCTTTAGCCTACCAAGGCGTAGGACGTGATTTAGGCGTTGAGGCTGTGAAGCAAATTAATAATTTTGGAACTGGTGGTCTCGAGCCTGATTTAACAATCTTTTTAGATTTAGATCCAGCAGTAGGTTTAGCTAGAATTGAAAAGGAACGTGCAGGACAAGAAGACCGCCTTGAACAAGAAAAATTAGCCTTCCATCAAAAAGTTTATGCAGGATATTCCGAGCTCTTAAAGCTATATCCTGATAGAATTAAGAAGGTAGATGCTAATTTGCCAATCGAGGATGTTGCAGCTAATAGTGTTAAAATAATAAGAAAACAATTACCTGATATTTTTATGTAAGGATTTGGTAAGAATGAAACTTGTTTTAGCAATTGTTCAGGATAAGGACGCGGACGCACTAGCAAAGGAATTTATTCAAAATAATGTGCGCGCAACTAAACTAGCTACAAGCGGTGGCTTTTTAAAGGCAGGCAATACAACTTTTATTGTTGGTATTGAAGATGACCGAGTAAATGAAGTATTAGAAATTATTAAGAAGAGTTCGCACACAAGAGAGCAATATGTTTCTAATATGAATATGGATGCAGCGGGCACTTCCATGCTTGGTAAGCCTGTCCAAGTTACTGTAGGCGGAGCAACAGTCTTTGTATTACCAGTTGAGGAATTTAAGCACTTTTAATGATTGATTTGAAAAATATAGGCCAAAAGCAGGCTGATCTTTTAAGGGATGCATATGTGAATAAAAAAGTTGCCCATAGTTATTTGTTTGTTGATCCAATGCAAAAAAAGGGACTTAATACAGCTTATTGGCTGGCTTGTCTTTTTAATTGTACGGGAGAAAATAAACCTGATGGGATTTGCAACAATTGTCAGCGAATTTTAGATGGAAATCATCCTGATGTTTTTTTGGTGAAACTAGAAGGAAAACAGACACTTTCTATCGATCAAATTCGTCCTTTAAAAGAAGAGCTGGCAAAGAGTCCGGTAGAAGGAAATCGTAGATTTTTTATCATTGAAAATGCTGAAAAATTAACTTTAGCTGCAAGTAATGCCTTGCTTAACTTATTGGAAGAGCCAGTAGCGCCAGTAGTTACGATTTTAATAACTAATAATGAAAATCAGATTTTACCAACGGTTAAGTCGAGAACTCAGATTCTTAATTTTTCTGATGAAAAAATTGATAGTAAAAGAGCACAGTTACTTGAATATGGCTTAACTGATGAAGAAATTGATGACCTTGGCGATACAAATAAGCTTGAGGAAGAAAGCAAGTATTTATTTCAAGAATTATTAGAACATAATGATTTGGCCCTGGTTCGCGTAAGCCAGATTAGCAGTCTTGCTACGAAGCCAGCAAGCCAAAAATTTATTTTTTATCAACTTAAGACTTTAGCCATGAAGAGTCTAACTAGTGGTGAAAAGTTAAGGGAAAGTGCATTTTTATTGGAGTTATTGATGACTGCTGATAAGATGCGAGCTAGTAATGTTAGTTTCCACAATACGTTAGATTATTTAGTATTGAGTTTTGAACGGTAGGTGTTTTTGAGTGGATCCATTTTCACAATTTTCACAATTACAGCAAAATCTTCAGGCAATGACAAAAACTGTTGCCGGTCTGGAAAATGACATGCTTGAAGTATTAAAAGAAAATACAGAATTGAAGGTTGAAAATCAGCTATTAAGAGAAAAGATTAGCAAATTAGATGTAAATAAAGAACCAGCTGAAAATAAGTCTCAAGCTGGCTTGAAGTCACTAAGAAACATTTATGATTCTGGCTACCATATTTGTAATATGTATTATGGTTCTCATCGTGAATCAGGCGAAGATTGTATGTTTTGCTTAGATATTCTGGATAATTTTGTAAATCACGGACAAAAGAAATAGGGGATGAAGATGCAAGCGCAGAGTAGTTTTAATGAAAAAGACAAGGGACGCCTCTATCTTGTCCCTACTCCGATTGGTAATTTAGAAGACATTACTTTAAGGGCGAAAAGAATTTTGACCGAAGCTGATTATATTGCAGCTGAAGACACTAGAACTAGTGGAATCTTACTTGAAAAGATCGGTGTTCATAATAAGATGATTTCTTTTCACAAGTATAATTCAAAGGAACGCGCACCAGAATTAATTAAGTTGCTTAAGGAAGGAAATACAATCGCCGAAATTTCTGATGCAGGGATGCCGGTTATTTCAGATCCAGGCTATATCCTAGTTCAAGAATGTATCAAAAATGATATTCCAGTGGTTTCGCTTCCGGGTCCATCGGCTTTTGCAACAGCTTTAATTGCATCAGGTTTTGATGCTCAACCATTTACTTACTATGGCTTTTTACCACGTAAAAGCAGTGAGCAGAAGAAGTACTTTGAAATGATGAACACTGCGCGCGCTACTTCTATCTTTTATGAAGCACCACATCGTTTAAAGAAGACCTTGAAGACTTTGGCAGAAGTAATTAAGCCAGATCGAAAAATTGCCTTGGCTCGTGAATTAACTAAGATTCATGAAGAATATATCAGAGGATCAATCAGTGAAATTAATGAATACTTCACTGAAAACGATCCACGAGGTGAATTTGTGGTTTTAGTTTCTCCGAATGAAGAGGAAAAAAAGCAACTTTCTTGGGATGAACTAATCGAGCAAGTGGCTAACCGAGTTGAAGCAGGAGAAAGTAAAAAGGATGCCATTAAGTTAGTTGCTAAGGCTAATAAGGTATCCAAGAACGAACTCTATGATAAATATCATCAAAATTAATTGCATGGTGACTGCTAATGGAAAAGATTTTTAAAGAAGAACATCAAGTTACTTACGGCGATTGTGATGAAACAGGAAGAATCCAGCTTCCTAACTTAATTGAACATTTTATGAAAGTTTCAAACGATCAATTAACAGAAGGCGGCGCTGGAATTCATGATTTATTGAAGCAAAACTTAGGTTGGGTGGTAGTTGAATATCACCTTGATATTGATCGTTTGCCTGAAGCTGGAGAAAAAATTACTGTTACCACAAATGGTAGTGGGTATAATCGCTTTTTTGAATATAGAGATTTTGATATAATAGATTCTACTAACAAAAAGATAGTAGATGTAAAAAGTCAGTGGGTAATTTTAGATTTAAAAAATCGCAAAATTACTGAAGCAGATGATCAAATGATGCAGAAATTTGGGAATCTATACTTGAAGCATATGCCGCGCTTTAAGAGATTGCGTCCCTTAAAAGCGTATAGCTCAAGTAAGAAATACACGGTTAGATATTATGATTTAGATACGAACCATCATTTAACTAATAGTGTTTACTTTGATTGGATGATTGATACCTTACCAAGAGAGTTCTTGAATTCTCACACTGTCAAAAGTATTGATATTTCATTTAAAAAAGAAGTACAATATGGAGCTCGAGCTTTATCTGAGCTTATGCTTGACCGAGATACATTGACTTCGTATCATTTGATTTCTAATCAAGGTGAAACTTCTGCTTTAGCTGAGATTGTTTGGAGAGAAAATTAGAGGCATGACTTGTTAGAAAGTCGTGCTTTTTTGGAAGGTAGGGATGCCAATGAAGACAGGAATAAAGAAAATAGATTTGCAGGGCTTAGTTACTCTGGCATTGCTAGTAGCAATGAATGTTGTGCTACAAAAAATATCGTTTGGTCCAGCTACAGTAAAAGTAGGATTGGGATTTATTGGAAGTGTATTATTAGCTTATTATTTTGGACCTTTCTGGGGCGGAATTGGTGCAGTACTAAGTGATTTATTAAAATCAGCTGTTTTTGGCGTTGAAGGTGGATTTTTCCCAGGATTTATTCTTTCAGCAATAGTAGGGGTTGTGATTTATGCGATCTTCTTATATCAAAAACCAATTAAATGGTGGCGCATTATTGCTGCAACTTTATTAGTGACAGTAGTTGTTAATGTATTAATGAATACATATTGGATTCATCTATTATATGGGTTAGATTTAAGAGCTGCATTTTTACAAAGAATATTGAAGGAATTAATTGTACCTTGGATTCAAATTGTCATCCTTTACGTAATTTTAAATGCTCTACAACGTGTTAAAATAAAAAGGTAACTTTGATAAGTGTTAAGGATAGAGTTTAAATGAAGATATTAAGTATCACGACTGCAACCAATCATTTGAGCGTAGCGCTAAATGATGGAGATAAAATTTTTGAAAAAAATGAAGAGGATCATCGTAATCATAGTGAACATTTAGATCCTTTAATTAATGAATTACTAAAAGAAAATAATCTTACTTTAAAAGATATCGACCGTTTCGCAGTAGCAGAAGGTCCAGGTTCTTACACTGGTTTGAGAATTGGAATTACAACTGCTAAAATGTTTGCTTCTATTTTAAATAAAGATTTAGTCGGAGTATCTACTTTGGCTGCGTTAGCTAATGAGGTAAATGACGGAGTGATCGTAAGTGAATTAGATGCTCGTAATAAGAATTTCTTTGCTGGAGTTTATCGAAAAGTAAATGGCAAGCTAGAAAACTTGGTTCCAGATGGGCATTATCATATAGATGATTTAATTAACAAGGTTAAAGAGTTAAATTTACCTGATCAAGTTGTCTTTGTAGGAAGCCCCATTGATAAGTATCAGGATGAGATTGCTGAATTGTTAGGATCAGATAACTTTAGGCAAGCTACAGGCGATAATCAAATTCATGCTGGAGAAATTGGTAAGTTAGCACTTAATAAGGAAGCAATTGATCCTGATAAGATGGTGCCTAAGTACTTAAGACGTACCCAAGCAGAAATTGATTGGCATAATAAGACTGGAAAGGCATTTGGTCCAGATAGCGACTATGTTGAGGAAGTTTAGTTTATTTTTCCATCCAGAAGAAATTGACTTGAGTTTTTCGCCTTTTGCTTTGAGACTTGATAATCAAACTTATCAGATTATGAAGGCAAGCGATGAAAATATTGCTGATTTGTTAGGCTTAGAGCAAGAGGTATATTTTGGTAGAACGCCATGGAGTCGATTTTCTTTTAAGAGCGAATTGAAAAAGCACGCCAATTCTTTGTACCTTGTAGTTTATCAGAGGTCAACCTTGGTAGGCTTCATTGGTATGAGAATGCAGGCACAAGAGGGGCATATTACTAATATTGCTGTTAAACCTGCTTTTCAAAGAAGAGGAATCGGCGAATTTTTGCTCAGGACGATGATTGAAATTGCTCAAAGAAATCATGCTGTTCAGATGACCCTAGAGGTACGAAGCGATAATTACAATGCGCAGAGCTTGTACCGTAAGATAGGATTTAGAGATAATTTTATTCGAAAGAATTATTATTTGGCTGAACATGCGGATGCCGTAAGCATGATTAAAAAGATAGCAGATAAAGAACAGGAAGAAGTAAATTGACAAAAAAAGATATTCGAATTTTAGCATTTGAAAGCTCATGTGATGAAACTTCTACCGCCGTAATTAAAAATGGGCGTGAAATCGAAAGCTTAATTGTAGCTACTCAAATTAAAAGTCACCAACGTTTTGGTGGGGTAGTGCCGGAAGTTGCGAGTCGTCACCATATTGAAGTAATTACTCAAATTACTAAGGAAGCTTTGACTGAAGCAAACGCTACTTGGGATGATATTGATGCAATTGCAGTTACCTATGGACCAGGTTTAGTTGGGGCATTACTAATTGGTGTCAGTGCCGCAAAAGCAGCTTCAATGGCAACTGGGATTCCGTTAATTGGCGTTGATCACATTATGGGTCATATTATGGCAGCACAATTAAAGGATGAAATTGAATATCCAGCACTGGCCTTGCAAGTGTCTGGTGGTCATACTGAAATTGTCTTGATGAAAGATCCGATTCACTTTGAGATTGTGGGCGATACAAGAGACGATGCGGCTGGTGAAGCTTATGACAAGATTGGCCGTGTGCTTGGAGTTAATTATCCAGCTGGTAAGACAATTGATGAGTGGGCACATAAGGGGAAGGATACTTTCCACTTTCCACGTGCAATGATGGAAGATGATGATTATGATTTTTCATTCTCAGGATTGAAGAGTGCCTTTATTAACACTTGCCATCATGCAGATCAAATTCATGAAAAGCTTGATAAGTATGATTTAGCTGCAAGTTTTCAGGCTTCAGTTGTTGATGTGTTGAGCCACAAAACAATTAGAGCGATCAAAGAATATAAGCCGAAGACATTTATCTTAGGCGGCGGTGTCGCCGCGAACCACGGCTTACGTGATAGATTGGCAGAGGAAATTGAAAAGTTGCCTGCTGATATTAAGCCAAAGGTGATTTTACCGGACTTGAAGCTTTGCGGAGATAATGCGGCAATGATTGGTGCTGCTGCATATAACTTGTACGAGGCTGGTAAGTTTAGCGATGAGAATTTGAATGCAGATCCATCACTTGAGTTGCCATATGCAGAAAGCATGTTGAAATAGTAGTTATGAAGAGAGTCGAACAGGGATGTTTGGCTCTTTCTATTATTAATCCTAAGTCCCTTAAGTCCTTATTCTGCCGTTTTATAACAATTGTTGTTATAATTAAATACGAAAGATAAATCGTCTTGAGGAGGAATTATTATGAAAGATGAAGTTCAATCTCCACAAGAAGAAACTCCTAATACTTACTGGCGTTGGTTAGTAGAATCGTGGCGCTATCCTTTAGGCCACAATCCGGCAGAGAAGTGGTACGGAGTTATTACCTTACTAGGTGAAGATATTGTATTGTTTATTGGGTTAGCTATTGCAAGTAATTATATTGCTAACATATTTGATATTACTCTCATTCATCATGCATCCGGCTTTACCTTCTGGGCAATTGTAATCCTATTTGTTGTTCAGATTATTACTATTCTTTGTTCAATGGTTGGACACTTATTCGTGTTTGGTAACACGGGTGGCTTTTGGCAATATGTTAATAAAGTTGCACAAGTAACTAACTGGAACTTTTGGATTGTAATTTGTGCTTTCTGTTTCTTAATCCTAAGTTTAAGCTCGGGATTACTTGGTTTTGGAGAAGCATTAGTTTGGATCTTTTATGCACTGTTTTCTTTAGGTTCATTCTTACTAGTTGTTTGT
This sequence comes from Lactobacillus isalae, assembly GCF_947539375.1. Lineage (NCBI taxonomy): Bacteria > Bacillati > Bacillota > Bacilli > Lactobacillales > Lactobacillaceae > Lactobacillus > Lactobacillus isalae. The sequence continues at coordinate 36,530 of NZ_OX443569.1, forward strand.
CCTGATCCTGGAACTGAAAAGATGATTCATGATCCATTCTGGGGCGCAGTAATTTATCTAGTGATGATTGTTGTCATCTATTCTATTATTTGGGGCTTAGCCTTTAGTATTATGATTAATCTGTAGCATTAATTATTTAGTAAAAAAGATGTTGATAAATCAGCGTTTAAAACTGATTATTCAACATCTTTTTTTGTTTGGTTAGTATTAAATTGGTTATTCGGCATGCTTAATTTTAGGTAAGTTAGGTAACGTATGATAATCCATTTGATTTCTCAAAGCTGCATAAATTGGCTTACCACCTAAGAGATCTAAAACAAAGTAAGCAATAAAAGTAGTAATTAACATTGGAAAAATCTGTTCAACTGAACCTACCATTTCTGTTAAAAGCGTTAAAGCCGTGAACGGAGCCTTTTCAATAGCGCCAAAGTAAGCACACATTGAAGTGACGATAATAATGCCATAGCAGCGTTTTGGAGCGATGTTATAGTGAATCATAAGCACAGCAAATACAACGCCGAGAAGGGCTCCTAAAACGAGAATTGGCATGAAGATACCACCAGGAACAGAGGCCCCATAAGAAATCATTGAGAAGATAAAACGAACAACGAACCAAACAAGCGGTAATAGTACTAAACTTAAAGTTCCAGTCTGAATACTTTTCATAAAAATAGGGTCAAATAAACTTGAAATAAAGTCGTGTGACCCACCAAGTAAGTTAGCATTCCATAAACCAATTGGAATTACGAGTAGAAGAGGGATAACACTATGGTAAATTGATGGAATTTTGGTAATCTTTTTATAAACCGGCTTAAGGCTTAATAGGCAGTATTGATATAGGTAGGCGAGTAAGCCTAGGACGACACCAATAATTGCTACAAACCAATAAGAAGTAAGGGGCAACGGCTTATCTAAAGGAAGATAGAGACAAGGCTGAGTACCAAAGAAGCAGAGCGTCATTAGGTCTGATGACATGGCAGCAGCTAAAGCAGTCAAAACTTCTTTGGGAGTGAAGTTAAAAGTTATTTCTTCTACTAAGAAAAGGACGCCGGCTAGTGGTGCTGAAAATGCTGCACTTAATCCGGCAGCTATTCCACATCCTTGTAGTCTTTTAAGATCATCGGGATCGGTATGGAAGAGATTTTCGCCAAAGGCTTGACCAATCATTGCTCCCATTTGAATACAGGGACCTTCCCGTCCTAAAAATAGGCCAGGACAAATAGCTAACAAGCCGCCTACAAACTTGCGCCATAGAATGCTCCACCAATTCATCTTGTTTTCGTTCAGCATCACAGCTTCAACTTGTGGTACACCTGAACCAGTAATATTACTTAGAACAGGTTTAATAATTTTTCCCAGAATTAAAACAATTAACAAAGTCGCAATAACATAAGGAACTAGATAAATTGGCTTTTGTCGCATTAGGGGATAGATGAAGAATAGAAATTTCATTGTATGGTCGATTATCCATCTAAAGGTACCGACAATTAATCCGGTTATCATACCAATCATAATTCCCTGTAAGAAGATAAAGAAAAAATTTGATGTAAACGGCTTAGCCAGAACCTGTTTGGCAGTTTTGATCATTTCTTCGCCAGCTTTCTAAAAAAGAACTTACTCAGTTTAGTTTACATCAAATCATATAATAAGCTCATATAAAAAAACGAAGTATCCACTTAATATGAATACTTCGCCTCTCATGATTTAAATTTTATTTATCGCCATCAAAAATAGAAGATTTTACAATAACATAATCTACTACTCGAATTGCACTTAAGTCTTTACCGCCGGCGTATGAAATAGAAGACTGTAAATCTTCCTGCATTTCACGCAAGGTATCTTTAATAGAACCACGGTAAGGAACCAACATTTGCTTTCCTTCAACATTGCGGTAGGCTCCCTTTTGAACTTCAGAAGCTGAACCCCAATATTGCTTATATCTCTTGCCATCAATTGTAATTAAGTTGCCAGGAGATTCTTCGTGTCCTGCAAAAAGCGAACCGATCATTACCATTGAAGCGCCAAAGCGGACAGACTTAGCAATATCGCCATTATGACGAATACCACCGTCGGCAATCAACGGTTTTCTAGCTGCCTTAGAACACATTCTAAGTGCTGCTAATTGCCAGCCACCTGTACCAAAACCAGTTTTTAACTTAGTGATACAAGCACGTCCTGGTCCAACACCAACTTTAGTTGCATCAGCTCCAGCATTTTCTAATTCACGAACTGCTTCAGGAGTTGCAATATTGCCGGCTGTTAGGAAGGTATCGGGTAACTTATCCTTAATGTATTTGATCATTTTGATGACGTAGTCAGAATGACCGTGCGCTACATCGATTGTAATATATTCAGGGAGAATACTTTCTTTAGCCAAGTAGTCGATAAAATCGTATTCACTATCTTTAATACCAACAGAAATTGAAGCAAATAAACCTTTATCATGCATCATGTTAATAAAGTCAGCGCGCTTTTCTGGATAAAAACGGTGCATTACATAATAGTAGCCGTTTTCTGCTAACCAAATAGCTAAATCATCATCAATTACGCTCTCCATATTAGCTGGAACTACTGGAATCTTAAATGTTCGGCTTCCAAATTTTATGCTTGTGTCAGCCTCGCTGCGGCTCTTGATAATGCATTTATTCGGTACAAGTTGAATATCATCATAATCGAAGGCTTCCATACTAAAGTAATTGCTCATCTAATTTACCTCGTGCTTTTTAAAAACTACATGAGTTAATATACGGGGGTTGTTGGGTAAAGTCAAGAGCAAAAATGAATGTTTATTTTATTGATTATTAAAAATGTTCGGAAATCAATTGACTATTAAGATATAGATTGTTAAACTAGTCTTCGGTTTTAAGAAAATGATTTTTATGAGGTGAAATCAAATGACAGCAATAGCAGTTGTAGGTAGTCAATGGGGCGACGAAGGAAAGGGTAAAATTACCGATTTCTTAAGTAAAGATGCAGCAATGGCTGTACGTTCAAATGGTGGTAACAATGCAGGCCACACAATTGAAATTGGAGATAAGACTTTCAAGATGCGCCTAATTCCATCTGGAATTTTTGCTGCTAAGAAGGGTGCTGTAATTGGTAATGGTGTAGTTATCAATCCAGAAGTAATGTTCGGAGAATTAGACAACCTTGAAAAAGAAGGTATCGACATTAGTGGCTTAAAGATTTCTAATCGAGCACACGTAATTATGCCTTACCACATTTTGCAAGATACTTATCAAGAAGAAGCTAAAGGTGACAAGAAGATCGGAACTACCAAGAACGGTATTGGTCCTTGTTACATGGATAAGGCTTCAAGAATTGGTATTCGCGTTTGTGATTTACTTGAAAGAGATACTTTTGAAGAAAAATTACGTACTAATTTAGCTGAAAAGAATGCTTTGTTTACTAAGGTTTATAACAAACCTGCACTTAAGTTTGAAGATATTTTTGAAAAGTATCTTGAATATGGTCAAAAGATGAAGAAATACGTTACTGATACTTCAGTAGTGGTAAATGAAGCTTTAGACAATGATGAAAAAGTCTTATTCGAAGGTGCGCAAGGTGTAATGCTTGATATTGATGAAGGAACTTATCCATATGTAACTTCTTCAAACACTATTTCAGGCGGAATTGCTTCTGGTATTGGAATGGGTGCTAACCGCTTAAATACTGTAATTGGTGTCTGCAAGGCTTACACTACTCGTGTTGGTGAAGGTCCATTCCCAACTGAATTATTAGATGAAGTTGGCGATCGCATTCGTGAAACTGCGCATGAATATGGTACTGTTACTGGCCGTCCACGTCGTGTTGGTTGGTTTGACTCAGTAGCTCTTCGTCACGCAAAGCGTGTTGCTGGTATCAATGCCTTAAGTTTGAACTTATTAGATGTATTTTCTGGTTTTGACAAGATTAAAATTGCTACTGCTTATGAACTTGATGGTAAGAAGATTGACTACTACCCAGCAAGTTTGAAAGAATTATACAGATGTAAGCCTGTTTATGAAGAATTACCAGCTTGGGATGAAGATATTACTAATGTAAAGACTTGGGAAGACTTACCAGAAAACGCTAAGAAGTTCTTGAACCGCGTTTCTGAATTAGTTGGTGTTCCTTTAGTTACTGTTTCAGTTGGTCCAGATCGTGAACAAACTATTGTTTTGAAAAATCCTTGGGAAATGTAATTTATGCTAGAACGTTATACTCGTCCCGAAATGGGCAAAATTTGGTCATTAGAAAATAAATACGCCGCTTGGTTAAAAGTTGAAATTGCAGCAACTAACGCTTGGGCAGAGCTTGGTGAAGTACCAGCCGAAGATGCTAAGAAGATTGCTGATAATGCTTCTTTTACAGTAGAACGCGTTAGTGAATTAGAAGCAATTACTCACCACGATGTAGTTGCTTTTACTAGAACAGTTTCCGAAAGTTTAGGTGAAGAAAAGAAGTGGGTTCACTTCGGCTTAACTTCAACCGACGTTGTGGATACTGCACAAGGCTATATCTTAAAGCAAGCTGACGAAATTATTCTTAAAGATTTAGAAGCTTTAAAAGAAACAATTGCAGATAGTGCTCGTAAGTACAAGTACACTGTTGAGATGGGAAGAACTCATGGTGTTCAAGCAGAACCAACTACTTTTGGTTTAAAGTTGGCTCGGTGGTATGCAGAAATTAATCGTGACATTGAACGCTTTAAGGCTGCTGCTAAAGATGTTGAATCTGGTAAGATTTCTGGAGCTGTTGGTACTTTTGCTAATGTTCCACCAGCAGTTGAAACTAGCGTTTTAAAGCAACTAGGTTTAACTCAGCAACCAGTTACTAGTCAGGTTTTGCCAAGAGACTTACATGCATACTATATTGCTACGATTGCTTTAATTGCCACAAGCATTGAAAATTGGGCAACAGAGATTCGCGGTTTGCAACGTAGTGAAATTCATGAAGTTGAAGAACACTTTAGAGCTGGTCAAAAAGGCTCTTCTGCAATGCCTCACAAGCATAATCCAATTGGTTCAGAAAACCTATGCGGTATGGCTCGAGTAATGCGCGGCTTTATGGTGCCAGCTTATGAAGATGTAGCTTTATGGCATGAGAGAGATATTTCTCATTCAAGTGCTGAACGTGTGATTTTACCTGATGCAACAATTGGAATTGATTACATGTTGAACCGTTTTAACAGAATTTTGACTAACCTCGATGTTTTCCCAGAAACAATGCTTAAGAATATGGACCGTACTTATGGTTTGATTTATTCACAACGCGTGCTTTTGAAGTTAATTGATGAAGCAGGCTTATCACGCGAAAAAGCTTATGACATGGTTCAAAAATTAGCTAATAAGTCATGGCAAGAACAAACTTCATTTAGAAAGCTAATTGAAGATAGTGAAGTTATGAATTACTTGTCTGAAGATGATTTAGATGATGCATTTGATTATCATTATCACTTGAAGCATGTTGATGAGATTTTTGAAAAATGTGGTTTAGATTAGGATAGAAACTAAAACGTTTTGTTGGATATAATTATGTCTGACAGAACGTTTTTTATTTTGGGGAGAGGAAAATATAAATATATGACAATAGGTGAGGCATTAAAAGAAGAGCAAAATCAGCTTGGCTTGACTCATGAAGAAATGGCGGCAGGAATTATTGCTAAGGGAACATATTCAAAATTAATAAATGGAAAAATTGAGATTCAGAGTAATCTTTTGATTGCATTACTTTTAGAACATGATATCGATATTAGCAATTTCTTTAACAAAGTAAAGAATACATATACTTCAAAAGAAAAACAGTTGGCAATAGAACTCTCACAAAAAATGGGTTTAGCAGTTAATAATCACGATTGTGTATTAGCTGAAGACATTTTAGAAAAAATTTTGCTCTTAGAAAACCATAAATATTTAAAATACCGGGCGATTATTGCAACGGCTTATTTAGAAAATAAAGTATCATTTTTAAGTGAAAATTTTAAAAAAGAGGTTTTAGTTGCAATAAATTCAAATTCCAACTGGATAAAAAATCCAGGTGCATTGCGTTTACTTTCGACAGCACTAGTGGTCTTAGATCCGGAACAAGTAGAAAATGAAATGGAACTATTTTTTTTAAAACTTAGGAGAAGAAATAATTATTCGGAAAGTGTAAAGGAACGATATGCAATGCTTTGTGATAATTATTTACATTGGAGATTTGATTACAGGAAAAAAGTGTTTGATAAAAAGAATATCGATTCTGCATTACAATTTCTTAATGATTTAGATTCTAGTCCACACTTAATGGTTTATAAATTATCTAAAAAATATTATCAGTATCTTTTTAATAATCAAATTGACTTAGCAAAAAAGATGAAAATAGATTTGTTAGATATGGGATGTATTGCAGGCGTTACAAATTGGCCTGTATAAAAAGGCTTGATTGTTTCTTATTTGAAACGAATCAAGCCTTTTATTTTTGTGATGATAATATTGAAGATGAAATTTTTAGTAAAGGAGTAAAAAGATGGATTGGTGGACAACATTACCTATTATTACAGCATAGAAAATAGAAAGTGGAAAAATTACTATGGATGAGCTAATAGAAGTGCATAATATTTACAAAGTATTTCATACAAAAAATAGTGATAAAACCGCAATTAATGGAATATCTTTTACGATAAAATCTGGAGAAATTGTAGGATATATCGGAATGAATGGCGCAGGAAAAAGTACAATGATTAAAATAATGTGTGGAATTTTGACGCCAAGTAAGGGAGAAGTAAAGATTGATGGTATTATTCCATATGAGTCTAGAATACGAAACGCAAAAAATATAGGAGCAGTTTTTGGTCAACGTAGTCAATTATGGTGGGATTTACCAGTGATTGATAGTTTTAAGCTATTAAAAAGTTTATATAAAATTTCGAATCGTGAATTTGCTAGAATATTAAACTATTTTGATGATTTATTTGGCATTTCTAATTTATACAATTCTTTAGTTAGAACATTGTCATTAGGAGAAAGAATGAAGGCTGATATCGTGGCCAGTATGCTTCATAATCCCAAAATATTATTTTTAGATGAACCGACAATTGGATTAGATTTTCAGGCAAAAAATAAAATGAGGGAGGCAATTTTAGATATAAATAAAAGGTATGGTACAACAATTATACTGACAACGCATGATTTAAACGATATTGAGACTTTATGCAAAAGAATTTTAATTATAAATTCTGGCAAAAAAATATACGATAATTCTATGGAAAAGCTTAAGACAAAATATGGAAATTATAAATTGTTAGAATTTAGTAATTTAACTGATTGTAAATTTAATAAGCTTATTTCTATATTAAACAAAAACAAAATATCAGTTAGTGTGGCAGAAAGAAACAAAGTAAAAGAGATTATTTTAAAAAAAGATCAAACGAATTTTGCTAAAGTGATGGAAATAATAGGAGAAATTGATGATTCGCTCAATGTAGAATTAAGAAACTATCCTACGGAAGAAATTATAGAGAGAGTCTATAAAGATAATGAAACTAAAAAATAAAATGTCTTCCATAAAAAGTTATTATTTTTTTTCCTTAGCTGAATTAAAACAAAATTACTTAGCTTATAAATCTCGGTTTATGTTATGGGTATTTGCAAATACGATTGTATTATTAGTCCAGTTATTTTTATGGTTAGCAATATATAATAATGCTTCTACTGCAACCATTAACGGATTCTCTAAAATGGAAATTTTAAATTATTGCATTATATCTAAAATAATTGAGGCATTTACCTATGTATCTTTTGAAGCTAAAGTTGCCAAAGATTTGGATAATGGAAATATTACTATGAATCTTATAAAACCAATAAATTATAGAGTAGAACTTTTTTTTCGGGCATTTGGAAGTATATTGGGATCTATTGTTTTATTTGTTCCCGTATATGTATTAATTTGGCTTATAGTAAATAAGTTTAAAGTTTATTTTTGTGGATTACAAAGTTTGCTTTTTTTTATAAGTCTTATCAATGCATTCCTTTTAAATTATTTTATTTGTTTAATATGTTCTAGCTTTCTAATAAAGACTATAAAATCTAAAGGGATATATTTCTTAAAGTTAACTATTATTAATTTTTTGTCGGGTGCATTTTTTCCATTAGCTTTCTTGCCTTTTAAGGTACATCAAATAATAAATTTTTTGCCATTTATTCAATTAAGATCAGTTCCAATTGAGATATTCATGAGGCGCATTATTGGAAAAGAAATTTTTATCAACTTTTTTATATCAATTTTTTGGATCTTTATTTTTTATCAACTAAGTAGTTATTTGTGGAATAGACAGTTAAAAAAACTGGAATCTTTTGGTGGGTAATCTAATGAAAAAAATGTTTTATTTGACTAAGTATAACTTTAAAATTTTTATTACACATAAAATTGATTTTTTTCTTAATGTACTGAATATATTTATAAATCAGATAGTAACGTTAACTTTTATATATATCACAATTAAAAACTTACCTAGTTTAAATGGATGGAAAATAAATGAGTTAGTTTTAATTTATGGATTATATTTAATAAATAAGGGATCTGCTGATTTTTTTTCCGCTGGAATATATAACTTAGAAGAATATATTCAGGAAGGATTTTTAGATTCGTTAATGATTAGACCTTGTCCAATTCTATTACAGATATTTTCTACGCAATTTGATTTTTTCCAATTAATAAATATCTTTTTAGGCTGGGGACTGATAAGTTATTATTTTTTGTTAGACATAAAAAAATTTAATATTTATGCCGTACTGATTATTTTGTTGTATCAGTTTATATCTGTATTATGTATTTTTTTTCTAAAAGTAATGACAATGTCAATAGCTTTTTGGACACAAACTGGGTATCCAGTAACTAGTTCAATTGATAATTTGTCAGCGTTTGCTAAATATCCCTTGGATATATATAACACATTTATAAGTTCTTTTCTTACTTTTATTTTTCCGTATGCATTTATTTCATTTTATCCAGCAATATTAATTCTTAATAAAAGCAACAATAAAAAAATTTTATTGTTAACCATGATGATTACCGTATCAGTAATTATTATTTCATCAATAGTTTGGAAAGTGGGGCTAAAACGTTATGAAAGCAGTGGACACTGACAGGATAACATTAATTAAGGAAATGAAAGATTTTTCTTTTAAGCAAGATAATAAAAAGATAGAGAAGTTATGTTATGACTTGCTTGGTAAAGAAAACATCATATTAATTCATTATATAGGTAGTATTGCCTATCATTTAAAGTCTAATTCGGGTGATTACGATGTTATGGTAATTACTAAAAAACATGTTAATTTAAAAAATGTTTCTAGAAGTGATAATAGTTTTCAGCTTGTGTGTCTGAAAAATTTGAAATTTATTTCTAAACTTGATCTATTTGTTGTTGATTTTGAAAATGCTATTAAAATTCATAATTTAAGAAGTGATACGAGTAGCTATATAAGAAATTTTATTGATAGCACATTAAGCTTAAATGATACACTTATTTTTGAAAATGAAAATTTCAAAAGAGAACTGCAAATTTATAAAAATTTGAACATTGAAAGTAAAATTGTTCCATATTATAAACATATAATTAGATATTACAAAAAACTCATATATGTAGTTTCACCGGGGAAATTTAGAAAACATGAACATCATATTTTTAGATTTTTAGATAATTTTTCTTACTTTTTGAAAAATGGTTATTATTCTCATGTTGCGTATGGAGAGCATTTTAATATAATGCTAGATTTTAAATATTCATCACAAAAAGAATATCAATATTATTTACCTTTACTAGAAGAAGCTTTAAGTAAACTGGAAAAGATGGTGAATAACTATGCAAGAAATACAAAAAATTGATAAAATTATATCTATAATTTTAAAGACAGTAAATATAGAGTACTTTCAAAAAGTTTTAATGAATTATAAACCACGTGAGCTTGTCTATACTTCTTTTGATGGAGATTATATGCATTATATTTTAGATATGCATAAATTCTGTATGCGAAAAAATTTAATCCCATTAAATCCTGAATCTGCGTTAGGATATTATGTTTCTACTATTAGTCACGGAGGAAGTAAAATTCCAGTTATGCTAGATTGTATATCACTGGCATTATTATGTGAAAACTTTTTCGTATTTAATCCTAAAAACAAGAAAATGCCAGAGGGAGTAATAGCAGAAATAATATATTGGAACAAGGTTCATAACAAAAATATTGATATTTATGATTTTTTTGATGGATGTTTTGCAGCAAAAGAATTTTCTCATAAAATTATATCTAATCAAAATTTGAAAGAAATAAAATTGAATCCAGAAAACAAGACTCAAATAAAAAATAGACTTTTGAGTTTAATAGACAGAGAAAAAATAAAATATGGGTATACTGTAGCTAGTTTTTATAATTTTAAACATATAGATTGGGTTCGTGCTTTTTGTTATTCTAATAATATTTGTCCTGTTTCGCCACAGAGTATATTAGAAAATAGTTTATATCGTATGATGTATTCGAATAATTTGCAATATTTATATGATAGAATAACTTTGTTAAAAAAGACAGATCGTCTATATTTTTTTACTAATATTAATAATATAGATGAAGAAATAAAAAAATTAGATTATTTTTCTAAATTGGAGTTATTGTACTGGTATTTTAATAAAGATAGAAAAAATATAAAAATTGTAAATTGGGCTGACATTGATGTTCCTAAATATAAGCGAAAAGACTGGGCTATTACTGATTCGGAAAGAGTTGGGAGATAAATGTTTGAGGTAGAAAAGAAATATAGAATTAAAAATTTAACATCTTTTATTGAAAATTGTAAAAAGAACAAAATAGTTTTTTTAGAAAAATATATTGAAATAGATAAAATTTTTGTAAATAGTGAGATAAAGGACTTTAATTTTAAGAAGGGAACTGCCGTTACTCGAATAAGAAAAGTAGAGGGAAAAGATAATTTTATTACTTTAAAGCGAAAGTTAAGTGACGTTAATTCTTTAGAATTGGAAACTAAGATAGAAGATATCGCGGTAATGGAAAAAATATTATATGAATTGGGATTACATGAATTAGTTACAGTACATAAGACTAGACAGAAATCGCAGTTAGAAAATATAAATATTTGTTTAGATAATGTGGATAAGATAGGTTGGTTTGTAGAGTTAGAAATATTGATTAATAATAAAAAGAATGTTTTGGAAGCACAACAAAAAATTGACAATTTGGCTGCTCAATTAGAATTATATAAAGATAACATTGAAACTAGAAAATATGATGTATTAGTATTTGAAAAAAATGATAGATAATAACTTAAAAAAACAATTAGAGCATTTAAATGAAATATATAAATCAGGTCACTGGGGAAGTGATATGCCAGAGGATACACGTCCTCAAAATTTAGATCCTAATTCTGAAGTAAATGCTATTTTTTATACATTGCCAACTGCTTTAGACTATCAACGAAATTCTAATACCTTGTGGAAAAGTGCTACCGCTACTTTTGAAGATAATGAGACTAATTTTGTATTTAATCCACAAGACGTGGTAAATAAAGATTTTACTGAAGTACAGGCAGCTTTAACTAAATATAGTTTGGCTTTGCAGAAAAATAAGCAGACACAAATTTGGATTAAACTTTGTCAGACTTTAGATAATAATTTCAATGGAAAAGTAACTGATTTTTTTGCTTATTTTGACAATGATATTAAAAAAGTTCGTCATTATATGCAGGTAGAGAAGAAAAAGGATTTTCCATACCTGTCTGGTAAAAAATTATGTAATTACTGGTTGTATGTGATGTATCTGTATACAAATCTGCCTTTGATTAATACTGATAAAATTTATATTGCTACAGATCGTCATATTATTAGAGCTACGCATAAACTTGGGCTGATTACAGATGAAGAATTAGAAAGTACAAAAGTACAGGATTATGTAATAAAAGCTTGGATTGAAGCGATAAAGGGTACCAATTATATACCTATTGATTTTCAATCTGCCCTTTGGTTATGGGCAAGGAATGGGTTTAAAGAAGAATTGTAATATTAAAGAGAGAACATCATGAAACATGAACATTCAGCAGGCGCGATTATCTGGCGCAAGCAAAATAACGAAATCCAATATTTATTAATTCAAAGTCAGCCTTATAAGCAATTTAAGAGTGCATGGGCTTTTTCAAAAGGACATCTTGAAGCAGGAGAAACAGCGCAAGAAGCTGCAAAACGAGAAATTTTTGAAGAAGTAGGTTTAAAGCCTGAATTTAATTTTGATTTTGGTGAAAGTTATTCATATCAAGTTACTTCAGAAATTGAAAAGACTGTAACTTTATTTTTAGCAAAATACAATCCTGATCAGAAAATAAAACATCAAGAAAGTGAAATTAGGCAGACTGCTTGGCTAAACTATGAAGATGCGCAAAAAAGAATTAGAGAGCAAAACTTTAAGGAATTTAGTTTTGAAGATTTATCTTTGATTTTAGCAAAAGCCAATACTTATTTAGTTAACTATTAGGAATAAAAGGTGTCTCCCCCCCTTAATTTATTTCTATTTTTTAGTTTTGAAGTAACTGCATAAGAAAATTCAAAAGTAGACAATAACTAAAAGAAATTATATAATAGCAAAAGCAAAGGAGTTAGTGACTGCTACTCACTAACTCCAATCGTAACTTAAGTATGACTGTGTTGCTAGCTAATCCTTGTGATTAGCTTTTTTTTATTATTGCGTAAGCTTTTGCAATACGTATGGCACAAGTACCAAGAGCACCTAAGATAATGCTTACTGCAATAGCAAAAGAAATCACTTGGCAGTCTAACTCTCCAGTCTACCCAATTATGCATAAGCTTCCACCGCCGTAACTTAAACTATTTGAGGGGTGTGTAGCCATGCTAAAAAGTCACTAAGTTCTAACAGGAGCTACCTGTTATATTGAACCTAACGTTATTCTACAAAAAAATTTTTGTATAAGATACACCAGTAGGAAGAAAAGGACTACTTCTACTGAATTATTTACTTTAAATCTTGACAAGTTCAAAGCCGTCGATATCAAATGGCTTTTTATTTCGCATATTTTTATCTAAAATAAGACTTGAATACAGTTAAAACAAGAAAGTGTACATAAAAATGTCAGAACCAAATTATGCAAAGCTAGAAGCAAGTAATCCTCATTTAGATAAGGATAAGCCATATCCATTAGCAGGGATCTTAGTTGTGGACTTCACTCATGTCTTGTCAGGTCCAACTTGTACAAGAATGCTTGCCGATGCAGGTGCACGAGTAATCCACATTGAGAGAAAAACCGGGGATGATACCCGACACATGGGACCATACATTGCGGATGGTTCAAGTGAATATTTCAGAATCTGCAATGCAGGAAAAGAATCAATTGCCTTAGATTTGAAAGATCCAAAAGATCATGCTTTAGTCGAAAACATGATTGCTAAGGCTGATATAGTTGTAGAAAACTTCCGTCCAGGTGTTATGGCGCGTTTAGGTTTTGCTCCAGAAGAAATGGTGAAAAAGTATCCTAAATTAATTTTTGCATCTGTTTCTGGATTTGGACAATATGGCCCTTGGTCAAAACAAGCAGCTTATGACACAATTATTCAAGCTGTTTCTGGTTTGATGGATGCTACAGGTGAACCAAACGGCAAGCCAACACGTGTTGGAACTTCAGTTTCTGATGTTGTTGCTGGAATTATGGGATATAGTGCAATTACCACTGCCTTAGTAGCAAGAGAGCGAACAGGAAAGGGTACAACTGTAGATGTTTCGATGCTAGATTCTACCTTCTCTTTAATGGTGCAAGACCTAATGATTGCTCTTGGGCCACATGAAGTACCACACAGAATTGGCAATCGTCATCCTGATATGTATCCGTTTGATACTTTTGATTGTCAAGATCAGCCAATTGCCATTTGTTGTGGAAATGATCATTTATGGGGATTATTATCTAATGCATTAGGGCATGAAGAATGGATTAATCAAGCAGATTTTAAGACAAATGATTTGCGTGAGAAAAACTGGCAAGAAGTTAAGAATGCGATGCAAGCTGTGCTTAAAACTAGGACTGCCGCAGAATGGGATGAAATTTTGCATAAAGCAGGGGTGCCAGCTGGCTTAGTTTTGAATGTGGATAAGACTAGACGCCTTGATCAAATTATTGAGCGCGGGATGGTTAAGACGCTACCCGATGGTAATGAAGTTTTAGGTTCGCCACTTAAATATGGAACTTGGAATTCATATGGTTTACAAAAAGATGCACCAAAACTAGACGAACAAGGTGAGCAGATTCGTAAGGAATTTGAATAAAAATAAACATGAAAAAAGATCAAGATTTTCTATTTTTTGAGAATCTTGATCTTTTACTTTATTCAAATTCATCTAGTGCTTCTAAGGCATTTTCCCAGTCATTATTTGCCTGGTCCAATTGCTCTTGAACAGCAGATAATTTTTCTTGTAGTGGTCCAAGCTTTTCAAATGAAGCGGCAATATCTGGATTTGCCATTTCAGTTTGGATTTCTTGTTCTTCTGCCTCTAATTTTTCAATTCTAGCCTCGGCATCGCTAACTGCACGTTCTAGTTTTCTCTTTTGAGAATCGCGTGCCTTTTGTTCTTGGTAAGATAGTTTACCTTTATTTTGACTAGCCGATGAAGTAGTTTCAGTTTCTGCTTTTTGTGCTTCCGCTTCTTGAGCAGCTGCAGCTTGCTTAGCCTTTTCATCTAAATAGTAAGAATAATTACCATTATAGATCTTAGCATGACCGTCGCGAACAGAAATAATCTTGTTAGCTAATTCATTAATGAAATAACGGTCGTGAGAAACAAAGAGCAGGGTGCCGTCGTAATTATCTAAAGCTTCTTCAAGCACTTCTTTAGCTTCAATATCTAAGTGGTTGGTAGGTTCGTCCATTAATAAGAAATTGTCTTTTTCAAGAGACAAAACAGTTAGAGTAAGTCGAGCTTTTTGACCACCAGATAATTGACCAACTGTTTTATCAATATCTTCGGCAGTGAATAAGAAAGAAGCCAAAATAGAGCGAACGTCTTTTTCAGGCATTGTCTTGTGACGGTCCCAAATCGTATCAAGAACGGTTTTTGAAGGATCTAAACTTTGGAGTTCTTGGTCATAATAACCAATGTCTAAACTTGCGCCATATTTAATTGAACCATCTTTTGGTTTTAGCTTTTTCATAATGGTTTTGAGTAGGGTAGACTTACCAATTCCGTTAGGTCCGATAATAGCAACACGGTCATTCTTATTAACTTGGAAGTCAATATCAGAAACCATTACTTTATCAGGATAGCCGATAGTCAGATCCTTAGCGATTAGTACTTCTTTTCCAGAAGGACGTTCGCTAGTGAAGTTAATACGAACTTTTTGTTTATGCTTAGGTGGCTTAATTCGCTCCATCTTGTCTAAAACCTTACGTCTACTTTGAGCACGTTTAGTAGTTGAAGCACGAACTAAGTTCTTTTGGATGAATTCTTCTTCTTTTTTGATCTTTTCTTGTTGCTTTTCATAAGCAGCTTCTTGCTGGCTATCCATCAATTCACGTTCTTTAACGTATTGGCTGTAATTACCCTTGAAAGTAGTCAGCTTGCCAAAGTTTAATTCAAAAATTTGATTAGCTAAGTGATCTAAGAAGTACTGGTCGTGAGAAACAGTAATAATTGCGCCTTGATAGTTTTTCAAGAATGCTTCTAACCAATCTAAAGTGTCTAAGTCAAGGTAGTTAGTAGGCTCGTCAAGTAATAATACTGGTGGCTTTTGCAAAAGCAATTTAACAAAAGCAAGTCTCGTCTTTTCACCGCCAGAAAGGGTGCCAATTACCTTATTCCAAGTATTTTCC
Source organism: Lactobacillus isalae (assembly GCF_947539375.1). Taxonomy (NCBI): domain Bacteria; kingdom Bacillati; phylum Bacillota; class Bacilli; order Lactobacillales; family Lactobacillaceae; genus Lactobacillus; species Lactobacillus isalae. The sequence goes on from NZ_OX443569.1 coordinate 52,368, forward strand.
TTAAAATTAAATCCGTTAAGAATACTCTTAATTTCAGCTTGGTAGGTAAAGCCGCCTTCTTGTTCAAAGTTGTAAGCTAATTGATCATAACGCTTGAGCAAGTCTTCATCTTCTGGATGGTCGGCAATTTGCTCTTGCATTTTGGTGATTTTTTTATTTTTTTCAATTAAATCATTAAAAACAGTAAGCATTTCATCCCAGATTGTTTTGTCTTCATCGAGACCATTTTCCTGGGCGATGTAGCCGACTTTTAATCCCTTATTAATAGTAAATTGACCACTCGTTGGTTCTTGTTGACCAGTCATGATCTTTAATAAGGTAGTTTTCCCAGCTCCGTTAGGTCCGACAAGACCGATTCTGGCATTGTCAGGAACCGAGAAAGAAATGTTACTGAAGATAGTATTGCCTCCAAAACGTTGTTCGAGGTCTTGAGCTTGTGCAATAATCATAATTATTTTTCTCCTAGTGCTTATTTTAACATAGTGAATGTTTTAAATTTTATGAAAATATTATCTTTGTGAAAATTGTTTCTTGATTTATCCTTAAAGAATGCCTATTATTAGTTTGATTAGTAAATATTTCACATTCGTATTTTATAAAAGAAAGAGGCCTCTTAATGGATGAAATTAAGATTCCTAAGGCTACTGCTAGACGCTTGCCACTGTATTATCGCTATTTGATCTTTTTAAATGATGAAGGAAAAGAAAAAGTTTCTTCAACTGAACTTGCTGAAGCAGTTCAAGTTGACAGTGCTTCAATTCGTCGTGATTTTTCTTACTTTGGTGCCTTAGGTAAGCGTGGCTACGGGTATGATGTTAAGAACTTGCTTAATTTCTTTAAAAAGATTTTGAACCAAGATACTTTAACTAACGTTGCCTTAGTAGGTGTTGGTAATATGGGACATGCGCTTTTGAATTACAACTTCAAGCGTACTAATAATATCAGAATTAGCGCCGCTTTTGACATTAATCCTGAAATTACTGGAACAATTATGTCAGGTGTGCCAGTTTATGATATGAGTGAAATGAAGAAACAGCTTCGTGAACAACAAATTACGATTGCAATCCTTTGTGTACCGCAAACGGCAGCGCAAAAGACTGCAAATGAAATGTTTGATGCTGGTATAAAAGGGATTATGAACTTTACGCCGCTTCGTTTATCTGCACCTTCAAGCGTCCGTGTTCAAAATGTCGACTTGGCAACCGAACTTCAAACCTTGATTTACTTTTTAGACTCAGATAAAGGTAAGAACAAAAAATAATTTACTATTAATATGAGTTTTGCACAAGCTTAGTTAGGCTTGTGCATTTTTCGTACTCTTTTATTTGTAATCAGATAGGAAATAATTTTAAGATAGATGAGCATAGAATTTTTTTAGTTTAGAAATAAGGTAGATAAAATGATTAAAAAGATTGCAGTTTATTGTGGCGCACGGTCAGGTAATCGTCCTGAATACGCAAAGGCTGCTTATGGATTTGGTCAAAAAATGGCAGACCACCAGATTGAGCTAGTCTATGGTGGCGGTAAGTTTGGTTTGATGCGAGCAGTTGCGGACGGCGTTTTAGAAAATGGTGGTATTGTTCACGGCATTATTACTGAAGAATTAAAAGATCGTGGAGCAGCTTATGAAAAGGTACAAGATTTTCGTGTAGTTCCAAGTATGGATAAGCGAAAAGATACGATGATGAACTTGGCTGATGGGATGGTTGCTCTTCCTGGCAGTATTGGTACTTTAGAGGAAATAAGTCAGGCTATTTCCTGGACTGCTATTGGCGATAATGCTAAACCAGTTGCTTTTTATAATTATGCTGGCTTTTATAATTATTTAGATAAGTTGCTGAAGCGTATGAACCAGGATGATTTTTTAGAAAATATCTATTTAAATGCTGTCTATTTTGAAACTGATTTTGATAAAATTTTGCGGTTTATGGAAAATTATCAGGCTCCTGCTTATCGCAAGTACTAATTAGACAAGTGACGAAACTATTATTTCATGCTAGAATCAAGTTAGATTTGTTATAACAAATTAGGTGGTGAGTAGAAGTGAAAGAAATTCCGAAATATTTGTTAATTGCAGATAAGATTAAGCATGAGATAAAAACCGGAGAATATAATCCTAACGATCAATTACCAAAAGAGTTTGATTTAGCAAATGCGTATAACGTAAGTAGAATCACAATTCGTAATGCTTTGAGCGAACTAGAAAGACAAGATTTAATTTATCGTATACAAGGTGCTGGTACGTTTGTAAAAGATACTGAAATTTCTAGTGCGGTTAACTCAGATAGGTTAGAATTAATTAACTTAAAGAAATATAAGCTAAAAGTAACAGATTTTGAAGTCGGTCAAGTTAATGAAAAAATTACTAAGGCTCTAGAACTTCAGCCTTACGATATTGTTTATACAGTTAGAAGAGCTGCTTTGAATAAGCAAGATGTTGTTGCTTTTCAAAAAATTTGCATTCCTGCTAAGATAATTCAAGGAATGAATATGGAAATGCTTGAAAGTTCAATTTATCCTTTAATTAGCCAAAAAATTGGTCTTAACCCTAAAAAAGCAGTTCGTGATATTTCCTTAGTACATGCAGATAATGACTTAGTTAATAAAAATAAAGTTCAAGACAAGGTTGAAGATAAGGAGCCTTTATTAAAGTGGCTACAAAAATCTTATTTAGAAAATGGCAAACCTTTTGAATGGAATGAGACATATTATCGTATTAGTAAGTTTTCAATCAAAGAAGCAATAATCTTATAAAGACAATCATTTAAAATTGATTGTCTTTTTTTGTTATATCAACTATTGATTTGTTATAACAAATGTACTAATATAAAAATGTAAGCGATTTCTATAAAGGGAAGAGGAAAAAAGATGAAAGACTTTACTAAATCATCTGGATGGAAAAAGTTTCAAAACGGCTTTGTCAGAGTCGCTGGAAAAATTTCTGGAAATAGGTTGTTGTTAACCTTACGTGATACGTTTGTTCTTGTTGCAGCCACAACTATGATTGCAGGTTTTGCAATTATGATTCAAAACGTAATTATTGATCCAATGAATGGACTGATCTTTGGTAAACAAGGTTTAGGATTAGGAAAACTAATCGCAGGCTCATGGAGTAGTTGGGAACAAAGCGGTTTTTATAACGGTTTAAAGACAATTGCTAATTTAATTGCCTTAGTTTCTAATGGTACTTTAAATATTTTTGCTTTATTGCTAGTAGTCATTTTCTCATATGAAGTTTCAAGAAAATTCTTTACGGATAAAGCGGAGCACATGACTGATGTTTTGTTTGGATTAGGTGCTTTCTTCATTTGTATTCCTTGGAATTTTCAATATGCGATTCCTAACACTAAGAAAACGGTCAATGTTTTAAACTATATTGATACTCAATATTTAGGGACTCAAGGTGTGTTTGCTGCTATTTTAATTAGTGGATTTGCAGTTTGGATCTATAACAAGATTGCTCAAAAGAATATTACGATTAAATTGCCAGATTCCGTTCCACCAGCAGTTGCACAAAGTTTTTCTTCATTAATTCCTGGTTCAATTACTTTAGGTATTTTTATTGTGTTAACTGGAATTAGTACTGCATGTACTGGAAAAACAATGCCTGCTTTGTTCTTATCAGTTTTACAGGCTCCAGCATTAGCAATTTCAAGAACAGGTGCGTTTGCTTTTGTTTCTCAATTTACTTGGAGCTTACTTCAATGGTTTGGTATTCACCCAAGTTCAATTTGGGGCGCAATCTTTGGAATGACCTGGACGATTAATGACACCCAAAATATGTTGGGACAAGCTCACCATATTTTTTCAACTTTATTCATGAATTTCTCAACTATTGCTGCTGGTACTTTTTCACTTTCACCAGTTCTAGCAATTTTGATCGCTTCGAAACGTGTTGGTGCTAGAAAGATTACTAAGATTGCATTGTTACCAGCAATCTTTAATATTTCTGAACCAATTACTTTTGGTTTACCAATTGTTTTGAATCCAATTTACTTTATTCCATTTGTTTTGTCTCAACCAATCGGTTTCTATATTGGTTTGTTCTTCACCAAAATTGGTTTTATTGCACCAATTGTAAATAATGTCCCATGGACTGTGCCAACGCTTTTATCAGGCCTGCTTTATACTGGGAATATTCGCGGTGTGATTGTTCAAGCAATTTGTCTAACTGTTACAACGCTACTTTATATTCCTTTCGTAAAAATTGACAACAAATTAAACGCAGAGAGAATTGCCATGGACGAGATGGATCGGGCTAATTCTTAAGAGGAAAAACTATGAAACTTAATCAAAATTTATTAGCAGACATTTTTCAAGACGGGATGGTTTTTCCACGCAATAAAGATTTTAAAGTTGGTGGATATATTGACCCTAATCAAGCAGTAGAAGTTGAATTTGATCAAAAAAATTATTTAACTAAGAGTGATGCTCATGGTATGTGGCAAGTTATTTTGACAGCAGTGAGTGAAACATCTGTAAAAAAATTAATTGTTAAAAGTAATAATGAAAGTCAGACAATTTCTGATATAAAATTTGGACGTGTATATTTATTAGGTGGTCAATCTAATATTGAATATCGATTAAAGGATGAAGAGCATTATCAAAAAATATCTTCCGATTTAAAGTCAGGAAAATATCCGAATTTGTATTATTACAACGTTCCTCAAGTTGACTATATTAATTCTAAAACCGGTGAAGTAAAACCTAAGAATTTACAGCTAGAAAGTTGGCATCATATTAATGAAAATAATGCTGGAATGGTTTCAGCAATTGGATTTTATATGATGATGGCTTTGCGGGAAAGTGGTATTAAAGAACCTCTTGCAGTTGTAGATTGCTTTAAGGGCGGAACGTCAGCTAGTGTCTGGATTAAAGAAGCAGATTTAGCAGGTGAAACTGAATTAAAAAAGGCTTTTTTAGATAAGTATTATGAAACAATTGCAGGCAAAAGCTGGGAAGATTTTGACCGTGAAACTAAAGCGTATAATCTAACAGTAGAAAAGCATAATCAAGATCTGGCTAAGTATCTAAAAATGCATCCTGATACAAGTTTAAGCACAGCTAAAAATATCGTTGGACATACCCCTTGGCCACCACCATATCGTCCAGATTTGTATACTAGACCAAGTGGTTTAAATGAAACAATGCTTAAGCAAATTGAATTTGGCGTATTTAATCAAATGATCTGGTATCAAGGAGAAAACGATACAGATCGAGCAAAATATTATGATAAACTTTTGCCTCTTTTACTTCATACTTGGCGTCAAACTATACATGATCCATCGTTACCAGTTAAACTAATTCAATTACCGGGATATGCAGATTATCCAGGTGATTCAGGAGCTAAAATTCGTCAAACGCAATTACAAGTTGCACGCACAATTCCACAAGTTGATTTAATATCATTTATTGATGGCGGAGAAGAGCATAATATTCATCCTACTAATAAAAAAATTATGGGGATGCGATTAGGTAAAATCGTTGCTGGCAATGATTATGCTGGAACTCCTTATGTGAATAAGATGGAAGTTCAAAGTAAAGGTGAAAAATATAGATTAATTTTTAATGTTGTTCGTTGTCAAAGGCTACATTTAGAAAAAGAGACATATCTAAAGATTAGTTATTTTGATAAAAAAGTTGAACAAATAAAGTTAAGTAGTGATAATTTTCAGAAGAATAAGCTGATTATTGATTTAGATGAATTACCTCAAGAAGTAAGTTATGCATATGAAAATTATTCTCATCATATTGGTCTATATAATGAACTAAATTATCCACTTTCTCCTTTTAGAATTAATTGTGTAAAGAAGGCATTATAAATGAAAAAGATTTTACTTTCTTGTGCTGGCGGTTTTTCAACATCACTTTTAGTTAATAAGATGAAGGAAGCTGCTAAAGCAGAAGGAAAAGAATATGAAATTAAAGCTGTTGCAGCAGCTCAAGTAGAAGATATTATTGAAAAAGATGCACCAGATTGTATTTTGATTGGACCACAAATTAAGTATATGGAAGATCAACTTAAGTCTGATGCTAATAAGCATCATATCCCATTAGAAGCTATTGGTATGCAAGATTATGGCACAATGAATGGTAAAAATGTAATTGCTCAAGCTGAGCGATTACTGGGATAAAGCTTAAAAGAAGTATGAAACAAGATTCCCCCTCTTGATTCATACTTCTTTTTTTGACCGCTTAGAACTTTAAAATGACCACTTGGTTACTTTCACTAGATTTTAATCTTACATCCATGTTTAATATAATTATCGAAAATGAAACAAGGAAGTGAGAATTGTGAAAGTTAAGCTTGAACTTGATCCAGATCAAAAAGAATCCGAGGTAACCATTCATGCTAGGCAACTAACACCAGAAATAGAAAGAATTTATCATCAACTTCAAGCGGATTCAGATCATCCTGATCAAATTGAAGGGATGATGGACCATACTTCCTATTATTTAAGTATTAACGATATTCTCTTTTTTGAAACAGATGCTAAGCAAGTAATGGCGCATACAACTAGGAATGCATATTTTGTTAAGTACAAATTGTATGAACTAGAAAACTTATTAAGTGGACAATTCATGCGAGTATCGAAATCGACAATTTTAAATTTAGATCAAATTTATGCTGTTACTAAGTCGATTTCTAATTGTCAGATTAAGTTTCATGATTCGTATAAAACTGTCTATGTTTCTAGAAGATATTACCGAGATTTGAACGAGAGATTAAAAGAGAGAAGGGCATTATCATGAGAAAGGCCAGTTTTGGAAGAGTTCTTTGGGGATTAGGCTTGCTTGCGGCAGCTGCATTTTTAGTTTTAGATCAGCTCCACTTGATGCCACTAGAATTAGGCTTTTGGGCAATTTTTTGGACGGTAGTTTTTGGAGCAACTTTGATTACATCATTAGTTAATAAAAGTTTAGGAGGCAGTATTTTTTCAATTGCATTCTTATTAATTATTTATGCAAAACCACTTCATATTGAACAGATTGTTCCTTGGACAGTGCTTTTAGCTGCATTTTTAATTTGGGGAGGGCTGAGACTGATTTTCAAAAAAAGCTGGAAGCCGACTGTGATTATCAATGGCGAGAAGGTTGACGCTAATTGGTCAGACTTGAAGGCTCCACATAAGTTTAAGGCTGAGCATGTTTTTTCGGACACAACTAGTTCAGATAGTGGTGACAATATTGTAATTAGTGAAAAGATGTCTTCTACTGCACGTTATGTTCATTCACAACATTTAGAAACGGTGACTGTGAATGTTTCAATGGGGGATGTTGATGTATATCTTGATTCAGCTAAGCCTGCTGGGGATGAAGTAATTGCTAATATTAATATGTCGATGGGAGATCTGAATTTCTATATTCCAACTTCTTGGCGAGTTGATAATCGACTTGAACGGAAATTTGTCGATTTCACTATTGATGGTGATCAACCAACAAATGGTCCAATACTAGTGCTTCAAGGACGTGCTAATATGGGAGATATTACCGTTAAAAGAGTTTAGAATAGAACTCTAATTTGAAGTAAAAATTAATTTGCTGTAAAATACTTGTAGTAAACAAATACTTGTAGTACATAAAAAGAGAGCTACTGGGAATAGCTCTCTAAAGTACAAGCCGCTAAAAGTGCGGTGGTAAAGATTAATTGCAAACTAAAAAGTCGCTATCAAACTCGACCAAAAGTTATGGAGCGGCTTTTTTTTGTTTGCTCTATTTTTTCTTCCACAAATCGTGGAAAGCCTTTATCAGTCGTTTTACAGCTTTTGCTAACTCCGTTAAATCTTTTGCAAGTTTTATTAAAACAAGAACAAGACAATCCAAGAGACTGACTAAAGCAATGACAGTGCCAAGTAAGGCCACCATCAAGCAAAGTGTACTTCCTTTCAGCAAGAATCAAGGCAATAGGTGTTACACCATTGGCATCATCTCCTCAAACAAATATCTAAGTAAATTAGCACTTTTTAGCACTCGAGTAAGAAAAGTGCTAATTTTTACGTCTAAATACTTGCTTTTCTTTTATAAACAATGTACTATCGTAATTGTAAGTTAGCACTTATGATATATGAGTGCTAAGTAATGTAATTATAGATTAAATATGTACAGGAGGGACTAACGTGTTACAACCAATTGGTGATCGCGTGATCGTTAAAGTTAAAGACGAAGAAGAAGAAAAAGTTGGAGGCATTGTCCTGGCTTCTAACGCTAAAGAAAAGCCTCAAATGGGCGAAATCATTGCTGTAGGAACTGGTAAGCGCAACGCAAACGGCGACTTAATTCCTATGTCAGTTGAAAAAGGTGAAACAGTATTCTTTGATAAATACTCTGGCACTAACTTGAAGTACGAAGGCGAAAAGTATTTAGTACTTCGTGAAAGCGACTTATTAGCTGTCGTTAAGTAATTAAATTTGAAATAAAAGGTGGCATATAAATATGGCTAAAGACATTAAATTTTCTGAAAATGCAAGACACTCACTATTAAAGGGTGTTGATAAATTAGCAGACACTGTTAAGACAACTTTGGGACCTAAGGGTAGAAACGTTGTTTTGGAAAAGAGTTATGGTGCTCCTGACATTACTAACGATGGTGTTACTATTGCTAAGAGTATTGACTTAGAAGATCACTTTGAAAACATGGGTGCAAAGCTTGTTTCTGAAGCTGCACAAAAGACTAACGATATTGCTGGTGACGGTACTACTACTGCTACTGTTTTAACTCAAGCTATCGTTCGTGAAGGTATGAAGAACGTTACTGCTGGTGCAAACCCTGTTGGTATTCGCCGTGGTATTGAAACTGCTACTAAGGCAGCTGTTGATGAATTGCACAAGATTAGTCACAAGGTAAGTACTAAAGACGAAATTGCCCAAGTTGCTTCTGTTTCATCTGCTTCAACTGAAGTTGGTAACTTAATTGCAGATGCAATGGAAAAAGTTGGTCACGATGGTGTTATCACTATTGAAGAATCAAAGGGTATTGATACTGAACTTTCAGTAGTTGAAGGTATGCAATTCGATCGTGGTTACTTATCACAATACATGGTAACTGATAATGATAAGATGGAAGCAGACTTAGACAATCCTTACATCTTAATTACTGACAAGAAGATTTCTAACATTCAAGACATTTTGCCATTATTACAAGAAATTGTTCAACAAGGTAAGAGCTTGTTAATCATTGCTGACGATGTTGATGGTGAAGCTCTACCAACTCTTGTTTTGAACAAGATTCGTGGTACTTTCAATGTTGTTGCTGTTAAGGCTCCTGGCTTTGGTGATCGTCGTAAGGCAATGCTTGAAGATATTGCTATCTTAACTGGTGGTACAGTAATTTCTTCAGACTTAGGTCTTGAATTAAAAGACACTAAGATTGATCAATTAGGTAAGGCTGGCAAGGTTACTGTAACTAAGGATTCAACTACTATTGTTGAAGGTGCTGGCTCTAAAGAAGCTATTGAAGAGCGTGTTGACCAAATCAAGAAGCAAATTGCTGATACTACTTCAGACTTTGACCGTGAGAAGTTACAAGAACGTCTTGCTAAACTTGCTGGTGGTGTTGCTGTTATCAAGGTTGGTGCTGCTACTGAAACTGAATTAAAGGAAAGAAAGTACAGAATCGAAGATGCCTTGAATGCAACCCGTGCCGCTGTTGAAGAAGGTTACGTTGCTGGTGGTGGTACTGCATTAGTTGATGTTATGAAGTCCATCCAAGGCACTGTTAAGGGTGACAGCGAAGACGCAGAAACTGGTGTTAAGATTGTTATGAAAGCTTTAGGCGCTCCTGTACGTCAAATTGCTGAAAACGCTGGTAAAGATGGTGCTGTTATCTTAGACCACTTAGAACATGAAGACCCAGAAGTTGGTTACAATGCTGCAACTAACAAGTGGGAAAACATGGTTAAGGCTGGTATCATCGACCCAACTAAGGTAACTCGTTCAGCACTTCAAAATGCTGCTTCAATTGCTGCATTATTGTTAACTACTGAAGCCGTTGTTGCTGACGCTCCAGAAGATGACAAGAACCAAGCTCCTGCAGCTCCAAACCCAGGTATGGGTATGGGAATGTAATTTAGAATTTAGTTACATTTAATAATTAAATAGACTAAAAACATCTCGTAATTTAATTGATTACGAGATGTTTTTTTGCATAAATTATTAAATGATTAATTTTAAAATAAGTTTATATGATATAATTTAATAAAAATATTATATTTAGGAGGATGAAAAGATGATTACGGTAGTATCAGACGCACATCAAAATATACAAATCACTAGATAATAGATGAACGGAAAATAATTAAATTTCATTTTGTTAAATCCGTTCATCGAGGAGGCAAAATGAAACATTTACAAAAATTAAACCAATACTTCAAAGAATTAACTAGAACTTATCGTCTGTTCTTCAAATCAGCCCCTTTAGTTGCCACGTGTGTCTTATTACTTGCGCCGCTTCAAGCAGTAATTCCTCTACTTGCTGTGGCAGCGGGGCAAAAGGTAATTGATCAAGTTACTAATCATTCACCATTTATGGAAATGATCATTGTCTGGATTGTAGCTACTGCGTTTCAACAATTTTTACCATCCCTTTCGACAATGGTTCAAGGAGTTCTAACTGATAAATTAACAGGTTTTATCAATATTAGCTTGATGAAAAAATCGGCGGACTTACAATCGATCAGTATTTTTGATGACAGTAAGTATTTTGACGATTTACAAATGCTCAGAGATGATGCAAGCTGGCGTCCAGTTAATTTAATTGTTTTTGGTGTATCGGTTTTGCAATCATTTCTAACGCTAGCTTTTATGTTAATTTATCTGGCACGATACAATTGGTGGCTAGCTTTGCTTTTATTAGTAGTCATGGTACCACAAAGTATTTCTTACTATCGTATCCAACAACAGTCATTTGAAACAATGGTTGAAAGAAGCAAGAACGCTAGGTATTTGCACTACTACAGTGGACTATTGCTTGATCGCAGGGATGCTAAAGAAGTTAGACTTTTTAATATGTTTCAAAAGATCATTGAAAAGTATATAAGCTTATTTGAACAAACTAAAAGAGATGTTAATCAAATTCGTAAAAAGCAACTTGCGACTAGTTCACTGTTTGTTGTATTAACTGTCGGAGTGTTTGGCTATGGTTTTTATTGGTTTACTAATTCAGTAAGAATAGGTGCATTAGAAGTTGGCGTCTTATTGATGTTTGTTTCAGTGATCGGCTATATTTCTACTAGCATGGCGCGAGTAGTGGAAGATAGTAGTTTGCTATATGACTCATTGTTGTGGATTGAAAAATACTTTAATTTTCTTAAGTATCAAGATAATTTTGAAAATGGTACGCAAAATTTCCCCGATGATTTCGAGAATCTTAACGTTAAGAATTTATCCTTCACTTATCCATTTTCTGATACTGAGATTTTGCACAATGTTAGTTTCTCAGTTAAAAGTGGAGAAAAAGTTGCAATTGTTGGAGAAAATGGGTCGGGAAAGTCTACTTTGGTAAAATTATTAATGCGTTTTTATGACCCGACTAATGGAAAAATTTCTGTTGATAACTATGATTTAAAAGACATTAATATTTTCGACTTGCATAAAAATCTATCAGCTACTTTTCAAGATTTTTCTCGCTTTAAATTAACGCTTAAAGAAAACGTGATTACCGGATATTCATTCAATAAAGATAGGGTAAATAATGTTCTTAAAGCAGCTGGATTAGGTGATTTATTAGTTAATGATCATCTTAATCTGAATACGATGCTGGCTAAGGATTTCGAAAATGGAACTGACTTGTCCGGTGGTCAATGGCAAAAAGTAGCTTTGGCACGAGACTTGTATGCCAATGGGAATATTGAATTTTTAGATGAGCCCACAGCAGCTTTAGATGCTAAGAGCGAAGCGGAAATTTATCAACGCTTTTTGAAAGAAAATGATAAAAAGACGATTTTCTTTGTTACTCACCGCTTGTCAGCAGTTAGATTTGCTGATAAAGTGCTATTTTTAGATAGTGGAAAAATTAGCGGGTTTGATACGCATAATAATTTGTTGCATACTAATCCAAAATATAAAGAAATGTACGACTTACAGAAAGATGCATATCTGTAAGATTAAATTTTGATAAATAATTAAATTCTTCATGCAAGCAGGCATGGAGAATTTTTTTGCGTTTTAACAGTTAAGATTTTTTATCAGTTTTTACGTTATAATAGAACATAGGTTTTTGGAAGAAAGGATATTTGGTAACGAATGGCAAAAAAAGATACGACACCAATGATGAAGCAATACTACGAGATTAAGGAACAATATCCCGATGCGTTTTTGTTTTATCGTGTGGGCGATTTCTATGAATTATTTGAAGATGATGCAATCAAAGGTGCACAAATTCTGGAATTAACCCTAACTCATCGTTCAAACAAAACTAAAAATCCAATTCCAATGGCAGGTGTGCCTCATTTAGCTGTGGATACTTACGTTAATACTTTAGTAGAAAAGGGATATAAAGTAGCGCTTTGTGAACAACTTGAAGACCCAAAGAAAGCTAAAGGGATGGTTAAGCGCGGAATTATTCAGTTAATTACGCCAGGTACCATGATGCAAGAGCGACCTGATCAGGCAAAAGATAGTAACTATTTAACTTCTGTTATCTCCACAAATTCTGGCTTTGGTTTAGCTTATAGTGACTTATCCACTGGGGAAACTTTTTCCACACACTTAGCTGACTTTGAAGGTGTCGCAAACGAATTATTATCCCTCCAAACAAGAGAAGTTGTATATAACGGGCATCTAACTGACGTAAACAAGGACTTTTTAAAGAAGGCTAATATTACTGTTTCTGAACCGGTTGAAGTAGAAGGTGAACATGCAGAAATTTCTTATGTAGCGCAAAACTTAACTGATGACGCAGAAATTAAGGCAACTAAGCAATTAGTAGCCTACTTACTTTCAACGCAAAAGCGCAGCTTAGCCCACTTACAAGTTGCACAAAGCTATGAACCTACGCAATACTTGCAGATGTCTCATACTGTGCAAACAAATTTAGAGTTGATTAAGTCAGCTAAGACTTCTAAGAAGATGGGCTCTTTATTCTGGCTCTTAGATAAAACAAGTACGGCAATGGGAGGCAGATTACTTAAGTCTTGGATTGAACGTCCGCTTTTATCAGTTAGCGAAATTAATCGCCGACAAGAAATGGTTCAAGCGCTTCTTGATGATTATTTCACACGTGAAAAAGTTATCGACAGCTTAAAGGGTGTGTATGATTTAGAAAGATTAACTGGACGAATTGCGTTTGGCTCAGTTAATGCAAGGGAAATGTTGCAATTAGCTCATTCTTTAGGTGCAATTCCGGATATTTTGGAATCTCTGCTTCAAACAAATAATCCACATTTGCAAAACTTTGCTAAGCAAATTGACCCATTAAAGGGAATTCATGATTTGATTATCAACACAATTGTGGATAATCCTCCTCTTCAAACCACAGAAGGTGGCTTAATTAGAGAAGGTGTTTCAGATCAATTGGATCGCTATCGGGATGCCATGAATAACGGTAAAAAATGGCTATCGGAAATGGAAAGTCATGAGCGTGAAGTAACTGGAATTAACAATTTAAAGGTTGGATACAATAAGGTCTTTGGCTACTATATTGAAGTTACGAATTCTAATAAAGATAAAGTGCCAACTGATCGCTACACTAGAAAGCAAACATTAACTAATGCAGAGCGTTATATCACGCCTGACTTAAAGGAACATGAATCATTAATTTTAGAAGCTGAAGCTAAGTCGACTGGTTTAGAATATGACTTATTTGTAAAGCTAAGAGAAGATGTTAAAAAGTATATTCCTGCCTTACAAAAATTGGCTAAGCAAGTTGCTAGTTTAGATGTTTTAACAAATTTTGCGACAGTTAGTGAACAAAATAATTATGTCCGTCCAAGCTTTGCAGTTGATAAACAGGAAATTAATGTGGTTAATGGTCGCCATCCTGTTGTTGAACAAGTTATGACTGCCGGTAGCTATATTCCAAATGATGTAAAGATGGATCAAGATACTGATATTTTCTTGATTACCGGTCCAAACATGTCTGGTAAGTCTACTTATATGCGTCAAATGGCTTTGATTGCAATCATGGCGCAAATTGGTTGTTTTGTGCCAGCAGATAGTGCAACTTTACCAATTTTTGATCAAATCTTTACTCGAATTGGTGCAGCAGATGATTTGATTTCTGGTCAGAGTACTTTTATGGTAGAAATGAGTGAAGCCAATGATGCTTTGCAACATGCTACAAAACGTTCATTAGTTTTATTTGATGAAATTGGACGAGGCACTGCTACTTATGATGGAATGGCCTTAGCTGGAGCAATCGTAAAATATCTTCACGATAAAGTTGGTGCAAAGACGCTTTTTGCGACTCACTACCATGAATTAACTGACTTGGACCAAACATTGAATCACTTAAAGAACATTCACGTAGGAGCAACCGAAGAAAATGGTAAGTTGATTTTCTTGCACAAGATCCTGCCAGGTCCAGCTGATCAATCTTATGGTATCCACGTTGCTCAATTGGCAGGCTTACCCCATAAGGTTTTAAGGGAAGCAACCACGATGCTTAAGAGACTAGAACAGCAGGGAGCGGGAGAGTTACAGCCAGCTAGCGAACAGCTTGATCTCTTTACTGCTGAGAAAGCAAGTGCACCTGCAATTTCAGATGATGAAAAAGATGTCTTGGATGACATTCAAAATGTGTATCTTGCTGATAAAACTCCTTTGCAAGTTATGGAACTTGTAGCTCAGTGGCAGCAAGAGTTGAAAGATAAGGACTAATAATCATGAGTAAAATTCATGAACTTTCACCTGAACTAACTAACCAAATTGCTGCTGGTGAAGTTATTGAACGACCAGCTAGTGTTGTTAAAGAATTGTGTGAAAACTCCCTTGATGCCGGTAGTAGCAGGATTAGAATTGATTTTATTGATGCTGGTTTAAAGCAAATTACAGTTCAAGATAATGGGAGCGGAATTGCAAAAGATCAAATTGATTTAGCTTTTACTCGTCATGCAACAAGTAAGATTGCAACTGAGAGAGACTTGTTCAATATTTCTACCCTAGGATTTCGCGGAGAAGCTTTAGCGTCAATTGCGGCAGTTTCTCATGTTGAAGTAACTACAAGTAGCGATAATTTGGGCGGCATTCGCGCAATTTTTGCTGGAAGCGAGAAAAAATTGCAAGAGGATGCTGCTTCACCAAAGGGAACAAAGATTTCGGTTAGTGATCTATTTTTTAATACACCAGCTAGGCTCAAATATTTACGCTCTGAAAGAACTGAAATTTTAAAGATTGTTGATATTGTTAATCGACTTGCTTTAGGACATCCGAATGTTGCTTTTACTCTAACTAATAACGGTAAAATTTTATTAAAAACCAACGGACGTAATGACTTAAGACAAGATATCGCGAATATCTATGGTCGTCAGCTTGCTGAAAAAATGGACGTACTAAAGGGTAGCAGCCCTGATTTTAAGATCACGGGTTTGATTTCTGATCCTAATACTACACGTTCAAGTAGAAACTTTATTTCTTTATTATTGAATGGCCGTTATATAAAGAATTATCGTTTAACTCAAGCAATTATTGCTGGCTATGGTAGTAAGCTGAGACCGCGCCGCTACCCAATCGCTGTCGTAAAGATTGAACTTGATCCACTGTTAGTGGATGTCAATGTTCACCCGACTAAGCAAGAAGTGCGTTTGTCTAAAGAACAAGAATTAGAGCGTCTATTAACGACTAGCATTTCAGAAGCCTTAGAAGAAAATAGTCAGATTGATTCAGGTTTAGATAATTTATTAACGCCTAAAAAATCAACAAATATTGATCAATTAAAATTTAATTTAAATAAAGATGTCGTTAATACGGCTCGTCCAGTTGAATTTACACCACAAGTTGAAGCTGACAAAAGTGCAGAAGTTCATGAAACAGCTGCTACTTTTGTTAGTTTGGATAAGGTACGGAACGATGATAAATATGTAATTACCCCAACTTGGGATGAAAATGTTAATAAGCAAGTGCAACTGAGTCCATTTGATGAAGAAAAGGATATTCAAGGAAAAGATGATAGCATTATTTCTTCTGGCGATGAAATCTTAGCTAATAATCTTCCTGAATTAACTTACTTAGGACAAACAAAGTCTTATTTAATTGCTCGTCATGACGAAGATCTGTACCTAATTGATCAAATTTCAGCTTATAGACGACTAGCATATGATCAGATTTTTCAAGATTTAAATGGTGAAAACATTTCTCAACAAGGCTTGCTTAGTCCGTTAATTTTAGACTTTAGTAATGTAGACTATTTGAAATTAAAAGAAAATTTGGAAAATCTCCAAGAACTAGGACTATTTTTAGAAGATTTTGGTCAAAATAGTTTGATTTTAAGAACTTATCCACTTTGGCTTCAACCAGATGTAGAAAAGAATGTGCGGATGATTTTAGATTTATATCTAAATCAAAATGGAGAAGATTCTATCAAACTTAAATCCCAGATTGCCGGTGAAATAACAAGAAGACAAAGTTTAAGAAGAATGACGCTAAATCCAATTGAAGCTCAAGAATTATTGAAAAATTTGAGAAATAGTAGCGATCCATATCAGGATTTTGAGGGTAAAATTATCATTGTCCAATTGAGTGAGAATGATCTCAATAAAATGTTTAAAAAAGATGAGTAGGTAAAATGTTTGAATATCTCAAAGGAATAGTAGCAAAAATCGATCCAGCTTATGTAGTTTTAGATGTAAATGGAGTTGGATATAAGATTCTTTGTCCCACTCCCTATAGTTACCAAGAAAATCAGCCAGCAACTATTTTTGTTGAACAAGTAGTCAGAGATACTGGAATTACTTTATATGGTTTTTTATCTTTAGAAGACAAAGAATTATTTTTAAAATTGTTAAGCGTTTCAGGAATTGGGCCTAAATCAGCAGTGGCAATTATGGCTGCTGAAGATACTGATTCTTTAGCTAGTGCAATTCAAAATGGAGAAGTAAAATACTTAACTCGCTTTCCTGGAGTGGGGAAGAAAACCGCTTCTCAAATTGTTTTAGATTTAAAAGGAAAATTAGGCAATTATGTGAAGAAAGCTGTTCCAAGTGCTGATCTTTCACCAAGTCTGCAAGATGCTTTGCTTGCTTTAGTTGCTTTGGGTTATACGCAAAAAGAAGTTGATCGAATTACACCAAAGCTTGCAAAGTTGCCTGAAAATACGGCAGACGGTTATGTTAAGGAAGCATTATCGTTATTGCTTAAAAAATAAAATTAGTTAGTTTATGACAAGGAAGTGAAAGATGTGAACGATGAAGAGCGAATTATAGGCGCTGAAAGCAGTGAAGAAGATGAAACGATTGAACTTTCGTTGCGTCCGCAATTACTAGCTCAATATATTGGACAAGATAAGGTTAAAAGCGAGATGAAAATCTACATCAAGGCTGCTAAGCAGCGGGATGAAGCTTTAGACCATGTTTTGCTTTATGGACCCCCTGGTTTAGGTAAAACTACTTTAGCCTTTGTAATTGCTAATGAAATGGGGGTACAGTTAAAGAGTACGTCAGGTCCTGCGATCGAAAAAGCGGGAGACTTAGTAGCACTTCTTTCAGAATTAAATCCTGGGGATGTCTTATTCATTGATGAAATTCACCGACTAGCCAAACCTGTTGAAGAAGTTTTATATTCAGCAATGGAAGACTTTTATATTGATATTGTTGTTGGAGAAGGACAAACAACGCATGCTGTCCATGTCCCCCTACCTCCTTTTACCTTGATTGGAGCAACTACCAGGGCTGGTCAGTTATCAGCACCTTTAAGAGATCGTTTTGGAATTATTGAACATATGCAGTACTATTCTGTAGCTGATCTAGAAAAAATAATTCAAAGGTCTAGTATAGTCTTTAATACAAAGATTGATCCTGAAGCAGCAATTGAACTTGCACGTCGTTCTCGTGGAACGCCGCGTGTTGCTAATCGCTTGCTAAAAAGAGTTCGCGATTTTGCTGAAGTGAAGGGCGAAGAAGCTATTTCTTTAGCAACTACTAAACATTCACTTCATCTATTAGAAGTTGACGATGAAGGATTAGATCAAACCGACAGAAAACTTTTAAGAATGATGATTGAAAATTATGGCGGAGGCCCCGTTGGCATTAAGACTATTGCAGCTAATGTTGGTGAAGATACTGATACAATTGAAGAAGTTTATGAACCATATTTACTTCAAAAGGGATTTATTACTCGAACTCCTAGAGGAAGAAGCGTTACGCAAAAAGCTTATTTACAATTAGGATATCCACCAAAAAAAGCAGAGTAAGTTTTTAGTTAAGCTAAAAATACGGTATAATTATTGTTTGAAAGTTAATTAATAAAAATAATGAGGTGTAATACTTTGAATACATTTTTCTTAGCACAAAGTGCAGCTGGTATGAATAACATTTTTATGATTATTGCAATGATTGCAATTTTTGTTTTCTTCTACTTCTCAATGATTAAGCCACAAAAGAAGCAACAACAAGAACGTATGAAGATGATGTCTGAACTTAAGAAGGGCGATCAAGTAATTATGGTTGATGGTCTTCACGGTAAAGTTGATTCAATTAATGATAGCGACAAGACTGTTGTTATTGATGCAGATGGAATTTTCTTAACATTTGAAAGAATGGCTATTCGTCGTGTGCTTCCAACTGCTGCAGCTCCTGTTCAAGATGTTAAATCTAACGAAGCAAAAGAAGAAAAAGTTGAAACTGAAGACAAGACCGCTGAAAACAGTAAGCCAGAAGAGACAACTACTTCTGATAAAACTGAAAATACTGATTCTGAAGAAAAATAAAAAACGTCCGCAAGGACGTTTTTATTTTTTTATTGTCTTAGCTAGTATTGTAAAATAGAAATTGGTAAAGTTAATTTTATAGGTAGGTAGTTAGAATGAAAAATATTCCAGTTGTCATGATTATTTTTGGTGGCTCAGGTGATTTGGCTCATAGAAAGCTTTATCCAGCTTTATTTAACTTATATCAAAAAGGCTTGATTCACGATCATTTTGCTGTAATTGGTACGGCCAGAAGACCATGGAGCCATGAATATTTACAAGAACAAGTTGTCGAAGCAATTAAAGAAAGTTGCGATAACTTTAATGAACACGATGCTAAGGATTTTGCTTCACATTTTTATTACCAATCTCACGATGTAACTGATACGGATCACTATATTGCCTTAAAAGAATTAGCTACGAAACTTGATGATAAGTATCAAGCTCAAGGAAATCGTATTTTCTACATGGCAATGGCTCCAAGATTTTTTGGTACAATTGCAACTCACATTAACGATCAAAAACTAGTTGGTAGTGGCTTTAATCGTTTGGTAATCGAAAAACCATTTGGTCATGACTTAGCCTCTGCTGAAAAATTAAATCAAGAAATTGGCGAAAGTTTTAATGAAGATTCGGTATACCGTATTGACCACTATCTTGGCAAAGAAATGGTTCAAAATATTATGCCACTTAGAATGACGAATCCAATTGTTAATAATATTTGGTGCAAAAAATACATAGCAAATATGCAAGTAACTCTTGCGGAAAGCTTGGGCGTAGGGACTCGTGGTGGTTACTATGAAACTTCTGGTGCTTTGCGAGACATGGTACAGAATCATATTTTCCAAATTATTACTCTCTTAGCAATGCCTGAACCAAAAGCCCTTGATTCCGATCATATACATGAAGCAAAGCAGGAGTTGTTAGATAGCTTGGTAATTCCAACTCCAGAAATGGTCAAGAAACATTTTTCACGCGGACAATATCTAGCTAGTGATGATGAAGTAGAGTACTTAAAGACAGATCAAGTTGCTCCTGATTCTAAGGTAGAAACTTTTGTAGCTGGAGAAATTAACTTCAAAAAAGGTCCTGTAGCTGGTGTCCCAATTTACTTTAGAACTGGTAAAAAGATGAAGGACAAGGTTTCTAGAATTGATATTGTGCTTCATCATATGAATAATTTATATGGGAATGCTCACTCGAATAATATTTCAATTATTATTGATCCAAGAAGCGAAATTTTCTTCACGATTAACGGTAAAAAAATTACTTCTGAGGGCTTGAGAAGGGAGCATCTTAGCTATAAGTTCTCTAAAGAAGAAATGGATCAAGTTCCAGATGGTTACGAAAGATTGCTTCATGATGTCTTTGTAGCGGACCGTACTAACTTCACTCATTGGTCAGAACTAAAGCAATACTGGAAATTTGTTGATGCAGTTGAAGATGCATGGCAAGAAGAAAATAAAGACATTAAGCAGCTTGAACAATATCCAAGTGATGAATTTGGTACTGAATCAAGTAATCATATCTTTGAAAAAGATAGTGAACACTGGATTTACCGTTAATGGACTTACTGCCTAAAAATAATACTAGCCGTAAAATTATTCACTTGGATATGGATGCTTTTTATGCGTCAGTGGAAATTCGCGACAATCCTAATTTAAAAGATAAAGCTGTTTTAATTGGTGGCGATCCTAAAAAAAATAAAGGACATGGTGTTGTTGCAACGGCCAATTATATTGCCCGACAGTATGGTGTTCATTCGGCTATGCCGGCAGCTAAGGCGGTTAAGTTAATACCAGCAGAAAAATTAGTAATTATTCAACCTAATTTTGAAAAATACCGTGCTGTATCTGCTGAAATTCATCGCTTGATGCATCAAATGACCGATCGAGTAGAGTCGGTAGCTTTAGATGAAGCTTATCTAGATGTTACTAAAAATAAGCTTCATTTGGATGATCCAGTTCGGATAGCTACAATTCTTCAGGAACAAATTTACCGGAAGATTGGATTAACGAGTTCATTTGGCGTGTCTTACAACAAGTTTTTAGCCAAAATGGGATCGGAATACGCTAAACCATTTGGTAGAACAGTAATTAGCCCAGAAAGTGCGCTTGATTTTTTAGCAAGACAAAAAATCGAAAAGTTTCCCGGAATTGGACCTAAAACGCAGGAAAGATTGGCCAAAATGGGAGTCTATACTGGGGCAGAATTAAGAAAAATTCCAACAGAGATTTTAATTAAGAAATTTAATCGGATGGGTTACTTGATTGCTCAGCATGCTCATGGGATTGATTTGCGTACAGTAGTAACTGATTCTGAAAGAAATCGTAAATCAATTGGGATTGAGCGAACTTTTAATCAAAGTTTATTTGACGAAAATGAAGCTCTAACTAGACTTAGAGCTTATAGCAGTGAACTTGAGGCTAGGCTGAAAAAGCGACATTTCCTTGCAAATTGTGTAGTTCTAAAGGTTCGTGATGTAAACTTTAAAACTATTACCAAAAGGCGAAAGCTAAAACAGGGAACTAATGATAAAATTGTTATTTATGACACGGGGCGTGCTTTATTTGAAACAGAAAAAAGTATGCTTTCAACAGGAATTAGACTTTTAGGTCTTACCGTAACAGATTTTGAAGAACATCCAGTTGAAAATTTATCGTTAGATATTTTTGAAAACTAATAATGATAAAATGAATTAAGAAAAATTGAGGAGAAAAATTAATGGCAACTTTTGATGAAATCTATGAAAAAATAAAAGAATATCCAACAATTATTTTGCACCGTCACACTAGTCCTGATCCAGATGCTATTGGTTCTCAAGCTGGTTTAGCAAGATCATTAAGATTAGCTTTTCCAGATAAAAAGATCCTTTGTGCTGGTGAGAATGACGAAGGTGACCTAATTTGGATTAACAAAATGGATAAGGTTACACCTGAAGACTACAAGGGCGCTTTGGTAATTACGACTGATACAGCAAATACTCCACGTATCTCTAACAAAAATTATGATAAAGGTGACTTGTTAATCAAGATTGATCACCACCCAGATGTTGATCCATATGCGGATATGAGTTACGTAGATCCAGATGCACCAGCTGCTTCTGAAATCATTTTTGATTTCTTAAAAGCAGAAAATTTGCCAATAACTAAGGAAGTTGCAGCAGCTTTGTATGCAGGTATTGTGGGTGATACTGGTAGATTCATGTATCCTGAAACTTCAGCTCACACTTTCGATGTAGCAGCTGAATTAACTAAAACAGGAATTAACATTACTGATATTGCGAGAGAAATTGCGGACGTTACTTTTGACGAAGCAAAATTACAAGCTTTGGCAATGGATAAAATGGAAATTGATCCAGTTGGAGCAGCATACACAATTTTAATGCAAGACGATTTGAAGAAAATGGGATTAACTGACGATCAAGCAAATGTGGCAGTTTCAACTCCAGGTAGAATTAAAGATGTTTTGGCTTGGAATGTTTTTGTTGAAAAGCCGGATGGTACTTTCCGTGTTCATTATCGTTCAAAGGGCCCAGTTATTAACCATTTAGCAGAAAAGCATGATGGTGGTGGCCATGCATTAGCCTCTGGTGCCAATGCCAAAGATATGAACGAAGTAAAGCAAGTCTTTGATGAAGTAGTAGAAGTAACTAAGAAATACAATGAGGAACATGGCACAAACAAGTAGTATATTTCAAAGCAAGAAAATTCGTCCAAAATTACAAGCTGGACTAGAAAAAATTAATTTTAAAAAACCAACCAAAGTACAAGCTTCAGTTATTCCAGCACTTTTAGATAATAAAAATGTTGTTGTACAAGCTGCAACTGGATCAGGTAAGACACATGCATATTTGATTCCAATTTTAAATATGATTGATGAAACTGCACCAGTGACGCAAGCTGTGGTGACTGCTCCAAGTCGTGAATTAGCTAATCAATTGTATAAAGTGGCACGTCAATTGAGGGATGCTAGTGGTTTAAACATTTCAATTGAATATTTAGGTGGTGGAAACGATCGTAATCGCCAAATTGAAAAAGCTGAAAGTAGAGCGCCTCAGTTAATTATTGCCACTCCTGGTCGTTTACATGATTTTTCATCTAAGAAAGTCATTAATTTAGATAATGTTAAAGCTTTTGTTATCGATGAAGCAGACATGACTTTAGACATGGGCTTTTTAAGTCAAATGGATGAAATTATATCTAAGTTAGACAAAAAAGTTGTTTTAGGTGCTTTTTCAGCAACTATTCCAGTCAAGCTTGAAAACTTTTTAAGAAAGTATATGTCAAAGCCAGAATTCATCGTTATTGATAATCCAGCTATTATTGCACCAACGATTCAAAATGACCTAATTGATGTTGGATCACGAGATAAAAAAGAAATTTTGTATAAGTTACTAACTATGGGACAACCATACTTAGCCTTAGTTTTTGCCAATACAAAAAAGACGGTGGATGAACTAACTGATTATCTGGAAGAGCAAGGCCTTAAAGTGGCTAAGATCCATGGTGGAATTACAGAACGTGAACGTAAAAGAATTATTCGCCAAGTTAGAGAGGGGCAATATCAGTATGTTGTAGCTAGCGATTTAGCTGCAAGAGGAATTGACGTCCCTGGCGTTAGTTTAGTAATTAACTATGAAATTCCTAAAGATCTTGAATTTGTAATTCACCGAATCGGCAGAACTGGTAGAAACGGTCTTGAAGGGCATGCAATTACTTTGATTTATGATGATGAAATGTCACAAATTGAAGACTTAGAAAAATTAGGTATCCATTTTGATTTTAAGGAAATTAAAAATGGTGAACTAGTTGAAAGAGCTCACTATCATCGTCGTGATAATCGTCAAGTGCGTAACCATAAGCTTGATAATCGAATGATCGGGATGGTAAAGAAGACTAAGAAAAAAGTAAAGCCAGGTTATAAGAAGAAAATTAAGCAAGCTATTCAAAAGGACCGTCAGCAAAAGCGGAAGATTGAAGAACGTCATCAAGTCAGAAAAGCTAAACGCAGACGTAAGCGCGAACGTGAACAAGCACGTAGTAATTTTGACAACTAGAAAATTTGTAGTAAAATAAATCACGTTTAGGACATATTACTGGAGTATTTTCTTCAAAGAGAGGATCTAATATAGGTGAGAAGATCTAGAAGTACTAAGTAATGCTACCTAACTTTAAATTGATAAATAATAAATAATTAAGAGGTAACAAACACTGTTGCAATCAAGGTGGTACCGCGCTGGGAGCGTCCTTGTTAAATGCAATAGTGTTTTTTGTATTGTTGTAGGAGATTTTTATGAAACAATTGACTAGTTCACAAGTACGTCAAATGTTCTTGGACTTTTTTAAAGAGCATGGCCACATGGTTATGCAAAGTGCATCATTAATTCCACAAGATGATCCAACCTTATTATGGATTAACTCTGGTGTTGCTACGATGAAGAAATATTTTGATGGTTCTGTTGTACCTAAGAATCACCGAATTACTTCTTCTCAAAAATCAATTAGAACTAACGATATTGAAAATGTTGGTAAGACTGCACGTCACCAAACTTTCTTTGAAATGCTTGGTAACTTCTCAGTTGGTGATTACTTTAAGAAAGAAGTTATCCCTTGGGCTTGGGAATTCTTAACTAGCCCAAAATGGCTAGGCTTAGACCCAGACAAACTATATGTGACTGTTTATCCTAAAGATACAGAAGCTTACCACATGTGGCATGATGTTGTTGGCTTACCTGAAGATCACATTGTTAAATTAGAAGATAACTTCTGGGATATCGGTGAAGGTCCATGTGGTCCTGACTCAGAAATTTTCTATGACCGTGGTCAAGAAAATAATGACGTTGCTGAAGATGATCCAGAAAACTTCCCAGGTGGGGAAAATGCTCGCTACCTTGAAATTTGGAATATTGTGTTCTCACAATTCAACCACTTACCAAATGGTAAATATGTTGATCAACCACATAAAAATATTGATACCGGTATGGGATTAGAACGTGTGGTTTCAATTATTCAAGATGCGCCAACTAACTTTGAAACTGACTTATTCATGCCAATTATTAAAGAAACTGAAAAGTTAAGTGATGGTAAGAAGTATGCTGCAAATAAAGAAGACGATGTAGCATTTAAGATCATTGCTGACCACGTTCGTGCAGTAAGTTTCGCAATTGCTGATGGTGCTCTTCCTTCAAATTCAGGTCGTGGATATGTCTTACGTCGCTTAATTAGACGTGCTGACTTAAACGGGCAACGTTTAGGCATTAAAGGCGCATTTTTATACAAATTAGTACCCGTAGTTGGCGAAATTATGAAGAGCCACTATCCAGAAGTTGTTGATCAACAAGCATTTATTCAAAAAGTAATTAAGAATGAAGAAGAAAGATTCCAAGTAACTCTTTCTTCTGGTTTGAACTTACTTGATAACATTATTGCTGAAGCTAAGAAGAGCGATGACAAGACTGTTTCTGGTAAAGATGCATTCAAGTTGTTTGATACTTATGGCTTCCCATACGAATTAACTTTTGAAGCTGCTCAAGATGCTGGCCTTAAGGTTGATAAGAAGGGCTTTGATGAAGAAATGAAAGCCCAGAAAGAACGTGCTCGTAAGGCTCGTGGTAACTTGCAATCAATGGGATCACAAGATGTTACTTTGATGAATATCAAGGACAAGAGTGAGTTTGAATACGGCACTTTAGAAGAAAAGCATGCTAAGTTAATAGATATTGTTGTAGACGACAAATTAGTTGACAAGGCTGATGGTGAACACGCAACTTTAATCTTTGATAAGACTCCATTTTACGCAGAACGTGGTGGACAAGTTGCTGACCACGGTGAAATTTTGAACCAAAATGGTGAATTAGTTGCCCGCGTAACTGATGTACAACATGCACCAAACGATCAAAACTTGCACTTTGTTGATGTTATTTTGCCACTTGAAAAGGGACAAGAATATATCTTGAAAGTTGACCAAAAACGTCGTCGTGGCTTAAAGCACAACCATACTGCTACTCACTTATTGCATGCAGCTTTACGTGAAGTTTTAGGTACACATACTCACCAAGCTGGATCTTTGGTTGAACCAGATTACTTACGTTTTGACTTTACTAGTTTAGAGCCAATGACTAAGAAAGAAATTGCTAACGTTGAAAAGATCGTTAACGAAAAGATCTGGGAAGAAATTCCAGTTAAAACAACTGTTACTGATCCTGATACTGGTTTGAAGATGGGTGCTTTAGCCTTATTTGGTGAAAAATATGGTGATACAGTTCGCGTTGTTCAAATCGATGACTTCTCAACTGAATTCTGTGGTGGTACGCACTGTGAAAACACCGACCAAATTGGTATGCTTAAGATTGTTTCTGAATCTGCTGTTGGTGCTGGTACTCGTAGAATTATTGCTGTCACTGGTCCAGAAGCCTACAAGTATGTAACAGACCGTGACGAAATCTTGAAGGAAGTTCAAGATGAAGTTAAGGCAACTAAGGTTGAAGATGTAACTAACAAGATTTCTTCCCTTGAAGAAGACTTACGTTCAAGTCAAAAAGAAGCTGAACAATTGAAAGCTCAAATTAACAAGGCTAAAGCTGGTGACTTGTTCAATGATGTTAAGCAAGTTAAAGATTTAACTGTAATTGCTGTACAAGCTGATGTTGAAGGCATGAATGACTTGCGTGAACTTGCTGATAATTGGAAGAGCAGTGATAAGTCTGACGTTTTAGTTTTAGCTGCTGAAGTTAATGGCAAGGCTAACATGGTTATTAGCTTGAACGATAAGGCAATTAAGGCTGGTCTTAAGGCTGGTAACTTAATTAAAACCGCTGCTCCTATCTTTGGTGGTGGCGGTGGTGGCCGTCCAAATATGGCACAAGCTGGTGGTAAGAATCCAGCAGGCTTAAAAGATGCTATTGATAAAGTGTTACAAGAAGTTGAAGAAAAACAAAATTAATTGAGTTCGTTCGATATTTCAAGTAGAATT
This sequence comes from Lactobacillus isalae, assembly GCF_947539375.1. NCBI lineage: Bacteria > Bacillati > Bacillota > Bacilli > Lactobacillales > Lactobacillaceae > Lactobacillus > Lactobacillus isalae. The sequence goes on from NZ_OX443569.1 coordinate 79,177, forward strand.
AAGAAGAATAGGAGGAATTTTATTATGAGTTCGCTAGATAAAACAATGCATTTTGACTTTAACCAAAATAAGGGTAAAAATGTATACGATACTCTACAAGATGTATACAATGCACTTGAGGAAAAAGGCTATAGCCCAATCAATCAAATTGTTGGGTACTTGCTCTCAGGCGACCCTGCATATATTCCTCGGCATAATGATGCACGTAATTTAATCTTGAAACATGAACGTGATGAAATTATTGAGGAATTGGTTAAGAGTTATTTAGGTAAAAATAAATAATGCGATTACTTGGACTTGATGTTGGCTCTAAAACTGTCGGTGTTGCAATTAGTGACCCTTTGGGAATTACCGCTCAAGAGCTTGAAACAATTAAAATTGATGAAAGCAAATTTAGCTTTGGTATGCGCCAAATTAGAAAAATTGTGCGTAAATATGAGGTTGAGGGCTTTGTTTTAGGCTTGCCCAAAAATATGGATGGTAGTAGCGGACATTCAGTAGAAAGAAGTAGACAGTATGGTGAACGCTTGAAAGAAAAGTTTGCCTTACCTGTCTATTATATGGATGAACGCCTTACAACTGTGCAGGCTGATAGAATTTTAGTGGAAGAGGCCGGTGTCCATGATCGTGTTGAACGAAAAAAAGTTATTGACCAAATGGCTGCTGTTTTAATCTTACAAAATTATTTAGAAGCAACCAGAAAGGATAATCAAAATGAGTGAAAAAATTAACGCTAACCAAGATAATGATCGTCAAATTACTTTAGTTGATGAACAAGGTAATGAAGAATTATTTGAAATATTGTTCACTTTTACGTCTGAAGATTATGGTAAATCTTACGTTTTACTGTATCCAGCAGCTGTCAGTGACGATGATGATGTCGAAGTACAAGCTTTCAGCTATGACGCAGATGATGATGGTGATGTAACTAGTTCTGACTTGCATGAAATCACAGATGATGACGAGTGGAATATGGTACAAGGAGTTTTAAATACATTTTTGTCAGACGATCGCTTAAGTGGCGAATAATCTTCAAAAAAGACTGGCGATTGAAGCTAGTCTTTTTTGCTTAATCAAGGATGAACAATGATTTCTATTCTCATTTTATTAATTTTTATTTATTGTTGTTATGTTGGCTATCGACGTGGGATAGTATATGAAGGTTTGGCTGCTGGTGGATATGTGGTAGGATTAATTTTTGCTACCTTATTGTATAAACCATTTAGTAACTTTTTAAATCTTTGGGTTCCATATCCTTCAGCTAATGATCGTAGTAGTTTTGCATTTTTTGATAAAACTACTGGCTTGACCCTGGATAAGTCATTTTATGCTGCAATTGCCTTTTCAATTATCTTATTGGTGGTTTGTTGTTTATGGCGTTTTGTAATGTTAGGTTTTAATCAGCTGAGGTATGTAACTGTAAATTCCAATTTAAATCTTTGGGGAAGTTTAATTATTTCTTTTATTGTGACACAGATTAGTGTTTATTTACTTTTGTTTATTTTAGCTACAATTCCTAGCGATGGTTTACAAAATATGCTAGGACATTCTATTTTAGCAAGTGGTATTTTGCATTTTTCTCCAGGAATTTCACAAATCTTCATAAATTTATTTATTACAACAATATAAAAAATGGTCCCAATTATGGGACCTTTTTGCTAGGTGAAAGATATGAACTCTAAAATTATTGAAAAATTAGAATATAATCGCATAATTAGACAATTAAGTGACTTGGCAATTACAGCTCCTGCAAAGAGTCAGGCTATGAAATTAATGCCAAGTAGTAACTTTGATGAAGTAAAAAAATCAATTGATCAAACTAGAGTACTTTCTAATATCTTAAGAGTTAAAGGGCCAATGCCAATAACTGATTTTAAAGATGTGGGACCTAGTTTAAGGAGACTGAAAGTTAAGGCTAATTTGAATGGTGAAGAACTAGGAAATATTTTTCTAATCCTTAGCTTAGCTAAAGATGTTGATCAATTTACGTCCGATTTAGAAGAGCGTGAAATTGATACTCGTCCTATTGAAAAATATCTTAAGAATTTAGCAGTTTCAGAAGATTTGTTTAAAAAGTTAAACCAATCAATTGAATATGACGGAACCGTTAAAGATACAGCCTCATCGAAATTAATGCAGCTTCGCCATGATATTCAAAGCAATGAGACTGATATCAAGAATCATATGAATGACTATATCAGTGGAAAACATACTCAGTATTTGTCAGAAAATATTGTGACTATCAGAGATGGACGATATGTTTTACCAGTAAAACAGGAATATAAGAATAAGTTCGGTGGAGTTGTTCACGACCAGAGTGCTAGTGGACAGACTTTATTTGTGGAACCGCAAGCAGTTTTAGTACTTAATAATCGTCAGCAAAATTTGATGGCTCAGGAGCGTCAAGAAATTCACCGTATTTTAATTGAGTTATCAGAACTTGCTGGTATTTATCAAAAAGAGATTAAGAATAATGCAGTAGCTTTAACTCAACTAGACTTTTTAAGTGCTAAAAGTAAATTAGCTAAAGAAATGAAGGCTACAGAGCCTGTTTTAAATCAGGATCATGTTATTAAGTTAAGAAAAGCACGCCATCCATTGATTGACTCTAAAAAGGTAGTTCCAAATAATATTGAATTAGGAACTACTTTTGACACAATGTTAATTACAGGGCCAAACACTGGTGGTAAAACTATTACCTTAAAAACTTTAGGTTTGTTGCAATTAATGGCTCAAGCTGGTTTATTTATTACAGCTGAAGAAGGTAGTCAATTAACAGTCTTTAATGAAATCTATGCGGATATCGGGGACGAACAATCTATTGAGCAATCATTAAGTACTTTTTCATCACATATGGATCAAATTATTAAAATTATGAAAGATGTAACTGAAGATGATTTGGTATTAATTGATGAACTTGGTGCAGGTACTGACCCAGAAGAAGGTGCAAGCTTAGCGATTGCGATTTTAGATGATCTACGCCAAGCACAAGCTAAGATTGCGATTACTACTCACTATCCAGAGTTGAAACTTTATGGCTATAATCGCGATCGAACTACGAATGCATCAATGGAGTTTGATTTAAAGAAATTAGCTCCAACGTATCGCTTGAGAATTGGAATTCCTGGTCAGAGTAATGCTTTTGCGATTGCACATCAGCTCGGGATGAATGAAGCTGTAGTTAATAAGGCTAGAAGTTTGATGGATGATGAAGATAGTGATATTAATAGGATGATTGAGCGCTTAACTGAACAGACTAAGGCAGCTGAGCAACTTCATGAAACTTTAAAGCAAAACGTTGATCAAAGTATCACTCTTAAACGGCAACTTCAAAATGGACTTGATTGGTATAACCAGCAAGTACAAAAACAACTTGAAAAATCTCAAGAAAAAGCTGATGAATTGCTTGCTAAGAAGCGTCAAAAAGCTGATAAAATTATCAATGATCTTGAGCAGCAAAGAAGAGCTGGTGGTCAAGTTAGAACTAATAAGGTTATTGAAGCTAAAGGAGCTTTGAACAAGCTTGAGCGTGAAAATCAAAACTTGGCTAATAATAAAGTATTGCAACGGGAAAAGCGTCGTCATGATGTAAATGTAGGCGATAATGTAAAAGTTCTTTCATACGGTCAACAAGGTGTGATTACTAAAAAACTAGGTGACCATGAATTTGAAGTACAAATTGGTATTTTGAAGGTCAAGGTAACTGACCGCGATGTTGAAAAAGTTGCTGCCCAAACTAGCCAAAAGAAACCTGAAAAATCGGTTCGTTCTAGTCGTGGTCTTCGTTCTACTCGTGCAAGTAGCGAATTAGACTTGAGAGGACAACGCTACGAAGAAGCGTTAACTAATTTAGATAGATATCTTGATGCTTCATTATTAGCAGGTTTAAATACTGTTACAATTATTCATGGTATTGGAACTGGAGCGATTAGAAATGGAGTTCAGCAATACTTGAAGAGAAATCGTCATGTGAAAAGTTATAGCTATGCTCCAGCTAATCAAGGTGGAACTGGGGCAACAATAGTTCATTTGCAATAAGCAATATACTTGCAAAAAGTAAGTAGCTCTACTAAAATATACTTATAACTTAAAGAATTTAATTTTTTGTGAGGTAATAACTATGGTTGATGAAATTACAGATGCAACTTTTGATGAAGAAACTAGTGAAGGTGTTGTTTTAACAGATTTCTGGGCAACATGGTGTGGTCCATGTAAGATGCAATCACCAGTAATTGACCAACTTTCAGAAGAAATGGATGATGTAAAATTCACCAAAATGGATGTTGATCAAAACCAAGAAACTGCTCGTAATCTAGGAATTATGGCAATCCCAACTTTATTAATTAAAAAAGATGGTAAGATTGTTGACCGTTTAACTGGCTACACTCCTAAAGAAAAACTTGAACAAATTTTAGATCAATATACTGACTAATTTTATTAAATTAAAACTAAAATATCTGTTATAATAATCTTAGTCAAATATAAAGCGCGTATAAGAAATCAGCACATTTTTAGATGTGCTGATTTTTTTGTTTTTAGGAGGATACTATGGAATTTTATATGAAACTGCCACGTAATTTAAAAGAGAAGATACTATTTATGTTTATAGTATCTTTGATCTCTGTAAACATCATAGGACCAATAATTTCAATGATGGAAATTGGTTTTACGTTGGAAAATTATGTAATGACACTTCGAATTTTACCCTTCATTTGGGTTGCAGTTATTGTGTCTGTTATAATTGCTGAAAAGCCAGCAGCTTTTTTAAAGGACCAATTATTGGATCGAAAAGATAGTTTTAGTGCGCAAATTATTGTATTGACAATTTTTGATGTATTAATTATTTCCTTTTTGATGACTATTATCGGTTCTTGGATTGGGAGCAGAAAATTGAGTTGGGATCCCATTTTGAATTTTGGAAAAATTTGGCCACGTAATTTTGGAATAGCTTTATTTGTAGAAGCCCTTATTGCACAACCCTTTGCGAGAAAAGTATTAGAAATTAAACATACTACTGGGAAAAATAACTAAAAACTAAGGCTGTTTGTCAAACAACCTAAAGTAGGAGATGAATCATAACATGACGATGTTATGATTTACCTCTTATTTTTTTGTTTAAAATTAAGTTGAGGTTGAGGTCGACAACAGGAAAGAATTGATAATTCGTTTGTGTCAAAATGGCCCGTTAATATATTTTTCTTTTAAAGCTAGATTTAGGTTGTTGATCGTTAAGATCGTATTTTAGAAATTGAGTAAGTAAAATATATTAGCCTCAATAAATATTGTGAGGTGATCTTGTGAATTTTATAGGAATAGAGGTTAGCCAAGGTAAAAGTTATGCAACGCAAATAACTGATGAGTTTGAGAAAAGAACTTTTGCTTTTAATCATAATAAAAGTGGATTTAATGATTTATCTACTCACTTTACCTCGGATACTTGTTGAGCTTGTCATACTTCATGAGATAAAGCTCCCAGGTAGATTTTAATAGCTTATACTCACGGCTTTGCTTCTTAAAATGCTTCATAGTCTGAACTCATAAGCTATTAAAAGATCTGGTGAGCATTTGCACGATGTGAAAACGATCGATGACAATCTGAGCATTAGGAAATAGCTCTCTAGCCACGATTGGATAATAGCAGTTAAGATCCATGGTCACTATCTTAACCATAGCCCGAGCCTTCGGAGTAAACTTATAGAAGTAGCGCAAAATCTCAGGCTTAAAACACGTTCTAAGAATTTGGACTACTTGTTGAGAATCACCATCTAAGCAAATAAAGTGGAGCTTTTTGCCAACGCCTTTAAACTCATCAAAAGCTAAGTGCTCAGGAAAATGATCTAAATCATCGTAGAACTTAGAAGAACAAGATTCCAAGACTCTTTGAACCGTATTAACTGATAAGTTATGCTCTCGAGCAATACTAGTCATAGAACGATCTTCTGTAAGAGCGGCTAATACTTTACGTTTAGAATTATTAGAGATGTGGCAATATTTATTAACAAGGTTAGATTGAGCCATTGATCTTTTAAGGCAATTATTGCAGAGAACACGTTGCTGTCTAAGTCTGATAGTAATCGGCTTGCTAGCATCAGCAGTAATAAAGCGTACGTTAGAAGTATAGTGACCATTATGTTTAATATTATGAGAATGGCAATAAGGACAAGAAGACTGAATAAGTTCAGCTAAATAGACCTTATGAAATTTACCATCAATAAACTTTTTAAAATAATCAGTAAAAACAATGTTTTGATCTTCAATATCAAGAGAGAATTTAATATAATCGTTAAAAGAGGACATAGCACAAACTCTTAGTAAACTTAATTGAATTGGTCGAAGAAGGATTTTAAGTTAAGAGAGCTATGGCCTCTTTATTTATGCAATAAAAAATCCTGTCGATAGAATATCATAGATATCCATCAACAGGATTTATTATAGAGCCATTTTTTATTAATGCAGATTTGACGTGATTTTATATAAAATTACTAAAAAATTTAAAGGATTTGATCTTAAAAATTAAGTTATTTTTGAATTAATTGTATTGATAATTTTACTAATGTTTCTTTTTTAATTGTTGATACCCGGCCTTGGTAAACTGATTAAGTAATTGTACATCGTGAGCCCATTTTTCATTTTTCTTAAAATGGTTAGCACGATTAACAGCAAATGAGCCGTGAATTACATAAATAAATAACGTTTCTGCGTCTTCTGCATTTAGTCCAGTTTTCTCAATAATTGCAGGAATAACTTTATTACGTTCGTGTTTTATAATCCGTCCAATAATATATTCACTTAAGTCTGGATCCATTAAAAGCTTTTGATATTTATTTGTATCACCGACTCGTTGACATGCTGGTACTAAAGACTCATTTTTATTTAAGTAATCAAATGAATAGTTTTTATTATCTAAATTAAAAGTATTTTCATCAACTAAGAATAAGGCATCATCTAATACTGTATTTAAGACATCAGTAATAGATGAAAAATGTAAATAAAAAGTTGAACGAGTAATGTCAGCGTTGCGACAAATTTGTGTAATTGTAATTTTAGAGTAACCTTCTTCTTTAACCAGTTTTATAAAGGCATCTTTAATTACTTTAATTGTATATAAGGTTCTACGATCTGTTTTTCTCGTTTTATTTTCTGACATTAGCGGTCAAATCCAATCTTGTTATTCTTTTATAGATAAACGTTCAATAATTTTACTTTGATTTGGGAACAATTGTAGTAATTTCTCTTTTTTCGGAATAAAAATCTCACCATTGCTTCCACTAGGGATTTCAGTAGAAATTTGCGAGAAGCCTACACCATTATTATCTGTAGTTTCTATAGCAATAAAGGTCCCTGGATCAGCGTAAAAGCCATGAACTTCATTTTTACTTTTATCAAGTCCTAGTCTAACTTTATAGTATTGTCCATTTTGAGTAAAGCAATGCACAATAGCTGCATCTCCAATTGAGTACATGAAAGATTGACCGTACTTAACGGTATGTAAATATGAAGGATGATCTTTATCGATAGTTAAATACATTGGAAAGCTTCCTGGACGAAAGCTTTGGTCGACCATGTAATTGGGATAAAAATTTTGTATTGCTTGTTCTTGCTTTTGAAGTTCTTGAGGAGAAGGGTTATTTTCTATATTTTTTTTGATAGGATCCTGTGTTTTAGCACCATAACTTTTACCGGTTAATATTTCTGTAAAAGCATCCCCAATTGTGGCTGAATAACCAATTGATCGATCTGCTATTAAGTCTGGAATTAACACTTCACCTTTATTAATTGTAATGTAGCGACTATTAGGATTGGCAGCTACTAATTGCATGCTTGGAGCCTTAATTAATTGATTTCTTGGGCCAATTCCTAGTTCAAGAATGAGTAATTTTTTATTCTCATATTTTTGAATAAACTTTTGAAAATTATTAACTTGGTGCTGATTAATTTGAAAATTATCGCCGGCCATATTTAAATCTAATGGTGAATTACATTGTTCGCATACTGGAATATCAGTTTCAGTTAGTTCTCCCGCTTGATCTTTTTCATATAATTCGTGAATTTTTGAAGCTAGATTATAGGTGCCATGATTTTCGGGATGTTCACTACATACTCCTTCAAGCCAATTTCCTTCAATTTCAAATAAATTATTAAATCCAGCTAAAGAAAAATGGTGATCAACATTTGATGTCCAAACAAAATAAGGCTTATCACCAACTATTTGTTTTAAGTTTTTCATATATACACTAGGTGTGTATTTGTTGCTGTAGTATTCAACAACTCTAGCAACTACGCGCCAGTAATCCAGCTTATTTGGGTACTGAAAAGCGAAAGCAGTTAATAGGTTAGGTAGATGATATTTTTCAATCAGTTCATTGCCTACTACATCTCTCAATTTTTGATTATTAGCAAATAGATTCAATCCTTCAGAAATAGAAAGACCATTGCTAGCTGTGATTAAAATTGCCTCTGCGTCGTTTAACCATTTTTTTGCTAGTTCAGCAGCTTGTTTAGTCATTATTTTCTCCTTTCATTTTTTCACTGGCTTCTTTAAGGACATTGTTGATATCATCGCTAATCAATAGTGATCGATCCTTAATTACGGGATTAGTTAAAGCATCTTTAGGATTTACATTAATATAGAAAGAGTTTTTTAGATATTTAGTCATTTCCCAAAATGGTTCTTGAATAAACATTGGAGTCATTCTACCAACACCTAATTCTAAGAACAGTATTTTTTCATCACGGTGATTAGACATAAAATTATTCCATTTTTGGTGTTCTTCATAGTATTTTTTTCCTTCTAAAAATTCAGGACTACGTGCCCACGGAATTAATTCAGAGTCGTTGATATCACTTCTTGGAATAAGATTAGTTGGTAGACGATGATCTTTAACTTGTGGTAATAACTTTTCAACTAGCGTTTTTGTATCATATAATTTTTGATCAGTAGTAGTATCAGAAGCTTGATAATAATCCCATGAACCTTGAATTTCACTTACTTGATCGTTAGAAAAGAATTTTTTAAATAAGGTATCTTGATTAGTAGTTACAAAATGAGCAGGCTTATTTTTAATTAAAGATTTTAAATATTCATAGGTAGGCTTTTGTGGTGGAATAGTTGAAATCATCTTAATCGCTTCAAGCATAAAAGCCCAGTGTTCTTCTTTAGAGTCAAACTTATTATAAAATCCATTGAAGATACCATTGAAATGATATTTATCATGGAAGTATTTCATATGTTTCATAAATAAAGGACTTGCGGAATACCAAAAATCCATTCCAGCAGCATTTGACATACCACTGCCTGCACCGACTATAATTGCATCAGCCTTTTTTACTTGGGCGACAAGTTCATCAGTCTTATTCATGTTTTACCTCAATTCTAGATATAGTGTTTGTTTTCATACAATTTGTATTGAACTTTGATTGATTATAGGAGCATGATAATTTGTAATAAAGAACAACTTGCCACAATTTGTACAATAAAAAACACTTAAGCAAAAGTGTCTCGAACTTTTTACTTAAGTATGGATAAAAGCTGATGCATATAAATAAGCCTGCTATTGTTAAATATTTGATTTTTTAATTAGAGTTAAAATCTAAAATTTATTAATATTTAGAGATATAAAAAAGCGCCTAATTTAGGCGCTTTTTTATATTGATTAAAATCATTAAATGATTAATCAGATTGAGCTGTAATTTGAACGACATGTTTTTTAGTGACCGTAGCTGACGCTTCAGTAGGTGTACCATTTTGTCTTTCTAAACACTCTGCAATAATTCCACTTTCAAGAGAAAATTCATCGCTTTGACTGTCTAGTCTATCAGTAACAACTTGTCCAGAAAGTTCAAAAACTGCAGTATGTTTGCGATCTTTAAGAACTTTTAAGGTGCCAAATTGAGCCATGTCAAAGAATTCAATTAAGTCATCGATCTCTGATAAGTCATATTTGCGACTAACGTGTTTACCTGCCCAGTAAAGAATTTCTTTATCTTCGCTACCTAGAATAGTTGGCAAGATAAAGTCGCGATATAATGAATTTAAAAAATAAAGATGTTCGTTTGTATGTTCCATGCTTTCATTTCCTTTTGTCTTCTATAACATTTTAACTTAAAATAGGTGAAGGAGAAAAGAAAATTTAATCATCATTTGTTTAAAGGGGTTTTTTGATGGATAATCGACCAATTGGAGTTTTAGATTCGGGTTTAGGTGGTTTAACGGTTTTAAAAAAAGTAATTGAAAAAATGCCTAATGAATCAACTATTTTTATTGGTGATCAGGCTAATATGCCTTATGGCGATCGCTCAAAAGAAGAAATTATTTCTTTGACTCGCGACAGTGTAAACTTCCTCTTAAGTAAAGATGTAAAAATCATTATTTTTGGCTGTAATACTGCCACTGCTGTAGCAATGTCTACTATTCAAAAAGAAGTTCCATTGCAAATCATTGGAGTGGTTCAATCTGGTGCATTAGCTGCAGCCAGAACTACAGAAAGTAAAAATGTGGCTGTAATTGGAACTAATGCAACGATTGATAGTCATTCCTATTTAAAAGAAATTCAATATCGTGATCCAGAAATTAAAGTAAGTGAATTTGCTCAACCCAGATTAGCGCCTTTAGCTGAAGCAGATCCAGCTGAAGATATTAAAAGGGCAGTTGTTAATGAAAGTTTAACACCATTAAAAGATGCAGATTACGACACTCTTGTTTTAGGATGTACACATTATCCTTTACTAAGAGAAGAAATTGTAGCAGTGGTTGGTCAAGATAAAAAAATTGTTGATCCAGCTGATCAAGTGGCACAATATACTTATAATGTTTTACAACGTGATAATTTATTTTCAGCAGATTCTGATACTAAACATGAATATTACACTACAGGCGAAGCAAAGAAGTTTACTGAAATTACGCGTCAATGGATGAATGATGATACAATTATCGGTCACCATGTAAATGCTGAGGATTAAAAAATGGATACTTTATTATTTGCAACTAACAATAAGAATAAGGCTAAGGAAGTTGAAGAAGCTTTACGAAAGAATAACTTTCCGATTCATGTGATTACTAATCAAGATTTAACTGATCCGCCGCATGTTTTAGAAACTGGAACAACATTTTTGGCTAATGCTAAGCTAAAGGCCCATAAAATGGCAGAGTTCAGTAATTTACCAACTCTTGCTGATGATTCAGGTCTATCAGTTGATAAGTTAAATGGTGCTCCAGGCGTGTACTCGGCTCGCTATGGTGGTGAGGCACATAATGATGCTTTAAACAATGCAAAGTTATTAGCTGAATTAGGTGGCGTTCCACGAGAAAAAAGGCAGGCTACTTTCCACACTACAATGGTCGTTTCATGGCCAGGGAGATTTGATGATGATTTGGTAACTCAAGGAGAAATCCGTGGTGAAATTTTAACTTATCCTAAAGGACAAGGAAATTTTGGATATGATCCACTTTTCTTTGTTCCTGATAAGGGAAAAACATTTGCTGAAATGACAGTAGATGAAAAAAACGCTATTTCTCATCGGGGACAAGCATTAAAAAAATTACTTGCTGAATTACCTAGCTGGTGGCAAAAAATGGAAAGTAAATAAATATTAGTAACTGCTTTGAGACTTAATTCTGATATTTTATTGGGATTAAGTCTTTGTTATATATTAATAGAATTGATAACATTTTAGAGTTAAAATATATTTAATTAAAGGGGTTATTTTAAGGAGCCTGAGGCGCATGTTATTCAATAAACCTGACTTAGATACAAAACAAAGATTCAGTATAAGGAAGTTAACTATTGGAACGTGTTCTGTGCTATTATCAACTTTATTTTTAGAGTTAAATAATAGTGAAGTAGTTCATGCCGATACTTTACCTAATAATATACAAGATCGAGCTGTTCAAGTTGAGAAAAAGGACAATCTAAAAGATCAAGATATTGATGTTAGTCAATCTAAAAATAGTAATTCTACACTTGTTATAAATAATGATGCACAAAAGCTGGGTTATAGTTCAGCTAATGAAAATAAGAGCGTAGAGCAAAAGTCTAATAAAACTGAGAAGAATACTGCATCTACTACTCAAAATAGTAATCAGAAGATTACACCTGTTCAATCTTCAGGCGATGAGTCTACTAACCAAAAGGCTGAAACTTCAAAGTCTGTTACAACTCAAACTAAAGGTGAAGCAAATTCTGTAATCTCCCAAAATGATGTTACAGATAAGGAGCAGACGGCGAATACGCTTGATGTAGCTAAAACTACTTCTGATAAGGCTACCCTTCAAGAAATAAAGCCTACCAAAGTTACTTCTTCTGATTCTGCTGAAGATCAAAAGAAAGAGGTTCATACTCAAGATAAGACTGTCTATGAGGGTACAACTTTAACTGCTAAAGATTTAGTTACTAACAGTGCCGATTTTCCAAAAGATACTACATTCGAATATGTTGATAATAGTGAGCCTAATTGGAATCAAGTAGGGACATACAATGTTAAAATTGCAGCAACTTATCCAGTTTCTGTGAATGGACAGCAAGATACTATCGTAACTGATCCAGCTACTTCTAAAGTTATTGTTACTAATCAAATGCAGTTTACAATTACTTACTGGGATGATACGGAAAATAAACAGATTGTTCAATTTGATATAAAAAATCCTGCTAACGGTGGATATAGTAATGATCTTAAGTTTCCAGAGGGCGTAAATCTAGGAACATATCAATCTGTTGGAGTCAGTGAAGTACCAGCTGGGGTAACCTTCAATGGTAGTTTTAATGTACCGTTCACAAAGCCAGATTGTAATTGGACAGTCCCGAATTATAAATGGACATCTGAGGCAGCTTCTTCATTATTTGATGCAAATATTGTTATTCACTTAGTTCATAAAACTCAAAATGTAACCGATACTGATCCAAAAGCACAAGAAACTAGAACTATAACAGTAAATTATGTTAAGACTAAAGTTAATGAAGACGGTACTTATACCGAAGATGGGAACGCCTTTACTTCTGCAGTCTTAGATGTTTATTATACTCGCCAAGCTACAAAAGATTTGGCAACTGGAGATATTACCTATGGTCCATGGCAATGGAATACTAAAAAAGGCGATAGCAATACTCCTGGCTACCGTGTAGTTTCTGGTACTTGGACTAACTTACCACAGGAATGGGCTAATGTAACTGCAGATGTACCAACCTTGACTGGGTATACAGCTTATACTGGTGGCCCTGCTTCAAACACTGATAAAATTCCAGCTAATCAATTTGTCTTTCCTAGCTGGAATGGCAGTACTACTGATGTTTCTAAAGATTCGACTGCATATACTACAGCTGCATCTCTTTATGAAGCTCAACCCGTTCACACTATTTTCTATGTTCCAAATAAAACCGAAACTAGAACAGTAACTGCTAAATTTACGATTGCTGGTGGTGATAAGGATGGTCAATCCTTTGCGCCAGATGCACAAATTCAAGTCTTTTATGATCAAACTGGTACAATTGATCCTACAACCGATAAAGTTGTCTATAGTGGCAATTGGCAATGGGACAAAAGTAAGGGAGATACGGCAAATTTAGGTTTCCATATGATTTCTGGAAATTGGAATTTTCAAAACGGTGGACAATTTACTGTTACTCCTCCTAATGGTGGTAGTGACTATGTCATAGCAAATATTAATTCTACTGGTACATATACTACTATCAACTTTGCTAATCCAAATTATAATTCAAATACCGTCTTTACTACTAACAATGCTTCTCAATGGTATGCTCGTAATGAAGTGACAACTTACTATGTACCTAAATCATTAGTAGAAAAAACAGTCAATCGTGTAATTAACATCACGCTACCTAATAATCCAGGGACCCCATCAATTACTCAAACTATAACACAATCAGCTACGATTACTAGACCTGTGAAAGTAAATGCTGATGACAGTGGTGTAGTGTTTGATGGCTTTACTGGAAGTGGGTGGACCACAAGTGAATGGCCACGATGTAACACTATACCCTCAATTAACCCTTATACGAGAATTATTAAACAAATAGTTACTAATCCTGATGGTACAACTACTGAAACTACATTAAATATTATTTCTCCTAGACCTATTCCAAGCCAGAAAGTTACTGGCGATACTCTTCCGACCGTAATAAACGTAACTTTTACGGCAACGGCAACGGCAACTTTGTCCGGTGAAAACCAATCAACATATACTGGTAATCAAATTACTGTTAATGACCTTAATAATGGAGATGGTGATGATCCAATTATGGCCGAAATTAGAGGGCCAATTGATACGATATCTTCCTTAGAGGCAGGGTGGGTTGAATTTTCATCTGATAATGGTAAAACTTGGTCTCTTGACATGCCAACTAATGTTGGTACTTACGAATTGCGTTGGACTGATCAGGGAAAAGAAGCAATTATACAGCAATGTGGTAATAATAGTATTAAATGGACCGATGACGATGGCAATTCAACTTTTACTGGTACTGCTACTTATATTATTACTCCAGCATCAGCAACTTCTACTTTAAGCAATCAGACATCAGGAAACTATACCAAGGTTTACGACGCTCAACCTACTACTAGTATTGATCCTTCAAAATTAAAATTTACTACTTACTTTGACAATCGCGAAGTTGTTTTAAATACGACTGGACTTACTAGTGATAGCTATGAGTGGGTAGATGCAAGCGGAAATCCGATCAGTAATCCTGAAAATGTCGGCACTTACTATATCAAGCTTAAAGATAGTGCATTGGCTACTTTACAAAAGGATAATCCTAATTTCACTTTAACTAATACGGGATTAGCTGTTTATACCATTACTCAAGCTCAAGCAGGCGGTGTATTGGGTGGCGCTAATTCACGTCTATACAACGGTCAAAGTATTACAACTGCTGAAGTAAATAGTAATGGTCAAATTAGAGTAACAGTAAACTTCCCAGGTGTTACTGATGCTAACGAGACTTATATTCTTAAAGATGGTGACTACACTTGGAATAGTGGTTCGGCACCAAGTAACGTTGGCTCCTACACAATTACTTTGACACCTACTGGTATTTCTAATATTGAAAAGTACATTCTTAGTTTAGCAGGCTATGGTCAAAATAATACTTCAAATGTAGTATTTGCGGATAATGCCTTTACTGGAAGTGCTAATTACGATATTGCCAAGGCTCAAGCCACTGCGACAATTGGTGGCAATTACGAGCGCTCATATAATGGTCAAGTTATTCAGGGGACAACGGTCTATGGAAAAATTACCTGGACTGCTCATGATACAACCAATGATGTTGATTTCACTTTAAATCATGATCTGTCTGCTAATGATTATGCTTGGTACACCAAGAGTGGGGATCAATATGTCAAATTTGAGGGTCAACCAGTTAATGTTGGTACTTACTACTTGATTTTGAACAAGGATTATATTGATAAATTAAATAAAGAAAATCCAAATTATAACTTTACTGATATTAATGGTGCCTTCACTTATGTAATTAATAAGGCAACGGCAACTCTTAATATTTCTGGTAGCCAAAGTAATAAATATAATGGTCAACCTGTCACGATTGACTACAAGAATTTCCCATTATCTATTACAACTAATAATGGAGTAACTATCGATCTTCCAGAAAATGTAAACTTAAGTGCTGATGATATTGTAATTACTAATACAGCAGGAGAAGTAGTTTCACAACCAACTGCTATTGGCACTTATACGATTTCCTTAACTGATAATGGTTTGAAGAAATTTGAATCACAAACTGACAATTATTATTGGAATAAGGCTGGTTTTGGTACTTTGTCAATTACTAGAAATGCCAATGTTTCAGTAGCTATTTCTGGTAATGAAAATATTGTTTACACTGGCTCTACAGCTGTTATTGATCCAGCCAACTTTAAGATTGAATTGGGTAACGGTCTAACTTATCAGTTACAAGCTGGTGATTTACAGTTTGTTAATACTACAGCAGGTGCTAATACCAACGTGGGCACTTATGAGGTTGAATTATCTGACCAGGGTCGTGCAAATATTGCCGAAGTTCAGGCTGATAACTATGGCTATGACTTTAGTAAGGCTGGCTTTGGAACAGTAACTATTACTAAAGCTATTCCAAGTGCATCCTTCAGAGGAACGGCTGAAAAGATTTATGATGGAACGCCAATAAATGGTTATATTCCAATAGTTACAATTACAGCTCCTGGAAACAATTCACTAACTTTAACCACTGGTGATTTTGAATGGGTTAAGGATGGAAAAACTTATACCACTGCGCCAAGTGACGTAGGTACTTATACAGTTCAATTAACACAAACAGGAATTGATAAAGTTAAAGCAGTAAATGCTAATAATTTAGACTGGTCAAATGTTCAAGTTGCTGGTAGTGGTACATATATCATTAAACCAGCGAATGCTTTAATTACTTTACCAAATACTAGTGCTCAAACTATTACTTGGACAGGTAAACCAGCAACCATTAATCCAGCTGACTTTATTCCAGAAATCACCACCAATAATCCAAATGAAGGGACAATTACTTTACCAAGCGCTTTGCAATTAACTGCAAGTGATTACGAATTCTTACAAGATGGGAAGGTAATTTCTGCACCAAGTGAGATTGGAACTTACCAAGTTCGTTTAACACAAGCAGGCTGGCAAAAGGTTCAAGATTCGATTACTGGAAACACCAACTACACTTGGAACTATCAAGGTGAAGGTAATTATCATATCGAAAAGGCAACGGCAACTATTACTCTTGAAGGTTCAGGCTCAACAATTTATACCGGCAATCCAGTAGTAATTCCAAATACCAATGGAGTTGTTAATGGTATTAGTGTGAAATTATCAAATGGCCAAACCTACTCATTAAAGCCTGAAGATCTTGAATTTGTAGATAGCCAAGGTAATCAAGTTGCTGTGCCAACTAATGCTGGCAGTTACAAGGTAAAATTAACTAATACGGCTTTAGGTCAAATTCGGAATCTTGAAAGTAATCATTATAACTATACTTACAATAATGATGCCGTAGCCTTTACAGTTGAAAAAGCTACGGCAGAAGTTGGGGTGATTGGTACTCAAAATAGTACTTATACAGGTAAGGTAGTGGACTTAAGCACTGGTAATTTCCAAGTTGTAATTATTACTAACAATGGGCAACCATTGAATTACAACCTACAAGCTGGTGACTTAATGACGACTGTTTCAGCTCCAACTGATGCTGCTAATTATGATGTATACTTGTCTGATCAAGGTAAAAAGCATTTAGAAGCTATTAATAGTAACTATGATTGGACATTTACTAATACACCAGCATTATTAAACATTACTCCTGCAGAATTAACGGTAGGAATTGTGGGAACTGCTTCAAGTGTATACGATGGCACTCCAGTTAAAATTACTAATCAAGATCAAATGAAGAATCTAAAACTTCGTTGGGGTGGCTATGATAGTGCGCCTGACGGAGTGAAGTTTACTCTTCAACCGTCAGATGTAGTAATTAATGGTGGAGCTGACGCAATTGAAACTGGTAAATATTCAATCACGTTGAGTGTAGCAGCCATTAAACGTTTGAACCAAGAGAATCCAAATTATGATATTACTCAGTCAACTAAAGATTTGGCTCAATACATTATTTATGCTCGTAAAGGACGCATTACCTTAAGTGGAACTCAAACTACGCCATATGGTCGTCAAGTGGTAATTGATCCAACTAAATTTACAATTGCTTTAACTGATACTATGAATGGGAAAGATATTCTTTATCCAACACCATTATCAGTAGGTGATTTACAATTTAAGGATACTCAATATTCTGATAATAATTTACCAACGCAGGTAGGTAATTATGAGTTAGTGCCAACTCAAAAACTTTATAATGCTTTAAAAGAATATTATCCAAATTATGATTTTGGTGATAGTAAATCAGAAGAATTTGCTGCAACTAACGGTACTATAAGTAACGGAAATTCAGATATTACTTCTGATTCCGACAATACAGATGTTGATAAGCAACATACAAAAGGCGCTAACTACATAATTACGCCAGTTGATGCTTATATTTCTTTAAATGGTAGTGAAAGTGTTCGTTATACTGGTGAGGATCAGCCAATTGATTACAGTAAGTACTCTATTTCAATTTCAGGATTAGTTAATGGGGATGACTATAGCTATACTTTACAAGCTGGTGATCTTGAATTTGTAGGAACTACGCCAAATGAAGTTGGTAATTATCAAGTTAAGTTAACTAAACAAGCACTTGAAAACATTAGAAAATTAAATAGTTTGGATTACAACTGGTTACTTTCAGATGATGCCAATACAGCACCATTTGATGTAATTCAAATGCCTGTAACCATTACTGTAAGTGATAAAGCTACTGTGGTGCCGACTATTATTTACGGTGAAGCTACTACTTTAAATCCAAATGATTACACGATTAGTGTTGAAACAGCTGACGATAAAACTTTATCCTATACTCCTGCTGCCGGTGACTTACAATTTGAAAATGGAACTCCAACTAGCGTAGGCACATTTGAGGTTATCCTTTCTAACCAAGGATTGCAGAATATTGAAAAGCACTTTGGAACAAAGAATTACACTTATACTTCAACAGGCAATGGGAACTTTATTATTAAAAAAGCTTCTGCGGGAATTAAGATCGTTTCAAATGGTTTAGATAGTATGATTTATAATGGTGAATCAGCTAACTTGAATGTAGATAATTATAAGTTAGAAATCAGCACTAATAATGGTCAAACTATTAATATTCCATTAGCTGCAGGTGATTTAGTCTTTAGTGCTGGCTCAAATCCAGTAGATGCAGGCAGTTATAACGTTACTTTAAGTCAAAAGGCTCTTGATAAGATTAAACAAGACTATCCAAATTATGATTGGAGTAATCCTGTTGCGGGTACTTACACCATTAATAAAGCTAGTGCTGATGTAACTACTTCAGGTTCATATGAAGTGGTTTACAATGGTCAAACTCCTGTAATTAATATTGATAAGATTACTAATAACATCGCAACTAACAATGGCGTAAATCTTGTAGCACCTACTTTAGCTGCTGATGACTATGAGTGGGTTGATGAAACTGGTAGAATAATTGTTAACCCAATAAATGTAGGTACTTATTACTTAAAGCTTAAGGAATCTAGTCAAAGTAAAATTGCTACAAACAATAATTACATTTGGAGTTTCAATGGTTTAGCTAGTGTCACAATTAGTAAAGCGAATGCAACAATTAGCTTTAATGGTAATCAAGAAACTCCTTATACAGGAAGTACAGTTGCATTAGATCTTGATAAATTTGAAGTTAAACTTTCTAATGGTCAAACTTATGACTTAACTGATAAAGATATTCAAGTTGCTGGAAATCCAGTAAATGTAGGTACGTATCAAGTTGAATTAAGTCAAGTTGGTATTGATGCTATCAAAGTAGCTGATAGTAACTACAACTACAGCTATGACGGCAGTCAGGGATTATTAGTAATTATTCCTGCTAAGACGAATGCAACAATAAGTGGCTCTCAAACTACTCAAGACTTAAAACTTGATCCGCATAATTACTCAGTTGTTGTAGTGTTAAATGGACAACAACAAACTATTACTGGATTAACAGCAAGTGATTTTGTATTCAGTAAAGATGGTCATCCAGCTCAATTAACTGAAGCTGGGACTTATGATGTCGAGCTTAGTGGAGATGTAATCAATAAGATTCGTCATGAAAATCCAAATTACAATATTGACTTCAGTTCCACAGCAATATTTACTTTGGAAAATAGTAGCCAAACTATTAACTACGTGGATGCCGATAATAATGTAATTAGTTCAGTTAATATTGATGGTCATATAAAAGGAACAAAACTTCCGTTTACTCCTGAAATTCCAGTAGGTTGGGTAGCAAGTGATCCAAGTGATGTACCTACTGAAATCATTGTTGATAATGGGACTACTTTAATTATGATTAAACATGGAACAACTAATGTTGATCATAATAATCCAGTTCCAGAAGGTGAAAAGACACCAACGGGTAAAGAAATTGATGGAGCTCATGAAAGTGAGTTGAACCAAGCAATTACTCGTACGATCAATGTAATTAACCCAGATGGAAGTAAGAGTACAGAAGTTCAAACTGCGAAGATCTACCGTGACGCAAGTTACGATGATGTAACAGGCCAAGTAACTTATGGAGAATGGTCAACTGCAAGCTGGAAAGAATTTATTCCAGCAGAAGTGAAAGGCTACACTGCAAGTGAAGAAGAAATTCCAGCAGTTGAAGTTAAGAATGGTCAAAAAGATGAGACTATTGAAGTTACTTACACAGCGAATGAACAAAGCGGTATTATTTCTTACCAAGACAAAGAAGGCAACGAAATAAGGACCAGTCCGCTTAGCGGAAAGACTGGAGAAGCAGTAGCAGTTAAACCAGAAATTCCAGCAGGCTGGCAGCTAGTACCAAGTCAAGAAGTTCCAAAGACTGTTACAGCAACAGCCGAAGGTATTCCAACTGTGGTAATTCAGGTTGAACATGGAACAACCAATGTTGATCATAATAATCCAGTTCCAGAAGGTGAAAAGACACCAACAGGTAAAGAAATTGATGGAGCTCATGAAAGTGAGTTGAACCAAGCAATTACTCGTACGATCAATGTAATTAACCCAGATGGAACTAAGAGTACAGAAGTTCAAATTGCGAAGATTTACCGTGACGCAAGTTACGATGATGTAACAGGCCAAGTAACTTATGGAGAATGGTCAACTGCAAGCTGGAAAGAATTTATTCCAACAGAAGTGAAAGGCTACACTGCAAGTGAAGAAGTAATTCCAGCAGTTGAAGTTAAGAATGGTCAAAAAGATGAGACTATTGAAGTTATTTACACAGCGAATGAACAAAGCGGTATTATTTCTTACCAAGACAAAGAAGGCAACGAAATAAGTACCAGTCTGCTTAGCGGAAAGACTGGAGAAGCAGTAGCAGTTAAACCAGAAATTCCAGCAGGTTGGCAGCTAGTACCAAGTCAAGAAGTTCCCAAGACTGTTATAGCAACAGCCGAAGGTATTCCAACTGTGGTAATTCAGGTTGAACATGGAACAACCAATGTTGATCATAATAATCCAATTCCAGAAGGTGAAAAGACACCAACGGGTAAAGAAATTGATGGAGCTCATGAAAGTGAGTTGAACCAAGCAATTACTCGTACGATCAATGTAATTAACCCAGATGGAAGTAAGAGTACAGAAGTTCAAACTGCGAAGATCTACCGTGACGCAAGTTACGATGATGTAACAGGCCAAGTAACTTATGGAGAATGGTCAACTGCAAGCTGGAAAGAATTTATTCCAGCAGAAGTGAAAGGCTACACTGCAAGTGAAGAAGTAATTCCAGCAGTTGAAGTTAAGAATGGTCAAAAAGATGAGACTATTGAAGTTACTTACGCAGCGAATGAACAAAGCGGTATTATTTCTTACCAAGACAAAGAAGGCAACGAAATAAGTACCAGTCTGCTTAGCGGAAAGACTGGAGAAGCAGTAGCAGTTAAACCAGAAATTCCAGCAGGTTGGCAGCTAGTACCAAGTCAAGAAGTTCCCAAGACTGTTACAGCAACAGCCGAAGGTATTCCAACTGTGGTAATCCACGTTGAGGCTTCAAGTATTATTGTTACTCCAGAAACACCTGAAAAAGATATTCCAAAAGGGAAAGTACCTGGTAATCCAAGTAGTACGTATCCTGAAATGGAAGAACTTGAAGTATCACCAACTCGTACAATCATTCTTGTGAAACCAGATGATAGCAGAGAAAACATTATTCAAAAGGTAATCTTTACTAGAACTGCTACATTCAATGAAGTAACTGGCGAAGTAACGTATAGTGCATGGAAATTAAGTGATTCTGGCGAGCATGAAGCTATTTGGGCAGCTTATGCACCAATGAGTATTTCAGGATACACGGTTATGAATGTAAACCAAGAAAATGTCACTCCGGATACAGCTAATGTTCAGATAGAAATTACCTATACTCCAATTAATCATCCTGTAGTAACTGCCACTCAAACTATTCGTTTTGTTGATGAAAAAGATAAATTAGTTGAGAGTAAAGTCTACACTGGAAAACTTGGTAAAGTTATTGCTATTAGCTTATCAGTTCCTAAAGGTTACAGTTTGAGTAATGATCAATCATTACCAACACAAATTACAATTGAAAACGGTACAATAACTATCAAGGTAATATCAGAAAATAAACATTCTATTCCTAACTCTGATAACAAACAGAAACCTTCTTTAAGACCAAATGCTCCTAGTGTTCATACTCATATTGATAGAAATAATTTATCTTCAAAAGACAGTAAAGTTATTAAGTCTCATGAAGTAAAATCAGTAGCTACTAACCATGTTGCTATTAATCAAAAAGCTACAAGAAAGGATGCAAATGCTTCTTCACGGACTTATAGTGAAAGTAGACATATGCTTCCACAAACTGGAGCACATTCTGAAAATCCAATTTTTGCAGCTTTAGGTATGTTAGCAGCAAGTTTAGGATTATTTGGTTTAAGTGATCGGAGAAAGAAAAAAGATAAAAATTAAAGTGTGAGAGTAACGAAAGAAGCAAGCTAATGTAGCTTGCTTCTTTTTTATATGTTATATAGTACCTTTCACTTATCTTTGAAAGCGCTATACTAAAAATGAAAGATATTTATATAAGTTTAAAAAGATTCCGAGGTTATAGCATATGAAAAAAGTTTTAGCAATTAATTCTGGAAGTTCATCCTTTAAATATAAATTATTTTCTTTTCCTAATGAAAAAGTACTGGCTTCAGGAATAGCTGATAGAGTTGGAAAAGAGAATGCTGTTTTTAAAATTAAGTTAAGTAGTGGACAAGAGTATATAAAGAATATGCCTATTCATAATCAAGAAGAGGCAGTTAAATTATTAATTGAATATTTAAAAAAATTTCACGTAGTTGATGATCTACGAGAAATTAGTGGTGTTGGTCACAGAGTAGTGAATGGAGGAGAAATTTTTAAAAATTCAGTTCATGTTAAAGAAAAAGAATTAGAAGAAATATTTAATCTTGGAGAATTAGCACCTCTTCATAATATTTCTGAAGCAAAAGGTATCAAAGCTTTCATGAATATTATTCCTAATGTGCCCCAAGTTGCAGTTTTTGATACCTCATATCATCAAACTTTGGATAAAGTTCATTATTTGTATTCGATACCCTATGAATATTATGAAGATTATGGGATTAGGAAATATGGAGCACACGGGATTTCAGTTTCTTATGTTGTGCTTCGAGCAGCAAAAATGATTAAAAAAAATCCTAACTTGGTTAATTTCATTATTTGTCATTTAGGATCTGGAGCATCTGTTACTGCAATAAAACATGGAAAATCTTTCGATACTTCTATGGGACTTAGTCCTCTTACTGGAGTAACTATGGGAACTAGAAGTGGTGATATTGATCCAGCTGTGTTGCAATATTTAATGCATAAAACAGGAATGAATATTGATAAAGTAATTGAAGTTTTGAATTATAAATCAGGATTACTAGGTATTTCAGGTATATCCTCTGATATGAGAGATTTAATTGAAAGTAAAGATAAGCGAGCAAAACTAGCTCGAAAGATATTTATTAACCGTGTTGTTCAATATGTGGGTGCCTACGTAGCCGAATTAAACGGAGTTGATGCAATTATATTTACTGGTGGAGTAGGAGAACATGATTTTGGAATTAGGGCTGGAATCATGTCATCATTAAAATATTTAGGTCTTTATCCTGACTTTAAAGCTAATCAAACTGATAGAGAGAAATTTATTTCTAAACCTAGTTCTAAAGTAAAAGCTCTTATTGTTCCTACAAATGAAGAATTGATGATTGCACGGGAGGTAGTTCGTGTTTTGCAATAAAAAAAGATTAAATAGTTAGATCTATGTCTAACTATTTAATCTTTTAAGAAGTAGAGGTATTTTCCTGCTTTGTCGGTACAGTGCTAAACTTAATATTTTGATGATTAAATTCTTTTATATATGCACTAAGATAGGCGTTTTTAACTGTATTTTGACTATTAGCGATTACTTGGAAATGAATTTGGTAAATAATACTTGATCCTGTTTGATTGATAATACCGATGATTTGTGGCCCTTTTTTGATTTGATTTTTAAACTTATCTTTTAGAGCAGCATTTACAGTATTAATTGCATGGTTAACATCACTAAGATTATTTTCAACAGATAGGTTTAAATTGATATTCATACTCCATCCCGAATGCGAACCATGAGTTAAATTTTCAACAACAGTAATAGTTCTATTAGGAATATAAATAACTGCACCATTAGAAGTTTTAAGGCGTGTGTTGCGTAATGTGAAAGAAAGAACTGTTCCGGTATAAGTGCCGATTTTTACTGTATCTCCAATATTGTATTCTCCTTCGCTAAGGATGTTCATTCCAGTTATTACATCACTAACTAAACCTTGAGCTCCCATACCTAAGGCTAGAGAAACCAGCCCCACACTGGCAAGAAGAGTGCCAACAGGAATACCCATCAAAGTTAAAACACTATATAAATAAAATAAAAGGACTGTGTACTGAAAAAGCGCAAGTCCAAGCTGGGCTAAAGTTTTTTTTCGGCCCGTCATATGCTCTTGAAACTTAGGATTTTTAAGTAAATATCTTGTTAATAAGTGTTTCCCTATATGCCAAATTAGAAAGAAAATTATTGTAGTAAATATAATTTGACTACCACGATGTAAGAGCGTATGAAATACAGTATTCCAGTTAATAATAGAATCAATATTGTTAGTTTTTTTAGTTGTAGAAGTTCCTTTTAAAATGGTTGACCAGTTCAAATCGTCATCTCCTTAGTAGTTTCTTTAACATAGTATATCAAAAACTAAGGTACTATTTCATTGCTTGGAGGGATGAATAATGCTAGACTTTTTATTGAGAGGAATTAGTTAATGGAGGATAGATTATGTCAATTTCATATGGTGCATTAGCTGGCTTAATTGCAGCAGTTGCCTTTTTAATATTGGTTTTGTTCACTTTGCCTTTAATTGTTAGAGCCACTAAGACAATGAAGAAAGTTGACTCAACTATGGATAGTGTTAATACAGCTGTTGATGATTTAACAAAACAAACAGCTGTATTGATGAAACAAAGTGAAGATCTATTAGAAAAGAGTAATGCTCTTTTAGCAGACGTAAATGGTAAAGTAACAGAATTAGAACCGGTTGTTAAAGCAGCTGCAGATTTGGGTGAAAGTGTGTCAGATATTAATTCTTCATCTCGAAGAATGATTGAGCGCTTCTCCGGTATGGGTATTAGGGGAGCCGGAATTGGCATTTTTTCATCTTTAGTTAGTCGAATGTTTGCAAGACGTAAGCGTCGTCGTGGTGAAGACTAATTTTTTATAAAAAGGAGAAATAAATATGCGTAAACTAGGTGGATTTCTATTAGGTAGCGTTGTTGGTTTAGGTGTTGGTTTAATTGCAGGATCTTTATTATTACCAGAAGACGCAACTGATGATGTAAAGAAAAAAATTGCGGAAAACGAAAAATTGCAAGATTTAAAAGAAAAATATGATAAGGGAACTGAAGCAATTAAAAACCAATTGGCATCATTTCCTAAGTCAGTTGAAGATGATTCAGAATTAAAAGATTTTGATGATATCGTAATTGATGACACTAACAAGGATCTTGGCGAAGATGAAAAAGCTGATAAGAATACTGTTAGCGATTTAAACAATGCGGAAACTAACTAAAAATAAATAATTACAAAGAAAATCAAGTATTTAATACTTGATTTTTTTGCATTAAAAAAACCTGCTGATAATTTTTTTACATCAGCAGGTTTTTAAATTTGAAATGCATTATTTGAGGTTAATCTTTAACTGATATGTATTTTAATTCCTTGCTTGTCTTAGTAAAAGTTTCAAATCCATTTTTAGTAACTACACCACAATCTTCAATTCTAACGCCAGCTACGTTA
Organism: Lactobacillus isalae; assembly: GCF_947539375.1. Taxonomy (NCBI): domain Bacteria; kingdom Bacillati; phylum Bacillota; class Bacilli; order Lactobacillales; family Lactobacillaceae; genus Lactobacillus; species Lactobacillus isalae. The sequence continues at coordinate 105,156 of NZ_OX443569.1, forward strand.
GGGATGTAGATACCAGGTTCAATGGAGAAGCACATGCCTTCTTCAAGAACTACGTCATTTCCTTCCATAATTTGTGGGAATTCATGAACGTTCATTCCAATACCATGACCAAGGCGGTGAATAAAGTACTCTCCATAGCCAGCTTTGGTAATAATATCTCTAGCTACTGCATCTAATTCGCTAGCAGTAATACCTGGTTTAGCAGCTTCAATAGCTGCTTGTTGTGCTTCACGGTCAACTTCATATATTTCTTTTTCTTTAGCAGTTGGTTCACCGTAAGCGACAGTTCTACTTGAGTCAGAAGCGTAACCATTATGCATAGTTCCAAGGTCAAATAGCACTAATTCATTTGGTTCAATTTTGTTCATAGTTGGACCAAGGTGAGGGTTAGCTGCATTTTTACCAGCTTGAACAATTGTTTCAAAACTAGTATGCATCACGCCTTTTTGAAGTTTTAATTGATAATCAATTTGTCCAGCAACATAACGTTCAGTTACACCGTTTCTTAGAGCATTGAAACCAATTTGAAAGGCAAAATCAGCTTCTGCACCAGCAGCTTTTAATTGTTCAACTTCCTCTGGGGTTTTACGTAAACGTGCTTCAGCTACGAATGGAGAAACATTATTTGTAAATGAAGAATCAGGAAAAGCAATGCGTAATTGTTCTAAACGATCAACGGAGAGATGAGATTTTTCAATTGCAATGTTATGAGGTTCACTGACACGTTGGTTTACTAAATCAGCAATTTTTGCCCATGGATTTTCATGGTCAAGATAGCCGTAGACTTCTCCATCCCAGGCAGAATTTTTAGCTTCTTCAACATTTAATTCAGGTGCAAAGATAAAAGCAGGTTTGTCTTTAAAAGCAAGTAAAGCAAAAATTCTTTCGTGTGGATCCATGCTATAGCCAGTAAAGTAGTTAATACTGATTGGGTCAGAGATGTAGGCAACATCATTATTAGTTGAAATTAACCAATTTTGTAATTTGTCTAAGTTCATAATTTTAACTCCTTTTCTAATATATACTGGGAGTATACCATATAATATGGTAAAATAATGAGTTTTTAGTCGTAAACGGTTGCAATGTGCGAATATTCTTGATAAGTTATAAAAGAGTGTTTTTACAGGAGTGTGAGAAATTTATGCAAAAGCAAGAAGTAACTATTTATGATGTTGCTCGTGAAGCAAAAGTTTCTATGGCTACTGTTTCAAGAGTAGTAAATGGAAATAATAATGTACGTAAAGAAACACGTGAAAAAGTATTAGCTGTCATTGATCGTTTGCATTACCAACCTAATGCAGTTGCTCAAGGATTAGCTTCAAAGAGAACGACAACGGTTGGCTTGATTGTCCCTGATTTAACAAACATGCATTTTGCTGAATTATCTAAGGGAATTGATGATATTGCTACAATGTACAAGTACAATATCTTACTTTCAAGTGTTGGTAATACTTTATTGAACGAAGATCAAGTTATCCAAAACTTACTTAATAAGCAAGTTGATGGTGTAATCTATATGTCTAACTTGATGAGCGAAAAAGCCCAAGAAATCTTTAAGCGCACTAACACACCAGTTGTTTTGGCTGGTACTGCTGATGCTAACCAAGAATTTTCTAGTGTAACTATTGACTACAAGGCTGCTGAAAAGGAAGCTTTGAGCCTTCTTTTAGAAAATAGTAAGAAGAACCTTGCCTTAGTTGTAGGTGACGGAAAAGCTTATGTTAACAAGGATAACCGGTTTGTAGCTTACAAGGACTTCATGGAAGAACATAATTTAAAGAATATTCACATTTATGAAGATGCCAAGACTTATGAAGATGGCTATAAGTTATTTGAACAAATCAAAGCTGATAAGGTAGATGGAATTATTGCTACTCGTGATGTAACAGCTGCAGGTATTGTTAATGCGGCTATTGATGCAGGTGTAAAGATTCCAGAAGATTTAGAAATTATCTCTGCTGCTTCAACTAATGTTGCTAAAATTGTTCGTCCACAATTAACTACAGTTCAACAACCACTTTATGATATTGGTGCTGTTGCAATGAGAATGTTAACTAAGTTGATGAATGACGAAGAATTAGATGACGCTCATGTTATCTTACCATACACTTTGAAGAAGTCTCGTTCTACTAAGTAATAGCAATACAAATAAAAATCCCTTTAGGTTGAATTAATTACCTAAAGGGATTTTTTCTATCTATTTTTCTAGTTTTATGGAGCAGTAGGAGCATTATCAGCTGCTGCATCTCCAGCAGTAGCTTCCGTATTGTTTGCATTAGTATTAGTCGTATTTTCACTAGAACTAATATTTGAATTTACTTCATTTGCTGCATTACTACTCTCAGAATTAGTATTTTGAGATGAAGAGGATTCACTTGTCGAACTAGAGCTATTTCGCCTAGTAGAAGTAGATGAGGAGGAACTATTATTATTTCCTCCTTGACCAGTACTTCGAGCTTGCTGGTCATTTGCTCCTACTGTTCGATTAGTTGAAGAGGAAGAATTATTACTAGATTCTCGGTAAACTTCATGGTTTTTACCATAATAGTTTTTAGCATCTTCTGAACTTGAACCATCGGCTACCGCAAAGAGACTATTAATGTTTTTCTTCTTAGAAATTGTCTTACCTGTGTAGATCAAGACTTTACCATAGTCATTGTTTTTACCTTCTAGGTAATCGTAGAAGAGGTTATAGTCTTTAGTTGAACCACCAATACCAAATCTAGCAGTAGCAGCTGGAGCAGGAGACAAACTTAATGCAGTTGTCTTCTTACCAGAAAGCTCAATATTATCGCCGTCATAGCTTACAGTTCCTGGTAAAGTACCAGTTCTTGATAAAACTCTATTTTTGTAAACGGAACTTGGTCTGCTTGGTGCGTCATTTAATTTAAAGATTGATGGATCTTCTTTATAAAGTGCATTAGCTATATTGGCCCAGAGATTTAAGTTAGTCTCACTAGAATTAGAATCTAAGTTATACGAGTGACCATAGAAGTTGTCATAACCCATCCAGCTAGAAATTGTAATTCCAGGAGTAGAACCGTTAAACCAAATATCACGATAGTCGTTACTGGTTCCAGTCTTACCAATCAAATTCTTATAGTTAAATTTCAAAGTACCGGTCAAGCTTGATGCAGTACCTTTAGTTACTACCTGGTGAAGCATCTTCTGCATGATGTAAGAAGTACCAGTAGAGAATACCTTTTGCGAATTTTGCTTATGTTTATAAATTACTCTACCTGATGGATCTTGAATTTCTTCAATGTAATAAGGGTCAGCACGCTTACCATTGTTATAGAAGTTAGAGAAAGCACTAGCATTATCAGCGACTGAGAAACCATAGTCTGTACCCCCAAGGGCCAAACCGAGATTTTCAAATTCACTCTTACTTAAGTTCAAGCCAAGTTTCTTCATATCTTGGCGTAAGTTAATATTTTTATCGTTGACTAACTTACTGTATAAGTTTACAGCTGGTAGATTGTAAGACTTACTTAAAGCTTCTTGAGCTGAAATAAAGCGGTTTTCAACAGTTGAGTTATAGTCAGTTGGAATATAGTTGCCAAATCTGGTAGGGAAATCTGCCAGTGCTGTTTGACTAGAAATAAGCTTGTGTTCAACTGCTGGACCATAAACTAGGTATGGCTTAATGGATGAACCAGGTGAACGGTAAGTATCAAAGGCGTGATTGATTTGTGAGTTCTTAAAATCAACACCCCCACTAAATGCTAATACCTTACCAGTTGCATTATCAATTACTACGCTACCATTTTCTACGTGTTCAGTAGTGTTGACCCACTTATTAGTTGAAGAGTCAAAATCACGAGAGGTTTTATCTTGACCATACTTATTTTGTTTAACAACTTGTTGCATGGTCTGATAAAGCGGTTTTCTAATTGTAGTTTTAATATGGTAACCCTTTTGATGGAGTAGTTCAGTTGCGTTAGTCAAATATTGATTATAGCGATTAGTATCTTGTTTAACATCTGACACTTTCAAACCGTCTTGTTCAATCAGGTTTTCAGCTAAAAGACTGGCACTCTTATTCATCACTAAGTTATATAAGTAGCCACTTTGTTTCTTTTGCTTAGGTGCTTTTTCTGGTTCAAGGAAGTCTGCACGTAGATCATATTTTTTAGCTGCAAGGTAGGCTTTTTTACTGATATCGCCATTTCGGTACATCCGGAATAAGACAATATCTTTTCTTCGCATTGCTAAATCAAGATCTTTCTTAACTTTTCCGTTTAAACGATACGGAGTATAAACAGAAGGACTTTGTGGTAGCCCAGCTATAAAGGCAGCTTGAGGTAAATTAAGTTCAGATATTGATTTACCAAAGATTCCTTCAGCCGCGGTTTTAATGCCGACAATATTTTCTCCGCGGTTATTCTTACCATAGGGAGCGGCATTTAAATAGGCACGTAAAATGTCTTCTTTAGAGAAATGCTTTTCGATCTTATGAGCATAAAACATTTCTGTGACTTTTCTTCTCCAGGTTGTCTGGCTAGTTAAAAATTGCATCTTAACTAACTGCTGAGTTAAGGTAGACCCACCAGTTTGCACTCCGACACCAGTTAATTCAGAAAGTACAGCTCTGACTAATGATTTAGGTAAAACACCCTTATGAATATAGAAATTCTCATCTTCAGTAGCCGTAACAGCATTCTTAACTAGTGGAGTCAGTTCGCTTTCGCTGGCTTTTTTAGTAACCGTATCTGGACGAACGGTAGCAATTTTTTTATTGCCAGCATAGTAAAGCGTAGCTGAATTTTGAGCATGATTTATTTGATGATTTAATTCGCTAATAGTTGGAATAGGTTGTTGGCGAACAATGCCAAGCGCATAGCCACCACTAAAACCGATTAGCAGAAATAGACCAAAAAATGCAATTAAGATCAAATAATGAAAAACACGACGCAAAGTCAAATAAACGATGCCACTGTAAAATTTCCATTGGCTTTCGTCTGATTCGCTTTGAAGTGTTTTAACTTTCGGCCCCGCAGTTAGGAACTTTCTGATTTTTTCTTTTAAATTTTTCACAGATCAGGATCCTTTGTTAATTACTTTTCACCTATTATAGCAAAAAAAGGACTAGCTTTGATGCTGTCCTTTTTTACGAATTTATTAATATTTTAGTTTACTTGGTTAATTCGTAGATTGCTTCTGCATAAATTGCAATTGAATTGATTAAGTCATCGACCTTCATGTATTCATTTGGTTGGTGCATAACAAGTGGAGCACCTTCTGGTTGAGCACCAAAGGCTACACCATGCTTGAATAAACGGCCGTATGTACCACCACCAATAATAACTTCGTGACCTTTCTTACCAGTTTGCTTTTCATAAACTGAAAGAAGAGTCTTAACAATTGGATCGTCTCCAGGAACGTAGTGAGGAGCTTCTGCTGAACCTTCAACTCTAGCGTCTAAGATGTCACCAAATTTTTCGTTAATGTTTTTGACCATTTCTTCTGGTTCAATACCTTGTGGGTAGCGAACATTGTTTAGTAGGTATGCATTTTGACCTTCAAAGTTAAACATACTTGGTGAGCTAGTTAAATCGCCCATTAAATCATCGTGGTGGAAGATACCTAATTTCTTACCATTAAAGTCTTTGTGTTCAACAGTTGCAAGGAAGTGTAAGAAGTTCTTTGCTTGACCATCAAAGTTAAGGCCATCAAGGAAGAGAGCAAGGTAAGTTGCAGCATTTCTACCAGTTTCTGGAGCTGAAGCGTGAGCACCATGACCAGTTAAAGTTAATGATAGACGACCACTAAGCATTTCTGCCTTTCCTTCAAGTTTATGTTCTTTAAGGAACAAGTCGAATTTTTCTTTGATGCCATCAATGTCGCCTTCGAGTTGTGCATGTGCAGTTTGAGGGATGACATTAGTTGCAATTCCTGATTGGAATGTCCAAAGCTTAACGTTACCTTGACTTGGATCAAATTTAAAATCAAGTTTCAAGGTAACAATTCCTTGTTCACCATTGATAATTGGAAATTCTGCATCAGGTGAAAAGGCAACATCAGGAGCTGGTTGATGCTTCAAGTAGTAGTCAATTCCTACCCAATTAGTTTCTTCATTAGTTCCAACTACGAAATCGATTTTCTTTTTAGGTTTAAATCCGTGTTCTTTTAAAATGAGCATTCCATAGTAAGCTGCAAGGGATGGACCTTTATCATCGGCGCTACCACGTCCATAAATTTTGCCGTCTTTGATAGTCATCTTAAATGGATCAGTTTTCCAGCCTTCGCCAGCAGGTACTACATCCATGTGTCCAATAATACCAACGCGCTTGTCGCCAGAACCCATGTTGATTCTACCTGCGTAGTTATCAAAGTTTTCAGTATCAAAGCCGTCACGTTTAGCAAATGATAAGAACTTTTTCATAGCCTTAACTGGGCCGGGACCTACAGGATATTCTTTGCTAGTATTGTTTAAATCTTCAGAAGAATCAATTGCGATCAATTCTTTTAAATCGTTTAAAATAGCATCCTTTTTTTCTTGAGCTAATTTCTTATAATCTAGTTCTTCCATAATATACTCCTTTAATTTTTATCTCTGATTAAATATTACAGCATTTACATCTGAATAAGTCGACCAAAAGCTTTTATTAGGAACTTTTTCTACAGGTAAATAAGGGAAGAGTGCAACATTTGTCTGACGATAAGCGGGATCAAGCTGTTTATAGTTTTGGTAGGCAAATGAGTTTCTATCAAATAAACCGTAGTATAAAATTTTGGATGACTTAATCCAGCCATAGTCTGTAAGAAGCCATAAATCGTTAACTCCGCCACTTACGCCTAATATTTTATAGCGTTTTCGCGGCATGAGTTGACTCTTTTTACCAGATTGCTTATCAGGTTTATTATAAGTGAAAATTGGATTTTGAGTAGGGTTAATAATACTTAAATTCCAGTATGGCAAAATCCATTCTGGTTGTAAGTCTAAACTTACTAAATCAGCTGGAACGAATTCTTTATCGCCAATTTGGTAAAAAGTTTGTCCTGAAGCAATTACTGCTGAAGAAACATGAATAGGTTCTAAAAAGTTAATTTGTTTTGAAGTTTTAACATTTAGGTATGGATTTACACTTACGGTAGTAGGTGTACGACCAAAGTAAATCCCGTCTTTGTTAACAGCGTACTTTTTAGTTCCACTTTTAGCTAACTTATATTTATAGCCTCTTGCAGGAAAGTTAGTAACAACCCCATCTACGTCGTTGTTAATTAACCAATTCCATAATTTAGGCGATTCATTCATTTCTGCCCAAACAAATACTTTTTGATGCAGTGCATGTAACTGACTAATGAGCTTAGGATTTTGAGTGATTAGATCAGATGAAATATTGATTCCATTAACATAACTAAGTACTTCAAAATTGATTCTTTGAAGGGAACCAACAATAAAAATTCTTGGAACATTTGGTAATAATTGACTCATCGTTTTTAGACTAGGGGCAGAAAAACTATGGATCATTACTCGATTTTGCATGTGATATTTTTTTATACTGTTAGCGAGTAATTCTTCCATATTTTTAGGACTATTATGTTTAGTCTTTTTAGTTTCAAGTAAAAATTTGGTGTTTGGCTTATCTTTATAGTAATCAAATAACTGATCTAACGAGATAATTGATTCGCCATTAGCCTGTTTTAAGCTGTTTAAATAGGAAAAATTATTTTGTGATACAATAACCGATGATCCAACAACTCGGCTTAAGTCGCGGTCATGAGAAACAACTAAAACATTATCTTTAGAAACATGCAAGTCAAGTTCTACATAGTCCGCGCCATCTGCAAAGGCTGAGTTGTCACTTTGAATTGTTTCTTCTGGATACTTGCTAGGATTGCCTCGGTGTCCGATGACTAGAAATCCTGATTCAAAAATAAAAATTATACTAAAAAAAAGGGCTAAAAAATAAACCCGACTTGTTTTCATGTGTACACCTCTATTCTTTTTAACAATAGCATGGATGTATACTTTTTTCTATAATTAATATAGTAGTTAATAATCATTTTAAGAAAGTAGATGCTGAAATATGGCTTATGAGCAACTAGATTTAATCGAAGAGGTTACTCGCAATGACGGATCAAAATATTATGAAATTTCAAATATTGATCAAAATGGAATTGCTGAACTAGCCGTAGATCGTGGATTAATAAAGAAAGTACGGATACTTCAGCTAAATTTAGCTAGAACTAAAGCACTTCAATTGTACGAAGAATATATTAATAAAACCTACCAATTAGAAACTTTAACTAATGAAGATGATTGGAAAGATCCTCAATGGGTAGAGTGGGAGAAACCTAAAGGAAAAGTTTTAGATGCCTTTAACACTGTATTAAAAGCCAACCATATTGGTTAGAAGAAGGTAGACTATGGAAAAGTTACGTATTGTTCACACTAATGATCTGCACTCTCATTTTGAACAGTTTCCTAAAATAAAAAGATATTTACATCAAGCGCAAAATGATAAAAGCGTTGATCAAACCTTTACTTTTGATGCTGGTGATTTTATGGATCGCTCTCATCCTTTGTCCGATGCAACCGAAGGACAAGCCAATATCAAGTTAATGAATGAATTTAACTATGATGCAATCACGATTGGCAATAATGAGGGAATCTCTAATTCACACGCAGTTTTAGAGCGTTTATTTGATCATGCTAATTTCCCAGTTGTTTTAGCTAATTTGCGCGAAGAAGATGAAAGCATGCCAAAATGGTGTACTTTATATAAAATTTTTGAAACCAAAAAGAAAACAAGAATTGCAGTTGTTGGTTTAACTGCTGCTTATCCAATGACTTACGGACCTAACCACTGGCATATAAAATTAATTTCTGATACTTTAGATAAGCTACTTCCTACAATTAAAGGACAATACGACATGTTAGTGATTGTTAGCCATATTGGTTTAAGAATGGATCGCTATATCGCTCATCACTACCCAGAAGTTGATTTGATAGTTGGTGGACATAGTCACGATTATCTTCCAAAGGGAGAAAAAGTAAATCATACTTGGATCACTCAAACTGGAAAATGGGGCCAACATATTGGTGATATTGCAATTCAGTTAAACGATGATCATCAAGTAGTTTCAATTAAACCGAATACTGTTCAAACTGCTGACTTGCCGAGTTTAGAATCTGATCAAGAAAAAATTTCTGGCTGGCGTAGGCAGGGGGAGCAGATGCTTCAATCCCGTAAAATTGCTGATTTACCAGCTAAATTTAATAATGATAAAATGGCAGCTATTCAAGTTTCTTTAGATGCAATTAGTGATTTTGCAGGAACAGATATTGCAGTGTTAAATAGTGGTCTATTTTTAAAACCATTTCATCAAGGAATTTTGACTGAAGCTGATTTACAGGCAGCATTACCTCATCCAATGCACGTAGTTCAAACTAAGCTGTTGGGAAGCGATGTTTGGCGTTTGGTAATGGAAATGGAGAAGAACCGTCATTTTTTAAGTAAATTTGCGCTTAAAGGAATGAGTTTTAGAGGGAAAATTTTTGGTGATCTTGTATATAAAGGTATTCAGGTGGATCATGCAAGTAGGACTGTCTACATTAATGGAAAAGAAATTGATCCTGAAAAAGAATATACATTAGCCTTACTTGATCACTATGTATTAATTCCATTTTTCCCTACCATTTCAATTATAGGTAAAAATAAATTTTTATTCCCTGACTATCTCAGAACTGTAATTGGAAATTATTTAAAAAAGAAATACCCGATAGATAATAGAAAGAAAAATAATGGAGTATAAAGAAGCAGATAAAGAACAACCGCTTTATCATCCTTTGGCCCATGTTATTGCTAGCGATGATCTGATTATGATCAATGGGCGAAAGTATGAAGTTTTAGCTAATGTAAAAGATGCTTTGGATATTGAAATGTTAAAAGAAAAATATGACCCTTACCTTGATCAATATGATTATTTAGTAGGGGATGTTTCAAGTGAGCATCTAAGATTAAAGGGATTTTATGATGAAAATGATCGCGTTGCAATTGATAAAAAGGCCAATGCAATTGTGGATTATTTAGAAGAATACTGTAATCCCGGTAGTGCATATTTTGTTTTACGCCTAGCACAAGAAAATCAAATTAAAAAGGTTGCTTTTGGTAGACAAAATAAAAGAAAAAATGCCAGCAATAATCGATATCATACTAAACGTCCATATTTTAAGGAACGTCGTGTACATAAGACGAGAATTGGTGGGCATAAAACAGCAGTAAAATTTCAACGTGGAAATCATAAAAATAAGGGCTTTGTGATTAAGAAAAGAAAGGGCTAATTGTGGAACATAAAGACTATAAATGCTATTTAATTGATTTGGATGGAACTATTTATCGTGGAAACGATACGATTGAAAGTGGCGTAAGATTTATTCATCGCTTGCAGGAGAAAAACATTCCTCACTTATTTTTAACTAATAATTCAACTCGTACTCCGCAAATGGTAGTTGATAAGCTCCGTGGACATGGGGTTAATACAGATATTTATCATATTTATACACCTGTTTTGGCTACAGAGTCTTATTTGCTTGCACAAAATCCTGATGCTTCTAAAATACCAATTTATATTATTGGACAAATTGGATTAGTGCAGGGATTGTTGAAAAATGAACGTTTTTACTATGATGATAGAAATCCTAAATATGTTGTCGTAGGGATGGATACGGATTTAACCTACCATAAAATTCGCGTAGCTACTCGCTCAATTAGAAATGGTGCTACCTTTATTGGAACAAATGCTGATAAGAATTTGCCTTATGGGGATGAATTATTGCCAGGAAATGGTTCTCTTTGCACTATGCTTGAAGTGGCAACTGGTGTTAAGCCAATCTATATTGGAAAGCCCTCATCAATTATTGTGGCTAGCGCATTAAAGATGCTAAATGCGCAGAGCCAAGATGCAATTTTAGTTGGAGATAATTATGATACAGATATTATGGCAGGTGTTAACTGCAACATTGATTCTCTCCTAACATTAACGGGTGTAACTGGCAAAGAACAATTAGCAGAAAAAGATAAGCAGCCAACATATGTTGTAGAGAATCTAGATGAGTGGAAACTATGAAAAGAAAGCCAATAATTGCGGTTGTTTATAATGGACTAATGTCACTTGCTACGGCTACGATCATTGCATTAGTTTTAAGTTGGCCACTGCTAGCAATTTTTGTAAAAATTCAAAAGACTAATTTAATAGTAAAAACTTCGCTTGGAACAGTGATGAAGAATTATACTCAACTTTTAGATTATTTGCTGCTACCATTTAAAAATAAGCTGCAAATGTCTGATTTTCCTACATCTCCAAGTGCGGCACGTCACTTCTATGAGTGCAAGTTATTATTTGAATTAGCAATAATTGTATTTATAGTTGGATTGATCATTCTTATTTTCTTAAAAATGCGAAATAGAATGAATTATATTTATATTTCAAAAACAACGGCTTTGATTTTTATGATTTTACCCGTAATAATTTTGCCGTTTGCTTTGATGAACTTTGATGAATTCTTTATTTCATTTCATCATTTATTGTTCAATAATAATGATTGGCTGTTTGATCCAACAACAGATCCGATTATTAATGTCTTAACAGAAGAATTTTTTGCTGGTTGTTTTGCGACCGGTGGCATAATTTATGAATTGTATTTCTCATATTTTATTTTGGCAAAAAAATAAAGGAGCTTTAACGAAGCTCCTTTTTTAATACTAATTTTTTCTTTAACCAGATAATCAATACCGGTAAAACTGAAATTAAAATAATTGCAATGACGATCAATGAGAAGTGTTCTTGAACAACTGGGATATTTCCGAAGAAGAATCCGAGAGCTGCAAATAAAGTTACCCAGAGAAAACCACCAATGAAGTTGTAAATGATGAAAGTTCTATAGTGCATCTTACTTGCACCAGATACGAATGGAACAAAAGTACGAATAAATGGAATAAATCTTCCGATTACGATAGTAATTCCGCCGTGTCGATCGAAGAAGTTTTCAGCTGCTTTTCGTTTTTCTTGATTAATTAACTTATTAAACCAGCTATGTTTGGCGCCTTCGGCTTGTGACCAATGTCCAATTTCATAGTTAATTGTGTCACCCAACACGGCGGCTGCAATGAAAATTAAGTAGCAAATCCAAAAATGCAGATTGTATTTTGGTGTTGCAGCCATTGCACAACAAGCAAAGATTAGCGAGTCACCTGGTAAGAATGGAAAAATAACCAACCCTGTTTCGATAAAAATAATTGCAAACAAGATCAGGTATGTCCAATTGCCAAACATATTCACAATAGTGACTAAGTGGTCATCAATATGAAGAATAAAATCAATAAGTCCCATAAATAAAAATAGATTCCTTTCAAAATTTAAATACTGGTAGAATGAAACGTCATTGTTTTCTCTGGAAATAGGTCTTGCATAATGTTGCTAATCGCAATTTGAGCTTCACCAAAACCCAAAGCAATCATTGGTACTCTTCCTGGATAAGTAACAGCGTCACCAATTGCATAAACATTTGAGAGATTCGTTCTCATTTGTTGAGAAACAGAAATCAGATTATTTTCTAATTTAATGCCCCACTTGCGTAATTGACGATTATCACTCTTAAAACCATATGCAACTAAGATTTCATCAATATTTCTAGTGACAAAATCATCATTCTTACCAACTTTGTGCAAAACTAATTCCATTCTATTATTGTTGAATTGAAGTTCTTTGGGAAGATAAGGAGTTAAAAGTTCAACATTTTTTAAACTTTTGAGTTTGTTTACTGAACTTTCTAGTCCGCGAAATTCATTTCTGCGATGAATCAAAAAAATATCCGAGGTATTTGCTAACTCCATTGCCCAATCAAGTGCAGAGTCACCCCCGCCAAGAATAGCTACCTTTTTATTGGCAAAAATTTCGGGATGTTGCATTGAATAATGAATATGCGACTTGGTCTCGGAAGTAGTAGCTAAGGGAAGCATCTTAGGCTTAAAAGCGCCAAGACCAGTAGCAATTAATAGGCTTTTAACCTGGTATTCTTCGTCAATTAAGATATTTTTATCCTCTAAGAAAGAGATGTTTTTTACCTTATGAGAAAGTAAGAAGTTAGTATCTACATTTTGTTTAAGTAATTGAGAAATTAAATCTTTCCCTTTAATTGAAGGAAAGGCTGGAATATCTTTAATGTTTTTTTGCGGATAAAGCATATTAATTTGACCACCAACTTCTTCTAAAGCATCGAAGCAGATAGTTTTTAATCCATGCAAATTAGCAAAAGAAGCAGCAAACAAACCAACGGGACCTGCTCCAATAATAGCTAAGTCGTATTTTTTCATTTTATAAGAACTCCTTCATAAAAATTAATATAGAAGTCATGTCTTTAGCGTTAATTAAAAAGACAGTTATAATTAATATTAGTAAGGGATGAGATAGTATGCAAGTTAAAATTGGCGATATAGTTGATGGAAAAATTAGTGGTATACAGCAATACGGGATTTTTGTGAGATTAGACAGTAAGAGAGAAGGCCTAATTCATATTTCAGAAATTCATGGTGGATTTGTCAAAGATATAGGAAGAGAATATCAAGTAGGAGAGAATATTAAAGTACAAGTAATTGATATTGATCCATATTCGAATCAAATTAGTTTATCAAGACGAGCTGTTTTACCCGAAGTAAAAGAAGCTAGAAAAAAGAGGGTACATTTTTGGACGTCAAAACGAGTGAAAAAAGGATTTGCTCCTTTAAAAGATGTATTAGATAGGCAAATTGAAGAAGCAAAAAATAGATATTTAAATGAAGAGTGAAAAATCGTGTTAAGTGATTATGCTTAACACAGTTTTTTTAATATCCGAATTTTAGTTTTGAATCTTTCTTTCAAATTCAATAGCAAAATCATAGAAATCATACAATTGGATTAAAGATATAATTAATATTCGTGATTCACAATTTTGTTAAAAACCGTGTTGACGAAAAGGAAAAAAGTCTGTAAAGTAATACATGCTGTTTGAGGCAAGAGCAAAAAGAGCCAATAAAAAGGTTAAAAAAGATCTTGTCAAAGCAGGGAAAAGATGATAATATTATAAAGCTGTCATTTGAGAGAGATGAGAAAGATTAAAAAGTTCTTGTCAAAGATCAAAAGACATGATATAATATAAAAGTTGTCACATGACAACGGTAGTACCTTGAAAACTGAACAAAGTTTCGCTGAAAGTGTGCGGGATAAATAAAAATCCCAAACAAAAGCGAAGTCAATTCGCAAGCAATAAATTTGAGATAACTCAAAGAAAGTTTTAGAGCTAAACGATAAAAAGCTCATTTTCAAAAAGGAAAATGAGAGTTTGATCCTGGCTCAGGACGAACGCTGGCGGCGTGCCTAATACATGCAAGTCGAGCGAGCTTGCCTAGATGATTTTAGTGCTTGCACTAAATGAAACTAGATACAAGCGAGCGGCGGACGGGTGAGTAACACGTGGGTAACCTGCCCAAGAGACTGGGATAACACCTGGAAACAGATGCTAATACCGGATAACAACACTAGACGCATGTCTAGAGTTTGAAAGATGGTTCTGCTATCACTCTTGGATGGACCTGCGGTGCATTAGCTAGTTGGTAAGGTAACGGCTTACCAAGGCAATGATGCATAGCCGAGTTGAGAGACTGATCGGCCACATTGGGACTGAGACACGGCCCAAACTCCTACGGGAGGCAGCAGTAGGGAATCTTCCACAATGGACGCAAGTCTGATGGAGCAACGCCGCGTGAGTGAAGAAGGGTTTCGGCTCGTAAAGCTCTGTTGGTAGTGAAGAAAGATAGAGGTAGTAACTGGCCTTTATTTGACGGTAATTACTTAGAAAGTCACGGCTAACTACGTGCCAGCAGCCGCGGTAATACGTAGGTGGCAAGCGTTGTCCGGATTTATTGGGCGTAAAGCGAGTGCAGGCGGTTCAATAAGTCTGATGTGAAAGCCTTCGGCTCAACCGGAGAATTGCATCAGAAACTGTTGAACTTGAGTGCAGAAGAGGAGAGTGGAACTCCATGTGTAGCGGTGGAATGCGTAGATATATGGAAGAACACCAGTGGCGAAGGCGGCTCTCTGGTCTGCAACTGACGCTGAGGCTCGAAAGCATGGGTAGCGAACAGGATTAGATACCCTGGTAGTCCATGCCGTAAACGATGAGTGCTAAGTGTTGGGAGGTTTCCGCCTCTCAGTGCTGCAGCTAACGCATTAAGCACTCCGCCTGGGGAGTACGACCGCAAGGTTGAAACTCAAAGGAATTGACGGGGGCCCGCACAAGCGGTGGAGCATGTGGTTTAATTCGAAGCAACGCGAAGAACCTTACCAGGTCTTGACATCCAGTGCAAACCTAAGAGATTAGGTGTTCCCTTCGGGGACGCTGAGACAGGTGGTGCATGGCTGTCGTCAGCTCGTGTCGTGAGATGTTGGGTTAAGTCCCGCAACGAGCGCAACCCTTGTCATTAGTTGCCATCATTAAGTTGGGCACTCTAATGAGACTGCCGGTGACAAACCGGAGGAAGGTGGGGATGACGTCAAGTCATCATGCCCCTTATGACCTGGGCTACACACGTGCTACAATGGACGGTACAACGAGAAGCGAACCTGCGAAGGCAAGCGGATCTCTTAAAGCCGTTCTCAGTTCGGACTGTAGGCTGCAACTCGCCTACACGAAGCTGGAATCGCTAGTAATCGCGGATCAGCACGCCGCGGTGAATACGTTCCCGGGCCTTGTACACACCGCCCGTCACACCATGAGAGTCTGTAACACCCAAAGCCGGTGGGATAACCTTTATAGGAGTCAGCCGTCTAAGGTAGGACAGATGATTAGGGTGAAGTCGTAACAAGGTAGCCGTAGGAGAACCTGCGGCTGGATCACCTCCTTTCTAAGGAAGGCGAAAGATGATGGAGAGTGCGAGAGCACTAAAGAGAAGTCATCGAGAAAGCCAAGCGGAAGCACACTGAGAAACTTTGTTTAGTTTTGAGGGTAATACCTCAAGAGTTAGTACATTGAAAACTGAATATAATCGAAAGCAAAAAAACCGAGACAATCGAAAAGAACAGATTGAAGAGCGACCGAGAAGAGAGAGAAACTCAACTTGAAAATAGGTCAAGTAGAAAAGGGCGCATGGTGAATGCCTAGGCACTAGAAGCCGATGAAGGACGTGACGAACCACGAAAGGCTTCGGGGAGCAGTAAGTAAGCAATGATCCGGAGATATCCGAATGGGGGAACCCAATACCGCGAGGTATTATCATTAGCTGTTAAGGTTAATGAAGGAAGACGCAGTGAACTGAAACATCTAAGTAGCTGCAGGAAGAGAAAGAAAAATCGATTTCCCAAGTAGCGGCGAGCGAACAGGAAAGAGCCCAAACCAGCTGGCTTGCCAGTTGGGGTTGTAGGACTGCGATGTAGTACTTGAAGCGATAGCAGAATTATCTGGAAAGATAAGCCAGAGAGGGTGAGAGCCCCGTAAGCGAAATTGCGGAGAGACTTAGCAGGATCCTGAGTAGGTCGGGACACGAGGAATCCCGATTGAAACCGCGAGGACCATCTCGCAAGGCTAAATACTAACTAGTGACCGATAGTGAACCAGTACCGTGAGGGAAAGGTGAAAAGAACCCCGGAAGGGGAGTGAAAGAGAACCTGAAACCGTGTGCCTACAAGTAGTCAAAGCACATTAAAGTGTAATGGCGTGCCTTTTGTAGAATGAACCGGCGAGTTACGTTATGGTGCAAGGTTAAGTCAGAAAAGACGGAGCCGGAGCGAAAGCGAGTCTGAATAGGGCGAAAGAGTATCATGACGTAGACCCGAAACCAAGTGACCTACCCATGACCAGGTTGAAGGCGTGGTAAAACACGCTGGAGGACCGAACCCACGTGAGTTAAAAATCGCGGGGATGAGTTGTGGGTAGCGGTGAAATTCCAAACGAACTTGGAGATAGCTGGTTCTCTCCGAAATAGCTTTAGGGCTAGCCTCGTGTGAATGATAATGGAGGTAGAGCGCTGTTTGGACTAGGGGCCCGTCAGGGGTTACTGAATCCAGATAAACTCCGAATGCCAGATATCAATGCACGGGAGTCAGACTGCGAGTGATAAGATCCGTAGTCGAAAGGGAAACAGCCCAGATCACCAGTTAAGGTCCCCAAATCTATGCTAAGTGGAAAAGGATGTGGAGTTGCGTAGACAACTAGGATGTTGGCTTAGAAGCAGCCACCATTTAAAGAGTGCGTAATAGCTCACTAGTCGAGTGACGCTGCGCCGAAAATGTACCGGGGCTAAGCATAGTACCGAAACTGTGGATGCATATATTATATGCGTGGTAGGAGAGCGTTCTAAGTGCGGCGAAGTTAGATCGAGAGGACTAATGGAGCGCTTAGAAGTGAGAATGCCGGTATGAGTAGCGAAAGATAGGTGAGAATCCTATCCGCCGAAAGACTAAGGTTTCCTGGGGCAGGCTCGTCCGCCCAGGGTAAGTCGGGACCTAAGGTAAGGCCGAGAGGCGTAGCCGATGGACAACAGGTAGAGATTCCTGTACTGAAATTGTTCGATATGAGCAAAGGAGGGACGCAGGAGGCTAATGACGCATGTTGCTGGAAATACATGTGCAAGCAGTAAGAAAAAAGATGAGTCAAATGCTTGTCTTTAGATTTCAAGCTGTGACGCGGAGCGAAATAAAAGTAGCGAAGGTCATGATGTCACACTGCCAAGAAAAGCTTCTAGCCAGAGCAATTTTACCCGTACCGCAAACCGACACAGGTAGTCGAGTGGAGAACACTCAGGTGAGCGAGAGAACTCTCGTTAAGGAACTCGGCAAAATGACCCCGTAACTTCGGGAGAAGGGGTGCTGATAGTAAAATATCAGCCGCAGTGAATAGGCCCAAACAACTGTTTATCAAAAACACAGGTATCTGCAAAATCGTAAGATGACGTATAGGTGCTGACACCTGCCCGGTGCTGGAAGGTTAAGAGGAGAGCTTAGCGTAAGCGAAGGTTTGAATTGAAGCCCCAGTAAACGGCGGCCGTAACTATAACGGTCCTAAGGTAGCGAAATTCCTTGTCGGGTAAGTTCCGACCTGCACGAAAGGTGTAATGATTTGGGCACTGTCTCAACGAGAGACTCGGTGAAATTATAATACCCGTGAAGATGCGGGTTACCCGCGACAGGACGGAAAGACCCCATGGAGCTTTACTGTAGCTTGATATTGAGTATTTGTTAAACATGTACAGGATAGGTAGGAGCCAGAGAAAGTAGGACGCTAGTCTTACCGGAGGCAATGTTGGGATACTACCCTTGTTTGATGGATCCTCTAACTCGCAGAGCTGAGCGTTCTGGAGGACAGTGTCAGGTGGGCAGTTTGACTGGGGCGGTCGCCTCCTAAAATGTAACGGAGGCGCCCAAAGGTTCCCTCAGAATGGTTGGAAATCATTCGCAGAGTGTAAAGGTATAAGGGAGCTTGACTGCGAGAGGTACACCTCGAGCAGGGACGAAAGTCGGGCTTAGTGATCTGGTGGTACTGCATGGAAAGGCCATCACTCAACGGATAAAAGCTACCCTGGGGATAACAGGCTTATCTCCCCCAAGAGTTCACATCGACGGGGAGGTTTGGCACCTCGATGTCGGCTCGTCGCATCCTGGGGCTGAAGTCGGTCCCAAGGGTTGGGCTGTTCGCCCATTAAAGCGGCACGCGAGCTGGGTTCAGAACGTCGTGAGACAGTTCGGTCCCTATCCGTCGTGGGCGTAGGAAATTTGAGAGGAGCTGTCCTTAGTACGAGAGGACCGGGATGGACATACCGCTGGTGTACCAGTTGTCTTGCCAAAGGCATCGCTGGGTAGCTATGTATGGAAGGGATAAGCGCTGAAAGCATCTAAGTGCGAAGCCCCCCTCAAGATGAGATTTCCGATGCGCAAGCAGTAAGACACCTTAAAGACGATGAGGTAGATAGGCTAGGAGTGGAAGCATAGTGATATGTGGAGCGGACTAGTACTAATCAGTCGAGCACTTGACCAAAGCTCAAAGGTTTTTAAAGCAAGAGATTATATTCAGTTTTGAGTGTAAAAGCTCAGAAAGAGTACGGTGGCGATGGCAAGAAGGATACACCTGTTCCCATGCCGAACACAGAAGTTAAGCTTCTTAACGCCGAGAGTAGTTGGTGGGAAACTGCCTGCGAGGGTAGGCAGTCGCCGTGCTCTTTTTTAATATTCCGGCTTAGCTCAGTTGGTAGAGCACCTGACTGTTAATCAGGTTGTCGTCAGTTCGAGTCTGACAGCCGGAGTTTATGGCATTAATAAAATAATGGAGTGTTGTCCGAGTGGCTGAAGGAGCATGATTGGAAATCATGTATACGGGCTTTACCTGTATCGAGAGTTCGAATCTCTCACACTCCGTTGGAGAATATTTTTCGCCATAATATGTATTTCATTTATTGAGTAAATTTTTTCAAAAAAGTTCTTGCTTTTTGAAAAAGATCTGGTATAGTAATATATGTGCTCAATTGTGAGATCTGACCCGTTGGTCAAGTGGTTAAGACACCGCCCTTTCACGGCGGTAACATGAGTTCAAATCTCGTACGGGTCATTGCCATATTAAATATGGTTGTTGGAGGATTAGCTCAGCTGGGAGAGCATCTGCCTTACAAGCAGGAGGTCACAGGTTCGAGCCCTGTATCCTCCATCGTTCATGGACTACCGATATGGTAGTCCTTTTTTTGTGTTTAAAAACAAATGAACGAAATTGAATTGTATATATTGTTATTCGGTTAAGGTCCCGAAAGGATTCGTTTTTTGACGAAGATGCCTTGTAACCGAAAGATGGGGGACTCTATGAGTAAAGAAAAACGTTTATTTACTTCAGAATCAGTTTCTGAAGGACATCCTGATAAAGTTGCTGATCAAATTTCTGACGCAATTTTAGATGCGATTTTAGCAAAGGATCCAAATGGTCGTGTAGCTTGTGAAACTACAGTTACTACTGGACTTGTTTTAGTAGTTGGTGAAATTTCAACTTCTGCTTATGTTGATATTCAATCTGTAGTTAGAAAGACAATTTTGGAGATTGGCTACAATCGTCCAGAACTTGGTTTTGATGGTAATAATTGTGCTATCTTAGTCGATATCGATGAACAATCTAGTGATATTGCTAGTGGTGTTAACGAATCGCTTGAAACACGTGAAAATCATCAAGATAAAGATGATTTAGATAAGATTGGTGCAGGGGATCAAGGCTTAATGTTTGGTTTTGCCATTAAAGAAACACCAGAATTAATGCCGCTTCCTATTTCTTTAGCCCATTCCTTAATGAGACGTGTTGCTAGTCTTCGCAAAGAAGGACGTCTTGATTGGCTAAGACCAGATGCAAAGGCACAAGTAACTGTTGAATACGATGATGATAATAAACCAAAGCGTGTAGATACAGTCGTTATATCTACTCAAACCGATGCAACAGTATCTAATGATGAAATTCGTGAAGCTATGATCGACATGGTTATTAAGAAGGTTATTCCTTCACAATATCTTGATGAAAATACCAAATTCTTAATTAATCCATCTGGCCGTTTTGTTATCGGTGGTCCTAAAGGAGACTCTGGTTTAACTGGTCGTAAAATTATTGTTGATACTTACGGTGGTTATGCTCGCCATGGTGGTGGTGCATTTTCAGGTAAGGATTTGACTAAAGTTGATCGTAGCGCAAGTTACGCAGCTAGATATGTAGCTAAAAACATTGTTGCGGCTGATCTAGCTTATCAATGTGAAATCCAACTTGCTTATGCTATTGGTGTTGCTCACCCAGTTTCAATCATGGTTGATACTCACGGCACAAGTAAGGTAAGCGAAGATTTATTAGTTGAAGCTATTCGAAATGTTTTCGACTTAAGACCAGCAGGTATCATTGAAATGCTTAACTTGAGACGTCCTATTTATCGTCAAACAGCCGCTTATGGTCATTTTGGAAGAACAGATATAGATTTACCTTGGGAACACACAGACAAGGTAGAAGCGCTAAAAGCATACGTGAGTGAGCATGCAGAATAAAAGTAATACTAAAATTGTGACAATTGCCATCTTTTTGACGACGTTTATGACTGCAATCGAGGGAACGATCGTTTCTACCGCAATGCCAACTATTGTTTCTGATCTGAATGGGTTAGAAATTATGAACTGGGTTGTTTCAATCTTTTTATTAATGACAGCTGTTTCAACGCCCATTTATGGAAAATTAGCTGATAGTATTGGAAGAAAGCCAGTTTTTCTATTTGGAATTGCAGTTTTTGTAATTGGATCTGCGCTTTGTGGAATTGCGCAAAACATGGTGGAGTTAATCCTCTTTCGTGTAATTCAAGGATTAGGTTCTGGTGCAGTTCAGCCTGTAGCAGTTACAATTATTGCTGATCTTTATACGCTTGAAAAAAGAGCGAAGATGCTAGGATTAAACTCTGGTTTTTGGGGCGTAGCTTCAGTAATTGCACCTTTACTAGGTGGTTTTATTGTGCAGCATTTGTCATGGCATTGGATTTTTTATATCAACGTACCATTAGGTATCTTAGCTTTTCTTTTGGTTGTTTTCTTCTTAAGAGAAAAGAAAACTAGCAGCAATTCAACCTTAGATTTAAAAGGAACGACTTGTTTAGTAATCTTTTTGCTGTCATTAATGATATTTTTACAGGAGCTGGAAAAGGGTCTTAATTTACTATTGCTAGCTTTGTTAATTATCATCATTGCCTCAGCTATTGTCTTTTTTAAGACTGAAAAGAAGGCAAAAGATCCAATCATGCCACTTGACATGTTAAGCAGTAAAGAATTTACAATGATCAACTTGATTACGCTTCTTATTTCTGGTGTGGTTATTGGGTTTGAATTTTATATTCCAACTTGGATGCAAGGAATAAATGCAACAAGCGCTTCTGTTGCTGGTTTTGCAGTGACACCTAGTTCTTTAATGTGGATTGTAGGATCATTTTTGATTGGTGGCATGTTAGGGCGCTGGGGAATAAAGAAAACATATGATTATATGTTGCTTATTTTGGTAGTAGCTGATTTAGCCTTAATTATGGTTCCAATTTATACTTCATTTTGGGTATTTTGTATAATTGCAGCCTTTAATGGGACAGCTTTTGGAGCTATTACTACAGCTTCTCAAGTTCGCTCTCAGGTTTTGGTAGGGCGCGATAAGATTGGCGTTGCTACTAGTTTTAATACTTTAATGAAGTATTTAGGACAAACTATGATGGTTTCGATCTATGGTATTACTTTCAATATGGTCGTGGCTAAGCAATTAGCACATCATCCAAATTTAACCCAAAAGATGATGAATGATATTGTTTCTGCTGATAAGGCTAAACATTTGGCAGCTAACTTAATACCTGGCTTAAGACAAGTATTATTAAGTGGTTTGAAGTCTGTTTATGTAGTTTCTTTAGTGGTGATCATCTTATCTTTGATTCTTAACCAACTGTATAAACAAAAGAAAATTGTTGAATAAAAACAAAAACGCTAACTGAGCTAATTAACTCAGTTAGCGTTTTTAATTATGTTTCTTTAAGTAAGAATGATAGAGAATAGAAAAGCCAAGTAAAACAAAGGTAGTTCCTTCTAACCATCCACCAACTACATCAGAAGGGTAATGAACATGGCAGAAGATTCGAGTATAGCCAATAAACAATGGAAAGATAATCCAAATAATAATTAGTATAGTACGCCAAAACTTATTTTTGACTAATAAGATGGTCAGGATAATTAAAATACCAAAGAATGTGGCGCTACCGACAGAGTGTCCAGAGGGAAAACTGTAGCCGTCAGCAAAAACTAGATGGTGAACTAGAGGACGGTGGCGTTCAACAGCATGCTTTGTAATCCAGTTATAACCATTGGCACAGATCATTAATCCAGCTGAAAAGAAAGCATAGGCAAATTTTCTGGCAAGAAGTAATCCAATAAATAAAACAATTGTAGCTATTGTTAAGGTACTAGTATTCCCAATTACAGTCAATTTAGTGGCAATTGCTACGTTAACTGGATTATTATTAGAAACAAGGTGAATAATAGCTTGGTCAAAAGAATGAATAAATGGATTCTTATATATGACTAAGAGTGCCCAGCTTACATAAAGTATTAAAAAAATAAATCCTGGAATTAGTGTATCGTGGATAACTAGATTATCATGTTTCTTTTTCAAAAAAATTTCTCCCCTTGTAATTTCTAGTAGATGTGGTAAATTATAATCATTATCCATAAAAAAATAAAGACTAGGGAGTAGTAGCAAATCATAATTGTTTTTAGAGATGAGCTGGTTAGGTGCAAAGCTTAACAATTGTGTTGTGAACTTACCCTGATGAATAAGTCTATCGTTTGCTTTCCGCGTTAAGGGGCATGAGTGTCACACGTAATGTTGTGTGGAACTTAGGTGGTAACGCGAAATTAACTTCGTCCTATGATTTTTTAATCATAGGGCGTTTTTTAGTTTTAAGGAGAGATTTAGGTGTACAATCACAAAACCGTAGAAAAAAAGTGGCAAAAATATTGGGCAGAGCATGATACTTTTAAGACAGGAACTGATCCTAAGAAGAAGAACTACTATGCTTTAGATATGTTCCCATTTCCATCAGGTAAAGGTCTTCATGTAGGGCACCCAGAAGGCTATACTGCAACAGATATCATGTCTAGAATGAAGCGTGCACAAGGCTATAATGTGCTTCATCCAATGGGTTGGGATGCTTTTGGTTTGCCAACTGAGCAATATGCTTTAAAGACAGGTGAAGATCCAGAAAAAGTTACTAAAGAAAATATTGCTAATTTCAAAAAGCAACTTAATAAACTTGGTTTCTCATATGATTGGGACCGTGAAGTAACGACTTCTGACCCTAATTACTACAAGTGGACTCAATGGGTCTTTGAACAAATGTATAAAAAAGGCCTAGCTTATGAGGCGGAAGTACCTGTTAACTGGTCACCAGACTTAGGTACAGTTGTTGCTAATGAAGAAATCGTTGATGGCAAGACTGAACGTGGTGGATATCCAGTTTACCGCCGTAATATGCGTCAATGGATGCTTAAAATGACTGCTTATGCTGATCGTTTACTTGAAGATTTAGATGATTTAGATTGGCCAGAACCAGTTAAAGAAATGCAGCGTAACTGGATTGGCCGTTCAGAAGGTGCACAAGTTACTTTTAAGGTTAAGGATAGCGATAAGACTTTTGATGTCTTTACTACTCGTCCTGATACCTTATTTGGTGTTAGCTACACAGTTCTTGCTCCAGAAAGTAAATTAGTTCAAGAAATCACTACTCCGGAACAAAAAGAAGCAGTTAATGCTTATATTAAGAAAATTGAATCAAAGTCAGATCTTGAAAGAACAGACCTTAATAAAGATAAAACTGGCGTGTTTACTGGTGCTTATGCAATTAATCCGGTAAATGGTGAAGAAGTGCCAATTTGGATTTCCGATTATGTTTTAGCTAGTTACGGAACTGGTGCGGTAATGGGTGTACCTTCCGGTGACCAGCGAGACTATGAATTTGCTAAAAAATTCGGTCTAACTATTACTCCAGTTATTGACGGAGGTAATTTAGATAAAGAAGCCTATGGTGGTGATGGTCCGCACATCAATTCCGAATTTTTAAATGGTTTAAATATTGAAGAAGCCAAAAAGAAAATGATTGAATGGCTTGAAGATCACAAGGTGGGTCAAAAGAAAGTTAACTATAAACTTCGTGATTGGGACTTTTCTCGTCAACGTTACTGGGGTGAACCAATTCCTGTTATTCATTGGGAAGATGGCACTACTTCATTAGTTCCTGAAGATGAATTACCACTTCGTTTGCCACATGCAACTGATATTAAGCCATCTGGTACTCCAGAAAGTCCACTTGCTAATTTGACCGACTGGGTAAATGTTGTTGATAAAAATGGTCGAAAAGGTAAGCGAGAAACTAATACTATGCCTAACTGGGCTGGATCTTCTTGGTATTACTTACGCTATATTGATCCGCACAATGATAAAGAATTAGCTGACTATGATTTACTTAAAAAGTGGCTTCCAGTTGATCTTTATATTGGTGGTGCAGAACATGCAGTTCGCCATCTTCTATATGCTAGATTTTGGCATAAGGTTCTTTATGATTTGGGTGTTGTACCAACTAAAGAACCATTCCAAAAATTATATAATCAAGGTTTAATCTTGAAGAATCACGAAAAGATGTCTAAGTCTAAGGGAAACGTAGTTAACCCGGATGAAGTAATTGATGAGTATGGTGCAGATTCTCTTAGAATGTATGAAATGTTCATGGGACCATTAGATGCATCTATTGATTGGGATGATAACGGTCCTGCATCTACCAAGAAGTTCTTGGATCGTGTATGGCGCTTATTTGTTAATGATCTTGATTTAAACGCAATTCCTCAAGAAAAGATTGTTGATAAAAATGACGGTGAACTTGATAAGGTTTATGCTGAAACCGTTAAGAAAGTTACTGAAGACTTTGAAGCTCTACACTTCAATACTGCAATTAGTCAAATGATGGTATTTATGAATGCTGCACAAAAAGCTAAGACTATTCCACGTGAATATGCAGAAGGTTTTGTAAAACTTCTCGCACCAGTTGCACCACACATGATGGAAGAAATTTGGTCTATTTTTGGTCATGATGAATCAATTACTTATGCTAAATGGCCAGAATATGATCCCGCAAAATTAGTTGAATCAACAGTTGAAATTATGGTTCAAGTCAACGGTAAGCTTCGTGGTAAATTTAAGGCTGCTAAAGATGCTGCTAAAGATGATTTAGAAAAAGAAGCTCTTTCTCTTGACCATGTTCAAAAATTCTTGGATGGAAAAGATGTTAAGAAAGTGATCGTTATTCCAAATAAGATTGTCAACATTGTTGCTAAGTAATTTAAGTTTTTCCTAAATAATTAATATTTGTAAATACTGTTTACATTAATGAGTAATATATAATTCAGACGCTTAACTGGATATAGGGAAAATTTATTTTTATGGAAAATAATACTAAAAATACTAAAGAGACAATGGTCAAAGGCTCCGCTTGGATGACCTTTGGTTCAATTGTGTCACGAATTTTAGGGGCATTGTACATTATTCCATGGTATGCCTGGATGGGAAGCCATGGGAATATTGCTAATGCACTAACAGCGAAAAGTTATAATATTTATAGCTTATTTATCATTATTTCTACTGCTGGTATTCCGGGTGCGGTTGCTAAACAAGTAGCGAAATATAATGCGTTAAATGAATATGACATTGGGCGCAAGCTGTTTAGACGTGGCTTAATTTTGATGGCAATTTTTGGTGTGATTTGTGCTGCAATAATGTATTTTGGAGCTCCAATTTTGGCTACTGATGATATCATGGGGGCAATTTTACATGGGGCAGAGAGTGATCCGCGTCAAGTTGCCGTAATGAGAAGTTTGTCTTATGCAGTTTTGATTATTCCGATTTTGAGTATCATGCGTGGATATTTCCAAGGTTATGCAGACATGATGCCACCAGCTATGTCTCAATTTGTTGAACAGTTAGCTCGTGTATTATGGATGCTTTTGACTGCATATATCATCATGCAAGTTCAACATGGTTCTTACGTCCATGCTGTTGTTCAATCAAACTTAGCTGCAGCTATTGGTGCGGTATTTGGAATTTTACTTTTAGTATGGTTCTTATATCGTCGAAGAGATGAATTAAATGCATTGATGGAACAATCAAATCATGCTATTAAGATTTCAACAGCCGGAATTTTTTGGGAAATTATTAATCAATCAATTCCATTTATCATCATTGATTCAGGGATTACACTATTCCAATTAATTGACCAGTATACTTTCCATCCGATGATTGCTATGTTTGTTCATGCAAGTTCTGATCAAATCGAATCATGGTATGCCTTATTTGGGTTAAATGCAAATAAGTTAATCATGATTATCGTATCTTTGGCCACTGCGATGTCTGTAACGGCAATTCCGCTTTTATCAGGTGCACATGCAAGACGTGATTATGCTAGCATTTCTAATCAAATTGAAAATACATTGGAATTATTCTTATTTGTTATGATTCCAGCTTCTCTGGGGATGGCTGCTATTGCAACGCCAATTTATACAATTTTTTATGGGTATGATCCATTAGGTTCAAACGTCTTATACTTGTCATCGTTTACGGCAATCAGCTTAGGGCTGTTTACAGTTTTAATGGCGATTTTGCAGGGACTATCAGAGAATGGATTAGCGATAAAGTACCTAGTTTTGGGAATTATTATCAAATTTGCGGTTCAACTGCCGATGATTAAATTCTTCAAAGTCTACGGTCCACTTTTAGCTACTAATATCGGATTAATTATTACTATTTGGCTTTCTTTGAAGCATTTAAAGGTTAGATATAAGTATAATAGTGGTCGTACATCAAGAAGATTTATTGGAATTGCAATTTTCTCAATGGCTATGTTTGTTGTAGTTACTGGGGTGGTTGATTTTGGTGGGAAAATTATTTCGCCTGAGCGTCGTCCAACTTCCTTTATTTTAGTTACACTTGCTGTAGCTATCGGTGGAATATTATATGCATTCTTATCGGTGAAATTTGGCTTAGCACAAAAGATCATTGGACCAAAAGTTAACAGAGTTTTGGCAAGATTACATATTAGAATTTAAAATATATAGAAAAGGGAAACTTAAGTAATAATTACTTAAGTTTCCCTTTTTTGCCCCTGCCAAGGAAGTTCATTATATAATATTTTAGAGAAAGTGAGGAAGAAAAATGGATAATATGCTTGGATATGCCACAAAAGAAAGAAGGAGCTTTAGCGAATTTCCTTTGAATGAAATAGATAGCATGATTTTTTCTCAATTGGCATATTGTAATTTTGATGCTCTTCCTCGGATCACTAGTTTACAGGATTTAGCTTCAGATGAAGAAATTGAAACTTTAACAAAAGGAAATCTGGGCGGAAAAAATACTGAAAAATTAATCAAAATAATGATTAAGAATCGACGTTTTAAAAACGTATCTTGGCATCAGGCTGTAAGTAAAATAGATGCAAAAACACAAATGCAATTTAATGCCGTTACTTTTTATATTGCTGATGGTCAGTCTTATATTGCTTATCGTGGAACGACAGCCACGACAATTGGCTGGAAAGAGAACTTTAATATGTCTTTTAATAATTGGGTACCAGCGCATTATTTTGCTCGCTCATATTATCGACGAATTAAAGAATTATTTCCTGGGAAATTTTATCTTGGTGGACATTCAAAAGGCGGTAATTTAGCTTTTGCGGTTGCATTAAGTTTAAAAGAGTCAGATCTTTCAAATATTGTTAGAATTGATTGTTTTGACGGCCCCGGTTTTCACAATCAAGATAGGCTAAAGAAAAAATTCTTAAAATTGAAAAACAAGATCCATAAATATATTCCGCAAGGATCACTAATTGGAATACTTCAGGATGACCTTATTGGAGAAAAAGATTACTGTACGATTGTTGCAGCCTCAGGAGCTAATTTACTACAACATGATATGTTTACCTGGCGTGTAAAAAAGGATAAATTTGTGACAGTAAAGCAATTGGATAGCGGCTCTGAAATTTCTTGGAAAGCAATTGCTGAATGGTTAAAAAATACAAGTGATACCGAACGAAAAGATTTTATTGAAATGCTGTATTTAACAGTTAGCGATAGTAATCAAATTTATTTTAGAAATTTATTAACACCAAAGACAACGTATAAATTAGCTACTCGTTTAATCAAAAATAGTTCTGCTCAAAAAGAAGTGTGGGAACCAATAATTAGAAAATTATTTAAGGCTTATGTAAATTCGGGAACAGCAGCCCTTAGTGAGCAGAGAAAAAATCAGTTAGAAAATTTTAAGAATATTTTAGATGACCAACGTAAGTAACAGAATTGAATTAAAAATTTCCTGCTTTTCTGGAAAAAGAGTAAAATAACGATTGAAAGAGGTGGACAAAATTGAAAAAAGATACATATATGACTTTATTAGGATTGCGTGATACCTGTTATAACGATTTTAATTTTGATATTGATGAGAAAGATTTCTATTTAGGAACTGATACATACAAAAAGATAGACAAAATCTTGAAAGATGCACAGGATGAGCAACTTTTAATTCAATTTGAAGAAGGAACTCATCTTTATCAAGATTATGATCCAGAATACTTAAGTGTTGCTCAAAAGAGAGAAGTACAACATGATATTAATGCGGCACGTGATTTTTTAGATAACTATAATGGTAATGCTGACGATAAGCATGACAATTATGCTGCTTTTTTAGATGATAATTCATTAAGCTATTCGTTTGGTCCTGACAGTAATTTGGATGAAGTTCAAAATAATTTAAATGATATTGAGACTAATGGCGTTATTATTTGGCAAAGACGAAAAGATGAATATATTTTATTGCCACATACGATTCATAGTCTTGAAAGGATTAAGAAACAAATTTCTTCAAATAAGCGCGTAGACGATAAAAAGCTTCGTTATGCCATGGAGCGACTATTTAACAATATAACTGATTTTCTGAAGCCGTTTAGTGATAATGAACTAGGAAAATATGAAAATGCGATTTCTGAAGAGCTAAAAGATGACTTAGAACATTATGCTTTAAGTGTTCAAACTGATGCGCGCGAAGTTGCAGCTGATAAGTTAACAAAATATGCAGTTGAACTTGCAGAAAAAGAAAATAACGATAAATTATAAAGTTAAAGCTCATCGGTTAGATGGGCTTTTTTGGATAAAATAAAATGAAAAATATTTCAAAAGAACTAATATCTGAAGTAATTAAAAAGCGAAAGAGCGCTACTCACAAAGGTAATTATGGGCATGTACTACTAATTGGAGGCAGTAAAAAATATGGTGGCGCGCTTATGATGTCAGCAGAAGGTGCATTAAATAGTGGTGCTGGCTTGGTAACAGTTGTTACAAATCCAGTCAATATTACGGCTTTGCATACAAGAGATCCAGAAATTATGGCTCTTAGTTGGGATGAAAAAGATGAGTTAAAAAGTCTAATTAAGAATTCTGATGTAGTGGTTTGCGGAATGGGATTAGGTTTAGATAAGCAAGCAAAAGATATACTAGCTCTTGTCAGAGACAGCATCAGCTTAAAGCAAACGTTAATTTTAGATGCAAGTGCCCTTGATTTAATTAGTCAGCAAGAAAACCTATTGCCAGTAAATTCAAAGTTAATGATTTTTACACCTCATCAAATGGAATGGCAAAGATTAAGCAAAATAAAAATTTCTGAGCAAACTGATCAATTAAATCAAGCAGCACTAAATAAACTAGTTCCAAAGAAAAATGCAATTTTAGTATTAAAATCTAATCATACTAAAGTTTATGATCAAGCAGGAAATATTTATCGAAATCCTTATGGAAATCCTGGAATGGCAATTGGCGGAATGGGAGATACTCTAGCAGGAATCATTGGTGGCTTCTGTGGCCAATTTACACCTAGTTTAGAAATTGTAGCAGGTGCTGTAGGCATTCATTCTCTTGTAGCTGATAAAATTGCAGAGCATCAATATATTGTGCGCCCAACGCAGCTGTCGCGTATGCTTCCAGAAATGATGAAGAAATATGAGAAGTGATTAAAATGAAAAAGATGAATAAATATCAAAATTCTGTTTTAATTATGGGAACAATACTAGCTATTTTAGCTCTAGCAGTCATTTTATTTCCTCATCGTAATGTTTCGCTTGCCACGCCAACTAAAACTGCAACTACTAAAGTAGTTAAGAAAAGAAAAGATATTGCAGAAAAAAATCCTAATTTACCATATCCCGATCCTAAAGATTTGCAGCCTGCAGGTAGCTGGAAAGTTAAAAGTGAGAATAAAGCGCATCCTGATCTTTTAAGCCTAAGCAAGTTGTGGATAAGGGTATCGATTAAAGGTAATCGTGTGTACATTATGGATGGTAAAAAGCCGGTTTACACTATGCTTGCATCTTGTGGAGTCTATCATCATGGTAAATCTGCCACACCAACTGGAACTTATGCAGTTGAAGCAGAAAAAGGAGCTAGCTTTTTCAATCAGAGTCTTCAAGTAGGTGCTCGTACCTATGTGAGCTGGCATGGTCATGGGACTTATCTCTTTCATTCTGTCCCAATAGACGGTGACAATAAAATTATGAAAAATGAAGCAAAAAAGCTTGGGAGAACTCAGGCTTCTCATGGTTGTATTCGTTTGAGTTTGCCAGATTCTAAATGGTTATATGAAAAATTGCCTGTAGGCACAAAAGTTGTAGTAAAAGATAAGTAAGTTAAAATGCATAACAAGAAATGGGTGACAGGATGAGACATGCAAAGAAAAAGTCTAAGAAAAATTTCTTGTGGATAATAGGAATAGTAGTAATTGCTATTTGTTTTTTGCTATGGAAAAACAACTTTGGTCCAAATAAAATGCCATCAAATTATCATGCTGATCAAGTCAGCTTAAATGTTAAAGCTGCTGTTGCAATTAATTCTAAAGACGGAAAAGTAATTTACGCAAAAAATGCCAATCAAAGTTTGCCGATTGCTTCAATGACTAAGTTGTTAACTGCTTACCTAACTCTAAAAGCAATAAAAGAAAAGAAAATCTCTTGGGATACAACCGTTAGTCCCACTCAAGAAATCATTAACTTAGGGTCTAATCCTGATTATGCTAGTGTGCCACTTAGCTTGGGTCAAAAATATACTGTTAAAGAGCTTTATGATGCAGCTTTGATAAAATCAGCTAATAATGCGGCACACTTACTGGCAATTGCAGTCAGCGGAAATGAGGAAAATTTCTTAAATCAAATGCGCACTCAAGCTAAGAAATGGAATCTTCATAATGCTAAATTTGTGACAGTTGATGGTTTACCAGAGAAAAAGAAAAATTTCTTTGGAATGACAACTACAGTTGAAAATAAAATGAGTGCTAATGATATGGCAATTGTAGCTAGAAAATTAATTGTTGAGTATCCTGATGTTTTAAACACAACTAAAATATCAAAAGCTTATTTTAGAAATACTTTAATGACTAATAGCAATAAAATGTTAAACGGACTTTCAGATTATGATCCAAATTATCCTATCGATGGTTTGAAAACTGGAACAACTGATGAAGCTGGTTCATGCTTTACTTGTACAGTGAATAAAAATGGTAAGCGAGTAATTACTGTAATTCTCGGTGCACAGAATGATGTTGAGCGGTTTTCAGAAACAAAGAAATTGTTGAACTACTGTTTTAATTAAATTTTGACTATGAATTCGTTTTAATATTGCACATAAGTTAAGATTGCTGATATAATCTTCATGACAAAGAGTTAAAAGTAGTAATATTGAATCTATTTTCAGCGAGTCTATGTTTGGTGTGAGTTAGACAATAGAACAATACGAAGGCGTGTTTAACTATAATTTTAAAATCAATTAATAAGCGGATACTTTGTATCAAATAGAGTGGTACCGCGGGAAACTTTCTCGTCTCTTTCTAGATTGTCTAGGAAGGGACTTTTTTTATGTAAGAGGTGTTATAAGTGGATTTTAAACAAAAAGTTGTTGATTTAGTTAGTGAACAGGTAGATTTACCTAAAGAAAAAATTGCAATGTTAATTGAAAGACCAAAGAACGCAAAGATGGGAGATTACGCTTTTCCAGCATTTGCTTTGGCTAAAATTGAACACAAGAATCCAGCTTTGATTGCAAAAGACATTGCGGAAAAAATTAGTGATGATAACTTTACTAGTATTCAAGCAGTTGGTCCATACGTTAACTTCGCAATTGATCATGCTAAGCTTGTTAATGCAACTTTAAATGATGTTTTAACTGAAAAAGATCATTTTGGTGATCAAAAATTAGGTGAAGGTAATGTCCCAATCGATATGTCTTCTCCAAACATTGCTAAGCCAATGTCAATGGGACACTTACGTTCTACTGTTATTGGTAATTCAATTGCTAAGACTTTAGAAAAGGTTGGTTACACTCCAATTAAGATTAATTATCTTGGCGATTACGGTACCCAATTTGGGAAATTAATTACTGCTTACCGCTTATGGGGTAATGAAGAGGACGTTAAGAAAGATCCAATTACTAATCTTTTCCATTACTATGTTAAGTTCCATGAAGAGGCTGAAAAAGATCCTAAGTTAGATGATGAAGGACGTGCTGCCTTTAAGAAACTTGAAAATGGGGACGAAGAAGAAATTAAATTATGGAAATGGTTCCGTGAAGTTTCTCTTCAAGAATTTAATCGTATCTACAAGGAGTTAGGCGTAACTTTTGATTCTTATAATGGTGAAGCTTTCTTTAACGATAAAATGCAACCTGTAGTTGATGAATTGAAAGAAAAGGGACTACTAGAAGAATCTCGCGGAGCTCAGGTTGTTAACTTGGGTGAAGATGAAAACCCAGCTCTAATCTTGAAATCTGATGGTTCAAGTTTATACATGACTCGTGATTTAGCTGCTGCATTATACCGTAAAAAAGAATATGACTTCGTTATGTCTCTTTATGTTGCTGGTGGCGAACAAAGTGGTCACTTTAAGCAATTAAAGCAAGTTTTAAAGAAGATGGGATATGATTGGGCTGATAATATTCACCACATTCCATTTGGTTTAATTACTCAAGGTGGAAAGAAGTTATCAACAAGAAAAGGTAATGTTGTTTTCTTAGATAAGGTATTAAAAGATGCTGTTTCTTTGGCACAACAACAAATTGAAGAAAAGAATCCAAACTTATCTAATAAAGATC
Source organism: Lactobacillus isalae (assembly GCF_947539375.1). NCBI lineage: Bacteria > Bacillati > Bacillota > Bacilli > Lactobacillales > Lactobacillaceae > Lactobacillus > Lactobacillus isalae. The sequence goes on from NZ_OX443569.1 coordinate 138,879, forward strand.
AAGTTGCTCATGATGTTGGTGTCGGTGCAGTAGTATTCCATGATTTAAAGAATGATAGAATGGATAACTTTGACTTTGACTTAGAAGAAGTTGTTCGTTTTGAAGGGGATACTGGTCCATACGTTCAATACACAAACGCTAGAGCACAAAGTATTTTGCGCAAGGCTAATAAAGAAATCTCAATGGATAATTTGAACTTAGATGATGATTGGTCATTTGCAGTTGCTAAAGCTTTAGCTGATTTCCCAGCTATTGTAGAAAAAGCTTCAGAAAAATTTGAACCATCTATAATTGCAAAATATGCGTTAGATTTAAGTAAGAAGTTTAACAAATACTATGCAAATGTAAGAATTTTGGATGAAGATGATCAATTAAATGCTCGTCTTGCATTAGTTCAAGCAACTTCAATCGTTTTAACTGAAGCTTTGAGACTTTTGGGTGTAAATGCGCCAAAAGAAATGTAATATTTTTTTAATAAAAAATATTCACTGAAATTTTTTGAGCTAAAGTATGTTAATTTTTGCACTAATGGGTTAAACTAATGATGTGTTAAAAATTTAGGAGGTATTTTTTTAATGGCTTATTTAGTAAATGGTAATGACATTTTCAAAGCTGCTCGTGAAAACCACTACGCTGTAGGTGCATACAACACTAACAACCTTGAATGGACTCGCGCACTTTTAAGAGGTGCTAAGGAAACTAGAACTCCTTTATTGATTCAAGTTTCTACTGGTGCTGCTAAGTACATGGGTGGTTACAAGACTGTTAAGGATTTAGTTCTTAACGAAATGGACAACATGGACATCGACGTTCCAGTTATTTTGAACTTGGACCACGGTGACTTCGAATCTGCTAAGGAATGTATCGCACTTGGTTACTCATCAGTTATGTTTGATGGTCACAACTTACCAACTGACGAAAACTTAGCTAAGACTAAGGAAATCGTTAAGTTAGCTCACGAAAGAGGTATCTCTGTTGAAGCTGAAATCGGTAAGATTGGTGAAAACCAAGGTGCCGATGGCGGTGAATTAGCATCTGTTGAAGACGCTAAGACTTTCGTTGCTGCTGGTGTTGACAAGCTTGCTTGTGGTATTGGTAACATCCACGGTGTTTACCCAGAAGGCTGGAAAGGTTTGAACTTCGATCGTTTGAAGGAAATCGCAGAAGCTGTACCAGGTGAACCACTTGTTCTTCACGGTGGTTCTGGTATTCCTCAAGACCAAATCGAAAAGGCAATCCAATTAGGTATTGCTAAGATCAACATCAACACTGAATTCCAATTAGCATTCCAAGCTGCAACTCGTAAGTACATCGAAGACAAGATGGACTTAGACAAGGGCAACAAGGGTTACGACCCACGTAAGCTTTTGAGAGCTGGTACTGACGCAATTACTGATTCTATGAAGGAAATGATTTCATGGATGGGTACTGCACCAATCGACTCAAAGGAATCATCAGTTCAATTTGATGAAGCTTCATTAAACGAAGAATAATCAATAAGTATATTAGAAAAAGACCTCAGATTTTCTGGGGTCTTTTTTTGTTTGGATATATAAAAATGCAAATAAAATTTGATGAACATGGGTGTAAAAGTTTTTTAAAAAAATACAATAAGCAAAGAACATTAATAAAAGAGCTAATTGAGAAAGCTATTACTAAAGAGATAGAAACAGGGATGACTAAGGTTAAATTAGCTAGCAGAAAAAGAATTAATAAAGAAAAAATTTATGAATTTCGATTAAACCTTGGTACTGTCGGGTCTGCCCGAATTGCTTTTTCAGCTTTTGATAATCAAGCAATTGTTTACTTTATTAGTAAAAATATTCAGAAATCGTCTTTTAGTAAAGAGTTTGAAAAAACATTAACTGAATTGAAATAAAGAGATTTTCACATTAGGAAAGAAGGAGTTTAACCATGTCATTAACAGTTAATCTTTATTATACAGGTAAAAATGGAAGTGCCAGAAAATTTGCTGAAGAAATGGAAAAAAGAGGTGTAGCAGATCGTATTAGGCAAGAGTCAGGTAATGAAAAATATGACTATTTCATTCCTTTAAATGATCCAGAGACGATCCTTTTAATTGATAGCTGGAAAGATCAAAAGTCACTTGATGCTCATCATGCGTCTCCAATGATGAAGGAATTGGCAGATTTACGTGAAAAATATGATCTTCACATGCATGTGGAACGCTATATTTCAGATGAAAATGGAATACCAGCTAGTGATCAGAAATTTATTAGAAGATAAGAAATGCAAAAAGCCCCGTTGCTCTAAATAGCAACGAGGCTTTTAATTTAAGTTGAGTTTCTTTTATATAACGTATACGAGCATAGTTGATGATATCGGTTTCATAATTATGATATACTTATAACATTAAATTTATGGAGAAAAATCATGGATAAAGGAAAAAACAATGTCTTAACTTATTTAAATATGCTTAGCCATGATCATGCGTTAACTACTACTGAACTAGCTGCTGGATTAAATTTATCTAGATCTGTAGTTAGTCACTATTTAAATGAATTAGTTAGAGAAGAGAAAATCCGGAAAATTTCTGGTCGTCCAGTAAAATGGATCAAAAAGGAGAGTACTCCCAATTTGAATCACGATTTTGACGATTTTATTGGATATCGTGGATCTATGAGATATGCTATCGAGCAAATTTCAGCTGCAATTATGTATCCTCCAGATGGGCTAAATATTTTAATTACGGGTCATTCTGGAGTAGGTAAAAGTTATTTAGCTAGTAAAATTTTTCAACTTGCAAAAAGTAGAGGAATTATTGCAAAGAGTGCTCCGTATATTATTTTAAATTGTGCTGATTATGCTAATAATCCAGAACTTGTTTCTAGCATGTTATTTGGTTATGTAAAAGGAGCGTATACGGGAGCTGATCAAGCGAAGGATGGGCTTCTAAAGCAGGCAAATGGTGGATATTTGTTTTTAGATGAGGTACATCGGTTAAGCAGTGAAAATCAAGAAAAATTATTTTCATTTATTGATTCGGGACAATTTTATCCAATGGGGGATAATTCACGTGCGATAAAGTCAAAAGTTCGTTTAATAATGGCAACTACTGAAGATCCTAAAGAAGTTTTGTTAACGACTTTTTTAAGACGTGTTCCTGTTCATGTTAAATTACCAGATTTTGCTAGTCGTCCAATTGATGAAAGACTAGAATTGTTACGCTATATTTTTTACCAAGAAGCACGTCTCATTAAAAGAAAAATTGATGTAGATAAATATGTAGTTTCTACATTATTGAAGATTAAACATCCCGGAAATATTGGCTACTTAAAGAATATTATTAAAGTTTCGTGCGCAGCAGCTTATCGTGACCAAGAAAATAGTGAAATAATCAAAATCCAGCTAGATAATATTATGATAGACGATTTGCCTAATTTTGTGGAATATGGAAATTTATTAATCGATCCTACTTGTCCACTTGAACGCTCGGGCGATAGTTTGATTAAACAAAGTTTTTTGAAATTAGAAAATAGTTTAAAACAGCTCGAAAATAACTATTCTCATGAAGAGATAAGTAAATGTAAATTAGTAATTCAGAGTCTAAAATGCTTTGTAGAACGAGAATCAATTAAATCAGGTTTATATTTGCAACATAACAAACTATTTCATCAGATAATTGAAAAGCAATTTGGTCTGTCTAATACTTCATATTTAGAACCAGTCCTATATTTACTTTATAGGTATCATTTTGAAATAAAGGATGAAATAATTACTAATTTACGTGAAGAATTTTCTAGTATAATTCCTCGCTCTTTACATGTAGCAGAAAGATTTTATAGCGAGTTACCTGTATTAGTATTGAGAAGTCAAAAAACTCTTGAGTTGATTTTGGCACTTCTATTAAGTGATCACGTAGATGAAAGGATTAGGCTTCGTGGATTAATAGTGGCTCATGGTGAAAGTACTGCCACGAGTATTCAGACTGTTGTTAATTCGTTATGTGGAACTTATGTATTTGATGCGTTAGATATGCCAATTGATACTGGGATTGATCCGATTATTGATGAAGCTAAAAAATTGCTGGCGTCTTTTAATACGACAGAAGGCTTCATTTTAATGGTTGATATGGGATCTTTAGGTCAATTATATTCAGAAATTAGTTCACATCTAGATGGAGATTTATTAGTAGTTAATAATTTAACAACATTAACGGCTCTTGATTTAGGCTTAAAAATGCAACAAAATGTTTCATTTAAGCAAATTGCGGAAGCTGCTGATCGTGATTATGAGATAGGCGTTCAGTATTATGAAGGATTTTCTCAATCACCTAATATTCTTGTTTCTTGTATTTCAGGGATGGGGATTGCGCAAAAAGTTAGTGAAATTATTCAACCATTTTTACCTAGAGAAATTAAGGTTATTCCAGTTGACTATAGTTCCTTAAAAGAAAAGATTAAATCAAAAGAGTGGGCATATTTTGATCGAACGCTTTTTGTACTAACTACGCTAGATATTTTAGAAGCTGTTAAATTTAAGCATATGAATTTATACGATCTTTTGGATGCGAGCGGTGAAAATAATTTAAAACGTTGGTTAGCTCCTTATATGAATTCGGAAGAAATTGATCTCTTTAGTCAGCAATTATTACGCTTCTTTTCTAAAGAGGGTATTTCTGAACGTTTATCTTTCTTAAATCCGGATGTTGTAATTAGACAAGTTGAAGTGATCAATAGCAAATATGAAGGGTACTATGGCTTGAATTTAGATGGAAAAGTTAAGCTAAATTTATATATGCATATTGCATTAATGATTGAAAGATTAATGGTTCAAAAAACAGCGGAGGTTAAGGTAGAACCACAGACAGAGGCTGAAAAAGATTTTTTCAAAATCTCGCATAGTATTTTTCAACCCATTGAGCTCAAATATAATATTCATATCTCCAATTATGAAATATCGCTTTTATATGAACTATTTAAGCAATTCATTAATGAATAAATTTAATAACTAATTAGTGTTTAATCACGGAAGATAAAGTGTTTAAGAAATAAACACTTTATTTTTTTTGCTGTAAAATAGGCCTTTTAATCACTTGGCACGCTTTTTGCTAATAAATAGGTGTAAAGAATAAAAAGAGAGGAGCTAAAAATATGACGGATATTTTAATTGCTAGCCATGGACACTTTGCAAGTGGATTACAAAGCTCGTTGGACATCCTTACGGGAATGGGAAAACAAGTGAAAGTAATTGATGCCTACGTTGATGATAGTGACTATACTCCTAAAATTGAAGAATTTATTAAGTCAGCTAAAAGACCAGCGGTAATTTTTACCGATTTAAAAGGAGGAAGCGTAAATCAAAAGGTGATGCTTGAGGCTGCTAATGAAAAAGATATTTATATTGTTACTCAAATGAATTTAGCAATAATTATGTCAGTTTTACTAGATAGTGAACCTTTAACTGAGGAACACCTAAAAGATTTGATTAAACAAAGTCAAGTTGAATTAATTGAAATTAAAAATGATAAAAAAGAGCAAGAATCAGATAATGACTTCTTTGCATAATAAATTTTAAAAGGGAGAAAAATTATGATTGCACAATTAAGAGTAGATGACCGTTTAATTCATGGGCAAGTTGCTTTGGTTTGGACTAAAGAATTGAATACACCAGGAATTGTAGTAGCTAATGATAATGCGGCAAACAATGAGATGGTGCAGATGACTTTGAAGATGGCTACGCCAACTGGAAAAAAATTATTAATTCGCAATGTTGAGGATGCAATAAAAGTCTTTAATAATCCTAAGGGAGCAAAAATGAGAATTTTCGCCTTAACTAATAATGTTCAAGATGCTCTAAAAATTGCTCAAAATGTAAAAGATATTGAAGGAATTAATGTAGCTAATGTTGGTCGTTTTACTAAAGATGCTGAAAATGCTATTCAATTATCATCAACGTTAATGATGACACCGGAGGAATTGGCAGCATTAAAGGAACTAGCAAAGCTTGATATTCCTGTCTTTCATCAAATTGTACCAAATAATGCTAAAACTCCAATTTCTTCTATTTTGAAAGATGCTAATTAGAACGAGGAGGTAAAAATATGTTACATACAGCAACGCTAGCAGCGATTTGTGTGTTTGTCTGTTTAGGCGGTAACTGGCTTTGGGGACAAACAATGATTGAACGTCCTTTAGTTGTAGGGATGATAGCTGGATTAATGTTTGGTGATATTCGAACAGGTATTTTAATTGGAGCATCACTAGAAGCTATTTTTATGGGGGCTGTCGATATTGGTGGTGCAATTTCATCTGAACCTGTTACAGCTACTGTTTTAGCAACTACGTTTGCTATTACATTAGGTGTAGATACTAAAGCTGCTTTAGCTTTAGCAGTGCCAATTGGTGTGTTTGCAGCTTTTATTTCAATGTTTTTAAAGAATGTCGTAATGAACATTTTTGCACCACTTGTTGATAAAGTAGCTGCAGATGATAATCCAAAAGGATTAACGCGATTGCATTTCGGAATGTGGTTTATTAATTACTTTACTTTTTCTTTAGCAACTTTCTTTGCAGTCTTAGCTGGTGCTCGTCCAGTTCAACACTTAGTAAATCAAATTCCTGCTAATTTAATGGCTGGATTATCTGCAACAGGTGGACTATTACCAGCAGTTGGTTTTGCAATCTTGATGAGAATGCTATGGAGTAAACAATTATCACCATATTATTTCTTAGGATTTGTTTTAGCAGCTTATATGAAATTACCTTCAGTAGCCGTAGCAGCAATCGGAATTATTATTGTTGTGTTGCAATGGATTCGTGATAAGCAAATTATGGACATTGAAAATAAGCAAAAAGCAGTACCAGTTGCAAATACAGCTAGTCATACAGAAGCAAATAATCAAATGGATGAAGAAGAGGAGGACTTTTTCTCATGAAAATCACTAAGAATGTTTCACCTAAAGACAGAAAAATAATCAACAAAATCTTTTGGCGCTCCTTTACAGTTTTTGCTAGCCGAGCTGGAGCTACAAAAGCACATGCACCAGGCTTCATGTATTCAATCATGCCTGCTTTAGACGAATATTTTAAAGGAGATAAAGAAGGACATCGTAAAGCAATGATGCGCCATACAACTTGGTACAATATTACACAAAATGTTGGTACTTTTGTAATGGGCTTAGTTGCATCAATGGAAAAGAAAACTGCGCAAGATCCAAATTTTGATCCAGATTCTACGGTTGCTATTAAGACTTCTCTGATGGGACCATTATCAGGAATTGGTGATTCAATTTTCTGGGGTGTATTAAGAGTTATTGCTGCAGGTGTTGGTATTAGCTTAGCAAGTCAAGGTTCTATTTTAGGTCCAATTTTATTTTTATTGATTTACAATATCCCTTCAATTGCTACGCGTTACTATTTAACTTATATGGGCTTTACTGTCGGAGATACTTTTATACAAGATATGTATAAGAGTGGCAGTATGAAGCTATTAAATAAGGCAGCTTCAACTTTGGGTTTATTAATGATTGGCTGTATGACAGCAACTATGGTTAAATTTGAATCTAAATTAAGTATTCCAATTGAAGGTGGTAAGCCAATTAAGATTCAGACCTACTTGGATCAACTATGGGTTGGCTTGGTACCGCTGGTTGTAACTCTTGTTTGTTACTGGTTGTTATCTAAGAAAGTCAATGTTAACTGGATTTTGTTAGGGGTATTAGTTCTTTCTATTGTTTTAGGTTTAATCGGAGTGGTTTAAAATGCATGTAGCAGTGACGCTCCCTGAAATAATTGTGCGCTTAGCGCTTTCTGTTTTCATTGCTAGTGTCATTGGCTATGATCGCGAACATAAAAATCGTCCTGCTGGAATTAAGACACATGCTTTGGTTTGTGCTGGCGCTTGTATTATTGCTTTAATTCAGGAGAAGATCGGTTATGATGCTATTCAAATCGCTATTCATCAACCTAAGCTTGCTGGAATAGTGAGAGCAGACGAGGCAAGGTTAATTGCGCAAGTTGTTTCAGGAATAGGATTTTTAGGTGCTGGCACAATATTAGTTCAACATCGAACAGTATTGGGCTTAACAACAGCTGCTAGTCTTTGGGCAGTTGCAGGAATTGGACTGGCGATTGGAATGGGAGACTATACAATAGGTATTGCTGGCGCGGTAGCAGTAGTCTTGGTTTTAGTTTTTTCAAAGAAATTAATTCAAGTTCATGCTATGAAAAGGCTAGAAATACAATATAAACATAAAATTGAAACAAAAGAATTTATTCAACATTATTTTGAAAAAAATCATATTACTGTAATGAATGTTAACTTTAAGGTTACACAAAAGCCAGAAGGACTGATCTATGTTAATATTTACGAGATAGAAATTCCTCATTCATTAAACTATACAGAAGTTATTGAAGATATTTCAATGAATAAAAATATTATGCGGATACAAATGGTAAGTATTTAGTTAGGAGAAAAGTTGATGATACAAGCTCAAGGTATGGCACTTAAAGTACAGGAAAAGCTTGTGACTCGACTTTTTTTGTCTACAAAGCTACAACAAAATTTGAAAATTTTATCGTATAATGCTCATGATTTAGGCGAAGTAGTTCAAGAATTTGCACAAGAGAATCCATTTGTTGAACTGAAATATACAAAGAAAGAATTGCAAAACTTAGATTGGATTCAATCTGAAGATACTGAAAATCTGATAGATCATTTATTAAGCCAAGTAAGAATGAGCGATTGGTCTGATAAAGAAAAGAAAGTTGTTACTTTTTTAATTTATAATTTAGAGAGTGATGGTTATTTAAGAGTCGAGTTAGAGTCTTTAAAAAGTAGATCGATATTTTCTCTAGCAGAACTTAAAGCAGGACGAGAAAAGTTACATAGATTAGACCCTTTAGGAATAGGTGCTAAGGATTTAACTGAGTGTTTATTAATTCAAGCTAAAAATAAGGTTAATTTTAATAAATTAGCATTGAGTTTATTAGAACATGAAGAATTAGAAAAAATAGCTGATCCAAATAGGTGGAACGAACTTTCATTTAAGCGTAAAGAAATACTATTAGCTTTGAAATCAATCCAAACTTTAAATCCAATGCCTGCAAGTGAATATGAGGTTGGTGAACAAGCGCAATATCTTATTCCTGATATAAAGTTCTATTTTGATAATGACAAACTAATGATTACTACTTCTAGTTCTAACTTACCAGAAATAATTTTTAACAAAGAAAATTTTTCCAAATTAAAGGATAATAGTGAAAATAAAGATAAAAAATATTTTGTTAGTCAAAAAAGAAATTTTGATAATCTATATTTCGCTATTCAACAACGTAAAGAAACATTATTAAAATTGGGAAAAGTTCTAGGAAAAAAACAAAGGAAATACTTGTCTTCTATGAATGAAGAGGATTTAGTAAGTGTGAAATTAGATGAGGTAGCAAAAGAATTAAATCTAGCTACCAGTACCATTAGTCGAGCAGTTAAAGATAAATATGTAGAGTGTCAGGGAAAAATATTTAGTCTTAAATTATTATTTCCACGAAAGAGCGTTAATAACGTAACTCAAACGCAACTTGAAGGGATGCTACAAAAACTAATTGAAAAAGAAAATAAAAGTACTCCATTAAGTGATGATCAATTAGTAATTAGCTTTAAAGAAAGAAATATTCAAATTAGTCGGAGGACGATTTCTAAATATCGTCAAAGGCTAGGCATTAAAAATAGTTATCAGAGAAAAGAATAAGAAAACGCAAAAACCTCGTTGTTCTAAGTAGCAACGAGGTTTTTGTTTAATACTAAAAAAGAGGAAAATGAAGAATAGAGTTATGGTTTTATTTCCTACGAACCTTTACAGGAACTGGAACTGGTTTATTTACAATAGCCGCGTTTGTAGCTAATATTGCTGCAGCGCTAATACCTAAAATTATTAATAATATCATGTAAACCATTCCTTTCTTTACTTGATTGATATCCATCTTAGAGTGGATTTGTGAATTTTTTGTGACTTATGTTTAAGAGAAAGTCTAAAAAACTATAAATAATTTTATTGCTTTTGATAAATACGAACAATTTTATATGGTTTTACAAAAATAATTAATAAATAAGTGTAAAAAGACTAAAAAAATCTCTCTATTTATGTTAAAATTTCATCATTGACGATTTTAATGAAGAGGAATTATAGAATGAATAACGATATCGAACGTATATTGTATACTCAAAACGACTTAGATGGTCGTATGGATGAAATGGCTGCAGGATTAAACCTAAAGTATAAAGATGAAGAACCAATTGTTATTCCAGTCTTAAATGGTGCCATGATTTTTGCTAGTGATATGATTAAGCGATTGAATTTTAAGTTAACTATTGATCCTATTAAGGCTTCTAGTTATGCTGGCGCTGAATCAACAGGAAAAGTAAAGATTACGCAAGATATTAAGTCAGATGTAAAGGGACGTCCAGTGATTTTTATGGAAGATATTATTGATACTGGTCGTACCCTACAAGCACTTAGTGAAGTGATGAAGGATCGCGGTGCTAAGAGCGTTGAAGTTGTTGCAATGCTTGATAAGCCTGAAACTCGTGTTGTAGATTTTCATGCCGATTATTATGGTTTTAAGGCTCCAGATGAGTTTTTAGTTGGCTACGGGTTAGATTATAATGGTTTGTATAGAAACTTACCTTATGTGGGAATTTTAAAGCATGAGGTATATGCAAATTAGATGTGTCTGTATCAATGTGCTACTAAAAAATAAGTGTAAATTTTGGACTACTAATAAAAAGTAAGCTATGATTACCTTGTAATGTTTTTCTTAGGAGGAAAATTATGGCTAAAATTTTTGTATTTGGTGGCTCCGGAAGAGTAGCCACTGATTTAATTAAAGATTTAGTAGCAGACGGCAATACTGTTACAGCAGCTGCACGTCATCCAGAAAATATTATTAAACTTGATGGCGTTACGGCAGATAAGTTAGATTTGCATGCTGATGTTGATGACATTGCTAAGCAAGTAGCCGGTTTTGACGTTATTTATTTTACTGCTGGTTCAAGAGGTAAAGACTTAATTCAAACTGATGCAATGGGTGCAATTAAGACCATGATGGCTGCAGAAAAAGCTGGTGTGAAACGCTATATTATGCTTAGTTCAATGCTTAGCTTAGATACAGATGCTTGGAAAAAAATTCCAGGACTTGAAGATTATCTTGCAGCTAAGTTCTTTGCTGATACTTATTTGATGAATTCAACTAAACTTGAGTATACAATTTTACAACCAAGCAATCTCACTGAAAAAGCAGGAACTGGTAATATTCAACTTGATGCTGAGCCATCAGATTCAAATCCCATTCCTGATGTTGCTAAAACATTAGCTGAAATTTTGAAATATCCAAATACAGTTGATAAGGTTATTCCGATGAGTAGTGGGAACACGCCAATTGACGATGCTCTAAAAGAAGTTTAATAACTAGAAAAAGACTCCATGAGGGAGTCTTTTTTTGTACATATTAAAATTTAAAATATTAGAAATTTACAAATATCATTTAGTGTGTCTGCGTTAAACCAATGCTATTCTCCCACTTATTTTTATAATAATAATATTATTTCCTTAAGGGCTTTATTGAGGACGATTTTTATAGGTGATAAGATAAGTTCGTATGTATTTAAATGGGGGAATAAAAATGAAGTATCATGAATTGGGAAAGGAAATTATTCAAAATCTTGGTGGCCCAAATAATATTGAAAGCTTAGCTCATTGTACGACTCGTCTGCGCTTTATACTTAAAGATATATCAAAAGTTAATAAAGAAGCATTAGAAAACATTAAAGAAGTTTTGGGTGTAGTTTACTCTGGTGGGCAATATATGGTGATTTTAGGACCAAATTTAATTCCAACTTTTGAGGCGATTAATAATGACTTTAAATTGACTACTATTTCACCAGATAATGAAAATTTGAAGAAGTCCAAAGAAGAAAGATTGACTTGGAAAACGTTAGGAAATAAGAGTCTTAGTTTTGTTCAGGCTGCGGTTACGCCTATGGTTCCCGGTCTAATTGCAGGTGGTATGTTAAAAGTTGTTTTATTGTTAATTGTTACATTTTTAAGTCCCGCTTTTGCTAAGTCAACCGACTATATTTTGATTTCAGCAATAGCAGATGCGCCATTCTTCTTTATGCCAATTATGGTTGCATATGGTGCTGCAATAAAATTAGGTAGTACACCTGCATATGCAATGATGTCGACAGCTGCGTTGCTTTATCCAACTTTTAGAAATTTGTTAACCCGTATAACAGCATATCCGGGTTCAATAAATGTCACTTTGTTTAATTTACCGGTTAAGGTAATTAATTATGGGACTTCATTGTTGCCTGCGTTACTTATTTCTCTGTTAGCATATTGGGTAGAAAAATTTTTGAATAAAAGTGTACCTAATATTTTTAAATCTGTTTTAGTTGGAATGGGCACTATTTTTATTGCTGGGTCTCTTGGGTATTTAATACTAGGTCCTCTTGGAGATATCCTTGGACAAGGAATTGCTATAGCAGTGATGTTCTTAAGTAAAACCGTTGGCCCATTAGCTGTAGGTTTGTTGGCAGCAGCTTTACCTTGGTTAGTAATGACGGGTATGCACGTAGCCTTAGCCCCATTTATGCCACAATTAATCAGCAATCCGGGATATGACCCAATTTTAAAACCAGCTTTTCTACTTCATGATATGGCTGAGGGTGGCGCCAATATTGGTGTAGCACTTAAAACTAAAGATAAAAAACTAAAAAGTGAGGCATGGTCTTTAGCAGTAAGTGCGATTGTAGCAGGTGTTACTGAGCCTTCATTATATGGAATCAATTTGAAATATAAAAAGCCAATGTATGGCGTCATGGCTGGAGGCTTCGTGGGTGGTATTGTAGCAGGCCTTCTGGGTGCGCGTGCGTATATTATGGGATATTCAAATATTTTTGCAATTCCAGTTTTTGAAAAGACTGCTTTAGCCATTGTAGTCGGAATTATTACTACTATTGTGGTAGCGGCAGCTGTAACGTTTGTTTTAGGAATTGATGATAAGCAAGAAAAGAAATTAACAGAACCAGTTCGTAAAAAATATCCTGATGATGCAATCGTCTCTGTGGCTAAAGGGGAACTAGAGCCTTTAGCAGAAGTAAAAGATGAAGCATTTGCTAGTGGAGCATTAGGTAAAGGAGTGGCAATTAAATTAGATAGTGACTTTGTTTGTGCCCCAGCTAATGGTAAGATAACAGCTCTGTTTCCAACAGGACATGCATTTGGTATCACTACCAAAAAAGGAGTAGAACTATTAGTTCACATCGGAATTAATACGGTAAACCTTCAAGGAAAAGGTTTTGATATTTTAGTAGATCAGGGTGATAAAGTTGAGGCCGGTCAACCCATCGTAAAGGTAAATAGAGCGACTATTGAAAAAGAAGGTTATGATTTGACTACTATGTTAATTATTACTAATCTTAATGGCCAAAATATTAAATTAAAGAAGACGGTTGGTCATGTTGACATAGGAACAAAATTGAATTAGAAAAAAGATTTTAGGTCAACTTTGGACAAAATAAATTTATGGATCAAGATGACAACATAAGCTGTAAGAAAGATCAATGGAGCCAAAGAAATTGGAAGTAAGAAGATTAATAAAATAGCTGTAAGTAGCGGCTTTTCTAAAATAATCGTAATACTTGCAACTACTGCTAATGATACAGTGATTGCTGGTTGAATTGGGATGAACTGAGCTACAGCTGCTCCAACAGCTACACTGGCAAAAATAGCAGGGAAAATCTTACCGCCTCTCCAGCCTAATGCAAAACCGGCATGGGTAGAAAGAGTTTTAACTAGTGCGATTAAAAGCAAAAACAAAGGAGAATATGAAAGTGCAGTCTTAGAAAATGGTACGATATGAAACTCTCCAGAAAATAAGGCGTAGTTGGTAATCAAAGTTAAGCAACTAAGAATAAGTCCCCATAGACCTGCTTTAAAAATTGGTGACAATTTCCAAGATTCTAACTTGGTAAATACTTTTTCTAAATATAAGAAAAAGTAGGCAAAGACTAGCCCAGTTAAGATTGGAATGATGCCGTACCAAATAATAGACCATGACCAAGTAATAGGACGTTTATGAATGCCAAAAGCTCCTTCTTCAGGAAAGAGTTTAAAAATTAAAATTGTTCCAAGTAGTCCAATTAAAATATTAAAAATTATAAACCATTTTTTATGAGTCTTGGATTTGAAAAGTTCGCTAAATTTAGGCGAGTTAGCAAGTTCTTCTTTTGAGACTCCAACTTGCCAGAAATGGATCCAGCCATGATAGTTAGAAGAGATGATCCTGATTTTATCGCCCAACCAATTAATCATTCCCGAGGAAATAACTGTAGTTGAGGCTTCTGGACCAATACTTCCGCCTGCACCTAAAGATAATAGACCGAGAGTAAGTGATTTCCACCAAGAATGGTAGTCAAGTTTGCCAGTACTTCGGACGCTATGGAGTACCTCTTCGATAGTGAGTGGATAAGAACCTAGTTTCTTGACTAAGATTCCAATAATAATTCCCATGGGTATACAAATAAGAAAAGGATAAAAATTGTGTAGTGGAGAAGAGACATGATGATTAAAATATCCCCAAATAAAATCAATAATGTAATTGATAATATTTAAATATAAAGCAGTTAAGATTCCAATAATAAAACTCCAGATGCCACTAAAGGTAAAAATATTTATCTTCTTTTGATTCATCTTTTTCTCCATCCTAATTAGATTTATGTTAGCAGTTTACTTTATTTGTTGTCTAGATTCAAATCGCTCATAATAAAGTTGAAAGCAGGATAGATAAAGAAAGGATTTGTCCAGTTATGATTGGAAAAGAGACACAAATACGTTTAGTAAATAAATTAGAAAATATACATCACGTTGTTGTTCAGGCTTCAGCAATCGATGGAAGTAACGTTTTTGTTTTACAACTACTTCATAAACAGAGTGACATTATTGTTTATCAAACTCCCAATGACAGTGAAACTGTGACTTTTAATGAGGAGCAGCCAATTTTATATTTAAAAGGACCAAATTCAGCTGGTACAGCAGGTGGACATACTCAAACTTGGGTACAAAGCGGAGAAGATAACAAGTGGTTTGTTGGTACTAAGCCTAAAAGGCATGGCAATACCTATTGGACTACTCAGATTGCGCGAGTAGCAGTTTCTGGATATCAAACTCAAACTTTTACTAATAATACTGAATTGCCACGACTTTCTTATCTTAATAGAGCTGGTTCAAACTATGGTGATGGAGGTGTAGCCTATCCTGGGAAAGATTTAGTTAGAGTAGAAGCAGCTGTATCACCAAATGGTCAATATTTCTTAATTGCAAGTATAGACATTAATCATACAGGACACTTTGCTATTTATGATCTTAATGAAGTTAATGAAAAGTTAGATGAGGCAGAAGAAAAATCTGAAGATATTAATATTCAAAATTTGAATTGTTTAGGTGCATTTAATATTCCGCATTTTAACGATCAGAAGATTATTTCAATTCAAGGCTACGGCATCGATGATAATAAAGACATTTATATTTCCAGTCAGCCCAGTCCGCATACAACTTTCTTAGGATTTCCAAAACAAGGTAAACCACGTGAAATTGTTAAAATTCCCTGGGGAATATCTGATTCAAGTAAATGGTCAGTGGTAAATCTAGACAACAGCTTAAAATTAGATGCACTAGACTTTTGTACTGAATTTGAAGGAATACAAGTAACAAGCAATTGTCTTTATTTGACTGTTGCCTATCATCAACGAAACAGCGATCTGACTACTTTGATGAATCGAATATATCAGGTTGAAAAATTTTAAAAATAGACAGACTATTGGGTCTGTCTATTTTGTTATAATTGGTGAAAAGGGGATGGCAGGTATGGAAGTAAGACGTTGTAGTTGGGGAAACAGTAAAAATCCTCTGTATCAAAAGTATCATGATCAAGAATGGGGAAAATTAAACTTAGATTCAAACTATCTATATGAAATGTTAGTTTTAGAAAGTTTTCAATCAGGATTATCATGGGAAACAATTTTGAATAAACGGGAAAACTTTAAAAAAGCTTTTGCAAATTTTGATTATCATGAAGTTGCTAAATTTAATGAGAATGATTTTGAACGATTGATGCAAGATAAAGAAATTGTACGTAATCGCTTAAAGATTAATGCAGCAATTAATAACGCAAAAATGTTAGTTAAACTCGAAAAAGAAAATCAAACTTTGGGTGAATTTCTTACTCAATTCATTCCTAAGCCAATAATGCATCATCCGCGAAAAATGGAAGATGTTCCAGCCTCAGATGATTTGTCAAAAGAAGTTTCAAAAGAAATGAAAAAAATAGGCTTTAAATTTGTTGGACCGGTAACTATCTACTCTTTTTTGCAAGCTATTGGATTAATTAATGATCACTTAGAAAATTGTAGCTTTAAGAATGGAGGACTTTGATGTCTTTATTACTACCAACAAAACAAGTAGTAATTATGTTCATTTTGATGATTGTTGGTTGGATTTGTTATCAAGTTAAGTTTCTACATGAGCAAACAGTTAAGGACCTAACTAAGATACTTTTATATGTAGTGTCTCCTTGTTTGATTATTAACTCATTTCGACAATCCTTTTCGGCTGCTAGATTATTACAATTTGGTCTGGTATTTTCGCTTGTAGTTTTTTTATTTGTTTTTAAAATTATTACTAGTAATGCTATTTTTGGTAAAAATTGGGTTAAAGATCGTCAGAAAAGAACAGTATTGCGTTATGCAGGCACCTATACTAATGCCGGTTTCATGGGAGTTCCTTTAGTACAGGCAATTCTAGGAACTAAAGCGGTCTTTTTTGCAGTTCCTTATTTGATTGTTTATAACATTTTCATGTGGACGCACGGAATTAGGATGTTTACACAAAAGAAACAGTCATTTAGAGAAAGTTTAGGGCAAGCCGTGATTAATCCTAATATTATTGCGGCAGTCATTGGGATGATTTTGTTCATAACACAGTTTAAATTGCCTGATGTGGTTTCAGATCCGATGAATTATATCGCTAATTTGAATACACCTTTAAGTATGATTGTAATTGGTACAAATCTTGGTGCAATTAATTTAAAAGAGGATTGGCATGATAAATTAGCTTGGAGCGGGGTTTTTATTAGAAATCTGTTTTTTCCAATAGTTATTTTAGGGATCTTATGCGTTTTGCCATTACCAGCAATTGCCAAAATGACTACGTTAATTATGGCGTCTTGCCCCGTTGCAGGTGTTGTAGTTCTCTTTAGTTTGCTCAGTAATTTTGATGTGAAGTTTCCAACAAAATTAATGTGTTTATCGACTTTGGTGGCAATTATCACTATTCCCTTAGTGATTTGTTTGGCTACATTGATAGGTTTATAGGTTAAAAGTTGAGGAAAGATAATGAAAAAAGATAGTTATTTAGCAATCAGTGAAACAAATGCATCAATTAAATGGATGCTAATTGCTTCTATAATTTATCTAGTGATTTATTCCCTAGCAGGGAGATTAGAATTTCAGTCTCAATCGATTTGGATGCAAATTTTGTATTTAGGTATTGTCTGCGTTTTGGCAATAATGTTTAAAAAGTTCTATAAGACAGACAAAGTTTTTATTAAATTGCCTAAAGAAGGAAAAGTAAAGATTGTCACAATTATTTTTTGTGCTCTAGTGATCTTACTCTATGCTCTATTGGGTAGCGTAGTAAGTTGGGCAGAAGTTTTTGAGTCAATGCCTGAAATGATGTGGGGATCCATTTGTGTTGCTTTGGCTGCAGGAATTGGCGAAGAAGTTTTATGCCGAGTTTTACTATTTAATTTATTTGCTAAAATTTTTGAAAATAGAAAATATGTTTTAGTCTGGGCTTGTTTAGCTTCATCTGTTTTATTTGGATTATTCCATTTAATTAATTTAATGCATGGAGCAGCTATTAATGCTACTATGCAACAAGTATTTTACGCTGCAGCTAGCGGATTAATATTATCATACGTTCACATTTTTACTAATCGCATTTGGTTGTGTATCGTTATACACTTCTTATGGGATTTACAGCCCAATATTGGAACGATGGAAGCACAGGCATCTCCATGGGGATTAATTCTATTAATCTACGGTACAGCAATGATTGTTTCTTTATTTGCTATTTATGCATTTAATAGAAGAGCTAATAAGGTATTTGAGCACTAAAAAAAGGTAGATCAATCGATCTACCTTTTTCATTTAATTAAAGTCCGAAAGGAATCTTGTAAAGGAAAATTCCAATAATTGCACCTAAAGTAGGAGCAACAACAGGAATCCAACCATAACTCCAGTGTGCGCCACCTTTTTTATTAGGGATTGGTAGGAGTGAGTAGACAAGTCTTGGACCGAAGTCACGTGCTGGGTTAAGAGCAGGACCAGTTGGACCACCAAGTGCCATAACTAAAGCAGTAATTAAGAATCCGACACCGATGTTAGCAATATCAACAGCTTGCTTGAAGAACATCCCCTTGTAAAGGCCAATTGCTACAAACATTAAAACTGCAGTACCAACTACTTCGGAAACGAAACCGTTCCACTTGCTGTTAGTACAATCGCTAGTGGCAAAACAAGAAAATACGATATCAGGATTAGTAGATTCTTTAAAGTGTGGCCAGTAAACGGCTAAAACAAGCAATTGACCACAAATTGCACCTAATAATTGGCAAGCAATGTAAGGAGCAACTTGTGACCAAGGGAAGTTACCAGCAGCTGCTTGTGCAATAGTAACAGCCGGATTAATGTGGTTACCTGAAATTGAACCAAATAACATTGCTGGAAGCATTACACCAAAACCAAAACTGAAGGCAACTAAGATCCAACCACCGTTAGCTTTACCATCAGGAGCGTTACCAGTTGTACCCTTTAAGAAGGAGTTTGCAACTGAACCATTACCAAATAATACTAAAATTAAAGTACCGAAAAATTCGGCAAAATACTTGAGTATCCAACTATGTTCCATAGATACTTTTTCCTCTCTTGAAAAAATAAGTGAAAAATAAACACAGCTACTGATTATACCGAAAGTTTTGGAAAAATCATAGATATTTTTTAAGATTCTTGCATTTTTGAGCAAAATATTTGCATAATATAAAGATAAATGTCTTAGCTCTAATTACTTGATGTAATAGAGCTCTTTTTCATTGTTGGGGGAAGTTATTTAATGAATAAAAAACAGATCACGATGGTTACGATTGCTTTAATGCTCGGAAACGTGATGGCTGGATTAGATGGGACAATTACGAATACTGCAATTCCTGCGATTGTATCGGCATTACATGGAATTCAATTTATGGGTTGGATCGTAGCGATCTATCTTTTAGGGATGTCAGTTTCAATTCCAATTTGGACTAAAATTGGTGAGAAAATCACCAATAAGTTAGCCTTTGAAATTGCTCTAGCATTGTTTGTCTTGGGGTCAACATTAGAAGGATTAGCACCCAATATTTATTTCTTCTTAGTCGCAAGAATGATTATGGGTATTGGTGGCGGTGGAATGGGATCACTACCTTATATCATTGCGGGATATGTTTTTCCAAATATCAAAAAGAGAACTCAAATTTTGGGATATTTAACAGCAAGCTTTAATGGGGCGGCAATTCTTGGACCATTAGTCGGAGGTTGGTTAATTGATGCTTTGTCTTGGCATTGGGTTTTCTATATCAATATTCCGATTGGATTAGTGGCTTTGTTAATTTCATTAATTTACTACAAGCCGGTAACGCCAAAATCAGCGCCAGTCTTTGACTTAGGTGGTGCATTTCTACTCGTTAGTGGTTTAATTATGTTTTTAATGGGAATTCAGCTTTTAGGATTAACTGCAACTTGGATTGTAGTTGGACTAATCTTATTCAGTTTAGTTCTTTTAATCTTTTTCTTTTTCCACGAGGCAAAGGCAGACAACCCAATTATTCCTTTATCTATCTTTAAAAATAAAGATTTGAATGGAGACTTAATCTTATTTGCGACTACGTGGGGAGCCTTTATTGCTGTAAATACTTACTTACCAATGTGGGCACAGGCACTTTTAGGGATGTCGGCTTTAATGGGTGGAATGACCTTGATTCCTAACTCAGTTGTTGAAATTATTGCTTCCCAGACTGTTGCTACAATTCAAGAAAAAATTAGAACTTTTACTTTAGTGATGATTGGGATTATTACAATGATGATTTCATCTGGAGGACTTTTCTTAGCGAACAATCAAACACCGTTGTGGGTATTAATTGTAGTAGGAGCTTTTTCTGGAATTGGTGTTGGTTTTATTTTTGTAGCACTTCAGGTAAAAGTACAGATTGATGCAGGGATAAAAGATATGGCAACAGCCACTTCGACGTCTTACTTGATTAGAATTTTAGCTCAAACCGTTATGGCGGCTGTTTATGGTGTTATTATGAATTTGGCTTTAGCTAGTGGTATTGGCCAGCATCATAACATAACGATGCACATGATGAATGAATTAAGTGATGCCAAGTCCGCTAAGCTTTTGCCGCAACAATTGTTACCAGAAATGCGTGAAATTTTTCATGGTGGTATTCATGAAATTATGGCAGTTTCATTTATTTTGCTGCTAATTGCTACTATCTTTAATTTCTATTTTAACTTTAAGCAACCTAACAAAAAAATTCGAAATTCTTCAAAATAGTTCTTGTTTTTGAGTAAGTGAGCAAGTATATTTTAAATAGATTATTAGCCTTGATTATTGCGAAATAATTGGGGCTTTTTATTTTTTAGAAAAGTAGGTGTAGATATGACAAAAAAGCAAGTAACGATGGTAACGTTTGCCATGGTATTGGCTAATGTAATGGCAGGGTTAGATAGTACGATTATTAATACAGCAATTCCCGCCATTATTGCAGACTTACATGGAATTCAATTTATGGGGTGGATTATTGCAATTATGCTCTTAGGAATGTCCGTTTCAACTCCGATTTGGACTAAAGTTGGTGAAAAAATTGGTAATAAAACCACCTTTGAGCTGTCGCTACTCTTTTTTGTTTTAGGCTCGCTCTTTCAGGGCTTGGCTGATAATATGTATTTCTTTCTTTTAGCACGTGCTTTAATGGGCATCGGTGCTGGGGGAATGGGATCACTTCCCTATATTATGGCCGGCTTTATTTTTGATAATATTAAGGCAAGAACCAAAATTCTAGGATATTTGGGTGCTGCTTTTAGTGTGGCAGCGATTGTAGGACCACTAGTAGGTGGTTATTTAGTAGATTCTCTTTCCTGGCATTGGGTCTTTTATATTAATATTCCGATCGGCTTATTAGCGATCTTGTTATCACTAGTCTATTATCATGAAGGAAAAATTAGAGAAACTCCGAAGTTTGATGTACTTGGTTCATTTCTAATCATTGCAGGATTAACATCACTTTTATTAGGGATTCAATTGCTTGGCTTAACTAAAGCTTGGATTGTTGCAAGTTTAATTGTTGCAGGCTTAGTATTATTAATCTTGTTCTTTATGCATGAAGAGGGGCATCCAAATCCTGTAGTTCCAATTAGTATGTTTAAAAATCGAGCTTTAGTTGGAGACTTTTTACTTTTTATTTTTAGCTGGGGTGCATTTTTAGCAATCAATACATATTTACCAATGTGGGCACAAGGTTTGCTTGGAACAACTGCATTGATTGGTGGAATGACTTTAATTCCCAACTCGTTAGTTGATGTAGTGGGAACTTTAGTAGTAAATCCTCTGAAAGCTCATTTTAACAATCGAACATTGCTTTCAATGGGATTAATTTGTATTTTGATTTCATCATTAGGCTTGGCACTTGCTCCTCAAAATACTAATATTTGGTGGCTTTCTATTATCGGAACTTTTTCTGGTTTTGGTGTAGGATTTATTTTCGTTTTGCTTCAAATTAAAGTGCAAGTTGATGCTAGTGAGAAGAATATGGCACCAGCAACATCGCTTTCTTATTTAATCAGAATCTTGGCTCAAACTGTAATGGCAGCTGTTTATGGCGTTATTATGAATATGCGGCTAGCTAAAGGTGTAGCTGAAAATTCAGGGATTACGATGAGTATGCTTAATAAATTGAGTGATGCCAGTTCCGCTAAGAGTTTGCCACAAAGGTTATTGCCAACAATGAGAAATATTTTTCATTTAGGACTGCAAGAAATTATGTGGTGTGCTACTGGGTTGCTCCTAATTGCGATTGTTTTGAATTTTATTTTTAACAAAAAGAGTTAGCTAATTATTTTATTTCTAAATGTGGCTATAAAGATAATTAATTGAAAAAAGATAAAAGCATTCTTTAAAAGTTTTGGCCTAAGTCGAAATTTGAGAATGTTTTTTATTTTGCACTATATAGTAAAATATGTGCAGATAATATCAAAAGTTTTAGTAAAAAGGATAATATTTACCAAAAAAGGTTATAGTCATGGATTATAATATTAGACAAAATTTACACGAAATAGTTATACCAACAGATCCTCTTTCATTTTGGTATTGCTTATTTGTTAATCAAAATACGCAGACATATGTTGCCCCACATTGGCATAGTGGCATTGAGTTAAGCTATACCCAGACAGGAAAGATTGACGATTTTCATATAGCAGGAACACATTATAGAACTAAGGCTGGACGTATATTAATAGTTAATTCTCAAGTTATACACGGATCTTCAAATAGAATTCAAAAATATCATACAGCTCTAGGAATCATTTTCCCTTTTAATACAATAAGAAGACTCTATCCTAATATTGTAAACAAAGTTATTCAACTTAATGATCCTTCCATGTTTAATGCAGAACAAAGACTATATTATGCAAAATTGCAGGGCCTGCTAAACCAATTTATCGCTATGGCAGAATCAGATGATGAATTTAAGTTTATTATTATGCAAAAACTCGCAGATCAAATTCTATTGATTTTATTAACAAAGTTTACTGTAGATATGCCAAGTAAGATGAAAAATAGTAAAAAGGCGTATATTGTAAATAGATTACAATTTATAACGCAGTATGTTAATAACCATTATACAGAAGATCTTCATTTAGACTTGCTAGCTAGAAAGTGCAACGTATCTAAAAACTATTTAGCTAGGTTCTTTAAGCAGGAGATGGAAATTACTGTTAACGAATATATCAATAACGTTAGAGCTCAAAATGCACATTCGCAAATGTTAGGTGGAAAATATAATTTGACAGATTTATCTTCTTTAAATGGCTTTTCTGGTGTAAAGACGATGAATAGGACATTTAAAAGATTATACGGACAAACTGCCTCAGAGTTAAAAAAAGATATTAAAAATAAATGAGATAATAGATGCCATATTGTAGATAAGATAAGAATTACAGAAAGGCTCGTTTTTTATTATTATGTAAGCGTATTCATAAATGAAATGCAGAAAAAGCGAGGAGAAAAATATTATGGCGAAAAAATCTACAAAGTACGCTTGGTGGATGTTTATAGTATGTGCCTTAATTAATTTTATTGGTTTTGGTTTGATTATTAATACGGTAGGCTTATTTTATGCACCAATAGGTACAGCTTTTCATACTGGACGGGCAGAGGTAGCTTTAATGACTACTTTTCAAAATGTTGCGCAAGCCATTACGTTATTGTTTGCAGGTAAATTAATGTCTAAGGTCAATCTTAAGTGGTTATTGACAACCTGTTTTTCAATTATGGGATTAGGCTTAATTCTATTAAATAGGGCACAATCAATTACAATGTTCTATATTGCTTGGTCAATAATAGGTATTGCTCAGCCATTTGCATTAGGACTTGCTACACCAGTATTACTGGGGAATTGGTTTAAGAAGAAATATGGTACCGTAATGGGGATTGCGCTGGGTGTTTCAGCATTTGGAGGTACTGTATTTAATCCAATAATTGGTGCAGCTATTACATCTTTAGGTTGGAGAAATGGTCTTCTATTAGAAGGAATATTAGTTTTAATAATTTTAGTACCACTTTGTTTAACGATTAAAGGTCAGCCTGACGAGAAACATCCTGCTTATGGATATGAGGACCAACAAGTTGATAAGAGTAGTGAAAACAACAATAAAGGCTTGACACTAATTCAAGCTTTAAGAACACCGATGTTCTATTGCTTAGTTTTTGCAATGATTTCTCTTCAATTTATTGCAGGTTTTGTACAACATATTTCTGCGCATATTGTAAATATAGGGTTGCCTTTAACAGTAGGTGCTACTGTGGTTTCTGGTGTGATGCTTGGAGCAGCAGCCGGTAAGATTTCAATTGGTTATTTTCTAGATAAGTTTAATAATTCTATTGTGATCGCTATTTACACCTTATTTGGTGTTATAGGTTGGGGTGGCCTATTAATGATGAGAAGTAATGTGCTTTTAATTAGTTCAGGTTTTATCTTAGGTCTGGGACAAGGTATTATGTTAGTTTCATTACCTTATTTCATTAGAAAACAATTTGGTAGTAAAGATTATTCAAATATTCTTTCAATTATCTCTATGGTTGGTTCGGTATCCAGTGCAGCTGCTGTTAGTGTTGATGGTTTATTCTTTGATATGTCACATTCATATAGTTTCCCATTAACGTTGAACGTAATACTTTATGTATTAGCTGGAATGGCAATTATCTTATCAATTAATATTGCAAAGAAAACAATTAAAAGATTGGAGAGTGTAAGATAATGACTATTAAAGTTGAATTTCAAAGAGAAGTATTGCCAGATGGGGATTATGTAACGAGTGCAAGTCTTAATTCAGATAGAAAAATTGATTTAAACAATGTGAAGTTTACTATTCATGGTGAAAAAGTTGAAGTTAAGAAGATTTCGAAAAATAAATTTTATTTTGGTCAAAATGATAAATTAGCTACAATACATTTTGGTACAAATTTTCAAGATCATTTTGTATTACCAGAAATATCAGTTCATATTGATAATTTAGACGATAATATTGTTTCAAGGTTTAAAGAAGATCCGATAGCAGAAAAATTTGCAACGAATTTCTATCATGGAAAAGAAACATTATCCTATTATTTATATACGAGTCAAAGCAAATCTAAGAAACGACCGATGGTAGTATTTCTTCATGGATCTGGTGAAAGAGGCTATGGAGATCGATATCCACTATGGGGAAATGATGTTACTGAACAAATTGTTAGATATGTGAAAAGTCATGAAGATGCAGTTGTAGTAGCACCCCAAGCCACCTGGAGAAAGGAATTAAATGGTTGGTTTAGAAAGGGTGTACGTGAAACACTGTTGGATTTGATTAATTATCTAATTAAGATAGAGAATATAGATCAAAAGAGAGTATATTTACTAGGTTTATCTAATGGTGGAGCAGGTACTTGGCATTTTGCAGAAAAAAATCCAGATATGTTTGCGGCAATTGCTCCATGTTGTGGCTATATTTATAATGATGAAAAATATTTTTTAGAAGCCCCAGGTAAAGGACGCTATATGGAACCGACTGAGAATGAAGCGAACGCATTAAAAGATATGCCAATTTGGGCATTTGCTGCAGCTGATGATAATGTAGTGAATCCTGATGGTACTCGACACACTGTAAAAGTGATAAAAAAGGCGGGTAATAAAAATATTAGAGAAACTATTTATAATGCAGGAATGTTAGGTAATAATCCGCATAATTCTTGGAAACTCGCATATCATGAGAAAGATTTATTTCCATGGATGTTTAAACAAAAGAAATAAATAAATAAGATTATAAAAAATCAGATCTTAAGAGTAAATATAAATTAAGATCTGATTTTTTATATTAACTATTAAGCACAATATGACTTTCAATATAAGAAAGTAGTTCACTAACTGGTTTTTGATAATCATGGCCAACCCACCAAACTAAAAGCATATAAATACCACCAGATTGATAGCTAATCGCATACGGTGGAAGATTTAAATTAGGGTGGGAATAATTAATTAATTCCTTTAAAAAATTAGTTTGTTGATTAAGCAGTTCACCCTCTAAACCTGCATTAAGGAATAATTTCATTAGGTCAGGATGATCTTTGAAAAATTTAAAATAGACTGCTAATTGATCTTCAAAGCTAGTTAGCTTGTGGTCTGATAAATCATCAATAAATTTTTGATATTGATCACGTAAAAAAGTAATTAAGATCTGATCTTTTTGTTCATAGTTGCGATAAAAAGCCATCCTGGATACGTTAGCCTGTTTAGCTATTTGAGAAATGCTGAGTGAATTATAGGGATGCTTTTTTAATAGTGAAAATAGTGCATTTTCGATTTGATGTTGAGTTTTGAGACTTTTCTTATTCATAATTGTCTATCTTCTCTCAAAAAAACAAGTTTGACAAATGTAGGCGCTATCATTATGATATAAAGTATAAATGGTTACAAGTGTAACGATTATTGAAAGAAGTGTGTCTTATGCATTATAGCAACGGAAATTATGAAGCTTTTATCAATGCAGAAAAGCCAAAAAATGTAGATAATAAATCAGCTTATATTGTCGGATCAGGATTAGCTGCTTTAGCGGCTGCTGTTTTCTTGATTCGTGATGGTCATATGGAGGGCGATAAGATTCATATTCTTGAAGAATTGGCTCTTCCTGGTGGTAGTATGGACGCCATTTATAACGTGGCTGATCAAGCTTATGTAATGCGTGGTGGCCGTGAAATGGAACCACATTTTGAAACTTTGTGGGACTTATTTAGATCTATTCCATCACTGGATTATCCTGATCAAAGTGTCTTAGACGAGTTTTATCGTGAAAATAGAAAAGATCCATGTTACTCAAAGACCCGTGTCATTGAAAATCGAGGTCAAGAATTACCAACTGACGGTGATTTACTTCTTTCACCAAAGGCTGTTAAGGAAATTTTGAACTTAGTAATGACACCAGAAAAAGATTTACAAGATAAGAAGATTAATGAAGTCTTTGATGATGAATTCTTTAAGTCAAACTTCTGGCTTTATTGGCAAACGATGTTCGCATTTATGCCTTGGGCAAGTGCAATGGAAATGCGTCGTTACTTAATGCGGTTTGTACAACATGTAGCAACTTTGAAGAATCTTTCATCACTTCGCTTTACCAAGTACAATCAATACGAAGATTTAATTATGCCTTTGATTAGTTACTTAAAGAAGCATGGAGTAAAATTCCATTACGATACAATTGTAGATAATATTATTGTTAACCGAACTGAGGATGAAAAAGTAGCTACTGAGATTAAGATGACTGAAAAGGGCGAACAAAAAGTTATTAAGTTAACCCCTAATGACTTAGTTTTCGTAACTAATGGCTCAATTACTGAAAGTACAACATATGGCGATAATACCCACCCAGCGGAACAGAAACATGAGCTTGGACCAAGTTGGCAATTATGGAAGAATTTAGCAGCTCAAGATGAGGACTTCGGTCATCCAGAAAAATTCTGTGAAAATATTCCTGACGCTAACTGGGTAATTTCTGCTACAGTTACTTTCACTAATGATGATATTGTGCCTTATATTGAAAAGGTTAATAAGAAGGATCCACATTCTGGTTCAATTGTAACTAGTGGACCAACAACGATTAAGGACTCTAATTGGCTATTGGGTTATTCAATTAGTCGTCAGCCGCAGTTCCATAAGCAAAAGCCAAATGAATTAATTGTATGGCTATATGGCTTGTATTCAAATACTAAGGGTAACTATGTCAAAAAGACAATGCCTGAATGTGATGGTATTGAACTTTGTGAAGAATGGCTTTATCACATGGGAGTTCCTGAATCAGAAATTAAAAAGATGGCAATTGATGCAACTACAATTCCAAATCATATGCCATATATTACTTCTTACTTCATGCCACGTGCATTAGGCGATCGTCCAAAAGTAGTACCAGACAAGTCTAAGAACTTAGCTTTTATCGGTAATTTTGCTGAAACTGAAAGAGATACTGTCTTTACTACTGAATATTCAGTACGTACTGCTATGGAAGCTGTTTATACTTTGCTTAATGTAGATCGCGGTGTTCCTGAAGTATTTGCATCTGCTTTTGATGTGAGAATGTTAATGAATGCAATGTATTACTTGAACGACAGAAAGAAGTTAACTGAGCTTGATTTGTCTTTACCTGAAAAATTGATGGTTAAAGAAGGCTTGAAGAAAGTTAAGGGAACCTACGTTGAAGAGTTACTTAAGAAGTATAAGTTGATTTAGACGAGAAAAAATTTAATTATTAAAAGCAATAGGGACGAGCAGATTAGCTTGTCCCTATTTTGTATAGCATTAGAAATTTGCTTTTTAGATAAAAGTATTTTTTAATTAGAGAAGTAAATTATTTATTAGAAAAGAGAAGGATTCTTATTTTAGACGAACAACCCGCCCGATGGGGCTCTACGAATTATCATAAAGTTAAAGATTTATATTATAGTGCTTTTCCAGAATGGGAAAGATTCTCATGGATCTCAATGGTATTAATGAGCTTGCGAAAGAAACTCCAACTTAATGCTGTTTATGATGGAGAAGTATTTTGCGGGATGGTTTGTTACTACATTAGTGACAATACTGTTTATCTAGCCTACTTAGCTGTTGAACCGGAATTACGGGGCAATGGTTATGGAAGTAAGATTTTACATATGCTTGAGGAAAAATGTCCAGAGCAACAGATTGTATTAGATATTGAGCCACTTGATCCTGATGCCGAGAATTATCATCAACGTGTTAGCCGTCTGCGTTTTTATCAAAAGAATGGATGGCGTAGAACTCATCAGATGTTAGTTGACGCAGATGGTGAATTTGAAGCTTTAGTTGATCAAAATCATTTTGACAAAAAGGATTTTGCTAAGACTTTGAAGCAAATGAGTTTAGGCTTTTATCGCTTTAGAATTGAAAAATAATATTTGCAGTCACTCAATTATTGAGTGGCTGTTTTTTATGAAAAAGTATAAAAGAGTATAAAACAGTATAAAAGTACTGAAAGCAATGAGGTGAGAAAATTGAACCCATTTAATCCAACATTTGGTGATGTCCCAAAAATATTTTTAGATAGAACTAAACAGTTAAATACTGTAATTGTTAGAATGACAGCTGGTTATGCATATGCATTTCAATTATTAAGTTATCTAGTTTGGGATACAGAAGATAAACTAATCACTGATAACACTTTACAAATTATATTACCTGAATATAAAGAAATGCCTTTTACTAGAGAATATTATTTTTAATGTAGGTGAGAACACCTTGTTCATTGTTTGAGGTTGTTGTATGATCTGCGATTTTTAGTAACGCTGGATCTGCATTTGACATAGCCACGCCATCGCCAACTTCTTTAACCATTTCTAAATCATTCCCGCCGTCACCGAAAGCAGTCATTTCAGAAAGAGGAATTTCAAGTACTTCACCTAATTCTGCCAAGCCATGTGCCTTGTGGATTCCAGGTAAGATAAGATCAATATCACCATGACCACTACTTGTTACATTGCAGCAATCACCAAGATTCTTCTTTAGAAAATCAACATAATAATCTGTTTTTTCATCGGGGCAGGAGATAGAAAACTTCAGAACTTTATCATCGATTTCACTAAAGTCATGTATTTTCTTTAAGCGGTAGTAGTACTTAGTAGAAATTTTGTAATAATCGTCGGTGAATTGAACTGGGAAGTAGGCACTTTCTGCTCCTGATACCAAAAATTGTAATTCAGCTTGATTTAAAAGAAATTCTTCGACCTTTTTAACTGTTTCTTTTGGGAAAAAGTGCAATGATAAAATTTTTTCCTCGGTTCTAACTAAAGCTCCATTTTCTGCAACGTAAACCATATCAGGAAAATCCTTAAAGAAAGAAATAATTTGATAGTATTGATTACCACTTGCAACCGTGAACTTAATGTTTCTTTTTTTTAATTCCTGATAGATTTCAGCAAATTTTTCTTTGTCATAACTTTTATCGTCTCTGAGAAAAGTACCGTCCATATCTACGGCAATTAGTTTTGTCATTTAATAATCTCCTTTAGTTACATGTTTCTAGCAATAATATATTTAAGGATGTGTTGAAAAATTGAACTTATTTTTTATAATTAGTTATGTAATTCATAAAAGAGGGGAAAACTATGAATAAAAGTTCAAATGGTTGGCGCGTCTTTTTAAAGAGCGTCTGGTTTGGTATTATTGCTGGGATGATTTCTGGAATGGTTAAGATTGGTTGGGAGAAGATCTTACCGCCGAGAACTTTAGCTCGTGACCTTGTTAATCCGCCACAACATATGTTGCAGCAAATTGGTGCTTCTTATAAGTTCACTCATGCTTATGTAATTTATAATACTGATCAAAAGGTTTTCTGGGTTGCATTAATTTTGCACTTTAGCTTTTCAATTTTCTTTGCTTGGTTATTGATTTATATGGTTCAATTTAAGAAAACTGCATGGGCTGGCCTTTGGGAAGGTGCATTATATGGAATTATTATTTGGGTCGCATGGCATCTAATTATCATGCCAGTTCTTGGTACTACACCAGCACCTTGGCAAATGCCATTTGCAGAACACTTTTCTGAATTCTTCGGCCATATTGTATGGGGCTGGTCAATTGCAGCAGTTGGGTACTACTTAATTGCTAAGCAAAAGGTTAAGACCTTAACTAATCAATATTGGTAAAATAATTAATCGATCTTTCTGATTGAAGGATCGATTTTTTTGTTAAAAAACAAACTTATTTAAAGCCTTAGCAATACCGTCATCATCGTTTGACGCAGTAACAAAATCTGCATGATCTTTTGCTTCTTTGCTTCCGTTGCCCATTGCAACAGCAGTTCCTACAACATCAAACATTGAAATGTCATTCCTTTCATCCCCAAATGCAATCATTTCATCAGTACTGATGCCAATCTTTTCGCCTAATTCTTTTAAACCACTTCCTTTGTTTACATTAGGATGTAAGCATTCTAAGAAATGGTCATCTGCACGAACGATATATAATTCGTGGCTGAACTTTGCTCTTAATACTGGCTCAACTTGATCAAGAAGATCTTTATCGCCGACAAAACATCCTTTAGAAATCTGAAAATCATTAGGCATTTCATCAGGGGTTCTAATGAACATTGGAGCAGTATTTTCCCAGGCTTGTAGTAATTCAAAGTAGTCTACGTCACGATCAGCAGTAATAATTCTTGAATCTGGATCAACAATATTAAAAGGAACTTTTTGCTCCTTAGCAAATTTAGTTAGTTTGCGGTAAAGTTCATTATTAACTAGATCTTGTGTCATTATTTTGCCGTCTGCATTTCTCGTAATTGCACCGTTTAAAGTGACAGCGTATTGATCACTGCCTTCAATTCCAAGTTCTTTCATGAAGTGTGCAAGACCAGCGATTGGTCGACCAGAGCAAAGAACAACTTTGATTCCCTGATCTAAAGCTTTTTTTATTGCAGCTTTAGTAGAGGGGAGAATTTTATTTTTAGAATTTAAAAGTGTACCGTCTGTATCCAAGGCAATTAATTTAATCATTTTTATTTCCTCCTCGTATTTTTTATATTATTTTTATTTTAAAGCAATAATAAAGCAAGATATACAGAGATATATAAAAATTAGTTAGATATTAGGTGTAAAGATGAATAATCCTATTAATCCTAGTTTTGGTAAAATCCCATCAATTAAAGAACTACTAAAAAAGCTAGAATTCACATTATACGGATTCTAGCTTTTACATATATTCAGCTAATTAAAGTATTTTTGCTCTTTTTCTTTCTTTTCTGCTTCTAATGCTTTTTCACTAGCTGCTTTCTTAGGTAAGATCCAGTTCATTAACATACCGAAGATTGTACATAAAGCAACTGAAGTTAATTGGAAATTACCAAGTTGAAGGTAAGCACCACCAATCCCGATAACTAGGATAACTGAGGCAATTAACATATTACGTTTTTCACCAAAGTCAATCTTGTCATCAACTAAGATCTTGAGTCCGTTAGATGCGATAGTTCCGAATAATAAGAAAGAAATACCACCAATAACTGGCATTGGAATTGATTCGATAACCGCAGCGACCTTACCAACAAAGCTGAAAACAATTGCAAAAACAGCAGCGCCGGCTAATACCCAAACTGAGTGTACTTTAGTCATTGCCAATACACCGATATTTTCACCATAGGAAGTGGTAGGTGGACCACCAATGAAACCAGCAATAATTGTTGAAAGACCATCACCCATCATAGTTCTGTGAAGACCAGGATTCTTGAAAAAGTTTCTCTTAGTTAGGGAGTTAAGAACCATAATGTGTCCCATGTGCTCAGTCATAGTAACAAAGGCAATTGGAGCCATAGTTAAGATCGCAGCTGGGTACCATTTAAAGTGGTAGCTGATTCCGGGTACATCTAAAGCAGGCATGGAGAACCAAGCAGCTTTTGCTACACCAGAGAAGTCAACAATTCCTAAGACGCAAGATAAGGCATAACCACAGACAATTCCAAGCATAATTGAAACTAAACTGGTAAAACCTTTGAAGCACATTTGGAAAATTAACGTCATAACTAATGTGAAAATTGCAACTCCAAAGTAAGTTAAGTTGTACTTAGTGCCTTTCATCATGGCGTCGTTAGCGGCAGTAGTTGCTAGAGATAAACCAATTACGATAATAATTGGACCAACTACAATTGGTGGCAAAACTTTGTTAACCCAATCAGAACCAACTTTTGCAATGACTAAGGCTACAATTACATATACAAGACCAGCAGCAATCGCACCTTGAGCAATTGCTGGATAGCCATCTTGTCTCATTAAGGCTTGCATAGTAGCAACAAAGGCAAAACTTGAACCTAAGTATGCTGGAATTTTGAAGTGGGTAAGAAGCATGTGGACTAATGTACCTACACCAGATGAAAGCAAGGCAATACTTGGATTGATTCCGACTAAAATTGGAACTAAAACGGTTGAACCAAACATGGCAAACAAGTGCTGCATTGAAAGCAAAATTCCTTGTCCAAGTTCAGGTTTTTCATAAACGTCTAAGATCGCATCATCATTATGAAATGTGTCTTTAGGCATCTTTTTCATTTTTTCCTCCTTGAAAACGACATTTGGATGACCTAAAGAAAAAACGACTATCTAAAGAATTCCTTTAAGATAGTCGTTTCTGTTTAAAACTATGCCAAAATAGTTTACGCGCAGATTTCCTTGATAGCCTCACGGGACTAAATTAAAGGTCATCACTTGTATTTCTTTTTTATTTAACTAAGTTATAGGAAAAAAGTCAAGTATAAAATTCTAGCTGTTCTAACTTGTTAATTTAAAAGTTCATAAAAATTTTTAAATATTTCGTATGTAAGCGATATCGTTGCTATAATACGGCTTAGAAAGGCTATTTGACTATCTAAATTAATAATGAACATAAATTAACTTTGACAAACACAAATGAACATATATAATAAAGATGTAATGAGTTAGTTAGCCAAATAGAATTAAGGTGAATAATGCTAAAGAGAGAACGATTAAGAAATATTTTAGAAATTGTAACTGATAGAAAATTTGTAACTGTTGATGAATTAGCTAAGGCACTGCAAGTTTCAGATATGACAATTAGACGGGATCTAAATGAATTAAACACTACTGGAAAGGTAATGCGAATTCATGGAGGAGCACAGGTAATTTCTCAACAAGATTCAGTTGAAAAGAATTATATGCAAAAGAGAGAAATTAACATTTCTGAAAAGCAAGCAGCTGCTGAAATAGCAAGTAAAATTGTTCAAGATGGCGAGACGATATATGTTGGACCAGGAACGACTTTAGAATTTATGGTTGCTAAATTGAATCAAAAAAATTTGCGGATTGTTACTAATTCTTTGCCGGTATTTGAAGCTGCTAAAAAGAATTCGAACAATTATGAACTAATTTTAATTGGTGGATCATATCGTCGAGTTAGTGGTGCCTTCATTGGGGCATTAGCAAATAATCAGTTAAGAGGAATATCTTTTGATCGTGGCTTTGTAGGCGTAAACGGAATTAAGGACACCTCGATGATGACTGCTAACTTAGAAGAAGGACAAACGCAAGGATTGGGATTGAATCGCTCACGTAAAAAGTATGTTGTGGCTGATTATCACAAAATTAACCGTAATGACTTTTATGAGTTTTATCACTTATATGATGTTGATGGCTTAATCACCAGTCCTGGACTTGATCCGGATATTGTAAAGCATTATAGCCAAATCACGACTTTGTATCAGGG
The DNA here is from genome assembly GCF_947539375.1 of Lactobacillus isalae. Lineage (NCBI taxonomy): Bacteria > Bacillati > Bacillota > Bacilli > Lactobacillales > Lactobacillaceae > Lactobacillus > Lactobacillus isalae. The sequence continues at coordinate 173,009 of NZ_OX443569.1, forward strand.
TAGTGAATAGCGAAAGGAGAACAACATGAAAGTTGTTATTGGTAGTGATAAGAATGGGTTTGAATTAAAAGAAAAAGTAAAAAAGTACCTAGAAGATGGTGGTTATGAAGTATTAGATGTAACACCAGAACCAGCTGAGGATTTTGTTGAATCTAGCTTAAAAGTTACGCATGAAGTTTTGGACCATGGTATTAAAAAGGCCATCATGTTTGATGAATATGGTGTTGGATCAGCAATGGCATCAAATAAAGTAAAAGGCATGGTAACTGCTGATGTTAACGAAGAAAGAACGGGTCATATGACTGCGATGCACAATGGTGCTAAAGCCTTGGCAATTGGTAGCGGTGTTGTTGGTGAAAAACTTGCCGAATCAATCATTGATTACTACTTGCATACTGAATATGCAGGTGGACGTCACCAAGTTCGCTTAGACATGCTTGAAAAGATGATTTAGAGGAGGCTTTAGAATGTTTGATAATGATAGACCACAACCAGAATTTGTAGACCCAAAGCTTGATAAGCATACTGTTGTTGCATTGGGAAATGACCATATTGTTACACCAATTAAGATGGCATTGTCTGACCACTTAAAAGAAGAAGGCTACCAAGTGTTAGACTTTGGTACTTATGACAACACTAGAACTCACTATCCAATGTATGGTAAGCGTGTTGCTGAAGCAGTTGCTGATGGTAGAGCTGATGTTGGTATTGTAATGTGTGGTACTGGTATCGGTATTTCAACTGCAGCTGATAAGAACGAAGGCATTCGTGCAGCAATGGTTGGCGATGTTGTGCAAGCAAAGTATGCTAAGCGTGAATTGAATGCTAATGTTTTAGGCATGGGCGGAATTGTTTTAGGAAGAGACTTTATTTTCTACATTGCTGATGCATTTTTGAATGAAAAGTATCAACCAACTGAAGAAAATAAGAAGTTAATTGAAAAGATTGATAACATTGCTAAACCAAATCCTGATCAAAAAGATAACGAACACTTCTTTGATGAAGAAAACAAGAAGTGGGCTGAAGGTGTTTACCACGATTAGCTAGAATGGGGTAATAATATGAGTAAATTAGAAGAATTTAGGAAAGCAAATCCCCAATATAAGATCTTAACTTTAGACGATCCATCATTTAAAGAGTACGGTGTACTATATACTAATGACTTTAACTTAGATGATGTTTATAAAGTAATGGAAAATGTCCCAATTCCTGAGACTGGCATGAAGTATATCGCTAATATTCCTGAACTAGCTGATACTTATACCATGCTTGCTGTTAAGCGTGATATTTTCGGCGAAATTCCAATTGACGCTGGTGTTACCTTAGGGCATTCCGATATCTTTACAGCATTTGAATATCACCAATGTTCAGAAGTGAACATTATGCTTGATGATGTGTTAATGGTGCTTGGAAAACGTGAGACTTTAGAAGAGAAGCATTTTGTTGATCCGAATACTGAAGCTAGAATGTTTTATATGCCAAAAGGTACAATTGTAGAACTCTATAATGATACTCTGCACTATGCACCGATTCAGATAACTAAAAAAGGCTATAAGGTAATTGTTGCTGTAATTCATGGAACTAACGCTGTTCTCCCTCAAGGCGTTAAAAGCTTGAATCCACGAGTAGTTAAACGTGGAAAATTTCAAGTTGTCCATCCTTCTCGAAAGGATAAAATTGCACAAGGTTATCAAGTCGGTTTAAGTGGGGATGTAATTAAAACTACGCCCCTTGACGAATAAAATGAAATAGCAATAAACTACAATATTTATAAATTTCCCTCAATTTTTAGTAATAGAAACTTATGGAGCATATGATTATATGCTCCATTTTCTTTATGCTAAAATAAGTTAAAAATTATTTATGAAAGCGCTTGTAATTTATCGAACAATATTATATGATGATGGTGTAGTAAATGAACAAAAACTAACACATAAAAACAAAAGCAAAAAAGTTCATTTACAGATACTGGAAAGGTGGTTCATATGACAGTGGCAACTAGTTTATTTGCTCCTGACGCAGTTTATACCAGCGACAAGACAAGTAAGGAAGAAGTCTTAGAAGAAGTCTATGGCAAATTATTAAAAGCTGGCTATGTAAAAGGAAATTTCCTTTCGCATATTATTGAAAGAGAAGAGCATTATCCAACTGGAATTGACACATCGCCAATTTCTAAAGAGTTGCCAAATGTCGCAATTCCTCATACAGAAGGTGAATTTGTAAATGCTCGCTTGATTGTTCCAATCGCTTTGAAAGATCCAATCAAGTTTCAAAACATGATTGCTCCAGATGAAAGTTTAGAAGTGAAATTTTTGTTTATGATTCTAAACAATGATCCAGAAGGGCAAGCAAATGTATTGGCACAGATTATGGGGTTCTTATCCACAACGCCAGTTGAAGATTTAATTAGGCTGTTTAATCTCACTTCAACTAAAGAAATATTTGATTTTATGAGTGAGAATTTTAAGCAAGAATAGGAAATATGTTTTTTGGGAGGTATTTATTATGGCAAAGGAAGTTAAATTATTAGCTGCTTGTGGTGCAGGAGTTAACTCTTCACACCAAATTAAAGATGCTGTTGAAGAAGAAATGAAAAAACGCGGTCACAATGTTCATGTTGATGCAGTAATGATTAAAGATGTAAATGAGGACATGCTTAACCATTATGATGCATACTTGACTATTGCTAAAACGGATCTAGCATTTGAACCTAAAATTCCTTTAATTGAAGCAGGTCCAATTCTTTACAGAATTCCAGCAATGGCTCAGCCAGTCTATGACAAGGTTGAAGAGGTAGTTAAGAAGGTAGAAAACGAATAGCAATTATTCCTGGGGGAATAGAAAATGAACGCGATAATTGATTTTGCGAATGCTATCTTTAAGCCTTTAATTGATATGGGAGCGCCGACAATCATGTTGGTTGTTCTTACTATCATTGCTCTGTGTTTCAGAGTTAAATTTAGTAAGGCGCTTGAAGGTGGTATGAAGTTAGCCATTGCCTTAACAGCGATCGGCGATATTATGAATTTGCTGACTACCAGTTTTGCACCAGCGATGAACCAATTCGTTAAGAATACTGGTATGCACAAAGATATTATGGATATGGGATGGGCGCCACTTGCTACTATTACGTGGGGTTCACCATATACTTTGTACTTCTTGTTAGTTTTAATCATCTTGAATGTTTTAATGTTGATTTTCAAGAGAACTAACACACTAGATGTTGATATCTTTGATGTTTGGCACTCAGCTTTCGTTGGTTTATTCGCAGTATTCTGCGGAGCACCACTATGGTTAGCAACTTTATTAATTTTACTTATTGGTTACTTAAAGATCGTCAACTCAGACTTAATGAAGCCAACCTTTGACGACTTGCTAGATGCTCCATCAAGCAACCCAATGACTACTACTCACATGAACTACATGATGAATCCAGTAATCATGGTCTTCAATAAGTTCTTTGATAAATGTTTACCATGGCTTGATAAATACGACTTTGACTCAGCTAAATTAAATGAAAAAATTGGTTTCTGGGGCAGTCGTTTCGCAATTGGTGTTTACTTAGGTATCTTTGTTTCATTACTTGCTGGCTATAACTTCACAACTGAACAAGGTTGGAAGACAATGTTTACTCTTTCCTTTACAGCCGGTGCATGTATTGAATTGTTCTCAGTTATTGGTTCTTGGTTCATTGCTTCTGTTGAACCATTATCACAAGGTATTTCAAACTTTGCTACTTCAAAATTCAAGGGACGTACATTCAATGTTGGTCTTGACTGGCCATTCATCGCTGGACGTGCAGAAATTTGGGCAGCTGCCAATGTTTTAGCTCCAATTATGATGATTGAAGCTATGGTTATTCCAGGCAACAGATTAATGCCTTTAGGTGGTATTATCGCCATGGGTGTTACTCCAGCCTTACTAGTCGTAACTCGTGGTAAGATCATTAGAATGATTATCATTGGTACGATTGAACTACCAATCTTCCTTTGGGCAGGTACTTTAGTTGCTCCATTTGTAACTCAAGTAGCTCACCAAGTTGGTGCTAACATCCCTGCCCACGCATTAGTATCAGATACTACTATGGAAGGTCCTATCGAAAAGTTCTTAGGCTACTTGGTAGGTAATGCTTGGAAACAACAAGGCATGTTTATTGTTTACGCAATTTTGGCAATTGCAGCTTATGTTTTAATTTTCTGGTGGTACTCAACAGAAATGAAGAAGCGTAATGCTAAATATGCTGCAGCTGCTAAAGAAGCATAATTAAAAGTATTGTTTAGAAACGGTAGAGATGATTATGATGAAAACTAAGAAAGTTAGTCGCGAAGAAGAAGCACGACGTAAGCGAGTATTATATTGGACAATATTTGTAATTGCTATTAATATTCCACAACTTTTCTTTAAAAATATTTTTATTGAAGGCTTTGCAATGATTGGCACTATCTATGCTCTTTATCGCTTAGTAGTATTTGATAACAAGAAGAATCGTCTCAGCCGTAAGTATTATGACTGGAAGGGTAGACCGTTAGACGTAAAAAAATAGAAAGTAGAAACTTTTAGAAAAAAGAAATTAAAAAAATAATATTTATATTTTTATAAAAACCGCACATAAAAAGAGACTGCTAGAAAACAGTCTCTTTTATATATACATGATAATTTAATAAAATATTACTAATAAAAGCGTTTACATTAATGGGATTGAATGCTATTATACATATGTAAGCAAAAATAAATGTGGATTGTAACTAATACGATTAGGCAAAACCGCGAACTTTTGATACAGAATAACTGCCTGTACTCTGTATTGAAATTTCGCGGTTTTTTGTTTTCTCTGGGAGGAATAAGGTATGGAATATAGAATCATACAAATATTAAACAACAATGTTGCCATTGTTCATACCGGAGAAGGTAAACAAAACATTGTTATGGGAAGGGGGATTGCTTTTCAAAAACAAAAAGGAGATCTAATTCAAGAAGAAAGTGTAGATAAGGTATTTGAAATAAAAGATAAAAATACGGTTAATGATTTAACTACGTTATTATCCAATGTTCCGCTAGATTTTGTAACTACTAGTTATGACTTAATTGATCAAGTTCAGGCTAAATATAATTTTGCTGCTGAGCCTTATATTTATGTAACGTTGACAACGCACTTGTTTGGTGCGTATCAGCGTCTAATCAATGGTGAGGATAATGTTAATTATTTACCAGATTTAAGTGATAACTATCCAGTTGCTTATCAAATTGCAGATGATGTAATTAAGGGATTTCAAAATGGTTTAGATATTTCTTTCCCAGAATCAGAACATAAGAGTATCGCTCTTCATTTTATCAATGCTCATACTAGTGGAAGCGTTAAAGAAGAAAAGAGTCAGACAGAAAATGATGAAATTATTGAGGTTGTTCAAAAAGAACTAGAGAGGAATGGAATATATCGAACGAAAAAGAATGCTAATGATTACGATAGATTATTAGTTCATTTGAAATACTTTATTGATCGACTTCATAATCATGAACCAGATAGTTTACCAATTTCCGAGGGAATGATTGGAGAAATAGAAGCCAGTTATTCAGAAGCTTGGAGAATAGTTCAGAGAATAAAAGAATTAATGCAGGAAAAATTAGAAATAAAGTTATCGTTAAGTGAACAAACATATTTAACAATTCATATTCAGAGATTGATCTAAGGAGAAGAAAAATGGACGCAGAAAATCAAATTACTAAAGAAGAAATTTCAATGACTGGTTTTTCAATTGTTGCATATTCAGGTGATGCAAGAACTTACTTAATGCAGGCAATGGATAAAGCTAGTGAAGGAAAGATTACTGAAGCAAAAGAACTTGTTAAGAAGGCGGAAGAATCAATCAACTTAGCTCACAATGAACAAACTAAGCTTTTGAGTAAAGAAGCTGGAGGAGATGATATGGATGTGACCTTCATTATGGTTCACGGTCAAGATACATTGATGACTACAATGCTTTTGAAGGACCAGATGAAGACAATTATTAATCTTTATGAACGAGTAAATAAGCTCGAAGGAAAAAGTATTGAATAAAGTGATTAAAAACAAATAGTTTTTAAAAATTTGTGAAAGAGGAGGAAGAAAAGATGAATGGTTTTACCAAAACAATGGATAAGATGAAGCCTAAGTTTGAAAAGATAGCTGCTAATCCATATGTTTCAGCAATTCGTGACGGTTTTATTGCTGCTATGCCAATTATTTTGTTTTCAAGTTTGTTTACATTGATTGCTTATGTACCAAACGCATGGGGATTTTATTGGCCTAAGGCAGTAGAGAATGCATTGGTTTTGCCTTACAACTATTCAATGGGATTGTTAGCTTTATATGTAACTGCAACCTGTGCAAAGAATTTAACGGATTATAAGAACTTAAAGCTACCTAAGACAAACCAAATTAATTCAATGAATGTTATCTTAGCTGCTGAAATTTCATTTATTATCATTGCTATAAAAGTTGGTAAGAATGGATTAGATTTAACTTACTTAGGTACGCAGGGATTAATTGCTTCATACATTGTTGGTTTGATTGTACCTAATATTTACTATCAATGTATCAAACATAATGTAACTATTAAAATGCCAGATGTAGTACCACAAAATATTGCTCAAACGTTTAAAGATATTTTTCCAATGACATTTTCAGTAGCATTATTCTGGTTGGTACAAATTGTCTTAAATCAATTCTTTGGTGCTAACTTATCTGAATGTGTGGTAAAAGTTCTTTCACCATTATTCCACGCAAGTGATACTTATGGCGGTTTGGCATTAGTTGCTGGTGCGATGGCATTCTTCTGGTTCGTTGGTGTACAAGGTCCTTCAATTGTTGCACCAGCTGTAGCTGCAATTGAAACGACTAACGTTGGCTTAAACCAACAATTAGTTCATGCAGGAATGCAAGCAAGCCATGCCTTAACTATTAACTGTCAAGACTACATTATGAATATGGGTGGTACTGGATCAACTTTTGTAGTTCCATTTATCTTCTTACTTTTAGCTAAATCAGCTCAAAACAAGGCTGCTGGTAAAGCTGCTGTTATTCCTGGATGTTTCTCAGTTAACGAACCTATCTTGTTCGGTGCTCCAATTATTATGAACCCAGTATTCTTCATTCCATTTTTGGTAACACCAATGTTCAATGTTTGTGCTTATAAATTCTTTGTTCAAGTTCTTCATATGAACGCTTTGTATAACACATTACCTTGGACTGTACCAGCTCCAATAGGTATTATCGTATCTTCTGGTTTTGCAGGTTTGTCATTTGTTTATGTAATCTTAACTTTAGTTATCGATACATTAATTTGGCTTCCATTCTTTAAATTCTACGACAATGATTTGTACAAACAAGAACAAGCTAAGCTCGCTAAAGAAGAAGCTGCTGGCGTAGTTAGTGATTCTACTGCTGATGCAGCTGCTACTCTTGCAGCTACTGACAAAGAAGCTAAAGATGGTATTACTAAAGATACCAACGTTATGGTTATTTGTGCCGGTGGTGGTACTTCTGGAATTTTAGCCAAAGCATTAAACAAGATGGCCAAAGAACGTAACTTACCACTTCATGCAGCTGCTCGTGCTTATGGACAGCATATGGATATTATTAACGATATGGATTTAATTATTTTAGCTCCTCAAATGGACAGTATGAAGGGTAACTTGCAAGAAATTGCTGATCATGACGGCTCAAAACTTGTCACAACTACAGGACGGCAATACATTGAATTAACTCAAAATCCTGATAAGGCATTTAAGTTTGTAGTTGACAGTTTAGCTGGTAAAAATGATGAAAAGAAAGATGAAGATACAACAGGAAGTGTACCAAATGCAACAGTTTAAATTTCCAAAAGATTTTTACTTTGGTGGAGCAACCGCTGCCTACCAATGTGAAGGCGCAACAAACGAAGACGGTAAAGGTGAAGTGATCTGGGATAAGTACTTGCGGGAGCAAGGAACGATTAATCCAGATCCAGCATGTGATTTTTATCATCGTTATCCAGAAGACTTGGAATTATGTAAAAAGTTCCATATTAATGCGATAAGGGTTTCAATTGATTGGGCTAGAATTTTTCCAGAAGGCGAAGGAAAGATTGAACCAAGAGGTGTGGAATACTATCATAAGTTGTTTAAGAAATGTCATGAAGAAGGCGTTGAACCTTTTGTAACGCTTCATCATTTTGATACGCCTCAAGCTTTGCAGGATAAAGGCGGTTGGTTATCTCAAGAAATGTTAGATGCTTTTGTTGAATATGCAAAATTTTGTTTTAAGGAATATGCAGGTGAAGTTAGATACTGGATTACAATTAATGAACCAACTTCAATGGCTGGTCAACAATATGTTAGTGGTACTTTTCCACCAGCATATAGGGATCAATTTGCTAAGTGCTTTGAAGCTGAATATAATCAGAATTTAGTTCATGCACGCATTGTTAATGCTTATAAAGAAGCAGGCTATACTGGTCAAATTGGTATTGTTCATGCTCTTCAGACAGTTTATCCAGCAACAGACAGTGAAGGCGATAGACATGCAGCTGAATTGAAAGATATTTTAGAAAATAAGTTTTATCTTGATGGAACATTAGCTGGTAAATATTCTAAGCATACTCTTGCCTTAGTGAAAGAAATTATTGATGCTAATGGTCAACAAATGATTGATATCAAGCCAGAAGAAGAAAAAATACTTCTTAAAGCTGCAAAACAATTAGATTTTGTTGGTGTTAACTATTATTTCTCGAAGTTTATGAAAGAATATCATGGCGATACCGAAATTGTTCATAACGGTACTGGTAAAAAGGGGACGGACGTTAATCGTATGAAAGGTGTTGGTGAAGAGGTTCACCCTAAAGATCTACCAGCAACTGATTGGGACTGGATTATTTATCCGCAAGGGATGTATGATCAATTAAAGCGCGTCTATGATGATTATCCACTCGTTCATTCAATATATATCACTGAAAATGGAATGGGCTATAAGGATAAGTTTGAAGGAGAGGATAAGGTTATTGATGATACTCCAAGAATTGATTATCTAAAACAGCATATGGAACAGGTTGCTAAGGCAATTGAAGCTGGCATGCCAGTTAATGGTTACTTTGTCTGGTCGCTACAAGACATGTTTTCTTGGACAAACGGTTATTCTAAGCGTTATGGTTTATTCTATGTCGATTTTAAGACGCAGAAGCGTTATGCAAAAAAGAGTGCATATTGGTATAAGAAATTAGCTGAAACTCGAGCAATTCCTTCTATTGATTAAAAAAATAATTATAGTGAAAAGCCTAAGCATTGAATAAAGATATTTAGGCTTTTTTTGATAGAGAAGTTTAAAAGAGTTTAAAAATGAAAGGAAACATTAAGGTGAATAATCCTTTTAATCCCACATTTGGTGATGTCCCTAAAATATTTCTTGATACAGATACTAGAATTAATGATTTGATTTCTAAAATTGCAACTATTTGATAATGCATATCAGAAAATCTTTATTGATTTATCGGAATGGGGTCGAAAATATTTATTAGCAGTTAAGGGAAATAAACGACTTCAAGATGCAGTAAAGATTTTAGGAAAAGATAAAGTCTTTGTAGCCCAATATCGAAGAAAAGCTATTGAACGAAAGTTGATAATTCCAGCTGGGTATGGATTAGTACAATATACGCTTCCATATTTTGATGAGTATTTAAAACAAACAGAAGATCCCGATTCAACATATTATTGGGGATATTAAAAACCAGCTAAGCATTTAGTGCTTAGCTGGTTTTGTTTAATTTAGATGAAACTTTCGAAGAATATCAATTCCTTGTTTTTGATATTTATTAGGAATAAAACTTTTTCTCATTGCAATTTGCATGTATGCCCAGAGTTTTTGTCCTGAACGCAAGCGAATTATGTGGAGATCTTTTTCATCTTTAACGGAATTCTCCATTGCTAGAGCAATACCAACATTTCTTTTAACTAAATCGATCATTAGTTTCATTGTTCGAGCCGTGTATAAAATGTTTGGAGTAAAATCGCCGAGCTTTGCCTCTTCTTCCAAACATTCTCTAGTTAGATAACCTTTTTGTCTAGCCACAAACTTGCGGTTCCTTAGTTCTTGGGCATCAATAATTTTTTTATTTTTCCAAGGGTCATCTTTACCGGTAATAATAACTAACTCAGTCCGATCTAAATTACGGATAAAATAGGCAGGATCGTTGATCGGTACCATCCAAGAATAGATAGCAACGTCTACATCGCCATTATTTAAATCTTTAAATGCGGTAGCACTTCTTTCTAAGCGAGCATCTAACAGGTTAACAATATCTTCTTTATAAAATTTTTCTATAATTTCGGGAATATAAATACTACCAGCAATCCCAGAAAAAGCTACTCTAATTTTTTTAATATTAGCGTGTTTAACGTCGTAATCGATACTTGCTATTTCTTTTAAAAGATATTTTGCTTTCTGATAAAGTAATTCACCTGCTGGTGAAAGTGTAATTTTACTTTTGCGATTTTTTTGAAAAATCAAAGGGTCATCAAATCTGTTTTGAAGTCGCTTGATTGCCATCGAAATTGTTGGTTGTGTAACATTAAATGAATTAGCAGTTAGAGTATAATTCTGCGTTTCAACTAATTTGCAAAAATATAATAGATCTTTGTCATTCATATTCTTATCTCTTTTATAAATATTTTTTATAAACTAATCTTTTTTAATTATAAGTTACATTTTTCACAATTACAAGGAAGCTATGATATTATGCCGTTTTAAAGAGTTAACTAACCGATTTTTATTCACAATTACCCACTAGAAAAAGTTTATAAAGAGATATAAATTGCTATGTGTAAAGGATGAAACAAGTTTGTGAGGATAATAGCATATGGTATATAAGACGAAAGTATCTTGGGATGCTACATATGATGTAATTGTAATTGGATTTGGTGGCGCCGGAGCAGGGGCAGCACGTTTTGCTGCTGATAATAATGCAAAAGTTCTTTTGATTGATGCTGCTCCTGAAGGAAGTGAAGGCGGTAATACTAGATACGCTGGTGGTGCTTTTGCTTGGGGATCAAATTTTGATCAGTTAAAGGAATATTACAAGCAAACGTATTATCCATTTAAATATGATGAAGCTGCCTTAGATACTTTTATTAAGAATGTAATGCAGATGAAGGAGTACTCAAAAAAGTACTTTGGAATTGAAGCTCAACCAACAGGCAGAAGACCAAACGGAGAATATCCAGAATATAAAGATGCAGCTTCAATGCAATCTCAAAGTATGACTAAGGGAATGTACAATGGTGGATTTTGGAAATTACTCCGCAAGCAAGTTTTTGATCGGCTAGATAAAATTGATATTTGGTTTGAATCACCCGCTGAACACTTGATTCAAGATCCTGATACTAATGTTGTAACTGGAGTTGTTATTAAGCGAAATAATAAAGAAGTAAATGTTGCTGCTAAAAGAGGCGTTGTCTTAAGCCTAGGTGGTTTTGAAAATAACCAAGATATGGTTCAAGATTTTCTTGGTCAAGGTTCTCTTGCTCCAATAGGTACTTTGTATAACCGTGGTAAGGGTATTGATCTTGCTATTGAAGCAGGTGCACGGTTATGGCATATGTCTAATTATGATTCGCATGGCTTATCGCTTAGACAAAATGAACCACGAGAGAAATTTGCTTACATGATTAATTGGAAGAGCTTATTTAATGGCTCAATTTTTGTAGCAGGGGATGATGGTACTCGTTACTTTAGAGAAGATGAAGAAGATCGTCACGGCTACAAGTACAATCATGGAAATTGGGTTATGATTCCTAATCAAAATCATCCCCATATTATTATGGATCAGGCTCAATATGAACAGCTTTCTAAAGATCAGTCACCTAAGGCAGATCAAATTAAAGAATTGATTTCATATGCAATTAAGGCAGATTCAATTGAAGAATTATCTGAAAAGATTGATGCTCCATACTTAAAACAGGCAGTTGAAGATTTTAATTTTTTAACTGATGTTAAAAAACGAGACATGTTTTTGAACAGAAAAATTCAAACAATGAGATCTTTAAAAGAAGGTCCATATTATGCTATTCCTGTACGCCATAATATTTTACATACACATGGTGGTGCACAAAGAAATTCTGAGTGTGAAGTAATTGGACTTGATGGAAAAGTAATTCCTAATTTATATGAAGCCGGAGAATTAGGGGATATTTTTGCTACAAAATACTTAGGTGCAAATTCAATTGCCGACTTATTAATTTCAGGAAAAATTGCTGGAACTAATGCAGCAAAAATAAAGAATAATGTAGATCTTCCAGATACTGTTACTAGCGCAAGTAGAGTTCCTGAAGACTTAAAGAGTGATGCACATCAAGTTAAGCAGCATTTTGAAGCTGGTGAAAATCAAGGAATTGGGTCAAGCGATCAGGGAATTAATGATCTTCCAATTGTTGTTCGTGTAACTTTAGATGAAAATCAAAACTTAAAGAATATCGAAACACTTCAAGAAAAAGAATCCGGTGATTTAGGTGGTCAGGCAATACCAAAATTGACTAAAGAAATGCTTGACCATAATTCAGTTGATGTGGACTCAGTTTCTGGTGCAAGTACAACTAGTAGAGCATTTAAAGATGCTGTTAAACAAGCTATAGAAAATGCTCGTAAAAGCAAATAGCTTTGGTTAGGGGAGAATATAGAAAATGTTGGCAAAAGTAAATTGGAAGGGATTTATACTTCCAGTAATTATTGGATGTGTGTTGTGGTTTATTACGCCTTTTAGACCAACCGCAATAACACCAATTGCATGGCTTTTATTTGCTTTATTTATTGCTACTATTGTGGCATGTATTACTAAACCATTGCCGATGGTTGGTTCTACTTTGGTGGCTGTTACCATTGGTACGTTGCTTCATATTTTTAATATTAAAGAAGTATCTGCATCTTTTGGTAATACGACTGTTTGGCTAATTGCAATGTGCTTGTTCATGTCCGCTGGATTTATTAGATCAGGCTTGGGTAAACGTGTTGCTTATCTATTTATCAAATCTTTTGGTAAAAGAACAATTGGATTGGCTTATTCACTTTCAACCGTTGAAACTTTGATGGCAATTGCTATTCCAAGTAATATTGCACGTGTCAACGGCATTATGTACCCAATTATTGATGCCTTATCTAGACAAATGGGGTCAGATCCAAAAGAAGGTACACAAAGAAAGTTAGGATCATATTTGATTTTTAACGAGTACGAAGTAAATATTGTAACTTCAACTATGTTTTTAACTGGACTAGCTGGAAATATGGTTGCTTTAGGTATTGCTAAAACTCAAGGAATTACTGTTTCATGGATGCAGTGGTTCTTGGCAGCAATTGTTCCCGGACTTATTTCTTTAATTTTAGTACCATTTATTTTGTATAAAATTTATCCACCAGAAGTTAAAGAAACACCCAACGCTAATGCGTGGGCAAGTAAAAAACTTGAAAAAATGGGAAAAATGACACCTGCTGAAAAAATTATGGCTTGTGTATTTGTCTTAGCTTTGCTTTTATGGCTATTAGGCTCAAGTATTGGAATTGATGCAACTTTAGTTGGTTTTATTGCAGTTTCAATTTTGTTGATTTCAGGTGTAATCACGGTAAAAGATATGCTTGAACAAAAGGGCGCCTGGAGTTTGATTGTATGGTTATCAATTGTGATGCTCATGTCACAAAAATTAATGAAGTTAGGATTTTTCCCTTGGTTTTCAAAGGAATTAGGCCTAATGCTTCATGGCGTTAACTGGGTTTGTGTTTTAGTAATTTTATTCTTAGTTTACTTCTATATTCACTATATGTTTCCATCTATTACTACTCAGAGTTCAGCAGTATTAGCAGGATTTCTTTCAATTGCTCTTGGAGCGGGTGTACCAAAATTAATGGCGGGCTTAATGCTTGGATTTGCAGGCTCAATCTTTTGTTCAACTACTCCTTATTCAGCTGGACCAGCAGCACTTCTTTCAACTACAGGATATGTAAAATCATCAGATTGGTGGAAGTTATCCGCAGTTTTCGGTGTATTTTTTAATATTGTATGGCTCGGTGGCGGTCTGCTTTGGACTAAAATAATTGGTTTTTGGTAAAAAATATTTCACCTAATTAATCGAATCATATATGCTTAAAGTGAGAGTGTATTTTTCATAGAAAAGAGATCGCTATGATTCAATTAGAGAAATTAGTTGAAAAGAATTTACCTAAAGAAAAGGAAGGCAAGGTTGCTAGCTATATTCCTGCCCTAGCAGAGGTTGATCCTAAGCAATTAGGAGTTGCCCTTTATGATTTAGCCGATAATGAAATTGGTGAAGCGGGACAAAGTGAAGTGCGATTTGCAATCGAGAGTATTTCAAAAGTAATCACTTTAATGCTTGCTATAAAGAAAATGGGGATTCAAGAAGTATTCAAACATGTTGGATCGCGTCAAACTGGTTTTGCCTTTAATTCAATTCTTAATATGGAGATTGAAAAGGCAAAGTATCCGCTGAATCCATTTATTAATGCTGGTGCGATTGCTACGACTTCTATGGTAGTAAGCAAGACTGGCGAAGATGCATTTGAAGAAATACTTTCTTTTGCTCGGGATATTTGTAATGATCCTAATCTTTATTTAGATCAAATAATTTATCATTCAGAAAGAAGAACTGGTAATCTTGACCGTTCACTTGCGTATTATATGGAATCTAAGAATATGATGCTTGGAGATTTAATAACGAGCTTGGATACGTACTTTAAGCAATGTTCAATGATGGTGACAGCACGTTCTTTAGCAAATTTAGGAGCTGTTCTTGCTAATAACGGTGTGAAACCTTGGGATAATAAGAGAATTATTTCTGTTGAGGAAGCAAGATGTATTAAGTCATTGATGATGACAACAGGCCTGTATAATCAATCGGGAACTTATTCTCGTTTGATTGGAGTTCCAACTAAAAGTGGAGTTGGCGGTGGGTTAATGTCTGCTGCTCCACGTAGATATGGTATTGGAATCTTTAGTCCAGCTCTTGATCAGGCTGGCAATAGTGTTGCTGGGTTAGGTTTATTGAAAGATATTGTTGAAGGCTTGGGCTTAGATATTTTTGATTAGTTAAAAATTTGTATAGAAAAAAGCTAAGCGTACTCGCTATTCTTTGCGGGATGCTTAGCTTTTTATAGTTCTTCATTTTATGTGTATGATCTAATAATAAAATTTGAATTTAATTATTTTTTCTGACTTCACTAGGTTTCATTTGAAATTGTTTCTCAAATTTTTTATAGAAAAATGTCTTATTAGTAAAACCAACGTTGGTTAGAATATCTGATATAGACTTGTTGGTAGTGAGTAATTGGTTGTAAGCGATAGATAATCTCTTTTTTATGAGAACTTGTGAGAAAGTTTGTCCTAGTCTTTCTGAAAACAAATTACTTAAATAATTTTTATTGTAATTATATTTTTCAGCTACTTGGGTTAGAGAAATATAGTTATAGTTTTCCATTATTTCATGTAAAAGAATCAATAATATGTCGTTCTCAGTATGTTGTGTTGAAAATTTAGAAGTAGTTTGAATATTACGATAGAGTAGCAGAAAGTACGTATTAGTTAGATTAGCTAATATTTCTGTACTATATTCTTTAGGAAAATAATATTCTTCAATAATTATATTAGTTAATTTTTTTAAAGAATCATCAATATTTTTGTGACGAAAAACTAGAAAATTAGATTTCAAGATTGTAGTAAGAAAGACCTGTTTTAAATAATCATGATCTTGCTGAATTAAGTTTTGAAAATCAGACTTTTGACTATTAAAAATTATATTGACCATTAAATCATTTTTATCGAGAGGTGCTATTGAGTGAATAGCACCTTTATTTAATAGAAGTAAATCTCCCTTCTTTAGTACTATAAATTCGTTGTTAACCTTTTCTTTTACTGTTCCTTGCAAAACATAATTTAATTCTAAAAATGTATGCATATGAGTTGGATAAGGAGCAAATCTATTGTGTTTTTTAACATATATACTTTGATTTTTAAATAAATTTGAAGTTAGTACTGGGATTTTTTGTTGTTTTTGGATAGAAAATTGGAGTTCTTTTGGTATATCACTGTGAAATTTATGGTCTCGAAGCTGTTCTATTTCAATTGGAGATGGCTCAAGTAAAAGATCTAGTAATTTAGTATTCATAATTAAAACCTGTATATTTGATACTTTTATATAAAATTTATGTCATTGTTCTCTCTATATAATACCGCTTACAATAGTAATTGAACCAGTTAAGGAATAAAGATCTTAGGGGGAAGAGAATATGAATACAGGAAAAATTCAGCAAAAGCTCGGAAAAATTACGAGTTTCTTTAATTCGAATGTTTATATTCAAGCAATTAAAGATGGGATGCTGGCATACGTTCCATTCACAATTATTGCATCTGTATTTTTGATAATAGGAACGTTTCCAATACCTGCAGTTGCGCAATGGATGGCTTCATTGTTTCATTTAACGACCGCTCAATTTGCTGCTAAATTAAACATTGTAAATGATGCAAGTTTAGTAATTGGTGGATTAATTGTTTTGATAGCAATTTCTAAAAACTTAGCTGATCAAATGAAATTAGACATGATGCCTGTAATATTAACAACTTTAGTGGCCTTTTTTATTTTGACGCCTTATCAGCAAGATAAAGCGGGTAATAATTTATTAAACGTTGCTCATGTCGGTGCTCAATCAATTTTTCTAGCCATTATTGTAGCTATTCTTGCTGCTATTATATATAGATGGGTTGCTAGGAAAGGTATAACAATTAAATTACCTAGTTCAGTTCCACCAGCAGTTTCAAAACCATTTGAATCAATCGTTCCATCATTAGCTGTAATTACAACTTTTTGGATTATTAGATTATGTTTAGATCAGTTTTCTGGAAAAAGTGCCCTTGATTTGATTAATGTCTTTTTGGGAACGCCATTAAAGGCGATTGGTGGATCATTAATCGGAGTATTATTAGCTAAAACTTTTGCACAGTTTTTATGGTTCTTTGGTATTCATGGAGATAGTATTGTAAATGGTGTAATGACACCAGTATTGCAGGTATTACAAGATCAAAATAAAACAGCTACTTTAGCACATCACACTGCTCCAAATATTATTTGTCAAAGCTTTTGGGATCAATATGTTCAAATTGGTGTTATTGGTGCAATTATAGCTATTGCTATTGTCGCTCATAGTGCAAGGTATAAAGCATTAAAGAAAGTAGCTTTAGTTCCTTACATTTTTAATATTGGTGAGCCTACCTTATTTGGTATTCCTTTAATGTTAGATATTACATATTTTGTTCCACTTGTATTTAGTAACGCTGCTGCAATTATTATTTCATATACTGCATTTGCATTGAAGTTAGTTCCAGTGCCTAGTGGCTTAGTACAAGTTCCATGGACCACTCCTGTATTAGTTAGTGGATTTCTAGTAACCGGTAGTTGGACTGGAGCTTTATTACAATTGATAGATGTAATTGTAGTAACTTTAATTTGGATTCCTTTTGTAAAAATTGCTGATAGAAAAATTTTGGCTAAGGAAGGAGAATAAATATATGAGCATTTTTGATGGTAAATGGTTAACTAGGCGACATGTTGATTATGGAAAGAATGCAGCTAACTATTATCAAAAAAATCCAACTATAAAATATTTCAAAAAATTTAATCTAGCACAGGTTAAACAGACAAAGTTAAGAATATGCGCGTTGGGCTATTATGTTGCTTATGTTAATGGAAAACTTGTAACACAAGATGTCTTGAATAATGAATGGACGTATTACTCAAAATGTAAATATTTTGACGAGTATGATGTTACGAATTTAATTCATATTGGAGAAAATAAAGTAGAAATTGAATTAGGTAGTGGAATGTATAATCCATTTCCTTTGCTATTTTTTGCGAAACATAATTTAAGAGAAGGAATAAAAGATACCGGTGAGCCAAAATTTATATTAAATTTACTAGCAGATGATAAAGTTTTACTAACCACGGATCGTACTTGGAAGGCAGTAACTGGAAACAGAATATTTAATAATTTATATATGGGTGAATATGTAGACTCCCACTATCAAGGACAGAAGATACAAATTAAAACTATATCTTTATCTCAACATGATCTAAGTTCATTCAAAAAAAGTTTTATTCCTAAAGTACGAGAATTCGATTCTTTACCGGTAAAAAATATGAGCGAAAGCTCAAAAAGCTTAATAGTAGATTTTGGCGAAACCATCTCTGGCTTTTTAAAAATTAAAATTAATAGTAAAGATACGAAAAAAGTAATTTTTAGATATTGTGAAACTAAAAAAGATGGAAAGTTAGACTACGCGACATCATTTGCTGGAGGAATTGGAGCTATTGAAGGTGTGAGTGGTGGTCCAGGAGCACCGAAAAAAATTTATGAAGAAGATCGGCTCGCTGTTTATCCAGGTACGACGGATTTTAAAAATGAATTTACGTATCATTCTTTTCGATATATTGAAATTTTGGGCCTATCTCCTAGAGAAATTGTAGATATATTTGCTATTCCGGTTCATACTAATTTAGCTCGAATAAGTGATGTAAAGACAAATGATAAATTTTTAAATACTTTATATCATGTAGGTGTTACAACGAGATTGAACAATGTCCACGGAATTTTTGAGGACTGTGCTAGAGAACGTTTGCAGTATGGAGGAGACATAGTTGAATTGTTGACATCTATGCTTTTTACATTCGATCTAAGCAGATTTAATAGAAAAGTGATTCTTGATTTTGTTTATGGTCAAACAATAGCGGGTGGTATCCCTGAAACAGCACCTTATGTGGGAATAGAAAGTCAAGGTACCGGCCGAGGAGAAGGTCCTTTGCTTTGGCAGCTGGTACTTCCGTATATGTTGTATAAAGATTATCAATTTTATGAGGATAAGAGTTGGTTAAATACCTATTATTCAACAATAAAAAAGCAATATGAATATTTAATGAGCTGGAATTTATCTGATTTAGCTCAAAGATGCATTGGTGATCACGGAAGCCCAATTATTACTGGTTTTTATGATTCAACTCCAGATAAGATTTTTGTAGGTTATTGTACAATTCTTATGTTTAATGAACTTAAGTTAAAGATAAATCATATATTAGGTAAAGAAACTATTAATTTAAGTAATGAGAATAAAGCAATAAGAAAGAGAATAGAAAAATTATATTTAAATAATGATGGTTCATTTGGTCAAGGGACTCAAACGTCATATGCTTTTGCATTAGCACTTAATTTAGGTGATCGAAAGAAATTAGAAAGAGGATTAGTTCAAAAAATTAAAGAAAATCGAAAATTATTTAATTGTGGTATTTTTGGACAATCATTATTGTATACTGAGCTTCACAAGATGGGAGAAGATAGTATTGTTTATGACTGGCTAATCCAAGGTAGTGAAGTAGGATTTAAATCAATGCTTAAGAGTGGAGATCAAGTTTTAAAAGAAAAACTCAGAAATAATGAAACTTCTGATTCTGCTAATCATGCAATGTTTGCGAGTTATCTAAAATGGTATTATGAAGCTCTTGGTGGAATTTGTGTTGATGAATATGCAGAAGGATTTGACAAAATAAAAATCAATCCATATTTAACACCCAAGATTTCAAATATAAATACATCACTCAATACAATTCATGGTTTGATCAAAACGTCAACTAAATTTGAAGACTCAGTATTTTTATATCAAGTAAAGCTTCCACGGAAAATTAAATATACAGTATCCGATAAATTGAAAAAATCTGAGTGTCAGAAAATAGTAAAAAATAAGGAAGTAATTTTAAAATTTAAGATTTAAAGCTTTTAAAATTAGATGTATGCATATTTAAATCAGAAAGATGTTAACTAAAATCTATATTGATCTAAAAAAGCTAAGCTTTCTCGCTTTTTTTGCGGGAGGCTTAGCTTTTTTATTATGCGGTTAAAAGAAATTATAAATATAAAAATGATCAAATCACAACATTTATTTGATAAAGTTCTGGTATTTATATCAATCAAAATAATAGATAATAATTATAGATATCAATGAAAGCGCTTAAATCAAAAGGATATCAAAAATAATTTAGCAATAAAAAGATGTTTTTGAGAAAGGAGAGAAAAATTTGAAAATATTTTTTATACAAAATAATGACAATATTGTGATAAATCCATCACGTATTTTGGATTTAATTAAGCAAAAATTTTCTCCCTCAAGTAATTTTGAAATAAAGAGTTTAACGTATAAAGGCAACAAATGGAAAAAAACTGATATTAATCAAGATGATGTTGTTATCCTAGGATTAGGTCATTTATTTAACCCAGAATATGTAAGAGGTGATATAAAAGCTCAAGTTAGTTATTTCTTGAAGAAAAAAGTTAAAGTCGCTCTTGCAACAGAGTATCGTTATTTTAATTATTATCAAAATTATTTTGATAAAGATTCCGATGGAATGGCTATTCATAATCTAGCCTGGAAAAATAGATTACCGGTTTTAGATGTATACAGTTTTCTTAATTCATGGTATTTAAGTGATGTTAGAAAACAGAGTGATTTAGAATCCGTTAAATATAGCGATAATGAACAGCAACTCAAGTCAGGTATAAAGCAACAATTATTTGAAAATTTTATTTCTAATTGGTTATATCGTAAATTTATTAAACCTAATCGCTCTCAATACTTATATGGAGCCTCAATTTATCCTGAAGTATGGAGTGATGAAATCAATGAAGAAGATATGGACCATATGGAAAAGATTGGTTTTAATACGGTTCGAATTGGTGAATTTTTCTGGAGTAAATTAGAACCAGAAGAAAATCACTATAATATGGAATATCTTCGAAACTTATTAGAGAAATTAAAGAGGCATCATCTTAATGTGATCTTGGGAATTCCATCCCCAACTCCCCCTCGATGGTTTACTCTACATTATCCAGAAGCGAGAATAGTTAACAAAGACGGTCAAGTTGATGAGCATGGTTCAAGACAGCATGTTTGTACGAATAATTTGATTTTTAGAAAGAAGGTTTATGGGTTAACTAAGAAAATCACGAAGGTAGTTAATGAATTTGATAATATAGTCGCTATTCAAATTGATAATGAATATAAGTGTCACGTTGATCAATGTTTCTGTAAGTCATGTCAGAAATTATGGCCGAGGTGGCTAAAAGAAAAGTATGGAACAATTGATAATTTGAATAAATCTTGGGGCACAGATCTATGGAGTGAAAGATATCCAAGTTTTGATTCAGTAGTTATGCCAACTGAAACGCCCTTTACGCATAATACAGGTTTAGAAAATACTTTTGCTGATTTTACCGCAGATACAATTAATGATTTTGCTTCAGGTACAATTCAAATACTAATTGCTAATACTCAAGTGCCGATAACTCATAATTCTTCAATGAATTTTAACTTGAATAATTTTGAATTGTTTAATCAATTAGATATTGCGGGATACGACACTTATCCTAGGTTTGATCAATATTGGAACTTCCCTATTAATTTAGATTTATTTAGAAATATTAAAAATAACAACAACTTTTACTTATTAGAGACATGTACTTCTCATGTTGGATATATTGGTAACTATGTTTCGCCTTATCCTAAAGGATATCTTCCGACAGAAGTATTCCTGGGATATGCGGCTGGATTAAATTCAATTTTATATTGGCCATACAGAGCCCAACGTGTCGGAGTTGAACAAACGCATAGTGCAGTTGTTACACAAGCAGGAGCCCCAGATTTAGGTTATGACGATGTTTTGAAAGGTCAAAGAATTTTAAATAAGATAAAGCCAATTTTAGAAAAAACTACTATTAAAAAATCTAAAGTAGCCATTATTTATTCTGATGAAACAAAACGTAGAATGAATACCGAATCTGGTGGAATGTATCAATATCGCTCAATCTTTACCAAAGTATACGAAGCAATTACAAGACGTGGAATATCAGTTGAAGTAATTCAGCAAAATGCAGATTTTAATAAGTTTAATTGTATTCTTGCTCCGTATATTCGCTCAGTTGATGAAAAATTATTAACTAAATTCAAGGATTTTACAGAAAAAGGTGGACAGTTAATTTTAGGACCTTTGACAGGAGATAGAACCTTTGAAGGAAATTGGCACAATAATGATAATGGCTTAGGGCAACTAGGAATTTGGCTAGGTGTAAAAAATGTCGTCCAATATCTTTCTAGTGAAGAAAAGACCGCTGCTCGAGTTCAAATAGGCGAAAAAGAGGACAGGTTTGATGGCTTAGTTACTTTATTTGATACTAATCATGAAATACAAGAAGTAAAGACAGTCGCCCCTGTAGCAGGAAAGAGATCAATTACTTATCAAAATAAAAATGTAATCTACATAGGTGGAATGCCAGAAGATTGTATGAAAAGTTGTTTTTGGGATTATGTAATTAATAAATATATTAAACCAAACAGTGAGCAAATTGTTGAACAAATGGATGATGGTATCTATAAATATGAACGAGAAAATGATGAATTTGTGTATATATTTATTGCCAATATGTCTGATAAAGGTAGGGATATTCGAGTAGATAAAGAAAAAATACTTAACGAAAATAATGAAGAAATAGGTGTAGGATTACATAAATTTGAACCATACACATATCAAATTTTTAAATTCAGAAAGAGAGGAAATAAATATGGATGCAATGAGTGATGAACAACCATTGGCCGTAAAAGTTAATGGCGGAAAACCAATACCTAAGTTTGGGTTGAGAGATAAAATTGGTTATGCTTTTGGTGATGTTGGGACTACCTTTTTAATGGGAATTTTAGCCTCTTTTGAATCAATTTATTTTACTAACGTTTTGGGAATTTCGCCAGTTATTAGCGGGACGATCTTATCAGTTACAACAATTGTTGGTGCATTTACTGATTTAGCTGTTGGTAGAATGGCTGATAAGCGTCATTTAGGAAAGAAAGGACGTTTCCATCCTTGGATTAAATCAATGAAGTGGGCATTAGGCTTGTCAGTTTTGTTGATCTATATGCCTTTTATTCAAAGCTGGTCAATGGGAGCAAAAATTACATATATTTCATGTGCAAGTATTTTTTATATTGCTTGTTTATCGGCTTTTAATATTCCATATGGATCATTAGCTGCAGCGATTAGTTCTGATCCAGATGATAGAACATCTCTTTCAATTTATCGTAGCGTAGGGTCTGCTATTGGTGCTGGCGGTACAGGCTTTGTTTTACCATATCTTGTTTACACAACTTCAAAGACTGGACAACAAATTTTATCTGGTACGCGGTTATTCTACTGTGCAATAGGTTGTTTTGTATTAGCTATGATTTGCTACACTATTATGTATACTTTAACCACTGAAAGAGTTGTGGTTGAACATAAAAATCCAGTTAAAGGTGGAAAATTAGCTGCTTCATTATTTAAAGATCGTGCTTTAATTTCATTTTTAGTTGCAGAAATTGTTATTGTTTTATCAACTAGTTTTTCATCATTCTTAACTACTTATATGTTTTCAACTTACTTCCAAAGTAAGCAAGCTTTATCAATTGCATTGCTGTTTAACTATGCTAATACGATTGTGCTGTCATTCTTTGCAAAACCATTAGCTTCAAAATTTGGTAAAAAGAAAATTGTTTCAATTGCATTATTTATGTCATCAATTTTGTATTTGATTGTTTATATTATGCAGATTCACAATGTATGGCTTTACTTAGTTTTAAGTTTTTTTACCACTCTATGTTTCTCTATGTTTAATATTATGACTTGGGCCTTTATGACTGATGTTATCGATTATCATCAATATGTTTCAGGGATGCGTGAAGACGGGACTATTTATAGTGTAAATATGTTTGGACGTAAAATTGCACAAACCTTGAATTCTTTCTTTAGTGGTGCAATTTTGACAGCCATTGGCTATAAAGCATCAACAACTGGTAGTTTGACTCAATCACCAGAAGTTTTAAAAGGAATTTATGCTTTAGCAACATTAGTTCCATTTGTTTTATTAATGATCGGCGCTTTAATTTTAACTTTCTGGTATCCATTAAGTAAAAAAGAATTAGAGAAAGTATCCGCAAAACTAAAGGTGGTTAATAAGACTAATAAAGAATAGAGACGAGATAAAATGAGGTATTTTTCACAAAAAATAAGCTCACCACTTTCTGAAAAAGCAGTATTAGATTGCTATATTCAAAACACAGAGAAATGTGCTCAAGGTAGGAAAAGACCAGCAATTATTATTTGTCCTGGTGGGGGCTATGAAGAAATTGCAGATCGAGAAGGCGAGCCAATTGCAATTAAGATGATGTCTTATGGATTTCAAGCTTTTGTATTGAATTATAGCCTAGCACCGGCACATTTTCCGATAGCCTTAACTGAATTAAGTACTGCAATAAAAGATGTTAGAAAAAATGCTAAAGAATTTCATATTGATCCAGATGCTATTTGGGTAGCGGGATTTTCTGCTGGAGGTCATTTAGCAGCGAGCTTAGGAGTTTATTGGCATACGGATTTTCTACAAAAATATGGTTATCAAGCTGAAGAAATTAAACCTAATGGATTATTGCTAGGTTACCCTGTAATTACAGCAGGTAAGTATGCTCACCGAGGATCAATTGTTAATTTGCTAGGTAAAGACAAAGCAAATGAAATTGAGTATTTAAATGAAGTATCTTTAGAGTTGCATGTAGATAGATTTACCCCACCAAGTTTCATTTGGCATACAGCAACAGATGATGTTGTACCTGTAAATAATAGTTTAATGTTTGCGAACGCTTTGAAACAAAATGATATCAAATTTGCTTTGACCATTTATCCAGAAGGTGGTCATGGATTAAGCTTGGGGACTATTGAAACAGCCCATAAAAGTGGTCACGATATTGTTCCTTGCGTAACAAATTGGCCAGAAAAATTTGTTGAATTTGCTAAAAATGTAGGAAATACCTTTCTGAGTGAAAGGAAATGATTATGTTAACTAATTTAGATAAGTATAAAAATTATAAAGGAGTCGGTGAAAGACCAAAAGATTTTGACAAGATTTGGAATCAAGGGAAAAGGAAAGTAGACGAAATAGGTTTTAATTATGAACTGCAAAGAGTAAGTGAGCCTTCAAATATTGTAGATTTTTATCATTTATATTTTTATGGAATCGGTGGAGCCAAAATTCATGCTCAGCTAATTGTGCCTAAAAAATTAACTGGTAAGCATGCTGGACTATTGTACTTTCATGGTTATCATTGTAGTGCAGGTGATTTTGAAGATAAAGTTGGTTGGGCAGCTGAAGGATTTATTGTTCTTGCTTTAGATTGTTGCGGACAAGGAGGTTTATCTGAAGATCATATTTCTGTAAAAGGGGATATTATGAATAGACTAATTATTCGCGGTGTTGAAAATTGGAATCCGGAGAAATTATACTTTTATCGTCAATTTTTAGATACTTGCCACGCTGCAAACATTCTCATGAATATGACTCATGTTGATGAAAAGAAAATATTCATTAAAGGAATATCTCAAGGTGGAGGTTTAGCATTAGCATGTGCAGGTTTAGTTCCAGAAATTTATAAGGTTCAAGTTGCGTATCCATTTTTGTCGGACTATCGAAAAGCATATCAGTATGGGCCAACGACAGCATTTGGCGAACTATCTTATTGGTTTCATTATCGCAATCCTCTTCATAAAAAAGAAAAAGATTTATTTACTCTTTTAGATTATATCGATGTTAAATTTTTTGCTGATAAAATAAAAGCTCAAGTATTGTGGGAAATGGGTGGTTCGGATAAGCAAGTTCTTCCTTAAACACAAATGGCTGCTTTTAATCGGATTACGTCTAAAAAGAAAATTTATTTGGCTCCAGAGTATGGACATGAATTTATTCCTCGATTAGGTGATGGTATTAGAGACTTCTTTTTTAATAAAATGTAAGCGAATACATCTTATGCTACAATTAAATTGTAACTATAGATGAAAAGCGTAGATAAGATGAGTATAAAATTCAATTCTTCAGAAAGCGAATATCCACTAAAGTTTTATGATATCGGATTAAAGTGGATACAACATAAAGTTTATCGTCCTCATGGATTTAGATATTATCATTGGCTTCAAACAGATAAAGGTACTGGTTTTATAAAAATCGGTCAACAAGTAATCAAATTATCTCCCCATCAAGGTTTTCTAATGAGACCATATACTCCCTATTCTTGCTATCCTGATACAGATCAAATTTGGATAACGTCATTTTTAACTTTTGAAGGAACAATGATTGATTCCTTGGCATCATTTCTTGATTTAAATGAATTTCAAATTTATCAGGATCTCGATAAAAATCTGGAGAATTTTATTGAGAATAATTAC
This sequence comes from Lactobacillus isalae, assembly GCF_947539375.1. Taxonomy (NCBI): domain Bacteria; kingdom Bacillati; phylum Bacillota; class Bacilli; order Lactobacillales; family Lactobacillaceae; genus Lactobacillus; species Lactobacillus isalae. Next base: position 199,343 of record NZ_OX443569.1, read on the forward strand.
AAGTCATTTACGACGTATGATTATTTATCTTCATTAGAACAATCTACCTTAATTTATACATTTTTGATGTATTTAAAGCGTAATGCCTATATTAATGAATTAGATTTTTCGCAAAGTAAAATAGTCAATAAAATTATTGAGTACATTAGGCTTCATTATCAAGAAAAAATAAGTAATGAGATGCTTGCATCACTTAGTGGTTATTCTATTCCTCACACTGTAAGATTATTTAAAGCCGAAGTTGAGGTTACTCCAATGGAATATTTAACACGTTTTCGCTTGAGAATGGCTAAGACACTGGTAGATTTTAAGCCAGAGATTAGTATTGATGAAATAGCCTCGTTAGTTGGCTATTCGAATATTTCTTACTTTATTCAACAGTATAAAAAGATGTTTCAAACAACTCCTGGACAGGAAAGACATCATGTTTTATAAAGTAATATTTTAATTATATATAAAAGCCAAGCATATTATGTTTGGCTTTTTTTATTAGGAGAAAGAGCGATGTTATCTAAATCAAAAGCGCATATAGAAGATAGTAATAAAGAATTATCTTTAAGCAATAATGAAGTACAAATAACTTTCACTAAACAAGGCTATGTCACAAAGCTTCTGTATAAAGGAAAAAATGTCTTAGAAGACTTAAAAGGCGAACCTCATGATCCCGATAAAAATCATAGTTTTTATTGTGATTATCATATGGATGGAAAAACAAGACATATGCATATTGATCAAATAAAAACTATTGAAAATAATGATCAGATGATTCATTTGGCGTTTATTGATTCAAAAAGTGAACTTGGAATTGAATATCATATCATTTTGAAAAATAACGATTCTGGCATTTATTCGTATGTTAAGGCATGGAACAATACTGATCGTTCCTTGAAAGTAAATGAATTAAGAACTGTTTATCGGTTCAATCAAGGTTTGTTTAATTGGAGTACAAATGGAGTTCGATTCGGCAGGCAACCTTCATCGAAGGAAATGCTTACAGGTAAAAAAATCCAAGATGAGACTTATAAGATGAAGCGAGGAAATCTGTTTTCAAACAGTCAGATTTATTCCAAATATGATTATGCTGGGTACTATAAAGACACAGATTTCTGGGGACAAGCAGGAGATAATTTTGGTGCATGGCTAATTACACCAGATAAATCTTTTTATGGTTCAGGCCCGTTAAATCAAGATCTTATGATTCATTATGATGGATTAATCTTGAATTACTTATTTAGTGAACATTTTGGTAAGGGCCTGAATGTTCTGTCAACTGACTTTAAGAAAATGTATGGACCATGGTGTCTATATTTAAATAATGGTTCATTTGAAGATGTAGTAAAAAGAAGTAAGAAAGAAAAACAGGCTTGGCCATATTTCTGGTTGGATGATCAAGATTATCCGTTAGAGTTAAGCAATGTTATTGGTCAGATTAGTTCAGCTGTTTCTAAAAAATATGAAATCATTTTGATTAGTAATCCTAAGGATAAAAAGACACTTATCGAGCACCAAAATTCTAGTACTTATTGTGTTAAGACAGATGAAAAAGGAAAATTTAGTTTAAAAAATATTCGACCAGATAGCTATTCCTTATATGCTTACGCTTTAGATGGTACAGATCTTGATAAACATTTATTGATAAAAGATATTTCAATCAATCAAAGAAAGATTGATTTAGGAAAATTTGAAATTCATCCATCTACAAAAACTATTTGGCAAATTGGTTATCCTTCACATACAACCGATGGATTTAAGTATAGTGATCAGCTGCGTAATTATGTTTGGCAAAAATTAGTGCCAAGTAATTTAACATATCAAGTTGATAAAAATGATGATTGGTATTATCTCCAAAATGATAGTGGAAAATGGAATATTGAATTTTCTTCTAATAATTTATCTAATAAAAATTTAGTACTTAAGCTTGCCTTAGCGGGAGCAACGCAAAAACAAATGGATCAAGGAAATGGGGTCCTGATTAATATCAATTTAAATGGAAAAAAGATTTTTTCTGAAAGATTTGAAAATGATCGAACTGCATATCGTTCAGCGTTAAAGAGTGGAAGATATCATTTGATAACAGTGCCGATTAATTATGATCAATTAAAGCAAAATCAAGTTAATACTATTAGTTTTACTACTGATGGATATTTAATGTATGACGCAATCCAATTAGGAGAGGAGTGTAAGAGAAATGTATAAAAAGAAAATAAAATTACAAAAATTAGCGCTAGGTGGAGAAAATACAAAGATTCCTATGTGGCGTAAATTAGGATTTTCAGCATTTCAAATGTCTAATATTATGATGACATTGGTCACAACATGGTTAATGTATTACTATACAACATTTTTGAAAATACCAATTGTTACTGTAACTTTGATGTTTACGACAGCAAAAATCATTGGTGCGGTTATTACACCAATTTATGGCTATTTTTCAGATCGTTTATACCAAACAAAATTTGGACGTAAACACGGTAGGCGTAAATCAATGTTTCTAATTGGCATACCCCTTAAAGCAATTACTTATATTGTAATGTGGATACCTGGTTTATCAACACCATTTTATTTTATTTTCTTCATGTTGTATTTCCTTGTAACGCCAATGCTTTCTACCTCTCAATTGACTTTGACTTCAGAAATGTCAGAAAGTTCTGGACAAAGAGCACAATTAGTTGGGTTTAATCAAGCCGGTAGTGCAATTGCTGGTATTTTCGGTTCTTTATTCATTGCTTGGATTTTTAAGCTTTGTGGTCAAAACAATCTGAAAAGTTTTGTAATTGCAGCAATTATTTACGACATTATCGGTACCATTATGTTGATAATTTTCTATAATTCAGTTTACGAAAGGCCAGTAGATGAATCAACTATTCTTGAAAATAATGGGTTAGGATTATGGGAAAGATTAGTTAATATTTTTTGGAATTTCTTTAGTGCAATTAAAAATAAATCTTATTGGACTTATGTTTTGATGTGGCAAAGTGAGGAACTTTTTAGAACAATTCGTGGTGATATTAATACTTACTTTATTATTTTTGTATTGTTATTAACACCATCTGATGTTGCAGTTTCGACTAGTGTTGGATTTTTCTTTGGTATTTTGTTTTTACTATTCTTTATGTGGCTGCAGAGCAAGACAAATGGGATGCTTTCATATCGTATTGGTGCTTGGTCCGGAATTGCCGTTTTTTTGTTCATCGGATGCTTGGCTATCTTTAGACCAGCACATTTAAGTTTATGGTGGATTGTGGCAATGATTGCGTTGAATTTCGGTATTACAGGAGTTGTTAATTCATCACAATATATTTTTACTTTTATACCAGATATTGACGAGATGGTAACTTCGAAGCGTCGAGAAGGTGAATTTGCAGGTATTAATACAACTTTAGATACAGTTTTAGATTCTCTATTTACCTTAATTGTTGGTGTCGTTTTGCAAGTTACCGGATTTAAACCAGGCGCAAAGATTCAGTCAGCTACAACAGTAAATGCGTTGATGATTTTATATATAGCTGTCCCAATTTGCTTGTTATTGTTAGGAATTGCTTTTTCTTATATTTGTAAATTAAATGTTGAAAATCATACGATTATTTTGAATGAAATTAAGAGATTACGTAGTGGTGGTTCAATGAGAGAAGTTACCCCAGAAACTAAGAAAGTAGTAGAAGATCTTACTGGTTTTAAGTATGAGAATTGCTGGGGTAACAATGATGTGATGAACTATCGAAAGAGTCGGAAAAAGTCTAAAGAAGTTATTTTATAAAAAAAAAATATTGACACCGCTTACAATTAGTTTTACTATGAATATAGTATTAAAGGACTGTTACTGATTCGATCAGGCATAACCTATTACAATACCTAAACATACAGGTGTATTGTAATAGGTTTTTTTATTCCTTTGAACGGAGAGATGAATATGAAATATAAAAAGAAAGTTAATAACAATATGGCTCTGGCTCTGGATAAGGATGGAAAAGAATGGGTATTAGTCGGTAAGGGTCTGGGATTTGGTTTTAAAAAAGGAGATGCAATAGGAAATGAAAGAATAGAAAAAAGATTTAGAGCAGAAGAAAAAGAAATTGGCTCCCAACAAGCTATATCGCAGGTTTTATCAAAAATAAATCCACAGGTGTTATTAGTTATTACAAATATTTCTTCTAAAATTGAAAAATTTTTAGGATTTAAATTAAGCAATTATAACTATTTAGCTTTAGCTGATCATGTTAATTTTGTTATTCAAAAGCAAAAAGATCCTCAGTATAAGAAGATTGAACATGTAGATTTTCAATTGAAGAATATATATCCAAAAGAATATGAAGCTGCTATATATACATTACGAATTATTCGTGAAAAATTACATGTTACATTGCCAGAAATAGAAGCAAATTATTTAACATTGCATTATGTTAATGCAGCAACTAATGATTCTTATCTTGATGAAACATTAGAAATGACTGAATTAATTGAAAAGATTACTCGTGTCATTTCTTACTCTATGCAAGTTTCAATCGATAAAAATTCGATCAACTATTCTAGGTTTATAACTCATATTAGATATTTTTTTACTAGAGAAATGAGTAATAAAAAGACGAATGAAGAAAAGATAAGTACTGAATTAATCCACGTAATAGTTAAAAATTTTCCTGAATGTTATAGTACTGCGACAAAAGTTGCAGAATTACTTAATCGAGATAAATCTTGGAAGATTGATGAAGAAGAAATACTATACTTAACTATTCATATTTGGCGATTAACTAGAAAGTAGGACTGTTACTGATTGTAGATCAGGCATAACCTAGCAAGCACATGAATTTTGTTGGGTATTTTCTAGGAGGCAATTATGAAATATAAGAAGTTAGCAGAAAATATAATTGAAGATCTTGGCGGTAAAGATAATATTAATAGTTCATGGCATTGTGTAACGCGACTACGATTTACTGTAAAAGATAAAAATAAAATAAAAGAGCAGGATATTAAAGAAATACCTGAAGTAATTGGAACTCAATGGTCTGGTAATCAATTTCAAATAATTGTAGGTAGTAAAGTAAACGATGTATTTGAAGCTATCCAAGGTCTTGTTCAAAATAAAAATACTAGTGAAAATAATGCTGATAAAAAAGGCATTTGGCAAAAAATGATAAGCTGTTTGACTAGTATTTTTACACCCATTTTACCTGCATTGGCAGGAACAGGATTAATTAAAGGATTTCTCACATTAGCTGTAGCTTTAAAGTGGATTAATACTACGAATGGTACTTATATTGTACTTAATGTTCTTTCTGACTGCGTATTTTATTTCTTACCATTTTTGTTAGCTGTATCAGCAGCAAAATTCTTTAAAGTTAATGAGTATCTAGCATTAGCGTTAGCAGGTGTTTTACTTTATCCAACAATAATAAATGCTGCTAATGCGGTGGGGACAAAAGCTGCAGTTACTCCTATTAATTTTTTAAATATTTTTCCAGTACCATGGGTGAAGTATAATAACTCAGTTATTCCTATTATATTAAGCGTCTGGTTATTCAAGTATGTATATAAATGGATTAAAAAATGGATGCCATCAGTACTGGACTTCATGTTTACACCGATGATTGCATTTCTTATTACAGTACCAATTGAATTAGTTGTATTAGGGCCTTTAGGACAATATGCTGGTACAATAGTGGCGAATGTATTAAATCAAATGTTTAAGACTGTAGGACCACTAGCTGGATTTATCTTTGGCGCAACTTATTCTTTAATGATTTTAACTGGAATGCACCATGCCTTAGCGCCTGTTGCAATGAATAGCATTGCGACTATGGGATACGACAATATGATCATTCCAATTAATGAGGTAACAAATTTGGCACAATCAGGAGCAGCCTTTGGAGTTGCTTTACGTAGTAAAGATACAAAGATAAAACAATTAGCTTGGTCATCAGGATTTTCTGCATTGATGGGAATTACTGAACCAGCTATGTATGGCGTTAATTTGAAATATAAAAAGCCATTTTATTTTAGTATGTTTTCCGCAGGAATTGCTGGTGCTCTAATTGGTTGGTTTGGAGTAAAGTGTTTTGCTATGGGAGTTCCTGGATTACCATTTTTAACTGCATTCGTAGATAAAGATAATGTAATGAATTTTATCTGGGCGGTAGTAGCAGTAATTATTAGTTTTTCTTTATCTTTTATTCTTTCTTTTCTTTTCGGTGGTATTAATGAAAAAGCGCCTATTAATTCAGATGACAACTTAAAAGTTGTATCACCTGTTGTCGGTAATTTGAAATCAATTAAGCAGGTAGAAGATGATACTTTTGCTTCTGAAGTAATGGGAAAGGGAATCGCAGTAGTCCCTGATGATGGAAATATTGTTGCTCCTATTGAAGGAAAGATTTCAGTATTACCTGAGGATACCAAACATGCAATTGGTATTATTGGTGATAATGGAATGGAGGTTTTAGTCCATATTGGTATTGATACAATTGAACTTAAAGGAAAAGGTTTTAAGCCTTTGGTTAAAGTTGGAGATCATGTGAAACAGGGACAATTAATTGAAAAAATAGATATTAATAAAATTAAAAAAGAAGGATATGATCCGATAGTCATGACGATAGTAACAAATAGCGGTAATTATAAAGAATTTAGAGTTCATCCTACTGGAATCGTATCTGTTGGAGCACCAGTTATGGAGGTTCAAAATGGATAAAAAAGAATTTCCCCAAAATTTCTTATGGGGTGGAGCTACTGCTGCTAATCAATATGAAGGCGGATATGATGAAGATGGTCGGGGCTTGAGTGTAGGAGACTTCTTAACTAATGGTGATTATACACATCCTCGTAGAATATACTATAACAAAGAGGATGGTAGTAATGGTTATATTGTAGAGGGGGAAGGACTTCCTCAAGGTGCTACACCAGTTTTTAAAGATGATTGTTATTATCCAAGTCATAAAGCTACCGATTTCTATCATCACTATAAAGAAGATATTAAATTGATGGCAAGAATGGGATTTAAAACTTTTAGATTTTCAATTTCATGGACTAGAATATTTCCAAATGGAGATGAAAATACGCCAAATGAAAAAGGGTTGAAATTTTACGATCGTGTAATTGACGAATTAAATAAATATAATATCGAGCCATTAGTTACCCTCCTTCATTTTGACATGCCTGTACATTTAGCACAGAAGTATGGTGGATGGAAAAATAGAAAACTAATTGATTTTTATGATAAATATGCGGAAACATGTTTTCACAGATGGAAAAATAAAGTTAAATATTGGATAACAGTTAATGAAATTAATGTTTTAGGTGGATATTGGACTTTAGGCACTTTTTCAGCTGAAAAGAAGATTAGTGCAAACGCAAATCAAGGTGAGATTCCTACTGCAGATGCAGGAATAAAACTTCAAGCATTGCATAATTTAATGGTAGCAGTATCCAAAGCTAAAGGTATTGGGAAAAAAATAAATCCTAATTTTAAAATCGGTGTTATGTTGGCTTTATCTGGGATCTATCCTGCAACATGTAAACCTGATGATGTAATGGGAGCATATCAATTTAGACGTAAAGCACTAATGTTTTCGGATGTCTTAATGCGAGGAAGTTATCCTAACTATGCCCAAAGTATATTTGATGAATATCATTTTCAGTTAAAGCAGGATAAGAGCGATAAAAAAATTTTAGCAGATAATACCGCAGATTTTCTGGCATTTTCATATTACCGTTCCACTATATATCGTTCTAATCAAAAGCAATTAACGACAACTGGTGGACAACAAGGTGCGTCTAATCCCTATTTGGATAAAACTAGTTGGGGTTGGCCGATTGATCCCGAAGGATTACGTTTTGTTCTTAATGAGCTTTTTGATAGATATCAAAAACCATTATTTATAGTAGAGAATGGTATTGGTGAAAGAGAAACTTTAGAAGAAAATCATATAGTTCATGATAAAGATCGTATAAGTTTTATGCGAGACCACATTAAGGAAATCAAGAAAGCTGTTTTGATAGATCGGATTCCTGTTATTGGCTACACGCCTTGGGGATGTATTGATTTAGTTTCAGCCGGTACCGGTGAAATGGATAAAAGATATGGTTTAGTTTATGTTGATATGGATAATCTAGGATATGGTAGTTTGAAACGATATCCTAAAGATTCATTTTATTGGTATAAGAATGTCATAGCTTCAAATGGAAAAGATTTAGATTAATTCTATAAAATATCTATATATATTCGCGTAGCTATTGTTTACGCAATAATAAAAAAAGCTAATCACAAGGATTAGCTAAACTCAAAAGTCATCTTAAGTTACGATTGGAGTTAGTGACCGACACTCACTAGCTCCTTTTCTTTTATAATTATACAATTTTTGCTAAAAAAATGGAATATCCTAGCAGACCTTGTGGCTGCTTTTTATTTTAAGTAATAAATTAAACTTAGAAGGTGGATTAAGTTATAATAAGCTGTGAAAGCATTTTCAAAAAAGAAAAGAGATAAAAACATGAAGAAAATTATTAATGATCCACACAATGTTGTACCAGAAATGGTATCAGGAATGACAAGGTCTTATCCACAATTTATTGAAAAAATTCCTGACACCGAAGCCGTTGTTCGTTCTGATAAAGAATCAATGAAAGGAAAAGTTGGTATTATTAGCGGTGGTGGTTCTGGACATGAACCAACTCATGCTGGTTATATTGGTAAAGGTATGTTGAGTGCTGCTATTTGTGGTCAGGTGTTTACTTCACCAACTCCTGACCAAATTTACGCTGCTATTAAAGCAGTTGATCAAGGTCATGGCGTCTTTATGGTAGTTAAAAACTATTCAGGTGACGTAATGAACTTTGATATGGCTAAAGACTTAGCCGAGATGGATGACATTAAAGTAAAGTCAATCGTTGTTGATGATGATATTGCAGTAGAAAATAGTTTATACACACAAGGTAGACGTGGAGTTGCTGGTACCTTGTTTATGCATAAGATTCTTGGAGCAGCTGCGCAACAAGGCGCTAGTTTAGATGAAATTAAAGATCTAGCTAAGAAAGTCTTGCCAAACATTAAGACAATTGCTGTGGCACTTTCTGCAGCGACCAATCCCGAAGTTGGTAAACCAGGTTTTGTTTTAAAAGAAGATGAAATCGAGTATGGTGTCGGCATTCACAGTGAACCAGGTTATCGCCGTGAGAAAATTAAGCCGTCTAAAGAATTAGTTGAAGAATTGGTCGGAAAGTTAAATGAAGAGATGCATCTCGACGGTAACAAGAGGTATGCATGTTTGATTAATGGCATGGGTGCAACTCCATTAATGGAGCAATATATTTTTGCAAATGATGTTTTAAATAAGTTAGAAGATTTCAATATTAAGCCAAGCTTTATGAAAGTTGGAAACTATATGACATCACTTGATATGGCTGGTATTTCTTTGACCTTATTTGAGATTAAAGAAGATAAATGGCTTGATTATTTGAACTTTCCAGTTGAAACAATTGCATGGTAGAAGGGAATAAAAATGACATTAACGGTTGATACATTAACAAGTTGGATGAATGATTTTGCTGATAAGATTGAAAACAATAAACAATATTTGAGTGATCTTGATACCCCAATCGGAGATGGAGATCATGGCTTTAACATGAGCCGCGGAATGAAAGCAGTAAAAGATAAGTTGGCAACTAAGCCAGCTGATGTTCCTGCAGCATTCAAAACAATTGCGATGGTATTAATTTCTACTGTTGGAGGTGCATCGGGTCCACTTTATGGAACAGCTTTTCTTGAGATGGCAAAAAAGAGTAGTTCAACAGATGATCTTGGTGAGTTACTTGAAGCAGCCTTAGCTGGAATTCAAAAACGTGGTGGAGCAAAGCCAGGTGATAAGACCATGGTTGATGTTTGGAGTGAATCAGTTCCAGAAGTTAAAGCGGGTAACTTATCAGAAGACAAAATTCATAAAGCTGTTGAAGCAACAAAAGATATGGTTGCTAAAAAGGGACGTGCTAGTTATTTAGGCGAGCGTTCAAAGGGACATATTGATCCAGGCTCTGAGTCAAGTGGATATCTATTTGAAGCTCTTCTTGAAACGGAGGACTTACTATGAGTTTAGGAATTACAATAGTTTCTCACGTTCCAGAAATTGCAACGGGATTACCAAAATTACTAAATCAAGTTGCAAAGGATGTTTCTATTACTACCGCAGGTGGTATGAATGATGGTGATATTGGCACCAGTATGGAAAAGATCATGCAAGCTTTTGAGGATAATCAAGCTGATGAGATTTTAGCTTTTTATGACTTAGGAAGTGCAAAAATGAATCTTGAAATGGCGATGGAAATGAGTGATAAAAAAATTCATTTATATGACACAGCTTTAATTGAAGGAGCTTATACAGCTGCTTCTTTAATTCAAGCAGGAGTGGGTTTAGATGAGATTGAAGCGCAACTTAAGCCATTAACTATTAAAGATTAAATTGATTATAAATAAAGAATTAGGCGTATTCATTAATTGTGAGTATGCCTATTTTTTGTTGTATTAACTGAGAAGCTGTTTTATTGGTTATAAAATAATAAAAATTCATATATGATATGAAAACGTATGTAAAAATCATATATGGTCAATTAAGTGGTAAAATAATAAAAAACATTAATGGAAATAGGAGTAAAAATGAAAAAGTACGCAAAAGCAATATATTGGGGATTACCAATCAGTTTAATCCTTGCTATTTCAATTATTTTGCATTTAGGTTGGATTAATGCCTTCGATAATTTCTTTGAAGGATTAGTTCATATTGTGCCTAATTTAAAAGGTCTAATGCTAAAGATTACATTTTTAGCTGATACTAAGGTTGATTTAGTTTGGATGGTTTTAATTGCTGTAATTCTATGGTTTAGAAAACAACGTCCTCTTGCAACTAATTTGGTTTTAACAATGATTACTGGGGATGCAGTAGGTTGGGTAATTAAACACTTAATTCAAAGAGCACGTCCAGTCCAGCACTTGGCAGTTGACGATGGTTTTAGTTTTCCAAGTGGTCATACCTTAGGGATGGGAATGATTGTAATTTGGATTATTATGGTTCTTTTGCCAGTTGTCTTGAAAGATAGAACTAAACGTTTTTGGATTGATTTTCTTTTAATTGTTTGGTTAGTCATTGTAATGATTTCAAGAGTATATGTATATGCTCACTATCCATCAGATGTTTGTGGTTCTGTTGCAATTGCCTTAACTTGGGTTGCTATTATGCAATTCGTTTTTGAAAAAATTAAGCAAATGGTAAACAAATAAATAATTAACAAAATAGGGTTAAGCTTAATGCTTAACCCTATTTGCGTGAGTAGTTTTGGTTATGTTATTTATAAAAATTATTAATCGAATAAGGTCCAAGGTTGACTTGGTCTGTCATATAAATAACCCTTTTGCCAGTTCCATTCTGGGTGTTGTTTCATAAAGTCTTTTGCGTCAAATGGTTCGCCATCAGCTCTACCAAAGATGCCCCACATATTTAAGTTCTTAATATCTGTAGCATCGGCACATTTACCATCACATGAGCCACCTGGGAAGAATGGAATATTCCAAACGCCATGTGGATCGTCAGCGTAGTATTGTGGATCAACGTCATAGTGAGCACAAATATTACGTGAAGAAGCACATTGATAACCTAGATATGGATCATACTTATCAGCTAAGATTCGCTTGGCAACTCCATCGTCAATAGTGCCGGATACTTCTGGTAGTAACTCTTCAAAGCGTGCTCTACGAGCACCGGTTTGCTGACGAGTATCGTTATATCCATTATCAACACATTCTAGATTACGAATACGTGGATTGTGACAAGCATTGCAGCCATAATAGAAGCCATCGGTTGACTCTAATAATTCTTGATGTTTTAATCCTTGTTCATAGCGAGCAATTTCACCAGTATTTATATTGCAAAGGAGCCAAATATTTGCATAGCCACCATTATTACCTTCATTAACTAATTTTACCCATTGATCAATATTATTAGCATACTGGGTAGCCTTGCGAGCACGAATAAATTCTGGGATACCTTTTACATCATAGCCAACAAAGCCAGCAATAGTTGTCTCAGTAATTCCTAAACCGGCATCAGTAACATAGAAGTCAGTCATTGAATCGATATAACCAGGAACAGTTTGCATCTTGAATGCATGACCATTAGTTGGATGTACTTCTTCACAAACGTTAAAGTATTGACCGCTCCAAAAGTCATCAAAACTTTCGTGAGCAATTACCGGTTTTCCATCCCGAGTTGCAGAACCAGTTGCGACAAAACCGGAGCAGTGGGATCCACGTGGGCCTTGAGGTGGATTATTAGAATAATCGGCTGCAACTTGTGGCCACCAATAGCCAGTTAATTCCATCCAGTCATTCCAACCAATAATGTCATCAACACTAGTTTCAAAGCCGTTAGCAGTGAAACCATCGGCCATTCCTTGCATCTCTTCCATATATTCTTCAGGAATTTTATCTTTATGCATTTTAACAGCCTGTTCTACAAAGAATGAATAATCCATTCCATACAGTTCAAGTGTCATATGCGTATAGACGCGAATTGCATCCCTAAACTCATCAGTTAAAAGATAGCCATGTTGAAAGCCGATTTCGTATGGATCACCTTGAACTGATAAGTAGTGCCAACCATTAATATCTTTTTTACTAGCTTTTGCAACGATTTTATTTTGTGTATCTGTTAATGTCATAGCATTCACCTTCGTTTTCAATAGATTAAAAACTAATCAGATAACATTGCAGTCCAATATGGAAGGTTAATCTCTGCTTTTTCGTAGGCTTCTAATTGGGTAGCAGATAAGTACTTCTTGTTTATTACAGTGTTATAAGTATATTGGTCCATCCAAGAATTATCCATAATAAAGTAACCCTTGTGACCAGGCTTGTCGCCCCATGAATTTTGAACTTTCCACTTAGTAGGTTCATTATCATGTAAATCAACACCACAAATTAACATGGCATGTGTTGGCATACTTTCACGGTATTGAACTCTAGTAGCCTTGTCTTTACCTAGGCTAATGCCAAATGAACGTTTCCAATTATAAACGCCTAGGGAAAGTAGGCCAGCAGGATTATTCCATTCTTGTAAAACGTCACAAGCAAACCAAACTGGTTCACCGTCTTTTAGTTGTTCAATTGCCATGTGTCTCATATCAGCCATTGGAACATTTAAGTAGCGAATGTCTTTACCGCCAACAACGTTATTACATAGTTCAATACCATAAGTTTGGTTGTATTTATAGCCACCACCAGGTAAGTTCATGAGTTCGACATAATCGTCTAAATTAACATCAGCAAACTTCTTGTAAAATTCTAAAGGTGTAATTTCACCAGTGGTGTGATAATTCTTGTTCTTATCGCGATATTCGTAAGTAAACTTTTCTGGAGGAGTACCAAAACAAATACTCAAGATGCGATAGTTTTCTTGATTTAATTGATGAATTACACTCTTAATTTTTGTATCAGAAGCGTTGTTATTAACTAGATCACGTAATTTCATTGCATCTTTATCTAGTTTTCTGTTATACATTTGATTTATTTCAGTTGTGTTCCATGCTGGTGTTGTTTCAGGCATTAATTCATGTGGAACTAAACCATATTTTTCAATTAGGTTAGTCAATAATGACCAGTCACCACCATCTTCTTGTGGAGTAGATAACAAGAACGTAACTTCACGATCGGATAGAGGCTTAGCAGCAGTTTTTACAATATTGTTATAAAAGTAGTTACCACGCTCTAACTTATCGTAGAAGAATAGGTAGTCAGGTGAAAGCTCCATGTCTTTCAAATTATGTTTCTTTTCAATTAAGAAACGAATAAAATTTAAACCACTAAACATCCAGCAGCGACCAGAATGCTTTTGATTCATAACTTCATTTGAGTCAACATCAACTGAAAAGTTAAAACTACTATTTTCAATTGCACGCTCATTGGTGATCGCTTTTTTAATACCATTTTTCATTACTGCATTTTGGGTAATGCGAAATCTTTGATCATCAAGAAAGTCTGATCTAATAGATTTTAAATCAGTAGGATTAAGTTCAGACATAATACAATCTCTTTTCTAATAAAACTAATTGTTTGCGTCTGGTGGGGTAAGCTTATTATCTTCAGCAGCCTTAACAACTTTGGTTGAAACTTGAGCATCCGGGCTGTAGTGACGCTTGATAGGCATCCCCATTGGGTTTTGATCTTTAGACATAATATCAGTTGGAACGTTAGAAGAAACTTTACCAGGTTTATTTAAACCTTCGATTTCCCAAGTAAATGGAGCAAATTTGTTAGTTGGATCAACCCAGTTGTGGTGCTTTGAAAGTTGATACATAACAAAGCAGATTCCTAAAATTAGTGCTACTAAAATCAGAATAACTGATATATAAATTATTGGAGATCCAACTTCAGCCTTGACTTGTGCTGGTGGATAGATTGCTAAAATAATCCCGAATACACTAGAAAGTAAGCCTAGGCCTGCAACAAACCATGCACCGAATTTTCCGCCTGGAACTTTAAATGCTCTTGGACGGTTAGGTTGGTCGTAACGTAATTTCAAGAAGGTAGTAAACATTAAGATGTAGTAGAACAAATACAAAACAGTAATAGTCTGAGTCAACATAATAACGAAGCCTTCAACATTTGGAAGTAACTTAACCAAGTAGGCAATGATTGTCATGCCGGCAATTTGTGTGTACATCAAGTGAGCAGGCATTTCGTGTTTATTCTTTTCTTGGAACCAATGTGGTAAGAAGCCAGAACCTCCAGCTTGACCAAGCATAAATGAAGGACCAGCCATATTAGTAATAACACTAGCTAAAACATTACATAAACTAGCCCAAACAAGTACCATGTATAACCATGGAATTCCGATAGTAGCACCTAATGTTCTAAAGACAGTGTTTAGCGTATAAATAACGTTGATTTGGTTTTCTGGAACGATCATCGCAATAATTACAGTACCAACAACGAAGATTAAGAACACTAAGATCATAGAAATAAACATAGCCTTAGTGAAGTCTTTTTCTGGGTGCTTTAATTGCTTAATGTGGGCAGCGTTCATATCAATACCAGTGTATGAGAAGAATACTCCGGCAGCTAAGGCTAAAGTAGACATCCCATTCCACTTAGGAATTAATCCCTTTGGTGTCATTGGAATGGCAGGTTGGTGACCTTCACATAACCAAACAATGGTTAAAATAATCATTAAGGCTAAGGGAATAAAGGTACCAATCAAAACACCATATTTTGCGACATTAGAAAAGGCTTTAACACCTTTGGTTGCAATAAATGTTAAGATCCAATATAAAATAATGAAGCCCGTCATAATTAAAATTTCGTGTTGAGGGTGTTGTGCAAATTGTACGGCCTTGTCATACATTGGAGTATAGAACATAATCGTAGCAGCATAACTAGGCATCCCCATACCGAAGTTAATCATCGTTTGAAACCATAGAATTAATAAACAAGTTAGTGCCCAGCCTTTACCAAGACCTTCACCAACCCATCGAAAGATACCACCACGGTTGCTCCAACCTGATGCTAATTCAGCAGCTACTAAAGCAGTAGGAATGAAGAAGCAGATAGCACCAATGGCAAAGTAAGTTACAGAAGACAAACCATAGAAGGCTTGCTGAACATCATTACCGATCCCAGCGATAATGGTAACGTTCATTAATGTCAGTGCAAGAACAGAAATATAAATCTTTTTGATAGACTTTTTTTCTTTATCCTTTGCATCATCCATCATTATTTTCATCTCCTAAAATAATATCAACATTACAGAAAAAGCTAGGTGAATTCACCTAGCTTTTTTATTAATTTTGTAGTCGATCAGTATTAATTGAAAAACTTAAACGAGATAAAGTTAACTCATGTTTTACTAAATTACCAACAGCTTTATGGGTAAGGTCAAGAACCTTTTGTGCATTAGCAGCATTAGCTTTAGTTAAGTACTGGGTTAACTTTTGTCCACTTAACTTTTCAGCTTCAATATCAGTTTGATGAACTAAATGATTTGTAAGTTGATCGGCAGTAGGCAAGAAACCATCTAAGCCATTTAATAGAGATTTCATTTCGTTATAACTTGGTTGAATCAAGGCAGCAACTGTTCTTGAAAGCCAATAAGCTTGATCAGAATTATATGCATCAGTAGTGTTTTCATATTGAGGAGCAGTACCGTTTGCATTAGCATAAAATGGAATATATGGATTAAAAGCAGTTGGAGCAAAGTTAAACCAAGCAATTCCAGCAATTCCGGCTGGAACGTTATTTCTAATTTCAAGAATATGTGATTCTGCACATCTTGCCATTGAAATTGGGCGGAATTTAGTTCTGTCGTTTTTTGGCGTATCATCGGCTAATGGATCATAAATAGTTTCATTATAGTGAGAACTAAGAACATAGCCAACGTCTTCACGTTTTAATTTACGGTCTGGTTTAAAACTAAAGTCTAAATTATTGCTGGTAGGTGAGAAAGCAATATGACCTAAATAACGTTGTCCAAACCAAACACGTGGTGTGTTATAGCAGCGATCACGTGCATTGGAAGTGCCAAAAATATGCCGGAAATTAAATTCATTTGGATCTGGATTAAGGTGATTATCTTTTACAAATTCACGAATACCAGGTGCCCACATGAAACGACTACTATCGTCAAAATCAATGTTTTGAAGAGAAACTTGGTTAGCAATTACAGCAGCTTTGTCATCATCAAGCTTTTCGGCTACCCAATAGTGACCGGTTGGAATTTCCATATACCAAACTTCATCTTTATCACTAAAAGCAATCCCATTGCCTTCATGTGAACCATATTTTTCAATTAATTTACCAAGATATTGCACACCATCACGAGCAGAGTGGATGAAAGGTAAGACAATACTTAATAAAGCATCTTCACCAATCCCATTACTTACTAGTGGATCAAGTCCTAAAACTTGAGGGTTACCATAAAGGCTCTCAGTTGAACTCATAGCTACATTTTCACTATTAATTCCGCATTCACCGAATTGACCGTGAATCTTATAGTCTACAAAGGGTGCCATTTGATAACGAAGTGCATTTTCAGGCAAAGGAATATCTAAACCAGTTACATATGAGTGAAAAGTTTGTTTTTCTGATTTGGCAGGAACAACTACAAACTTTACTGGTACGTTACAAGCTTCTGCATCACAATCACGTGCAATTATTGTAGAACCAGCAATATTGGCTTTTTTACCAACTATAACAGTGGTACATGCCATATATAATCGTCCTTTCTAAAGAATTATTCTTTAAATTGGGTTCATTGCGTTCCAGTATGGAAGCATTACAGGTTCTTTTTCGTATGCAGCAAGTTGTTCATCGGTCAAGTACTTCTTGTTGACTACAGTTTCGTAAGTGTATTGTTCCATCCAGTCGTTACCCATAATAAAGTAACCTTTGTGACCTGGCTTAGTGCCCCAAGAGTTTTGAATCTTCCATCTGATTGGCTTATTATCACGCATGTCAACACCTGAAATAAGCATTGCGTGTGTTGGTAAACTTTCACGATATTCAAATCTCTTAGTCTTGTCAGTGCCTAACTTAATGCCAAATGAACGATCCCAGTCAAAGACTTTTTCAGTTAAAAGACCAGCATCTGGTGCCCATTCTTGAAGAACGTCACAACCAAACCATACAGGTTCATCATCCTTCAATTGTTCAATGGCAGTCTTTTCCATATCCTTCATTGAAACGTTGAAGTAGCGGCTTGGTTGACCACCAACCATGTTGCCAGAAATTTCAACGCCAAATGGGGTGTTGTATGGATAGTTTTCACCAGGTAAGTTCATTAATTCAACGTAGTCATCAAAGTTAATGTTTACGAACTTCTTGAAGAATTCTAATGGAGTAATTTGACCAGTGGTGTGATATTCATTGTTTTCATCACGGTATTCATAAGTAAATTTCTCTGGAGGAGTACCTAAAGAAATGGCTAAGATACGGTAATTTTCTGCATTTAAGCGACGTAGAACACTCTTCATCTTTTCATCAGATGCGTCGCTGTTAGCTAAATCACGTAATTTCAAAGCATCTTTTTGTAACTTTCTATCGTACATACGGTTTAATTCAGTTGAGTTAGCACTAACTGCATCTTCTGGCATGGCTTCCATTGGAACAATACCGTATTTTTCGATTAAGTCTACTAATAATTGCCAGTCACCACCATCTTGTTGTGGAGTGGTAAGTAACCAGTTAACTAGACGATCGGACAATGGACGATCAGCGGTGTTAATAATGTTTTGGTAGAAGTAGTTACCTTTTTCTAGCTTGTCGTAGAAGTAAACGTAGCTAGGTGATAATTCCATGTCCTTAATGTGGTGTTCTTTTTCAATGTGGTAACGAATGAAGTTTAAACCTGAGAAGTCCCAGCAACGACCAGATTGTTTTTGGTTTAAAAGTTTATTTGAATCAACATCAATTGAGAATACAAATGGGTGTGAATTGATTTCACTTTGATTTGTAATTGACTTCTTGATGCCGTTCTTCATTACGGCATTTTGAGTGTTACGATACTTTGGAGTATCTAAAAATTCTGATCTAACTTGTTTTAAATCTTCATTATCAATTTGTACCATAATAATCTCTTTTCTTTAAAATCGATAATTTATTTAGTTTTCATCAGTAGAAATATCGTTGTTTTCATCAGCTTTAACTACATGATCAGAAACTTGTTCATCTGGCTTATATGGACGCTTAATCGGCATTCCCATTGGGTTTTGATCTTTTGACATAACTGTAGTAGGTACGTTTGACAATACCTTGCCAGGTTTCTTAAGACCTTCAATTTCCCAAGTAAATGGAGCAAATTCATTATTTGGGTCAACCCAATCGTGATGCTTTGAAAGTTGATATAAGCCAAAGCAGATTGCAAGAATAACTGCAACTAAAATTAAAATGACTGAAATATAAACCGTTGGAGAACCAACCTCTGATTTAACTTGTGCAGGTGGATAAATGGCTAAAACAATTGCGAAAGCACTTGAAATTAAGCCAACTCCTGCAACAATCCATGCTCCAACCATACCACCTGGAACTTTAAATGAACGAGGACGGTTAGGTTGGTCATAACGTAGACGTAAGAATGCAGTAAACATGAGAATGTAATAAATCATGTATAAAACGGTAATTGTCTGAGTTAGCAAAATAACGAATCCTTCAACATTTGGAATTAATTTTACTAAGTAAGCAATAATCGTCATGCCTGCGATTTGCGTATACATTAAGTGTGCTGGCATCTTGTGCTTATTCTTTTCTTGGAACCAGTTTGGTAAAAATCCACTACCACCAGCTTGACCTAACATAAATGAAGGTCCAGCCATATTCGTAACAACCATAGCAATGGTATTACATAGTAATGCCCAAACAAGGACCATGTATAACCATGGCATTCCGATAGTCGATCCTAAAATTCTGAATACAGAGTAGAGAGTGTATAAAACGTTAATTTGTTTTTCAGGAATAATCATTGCGATAATGACAGTACCGACTACGAAGATTAAGAAGGCAAGAACAATAGAAATGAACATTGCCTTAGTAAAGTCTTTTTCAGGATGCTTTAGTTGCTTGATGTGGGCTGCATTCATATCAATACCGGTGTATGAGAAGAATACCCCAGCGGCTAAAGCTAAGGTGCTCATTCCATTCCACTTAGGAATTAATCCCTTTGGTGTCATTGGAATAGCAGGAGTATGTCCTTGAGCTACCCAAACAATAGCTAAAATAACCATCACTGCTAAAGGAATTAAACTTCCGATGATAACTCCGTATTTAGCAAGATTAGAGAATGTTTTAACACCTCTGGTTGCTAAATAGGTTAAAAGCCAATATAAAATGATCCAGCCTGTCATGATCAATAGTTCATGTTGTGGATTTTGAGCAAATTTTACAGCGGCATCATAGTTCGGTGTATAGAACATAATCGTTGCAGTAAAACTAGGCATTCCCATTCCAAAGTTCAGCATTGTCTGGAACCATAGAATAAGTAAACAGGTTAGTCCCCAGCCTTTACCTAAACCTTCACCAACCCAGCGGAAGATTCCTCCGCGGTTACTCCAACCAGAAGCAAGTTCAGCCGCAACTAAAGCAGTTGGGATGAAGAAACAAATAGCTCCGATTGCGAAGTACGTTACTGATGCAAGTCCGTAGAATGATTGTTGAACATCATTAGCAAGACCAGCAACCATTGATACGTTCATCATTGTCAAGGCAAGGACGGATATATAGGTCTTTTTTGTTTTGGTTTTTTCGTCTTCCATGAAAATACCAACTCCTTACTAGAAAGGCAAAAGAAGCTAACTAAAAAGATGCTTAGCTTGTGAAAATCTATATAAAATATAACTTATGTTATAATTAATAGATTTAAAAAACGCTAAAACTAGCGATATCCACGAGCTCTCATCAAAATAGAAAGTTGAAATATTAAAATAGATAGTTATATATAACAACTTGCAAGTCAAAATAATAATTAATCTATTCGTCTCTTAAGATAGAGGGTAGGTACTAAAAAAGCAAATAAAAAGACTTCTTATGTTATTTAATGAGAATTTACTCTATAGTTGTTAGAATATTAAAGAATCAATTAAATAGTTAGTACATGTAACACATATTTATTTTTATAAGAAATTGTAACTTATACTAAAAAACATATTTCGAATAAAACTCGAAATATGTTTTTATTTATTGTAATTAGTTATTACTTATTTTCAGGAGTATATTTAACCATTAATCGCTTACTTTGAAAGTTCAAAAATTTTAAATACGGACTATCTTGTGATACAAATGTTTAAGAATAGTCATAATTGTTAAAGAACTAGAAGCTTATAAGTAATAGCTTTATTCCCGTAATCGTATGTATGTTAACTTTAATTTTATGAAAGGTGATACTTTAGTTACTAACTATGAAGAGTAAATACTTTATTCGCTATAATTGCCTTTTACTTATGGTAAGGGTTGATAGCGGGAATTTTCTGATACAATTATGACCATACCTAAAAACATTTGTATCATGTGGTAAACAGATAGTGATAAATATAAGTGCTATGTAATAAGTAATTACTTAATATGAGATTTATGCTAATAAGGCTACAACTAATGGAGCCATAACGGTTAAGAAAATATTACCTAAAGCATAAGTAGGAGTATAACTTAGTGCAAATACTGTAGAATCAGTCTCAGCATTTACAGCATTTAAAGCAGCGGTGATTGTTCCGGATCCACAAAGTGAACCGATATTATCAACAATGTTCATCTTTAAAATGAATTTACTAATAAGTAGTGTAAAGAAATGAGGCAAAATTGATACAAGTACACCGATTACGAATACTAGCCATCCCATTTCTTTTAGGGCAGTAACAAATCCGCTACCAGCTTCAAGACCTACAACGCCAATGAATAGGTTCAAGCCTAAACTCTTTAATAGCCAAGCTGTTGAAGGAGGAATAACTCCGATATTTGGATGTTTTTCTTGTAACCATCCAAAGTATAGGCCAGCAAATAGGGCACCTCCTCCGCCACCAAGGGTTAAAGGAATTTTGTGAATTGTAATAACAATTGCTCCCAATAAGATACCTAAAAAGATCCCAATCGACATAAAACTTACATCAGTCTTAGTACCGGCAGCTTTTACATATCCGATCAGTTTAATATTATTTTTTAGATAATTTTCTGGACCAACAAGTGTGATATGATCGCCAGTAGTCAATTTTGTATAATCTTTTATATCTTTACCGTCGTGTTGTGCACTATCAATTAAAACACCGTTAGCAAGGAATTTTTCTAAGGTATTATATGAATATTCCTTAGTTAATAACACTGTTACTTTCTTTAATTGAATTGGGTAATTATTAACATCGATTTCTTTTAACTCAGTGTATGTATTAACAAAAGATGCAAATCCTTGTATACTGCCAACTGTAATTATTACATCGGTTGGCTTTAATACGGCTTTAGAGCTAGTTAAAGGTTGTTTGTTTCTGTAAATTTTTTCAATAATTAATCCTATATTTTCTTTATCGAAGTTTTGAATGCTTTTTCCAACTAAGCTAGAACCTTTAGTGATCTCAAAGCCTCTTATACGAATGTTAGAAGAGAGTTTAACACCTTGAGTTTGAGATTTAATATGATTAGTTTCAATGTATTTCTTAGTTGCTTCTTTTAAGTTGACATGAAGAATTGCTGGAGCAATATTCTTTAAAAAGATTAAGACACCGACAGTACCAAATACATAGGCTAGGGCATAAGCAATAGCTACTTGTGACATTGCTGCTTGCTTTGCAGCAGAAGAAATATGTAAGGCTTCGATTGCAGAATTAGCAGTACCAATACAAGCTGATTGAGTTAAAGCTCCTGCAATGATGCCGCCAGCTTCACCAAATTTAACATGAAATACCTTAAATAAACCAAAAGCTACTCCAAAAGCAATTACTGAAAAGACAATGCTTTGAATAATAAATTTAATACCTTTTTTCTTAAAGCTATCAATAAAGACTAGACCAACTTCATATCCAATAGTAAAGATAAAGAGATCAAAAAAGAGGTTTTTAACAACAGGTGCAATTTGGAATTTACCCATTTGTCCGATAACTAAACCTACTAGTAACACACCAACTGTAGCACCAAGTTTAAAACTCTTAATGTGAAATCTACCAAGTAGATAACCTAATCCTAAAGTAAGGAAGATGGCTACGGAAGGATTTGTTAATACAAAGTTACATATTGAATGCCATACATTCATTTTTTCTCATCTACCTTTTATTTATTATTTTTTGTGCTTTCAAATTCTTTGTAATAATCTTTCAATACATCTAATACTTGTTTTCCAATTACAGAGTAGTCATTAGTTGGTAAGTTAGCTTGTGACACTCTTAGTTCACCTGGCTTTGCACCAAATCCAACACCATCGACTAAGACGACACCATTCTTCTCAGCTAATCTCAATAAGAAATCAACTTGTTGAAAGTCATCTGCTAAGTAATCTCTGAATTCTTTGCCATAAGTTTTTTCAGCTAATCTGTAGACGTCAATTAATGAATAATAATGTGTATTTGTATCAGTGTTATCTTCTGGAGCACCCATAGCTTTATGTAAATCTTGATATCTCTTATTAACTAGCTTTCTAGCAATTTCAATATATGGATCACTTGTTCCGTCAGGAGTAGCTGTTAACATATGTCTTAATGAGAATAAACTTTCCATAATTTGTTGTGGTGTTGACAAACCAGCAGTGTGGTACAAGCCAATTGATCTGCTATCAGCAACTAAACGATCAATAAATTTCATATTTGCAGGATCTAGTACGTTACTACCGTACCGTTTATTCAATTCTTCTTTATCTGCAGCATCCAATTTAGAAATATTATGATCGAATACGTTTTTACTATTTAAACCGATAACGCCGAGTCTCCAGCCAGTACAACCATATAGTTTAGAATATGAATAAACGAGCATAGTGTTATATGGAACAACACTGTAAATACTAGTAAAGTGGGGAACAAAAGCGCCATATACTTCATCACTAATAATCATTAAATCTGGGTTTTTAGTAGTGGCTTGTTTAATTGCGTTTAAAGCATTTTTATCAAATTCTTTTGAAGTAGGATTTGTTGGATCAACCACAATAAAGGCTTTTACTGATGGATCTGCTAATTTTTCAATTTCTTTTGGATTAATTTCCCAGTTATTCTTTTCATATGAATGTAAATCTACTTCAACCAAATCATAATCATTTAGTTCAGGAATTCTTAGATATGGAGTAAAAATTGGAGTATTAATAGCAATCTTGTCACCCTTATTTAGTAAGTGATTTTCTGATAAGGAATGAAATGCATATACAATTGCTGCTGTGGCACCTTCAGTTGGAAATAGCTGCGTTTTATTCGCTAAGTCTGCTCCTTCATATGACAGACCTTGAAGATAATGATTGATTATTATTTCTGTGTTTTTTAGACATCTATCAGGTACTGGATAATCATTTCCAATTACACCGTTGACCCACTCAGCTACTACGTCATCACGGTTAAGATTTAAAGTATCTTGGCAATAATTAACAGCATCAATTAGGAATTTATCTTCTTCATTTTTATCTGGATCTAAAAAAGCAAATAATCTTTCTCTAATTCCTTCGGTTGGCATATAGCCGGCCATTATACCGTTGTCAATAGTTTGTTTTGAATCATACACTCCAAATTGTACTAGGCGCGCAAAAGCTAACCGAGAAATAGTTTGAATCCAATTTGGATTTCCTCGACCTGCATTTAAGAAAATATTGCTTTGCTTATTTTTTTGAGCTAAAGCCAACATTTTTCTGCTTATTTCAAAGGCTCCTAGTTTTTCTAATTTTTCTTCTTCTTTGCTACTAAAATCTTCCATAATGTCCTCCTTAAAAAAACACTAAGCGTTAATAAATAACGCCCTTTTAGACTTTTCGCCTTTAGTATAATAAAAAAAAAAAAAGCAATATATTAGTCTTTAGCGCTATGATCTTGCGGTTTTAAGAGGACTACGCTATTGAGAAAATAGCGTAAAACCAGTTTATATTTAGAATGATTTTGAATATAAATCATCTATTTCTCAATGATTAAATAACTGTTCACAAAAGCAAAACATATAGATTATAAAATTATTTTTGTTATTTTTATTGACTATATAAGTACAAAAATTTGTTTTTTTAGGTTGTGACTGTTATGTTGAAGATGAGAGTAAGTATGTAACTTTAATAAATTGATAATTTCAAAGGTGGTAAGGATTATGGTTAAAAAAAATGTTCCTAAAAAGCTAACATTTATGTCGATCTACTTTTTGGGAATTAATGGAATTATAGGTTCAGGAGCATTTTTACTTCCGCAATCTATGTATAAGGATATGAATTTGCTAAGTGTAGTCGTTTTGCTTTGTGCTGCACTGACAGTTGGATTAATTGCGCTTTGTTATGCAGATTTAGCAAGTCGATTTACTGGTTCAGGAGCTGCTTGGTTATATTCTTATAATGCCTTCGGAAGATTTGCGGGTTATGAGTTAGGTGTATTTACATGGTTTTTGGGATGCTGTACTTATGCAGCCGAAGTTGTTGCTTTTTTAACAACTTTAAAGAGCTTTATTCCTGCTTATAATCAAAGTTCGACATATTTTGCAACAGGTATTGGATTAATTATTATTTTTTCAATAATTAACTTCTTTGGTCGTGGCTTAGTCAAAGTGATTGATAATACTTCCTCTGTTGCAAAGTTAGCAACAATTATTATCTTTATTGTTGTTGGCATGTTTTTTATGCATACGATGAACTTTCATCCCGTTGTTCCAGTTGCAGCTACAAAGAGCATTGGTGCATTTTCTCATCATTTTGGTGAGGCATTCAGTGTTGTATTTTATTTATTTAGTGGCTTTTCTTTTATTCCTATTGCTGCTTCGCAAATGGAAAATCCTGCTAAGAATATTCCACGTGCGTTGGTTGCAGTTATGGTAAGTGTAAGTATTCTATATATATTAATGCTTTTGATTGCTATTGGAATTTTAGGACACAAGATGTCATGGTATACGATTCCTGTTGCTAATGCCTTTAAGGCTGCCGTAGGTGAATGGGGATATGTATTGATTGTTGTCGGAGTTTTATTGAGTATTTTTGGTGTGGCATTTACTTGTTCATTTAATACACCAGCATTAATTGCTTCCTTATCTCTTGAACACCAATTATTACCAAACTGGGTAGGTAAGAAAAATAAATTTGATGCTCCATGGGTTGGTATTATTTTAACAGCAGCTGTTACATTACTTTTAATTACCCAATCATACCTCTTCTTAGTTGGATGTATTGTCTTAGCTTCATTCGTTCAGTATGTACCATCAATTTTTGCAGTGATTAAATTTAAGCATACAGGTCAATATCCAAACCATGGATTTAAGCTTCCTGGTGGTTATACCATTCCAATTTTGGCTTTATTAGTAGCTTGCTATTTGATATTTAACTTTACTTGGGAAACTATTTTACTTTCAGTTGTTGTTGCTGCAGTAACTGCTATACTTTATTTCTTCTTAGGTAAAAAGAGATTAGCTAAAATGGGTGGCATTCCAACTGCAGTTAGAGAGCAGAAGAATCATCCAAATATTACTAAAAAACAAAATTAATTAATAAAGTTTTTTGAAGTGTATTCCAATTTGAACTAATTTTTATGTTGAAATAGGGTATGCTTCATTTTTTGTATGTTTTTATAAGTTTAAAGTATATTTGAAAGTAGAAAAAAATGTCTGGAAATTATATTGGATTTCCAGACATTTTTTGTTTGTAGCGAAATTATTTCAAAACAGCGCAAGTTGCAATTATTTTATCGACAAATTCATCTGCCATTCCTTTTAAAAATACACTATTATAACTTTCAAAATATTTACCAAATTCTTGCTTGTCTACAGAGTATCCGCGATAATCATTTGCCAATGTAATGAGTAGCGTTGGTTTATCGTCAATATGTCTAATTTTATTTCCTAAAGCAAAAACTAATTCACCGGGATAAGTAATAATTCTGAAATTTTTGAATTCATAGATATATGCAGATGTTGAAAAATGAGTATGTCCAAAATACCGAATATGTTTATAAGTATCTAATAGACCTACTAATTTTTCTTTTTCCTCTTTATTTGGTGCTGTATTATACTTTTTTTGAATTTCTTGATATAGATCGATTGCTTTAGGATTACTGATAGGATCGTAGTTACATTTTTGTTCTACTCTTTTGATTGCTAATAGATCCCACGATAATGTTTTTTCTTTTAGGGGATGTTGTAATGCTTCACCAATTATATTTGAAAGGCGAGTAATTTCATTAAAGCTACTTTCTTTACGAGTAAATCTAGTACTGGTATCAGCACAATCTGAAAGCATACACATTGGAATAATGTCATGAATCTTTCTATATTGTTCTCTAATTCCTGCAATTAGATCGGCGGATATTAGAGTGTTAGTAATATTGAGTACAGTAGGGTGTGTAGCAATTAATAATAAACTAGCCTTAATGACTTTATTATTACTAAAGCGAAGCTCAAAGATATTATTATTGTATGGAAGTTTAAGATTGTTTCGATTTGCGTATATTCCATCTGGAACTTTGTAATTAATTAAGGAAATTGTACTTTCACTTTGATTTTTTTTGGCATCACTAACTGCTTTGATAGCTTGGTTATTTATTAATCTCCAATATTCAGCATCAATTTTTGGATAATCAATTAATAGGTCAGTTATCGTAGGACCCGAATGTGTGTGAATAGCACTGATAATGATGTGATTATTATTAATATCAAATTTTTCATGCAATTTTCTTTTTATTTGATCTACTCTAAAACCTGGAATAGCAATTAAATCTAAAGATATCAAAATAAAACTATTATTTATAAATATAGCAGAAACAGTTAAATCGTCATGAATTCCTGTAGAATTACGAGGCGCATATCCTTCCATTTGACATCCAATATTAGGATTTATTTTTTTTATAGAAAAACCAACTTTCATAGTTTGCCTCCTTCTAGGTTTTATTATAGTCACCAATGATATAAATATCAAAATTAAAATTTATATTGATATTTATATTAGAAAGCGATATCATACAGGTGAAAAGAGAACCAGAATAATGATTAATGCAAGGAGGCAATCATTGTGAAAAGTTCAAATGAATATACAGTAAAAATGCAAAAGTTTATGCAGGAAAAAATAGTTCCTGTAACTACTAAAATGTCAAATGAACCGCATTTAGCTGCTTTACGGGATGGATTAACTAATCTTATTCCTTTTACTATTATTGGTGGTTTTTCTACTTTATTAGCTAGTCCACCAGTTAGTCCAGATCTGATAAAACCTACAAACTGGTTTTATCAAGTCTTATTAGGATGGTATTATTGGGCAAAAGCAAATAATAATGCTTTATTAGTGCCTTATAATTTATCTATTGGGATTATTTCTGTTTATGTAGTATTAGGCGTGGCTTATGAACTTGCAAAGCATTATAAAATGCCACCATTCTCAACCGCTTTAGTTTCCTTAATGTCGTTTATGTGTGTCGCTACGCCACCAACCATGGATAAAGCACAACAATGGCATATAAGTTTAGCTGGTTTAGGTACCAATTCAATGTTTGCCGCGATCATAATTGGATTACTCAGTGTTCAAATTAGTCATTGGATGGATAAAAAGAAAATGACTATAAAATTACCAAGCGCTGTTCCTCCAAATGTTGCCGCTCCATTTCAAGCTATGATGCCATTAGTAGTAAATGTGATATTTTGGATGGGGTTAAATAGCGCATCGAAAGCTTGGTTGCATGCTGGTTTGACTGATTTAATATTTAAGATTTTTGAACCTATTTTACATGTGGGTGCATCTTTACCAGCTATGCTATTCTTATGTGAATTAGCATTGATTTTCTGGTTCTTTGGTATTCATGGCGATAATATGATTGGTGCTGTAATTACTCCTATTATTACTGCAAATATTGCACAAAATATGCAACAATATGCTGCTGGTAATCCTGTAACTAATATTTTCGCCAATAACTTTCACTTTATTTTTGGAGAAGCAGTTGTTTATTGTGCAATTTTGTGGAGTATGTTACTTTTTTCAAAGTCAGCCAAATTAAGGGCACTTTCAAGATTTTCTTTACCAGCAAATTTATTTAATATTAATGAGCCACAGGTTTTTGGTATTCCTACTGTTATGAATTTGTTTACATTTATACCAAGTTTTATATGTTTATTAATTAATTTGCCAATTGCTTACTATGCGTCTAAACTGGGCTTGATGAATAAAACTGTTTTGAGCTTACCATGGACTATGCCGGCTCCGCTTTATGCAATTATCTCTACTTTAGATTGGCGTGCTGGAGTGGTATGGTTTATAGAATTCTTTATTGATCTAGCTATAATTGCACCATTTATTAAGATGTATGATAAACAGTTACTTGAGGAAAGTGCTAAAAATAAAAATAGGGAATAATTAATGAAATTAGAAGACAAAATTAGCTTATATTACACTTCTTTAACCAAAAGCGAAAAGAAAGTGTATCAGGCGGTAACAAAAAATCCACAAACTATAATTAATAATTCTATTCAAAAAGCAGCAAAAGATTTAGGAGTTTCTGTTGCCTCCATTCAACGATTTATTAATAAACTTGAATATAGTGGATACCCAGAATTTAAGCTTGCATTGCAAAAACAAGAAGAATCTAAGAAGCAGCATCCCTCTACTTTATCTACTCATAATCCTATTATTCATGCATATATTAGATCTTTTCACTTGTTAGAAAATTTAGATTTAGATAATTTCTTAAAACCATTAATTAAGGACTTAAGAGAATTTCAAAATATTAAATCAATCGGTAATGGTAATACGGCTTTGTCAGCTAAACAACTAGTCTATTCAATGTATTCGGAGGATAAGTTTTTAGATGCCGTTGATACTAGTATTAAAATAGATTATTTAGCTAATAGTGTTGATAAAAATACTTTGTTAATTATTTTCTCTGTAACGGCTCCGCAAAGTACATATGGCAAGCTAATAAAAAAGGCTCGCGAAAGAGGGGTACGCACTTATCTAATAACAATGAATCAAGAGAGTAAATTATTATCTCAAGTTTCGAATTCAATTGTTTTGCCATCCACGCATGTTGAACATGATGATAATACACTTCACCGAGTAGATAGTAGAGCAGTATTATACGTATTTGCTGAAATGATATCTTATTACTACGCAATCGGACTAAAATAATTTATAAAAGGATCAGTATTTTATTTTGAATACTCGTCCTTTTTATTTGTGTTTGATTGATATCAGCCATGTGAAGATCATGCCCATCTATTGTGCTGGAAGAAATAGATGTAAGTCGTGCATGAAATTGCAAGAGATTGGGCTTTTCCTACAACTTTAAAATTATACCTAAAAATATAAATGTATTAATTTTTAGGTGAGTTATACATAGCAACAATTTTTTCTAATTTTTCATTAGGAATTATCTTTAAATTTCTAATAAATTCAGTAGCTTGCTCTAAAGTACTCCCATTATCCATTTGATTTTTAAGAATAACTTTAGCTACATCGATTTTTCCTTCTTCTTTCCCTTGCTCATATCCAACTTTTCCAGCGGCTTGTTCACGTTCTAACATTCTTGTTTCGTAAAGCATAATCTTTTCCCTCGTTTCTGGATCTTCATTGATTTCTTTAATTCTTCTTTGCGTATAATCAAAATAAATAATTATAAAAAATGCTCAGGATATAAATTTCCTAAGCATTTTTTACTATTTATACATAGCAACAATTTTTTCTAATTTTTCATTAGGAATTATCTTTAAGTTTCTTATATATTCAGTAGCTTGCTCTAAAGTACTCCCATTATCCATTTGAT
This sequence comes from Lactobacillus isalae, assembly GCF_947539375.1. Taxonomy (NCBI): domain Bacteria; kingdom Bacillati; phylum Bacillota; class Bacilli; order Lactobacillales; family Lactobacillaceae; genus Lactobacillus; species Lactobacillus isalae. Next base: position 229,733 of record NZ_OX443569.1, read on the forward strand.
TTTCAAGAATAACCTTAGCTACATCAATTTTCCCTTGCTCATATCCAGCTTTTCCAGCGGCTTGTTCACGTTCTAACATTCTTGTTTCGTAAAGCATAATCTTTTCCCTCGTTTCTGGATCTTCATTGATTTCTTTGATTCTTCTTTGCGCGTAATCAAAATGTTTATTTAATTTAACTGGTTCATTTATTCATCAGTTTAGCTAATGCTTTTAAATCTTCGCTTTGTCCTTCAGCTGAAACTTGTGAATTAATGATAATCTTTGTCACGTCATCCTGCAATTGTTTCGACTTATCTTGATCAGAGTAAGTTATGGTACGACTCATAAAATTTATCGTCTTTCTTAGGTTTGAAATTGCAGAGAAAAATAATATAGGCGTCTTTCAAATTTCGATAGGTTTTTCCTTTATTTAAAGTATAACGTAAATCAAGTCTGGAAAGGTAGTAACGCATTCGTCTACCAATCTCGTCCTGATCCGTTGTTTGCATTTCGATATTAAACACGCGTCCTTCATGGTCTGTGACTAATACATCAAGTCTAACTTCTTTAGCTTCGTTCTTGCGCTTAAGATTATTAATCTCGACCTGCTTGTCTAACCAATCGATTTTTTTAATTTTCAAATCTGGAATGATGATTTCTAGCAAATACTTGCAGAATTCTTTATTTTCCATCACCATTCCAAAGACCTTATCTTCTGTGAACCCAAACCAGGGCTCGATTTTCTTTACCATATGAGTAGTCCTCTCTAGAGATATTTGAGGAGTGATCCCATATATTTATTACGCAAATTAAATTATTTTTTATAAATTAATTTTGAGGAATTAACAAAAAACCATACTCCGATTGAATATCGAAATATGGTTCTTATCACAGAATATGCTTTTTCACGATAATTAATAAAGTTAATTGTTAATCTTCTTCAGCCTTAAAACCATTAGCAAGGTTGGGCTTTCTTCTACCAATTAGCCAAACAATTAGTAAACTAAGTACACCTTCAACAGCAATGTAGATTCCTCGTGCAGCTAGATGTTTTAATCCACCAAGGTAGAGACCTAATACAATAGAAACGATAATGATTGAAATCATTGAAATCCATTGCACTTTATCAAAGGCAATCCCGTATTCAACTTCACGTTTTCTTATTCCAGGTAAGATTGTACCTAAACCAATCAAAACGATTACTGCAACAATGTTGATAATTAATTCATACCACCAAATGTTGCTACCCTCAGGTACATCTTGTGGTGTAATTCCCATAATTGTTGCTATCGCAGTAACAAGAAGGAGAATTAGTCCGACAGCATAGGCAATTTTGTCGTTTTTAATAAAGACATATTTTGAAGGGAATTTTTTGGAATCTTTTCTAACTCGCATAAATGAGTAGAAGATCCAACAGGTAACACCTGGTGAAACGATTGCGTTTAAGTTAAGCAACCAGTTAAAAATATCGTTCATGTCAGGCAAAAAGATACCTAAGATCATAATGAATGATGATAAAGCTACAGTTAATATATATCCATTAATTGGTAAACCATTCTTATCCTTTTTACGAAGGAATTTAGGCATGTAGCGATCCCCAGTATCAGAGATAAGCATTCTAGTCATGGCATCGAGTAAAACTGCTAGCAAAGCACAGTTGAAGAAGAAGGATGTCCAAGCCCAGAAGTAAAGAAGGAAGTCTCCCCAACCATATTGGTGGCCAATCATCTTAAAGGCATAGTAAGCACCATTCATCTTTAAGTCATTAGGCATATGGTTGGCATTAAAGTAGATTCCAAGTGCAAATGAGCCCAAAATTGTTAAAAATGCAGTCATTGCTGCTAGAGCAATCATTGCTTTCGGGAAGTCGTACTGTGGTCTTTTCATCTTAGTTACATATGGCGCAACTAACTCAGCACCATTCATAGCATAAATTAACATGGCAATCGTTGAGAAATAGTGCCAGTCAAACTTAGGGAAAATGTCTCTCCAAGTGAAATTGGTTGTTGCCATATGACCACCTGATTTTACTAAGCCGACAAAGGCAAGAACAACAAAAAGAATGGTCATAATTACCATTAAGCCGCCACCAATTGTTGATAAAAATTCCATTGAATTTGAAAAATGGTGTTCAACAATAATGAAGACAATAAAAGTTACAAAGGTTAGTAGGGCAAATAAAGAGTTGGGGATTTGATCTTGAAATTTTTCTGATCCAGTAAGAGCCCAACCTAAGTCAACGATAACTTCATTAGCTGAATCAACAGCATAAGGAATTGAAGCTGCCCAATAAGTCCAAGCAGTGAAATATCCAAGAAATTCACCATCAGTTCCACGTACCCATGAAGAAAGCCCTCCGCCTTCTGTACTAAAGGCAGAACCTAATTGTCCAACCATTAAAGAGTAAGGAATGACATAGAATAAAACCATTACAATCCAGGAAAATATAACTGCCATTCCTTGGTTTTGAAAATTGAACATGATATCGTCTAAGCCGATAACAGTACAGAGCGCCATCAAAAATAAAGTCTGCCAAGAAATAAATTTCTTATTAGGGTTTAAATCATTTAATTCATCCACGTTTAAATTTTCTCTCTTTTCTAGTAATAAGTAATTATGCGGTATTACTAAAAATAACCCGGTGACTTATTTTTAAATTTGATATTCATAAATCTAAAATCGATCCTTATATTTTTTTACTTTATCTAGTATAGATTAAAATTGTCGTTAAAAATAGCACCTCTCAAGTTTATGAGGGATGCTACTTTAAATTATTTTGCCAGATTTTTAACAACATTAAAATTGAACAAAATCAAATTTAAGACCACAATACCTGCTGTGACAATAAATACCATGCTATAACTTGAAATACCAGCAATAAATGAACCAAGCAGAGGACCCAGAATGTTGCCAATATACATTGCACTTTGATTCCATGAAAAAATTCTTCCTGTAACGGCCGTTGGGGAGTTTTTAGTTAGTAAAGTTTGTACTTGTGGGAAAAGACAAGCATCAGTGAATCCTACTAAAAATCTTAAAATACCGAGCTGAATAGTGTTATGAACAAAAGCTGTTAAAAAGAAAAGAATCGTTGCTCCGATAAAACCACCAATAATAATCTTATGAGTACCAATTTTATCGCCTAAAGCTCCAAATCTAGAAGCTGCTAAGAAAGTAGCAATGCCAGGGAGAGCTGCGATAACTCCAGAAACAAAAACAACATTACCATTTCCATTCATTAATTGCTTAACGTATAGAGAAACAATCGGATTAATTGAATTATTGGCTGCTTGAATAATTAAGGTTGTTAATAGTAGACCCAAGATCAGAGCCGGAGAGCGAAGAGTTGCAATAACGCCACTAGCCTTATCAAGTTTCTTTTCGGTTATTGGCTTAAAGCCATCTTCATGAACAAAGAATAGAGAAAGAAGGAAGGAGATTAATAATAAACCACCAGTGATAAAGAAAGTAATACGGTAACTAAATGCAGAAGCTAAAGCTCCGCCTAAGAATGGTCCAAGTAAATTTCCCGCAGTAAAAGATGAGGCCATGGTTCCTAAGGCTTGACCGGATTTTTCTTTTGGAGTTTCTGTAGCAATTAGAGCATTTGAATTTGAAACAAAACCAGCAAAAACTCCTTGTAGCATTCTTAGGAAGAATAGTTGCCAGACGTTGGTAACTAATCCCATACTTCCAAGAACAATTGCCATTCCTAGAGAAGCTCGCAGAATCATTAGTTTTCGCCCTTTTTTGTCGGCTAATTTTCCCCACCAGGGTGAAATAAGTGCTGAGACAAAATATACCCCTGAAAAAATGAATCCAGACCAAAAGTTGAGTTGTTGATGAGTAAAATGTCCGAGAGTATCAATATAAAGTGGTAAAAAAGGCATAATTTCTGAAAATGCAATTCCCGCAATAAAAACTGCAATTGAAAGGACATAAAGATTCTTTTTCCAAATTGGTTTATCTTTTTTTGTTGTCATTTTATTTTTATTAGATTCCTCCGTTTTTTTAAAATTATATAGTTTTATTTTTTATGTTTTGAACTTGCTTTTCTAAGTTTGCAGAAATTGCTTCTAGCTCTAATAGAGTATCCGAATTGACATTGCTAACTAATTCATTAACTTCTTCAAATGCACTATTTACTTGTTTAAGTACATCTTTACCAGCTGGTAGAAGAAATAACTGTTTTTGCAAACCATTGTTTGGATTGGTTTTACGCTTAATCATTTGCTTTTTTTCTAACATTTTAACTACGTTAGTAAAACTGGCTGGTTGATAGAAAAGATAATCAGCGACTTCTTTCTGAATGCAGCCGGGATGTTTTTGAATATAACGTAGTACGCGTGCATGTGACATTCTTAAGTTAATTGAACTTAATCTTTGATTGATTAAAATATTTTCTAATTTGCCAATATGATAAAAAAGATTGGCTGGGCGACGTTTTCTCATAGATTTCCTGCTTGAAAAAGTTTAAATTACAACTAAAACTAGTAATAATTATAGTCTAACTACTTGTAATTACAACTTGTGCTATTTTGAGTTAAATAAATCATTTCAAAAATATGTTATTAAATTATAGGAAATAATTATGTATAGAAAATATTAAAAAAATATTGAAAATAGTATAGTGTTATTTTATTATATTGTTGTAAAAAAATTGAAATTGATTGTGGGAGGAAAAATATGCTTTCTAAAAGAAACCAAGACTTAAATAAAAATTTAGCTGATGAAAAGCAACGTTTCAGCATTAGAAAGTTTAACGTTGGGGCTGCCAGTGTATTACTTGGTACCTCATTAATGCTTGGCGTAAGTACGCAAGTAGCTCATGCCGATAGTAATGTAAATGACAATAGTATTGCGACTATTAATGCAAGCAATGCAGATAATCAAGACAAGCAAGTAACTACAAGCAATCATACTGCTCAAGATAATGTGAATTTCGAAGCAAATAAGACTTCTGAAAGCAATGTAGATGATACTCAAACTTCAAAAGATTCTACTGAAGATAAAATTGCTTCAACTCAAGAAAGTAATCAAGTTCAAAAAGATCAATCTAATAACGTAACTGCAACTACTAATAAGAGTGCTCAAGATTCTAAAGAAACTACTACTTTGAATCTTCAGTCTGCACAACCAGTAGTGGCTTCTGCTCTTAAAGAATCTAAAGTTGCTGAACCTACCAAACAAGTTACGGCAACTCTTAATATTTATGATTATGATGATACTGATCTAAAGACACCTGATGTAAATAGAGGTGAGGGAGTAGCATTCACCTACACTGGAAAATTTACAGATGGTTTATCAATTAGGGATGCAATTCAGGCGCAAATTGATCAAGATACCCAAAAGCAATTAGCTTATAAAGACCAAGGTACTGCAATTGTTCCTGATAAAGCTGGCCTTCCTACTGAAATTGGGGTATCACCGGTAGTTTATTCTTCATTTAGCGATAATACTCTTGGAGGTTATCATTTTCGCTATGAGACAACACCAGAGTATACTAAAGATCTGCAAACCCAATTAGTTGATCAGTATAATAAGTGGCTTGATTATAAGAAAGCTCATTTTGCATTAGCTGGTTATAAATTAGCCGATCAAGATGAACAAGCTATTAATCTTGATGATCCTATTGAAGCTGGCAAGACTTATAATATTTATGTTAATCACCAAATTTCGGTTGTGAACATTTACCACTGGACCGAATTAAAGCGCACAGTTGAGTTTAAGTATTATTACAAACAAGATGATAAAAACGATCAGGCTGCTGATTCTGTTACTAAAAATGGTTACTATAATGATGGAAAATATAATCAAGCCCAGCCTAAGCAATTTATCAATCATACGGGTGAGCCGGTTTTCAGTAATTTGCCAAAAATTGATAATAATAGGGTAAATCAAACAGATATTAGTGATGCCAATAGCTTTGAAACAAGACTATTACCTGATGATTTAAAAACTACCAAAGATCAAACCAAAGTACTTCATGATACAATTAATAGCAGATATGTTGACTTGGCCCTAGGATTAATCACAGATAACCAAGGCAACTTAAATAATTACGGAAAGGCAACTCCGATATATCCAAGTGGGACTATTTTATTTGAAGGCGAGCCAGTAAAGCAAATAGATGGTTGGCATACTTTTGATCCTGATGTACCAGACACGGGTAGTGATGATATTACTGATACAAACACCTATTCCACAGTACAAGGAGCGTTTAACAAAGGTATTGGTGGTGTTAACGTTGCTCCTGTAAATAACCCTGCTACAACTACTATTTACTACTATCACGATCAACCGGTGGACATTACCTTTGAAGATGTAACTAACGGGGATGCAAATGCATCTATCTTGTCTAACTTCACTGCAAGTAAAGACTTGCAGGTAGATTTAAACAGTGAATACATTCCTGGCAAGCCACACACTACCCCAAAGGATAAGAAAAATAATAAAAACCAAAAGTACGAAGCTTACAGCTATCAAGCTGACGACAACACTTATGATGCAAGTGCCATCAACGTTGATCCATCAGGTACTTTAAAGTCAAGTAAATCTTTAAACTATGCTGATGTCTTAAAAGCTTACACCGATAATGGTTATGTGTTAGTTTCAAGTGATCCAGATGATTTAACTTATGAACTTGAAGATGTCTATGATAATAACCGCAATTTGCAACATAAAAAGCGCGTAGTTAAATTGGTTCACCGTGCTGTTGCACATACTGATACTAAGACTGCTAACCGTACCATTCACTATGTAGCTAATAGTGAAGACGGCAAGCAGTTACAAGATGACACCACACAAAATGTAACTTTAACTAGCAGTACTTACTATACGGATGCTGTAACAGGCAACCGCGTAAATGCAAAACAAGATGCAAATGGCGATTGGATTGTAGATACCGCTAATACTGATCCGGTTCCTGCAATTACTTGGACTGTAAATGCTGACAAGAGTACTGGCTTGACAACAGATAATAAGAACTTTGCTGCCATTACAACTCCAGAAACTATTACCTTAGATGCTGCCGAAGCTGCAAAGCGTGGAACTGATGGAGGCGAATGGTACTTAGTTTCAACTGACAAGAACGGTGAAGTATCTTACGGCGATCCAACTAGCGACACTTGGAAGAGCGATACTCCTAATAAGATTGCTGATGGTTACTTGGTCTACAAGCAAAAGGCCCAATATAACATTCACTACATCGACGTTAATGGCGTTGAAGGTAAGACTACTTATGCTCCAACTGACGGTCATGAACTTACTGATCGTTTAGTACAAAACGTTGGTGAAGGCAAAGGTATCTTTGTTGGCGATACTCCAGATGCAACCAGCAAGTTATGGAGCCCAGCAGATTACGAAAAAGCTGGCTATGTTTTAGTTGGTTTATCTGATAATGCCAAGGGTGATTTACTCGGTAAGCAAACTTTAACCCATGGCGTCCAAGATCAATACGTATACTTGAAGCACGCAGTGAAGACCATTACGCCAAACACTCCAGTTGATGAAGTGCCAAAAGATCCAGAGGGCAATCCAATTGTAGACCCAAGTGATTTACATAAAGAATTCCACCGGACTATCTTCTACAAGGCTAATACAACTGACGGTCAAACTTTAATGGGTCAAACCGATCAAAAGACTGAATTCAACGGTACGATCGCTTATGACGTTGTAACTGGTAAAACAACTACCCCAGAAACTGTTAAAGATGTTAATGGCAAGGATGTTCAAGTAGCTACTCTTAAGGATGGTACTATTAGTTGGGATAAGCTAAATGATAAGTTTAGTGCTATTAACCAACCAACTATTGAATTGAAGAAAGGCGACAAATACGCAACTTCTGACGATATGATTGGTACTTGGTACTTAGTTGATGGTGAGGCTGGTGAAGTTGACTTAACTCCAGCTTCTAAGAATCCAGACGACAAGACCCTTGTTTACAAGCAAAAAGCTCAATACAACATTCACTACATTGATGTTAACGGCGTTGAAGATAAGACTACTTATGCTCCAACTGACGGTCATGAACTTACTGATTATTTAGTACAAAACGTTGGTGAAGACAAAGGTAGCTTTGTTGGTGATACTCCAGATGCAACCAGCAAGTTATGGAGTCCAGCAGACTATGAAAAAGCTGGCTATGTTTTAGTTGGTTTATCTGATAATGCCAAGGGTGATTTACTCGGTAAGCAAACTTTAACTCATGGCGTCCAAGATCAATACGTATACTTGAAGCACGCAGTTAAGGACATTACACCAAACACTCCAGTTGATGAAGTGCCAAAAGATCCAGATGGAAAACGTGCCGTTGATCCTAGCGATTTACATAAGGAATTTACTCGCACTATTACCTTTGTTGCAAATAATGATGCCAAGAGTCCTTTGAAGGATGCAGTTCCTCAAAAAGTTGAATTTGATGGTCATATTTATGTAGATATGGTAACTGGTCAAACTACCACTCCAGAAACTGTTAAGGATGCAAATGGTAAGACTACACAAGTTGCAACTACTAAAGCTGGCAATATTGAATGGAACCATGACACTCAAACTATGGATGAAGTAGTTCAGAAGTACATTACTTTGAACAAGGGCGACAAGTACGCAACTTCTGATGATATGGTTGGTACTTGGCACTGGATTAGTGGTACGGCTGACGAGATTACTTTGACACCAACTTCAGATAATCCTGAGGACCTTCAATTAGTTTACGAAAAGAACGAGCATGAAACAGGTCCAGATGAAGATCATGATTTACCAAAGGTTGACGTTAAGCAAGAAACAAAGACCTTCACTAGAACTATTGTCTACCGCGGAACTAAAGATGGTGGCAAGACTTACCAAGATGTAAATGGTTCACCAGATGGTAAGAACACTTACAAGCAAACTGTAACCTTTACTAGAAATATTTTCTCAACTACTAATAAGGATGGTAAGGTAACAATTCTTGAAACTGATCCATGGACAGCTCCTGATAGTACTATGGCGCGTGTAGATTCCAAGAAGCCTAGTGAAGTTGGTTATGACAAGGTTGATATTGAATCAGTTCCTGCAATCACCGTAGATCCAAATTCTGATAAAACTGATTTAGGAACTACCGTTGTAACTTACACAATTTCTTCAGTAACTCCACCAGTAGAAGAAACTCACCATGTAACAGTTCATTACGTTGATGAAGACGGCAATGTAATCAAAGACCCAGTTAAGGATCCTACTGATTACAAGAACGGCGAATCCTATGACGAAAACAGCAGAAAAGATTCTACTATCGAACATGATGGCAAGACTTACGAATTCACTCGTGTAAAGGAAGGCGACAATCCAACTGGCACTATTCAAGGTAAGGATGTTGACGTAACTTACGTTTACAAGCTGAAGGAAACCCCAGTAACTCCACCAACAGAAGAAACTCACCATGTAACAGTTCACTACGTTGATGAAAATGGTAATGTAATCAAGGATCCAGTTAAGGACCCAGTCGACTACAAGAATGGTGAATCTTACGACGAAAACAGTAGAAAAGACACAACTATTGAATACGATGGCAAGACTTACGAATTTACTCGTGTAAAGGAAGGCGACGTTCCAGCCGGTACCATTGATGGAAAAGACGTTGATGTAACTTACGTTTACAAGTTGAAGGAAACTCCAGTAACTCCACCAACAGAAGAAACTTACCACGTAACAGTTCACTACGTTGATGAAGATGGCAATGTAATCAAGGATCCAGTAAAGGACCCAGTTGACTACAAGAATGGCGAATCTTACGACGAAAACAGTAGAAAAGACACAACTATTGAATACGATGGTAAGACCTACGAATTTACTCGTGTAAAAGAAGGCGACGTTCCAGCCGGTACCATTGATGGAAAAGACGTTGATGTAACTTACGTTTACAAGTTGAAGGAAACTCCGGTTACTCCACCAGTAGAAGAAACTCATCATGTAACAGTTCACTACGTTGATGAAGACGGCAATGTAATCAAGGATCCAGTTAAGGACCCAGTTGACTACAAGAATGGCGAATCTTACGACGAAAACAGTAAGAAAGACACAACTATTGAACACGATGGTAAGACCTACGAATTTACTCGTGTAAAAGAAGGCGACGTTCCAGCCGGTACCATTGATGGAAAAGACGTTGATGTAACTTACGTTTACAAGTTGAAGGAAACTCCGGTTACTCCACCAGTAGAAGAAACTCACCATGTAACAGTTCACTACGTTGATGAAGATGGCAATGTAATCAAGGATCCAGTAAAGGACCCAGTTGACTACAAGAATGGCGAATCTTACGACGAAAACAGTAAGAAAGACACAACTATTGAACACGATGGTAAGACTTACGAGTTTACTCGTGTAAAGGAAGGCGACGTTCCAGCCGGTACCATTGATGGAAAAGACGTTGATGTAACCTACGTTTACAAGTTAAAGGAAACTCCAGTAACTCCACCAACAGAAGAAACTTACCACGTAACAGTTCACTACGTTGATGAAGATGGCAATGTAATCAAGGATCCAGTAAAGGACCCAGTTGACTACAAGAATGGTGAATCTTACGACGAAAACAGTAAGAAAGACACAACTATTGAACACGATGGCAAGACTTACGAATTTACTCGTGTAAAGGAAGGCGACGTTCCAGCCGGTACCATTGATGGAAAAGACGTTGATGTAACTTACGTTTACAAGTTGAAGGAAACTCCGGTTACTCCACCAGTAGAAGAAACTTACAATGTAACAGTTCACTACGTTGATGAAGACGGCAATGTAATCAAGGATCCAGTAAAGGACCCAGTCGACTACAAGAATGGTGAATCTTACGACGAAAACAGTAAGAAAGACACAACTATTGAACACGATGGCAAGACTTACGAATTTACTCGTGTAAAGGAAGGCGACGTTCCAGCCGGTACCATTGATGGAAAAGACGTTGATGTAACTTACGTTTACAAGTTGAAGGAAACTCCGGTTACTCCACCAGTAGAAGAAACTTACAATGTAACAGTTCACTACGTTGATGAAGACGGCAATGTAATCAAGGATCCAGTAAAGGACCCAGTCGACTACAAGAATGGTGAATCTTACGACGAAAACAGTAAGAAAGACACAACTATTGAACACGATGGCAAGACTTACGAATTTACTCGTGTAAAGGAAGGCGACGTTCCAGCCGGTACCATTGATGGAAAAGACGTTGATGTAACTTACGTTTACAAGTTGAAGGAAACTCCAGTAACTCCACCAACAGAAGAAACTTACCACGTAACAGTTCACTACGTTGATGAAGATGGCAATGTAATCAAGGATCCAGTTAAGGACCCAGTTGACTACAAGAATGGCGAATCTTACGACGAAAACAGTAAGAAAGACACAACTATTGAATACGATGGTAAGACCTACGAATTTACTCGTGTAGAGAAAGGCGAAAGCCCAGTTGGAACTGTTGATGGTAAGGATGTTGATGTAACTTACGTTTACAAAGAAGTTGTAAAACCAAGCGAAGAACCTGCATCATCAGAAGATTCTAAACACCAAGCTGTTAAAGTTTCTAGTGCTGACAACAAGAATAAGATGGAAGAAAGAACTACTAAGACTACTAAGAAGTCAGTTGAAACTCCTGTCTTGTCGCAAACTGCAAGTGTAGCGCACACACCAAGTGCAACTTACAAGACTCCAAAGTCAAATAAACAGGTTGTATCACAACAAGCAACTAAAACTTTGCCACAAACTGGTGAAAAGAAGAATTCTAACTTAACAACAGTTGTTGGTTTAGCAGCACTTGCTCTTTCAGGTATCATTACATTAGCAATTGATCGTAAGAAGAAGAACTAAAACTGAATATTTTGAAGAAAGAGGGTGACGGAAGTCACCTTCTTTTTTTATGGATTTTTCTAAAGTTTGTTAGTGAATAATTTTCTATTGTCTATAAAACATAAAATTCATAATTATCTAAATTAAAAAAGCAGACTTTTTAAGAATTTAGAAGTCTACTTTTGGTGTTGTATATTATTTTATAAGTAAAGAAGAGCGAAGTTAATGAATGAATTTGTGAGATAAAAATGCACAAAAAATATTAAATGTTTTAAATTATATTCAATTGGCTGGGTATTCTAATGCAATGAACTAATTATTTGAATTAGTAACTGTAGAAAAGTCATACTTACGATATTTTAAAGCAGCTTTTTTATCCTTAAACATTGCGCTGTGAATATCACCAGAGGAATATGCTAGATAAAGGCAGGTATTCCCCTTAAAAGTACCCGTAATATAAATAATATCTACAGTATCTAAAAAGCCACGCGCACGTAACCACTGAGCTCCATTTTTATCTTCAAAAGAAATCATCGTTGCATCTCCAGCATAAGTTTTATTATCCTTTTCAGAACGATGATTCAAATTTAAGTTGGGATCAGTTTTCTGATAAACAACAGAGTTCATAATCGTATGCTTGTTAATGATAAATTTTCGAGCTTGCTTGCTATAGATATCTGTTTGATACCAAGTTCCTTGAAAGGCCTTTGGAATTGTAGCTAGTTTAAATCCTGGATATTTTTTATCTAAATTTGGTTTAGGAGTAACGCTTTTGCTCTTTTTTGAAGTAATGCTTGAAGATTTAGAACTAGAATATTTAGTTCTATTATTGTTAGACGAATTATTGCCACAAGCAGTGAGCAATAAGGTTGAAAATAATACTAGAATCAGCTTTTTCATGCTTTTTAACTTCCTTATGATATGAATTTTGTCATAAGTATAGCAAAAAATTAGGAAAATTGATGATATTTTTAACAGCAAAATAAAAAAGTAGATCTTCGGGGGATTAGAAGTCTACTTTTTTAATGTCGTATGTTATTTTGGGAGAATAAGTAAGGTGTAGAAGTTCCCTTACTTGTCTAATAGAATACCTTTTAATTTTTAAATAAAGGTAGGCATAAGATTTAAAATTTGCAAAGAATTTCTTTAAAAAGTTTAAAGAAGCAAATATAATGAGAATAAAAGCGTTTACGAAAGGGAAAATAATGAAAAAAGAACAAGAAATTGAAATGCTAAAAGAATTTTCTGATGCAAATTCAACCTCTGGATTTGAAGAAGAATTTGTAAAATTGTTTTCGACTTATGCTCAAAACACTGCAAATATTACGGTTGATGGAATGCTTAATGTATATGCTGCGAAAAAAGAAAATAAGGGAAATCGTCCTGTAATTCAAATGGATGCACATTCTGATGCAGTAGGATTCATTACTCAAGCAGTTAGACCAAATGGGTTAATTAAATTTGTTCCACTAGGTGGATGGGTAAAATATAATATTCCCGCTTTAAAAGTGAAAATTAGAAATCGTGACGGAGAGTATATCCCCGGCGTAGTTGCTACCAAGCCTCCGCACTTCATGACCGCAGCTGAAAGAAATTCAATTCCGGAAGTGGCTGATATGTCAATTGACGTTGGTTCATCAAGTAGGGAAGAAACAATTAAAGATTATAAAATTGATACTGGTTGTCCAATTTTTGTAGATGTAAAATGCGAATATCATGAAAAATCAGGTCTTTTCTTTGGTAAGGATTTTGATGATCGTTTTGGCGCTGGCGCAATGATTGACGTTTTGGACAATTTAAAAGGTGAAGAGACCAATTTTGACGTTATTGCTGCTTTATCCAGTCAAGAAGAAGTCGGGTTACGCGGTGCATATGTAACTGGAAGAAAGATCAAGCCAGACTTATGTATTGTGTTAGAAAGTTGTCCAGCCGATGATACTTTTGAACCAGAATGGTTATCGCAAACAGGATTGAAGCGGGGACCAATGCTTAGAGATATGGATACTACATTTTTACCAAATCCTAAGTTCCAACAATATGCTTGCGATTTAGCTGATAAAAATCATATTCCATATACACGTTCTGTAAGAACGGGTGGAGGACAAGATGGAGCTGCGATTTACTATGAATATGGTGCGCCAACAATTGTGATTGGAATTCCAGTGCGTTATGAACATTCTCCATATTGTTTCTCTGCTTATAAAGATTTTAAGGCTTCAGTTGATTTAGCAACTGCAATTATTCGTGATATGACACAAGAAAAATTAGATAGTTTTAAGGTGATTTAATGGATTGGAAAAGCTTTTTTAGGAAGATAACAATTACGTGCTGGATGCTATGTTTGATTAGTTTTCTGGTTTTGATAGTTCGCTATACTGCAAGTGATATTGAATCATTTTTTGCATGGGATTATCCGTTAATATGGGTATTTATACTAGGATGCATTTTCTGTGTTTTGGCGATTTTTTGGCCTAAGAAAAATAAGTGATAATAAAAACAGGAGATAGAATGAAGCTATCTCCTGTTTTTATTATTTAATTTAAATATTTTATTCTACTCGAGCAATTTCATCGTGTACTTTAATGTTGTGTGATCCTAAACTTGGCTCTTGACCATGAAGGTTGAATTTAACATTAACACCTGGTCTAAATAGAAGAACATGTGTTGATCCACCGAAGTGGAAAATGCCTAGTTGATCGCCTTTATTAATATGTTGACCAACTTTAACAGTTATTTCATTGCCAGATACTTCTGCCATCCCAACAGCAACAAAGCACATTAAGCCAATCTTTGGATTATCGGCCTTAATAAAGATAACAGCACGTGATGCAGTTTCAGTAATATATGCTTGAGAATCATTAGGAGCAGCAGGGTCAGGACCATTTGGATTTTCAAATCCTTGTGGTAATGTTTCTGAATAGTATGAACCATATAAATTATAAGCTTTAACAATAGTACCGCTAACAGGGCTATTCCATCTGTGATAGCTTAATGCACTTAGAAAGGCCTGATATAGCGTACCACCAACAAATTCAGAAGTTAACGGATCATTATGAAGCAAATCAATAAGTGAATATGGCTGTCCTTTAATCCAGAATTTTGCCTTAAGAGGTAAATTATGAGCAATTCTATAAGGAGCTGATTCACATGCGTTAGCAATGGAATCTGGATCATCAGCATTTTCTACAGGACGAACTCCAGGATTAAAGGTTCTGGTGAAGAAATGATCCCAAGATTTAAATCCATATTGTTGATCAATATCATTATTAGGACAAGCAAAGATATCATGAAAGTTTTTGCCATAAGCGGCATCACACATGCTCTTTAATGCTTCATCTCCAAGCCAACCTTCTTTAGAACGATTCAAAACATAAGTTGAATCTGAAGATTGCAAGAATTTTCCCCAATAATCTAGAATATCACGTAGTTTTTGATTAACACGTGGATCCATAAAAGCAACATATCCCGCTTTTGTAGCCATTGGATAATCCAAAATTGCATTAATTGGAAACCCAACTAGTCCAGTAGTATTAAATTCTGGAGCTCGGTGCATAACCCGATTAATAACTCTGAGCATTTGATGATAATTATGAACAGCTGGAGTATCCATTGGAGTTTTTACATATTTAGCTGGAACTTCCTCAAACATCATGTGAAATAAATTCCAAAGATATCTATCAGATTCAATTAAATCTTTTAAGGCTTGAACAGGTGGCAAAAGAGTTTGATCTTGTTCTGCTTCAGCTTCTTTTAGAACCTTTTTTAGCCAATTATTGTAGAATTCTTGATCACTAGGTAACCACTGTCCAACATTAAACTTTATATCTTTTTTCATTTTGACCACCTTATAATAATTAACTAAAATGCAATCTTCTTAGTAATTAGAAGATAAATAGAAATAACAGCAAGAATACAAATGATAATGGCAAGAGCCAGTTCCCATTTGTTAAATAAAGGAGCTTTAGTTTTATCATATTCTTTTCTTGCAAAGTAATAGAAAATAATACCTACAGCATAAATAATGGTTGAAATTAATAAATAATTTAATCCAGCTGCATATAATAGCCATAAACAGTAGATCGTTGATAGAATACCGATAAATAAGCTTTCATTTCTCTTCTTAGAGTTATTAGTGAATATTTCCCGTTTTTGAGCGATTTTCCACAAATACATTGAACTAAGAAGATAACAAGGTAAAATTATTACCCCGGTAATATCGATACAAGCTAAGTACACATTGTTAGCTGTAACAACTAAGATCATGAATAAAGACATTAATACACTGGAAATATATAGAGAAGTGCTTGGTACTTTTTTCTTATTTTCATGAGCAAAGAATTTTGGTAATACATGGCCTTTAGCTGCAGCGTATGGAAGCTGTGCCATCATAACTGTCCATGCAACCCATGAACCACCAACAGAAATAATTACAGAAATTGTTACGAAGTCTATAAACCATGGACCTAATAAGTTTTTCATAATATAGGCTGTAGATGGATCAGTTAGTTTAGAAAGAGTTGGTTGGTGGTAAATACCATAAGCGACAATACTAATCAAAACGTAGGCAATTAATGATGTTAAATAACCCAAAACGGTTGCTTTACCAACATCTTTTGGATTTTTGGCGTGGTTAGAAATAACTACCGCTCCTTCAATCCCGATAAAGCACCATAATGTTACTAACATTGGAGATTTAATTTGTGAAACAAAGTTTCCTAAATGTAGGCCTTGTCCCCAGAATCCCCAGAAAAATGTTGGGAAACGGAAGAAAATTAGCATACAAATAAAAATAATGCCTAAGCTAATAAATTTGATGATAACAGTAATAGTGTTGAGGGAAGTAGCCTCTTTGACACCATTCAGAACTAAGAAGTTATAAATCCAAATTAAAACAATACCGAATATAACAGTTGGCCATTGGTGTTTAAGTAAAACTGGAAAGTAACGACCGAATGAGTCATTCAGCATAACTGCATAAGCAACGTTTCCTGTAATTGCTTCAATCCAGTATCCCCATGCCGAGTTAAAACCAACATATTTACCAAAACCGGCGCGTGCATAAGAATATATACCGATATTCAAATCTGGTCTTTCTTCGGCTAAGATTTTGAAAGTAAAAGCAAGTCCAAACATGCCAATACCAGTTAGAATCCAAGCAATGATAACGGCACCTAGGGATGATGAGGCAGCCATGTTTTGTGGAATATCAAAAATCCCGCCACCAATCATGGCACCGACTACCATAGCTATTAAACCAAAGAGACCAATTTTATGACTTTTAGCTTTAGTCATTTTGAGATCTTCTTTCTTTTAATTAAAAATCTAACTTACTTAACACGAGCTATTTCTTCACGGACTTTAATATTTGAGCTTCCTAAACCAGGTTCTTGATCATGTAAATTGAACTCAACATTAGTTTCTGGTCTAAATAGAAGTACATGAGTTGAACCGCCAAAGTGGAACATGCCTAGTTGATCGCCTTTGTTAACGTGTTGACCTACGCGTACAGTAATTTCATCGCTTGAAACTTCGGACATACCGACGGCAACAAAGCACATTAAGCCAATCTTTGGATTATCAGCTTTAATGAAAATGACAGCACGAGTAGCGGTAGCAGTTAAAAAGGCTTGTGAGTCGTTGGCTGCAACAGGATCGGCGCCACGTTCATTTTCAAATCCTTGATATAGACTTTCTGAATAATATGAACCTGGTAAATTATAAGCTTTTACAATTGTTCCACTAACTGGACTATTCCATCTGTGGTAACTTAAAGCGCTTAAAAATGCTTGATATAAAGTGCCACCCTCAAATTTAGATGTCCATGGGTCGTTGTGAAGAAGATCCATTAATGAATATGGTTGGCCCTTAATCCAGAATTTTGCTTTCATTGGAAGATTACGAGCAATTCTAAATGGTGCGGATTCACAAGCATTTGCAATAGAATCAGGATCATCTGGATCTTGGACAGGACGAATTCCAGGGTTAAATAAACGGGTAAAGAAGTTATCCCATGAGGTAAATCCCAAATGCTTTTCTCGATCATCGGATTCGCATTTGAAAATAGTGGTAAATTTATCACCATCAGCTACTTTAGACATTTCATTTAATGCATAGTCACTTAACCATCCATTTTTAGAGGTATTAAGAACATAGGTAGAGGCTGGAGTTTGTAGATATTTACCCCAATAGTTTAATATATCTCTTAATTTTTCGTTAATTTTTGGATTCATAAAGAAGACATATCCGGCTTTAGTAGCCATTGGATAATCTAAAATTGCATTAATTGGTGTTCCAACTAGTCCAGTAGTATTAAATTCAGGTGCTCTTTGAATAATACGATTAAGCATTAATAACATTTGCTTATAATTACGAACCTGTGGTGTTCCCATTGGAGTATCAATATATTTTTCAGGTATTTCATCAAACATCATCTGAGTAATATTGTATAAATATCTATCAGATTCAATTAGATTCTTTAAAGCTTGAACTGGTGGAAGTAATTTTTTATTTTCTTCGCTTTCTGCTTCTTTTAGAACCTTTTTTAACCATTTATTGTAAAACTCTTGGTCGCTAGGTAACCATTGTCCTACATTGTATTGAATATTCTTTTTCATAATTTATACCTCGATATTTATGAAAAAATAACACTAAACTTAATAAAAATGTGCACACTTTCACTGTCACTATAAGGCTAAATCTAAGAGTGGTCAAAAAAAGCGTATTTTAGAATAAAAAACAGATGGCATAACTGATATGGTTCGTAGATAAATATATAGGATTATCATATATCAGTTAAAATTCATCTGTTTTTGCATACATTTAATTTATTAATAATTTTTAGTCTTTTACGGCATCACCTACGGCTGTATTTTGTGATGTACTATTTTCTTCGCTTCTATTTTCAGCTTTAAGAGCTTGTCTGTCTAAGGCCTTGAAGAATGGCCAGTAGCAAACAACAGCAAAGGCTAAACAAATTGCTTGCCAAACAACAGCTTTCCAGTCACCACCAGTGATTAAGAAACCATTTAAGAAGATAGGAGTAGTCCAAGGAACACTGGCAATTACCATGTGAATGACGCCAAATTTAATTAAGAAGTATGAGATCCCCTGTAAAATCATAGGAACTAGAATAAACGGAATTGAAAGCATAGGGTTTAAAACAACTGGTAGACCAAACATAATAGGTTCAGAAATTTGGAAGATACATGGAACAAATCCTAAGTGAGCTAGTTGCTTATAGCGTTTACTTTTAGCAAACATCATACAAATAACTAATCCTAAAATAGCACCAGTACCACCCATATTCATACCAAAGTTTAAGAATCCATCAGCGGTAATGTGGGTAGCTGCTGCTCCGTTCATAGCTTTATGCATGTTATCCATTAAGAAAGCACCATAAACAGGACCAGAAATAGCACCGACAGTGTTGTTTCCATGAATACCAATAGTCCAAGCAAATAGAGTAAAGAATAGTAAAACTTCCATTCCCCAGAAACTACCAAGACCGGCAGTAAATGGTGAAAAGATCCAAGTAATAAAGGCATTAATATCTAGGTGAAGTAAACATCTTAATACCCAGGCAAGCCCCAAGATCACAATGGCTGGAATTAACGAAACAAAGGAACTTGCGACTGCAGGTGGAACAGAGTCGGGCAATTTTATGACAATCTTATGTTTGATAAAGAAATCATAAATTGTTCCGGATAAGAGAGCGATGACGATAGCCGTAAACATACTAGTTGAGCCTAAGTTGGCTGGGTCAAGAGCCATCTTATCGTTTAATTCGCAGATAATAAATGCAATAGCACCGATTACAGATGCGGATAATTTATCTATTTTATTTTCTCGAGCTAAAGTATATGAAATACCAATTGCAACAATTAAACCGATCATGCCAGTTGTCATATTAATTGGCGCATTTAAAATTGGAAGATAAGGTTTAATAACATTATTCCAGCCATTAATAGGAAGATTGGCAATAATCATAAAGATTGAGCCAAAGATAGTAAATGGAACCGAAATAATCATACCGTCTCTTAAGACGATCATATATTTATTATTGCCAAATTTTCCTAGAGCTGGCAGGACTTTTGACCTAATAAGGTTCATGAACTTACTGTTTTGCATGAGTTAGACCTCCAAAAAAAGATAACCAGTAATCATTTAAGTAAGTAAAGTTAATTAACTAACCATCTAAAATGTAAGCCCTTTCTTCAAAAATGTCAACAATTAATTTCTAAAATCATAAAAAAAGGCTTATGTCTAAGGAATTAGACGTAAGCGCTTGGTACCAAGATGAAAGACTTGTCTCATCAAAAATGAATAGCTTCCGAGCAATGGAGCAAAAGTAGATTGCCGTGAAATTTCTAATTTAGTATCTGTTTTTTGCAAAATTGGAAGATGATTACGGAGTTGTATTAATAGTAGTGGCAAGTTTTCAATTAGAGTTGAATCAAGAAAAATAATTTGAGGAGAATAACTAGCAATTAAGTTGTTTAATACAAGGGAAAGACCATTAATAAATTGATTAATTGAAGAAACAACTTGGTCATTTCCTTGAACATATAATTTGGCAACTTGCTGCAAAGAAAGATTATTTAATCCCTTATCCTTATATACTTCTTTTAAAATAGCATCTTGAGAACAATAAGAAATTGGATTAATTTCCTTTATCTTGTTATCGATTTGTATTAAAAACTTCATGTCTTCAATATCGCCTGCTGCTGCTTGATTGCCGAGGTAAAGATTTTCATCAATTATTATTCCAGCATCAATAGATTCATTAATAGTAAGTGAAATTAAATTTTTTATTTCATTATTTGAAGAGAAGTCCCTTTGAAAAATTGCCGCTGCATTAGCGCTATTAAGCAAAACTACCGGTACTCCAAAATCTTCCTCTAAAACTTGGGATAGATCAATCTCTTTTAAAATTGGCTTTTGCGAAACATTATTTAAAACGCGACAATGAACAGCAAGTGAAATACCTAGAAGATGATGGACAGTGTTTTTTAACGCAAAATTACGTATTTTTTTCTTGATAGTTTGATAAATTTGGCTGTCTGATTTATCAATAATTGATATTTCTTCAAATCTTGCAATTTGGCCGTTAGCCCAGGTGGACATGATGTTTACATAATCTTGACCCATTTCAATATTAATGAAATAGCCAAAATTTTTATTGAATTCAATTAGTTTTGGCTTACGACCACCATTTTTAGTACTTGCACCTTCACCAATTTCTACTACATATTGCTGTGAAAGTAAGTCTTCAAGAATGCTAGAGATAGTTACCTTATTAATCGAAAGATCACGAGAAATTTTACTTCTTGATATGGGACCATAATTAATGACATGTCTAATTACAGAGCGTTCATTATTTAAACGCATAGTATGCTTATTGATAAACATAGGCCTAACTCCTTTGAAAATATATGTACTATTATACAAGTTTTATTTAATGAAAGTGTTTACATTATTTAATAATTAGTATATGCTTTATTTGTGTTGTAAGTAAAGATAATTAACTAACTTAAAAAGGAGAAAGCATTATGGCAATCTTAACACTTGACGTAGGTCAAAGATTTATCCGTTATGGTTTCTTTGATGAAAAAGGAAATTTAACTGAAAAGGGTCAATATCAAGTTCCTAAAAAATCAGCAAAGGATTTTTACGAGTCTATAGCAGATTTAGTGGACGAAAGTGACATGAAAATTAACGCTATCAGTATTAGTTTTCCAGGTTTTATCAATGTGAAGGATAAAATTGCTATTCGTGCAGGTTCTTTAAGATTTTTAGACGGACATAATATTAGTGAAGATTTACATCAATATATAAACCAAGACATTGAAATTTTTATTGAGAATAATTCAAATTGTGCCGCAATCGCAGAAAAACTAAATGGAAATGCCCAAGATGTTAAAGATTTTGTGGTTATTACTTTAGGACATGGCGTGGGTGGTGGAATATTTGTTAATGATAAATTATTACGCGGGCCAGGTTATTCTGCGGGTGAATTTGGAATGATGATTACGGATTACTCAGCACATCAATTTATGACAGCACATGAATTAGCATCAACATCAGCTTTGATTAACGATTATGCAACTATGCGAGGGGTTCCCAGTGAATTGGTAGAAGATTATCAAGTCATGTCTGAACTTGATAATCCAAAAGTTCGAAAAGTAGTTAAAAAATGGGCAAATTATGTAGCAATTTGTATTTTTAATTTAGCTTGTACTTTGAATCCAGAGCGATTTTTAATTGGTGGGGCGCTAAGTCAAAATAATGAATTAATTCCAATTCTTAAAAGTAGACTGGCTCAAATTCCAAATTGGTCAGATTTTGAAACAGAAATTCAATCTTGTCGTTTTTATAATGATGCAAGTCTATATGGAGCCTACTGGGCATATATAGGAAGTAAGAAAGATGTATCATAAGCAATTAGATGATTTTCCAAAAGGTTTTTTATGGGGTGCAAGTTCAGCTGCATATCAGATTGAGGGAGCAGCTAGAGAAGGTGGAAAAGGCCTTTCTATCTGGGATAAATACTCTCATCAATCAGGTAATACTTTTAAAGGTACAACTGGTGATGTCGCAGTTGATCATTATCATCGCTACAAAGAAGATATTAAATTAATGGCTAAGCAGGGATTGAAGGCTTATCGCTTTTCTGTTTCTTGGAGCCGAATTTTACCAGATGGGGAAGGTAAAGTTAATCAAGCAGGATTAGCTTTTTATCATAATTTAATTAATGAATTGAGAAAAAATAAAATAGAACCAATTCTTACGATGTACCATTGGGACTTACCCTTAGCTTTACAAGAAAAATATCAGGGATGGGAATCTAGAAAAACGATCACTGCTTTTGTTAATTATGCCAAGTTATTATTTAAAGAGTTTGGTGATGAGGTCAAATATTGGGTAACAATTAATGAACAAAATGTTTTTACTTCAATGGGATATCGTTGGGGAACTCATCCGCCGAAGAAGCAAGATGTAAAAACAATGTTTTTAGCTAATCATTATGTAAATTTGGCTAATGCGTTAGCAACTATTAAATTTCATCAAATGGTTCCAACTGGCAAGATTGGTCCTAGCTTTGGTTATGGTCCCGTTTATCCTAAGACTAATAATCCTGAGGA
The DNA here is from genome assembly GCF_947539375.1 of Lactobacillus isalae. NCBI lineage: Bacteria > Bacillati > Bacillota > Bacilli > Lactobacillales > Lactobacillaceae > Lactobacillus > Lactobacillus isalae. Next base: position 252,668 of record NZ_OX443569.1, read on the forward strand.
TGTCCTAGCAGCTTTAAACGCTGATGATTTCAATAATAATTGGTGGTTAGATGTTTATTGCCGAGGAAAATATCCATTTTTTATTAAAAAGCAGCTGGAAAATCTTAACTTAATGCCCGATGTGACTAAAGAAGATCGAGCAATCTTAGAAAACTCTCAGGCACATCCGGATTTTCTAGGTATCAATTATTATCATGGTGGAACAGTTCAAGAAAATAGATTACAGAAATCTAACACAAAAAATAAGGAAAAGCAATTTAACCAAGTAGATCCATATTTGATGCAGCCTAAGGGCGATCAAGCTAAAAATCCAGAAGTACCTATGTTTAATAATGTTGAAAATGATTATGTTGATAAGACTAAGTGGGGTTGGGAGATTGATCCAACTGGACTTAGAATTGCGTTAAGACAGGTATATGAAAAGTATCAATTACCGATTATGATTACAGAAAACGGTCTTGGAGCAAAAGACGTGCTTGAAGATGGAAAAGTTAATGATCAATATCGGATAAATTATTTGGCTGACCATGTAATGGCTATGAAAGAAGCAATTAGCGATGGGGTCGACTTAATAGGCTATTGTGCCTGGTCATTTACTGATTTACTTAGTTGGCTGAATGGTTATTCAAAACGTTATGGATTTGTATATATTGACCAAGATGATACACAAAACGGAACATTGAAAAGAATTCCGAAAAAGAGTTATAGCTGGTATCAACAGATAATTTTGACTAATGGTAATAAACTCAGTTTGTTAAAACATGGAGAATAAAAATGAAATATCTAAATGGAAATTGGTTAGTTAAAGATGGCTTTTCAATTGACTATGGTCAAAGTGTTTTTGATAGCAAAATTGAAAATAATAAACTAATATTATGGGTGCCTTTTAAAGAAATTACAGATTCAGGAATGACTCTTGACGATGGAATGCTAACTTTAGAAATTTCATCTCCAAGAGAAAATATCATTAATACTAAAATTATTAATTATCGGGGCGTTATTGATCATGGCCCAAATTTCAAATTAAACGCGGATAAAAATATTTCCCCGGAAATAAAGGAAACAGATCAAAAATTTATAGTTAAGTCTGGAAAAACACGTTTGGAAATAATGAAGGGTAGCCAAATTCTTTTTGATTATTATTATGAAAATGAATTGAAAGCAGAAGTTGCTCCACGTTCAATTGCTAGGATTTTTGATCCAGAGGGCAACGTACATATGTCTAATTCTTTCGTACTTGAACCTGGTGAGAAAATTTATGGTTTAGGCGAACGCTTTTCTAATTTTGTTAAAAATGGACAAGAAATAGAGATGTGGAATGCAGATGGTGGCACTGAGACGATGCAGTCGTATAAGAATATCCCTTTGTACCTATCTAATCGTAAATATGGAATTTTTGTTGATTCAAGTGAGAAAGTATCCTATGAAATTGCCTCTCAGCAAGTCGATCGAGTAGAATTTTCTGTGCTAGACCAAATTTTGTCGTATTACTTCATTGGTGGAAATGATAATAAAGAAGTCTTAGATCATTACACTGCTTTAACTGGCAGGCCACCTTTATTGCCAGCTTGGAGTTATGGCTTGTGGTTAACTACATCCTTTACAACTAAATATGATGAAAAAACGGTAATGAGTTTTATTGATGGAATGTTAGAGAGAAAAATTCCATTATCGGTATTTCACTTTGATTGTTGTTGGATGAAGCCAAGCGAGTGGTGTAATTTTGTTTGGGATCCGGATGTATTTCCGAACCCAGAAAGATTGCTTAGGAAGATTCATGACAAAGGAATTAAGGTATGCGTTTGGATTAACCCATATATCGCACAAAAATCTCGGTTGTTTGACGAAGGAATGAAAAATGGCTACTTTATTAAGCGGACAAATGGGGATGTTTGGCAATGGGATAAGTGGCAAGCCGGTATGGCAATTGTGGACTTTACTAACCCAGATGCAGTTAGCTGGTATCAGGGTTACTTAAAGGAACTTCTTAGACAGGGCGTAGATGTCTTTAAGACAGACTTTGGTGAAAGAATTCCAAGTGAAGGAGTTAAATTCTTTGATGGATCAGATCCTCAAAAGCTGCATAACTATTACACTCTTTTGTATAACAAGGTTGTAACGGAAGCTATTGCTGATGTAAAAGGTAAAAAAGAAGCATTAGTATTTGCAAGATCAGCTACTGTTGGAAGTCAATGCTATCCAGTTCATTGGGGTGGAGATTCTTCCTCTAATTATTCGTCAATGGCTGAAACATTGCGCAGTGGCTTATCATTTGGGATGAGTGGATTTGGATATTGGTCTCACGATATTTCTGGTTTTGAAGCAACCGCTACACCAGATCTATATCGTCGCTGGACTCAATTCGGTTTGCTTAGTTCACATTCACGCTACCATGGTTCAACTACTTATAAGGTTCCATGGTTATATGGAGAAAAGTCAGTTGAAAATACTAAGAAATACACAAATCTAAAGTTAAAGTTATTGCCATATTTAATGGCGATGTCAAACGAAGCACACTATCATGGCACACCAATTTTAAGATCCATGGTTTTAGAATTTCCTGATGATCCTGGCTGTGAAGATTTAGACATGCAATATATGTTTGGAAGCAACTTATTAGTAGCTCCAATTTTTAATGATCAAGGATTAGCTACTTTTTATGTTCCGGAAGGCGAAGGTAAGTGGATCAGTTTCTTAACTGGGAAAGTTTATGAGGGTGGTAGATGGTATAAAGAGAAGTTTGATGATATTACCTTGCCCCTCTTAGCTCGTCCTAATTCAGTAATTGTTACTGGTCACTATAACGATAAAACCATGTATGACTATGCAGATCATCCGATAGTCAATGTATATGAAATGAAAGACGGTAAGATTTCTACAATTATCACTAATAATTATGGTGTAAAGATTGGAACAATTGTTGTTGAAAAGAAGGATGGCAAGATTAAAGCATATAGTGATGTAGTGAAAAAATTTGATTTAATCATTCATGATGCAGGAAAAGAAGATCGAAAGTTAAGTACTAATAATGGTCGAATCGCAGAATAAAAGCGGTATGATTATTTTAAAGGATAGCTACGTTTTCTGAATTGCAGATAGAAAGAAACAAGGAATAAAATCATGAAACGTATCTTAAATACCAACCAGTTTTTACACGGCGGAGATTATAATCCTGAACAATGGTGGGACGAACCAGATATTATTAATCAAGATTTTGCACTGTTTAAGCAAGCAAAGATAAATACAGTGACAGTAGGAATTTTTTCGTGGGCAAAGTTAGAGCCCGAAGAAGGCACGTATGATTTCTCGTGGTTGGATGAAATATTTGATCGAGTAGAAAAAATGAATGGTCATGTCGTCTTAGCAACGCCAAGTGGTGCTCGTCCTGCATGGCTGGCCCAAAAGTATCCTGAAGTTCTTCGAACAGATAACCTGGGAAATAAGCGTGGTTTTGGTGGGCGTCACAATCATTGTTTGACGTCGCCCATTTATCGTGAAAAAGTGCGCGAGATTAATACGAAATTAGCAGAACATTTTGGTCAAAGAAAGAGTTTAGTGCTTTGGCATATTTCTAATGAATATTCAGGCGAATGCTATTGTAATTTATGTAAAAATGCTTTTAGAAATTGGTTAAAGAACAAATATGGCACTCTTGATAATCTGAATCATGCTTGGTGGAATACTTTTTGGAGTCACACTTATAACGATTGGTCACAAGTTAACCCGCCTAGTCCGTTAAGCGAGATGGGTAATAAAGGGATGAATCTGGACTGGAAGAGATTTGTAACTGATCAAACAATTTCCTTTATTGATAATGAAACAGCACCCTTGAAAAAGATAACCCCTACTATTCCAGTTACTACAAATATGATGGCGGGCAATCCTTTAATGGACCCATTTGCTGGCTTTGATTATCAAAAAGTTGCAAAACATTTAGATTTTATTTCTTGGGATTCTTATCCTGCCTGGGGCAATGATAGTCAAACTACGGCAGAATTAGGAAGAAATGTTGGTTTAATTCATGATTTCTTTAGAAGTTTAAAACATCAGAATTTTTTAGTAATGGAAAATACCCCATCTCGTGTTAATTGGCATAGCGTTGACCGAGCAAAACGTCCGGGGATGCATGAACTAGCTAGTTTACAGGATATTGCACATGGTAGTCAAGGAGTATTATATTTTCAATTACGAGCTTCTCGCGGGTCGTCTGAAATGTTTCATGGGGCGGTAATAGAGCATCGCCATCCTGAGCAAACACGTGCCTTTAAAGATGTAGTGAAGGTTGGAAAAGATCTGGAGAAAATTAGGTCAATTATTAATACTAATTATGCTAAACCTAAAGTTGCTATTGTTTTTAGCTATGACAGCTATTGGGCTTTGCAAGATGCTGAAAGCTATAGTAAGGATAAAAAGATTTGGCAAACAATTCAAAAACATTATCGATACTTTTATGACCATGATATTCCAGTTGATTTTGTTAGTCCTGAAGATGATTTTTCAAAGTATACGTTGCTAATTGATCCAATGCACTTTTTGATGAGTAAAGCTTATTTGAAGAAACTTGCTAGCTATGTCAAGAATGGCGGTAGAATAGTTGGAACATATATAAGCGGCGTTGTAGATGAAAATGATCTGGCTTATATGGATGAATGGCCCAAAGAATTACAAGAAATTTACGGAGTAGAACCGCTTGAGACTGATGTTTTATATCAGGGGCAAAGCAACACATTGAATTTTGATGGTCATGAATATCAGGCACATGATTATTGTGAGACTCTAATTAATTGTAAGGGTAAGGTATTAGCAAAATATACTAGTGATTTCTATCGAGATACGCCTGCTATTGTGGAACACGAAGATGGGTTAGGAAAAGGATATTATCTGGCTTGCCGTACTGATTATGATTTGCTAGAAAAATTCTATGAAAAAGTAGCCAGTGATTTGATTCCAGATTTGCCAATTTGTAAATCTAGCAATAAAGTTTCGATTCAAGTGCGTGAAAATGAGAATACACAGTATTGGTTTGTTCAGAACTTTTCTAATAAAGAGACAAAGATTAAATTAGATAAGGAGCTAATTGACCTTATAGGAGATAAAAAAGATAGGGGAGAGGTTATTTTAAAGCCATTTGAAAGCAAAGTTTATAGTGCTGAGTAGATGAGTTTAAAATGAGTATTTTTTAATTTCAAAATACTCATATTGCTCATATTGATCTATACCGATTTGACTAATTATTATAAATAGTTATAAAATAAACCTTTCTGTGTGAATAAAACACATAAAACAGAAAGGATAGTTTTTAATGAATAATTCAACAACAGAGAAGACGTTCTTTGGACAGCCGCGTGGCTTGTCTACTCTGTTCTTTACAGAAATGTGGGAGAGATTTAGTTACTACGGTATGCGTGCTATCTTGCTCTTCTACATGTACTATGCAGTAGAACGTGGCGGACTTGGCATGAATGAGACGACTGCCGCTTCGATTATGTCTATTTATGGATCATTAGTTTATCTTTCTACGGTAGCTGGTGGTTGGCTAGCAGATAGAATCTGGGGTGCAAGAAGTACTGTCTTCTTTGGTGGTGTCTTAATTATGATTGGACACATAATCCTAGCTTTACCAATGGCAGAACTTGGATTGTACATATCAATTGCCTTTATTGTGGTTGGAACAGGATTACTTAAGCCTAATGTTTCTGATATGGTTGGTGGTCTATACTCATTAGATGACCGCAGACGGGATGCAGGTTTCAGTATCTTTGTTTTTGGTATTAATTTAGGCTCGGCTCTTGCTCCTTGGCTTGTTCCTTGGGCAAGTGAAGGATTCGGCTTGAATCTATTTGGAAATCATTTTAACTTCCATGCTGGATTTTCTTTAGCAGCAGTTGGAATGTTTTTTGGTTTAGTACAATATGTTTGGGGCGGTCGAAAGTATCTCTCTGAAGATGGAATGCATCCAACTGATCCAATTGATCCAGCAACTCGTAATAAGATCTTAAAGAGAATCGGTTTAGGCGTTTTAGCATTAGCGATTGTTTTAGGCTTATTGGCTGCATTTGGTCAATTAAATATCGATAACATCATTACATTAATTACTGTTGTTGCTATTGCATTGCCAATTTACTACTTTGTTTTAATGCTTAGAAGTCCTAAGGTGACTAAAGAAGAACGCTCAAAAGTATGGGCTTATATTCCATTGTTCATCGCTGCTTCTATTTTCTGGGGAATTGAAGAATCTGGTTCTGTTGTTTTAGCCTTGTTTGCTGCTCAAAGAACTGTTCTTCATATTGGAAGCTGGCACTTTACTGCAGCTAACTTCCAAACATTAAACCCATTGTTCATCATGATTTTAACCCCATTCTTCGTTTGGCTATGGGATAACTGGAAGAAGCAACCAAGTGCAGCTGGAAAATTCGCAGCTGGTTTGGTATTTGCTGGTTTATCCTACATGTGGATGGCATTGCCAGGTATGCTTTATGGAACAAATGGTCGCGTTAGTCCATTCTGGTTAGTTGGTTCATGGTTTATTGTTGAAATTGCTGAAATGCTTATTTCTCCAATTGGTTTATCCGTAACAACTCGTTTAGCTCCAAAAGCATTCCGTTCTCAAATGATGAGTCTCTGGTTCTTAGCAGATGCTACAGGACAGGCAATCAATTCACAAATTGTTAAATACTATTCAAGTAAAACAGAAGTAGCATACTTCTTAGCCGTTGGTATCGTAAGTGTCTTATTTGGTGTAGTAATGTTCTTCTTTACTAAAAAGATTCATAATTTGATGGCAGATGCTGAATAGATAAAAAAATTAAATAGTTACTTAAGAGATTCGATAATTTTCGAATCTTTTTTTGTTTTATGTGGGCATAAGATTCTGCTATTTTGAATGCTTTTTATTAAAGCTTAATAGGATATCGTAATACAATACTAATTGAATAAGATATGTTATTAAAATGAAAGTGTGATATCTAATGAAAGAAAATAATCACAGTGCATGTACATCAATTTTAGTAGGAAAAAATGCTACCACTGATGGCAGTATTATTATTGGTCGTAATGAAGATGACAAGCCGAATTGTGCTAAGCACTTAGCTTTTCATGAGGAAAAAGATATTCCTAATAATCATTTCAAATCAAATTTGAACAAGTTTGAAATGGATTTACCAACTCATAGATATGGCTATTCATCAACACCTAACTGGAGTGATAAAAAGGGTGTTTATGAGGAATCAGGCATTAACCAATTTGGTGTAGCAATGAGTGCCACGGAAACTACCTATGCTAACGATCAAGTACAGGCTTATGATCCATTTAAGAAGACTGGTATTATTGAAGAAGCAATGGTTACATGTATCTTGCCTTACGTAAAGACCGCTCGTGAAGCTATTGCACGCTTTGGTGAGATCATAAAGAAACATGGTGCTGGTGAATCTGATGGTATTTTATTGGCTGATCCAAATGAAGCTTGGTACTTTGAAATTGGTACCGCACATACATGGGTAGCTCAACGTATTCCAGATGACTGCTATGCTGTTGCTGCTAATGAATTAGCAATTCAAGAAATTGACTTTAATGATTCAGACAATTTCATTACTTCACCAGGTTTACAAAAATTCGTTGAAGAAAATGATTTATGGCCAAATGGCAAGCCATTTAATTGGCGTAGAATTTTTGGAACCCATAATTTATTAGATGCCACTTACAACACTGCTCGTGTTTGGACCGGGCAAAGAATTTTAAGTCCATCGATTAAACAAGATCCAAATAGTTTTGATCTTCCATTTATTCAAAAAGCTGATCACCCAATTTCTATCACTGATGCTCAACGAGTATTAAGAGATCACTATGATGGAACCAAATATGATGTCGCAAATCCTGTTAATAAGGATACAGCTATTTATCGTCCAATTAGTGTTGACTTTACTGAAGAATCTCACTTGTTACAACTTAAAGGTAAGGATTGGATTCACTGGTTATCACTTGGCATAACTTGTCAAAATGTATATGTTCCATTCTATCCACAAGGCAGTATTGTTCCAAGCTTCTATAAGCATGGCAAGGATAAGTATAGTTCTAATTCAGCTTATTGGATTTACAAAGAAGCTCAAGTTTTGGCAGACCGTTCATGGGAAAAGTATGGGTTACAACTATATCAAACTAGAAATGCAACTCAACAAAAATTAAGTCAAATGCGGCAAGAGTATGATGTCAAGATTGACAAAGAAAAGGATGCAAAGAAGAGATTATCTTTGATCAACGAAGCTAACAAAGAATTAGCACATACTGCAGTTAAGAATTATCAAGAATTAATTGGTAAATTAATTACTAAAGAAATAAAGAAGTCTCCATTACACTTTAGAAGAGATCCAGATTTATAATTTCAAATTGTAAATTTACGAAAAACGTGTAGAATGAATTCTGAAGAAATAATTGAATGACAGAGAGCATTCGTTTTGGAGGAATTTAATATGGATACAATGGTAAAGCACAGACATAGTCTAAGCAAAAATCAGAAGTGGGTTATTGCATCTACTTCTTCGGGTTTTGCTCTTGAGAATATGGATGTGCTTTTTTTATCGTTTGCAATGAGTTCAATGATTGCTGATCTGCACTTATCAGGTGGAGCGGCCGGTTTTATTTCTACAATTACTAACCTTGGAATGTTAGTTGGCGGAATTGCTTTTGGAATTTTGGGAGATAAAATTGGACGCGTTAAGACTTTTAGTCATACAGTGATCATTTTTGCGGTTGCGACTGCTTTAATGGCTTTTGCAAACAATATTTATATGATCTATGGACTACGTTTTCTAGCAGGTATTGGAGCTGGCGGTGAATATGGCGTTGGAATTGCCTTAATTGCTGAAAATTTTCATAAAGAGCAAATCGGTAAGATGACATCCATTGCAGCAATTGGTGGCCAAATCGGCGCAATTTTCGCAGCTTTAATCGCTGCTTGGATTATTCCAACTGCTGGTTGGCATATGCTATTTTTAGTAGGAATCATTCCAGTTGTGTTAACTGTTTTTATTAGAAAACACGTCCATGAAAGTAAGGAATTTATTGAGGCTAAGCAAAATGAAAAGAACTCATTGTTATCAGATGTAGCTAAAAAGATGTTTTCTACACCTCGTCTTGCTTGGCAGACTATCGGCTTAATGATTATGATGACTGTACAAATTGCGGGCTACTTTGGTTTGATGAACTGGCTACCAACAATTGTTCAAAAACAACTTAATTTAAATGTTTCAAATTCTAGTCTTTGGATGATTGCAACAATCGTTGGGATGAGCATCGGGATGATGACTTTTGGTTCAATATTTGATTATTTTGGACCACGAAGAGCTTTTGCAATTTTCTTAATTGGTTCTGCATTAATGGTCTACACTTTGAGTTTGGCTCAAAATATGGTGACTCTTTTAGTAATCGGTGCTGTTGTTGGCTTTTTCTCAAATGGAATGTTTGGCGGATATGGAGCTGTGATTAGTAGACTCTATCCTACTGAGATTAGATCTAGTGCTAATAACATTATTGTTAATGTTGGTAGAGCAATTGGTGGATTTTCATCAGTAGTAATTGGAATTTTGATGGATAGGTATAATCTTGGTGTAGTAATGGGCTTTTTATCAGCTTTATACATTATTAGTTTCATCGTAATGATTACGTTGCCTGGTTTAAAGACCCTTTCAAAAGAAGCAAAGTAATATAGCTTTTAGCAATAGTAAACTAGTGAGAATAAATATTTTTTAATTAATAATTGTCCTTGTATACTAGAGAAAAGTAAGTGTGAGAGGAAAACAATTATGAAGAAGAAAAAATTTATCTTGCTAGTTTTTTTGTTGCTTTATTTATTTTAGCGGGATGTAGTCAAAAGGTACAGGAAGTTCCAGCTAAAAAAATTACTGCTTCATTAACTAATAATAAAACGATCCCGACCTTTTTCTTCCATGGCTGGGGATCTAGCGCAAATGCTGAAAAACATATGGCAAACGCGGCTAAAAAAGCTGGCGTGACTAATACTGTTATTCGGGCTGATGTAAGTAAAAATGGCACCGTAAAACTTAATGGAACTATTTCTAAAAATGCTAAAAATCCAATTATTGAGGTTAACTTAGAAGATAATCAAAGTGGAAAAACTTCATATGTAAAAGATGTGATTACTGCAATCTCTAATAAATATCACTATGCCAAAATTAATTTAGTCGGTCATTCGATGGGAAATTTACAGATCGCTAACTATATTAATGAAAACTATAACAATAAAAAATTACCTAAGATCAATAAAGTTGTATCAATTGCTGGCCATTATGATGGCTACTTAGGCGAAGAAGCTGGACAAAAAGCTAAGATTAAAAACAAAGAAACTGGTCAACCAGATATCTATAGCGATGGTTTTAAGCAGTTATTGCCTTTGCGCAAGCATTATCCAAAACAAATTGAAGTTTTGAATATTTATGGAAATAAAGAAGACGGTTCAAATTCTGATGGATCCGTTTCGGTAGCTTCCGCGCAGAGCTATAAATATTTAATTAACGGGCGTGCAAAATCATATAGAGAAGTTGAAATTAAAGGAAAGAATGCCCAACATAGTAAATTGCATGAAAATAAAGAGGTAGATCAGCTGTTAATTAACTTTTTGTGGAAATGAATAAAAAAATATTGACAAATAGTCTCTGCAGATACTAATATAGTTGAAAGATTAGTATCTGCAGAGACTATTTTTTTCGAGGTGAATTTATGGAGTTAACTGATACTGAAAAGATGAATTTTGCTATTACTCGTGGAAATAAAGCATATCTTGAATGGGAAAAACGACATGGAATGCCAACATATTTAACGATAATTTTATATGAGTTATTATTGCGAAAAAAATTAACTCAAAAAGATTTAGTTAATTTAAGCGACTTGCCCAAACAATCTATTAATAAGGGAATTCATCGCTTACAAGCACAGGATTATTTAGAGTTGACAATTGATCCAGAAGATAATCGTGTAAAGTATTGTCAATTAACAGAATCAGGTAAACAGTACGCTGAAGAAAAATTATCCTCTTTATTTGAAATAGAAGATAAAATTACTCAAAAAATGGGTGTAAAAAAAATGAAACAGTTAGTAGCTCTTAATGAAGAATGGAGTGACACTTTTTGGAAGTGTTTAGGAAAGAAGGGAGAAAAATAAATGGGAGTTTTGAAGCCACACTTCAAAAATTATCGTAAGGAAATTATTTTAGCAATTATTACAATTTTAATTTCTGCTTTTGCGACTTTATGGCAACCAAGATTGTTAGAAAATATTCAAAAAGCAATTCTAGCTGATAATCACGATACTGTCTTAAGAGATGGAATTGGGTTAGTAGTACTCGGATTATTAGCAATTATTGCGGGAATTTTTAATGTTTACTATGCTGCTAAAATTGCCCAAGGAATAACTTCAGATTTACGTGAAGAAACTTATGCTAAAATTCAAAGCTTTTCTTTTGGAAATATTGAAAAGTTCTCTAGTGGCTCCTTAGTTGTACGCTTAATTAACGATATGAACCAAGTGATGAATATGATGATGATCTTATTCATGCAGCTGCTTAGAATGCCAATTATTTTAATTGGATCTTTTGTATTAAGTATTATTACCATTCCGCGTTATTGGTGGGCTCCTGTATTAATGCTGGCCTTAATGATGGGAGTTGGCTATATCGTTATCCAAAACATGAATAAGTTATTTGCCAAATTCCAAAAATATATGGATAGAATTTCTACTCATGTTAAAGAAAACTTGCAGGGAGTTCGTGTAGTTAAATCATTTAATCAAGGAGAAAATGAAATTGAGAGATTTAACAAGACTTCTGATGGTTTGAATGAGTTAAATATTAAAATTGGTTACTGGATTTCTACTATTATGCCTGCATTTATGTTAATTGCTTATTTAGTAATTGCATTGGTTGTCTTTTTAGTAGGACGTAGCGCTAATTTAAATCCAACTGATGTAGCTGTGGTATCACCATATGTTTCTTATATTTTAACTTTACTTTTCGCAATTTTAATTGGTGGTTTTGTGATTATGAACTTTACTCGTGGAATGGTTTCTTTGAAACGAATTGAGGAAGTTCTTGAAACTGAACCAGATGTTCAATTTGATCCTAATGCATCAACTGCACCAGAAAAAGGAAGCATTGAATTTGACAATGTTTCATTTACTTATCCTGATGGTGATAAACCAACTTTAAAAAATATTTCATTTAAGGTAAAACCAGGTGAAATGGTTGGAATTGTGGGTGCGACTGGATCTGGTAAAAGTACTTTAGCTCAGCTTATTCCTCGACTTTATGATCCTACTGAGGGAACAATCAAGATCGGAGGAAAGGATTTAAAAACAATAGGTGAAAAATCACTCCGTAATACAGTTTCGATGGTCTTGCAAAAAGCAATTCTGTTTTCAGGAACGATTGCTTCTAATCTAAGACAAGGAAAAGAAGATGCAACTGATTATGAATTAAAGCGTGCATCAGAAATTGCTCAAGCACAAGAATTTATTGGTCAGTATTCTGATGAATTTGATCATGAAGTCGAAGAGCGTTCAGCTAATTTTTCTGGCGGTCAAAAGCAACGGCTCTCTATTGCTCGTGGTGTAATCGGGCAACCGCCTATTTTAATTTTAGATGATTCAACTTCTGCCTTAGATGCTAAATCCGAAAAGCTGGTGCAAGAAGCATTAGAACACGATTTAAAGGATACAACAACAGTAATTATTGCTGAAAAAATTGTGTCAGTAATGAATGCTGATAAGATTTTGGTGTTAGACGATGGAAAGCTGGTTGCAGAAGGAACTCATGAAGAATTATTAAAGACTTCGCCAATTTATCAAGATATTTATCGCACGCAAAAAGCTAAGGAAAAGAGAGGTGAAATTGATGAGTAATACTAAGAAAGCATTAAAGTATTTTGCTAAGTATTTAAAGAACTACTGGAAGGGAGTTACGATAGTTATAGTCCTTTCCTTGATTTCAACGTTAAGTCAGGTTTTGGGACCACTTTTCCTGGGAAATGCTGTTCAAGAATTAACTAAGGCTGTCAGCAAGGTAGCTAGTCGTAGTCACGATTTGAGCAGTTTTTATCAGTCTCTAGGCTCAATGGTCAGCGTATATGCAGCTGGAATTATTGCTTCATTCATTGCATGGATGGTAATGTCAAAATTTACTGCAAATGCTACAAATGACATGAGAGAGAACTTGTTTGCTAAGTTTCAAAGGATGCTAATTCGTTATTTTGATACTCATCAGGATGGAAAACTATTATCCCTGTTCAATTCAGATTTAGATAATATTTTTAACGCCTTGAACAATGCAATTTTCGAAATTATTTCTCAAGGTGCGTTATTAATAGGAACGATTATTATGATGTTTATCGTAAATCCAACCATGGCCTGGTTTACGGTTGCTACAACACCATTTATTTTGATTATTAGTTTAGTCATTATGAAAAAGGCACGGATTTACCTAGATAAGCAGCAAGATAAAATTAGTGATCTAAACGGTTATGTTAATGAACAGATCAATGGTGAAAAAGTTATTATTACTAATGGCTTGCAGGAAGAATCTGTTCAAAACTTTAAAAAATACAATAACGATGTCCGTAGCGCTATGTTTAAGGGTCAATTTTATTCCGGAATGCTTTTCCCACTATTACAAGGAATTTCTTTATTAAACTTAGCGATTGTAATTGGTGGAGGAGCATGGTTAATAGTTACTGGGCAAGTAAGCCGGGCAGTTGGTTTAGGTTTAATTGTGGCCTTTGTTGAGTATTCTCAAACATACTTCCAGCCTTTAACTCAACTGACTTCTATTTATTCTATGACTCAACTTGCCTTAACTGGTGCAAGAAGGTTAGCAACTGTTGAAGAACAAGATGAAGAAAACACTGTACCGAATGGTAAAGTGTTAAAAGGTATCAAACAAGGCGTGAAGTTAGAAAATGTTCATTTTGGTTATAACGCTGATAAAGAAATTTTACATGGGGTTTCCATTGACGTTAATAAAGGAAAATCAGTTGCTGTAGTTGGTCCAACAGGATCGGGAAAAACTACTATCATGAACTTGATCAACCGCTTTTATGATGTAAATAGCGGCAAGGTAACTTTTGATGGTGTCGATGTACGTGATATCACGCTGGAATCCTTAAGAAATAATGTTGGAATTGTTTTACAGGATTCAGTCTTATTTACTGGAACGGTTGAGGATAATATCAGGTACGGAAAGCCAAATGCTAGCCGCGATGAAGTGATTTCAGCAGCCAAAGAAGCTAATATTCATGATTTTATCATGACGCTGCCTGAAGGATATGATACTCAAGTTTCAGAAGAGAACTCAGTCTTTTCTACTGGACAAAAACAATTAATCTCAATTGCAAGAACTATCTTAACTGATCCAGAATTTTTAATTTTGGATGAGGCAACTTCCAATGTTGATACGGTTACTGAAGCTAAGATTCAAAAGGCAATGGATGCAGTTATTGCTGGAAGAACGAGCTTTGTTATCGCCCACCGTTTGAAGACTATCTTAAATTCAGATAAAATAGTAGTGTTGAAAGATGGAAATGTCATTGAAGAAGGAAACCATGATGAATTAATTAAGAAACGTGGTTTCTATTACGGCTTATATACTAATCAAATGGCATTTGAATAGTAATTAGAGGGAGTCTTTCCCTCTAATTTTAGTTAGGGGGAAAGTAAAAAAGTGAAGAGAAAGCTGCGATTCTTTTCTTTATTTATTGTCTTATTTAGCGTTTTTCTACTTTCGGCATGCCAAAAAAATACGCGCAATGTTTATCAAGAAGTTAAAAAGAGCAATGAAATTACATGGGGCGTTAAGGCTGATACCCGTTTGTTTGGTTTAATGAGTATTAAAACTGGAAAAATTGAAGGTTTTGAAGTTGACTTAGCAAACGCGCTCACCAAAGAAATGCTTGGAAAAAATGCTAAAGCAACATTTGTACAAACTACAGCCAAAACTAAGATTCCATTGCTAAAGAATGGTAATATCGATGCTGTGTTAGCAGCAATGACGATTACACCAGAGCGTAAAAAACAAATTGATTTTAGTGAACCATATTTTTATGCTGGACAATCCTTATTAGTTAAAGATGATTCGAAAATTAAGAGCATAAAAGATATGAATGGGAAAACTGCCTTAGCTGTCAAGGGTACAACAGCAGTAGCTAATGTTAAAAAATTTGCGCCAAAGGCCAAAATTTTAGAGTTTGACGACTATGGTCAGGCTTTTACTGCCCTAAAGGCTGGTCAAGGACAAGCAATGACTACGGATAATGGTTTGCTTGCCGGAATTGCAACAGAAAATAAGGGCTACAAATTAGTGGGTGGTACTTATACCAGTGAACCATATGGAATTGCGGTTAATAAGGGCCAAACGCAAATGAAAAATGCAATTAATCAGGCTTTGATAAAATTAAAAAAAGATGGGACGTATGATGCCTTGGTAAAGAAGTGGTTTAGCGGTATTCCGGGCTTCAATATTAAAGAAGCGGAAGGCGAAAAATAAAATTTTTACTTGCCTTTTTTGAAAAAATATTATTAAATGTAATCAACATTTAAATTTAAAAAGCGATGAAAAGAAAAGTAGATAATTTATTTCTTTTAGTGAGTTAACGGTAGTGGAAAAGTTAGCAGACCCTGAATTATTGAAAGACACTTTTACAATGCTGCTGGCTGAAATCTAGTAAGAGAGTAAGTTTAGCCGTAAGCGGTACGTTATCTAGCCGCTGGAGCATGTCTGTGCTCTAGTCAAAGTTGGTCTTTAAATAGACAATTTAGGTGGTACCGCGGAAAGAAGCCTTTCGTCCTGAGAAATTTAGGAGCGAAGGGCTTTTTTTCTTTACTCCAATCTATGATAAAGAGGTAAGTCTTAGTTAATCAGGCATTGAATCATTTTAAAGTTAGTTTTAGTAATTTTAGAGTAAAATGAAAAACGTGAATAAAAAAGAGAGGGGAAAGCACAATGGCTGCAATTATTGATTTTAAGCATGTAAACAAGTACTATGGTAAATTTCATGCTTTAAAGGATATTAATTTGAGTATTGAAGAGGGTCAAGTTGTTTCAATTATTGGACCATCTGGTTCTGGTAAGAGTACTTTGATTCGTACAATGAATGGATTAGAGCGAATCAATTCTGGAAAGCTGATGGTTACTGGCTATGATTTAGCTGATAAGCATACAGATTTGAATAAAATTCGTAAAAATGTGGGAATGGTTTTCCAACATTTTAACCTGTATGACAACCATACTGTGCTTGAAAATATAACCTTAGCTCCAAAGATTGTTTTACACCGTCCAGATAAAGAAAATCATGATATTGCGATGGATCTTTTGAAAAAAGTAGGACTTGAAGAAAAAGCTGATATGTATCCAAGACAATTATCTGGTGGACAAAAACAACGTGTTGCAATTGCTCGTTCATTAGCCATGAGACCTAAGGCTATTTTATTTGATGAACCAACAAGTGCTCTTGATCCAGAAATGATTCAAGACGTTTTAGACGTTATGAAGTATGTTGCAGATCAAGGAATTACAATGGTTGTTGTAACTCACGAAATGGGATTTGCACGTGAAGTTGGCGATAGATTGATTTTCTTTGATCAAGGAAGAATTTTGGAAGATGCTAAGCCAGAAGAATTCTTTGAACATCCCAAGACTGAACGTGCTCGTCAGTTTTTAAGTAAGGTTATTACTGAAAAGCTAGGTGGCTAAAATGAAAAAATCAACTAAGATTTTTATCTTGCCTTTAGTATTAGTTTTGTTGATTACTTTGACTGGATGCGCAAAAAAACAGGAGTCAAGTAATGTTTATGACCAAGTTAAAGATAGTAAGACTATTACCTGGGGTGTTAAGGCTGATACTCGCTTGTTTGGTTTAATGAGCATTAAAACTGGAAAAATTGAAGGTTTTGAAGTTGACTTGGCAAAAGCACTAACCAAGCAAATGTTGGGCAAAGGTGCAAAAGCCGGATTTGTGCAAACTACTCCCAAGACAAGAATTCCATTACTTAAAAATGGAAATATTGATGCAATTTTAGCAACAATGACGATTACACCTGATCGTAAAAAACAAGTAACTTTTAGTGAGCCATATTTTATTGCTGGTCAATCTTTATTGGTTAAAGATGATTCAACTATTAAGAATATTAAAGATCTTAATGGTAAAACTGCTTTAGCAGTTAAAGGAACTACAGCAGTTGATAATGTTAAAAAGTTTGCACCTAAAGCAAAAGTTTTAGAATATGATGATTATGGACAAGCCTTTACAGCTTTAAAAGCCGGTCAAGGACAAGCAATGACAACTGATAATGGATTGCTTGCAGGTATTGCTAGTGAAAACAAGGGCTATAAATTAGTGGGTGGTACTTATACAAGCGAGCCTTATGGTATTGCCGTAGAAAAAGGACAAAATGAGTTTGCTGATCATATCGATAAAGCACTAAATGAGTTAAAGAAAAATGGAACATATCATCGCTTATTAGTTAAATGGTTTAGTGGTATTCCAGGATTTAATATTAAGGAGGTTGAAAATTCGTGATAGGAATTTTAACAAATCACTGGTCTGAATTCTTATCAGGCTTTTGGAACACAATTTTATGTAGTCTAATTGCTCTGTTCTTTAGTTTAATTCTTGGGGTTGGCTTTGCCTTGTTAGAAGTTGCACCGAATAAATTTGGAAGAGCAGTAGCTCATGTCTACATCGAGATTTTCCGTAATATTCCTTTGTTGGTTATTACAATGATTTTCTACCTTGTTGTACCGCAAATTTGGTTTAAGGTATCAGGTTTCGCAGCTGGTACAATTGGATTGACTTTGTATACTTCAGCATTTATTGCAGAAACTGTTAGAGCAGGAATTAACTCAGTTGGGGATGGCCAAATGGAAGGAGCTCGCTCAAATGGGATGACTTATACGCAAGCTATGCGTTACGTCATTTTGCCACAAGCTTTGAAGATTGTGATTCCTCCATTGGGTAATCAATTTATTAACTTAATCAAGAACTCGTCAGTTTTAGCCTTCGTAGCTGGTTTTGACTTGATGTATCAAGCAGATGTAATTGCTTTTTCATCTTTTGAAACCATTAATACATATGTCGTAGTAGGTCTGTTCTATTTAGTTTTGACCTTGCCATTAAGTTATTACATGCGTCACTTAGAAAAGAAATTAGCCTAGGAAGGAGAAAAAGATGGAAAACTTTATTCATGCATATTCTTGGATTAACATTCGCTTTCTCTTACAAGGTTTGTGGGTGACTATATATGTATCATTAATTTCGATTGCTTTAAGTTTTATACTAGGTTTAGTGTTTGGCTTTATTAGATATGTGAAGATCAAGTATCTCTCAGCTATTGTGGGTTTTGTGATTGATATTATTAGAAATTTGCCATTGTTGCTAATAATTTTCTTTACGTATTTCGGATTACCTGAATTAGGTATTATTACTAATCCAACGGTAGCTTCAATTATTGCCCTGGTTGTGTTTGAAGGAGCAATGCTTGCCGAAATTGTGCGAAGTGGGATTGCGGCAGTAGATCCAGGCCAAATGGAAGGAGCTCGCTCAAATGGGATGACTTACATGCAGGCAATGTATCATGTGATCATTCCGCAAGCTTTAAATAAGATGATTCCATCACTTTTGTCTCAATTTGTGTCATTAGTCAAGGACACATCTTTGGCAACAATTATTGTTTTGCCTGAGTTACTGTTCCATGCGCAGATTATTTACAGTCAAAATACAACATATTTGATTCCAATGTATGTAATTATTGCAATTATGTATTTCATTGTTTGTTTCTCATTATCAATGATCGCTAAGCATTTGCAAAGTAAGTATTAGTTATGAAAGAAGGCACGTGAGTTAAGTTCACGTGCCTTTTGTATCTAAAAAATAGACTAATTTGATGTAAAAAATACTAAATTAGTACATAAGTTTACATGTTCGATCCTTTTTACTTAAAAAATAGAAAAATAGTTTATAATGAAATAAATATTTATAAGGCTAAGCTACTAGAAAGAGTATATAAAATGAAAGATTGGGGATTAACAGCTTTATATATCGTAACAATGCTACTGGGATTTTTTGAATTGTATAGAACATTTAAATTTTATAAATGGGATAAAAAATCTAAAAAAATCGCAACAGCACCATATGTAATATATTTTGGTACTTTTGTCAGTGGTGTATTTATTATTGTGCCTATGATGTTTATGTTAGGAGATACTAACCCTAAAATTCCTCATATTTTTTACATTATTCTTGGAATTATATTGATTATTGTCTCTATTTTAATGTATCGTCGTGGACATAAAATGGCAAAAAAGTTGGGTAAAGATGATAGCAATCTAACCATATGGCAAATTTATATGATAAGTACAGTAATCTTGTTTACTGGTATTGTAAACTTTTTTAAATAAAGATTGAGAAATTGAAAACAGGCCACATGAACACTTAAATTCATGTGGCCTGTTTGACTATCTAATTATTTTTAATAAATTGCTTTAATTCTTCTTGAGAAAAATATGCACCATAATTTTTAGTAAGAAATTTAAGAATAGTTTGATTGTCTGCACTTAAGTCACGATAATCATTAATCATCTTTTTAATAGCATCAATTCGTTCTTCTTCTTTACCGGTTTTTTCGCCGACATATCGCATGTCATCAAGTTTCATTTGATAATCCATGAGTTCTTTCCTTCTTTCTGGATTGGTTTTGTATTTCTCAACGTCGCTTTGTAGCTTTTGAATAAAGCTATCATTTGTATTAATTTTACCACGCATTAGATCGAAAAATCCTTGTAGACGTGACGTGATTTTTCCCTTTGTTCCACTTGCATTAAGTAAAATTAATTTTTGACCAATATTTAGCGGATCATACTTGAATCCCTTGGTGCTCCAAGTCGTATCATAGCGATACTGATCAAGCCCAAGAGGATCAGTTGGCAGAATTAAAATTAAGTATGTAGTAGGCAAATTGCGATAATTTTCATCTTGCATAAACAGACTTTGATCCATCATTGAAAAATAATACCGCATTCGCTTTCCTAAAAAGTTTGGCAGAGTCATTTGTAATTCAATATCAAAGACTCGTCCCTTGTCGTCTGTAGCGTAGATATCTGGAATAATGCCATGCATAGCAGGGTGAAATTTCAATCTTTTTTGCGTTTCAAAATTAGCAGTTTGAATATGCAATTCAGGTGCAATTGCCCGCAAAAGGTCGCGGCAATTAGTTCCTTGTTCCATAACCCAGCTAAAAATTGGATCAGCAGTGATATCTGCTTCATCAACGCGCTTTTCAAGCTCATTTTTGTTCATAGAACGCTCCTTTAAGTGTATTAGAGAAAGATCTCTAATTTTAATTACGCAAAAAGGAGTTTTATTTTTTAAGAAAAAAAGAAGATCATTATGATCTTCTTAAATTAAAATTTGATTGCTAAAGCTTCATAAGGTTTCAGATGCAAAATTGAAGGAAGAGAAACAAAAGTTTCATTATAATTTTGAATTAGAATTTGACCAGCTTGATTTAAATAGTCTGCTGGTACCGTAACTTCAGTTTCTTTTTCATAGAAGTTTGCGAACACTAAAAGTTTTTCATCAGAATGATCTAAATAGCGTTCATATGCCATAACTTGTGGGTGTTCCATCAAAATTGGCTTAATGTGGCCTTCGGAAATTATTTTTTCTGATTTTCGAAGTTTAATTAATTTTTGATAGAAGTTAAAAATTTCACCTTCTTTAAGTTCTTTTTCGACATTGATTTTATCTTGGTCTGTTGGCATGAGCCAAGGCTTATGATCACTAAAACCAGCATATTTAGAACTATCCCAATGCATTGGAACTCTTGAGTTGTCCCGTGCTTTAGACTGAACGATTTCAAAAGCTTCTTTTTCAGAAAGTCCTTTTTTGATTAATGCGTCGTAGGCATTCAAGGCTTCAATATCAACATAGTCTTTCATGGAAAGGTAATGGGGGTCCATCATACCGATCTCTTCACCCATATAAATGTAGGGCGTTCCGCGCAAAAGATGAAGAGCTAAAGCGAGCATTTCGGCAGATTTGCTGTGGTATTTTCCTGTGTTACCAAAACGGTTTAAAGCCCAAGGTTGGTCATGATTATTCCAAAAGAGAGCTTGCCAGCCACCGCCTTGATCAATCTTGCTGTTCCATGTAAGCATAATATCTTTTAATTTCTTAAAATCAAAAGGCATCTTAGACCATTTTTCACCGTTCTTGTAATCAACCTTTAGATGGTGGAAGGTGAAGACCATGGAGAGTTCGTGATCCTCTGGTCGAGTATAAGCAATCGAATTTTCAATGGTAGTTGATGACATTTCTCCAACAGTAACTGATTCTGGGTCTTGCCCAAATGATTTTGCATTTAGTTCTTTTAAGTATTGTTGGACCACAGGTGTGTCAGTATAAAGAGATTTTTCTTGAACTGGATCGGTTGAATCAACGAGTACATTATCCTTTCCAGTAACGTTAATTACGTCAAAGCGGAAGCCATGAACTCCCTTGTTACGCCAAAAGTTTACAACATCTATCAAGGCAGCACGAACTTCAGGATTATGCCAGTCAAGATCTGCTTGAGTTGGATCGTAGAGATGGAGATAGTAATAATCAGTATCGCCAAATTTTGACCATGCAGGACCGCCAAATTTTGATTGCCAGTTATTAGGTAGTTGTCCGTCTTTGCCTTTTCTAAGATAGAAAAACTTTTGATATTTTTTATCTCCGGCTAGGGCTTTTTTAAACCATTCATGTTCTGTTGAGCAGTGATTTAAGACCATGTCAAGCATCACATTAACATTAACTGCCTTTAATTTAGAAACCAGTTCTTCAAAGTCGCTCATCGTTCCAAAGCGAGGATCAATTTTTTTATAATCGGCGATATCATAGCCATTATCATTCTGGGGGGAAACAAAAAATGGGTTAAACCAAATGAAGTCTACATTTAATTTCTTAATGTAATCGATTTTTTCGATGATACCACGTAAGTCTCCAATACCATCATTGTTTGAATCATAAAATGATTTTGGATAAATTTGGTAAATTACTTTATTGCCTAAATTATTCATTGGATAGTACCTTTCTAAAGCTTAATCTTTTTTCTACGAGCAAAGTCAACAAATTTAAATTTATCAGGTTTATGGTAAGACAAAGTTAATTCAAATTTAGTTGTATCAGCTAAGTAATTTCGACTTGCGACTAAAACTGCAAGCTCGTTCTCTAGTTGAAGTAAATCTTGAATTCTTTTATCAACTTTGCAGACAGAAATTTCTTTTGTTGCATAGGAGATATCTAATTTTTGTTTATTTTCTAAATAGTCATAAATAGACTTTTTCGCAGCTTCCATAGGAAGAGCACTAACAGGAGGGGAAAGTAGATAATCACAGTCCAATACTTCTGCTTGTCCATCTATTAAACGTAATCGTTCAAGATGAAAACCTGTGTTGCTTTTTTCTTCTGGAAAATACCTTATAAATTGAGCTGGTAATTCATCTTCTTTTTTTAGAAGTAAAACTTTAGTTTCAGCTTTAAGTCCTAATTGATTATTTAATTCCGCAAAACTACTAATACCAGAAATAGGAAATGTATAACGATCTAAATTTAACACTATTGATCCTTTTCCTCGTATTTTTTGAATTAATCCGAGATCATTTAAACTATTGAGAGCTTTACGAATGGTTTCTCTTGAAGCGCCATAAAGTTCCATTAGTTGGTGTTCACTAGGGAGATATTCGCCGGGCTTATATTGTTGATGCTTAATTTTGTCAACTAAATCTTGGGCGATAACTCCGGCTTTTGATTGGGCCATAAAAAATCCTCCTTTGTCTTTAATTATATACACTTGATTAGACAAGTAAAGCAAAATATTTTTTTGCATCAAAATATTAGTTTTAAAGAAAAGTAAGCTTTTTCATAAAAATATGTTGACAACATGTACAGACAAGCATAATATTTAAATCAAGATAAATGAAAGCGAATTCTTTCAAGGAGGAGATTGAAAATTATGGTACAAGATACTACTAATTTATTAGCTCCAGCCACTGGAGCAGTTATTGCTTTAGCTAAGACTTCTGATCCAATTTTTTCTCAGGGAACAATGGGGGATGGATTTGGTTTAACTCCAACAATTGGAAAGGTTGTAGCACCTGTTTCAGGAAAAATTAGTATGGTTGCTGATACTAAACATGCTATCGGAATTGTAACCGATGAAGGTCTAGAAGTATTAGTTCACATGGGTGTTGATACAGTCGGCTTAAAGGGTGCACCATTTACTATTAAGATTGAAGATGGTCAAGAAGTTCGAGCCGGCGATGAAATTGCTGAAATGGATTTAGATGAAATCAAGGCTAAGGGCTTAGATACAACAATCATGGTTTTAATTACTAATTCAGCTGATAAAATTTCAGGGCTTGATGTAACTGAAGGTGAGGCAAAAGCAGGCGAAGTAGTAGCAACTGCATATTTAAAAGCAACTGAAACAGAAGATACTTCAAGTAAAAAGTTATCTTATCCAGAATTAGCAGCCTTTATTATTAAAAATGTTGGCGGTAAAGATAATGTTAATAATGTAATTCACTGTATTACACGTTTGCGTTTTTACTTAAAGGATGAGAGCAAGGCAAATGATGAGGCTCTAAAGAATCAACGTGGAATTTTAGACGTTATGCATGCTTCAGGTCAATACCAGGTTGTAATTGGTAATGAAGTGGCTAATGTCTTTGACGAAGTAGTTAAACAATTAGGACCATTAGATAGTGAAGCAGCTCCTGCTCCAGAAGATGATGGTAAGAATCCAGTTTCAAAGGCTTTTGGTAATTTAATTGGCTTTATTACCGGTTCGATGAGTCCAATCATTGGTGTAATTGCCGCAGCTGGTATTATTAAAGGAATTTTGGCATTATTTACATTACCGCAATTAGGTAGTTTACTTAGTGTAAAGAGTACAGCCTATATAACTACTAGTGCAATTGCAGATTCCGCATTTTTCTTCTTACCAATTCTTGTTGGATATTGCGCAGCTAAGAGATTGAACTCTGACCCAATTATTGCAGCTGTAATTGGTGGTGTGCTGGTTTATCCGCAATTGGTTGAATGGGGTAAAGCTTTTAAGACGATGTTTGAAGTAGGCGGAATTAAGTTTGAATTCTTGAACTACACTTACTCAATTTTCCCAATGATTTTAGCTGCATGGCTTGCTAAAAAATGTGAAGATTGGCTTAAAAAGTGGCTACCCTCATACTTACAAATGATTTTTATTCCATTAATTACTGTTTTAGTTGTATCAGCTTTGACTTTGATGGTAACTGGTCCAATTATTCAAGGTGTTGCTAACGGTATTGCTGTCTTCATTAACTGGTTAGTTCATGCATCTGGCTGGGTTGGCGGCTTCATTATTGGTGGATTTTATCAAGTGTTGGTTATTTTTGGTTTGCACTGGGGTGTCGTTCCACTTGTTGCTCAACAAATTGCCGGAACTGGTGAAAGTGCATTAAACGCAATTATTTGTTCATCAATGATTGCTCAAGGTGCTGCCGTATTAGCAGTTGCTATTAAATCTAAGAAGGAAGACCTAAAGGAATTAGGTTTTGCTTCAACTATTTCTGCAATGTGTGGTGTTACTGAACCAGCTGTTTATGGTATTAGTTTAAGATACAAGAAAGTATTTATTTCTGGATGTATTGGTTCTGCATTTGGTGGTCTTGTTACTGGTTTAATGCACGGAACAATGTATGGCTTTACTGGTGGATTAATTGGATTTTCTTCATTCTTTAATCCAAAACATCCAACTGACTTATCAAGTTTCTATACATTCTTAATTGCTAGTGCAGTCACAATTGTTGTTTCATTTATCGTTACTTGGTTCTGGGGTTATAACGATAATATGACTAAAGGTGCTAAGGTTGAAAAGAAGAAGAGACCAGGAACTAAATAAAAATATACTTACTAGATAGAGAATTATTGAAAAATAGTTCTCTATTTTTTTATTTGCATTTTATGTCGATATAGTCATATAATAAAATATGTCGATAAAAACATAAAACTAAAAAGGATGATAAAAATGACTAATTTAAATAAGATGAATAAAAAATTTAAAACTTTGGATGATTTTGTAGGTACTCACTTTATCTATACTTATGATAATGGCTGGGAATATGAATGGTATTGTAAAAACGATCATACCGTTGATTATCGTATTCACGGCGGTATGGTAAAGGGACGTTGGGTAAAGGATCAAGAAGCTAATATTAATCTCTTAACTGATGGAATTTACAAAATTGCCTGGACTGAACCAACTGGTACAGATGTCGCATTAGATTTTGTTCCAAATGAACATAAATTAAATGGAACTATTTTCTTCCCTAAGTGGGTGCAAGATCATCCGGAAATTACAGTTTGCTATCAGAATGATCACATTGACTTAATGCATGAGTCACGAAAAAAATATGAAACTTATCCTAAGATGGTAGTTCCAGAATTCGCGAAGATTACTTATATTGGGGATGCTGGAGTAAATAATGAAGAAACTATTGCAGAAGCTCCTTATGAGGAAATGACTGATGATATTAGAAATGGCAATTACTACGATGAAAATTATCAGATTATTAAGAAGGATGGGCATAACTATCTTGAAAAATAATTAGATAGACGACTTTTTTGGTAGAATAAAAATACCACATACAGAAAAGAAGATTAGATGCCAAAAAAGCGAATTTTACCTTATATTATTTTAGGAATTTTAGGGCAAAACCCTAACTCGACTGGAAAGTTTATTACTAATCAATTTAAAAATGAAATTGGAGAATTTTGGAAAGCTTCTCATAGTCAGATTTATCCTGAGTTGAAAAAAATGGTTGAGGATAATTGGATTAAGCAAGTGAGTGATAGTAATAATGAAAAAGAAAAATATTATCATTTAACTAAGCAGGGAGAAGAAAAATTGCATGACTGGATTGATATTCCGATTACAGAATTACCTGTTATGGAAGATTTATTTTCCTTAAAATTATTTTTTATTCAAGACCCAAATGATCCTAGAATTTCTGTTCTTGTTAAAGAGCAGCTTGGACTACTAGAAAATCAGCTTAAGCATTTAAAAGATAGAGAAAACAGCTTATTTAGTAGTAGGGAACAAAGAGAAAGAAATTATGGACATTATTTGATTTTAGAGCGTGCTATTAGTAGGCTTGATAATCAAATTAAATGGCTTAAGACAATAAAGCAGCGTTGAAATTTCAACGCTGTTTTTTATGTAATAGTTGCATCTATTAAACTAGATTAATATAATTAATGATAATTTAATTAAGGCGTAAGTTAGGGGGAAGGCTATGTTTTTTGAAAAGCTTTTTTCTAAAGGAAATAAAAAAGATGAAATTGTTGATGTTAAATTAACTAATAAAGAATTTTATAAGCTAAAAATAAAGTTAGGCGTGGGGGATGTAATCATTGAGCAGGGGGAGAATTTTAGTGTTAGTTTTATAGGAAAAAAACCTTACTTGCCTCTTGTCCAATTATCTGATGGAAAGTTGCAGCTTAAGCAGAAGATTAATTTGCTTGAAAGAGGAGAAGCTGAGTTAAAAGTTGTCATTCCTCAAGAAGTGACACTAGATAGCATAGATATTCAAACTAATAGCGGAAATATCGAAATAGTTGATATTAAAGCTGAAAAGGCATATCTCAAGTCTACTGCAGGTAGAGTGAGAGTGAGACGAGTTGCAATAGCGGAATCGTTACTTGAATCTACTGATGGTAACGTGACTGTAAGAAATAGCGATTTAGCTGATGGAAAGCTTGCAACCTATGATGGAGAAATTAAAGTCTCTGGCTCAATCTTGTCACGAGTAGTGTTGAATGTTACAGATGGCGATATGAATTTAACTGACGTAACAATTGATGAAGGCAGCGCAAATTTAAAAGCTGGTAATTTTACGTTAGATCATGCTGTTTTTAAGAGTGATTATGAGATAAAGAATATCGAAGGAAATAATACTGTTTGGAGTGCAAATTTAAAATATGCTCGTGTCAGAACAGCTAATGGACTAAATAATATTTCATTTGATCCACAACCATCTGGAGTAGTCTTAACAATGACAACAGTAGATGGAGATAATGTGGTGGAATAGGGGAAGAATGGTGAAAAGAGAGAAATCTAAGCAGAAAAATTTAGGAATTTATAGTAGCTTGAAATCAGTTATTATTAATACAGTCTCATTCTTTGTAATAAGCTCTATAGTAATGGGAATTTCTAATTGGAGTGAAACCCAAAGCTTAATACTAAAAACGTCAGAATATCTTGGATTAATAGGTGGAAGTCTGATTGCTGGAATTATAATGAGTTTCTTTTTTGGTGAAAAATAACCCCGTGGAAAACCACGAGGTTATTTTTATTTGACTGTACTTAAAACTGAGCGAATCTTAGTAGTAAGCATATCGATAGCAACATCATTTTCTCCGCCTTCTGGAACGATGATGTCTGCATAACGTTTAGTTGGTTCAATAAATTGATTGTACATTGGCTTAACAGTCTTTAAATATTGGGTAATAACTGAATTAACTGAACGACCACGTTCTTGAGTATCGCGCTCTAAACGTCTAATGAAACGAATATCGTCGTCTGTATCAACAAAGACTTTAATACTCATTAGGTCGCGTAAGTTTTCTTCACCAAGAACGAGGATGCCCTCTAAGATAATAATATCAGCTGGTTCAGTGTGAATAGTTTTTTCACTTCGAGTGTGAGCAGTAAAGTCGTAAACTGGCATTTCAACTGCCTTATAGTCCATTAATTGACGAAGTTGTTCAACAAGTAGTGGCATATCAAAGGCATCTGGATGATCGTAGTTGATTTTTTTACGGTCTGCCATTGATAAGTTGTCGTTGTTCTTGTAGTAAGAATCTTGCGTCATAATTAAGATATGGTCGTCTTGTTGTAATTGGTCATAAATTTCATGGGCGATGGTTGTTTTACCACTACCAGAACCACCAGCGATTCCAATGATAATAGGGCGTTTACTTTGCACAATAAAATCTCCTTTTTTAAACTATTACAATAATACCTTAAAATTAGGCTCTGTGATAGATTTATAGGCAAGAATATTGACAAATATGTTTTTTATAGTGATATATTTTGGGACTAGTTAAAAATAGAAGATTTTATGTCTTAATTTATTCAAGGGTCTATTGTTTTTTACTAAATAAGAGCTTATGCTAAATTAAATAATTCTAATTCTGCCTTCAAATTATTTCTGTACACTGGAACATCTATGGATTTTAAAATTTGCTTTGCTTCACCATAATATCCTAATTTTACTAATAAACGCACCATTAACTCATCGAGAGCATTTTCTGATCCTTGAGATTCTTCATGAACAAGCTCTAGTTGATTCTTATAGTCATTTAATTTGTTGAGGGACATTTTCAATAATTTTTTATATTCTAAATTTAGTTCCTCATTCTTTACTGAAATGTATAGACTCACATAATTTGAGTCAGAAGGAAATAATTTTATACCTGCTTCTGCACCACTTAGTGCAGATTTAAAATCTTTATAATACAAAACTAATAACATTACATATCTAAACAGATTATATTTTAAATACTTATTTTTTATTATATTTTCAAGTGAAAAATCATTCACTTTATCTTTAAATAAGAAATATTGATACTTTTTTCTTAAAAAGTCCGCAGAAACCAGCCCTAAGTCTACATAACTTAAGGACATTAATGATAACCATCTTGGATTTTGAGGTTCTAATTTAATTTGTTGTAACAAGAGACGCGAATATCTTTTTTCTTTATCAAATTTTTGTACTTGCTCTCTATCTGTTCCTTTATTTAATACTTCTAAATCAGTATCTATAATTTGTAAATTTGATTTGTCTGATACAAGTTCTTCATGGACAATCCCATGATATTTAAGGTGAGGGGAAATTTTATATAAATTTTTCTTTCGAACAAATGAACTATATCCATTGCTACAACATTTGGTAGTACAGATTAGTTCTTTATTAGCATTGTTAATTTCTAGCCAGCCTAAAAAATTGTGCAATTCGTCGTACGTGCACATTTTCTGAAAAGTTTCATCAGAATCAAGAACAAAAATCCAGCCATCTCTTACAAAATTTAATGCGGCATTTCTAATATAGGCGTAATTTTCTCTCCACTCCAGATGTTTGAGTTGTACATTTGGGAAAAATTTTTTAATATTTTTAACCGTATTATCAGTAGATCCCGTATCTACTACTACGATTCGGTCACATACTTTATTCAAAGAATTTAAAGAATCAATTATATATTTTTCTTGATTCTTTACAATAATTAAACCTGTAAGCTGAATTGGATTTTGAATTTCCTCATTATTAAAAGTATAAAACTTATTTTGATTAGTACTTTTATATCTAAGCATTTTCGCTTCTCCTCATTCTGTACATATAATCATTAAAAACGATTAAATTAGAGAGTTAGTTGAAAATAAAAAGTGCTTTCATATTATCATTTAATATCATAAACGAAAATAAGCAGCACTTTTATAGTATTAGTTTGTTAACGTCTTAAAGTTATCTTGACCAAGAATTTGCTCCGCCTTCAATCATATTACCAACGGCACCCCAAAATTTTCTAACGCCCGGATTATTAAAGTAATGAATCATATCTTTTCTCCAGTTACCTCCCATTACTTTTTGTAATTCGTCATCACTAACAATCTTTTCTAAATTATCTAATTCGTTTAAAGATTTCATAATAATCTTTCTCCTTTGTTATATTAATTTTGTTTACGCTTATATCTTAGTCTCTAGATTATTTGGTTGTGTAAAATGTACCAAATTAACTAATTTTTTTACCAATTTAATTATTTGATACCGAATCAGTTATTTTATTATGAAAAAATTGAACAATATTTTTCAAAAAATAAATATATTGTTCCTCATTTAATATGTATAAAACTAATTCTCTTTAAAAAATTGTCAGGTTTACTAGTAGTATGTGATAGAGAAAAATACTAAATTAGTCATCAAATTGACCAATTTGGTATTTTTTGATTTTTTAGATAGCAAAAGATGGTAATATTTAAGACATAAAAATGTTATTAATTGTTTTAGAGGAGAGAATAACAATGAAAGAAATAAAAAAAGAAAATATTGTTAAGAAAGTTACTTTAACTGAAGAAGAAATGAGTGAAGTTACTGGTGGGAGAGCAGTGAATGGTTATATTATTCCATCAAGTGTTTGTAAAATAAAATGGTGGAAATTTGGTAGATAAATGACATGGTTGTATCTATTAGCTGTTTTAGCATCCATTTTACTAGATATAGTTCTTTTTTATAAAGTTACTAAATTAAAGATATCAAAAACTTATTGTTTGTTTTATGTACTGTTAATAACTATTGGAGTTATTTGTAGTATATATGGCTATAAAACTATTTTGATCTATAATCTTTGTGCCATCATAATTCTGAACATTATTCATAGGAGAAATAATAATCTTACACTAATTAGTGGTGTACTAGTGTATATTTTTAGTGTGGATTTAATTATAGAGTTATTACGAGGCATCTCTTTAGACATAATTGAAAAAATTGTTGTATCAAAGAATGTAATTGAATGGATTAATTTAAGCTGCATTTTTTTCTTTTTTATAATTACATATTTAAGTATCTATTTTTCGGCAGATTTGATTAGAAAAAAGTTAACAGGTAGTAATTTTAGAATTTTCTTTTGGTTATTAATATATTTATATCTAGTATCTCTAGTTATTGCTATTGTATATTCTGAAACCAAAAATGTTCCTCCCGTTACAATTTTTTTTATATCCTTTTTGACAATCCAATTTGTTTTTTCAATAGGGTTGTATTATTTGATGATAAAAAATCAAAAGATACTTTTAAAAAAGTCCCAAGAAGACAAACTAATAAAAGAGCAAAAACAACTTCAAGAATACACGCAATATTTAGAAGAGAGCGAAGATGAACTTCGTGCTTTTCGACATGATTACCAAAATATGTTTAACTCATTAAAAATCAGTGCACAAGAAGGGAATACCAAAGAAGTAATCCAAAAGCTTGATGAATATACTAAGGCTAATTTAAATGCAAAAGCATTTGAAAAATATAGAGATGTTAATCATATAAAAATAAAGTCTCTGAAAAGTATCATTATTGCTAAGTTAACAGAAATGTATGGCGAAGATATTCCATATAATTTTGAATGTAGCGATGAAATTACTAAATTACCTAAAAATATTAATGAATTAGATTTAGTCAGAATTATTGGTATAAGTTGTGATAATGCAATTGAAGAAAGTAAAGAGTTATTGGAGCGGAATAAAGAAGCCCATATTGAAATTATGATCAATTCAAATGATAATGGTGAGTTTGAATATGAAATTCAAAATAAAAGAAGAGAATCGAAAATTTCACTTAAACAGATCCAGCAACGTGGTTATTCAACTAAGAAAAGTCACTCTGGCGTGGGTTTAGCTAATATCAATAATATTAAGAATAAATACGAAAATATGACTATTTCTTATGAAGTGCCAAAGGAATACTTTGATTTCTATCTCGTAATTGAACCAGAGGAGTGAAAAAATATTGAAATATCCAGTAATTATTTGTGATGACGATAGAACATTAGCGAATAATTTAGCAAATAATGTGAGATATGCAGTTGATAATTTTGTTGAAGACAATACAGCTTATGAAAATGTGGAGATTAGTGTAGAGCAAGTTGCCACTACCTTTGAGCAAGTTGTAAGTTATGTAGTAGCTAAGGATATTCAGAATGCGATCTACTTCTTAGATATTGAATTAAGTCAAAGCTCTGAAGCTAAGAATGGAGTAGATTTAGCAGAATTTATCAAAAAACAAGATCCTAATGCACAAATTATTTTTGTTACTGCTTATGATAAGTATGCACCGTTAACTTATCGAAGACGAATTGGTGCAATCGATTATATTAATAAGGCGCTAGACCAAAAAGATATGATGAAACGTCTAGAAGAAACAATTACGGATGCAGTTCAAAGCATTAACAATCTTACAAAATCTGGAAGAAAAGAGCTTGTTTATAAGGTAGGTCGCAGGATAAATAAGGTGGAAGATACCTCCATATATTATCTTGAAAATAGCCCTACACAACACAAGGTTACTTTAATAACTGAAACTGGTTCAGCTGAATTTAGAAGTAATATTTCAAAAGTTGATGATGAAAATGATTTTTTAGTTAAGGTCTCTCAATCTAGTGTAGTAAATCCAAATAACATTGATAGCATTGATTTTTCGAAAAAAACAATAACATTTCCAAATGGCGATGAAGTAATATTTGCTCGTAGCTATAGAAGAAATGTCAAAGATTTATTAAGTAAATATCCAGAAATTAATGTTAAATAAAAGGTAAGACTTATGTTATTAAAATATAAATCCGTATACGTGCCACAAGTCGATGAGATGGATTGCGGGGTTGCTTGTCTAGCAATGATTCTAAAACAATATCATTCTCGTGTATCCTTAGCACATTTACGGCATGAAGCTCGCACTAATCTTGAAGGCACCACAGCTTGGGGATTAGTGAAGACAGCGCAAAAATTAAATTTCAAAACTGAAGCCGTAAAAGCTGACATGTCTTTGTTTAATGAGAATAGTATTCAATATCCTTTTATTGCACATGTTCTTAAGCAAGGGGAATTACTTCATTATTATGTAGTTCTTAAAAATGCTAAAAACTATTTAGTAATTGCGGATCCCGATCCATCAATTGGTGTGGTAAAGATGCCTAAAGATAGGTTCGCTCAAGAATGGACAGGGATTGCACTCTTTATGGTTCCAAATGAAGATTTTGAACCAATTAAAGAAAAGAAAAATAACCTATGGTCTCTCTTTCCATATATGTTTAAACAAAAGCGGCTGATGATTAACATCATTTTAGCCGCTTTATTAATGACCATAATTAGTATCTGTAGTTCATACTTTGTTCAAGGAATAATTGATACTTATATTCCAGATGGAACTTATCAGACTCTTTCAATTTTAGCTGTTGGATTATTAATTGCTTATATTTTTAATTCAATCTTTTCTTATGGACAGAATTTTTTATTAAATGTTTTAGGTCAAAGATTAAGTATTGATTTAAATCTTCAATATATTAGACATATTTTTGAATTACCAATGGAATTCTTTGTGACTAGAAGAACTGGTGAAATAACCTCACGTTTCTCTGATGCAAGTAGAATTATTGATGCTCTAGCAAGTACTGTTATTTCGCTCTTCTTAGACCTCTCAATTGTGATTGTGATGGGATTAGTCTTAGCAGCACAAAATATGACATTATTTGGGATTACATTATTAGCTTTACCAGTATATGCAGTTGTAATTCTAGGCTTTACTAAGAAGTTCGAAAAATTAAACAATGAACAAATGGAAAGTAACGCTGTTTTGAGTTCCTCAGTTATTGAAGATATTCAAGGAATTGAAACTATTAAAGCTTTAAATAGTGAGAATACAAGATATAGAAGAATTGATAGTCAGTTTGTAGATTACTTAAAAAAATCTTTTAAATACAGCAAAACTGAGAGCTTGCAGACAGCACTCAAGACATTTATTCAATTATCTCTTAATGTAATTATTCTTTGGGTTGGTGCAAAAGTTGTAATGCAAGGACAATTGAGCATTGGTCAGTTGATGACTTTTAATGCGTTGCTGGCATATTTTATTGATCCACTGCAAAATATTATTAATCTGCAACCGCGACTTCAATCAGCTAGTGTTGCTCAAAATCGATTGAATGAGGTCTATCAAGTAAAAAGTGAATTCAATCAGAAGACTGCTATTGAAGATTGTAAGCTCCTAGAAGGAAATATTGAATATAAGAATGTGGATTATCGCTATGGTTATGGTGCAGATGTCTTAAAAGATATTAATCTAAAAATTAACCAGGGCGAAAAATTAACGATTGTTGGAATGAGTGGATCTGGAAAATCAACAATGGTTAAGTTGTTAGTAGATTTCTTTTCGCCAAGTAAGGGTCAAGTCATTTTAAATGGCCATGCAACAAGTGAGATTAATAAGCATAGCTTGCGATCATATGTGAATTATGTACCTCAAACCCCATATATCTTTTCTGGAACAGTTAGAGAGAATTTGTTGTTAGGTTGTAGGCCAGATATCACTGAAGAAGATGTAATAGAGGCTTGTCAGATTGCTGAGATTGACCAAGAAATAGCTAATCTACCTTTGCAATTTGAAACAAAATTAGATGAAAATGCAAAAATTCTATCTGGTGGACAAAAACAAAGGTTAACAATTGCTCGGGCATTATTATCTCCTGCAAAGGTATTTATCTTTGATGAAGTAACAAGTGGCTTAGATACAATTACTGAGAAGAGAGTAATTGATAATTTGATGAAGCTCAAAGATAAGACAATTATTTTTATCGCACACCGTCTGGCAATTGCGGAACGAGCAGATAAGGTTGTTGTAATTGATCGTGGCCAGATAGTTGAAGAAGGCAGTCACAGCGAATTGATGAATATGCATGGCTTTTATTATGACTTAGTGAAGGGATAGGTGAGTACAGATGGATGCAAAGAATTATGAAAGTACCGAATTCTATTCCTATAAGTATAGAAATTTTTCGACTATGATTATTATTCCAGCAGCTATTTTTGTCTTACTTTTATTTGTTGGATCTTTTTTTGCAGTTAGGCAGAATACAGTCTCTTCGGTTGGCGTTGTTGAACCAACGGTTGTAATTAAGCGGAAAAATGTTAACTATGATGAGGGACAAGTCGTTACGAAATATGGTCAAAAGTGGGTAGCTCATGTTGATCAAGGTGGTGGGATTAGTTTAATGCCTGTTATGAAACCTAAAAGCAAAGTAAAAATTGTAACTTATGTGACAAGTGATAAAATCTCGACTATTAAAAAGGGACAGTCGTTAACCTTTTCTGTACCTACTGGAGATGGCTTAACTAGACACTTGACTGGTAAGGTAAAGGAAATTGGAGTCTATCCTGTGAACATGAATAAACAAAATATGTACGAAATTATTTCGACTGCAAAAGTTAATGATGAGAATATTAAATATGGGATGCAGGGGAATGTGACGATAATGACCGGTAGGAGTACGTATTTAAAATATCTTTTGGATAAGGTAAGGAATAATAAGTAAAAAATACTAATTTAGTTAATAAAAGTAATTTTAGACACAAATAGAACAATATTGGTCAATTTTATATCTTAAGATGATAACTTTAGTAAGCTATGCATATAAATAAAATTTTAGGAGGTTTCTATCATGAAACAATTTAATTATTTATCACATAAAGATTTAGCAGTCGTTGTTGGTGGAAGAAATAATTGGCAAACAAATGTGGGAGGAGCAGTGGGATCAGCTATGATTGGGGCTACAGTTGGTGGTACAATTTGTGGACCTGCATGTGCTGTAGCTGGTGCCCATTATCTTCCTATTTTATGGACAGGGGTTACAGCTGCAACAGGTGGTTTTGGCAAGATAAGAAAGTAGGATTTTGACAATGAAATTAAATGACAAAGAATTATCAAAGATTGTTGGTGGAAATCGATGGGGAGATACTGTTTTATCAGCTGCTAGTGGCGCAGGAACTGGTATTAAAGCATGTAAAAGTTTTGGCCCATGGGGAATGGCAATTTGTGGTGTAGGAGGTGCAGCAATAGGAGGTTATTTTGGCTATACTCATAATTAAACTATAGTCAATTAAAGTAAAACAGTGATGATTTGATATTTAGCACTGCATTACTTTATTCATAGATTCATTAGTAGGTAGTTTAAATGACTAAACATTATAAAATTATTGGTCTAAGGATATTGTCATGGGTAATTACGATTACTGGATTGATAATATTTATCGGAAATGTTCATGAGTATGGCTTACATTTTACTTATAATCAAGTATTGGCAATAATTATTGTGATTTTACTTTTAGTTACTACTATGTATTTTTCAGTTACACCCAAATTATTGAAATGGAATGAAAAATATGAGCTTGTATGGTGGTTATGCTATTTATGTGCTCCTATATATCTCTTTTTAACTAATTTATATAATTCAACAGATCTTGGTTATACTATCAAGTTTTGGCTTTTCTTTGGTGGAGGAGCAGCTTTAATAATCATAAGTAAGTATATTTTGAAAAACAAAAAATAAAGTCTAAATAATTTATCTATTTCAATCGTATATAAATAAAAATTAGAATACCAAATTGGTCTGTAAAACGACTAATTTGGTATTTTTTATCTTATGAAATTTTGAACCTGATAAAATTTTTAATAAGGTAAAAAAGAGAGCGTGATAAAAATGGAAATAATTAAAAATAATGAAAAGATAGCATCAAATAAAGAAAAATGGATAACACTAATTCTAGCTGCTGCTTTTGGATATTCAATGAATAAATTGTTTTCGCTGATTGTAAAATTAAATTGAACACTTGATAAAAAATAAAAAGTCCATTCGGACCTGTTTGATAGAATGTTAATAACCACAAAAACTTTCTATTGGAGGTCAAAATGGACTCTTTACATTCTACCATGAACCAGCACGTTAAAGGCAAGCATTTATCATTTGAAGAGCGAGTTATTATTCAATTGCGTTTGAAAGATGGCTATTCTTTGCGTGCAATTGCCCGTGAACTTAACTGTTCTCCTTCTACTATCAGCTATGAGGTTAAGCGTGGCACTGTAAAACTGTATCATGGTAAAGTCAAAAAATATAAGGCTACTCAAGGGCATGATGCATATAAAGCTCATCGTAAAAATTGTGGGCGCAAATCAGACTTTCTCAGGAAAGCTCAATTCATGCGCTATGTCCACAAGCATTTTTTTAAAGATGGCTGGTCGCTTGATGTGTGCAGTAATCGTGCTACTGCTGTTGGCGAATTCGCTAGCAGCGATGTTGTCTGCCCCAAAACTCTTTATAATTACGTTGATCAAGGCTTATTAGGAATTTATAATTACGACTTGCCAGAGAAGCTTAAACGCAATACTAAGCTTCATCGTATTCGCAAAAATAAGAAAAAACTTGGCAGAAGCATTGAAGAACGTCCTAAAGAGATCAATACGTAATGAATTCGGTCATTGGGAATGCGATTTAGTTCTCGGACATAAGAGCAAAGATGATGAGGTACTGCTAACCTTATCTGAGCGTATGAGTCGTGAGTTTTTAATTCTTCGTATTCCTGACAAGACTTCTGTCAGTGTCATGCAGGCCTTTAAAGAACTCCAAAGGCAATACAGCGAACATTGGAATGATATTTTTAAAACCATTACCACTGATAATGGCTCAGAGTTTGCAGATCTTTCCAACCTAGAAAAAGTATCCAATACACTGGTTTACTATGCCCATCCTTACACTTCTTGTGATAAGGGAACAGTTGAAAGACACAATGGTCTTATTCGCAGATTCATTCCTAAGGGAGAAGCAATAGCTAACTATTCTTTACAAGACATCATTAATATTGAAACCTGGTGCAATTCTTTGCCAAGAAAGATACTGGCCTATCATACACCAGATGAAATCTTTGAAAGAGAATTAGATCTAATCTATCAAGCAGCTTAACTAAAAGTGTTCAATTTATTATTGCAATTTGCGAATGTAATTATTTTATGGGTTGGCGCACGAGTAGTGATGCAAGGACAGATGAGTATTGGTCAATTAATGACTTTTAATGCATTACTATCTTATTTCATTGACCCACTTCAAAATATTATTAACTTACAACCTCGTCTTCAATCAGCTAGTGTTGCACAAAATAGATTAAACGAGGTCTATCAGGTGCAAAGTGAATTTAAAGCAAATACTTCTATCCAGAACTCGGCTGCTTTAGAAGGAATAATTGAATACAAGCATGTTGATTATCGATATGGTTATGGGACGGATATTTTAAAAGATATTAATCTAAAGATTAAGCCAGATGAAAAATTAGCAATTGTTGGCATGAGTGGATCAGAAAAATCGACAATGGTTAAGTTACTCGTTGATTTCTTTTCACCAAGTAAGGGAGAAGTAACTTTAAATGGTCATGCAACTAGTGAAGTTAATAAACATACCTTACGCTCATATGTTAACTATGTTCCTCAAACGCCATATATCTTTTCTGGAACAGTTAAGAAGAATTTATTACTCGGCTGCAGACCGGATATTAGCGAAGAAGATGTAATTAAAGCCTGTCAGATTGCTGGAATTGATCAGGAGATAGCTAGTTTGCCACTACAATTCGAGACAAAGTTAGATGAGAATGCCAAGATTTTATCCGGTGGACAAAAGCAGAGATTAACTATTGCTAGAGCATTACTCTCGCCAGCAAAAGTTTTTATCTTTGATGAAGTAACAAGTGGTTTAGATACAATTACAGAAAAAAGAGTAGTTGACAATCTTATGAAACTAAAAGACAAGACAATCATTTTTATTGCACACCGTCTAGCTATTGCAGAACGTGCAGATAAGGTGGTTGTAATTGATCAGGGGCAGATTGTTGAAGAAGGAAGTCATGAAGAGCTTATGGAGCAACATGGTTTTTATTATGACTTAGTAAAGGGATAGGTGAAGATAGATGGACGTAAAAGACTATGAAAGCACAGAATTCTATTCCTATAAATTTAAAAATTTTTCGACAATGATTATTATTCCAGCTGCTGTTCTTGTCTTCCTGGTGTTTATTGGTTCCTTTTTTGCAGTGAGACAGAATACAGTTTCTTCAGTCGGAGTTGTTGAACCAATGACTGTGATTAAACAAAAAGCTGCTAATTATGATGAAGGCCAAATTGTCACAAAACATGGGCAAAAATGGGTAGCCCATATTGATCAAGATGATGCAGTAAATTTGATGCCCATGATAGTAGCCAAGAAAAAGGTGAAGATAATCACTTATGTACCAAGTAATAAGGTTTCGACTATTAAAAAGGGACAGACGATAAACTTTTCTGTCCCAACAGGAGATGGCTTGACCAGTAGATTAATTGGTAAAGTGAGAGAAATTGGCGTTTATCCAGTAAATGTAAATAAGCAGAGTGGCTATGAAGTCATTTCAACTGCGAAAATTAATGATGAGAATGTTAAGTATGGGATGCAGGGAAATGCGACAATTCTCACGGGTAGTAGCACTTATTTTGAATACTTTTTAGATAAGATCTTGAATAAGAAATAAGTTTGATAAAATGATGTTAAATCATATTAGGTGAGGACAGAAATATGAATGAAAATAAGCTAAAAATGATGTTGACTAAAATCAAAGCAAATGTTGATATTGCAACTGATCCAGAAGCACAAAAACTAATTGAATCAGCACTTGACGCAGTAGATAGAAAAATTGATTTACAAAAAGTTATGCATGATCTAAAGCAAGATATTAATATGTATTCTGTGGCGCATGGATTTAAGCTACCAGAGACTTTGACAAAGTTACAGCTTTTATTAGATAAAGATCCTGATAAATGGGCTGGTGCTGGAGAAACTTTGTCACTGACTAATTTTTAGAAAAATCACTATTCAACACTATTAGATTCGGCACGTAGTAAATAAATACCAAATTTGT
The DNA here is from genome assembly GCF_947539375.1 of Lactobacillus isalae. Taxonomy (NCBI): domain Bacteria; kingdom Bacillati; phylum Bacillota; class Bacilli; order Lactobacillales; family Lactobacillaceae; genus Lactobacillus; species Lactobacillus isalae. The sequence continues at coordinate 292,265 of NZ_OX443569.1, forward strand.
CGTAAAGAAGACCGAATAGGTCTTTTTTATTTTTTGCCGATTTTTAAATGTTAAAATCATAGCAAGATCTTTACAGGAGAAGAAAGAAAATGAATGATAAACAGCTTATTTTTTGTTCTATTCTTAGCGGAATTTTAATTAGTATTCTTGCTAGCTTGGGTGATCTTGCAGTTGGAAGTCAGCTAACTTTTTGCATAATTTTAGGGAATATCCTATGGGGAATAATCTTTGCCTATCTAGTATTTAAATTTATAAAAAGAATGAAAAATAAGAAATTAAAAGTATGAAGGAAGACTATCAATGAAATGGATTGAAACAATTAAAAATAAGGAAACAAATACGGAAGAATGGATAGTGATTGTACTAAGCTTAATCTTTGCGATTTTTGTAAGAAAAGTATTCTTCTATTTCGTAAATATTGATAGTGTAGTCCTAAACTTTGTAATTGGAATTACTAGTATGTGGATTTTCTCAATTACTTATTATTATGTGAAAGACAAATTGCAACAACGCTTAAAGAATAGAAAATAAAAGATATAAATAATGAGTAAAAGAGTAAACAATTTATATCTCCAAATACCAAATTGGTAATAGATTGGTCCAAATCGGACATTTTTAAGTTTTATAAAAAAATGATAGTAAAATTAATAAATAAATGATAATATTAAAAAAGCGACATAACTCTTTGGAGGATAAAAAATAAAAAATGAATTTGAACAAGTATTGAATGATTTTATTTCACTTGCTAAGGCTCATTATGATAGAAAAGGCAACGAATACTTATTAGAACAACTTGAAGTTGCCTTAGACAAGTTAGAACATAATGTTCAAGATGACATTGATGAAGCACGTGCAACTTATCAAAATATAAATACTATTTGCCTTGTTAACCATCTTCACTTAGAAAAAGATGAAGAAGCATTACTTGAAAAGATTAAAGAAATTTCAATGAGTAATGGCTGGATTGGTGGCTTGAATAGCTGGAACACGACCAACACTTGGCCTGGAAAGTAGGAGAACAATGCAATTTCTATATTATGCAATGCCAGCTTTGGCAGTAATTGTAATTGGAATGTACATTTTTGCTTCAATTAAAGTTCATAAGTTTATCTGGTTCTCACCCGTGGTATATCTTGCCTTAATTGGAAGCGTTGGTTTGTGGCTGACAATTGGTACAAATCTCTTTTCTGCTTCAAAACAAGGAGTTCTGGGATTACTTATTTTAGAAACAATTCTCTTAGAAGGAATTGTTGAAGAATATAAATATCAAAAGAAAAATTTAGCAAAGAATGAAGAGTAGTTGAAAGACTACTCTTTTTTAATATATTAACTTTATGTGCATATTTTCTCAAAGTGAACTAAAATGGACCTGTAAAAGGGAATAGAAGTGATAACTTTGACTGAAAATGATGATGAAGACGATGAGATAATTAAGATTGCACAATTATCTGTCGATGATGCATTAAAAGAATTAAATACGAGCCAAAGTGGTTTAACCATTGATGAAGTTCATACACTAGAGCATAAATATGGAAAGAATATTTTTGCTAAAGCTAAACAAGAACCACTTTGGAAGAAATTTTTAGCTAATTTTACTAGTTTAATGGCTATTTTGCTTTGGGTAGCAGGTATTATTGCGTTTTGTGCTGATTTGGTGCAATTAGGGATTGCTATTTGGGCAGTAAATATCATTAATGGTATTTTTAGTTTTTGGCAAGAATTCCAAGCTGATAAGGCAACCGAGGCCTTAGCAAACATGCTTCCTTCTTATACACGTGTTGTAAGAAATGGTAAGGAAGATAAGATTTTAGCTAAAGATTTAGTGCCTGGCGATATCGTTAAACTTGAAGAGGGTGACGATATACCAGCCGATATTCGTGTAATTGTGGCCACAACTGCACAAGCTGATCAATCTTCCCTAACTGGTGAAGTAAACCCAGTTCACAAGGGAGCCCATCCAATTAAAGAAATTGGTAAAAAGAACCATGCTGATTTGGATAACATGATTTTCTCTGGTACCAATATGATGAAAGGTAATGTAACTGGAGTCGTAGTTAAGACAGGAATGAATACTGATTTTGGTAAAATTGCTGAATTAACTCAAAACGTGGTTCAACAAAAGAGTCCGCTTGAAAAGGAACTAGATACTTTAACTAAGCAAATATCAATTTTAGCAATTTCTATTGGTATTATTTTTTTCTTAATTGCTACTTTCTTTGTTCATTATCCTTTGGTAAAAGGTTTTGTTTTTGCTTTAGGGATGATTGTAGCCTTTATTCCGGAAGGATTAGAGCCCACGGTTACTCTATCTTTAGCTGGTGCAGTACAACGAATGGCAAAAAAGCACGCTTTAATTAAGCGCCTGTCTAGTGTAGAAACGTTGGGTTCGACATCGGTGATTTGTTCTGATAAAACTGGAACTTTAACTAAGAACGAAATGACAGTTAAGGAACTTTGGACATTAGAAAAGAGCTACCATGTGTCAGGCGAAGGCTATGCAGTTCGTGGTCATATTAAAGAGGGTCCAAGGCACGTTTTTGCTAAAGATAACGATACTTTGAAAGAAGTATTACTTGGCGGTGTTTTTGCAGATAACGCAAGAATTCAAGCACCTGATAAAAAACATTTACGCTACCAAATCTTAGGCGATCCAACTGAGGCATGTCTGGAAGTGGTTGCTCGAAAAGGTAAAGTTGATGTTGAAGCTGAAGTGAAAAAGACACCACGTATTAAAGAATTGCCGTTTGATTCAGGCAGAAAAATGATGACAGTAATTCAAAGTTCTGATGGTACGCACCGTTTTAATACTTATACAAAGGGTGCACCAAATTGTGTGGTCGATAAGTGTACTTCTTATTTATATCAAGGTGAAATAAAGCCTATTACCCAGGAAATAAAAGACAAGATTATGCGTGCTAATGACGGGTATGCTAAAGATGGGTTACGTGTTTTAGCAGTTGCGGGACGTAATCTTGATCAAAAGATAATGGATAATTTAGATTTAGCAACGATTGATACTGTTGAAAAAGACCTTACTTTCTTAGGTTTGACGGTCATGATGGATCCACCAAGAGCAGAAGTCTATAGGGCTGCGCGCGAATGTCGCAAAGCGGGAATTAAGGTGACGATGGTTACAGGTGACTATGGTTTAACAGCTAAAAGTATTGCGCGTGAGATTGGCTTGACTGATCCAGATAAACCTTTAACTGTAATTACAGGAGATGCTTTAAAGACGATGCCAGATAATGAGTTAAGACATTATCTGGAAGGTGAAGTAGTTTTTGCCAGAATGGCACCTGAACAAAAGTATCGCGTTGTTTCCATGTATGAGAAAATGGGTAAAATTGTTGCTGCTACTGGAGACGGTGTCAATGATGCGCCTGCTTTGAAGAAAGCAAATATTGGAATTGCTATGGGCGGAACAGGAACCGACGTAGCAAAAGAAGCAGCAGACATGATTTTAACTGATGATAATTTTGCTTCGATTGTAGGAGCAATTAAAGAGGGACGCGGGGTCTACAGCAACATTCGGAAGTTCTTGATTTATATTTTGAATTCGAATATGCCTGAAGCAGTTCCTTCTGTTTTGTTCTTGCTATCAGGAGGAGCGATTCCACTAGCTTTAACTGTAATGGAAATTTTGTTTATTGACCTTGGAACTGATATGATTCCAGCTCTGGGCTTAGGCCGTGAAGATCCCGAAAAAGGAATTATGGATCGACCTCCAAGATCTCCTAAGGATCACTTAATTAATAAGAACGTTTTAGCTAAGGCATTTTTATGGTATGGTTTGATTGCGTCAATTATTGCAACAGTTGCATTCTTTATTGCTAACTTTTATCGTGGCCATGTCTTTCCAAATTTGCCATCGGCAGGTTGGGATTATCGTCAGGCTACGACGGTAACTTTAGCTGCGATTATCTTTTGCCAGATTGCCGCGGTTCTAAATATTCGTTATGCAAGACAATCAATGTTCAATAAGCATTTCTTTAAGAATTCAATGATCTTTATCGGGATTATTATGGAAGTTATATTGCTCTTGTGTATTTCTTACGTTCCAGTATTTCAATCATTCTTTGGAACTGAACCATTAAATGCTCATGATTGGATTATGTTAGTATGTATTCCAATTCCGTTAATTTTAATTGACGAATTAAGAAAATGGATTCTTAGAAAAGATTCAAAAAAATAAATAAACTTTAACTGCTAGTTTTAACTAGCGGTTTTTTCTTGCTAGAATATTAAAAATAAAGGTGGCGAAAGTATGAAAAAAGGATTGGTCATGGAAGGCGGAGCAATGCGTTGCATGTTTACCGCTGGTGTAATTGATACTTTAATGAAAGAAAAAATTGTATTTGATGGAGCGGTTGGCGTTTCAGCAGGAGCAGCATTTGGCTGTAATTATAAGTCAGAGCAAATCGGGCGAGTCCTGCGTTATAACGTGAAATATGCTAGTGATCCACGTTTATCTAGCTGGCATTCATGGTTTAAAACGGGAGACTTATATGGAGCAGATTTTTGTTATCGAGAATTACCAGTTGAATTAGATGTTTTTGATACAAGTGCTTTTCAAAATAATCCGATGGATTTTTGGTGCGTGGCAACTGATATTAATAACGGTGAAGCAGTATATCATAAACTAATCTCAGGTAAAGAAGCAGATTTGCAGTGGATCCGTGCTTCTTCTTCAATTCCTGTTTTTGCTCGACCAGTTGAAATTGGTAATCGTAAATATTGGGATGGTGGTATTAGCGATTCGATTCCGATTAAGTTCTTTGAAAAGATTGGTTATCAAAAGAATGTTGTAGTCTTAACGCAGCCACTATCTTATCGAAAAGAAGCAAGTAAGTTATATCCAGCTTTAGAATTGCTCTTGAATAAATATCCTGCTGTTTTAGGCAAACTCAAAACGCGAGCAAGAGATTATAATCGCGTACTTGATTATCTTAGAAAAAAGGAAGTTCAAGGAAAGCTTTTAGTAATTAGACCTCCATATCCCTTAGATATTGGTACGATGGAAAAGAATCCGGAAGAACTGAAACGGGTATATAAGGTTGGTGTAAAAGAAGCAAAGAAGAACTTAAAAGCAATCCGGGCATATTTAGGTGAATAATATTTCTTGAACTACTTGTCTTTATTGCATTTCATTCGCTATAATTAGCAAAAGCTTAAAATTTTAGTTTTTTTAATAGTAATTATAGAGGGAATGAGCATAATGAAGAAATCAAAACTATTTAGCTTCTTCTTTGCATTCTTGATGTTTTTCTCACTCAGTGCCGCTTTTATTCAACCAGCTCAAGCAGCTAGTGAAAAGAAAGTAGCAGAAGGCACTGTTTTAAAGAAGATTAAAAAGAGTGGAGAGCTAGTAGTTGGAACATCTGCCGACTATCCGCCATTAGAGTTCACAGCAAGTGAAAATGGCAAGATTAAGTACGTTGGAGTTGACGTTGAATTAGCAAAAGATATTGCTAAAGACTTGGGTGTAAAGCTTGTTATTAAGAATATGTCTTTTGACTCATTGTTAGTTGCACTTGAGACAGGTAAGGTAGACATGGTAATTTCTGCTATGACTCCTACGCCTGAAAGAAAGCAGAGTGTAGCCTTTTCAAAAATCTACTACAAACCAAGTGGTGAATATTTCTTAGTAAATAAGAAAGATAAAGACAAGTACAACAGTATTCAAAGCCTTAAGGGACAAACCGTTGGAGCTCAAACAGGAAGTAATCAATATAATTTAGTTAAATCACAAATGAAAGACTCTAAATTAAAGGGTCTGGGAAAGATTAATAACTTGGTTTTAGCTTTGCAATCAGGTAAGGTATCAGCTGTTGTGGTTGAAGAGCTAATTGCTAAGGCTTATGCCGAAAATAATAATAGTCTAGCTGCAGTACGTTCTAACTTAAAGGAAACACAAGCCGGCAATGCAGTGGCAATTGCTAAGGGGCAAGATGACTTAGTTGTACAAGTTAATAAGACTATTGATCACGTGCAGAAAAAAGATTTGATTAATAAAGAATATCTTCCAGCAGCAGCTAAGTACATGAAGACTGAGAAGAAGAGCAATACTTTTGCTAAATATATTCCATATTTCTTTAAGGGAATCTGGTATACGATTGTAATTACAGTCTTTTCAGTTGTAATTGGAATAGTTCTAGGAATTATTCTGGCCTTAATGCGTTTATCCAAGAATCCAATTTTGCACTGGCTTGCTGTTTGCTACATTGAATTCATTCGTGGTACGCCACAAATGGTTCAAATTCTGTTTGTTTACTTTGGAATTGGATATCTAATTTCTAATCTTTCAGCATTAGTAGCCGGCGTTATTGCGATCGGTCTTAATTCAGGAGCTTATGTTGCTGAAGATATTAGATCAGGAATTGACTCTTTACCAAAAGGTCAAATGGAAGCCGCTCGTTCTTTAGGATTAAGCCGTCAGAAAGCATTTAGATATGTTATTATTCCTCAAGCCATCAAGAATATTTGGCCAGCTTTGGGTAATGAGTTTATTACCTTGCTTAAGGATAGTTCCTTAGTTTCAGTAATTGGGGTAGCTGAATTAATGTATCAAACACAATTAGTTCAGACTTCAACTTATAAAGGTGTATTACCATTATTCATTGCCATGATTATTTACTTTATTATGACTTTCTCATTAACGAGATTGTTGAATCACTTTGAAAAGAGGATGAAGCGTAATGACAGCAATGATTAAGGTTGAACATTTAAAGAAAAATTTTGGAAAAAAAGAAGTCCTCAAAGATATCTCTGCAAACGTTGATAAAGGGAAAGTTATTAGTATCATTGGTCCCTCTGGATCAGGAAAGAGTACTTTTTTACGTTGTCTTAATGTACTTGAGACTCCAACTAGCGGCAAAATTGTTTTTGACGGACAGGATTTAACGCATATTAGTGAAAAAGAACTTGATATTTTACGTGAGAAGATGGGAATGGTTTTCCAAAACTTTAATCTTTTTCCAAATATAAATGTGATTGAAAATATTAAACTTGCTCCGATGAAAGTTAAGGGTGTAAGTGAAGACGAGGCTGAAAAGCAAGCTTTAGAATTGCTTGATAAGGTTGGTTTGAAAGACCGCGCTAAACAATATCCATCGAGTCTTTCTGGTGGTCAGCAGCAACGTGTTGCCATTGCCCGTGCATTAGCGATGGATCCAGAAGTAATGCTTTTTGATGAACCAACAAGTGCACTAGATCCAGAGATGGTTGGCGAAGTTTTAAAGACAATGCAGGACTTAGCAGATTCAGGGATGACAATGGTCATTGTTACTCACGAAATGGGCTTTGCTCGTGAGGTTTCTGATGAAGTATGGTTTATGGCTGATGGATATTTGCAAGAACAAGGTAGTCCAGAGCAAATTTTTGAAAATCCACAAAGCTTGCGTGCACAAGATTTTCTTTCTAAGGTTCTATAAATATTAATATTTTTTAAAATAGGCACTTTCTTTTTACAAGGAGAGTGCTTTTCTTTATAATAGTTGCGTTAGAAAAAGTTGGAAAGGGATGAGTTTAATGAAGATTAGACAAGCTACAATGAATGATTACGATCAAATTATGACCATTTTGAAGGATGGCGCTAACCAGCTGGCAGAGCGTGGCGTGGATCAATGGCAAGGAGATTATCCTTCTCCTGATCAAATTAAAGAAGATATTGAAAATGGCTTTGCTTACTTAGCTGTTTCAGCTGATGGCGAAACTGTCGGTGCAATTTCAATTGTAGAAGCACCTGACCATTCCTATGATGATTTAAAGGGCGAATGGCTTCTTGATACAGATAAGTATGTGGTAATTCACCGTGTTGCAATTCATTCAAAACACGCAGGACATGGCTATGCCACTAAACTTTTGACTGAAGTAATTGATTATATCCGTGATAATCGTAAAGATATTGATAGTATTCGCATTGACACTCACGAAAACAACGCTGCTATGCAACACTTAATTGATAAAATGAGCTTTACAAAAGTCGGCGAATTGCATGGAGTTTATCGTCCAGATGAAATTTCATATGTTTATGAAAATGTCAGAGACTAAGTAATTTTTTAGCTAGGTTGAAAAACCTAGCTTTTTTGTTAGGCTTAGGCATTCTGTTGACGCATAGTATTATGTTAGAATATTCTTGTTAAATACTGTAAATTACATGGAGAAATTGATGAGAACAAATTTTAAATTTAAAATAGCAGCATTTTGTGGATTGTTAGCTATTTTAATCGGACTTACAGGCTGTGCTAACAATAATAGCAATAAGATTACTGTTGTTGGATCTAGTGCCATGCAGCTTTTAGCTGAACAAGCTGGAAATGACTATCGTCTTTCTCATCCAGACAGTAATATTGTGGTTCAAGGTGGAGGTTCTGGAACTGGTCTTAGCCAAGTACAGGCTGGTGCCGTTGAAATTGGAACTTCTGATGTTTTTGCCGAGACTCAAAAGGGGATTGATGCCAAAAAACTACAAAATCACTTAGTTGCCGTAGTTGGCATTGTACCAATTGTTAATAAGAGTGCTGGCGTAAAGAACTTAACCAAGCAGCAATTGAGTGATATTTTTACTGGTAAGATTACCAACTGGAAGCAAGTTGGCGGAAAAAATCAAAATATCACCGTAATTAATCGTTCTAAAGGTAGTGGTACTCGCGGAACTTTTGAAGGTTTAATTTTGAATGGAAAAAAGCCGATCCAAGCTCAAGAACAAGATTCTAACGGTACTGTACGTAAGATTGTTAGCTCTACTCCAGGGACAATCTCATATATTTCCTTCCCATATGCTAATGATGAAAATATTCAAAAATTGAGCATTGATGGAATAAAGCCTACGAATAAAAATGTAGAGACTAATCGCTGGCATCTTTGGTCTTATGAACATATGTATACTAAGGGTAAACCTAATAAAAATGTTCAAAAGTTTATTGACTATATGCTTGGCAGTAAGGTACAAAATGATTTAGTACCTAAGTTAGGCTATATTAGTATCAATAAGATGCAAGTTGAACGTGATAGTAATAATCATGTTGTTCAAAAATAAAGAATAGGACGTTTTGATGAATAACAAAGATCTAAAAAAAGTAGTTAAATCTGCTTTAGATAAACAAAAAGTTCCTCATGTTAAGTTAAAAAAGATTGGTGCAAGTAAGGTTGACGTTGCGAGTTTGACTGAGCCTTCAAAAGAAACCAGGCAAGAATATTGGGGAAAAGGCTTAACTTACTGTGCTATTATCTTGATTGTCATTTTAGTTGCTTCAATTATTGGTTTTATTGGATTTCATGGTTTAGAAACTTTTACTAAGGATCATGTTAATGTTTTCCAATTTTTGACATCTAGTGACTGGGATCCAGGTGAGGGAAAAAATCACGTCGGAGCAGCGGCAATGATTGTAACTTCATTTTCTGTAACTTTATTAGCAGCTTTAGTGGCAACCCCATTTGCAATTGCGGTAGCCTTATTTATGACTGAATATTCTTCAAAAAAGGGTGCGCGCTTTTTACAATCAGTAATTGAATTACTAGTTGGTATTCCGTCTGTTGTTTATGGTTTTTTAGGTTTAACAATTATTGTTCCATTTATTAGAAATGTTTTTGGTGGAACTGGATTTGGAATTTTATCTGCTACTTTAGTTTTATTTGTAATGGTTTTACCAACGATTACTTCTTTGACTGTCGATAGTTTAAAGGCAGTTCCTTCTGATTATCGAAAGGCTTCATTAGCTTTGGGAGCAACTAAGTGGCAGACAATTTATAAGGTTATTTTGCGAGTTGCTTCTCCTAGAATTATGACTGCTGTGATTTTCGGGATGGCTCGTGCTTTCGGTGAGGCCTTAGCTGTACAAATGGTTATTGGTAATGCTGTCTTAATGCCTTCTAATTTAGTGAGCCCATCAGCTACACTAACTAGTCAGTTAACTAGTCAAATGGGAAACACTGTGATGGGAACGTTACCAAATAATGCTCTTTGGTCGTTAGCCCTATTATTGTTAATTATGTCTTTAGTCTTTAACTTCTTAGTCCGCTTAATTGGAAAGAGAGGACAGAAATAATGAACGCAAAAACTAGTAATAAAATTGCTACCGCTGGAATTTATACCTTAGTGAGTATTGTCGTAATTATTCTTTTTGGAATTTTAGGCGATATTCTAGTTTCAGGTGTGCCACATCTTTCTTGGCATTTTCTATCTTCTGAAGCTTCTTCTTATCAAGCAGGAGGAGGGGTAAGAGACCAACTTTTTAATTCGTTGTATTTATTGGTTTTAACTTTGATTATTTCACTCCCAATTGCTTTGGGAGCAGGAATTTATTTGGCAGAATATGCTAAAGATAATTGGTTTACAAATTTAATTAGAACGACTATTGAAATTTTGAGTTCTTTACCATCGATTGTTGTTGGTTTATTTGGTTACTTACTATTTGTAGTTCAGTTTGGCTTTGGTTTTTCTATTATTTCTGGTGCCTTAGCTTTAACTTTCTTTAATTTGCCAACCTTGACTAGTAACATTGAGCAGGCTATCGAGGGAGTTCCACAAGCGCAAAGAGATGCGGGACTTGCTTTAGGTTTATCTAACTGGAAGACAATTCGTGGAATTGTTTTACCTGCGGCTTTACCAGGAATTTTAACTGGTATTATTTTGAGTGCTGGTAGAATTTTTGGTGAGGCAGCTGCTTTGATTTATACTGCAGGTCAGAGTGGATCAACAATTGACTATAGTAACTGGAATCCGCTTAGTCCAACTAGTTTCTTAAATGTTATGCGTCCAGCGGAAACTCTTGCTGTTCATATTTGGAAGGTTAATACAGAAGGAATTATTCCGGATGCAACTATTGTTTCAGCTGCCACTTCTGCTTTATTAATTATTGTAGTAATTTTATTTAACCTAGGAGCTCGCGCTTTAGGTAATCACTTATACCGCAAGTTGACAGCAGCTAAGTCATAAGGAGAATTCTATGCAAAATGTAAATGAAGCACCTACTTTTATTCATCAATTTGATAAAGATGAACAAATAATTTCTACTAAAGATCTTAGCGTCTTTTATGGTGGGAGCGTTCAAAAGCTTTTTGATGCTAGCCTTCAATTTAAGAAAAAGACTATTACTGCCTTGATTGGTGGGTCTGGTTCTGGAAAATCTACTTTTTTACGTTGCCTTAATCGCATGAATGATAAAGTAGCACGTGTTGATGGGGAGATTTGGTATCACGATTTAGACATTAATAGGAATAATATCAACGTTTATCAATTAAGAAAAAATATTGGAATGGTTTTTCAAAAACCCAACCCATTTCCAAAGTCAATTAGAGAAAATATTACTTATGCCTTAAAAGCAAATGGTGAAAAAGACAAGCAAAAGTTAGATCAGATTGTAGAAGAAAGCTTGAGAGCAGCAGCTTTATGGGATGAGGTTAAGGATAAATTAGATAAAAGTGCCTTAGCTATGTCTGGTGGTCAGCAGCAACGTTTATGTATTGCTAGAGCGCTTGCTCTGAAACCGGAAATTTTGCTTCTTGATGAACCAGCTAGTGCACTAGATCCTGTATCTACTTCTAAACTGGAAGATACGCTTAAACAGCTAAGAACTGATTATACGATGATTATGGTAACGCATAATATGCAACAGGCCAGTCGAATCAGTGACTATACAGCCTTTTTCCATTTGGGCCATGTTTTAGAGTATGATACGACTGAAAATATTTTCACTAATCCTAAAGGTGAGATTACAGAAGATTATATTCGCGGAAGTTTTGGATAAGGGGATCACTGTGGAAAATATTATTACAAGTAAAGATGTTCATCTAAGCTATGGAAACGTTGAAGCTTTACATGGGATTAGCTTAGATTTTGAAGAAAAAGAACTTACTGCTTTAATTGGTCCTTCGGGATGCGGAAAGTCGACTTTCTTGCGTTGTTTGAATCGAATGAACGATGATATTCCAAATATTCATATCAGTGGCGATATTAAGTTTGAAGGCCAAAATATTTATGGCTCAAAGATGGATTTAGTAGAATTGCGCAAAGAAGTTGGAATGGTTTTCCAGCAACCAAGCCCCTTTCCGTTTTCAGTTTATGACAATATAGCTTATGGTTTGAGAATTGCAGGAATTAAGGATAAAGAATTAATTGATCAGCGTGTTGAAGAAAGTCTGAAGCAAGCGGCAATTTGGAAAGAGACTAAGGACAACTTAGATCGTAATGCGCAGGCCTTTTCCGGAGGACAGCAACAAAGAATTTGTATTGCTCGTGCTTTAGCAGTTAGGCCAAAGGTGGTTTTACTTGATGAACCGACAAGTGCACTAGATCCGATTTCAAGCAGTGAAATTGAAGAAACCCTGCTTGAACTAAAACATGAATTTACTTTTATTATGGTAACGCATAACTTGCAACAGGCTAGTCGAATTAGCGACTATACCGCCTTTTTGATGAGCGGGAATTTGATTGAGTATGGCAAAACAGCGGATATGTTCCTGAACCCTAAGAAACAAATTACTAGTGATTATCTAAATGGACGCTTTGGTTAATAAGGAGAACAAAAATGCATGAAGTTTTTTTAGATGAATTAAGAAAATTAAATACCCGCTTTATGAGTTTGGGTATCGATGTTAGTGAGCAAATTGAAGAAGCTACACAAGCTTTTATTGATCATGATAAAAAGCTTGCTCAAGATTTAGTAAAAGATGATCAAAAGGTTCCTCACGATTCTCTTAAAGTAGTAAAAAGAACTTTGAAGTTGATGGCTTTACAACAACCTGTAGCTAGCGACTTTAGAAATGTAATTAGTATTTTAGAGGCGGCTGGAGATTTAGAACGAATTGGTGAAAATGCTAATTCAATTGCCTGGGAAACAATTCGTGTTAAGGGAAATGAACGTATTCCAGAAGTTGAGCAATTGCTTAAAGATATGTCCCAAAAAGTGAATTATATGCTAGATCAAATGCTCAAGGCATATGTTCAAAATGATGAAGAATTAGCTAGAGAAATTGCCAAAAAAGACGATGAAGTTGACAAAGACTATGTTGAAGGCAGAAAATTAATCATTAAAGGTATTAAGAATGATTCTAAAGTTGCGGTTGCTTCCTCTAGCTATTTTATGGTAATTCGTTTACTTGAACGAATAGGCGATCACGTTGTTAATTTAGGCCAATGGGTCGTTTATCGAAATAGTGGAGAATTAATTGATTTAAACCAAAACGATAGTGAAAAAGGTACAGAATTAGATAATTTATAGTAGTTTATATTTAAATATTTTCAAAAAAGAAGTTCCAATGGAACTTCTTTTTTGTTTAGAAGAAAAAACGGGGCTGATTGTAAGCGCGTGCAAAAATAAAGAAAGAAAACTATAATAAGATTATAATTAAACTGCAAAAGTGATCGGGGGAAGTTATGAGTAATACAGTACAAAAAAAGAAAAAACATCAATTTCCAACAGCATATACAGTTATCATTATTGTCTTATTGTTGGTACAAATTTTAACCTTTTTCATTCCATCAGGTAATTATGCAACACTTGAGTATGATCAGCCTAGTAAAGAGTTTGTAATTACCAAGCCAAATGGAAGTAAACATAAAGAAGTAGCAACTCAAAAAACTTTAGATAAGTATAAAGTTAAAATTGATGTCAAAAAGTTTACTAATGGCACAATTTATAAACCAGTTGCTATTCCTGATTCATATGAAAAGATTGACCAGAAAAAGCCCGGATTGGGAGGAGCAATTTATCAATTCTTGTCTTCGCAAGTAAACGGAATTGCACAAAGTATTGATATTATTGCTTTCGTTTTGATTCTAGGTGGATGTATTGGTGTTGTACATGCAAATGGTGCAATTGATGCCGGAATGCAGGCTCTTTCTAAAAAGATCAAGGGAAAGCAAGTTTTATTGATTGTTTTGGTAATGGGCTTAATTGCGATAGGAGGTACAACTTTCGGCTTAGCCGAAGAGACAATGGCCTTTTATCCGATACTGATTCCGGTGTTTTTGCTTGCTGGTTTTGATCGAATGACAGTTGTGGCGACGATTTTCTTAGGAACTAGTATTGGTACGATGGCTTCAACTATCAATCCTTTCTCAACTGTGATTGCTTCTAACACTGCCGGCGTTAACTTTACCGATGCATTGCCACTTCGAATCTGCATGTGGGCGACCTGTGTTATTGTCGGCATGATTTATGTCATTATGTATGCCAAAAAGGTTCAAAAGCATCCGAAGGCATCATATGTTTACAATGATTTTGTCAAAGAAGATCAAGAATATATGAACCAGGATCAAACAACACAAGGCCATGAATTTACTTGGCGTCAGAAATTAACTCTTCTTATTTTTGTAATTGCGTTTATCGTAATGATTTGGGGAGTCCAACAAAAAGGTTGGTACTTTACTGAAATTGCAGTTGTATTTCTAGCAACGGGATATATTTTCGCTTTTATTTCTGGCTTGAGTGAGCATAAATTTGTTGAAAGTTTTGTAAATGGTGCAGCCGACTTACTAGGTGTAGCATTAACGATCGGACTAGCACGTGCAGTTTCAATTGTGATGGAGGAAAGCCATACGAGCGATACCATCATGAATTTCTTCAGCCAACAAGTTTCAGGTATGCCACCACTTTTGTTTATTTGGTTTATGTTCTTAGTCTTTATTGTTCTAGGATTCTTTATTCAATCATCTTCTGGCTTAGCTGTTCTTTCCATGCCAATTATGGCTCCTTTAGCTAATGTAGTCGGAATTGACCGTGCAAGTATTATTGATGCCTATAATTGGGGTCAAGGGTTTATTAGCCTGGTGGCACCAACAGGATTAATTTTAATGAGTTTGATGATGGTAAACATTGGCTTTAACAAGTGGTTTAAGTTTTGCTGGAAGCTGTTGGTAATCGAATTTGGAATTTGTCTAGCATTCTTGGCAATTGGCTTAGTTGTTTACTGATAAGACAAATTAATAGCTTTTATTAATTTTTGTAGTTATGATTTAGGTATAATTATTGATTCAGGGAGGCATTTTTATGACTTATCCAAAAACTAAGAAAATTATGAATGAAATTGTTGCTGATTTGACTCAAGCACATATGGTTGTACATCAACATCACTGGTATATGCTTGGCAGAGGATTTTTAAAATTACATCCATATTTAGATGAAGTAATGGACGAATTGGCTGAACAACAAGATGGTGTTGCTGAAAGATTAATTGAGATCAATGGTAGTCCAATTTCAACTTATGAAGAAGTCTTAGAAGAGACCAATATTCCTGATCAAATTGGTAGTTGGGACTTATCCATGGAGGAAAGATTCCAATTAATCGTGAATGCTTATAAGCAATTGCGCGATGATTATGAGCGTGGAATAAAAATTAGTGAAGACGAAGGTGACGATTCCACTAATGACTTATTAATTGCTTACCATACTGATATTGAAAAGCGAATCTGGATGATGTCAGCTGAACTTGGGGAACGTCCTGGCGAGGGAGAATAAATTAAATATATTATGCAAAGCATTCCGTTTCGTGAATGCTTTTTTGCTATAATTAAGGTAAATTATTTGCCATATAGGGAAAGGAATACCATGAATAAAGTTACAATTGTTGGATCAATTAACGTTGACAACATTATGCATATTAAAAAACTTCCTCAACCAGGAGAAACAATAGCAATGTCTGAATTTTCAAAGGCTGCTGGTGGTAAGGGAGCAAATCAAGCCGTAGCAAGTAGTCGAGCAAAAAATGAAACAATTTTTGTTGGACGTGTTGGAGATGATGACAATGGCCGCTTTATGCTTGAACAATTTAAAGAAAATGGAATTAATGTTGACCATGTAGCTGTAACGCCAAACCAACAAACTGGACAAGCTTATATTTTGCTTCAAGAGACAGGGCAAAATTCAATTATTATTCAACATGGTGCAAATTTTGACGTAACAGCAGAAGATGTTAGAAATGCAAAAGATCAAATTGAAGATAGCGATTTTGTGATTGCTCAATTTGAAACACCAATTGAAGCAACTATTGAAGCTTTTAAGATTGCTAGAGAAGCGGGTAAAATTACTATTTTAAATCCTGCGCCGGCCCGTACTGATATTCCAGAAGAATTATTAGAGTTAACCGATTTGATTACTCCTAATGAAACTGAAGCTGAGAGTATTACGGGAATTAAAGTTGACAGTGAAGAGTCAATGAAGAAGAGTAGCGAGATTTTTCATCAAATGGGAATTAAGGGTGTAATTATCACAATTGGTGAACGTGGATCGTATGTTTCTTATGAAGATATCGAAGAAATTATTCCAGCATTTAAGGTTAAAGCAGTTGATACAACTGCTGCTGGTGATACTTTCTTAGGTGCTTTGTCTAGTGAACTAAAACCTGACTTAAGTAACTTAAAAGAAAGCGTAGTTTATGCATCCAAATCATCTTCATTTACAGTTCAAAAATTAGGTGCATTTCCATCTATTCCAACTAGAGAAGTAGTTGAAGAAGCTTTGAAGGAGAAAAACTAATGAATAAGACAGAGCAAGATCAATTAAAAAAAGAAGCAGCTACTAAAGCTGCTAATATGGTAGAGCCTAATTCTGTTTTAGGAGTTGGAACAGGCTCAACAGTTGCTTTTTTTATCGATGCATTAGGTGAACGCAAAGAAAAAGAAGGATTTAGTTTAAAGCATATTGTTACTACTTCTAACCGTAGTAAGAAGCAACTTGAAGGACTAGGCTTTAAGGTTGATGAGTTAGCAGATATTGATCAAGCTGATTTAACAGTAGATGGCGCTGATCGAGTAGACGATAATTTAGATGGAATTAAAGGCGGTGGTGGTGCCTTAACTTTAGAAAAAAATGTTGCCATCAACTCAAAGAAGATTATTTGGATTGTTGATGAATCAAAACTGGTTCACCATCTCAGCGGTTTCCCGCTTCCAGTTGAAGTATTACCAGTATCTGCTGAACAAAACTTTAAACGTTTTGAAGCTGAAGGTTTGAAGCCTCAATGGCGTTTAGATGATCAAGGAAAGCGTTACGTAACGCACTATGGTAACTACATCATTGATTTAGCTGCTGATCCAACCCCAGTACCACATGGTTTAGCTGACTATCTAGATCACACAGTTGGTGTAGTTGAGCATGGTTTGTTTTTAGACATGTGTGATGAAGTCATCATTGCACATAGTGATGGTACAATCGAAGACAAGAAGAGAAAATAATTAATTTGGGCTCATTATAAAAATGAGTCCTTATTTGTTTAACTAATACTAATCAAGGTATAAATATGACGATTGGAGAAGCTTTAAAAGCAGAAAGAAAGAGATTGGGATTAAGCCAGTCTCAAATGACAGGAAATTTAATAACGAAATCACATTATTCAAAAATTGAACGTGGCTTGTTTGACATTAGAACAAATGATTTATTAACAATTTTAAATTTACATAACATTGATGTGGTTGAATTTTTTAAAAAGATTTCTGTTACTAATCAAGAAGAAAATACGAAAGCCTATTTAGCACAGCTTCATGCAGCTTATTACACGAGAAATATTGAGAAAATTGAGCAAATTAGTAATAAATTGAAAAATAAACAACCAAAAACACTAGAGTTAAAAAATTTAGAAGCACAAGCATCTCTTTTAAAAGCTTACTTTACAAACAGTATTGATACATTATCGGATAAATCAAAAGAAAATATTAAAAGAATTATTTTTAGTAATGATGAATGGCAAGTAGAAGATTTAAGGCTATTTGCAATTGCTATATCACTTTTTGATATTTCTGAATTGAATTCGGTGGTAAAATCTATTATTAGTCGCCATTTTAATTTGAATTTGGAAGAAAAGGAATTTAGGTTAGTTTTATCTGCGATACTAGTAAATTTTTTATCTTATTCTGTTAAAGTTCAAAATTCAGATATTCAATTGATCAAGAAAGTATTTCAGGTACTAGATAATTTAAATGGAGAACCGGATAATTGTTTTGCAAAATTAATGACTTTATATTATCGAGAATATTTTGCAGAAAATAGCAAAAATATGGAAGAAATTATAAAAGTCATAAGAAATAGCGGAATGGATAAAATATTAAAAAAGTAAAAATAAAAAGTGTTAAATTTAACACTTTTTATTTTTTTATAAGAATTAATTTTAATATAAGTACATAAAGAAAGTTAGTTAAAACTGAAATGGAGGTATTCAGATGTTTATTCCCTGGTATCCACTTTAAATAGATGAATTGGTGAGATGATAACGATGAAAATAATGAATATTAATTTGATTAAGAATATAGAATATGCAGAATTACTATCACAACCGGAAAACTCGAAATTATCAAAATTAATATTAAAAAAATTGAAAAGTTTACCAGATTATGAAGTTAAACAAAATAATTTTTTTATAGAATGTATTTCTACTAAAAATATTATGAAAGAACAAGGGTGGAAAATTCATATTTCAGCTTCTAATAATAATTATATCCACATTTTAAAAGAAGTAATTAGAATAATAGTTCCACTGAATGTTTCTTTTAAATGGGTTTCTATTAAGAATAGAAATATTATGTTAACCAAAGATTTTTTGAGAGAACAGGCTGGAAAATTCATTACTATTTATCCTCAGAATAATATTCAGTTTCAAGTTTTATGCAGGATATTTCAAAAAAAATTACGTCAATATAGTGGTGTTCCTATTTTGACAGATAAGTCTATCGGAAATGTAATATCAATTAGATATGGTGGTTTTAAGAAAATATTGGATTACGATAATGAAGGAGATGGAATATATTGTATAAGAGATACAAACAAAAAATTGGTGTATGACAGAAGAGAAATTGGAATTTATAAGCCTGAGTGGATAACTGAGAATTTTGTAAAACCATTAAATAATCTATATCCAAAACAAAAATCTAAGTTATTAGAACAATATAATTTTAAAAATGCACTTCAATTTACTAATTATGGTGGGGTTTATGAAGCAATTCAAAAGAAAGATAATTTACACGTTGTAATTAAAGAAGCAAAAAAATATTTTGGAGGAAATATATTTAATAATAGTTTCCCTAAGGATGTAAGATCAATTCGTAGAAATGAATATTTAATTTTACAAAAAATTAGTTTAATAAATGCTACTCCTAAACCAATAAGTTACTTTAAAGAAAAGTCAGGAGATTATCTAGTCGAAAAATATGTTAGTGGAGATCTTCTAAGAACATTACGTCTTGAAAATCCATTGTATTATCCAAATGCTACAGAAGATGAGTATAATCAATATTTAAAGAAATTATCCCATATATTTTTGGATTTATACTTTAAAATCAATAAAATAAACAAAAATGGGATTATATTAAATGATCTTACGCCAAATAATATTATCGTAGATTTAAAAACGAATTCAGCTAAAATAATTGATTTAGAAAGTAGTGTTGATCTGTCCTGTGAAAAAACTACCTATCCTTTATTTGTTACGCCGGGGTATTCAGAATATTTTTATTCAAAAAAACTTAGCACAAACGATGATTTCTCATGGGTCATGTGTTTAATAGATATGTTGATAGCACGGGCACAACTACTAAATATTAATATTAAGTTAATAATTCAATCACTAGAATTTTGTAGAGAAATACAAGATTCATGGGCGCAATTATGTACCCATTTAATCTTGTATCTAGAACATTATAAAAATAATTCTAAGACACAAAATTGTATAAAAGAAATATTAAGCGATCTAAACAAGGAAATTCAAATT
This sequence comes from Lactobacillus isalae, assembly GCF_947539375.1. NCBI lineage: Bacteria > Bacillati > Bacillota > Bacilli > Lactobacillales > Lactobacillaceae > Lactobacillus > Lactobacillus isalae. The sequence continues at coordinate 311,963 of NZ_OX443569.1, forward strand.
TATGGATGATGTGAGTATATTATGTCAAAAAACTTTAATAAGTGGAAAAAATCGATTAATAGATATTTTAAGTCAAAAAAATTATATGTCTAAACTGACCCCGTATTTTTCCAATACCTATAATTTTTTATATGGTACAGCGGGAGTATTGTATGGATTACAGCAGTTTGATGAATCTATTCCTCAAGACTTATTAGACGCTACTTTAGAGAAAATAAAAAGTAAAGATAATGAAGTTCTTCCCTCGTCACTTTCGCGAGGTAAATTGGCTCCAATGATAGTGATTTATCGTCTAACGCTAGATCCAAATTTGGAAAATAAAATATCAAATTTATTAAATTGTGAATTTTCTAGGATTGCTTTCTCTAAAAAAATATCTTTTTCTCTGGACAATGGATTAAGTGGAATAGGTATATTATCTTTAATAATGTATGAAATAACCCAAAAAGAGTATTATCTTTCTATTCCGGATATTATTGTAAAAATCATTTTACAACAAAAGATTATTTTATCTACATTTGGTTTAGCTTATGGAAACACAGGGGTAGCTGTATTTCTAATTAAGTATTATAAGTACAGAAAGAAAATTTCTATACTTAAACAGTCAAAAAAATATATATTAACAGATATCCAAAAAGGTCAATTAATAAATGGAAAAAATAAATTAAGAGGAATTAGATGCAATTTAAAATCTAATATACCTTACATATACATTCCCTATGGTACTGCCGGTATAATTAAGACTACTTTGTTATATTTAGGAGAAATAGATGATCTTGGTTTGAGAAAAGAATTAAATTTTTTAGTAAATTCATTGAAGGTGTCGTCTACATTGCAGTCTGGCTATGCTTTTGGTACAGCGGGTATTATTTCAACTTTAAATGATATTTTAAAATTTGATAAAACTGATCCGTACCAGGTAAGAATATATTTTGAAAAGTTAATTCGATCATTATTATCGACAGGCTTTAAAATGAAAAATCAAATTATTTTTTCTGGTGATCAAAACTTTAAAGAATTTATAGATTACGGATCTGGTTCAATGGGAATCTTATTAACTTTAAAAAAGATTATCGATAATCAAGAATTTGATCCTATTTTTAAAGATTTGTAAATATTTTGAAAGAAGGTGAGAAACATGAAAAACATTGAAACTGTAGTAGATTTGCAAGATTTGCAATCTATTCCAATGAAAGATCACAAAGCAACAGCAAATGATAATCATTTTGCAAGTAGTTTAAGTTGTGGATGTTCTGCATTTCATTAATAAAGTATTCATAAATAAGAATGTTAGTAATAACATTCTTATTTTGTCTCTAATTAGGAGAAAAGGGTATGAAAATCAACTTCAAATGGATAATTAAAAATCTTCCTATTTGGTTAATCGGATTAATTATAATTTTTTTAATTTTAGGTGGTTTTGAAGGTGTAGTAAATGGAATTATTTTAGGACAATTTCCAAATCTTGTGGATGCATCTTCAAACAAATTAATCTTATTTTTGATTCAAAGTAGTGGAATTTTCTGTATTGTCTATACAGCTTTAGTTTTGAAAAATATACTCTTAAATTATGCACGGAAAATTTTAAGAGTTTCTCTAAAAAAAACTATGCTTCTAAGTAGTTTTTCAAATCATCAAGAAACAGAAAAAGGTTTGAATCAAATTAGTAATGATGCAGCCAAAATCGATGAGAATTATTTCTCTCTAATTGCCGAGATTTTATCTACTGCTGTGGCAGCAGTTATTTCGACTATTTATGTATTACAGGTTAATATTCTAATGGGAATTATTTTTGTAACCTTTTCTTGTCTAAGTTTAATCCCGATGCTTTTTGGTAAGAAAAAACTTGGAAGGCTAGGAGACGAATGGAGTAAAAGTAATACTAAGGTAATGCATACGGCTGGTGACTGGCTTCGTGGTTTTAGAGATATTTTGCAATATAATGCACAAAGAACATTCTTTAATCATGTTTCCTCTACAATTAATCAAAGTGAAAGTATTCTTTTAAAGCAAGAAAATTTACAGTGGCTTGTGCAATATGTAAACTTATTGTTTACAATTTTAGCATTAGTAGGTCCATGGGCTATTGGCTTCTACTTTATTGTCAACCACTTATTTAACGTTACAATTAGTGCACTTCTTTCCTTAACTCTTTCTGCAAATAGTGTAGTTCAAAATTTTCGGATTTTAATGCAGTGTTGGTCAGAAGTAGCCGGAACAACAAATATACGTAAGATTGATGAAATTAACGAAGATATTTTAGAGCAATCAAAAATAGAATTATGTAAGCCGAATATTAAGTTGGAAAATATCAATGTAACATATGATGAGCGAGTAATTTATAATAATCTAAATTTTGATATTCCTTACGGTAGTAAGATTTTACTACAAGGACCATCAGGAGCAGGGAAGAGTACATTTTTGAATTTAATAGCTGGTGTAATCAAGCCTAATAAAGGAAAAGTGTTGATTAATAAAAGAAAACCAAATTTAGCTGATATAACATATATTGCGCAGACGCCATGGATTTTTGAGGGAACAATCAGAGATAATTTATGTTTAGGCGAAAAATATTCTGATAAAGAGCTAATGAAAATCTTGGAAAAAGTAGGATTAGTAGCAGAACTAGGAGAAAATATCCTTAATAGAAAAATAAATCCAACTCAGGAAAATATTTCGGGCGGACAAAAGCAAAGATTAGTAATTGCTCGTGCGCTTTTAAGAAATAAATCTATTATTTTACTTGATGAAATCACTGCTGCTTTAGATGATAAGAATAGTGATAAGATTAGAGAACTAGTATATCAAGTCCCTGGAACAATTATTGAAAGTGCACACCATATTAATAATCGCCTTCTTGATAAATATAGCTTTGTTAAAAAGACAGTTAAAGATCAAAAACTAATATAATTTTTAAAAGACTTGATCAGTTCAAGTCTTTTTTTGTAACAAATCTTAGTTCATAATAAATATGATACGTAAATTTAGAAAGAAGGACCTTTATGTCAAAAAAGCCCTTGATTATTAGTACAGATCCTGGAATCGATGATGTTGCTGCAATGACTATCAGTCTTTTTGCAGCTGAACTTGATGTTAAGATGATTGTGCCAACTTGGGGCAATGTTTCTTTAGAGCATACCCTACAAAATACTCTTGATTTAGAGAAGTTTTTACATACTAAAGTGCCTGTAGTTAAAGGCGCTAATCAACCACTAGTGCGTCCAGCCATTAGCGCTGCTTCTGTTCATGGTAAAACAGGGATCGCTGGTTTTGAATTTGAAACTGCAAATGATGATTTGTTTGAAAAAGGACTTGCTGCTACTAAAATGTATGAAGCAATTAAAAATAGTCCTGAAAAAGTAACCCTTTTAGGAGTTGGTCCCTTAACTGATTTCGCACTTTTATTTAAGCAATATCCTGATGTAGTGGAAAATATTGCCGAAGTTTATATTATGGGTGGAAATATTGGTCACGGAAACCATAGTCCATTTGCTGAATATAATATTGCCGGCGACCCAGAAGCTGCTCAAATTGTTTTTCATTCTGGATTACCAGTCTATGTCGCTCCGCTTGAAATTGGTGACAAGGCGCATTTAACTAAAGATCAAATGGACAAAATTAAGGAATGCGGTGAAGTTGGAAATATGCTATATTCGATGTTTTCAAATATTCACGAACCTGATGGGGATACAAGAATTAAGATTTATGATCCAACTGCTGTAGGGATTATGCTTCATCCTGAATTTTTTACCTTAAAATCAGCTAATGTTGAGATTGAATTAGCTGGCCGCTATACATATGGCGCTAGCGTAATGGATTTCTTAAGTGAAAAACATAATGCACAAATTGCAACCGACGTCGATACAGAGAAGTTTGCGACTTGGTTCATTCAGAGTATCCAAGCTGCCAATAATGGGAGAAAATAATGACTGATTTAGTCTATCGCTCAGTAATGCGCGATATTAAACAAAAAATACTTAATAATGAATATGAAGATATGCGCTTACCAGATGAGCGAAGCTTAAGCGATTATTACCATGTAAGCCGTTCATCTATGAAGCGGGCTTTAGGATTGCTTGCTCAGCAAGGAATAGTTTTTAAAAAAAGGGGTAGTGGCACTTTTATTAATCCTCTTTACTTAAAGAATCAAGCTCTGTTTAAATATGAGGGTTCAAACCTAGGTATTACGGATTCTTTTAGTGTTCCTGGTAAAAAGCAAAGTATTGAGCTACTAGACTATCAAGTAATTAAGGCTGATGATGATTTAAGACAAGATCTATTTTTGAAAGAATCAGATTTTGTCTACCAAATTAAGAGACTGCGTTTATTAGATGATCAACCATTTTTGATTGAAACTGGTTTTATCCCAATTAAGATTACACCAGAATTAAATCCAGATATTTTAAAGGGATCGCTATTTAATTATTTAGAAGATACGCAAAACAAAACTGTAACGCGGTCATTCTTAACAATTACTGTTGAACCTTCAACTTTAGAAGATCAATCGAAGCTAATGCTTGCACCTAATGAACCAGTAGGAGTAATGGAAGGTATTTTCTTTTTAGATGATGGGACGCCATTTGAAGTTTCAAATATGCGGATTCACTATAAGTATATGAAGTACAATACTTTCGTTAACTTAAGTCAAGAATAAAAATAAGACATCGTTTTTCTCGGGGGATGAGAGAAGCGATGTCTTTTTTGATAAATAGAATAGTTTAATCAAATTGTAAACTATTATCAATTGATGCCAGATATACATAGTTTAAGTTAGTATTTTTACATTGTTCACTAAGAGAATTAATTAAAGCATCTTGTTCTTTGTTGATTGGAATTTGTTTAAGCGCTATTTGTGATTGTAAATACATGACTAACTTATTACTCCAAGCAGCTGCGTCATCATGGTTCTCAGCTTTGGCTATAACTTTTAAAATTGTTTGTTCAAGAGGAAAATATGCCTTAATTTGAACTTTGCTGAAGCTAGCATATAAATCTTTCAGTGTTTTAACAATTTCATTTTGTTTAGTAATAGTAGTTTCTAACATGATAAAGACCTCACTATCTTAAATAACTAATTTATTTCTGGGCCCACTTAAATACTAGCATTTGCAATGTATGAAAAGACGGTTCTGTGCCTATATTGCAGCTTTTATTAAGTGTTTGTCTTGATTTAAATAACATCATACTGAAATTTATCAGTGACTTGTTTCTTAAATACTGATAAATGCTTAGAATAAAGCTAAAAATACAGAGAAACACGCAAATATGATAGGGCTTTCTGATAAGATTAGACTTGTGAGGTGAGAGAGATGCAATCGCAAGTTGAAAGATTAGATTTAATTAGACGTACATTAGATGAAAGAAAAACAATTAGTACTCGTGAAATTATGCAATTATGCCAGGTTTCCTTTGATACGGCTAGAAGGGATGTAATTAAATTAACCAATACTGGTCAAGCAATTCGAATTCATGGTGGATTGATGAAAATCAAGCAAGGAACAGTGCCTGACTATAATTCTAGAGCACATGTTTTATCACCTATTAAGAATAAGATGGCTAAAATGACAGCGAAATATTTGACGGCTGATAAGTTAGTTAATATATTTAAATGCGTCAACTACGATTTCGCAGCTTTGCCATTATTTAACAGGACTGAATGCCACAATTATGACAAATTCAATTGATAATGCAGGAGCCTTAATGATGGATAATTTGCCTAACGTGATTTTACTAGGTGGCTATTTGAACAAGGAAAATCACTATACATCTTCTTTAAATAGTTTGAAAGAAATTGATCAATATGAATTTGATATAGCAGTAATTGGAACGTCTTCAGTTAATAAAAATGGGGTTTTTGTAGTTAATCATTCTGATGCACAAATTGAAAGAGAAGTAGTTAATCGTGCAAAAACAGTTATTTTACTCGCTGAAGAATATAAATTTAAAGAAGACCGTTCTTCACCATATAAAGTAATGAATTGCGACCAGGCAGATATATTGATTACGGATAATCGACTAAAAACGCAATATCGAAAGTACTTTAGAAAAAATATTAAAATTCGGGAAGTATTAGCGGAAGAACAAAAAATAAATGAGTTTTAAAGATAATATTAAGTTACTTAAATTGGACCGTCCCAATAATCTGAAAGGTTGAATTTTTGCACTGAATGCTCTATGATTAATACTGTAATAAGCAATGAAAACTATTTCAAGGAGATATTTTGGTATGGCAGTAAATTACGATTCTCAAGAATACTTAAAGAGTGTTGATGCATACTGGCGTGCAGCTAACTACTTATCAGTTGGTCAATTATTTTTAATGAATAACCCCCTATTAAAGGGTGAGTTAAAGGCCGAAGACGTAAAACCTAAGCCAATTGGTCACTGGGGCACAATCGTTCCACAAAACTTTATTTATGCTCATTTAAACCGTGCAATTAAAAAGTATGATTTAAACATGTTCTATATTGAAGGTTCTGGTCATGGTGGTCAGGTAATGGTATCTAATTCATACTTAGATGGTTCTTATACTGAACGTTATCCAGAAATTACCCAAGATGAAAAGGGAATGGCGAAATTATTTAAGCAATTTAGTTTTCCAGGTGGAGTTGCTTCTCACGCTGCACCAGAAACTCCAGGATCAATTCATGAAGGTGGAGAGTTAGGTTATTCACTTTCTCACGGTGTGGGGGCAATTTTAGATAACCCAGATGTAATTGCAGCTGTTGAAATTGGTGATGGTGAATCAGAAACTGGTCCACTTGCTACTTCTTGGTTCTCAAGTAAGTTTATTAACCCGATTAAAGACGGTGCTGTCATTCCAATCTTACAAATCAATGGTTTTAAGATCTCTAATCCAACTATCGTTTCTAGAATGAGCGATGAAGATCTGACTAAATACTTTGAGGGAATGGGCTGGAAACCTTACTTTGTTTCTGCATATAAAGATGGTGAATTTAATGGTTACAAGGACCATATGGAAGTTCACCAAGAAATGGCTAAGACCATGGATGAAGTAGTTGAAGAAATTAAGGCTATTCAAAAGCATGCTCGTGAAAATAACGATGATTCATTAGTGAAATGGCCAATGATTGTCTTTAGAGTACCTAAGGGCTGGACTGGACCTAAGTTTGACTTAGACGGTAACCCTATCGAAAATAGTTTCCGTGCTCACCAAATTCCAATTCCAGTTTCTCAAGGCGATATGAGTCATAAAGAAATGCTTACTGACTGGATGGAAAGTTACAAGCCAGAAGAATTATTCAACGAGGATGGTTCACCTAAGGATATTGTTAAAGAAAATACCTTGTCAGGTGATCAAAGAATGGCCATGAATCCGGTAACTAATGGTGGCATTAACCCAAAGGTTTTGAATATGCCAGACTACCGTGAATTTGCGGTTAAATTTGATAAACCAGGTTCTGTTGAAAAGCAAGATATGGCTGAATGGGCAAAATATTTGGATAAGATGGCTGCATTAAACCCAAATAATTTCCGTGGTTTTGGTCCAGATGAAACAAAATCTAACCGTTTATTCCAACTTTTAGACAATCAAAAGCGTCAATGGATGGAGAATATTCACACTCCAAATGATGAAAACTTGGCTCACGAAGGTCGTGTAATTGATTCACAATTATCTGAGCACCAAGATGAAGGTTGGCTTGAAGGTTATGTTTTGACTGGTCGTCATGGATTCTTCGCTACTTATGAAGCTTTCGGTCGTGTAGTTGACTCAATGCTTACTCAACACATGAAGTGGTTAAGAAAGGCTAAGGAACAAGCATGGAGACATGATTATCCAGCCTTAAACTTAGTTGATACTTCAACTGTCTTCCAGCAAGACCATAATGGTTATACTCACCAAGATCCTGGTATGTTAACTCACCTTTATGAAAAAAATCGTCCAGATTTAATTCATGAATACTTACCAGCAGATACTAACTCACTTCTTGCAGTATCTGATAAGGCGTTTAGAGATCGCGAATGCATTAACGTTTTGGTAACTTCTAAGCAGCCACGTCCTCAATGGTTCTCAATTGAAGAAGCTAAGAAGTTAGTTGATAAGGGACTTGGCTATGTTGACTGGGCATCAACTGATAAGGGCGCAAAACCTGATGTTGTTTTTGCTTCAACTGGTACTGAACCAACAATTGAAACTTTGGCTGCAATTGATTTGCTACACAAGAAGTTCCCAGACTTGAAGATTCGCTACATTAATGTCATTGATGTGATGAAATTAATGTCTACTGAAAAGAATCCAAATGCAATTAGCAATGAAGAATTTGATCGTCTCTTCCCAAAGGGCACACCAGTAATTTTTGCTTGGCATGGATTTAAACCAATGATGGAATCAATTTGGTTTGACCGTGGACGCGGTAAGAATGATGTTCATATTCATGGCTATGAAGAAAATGGTGATATCACTACACCATTTGATATGCGTGTGTTGAACCATATGGATCGCTACGACTTAGCTAAAGATGTAGTAGAAAGTATTCCTGAATTAAGTGAAAAGAATGCTGACTTCATTGACGAAATGGACAGCTTACTTGCTAAACATCACCAATACATTCGTGATAATGGTAAAGATATGCCTGAAGTTACTGAATGGAAATGGAATGGTTTGAAATAGAATTAAAATAATTTCTCGAAGAAGACCTAATTAGATTTGGGTCTTTTTTGATTATAGTTATTAAAAAATAGTTCTATGCGCATCAAGTATTTTGTTGTTATAATAGTTCTGTAAAATGTAGGGTATAGTCTTATTTGTAAGGAATTTTGTAGAAAGGGATGATTAGATGGAATTTAAAGATGTTTTGGCACTTGAACATGCAACAAGAAAGTTTAATGATCAAAGAGTAAGTGAAAATACCGTTCGGAAAGTTATAGAGGAAGCACAACGGACACCTTCTTTGCTTAATTCGCAACCTTGGCGGATTTATGTTGCTGAAGGCGATGTAGCAAAGGCAATTAGAAAAGAGCATGAAGAAAAGACTTTGGCTAATGAAGATCCGCATGAAGATTTCCCATCTTTGCTAAAAGTGGAATGGGATACATTCCCAAGTAAAAATATGGCAACAATGAGCGAAACTTTAGACTACTTCTTACGTGGTGAATCAGATGATTTTGATCAAGCTCAATTAAAGTTGTTCAATGCTCCAGTAATCGTCTTTTTAACCATACCTAAAAAATCTCCAGCTTGGTCAATTTTTGATCTTGGTGCATATTCACAGACACTGATGCTTGCTGCCACTAACCGTGGTTTGAGTACAATGCCTGCACATGCTTTTGTTAAATATCCAGATGTAATTCGAAAGTACTTAGATATACCAGAAGATGAAGCGATTGGTATTGGTATTGGATTAGGTTATCCTAATAAGAAGGCTACAATCAATGATTATAAGTCTAAGCGTGTACCTTTAGATGAAATCTTAAAAATGAAAAAGAATATTTAATAATAAGACTCTTGAAGAAATCAGCGTTTTAAATCTTCAAGAGTCTTTTTTCTTTATTTAAAATAAAATTAAAATATGGCATAATTATAAAAAACAACTAAAGGTGATAAAAATGACATTATTAGTTTCTCCTACTCAATGGGCCAATTGGGATCAATGGTTTAATTACACCTTACCTGGCTATATTTTAATTTTAGGGACTATCTTTTTGTTTGTCGGATTAATTCCATTTTTATGCGTACGGAATAAAATTACTATCAGTTTATTTGGGATAACAACTACTGTTTTATGTATTTTCTTAGGCGCATCTTATTTTAAAAATAAAGAATCAACAGAGTATTTGCAGGAAAATCACTACTTAACAGCAATGGTGCGAGTGTATGATGCTCAAATTTTTGCTAATAAATACTATGATCCTGATGAAATTGAAGCATTTAAATATGTAGCTGATATTAAGACACCATCTCACTTGCCATCAATTTATCAAAAGATACCGGTAAGACAAGAGGTGACTTATCTTGGTAAAAACGATTATTATGCCTTTGTTAAATTAGACAATACAGTAATGAAATTTAGTTTGGCAGATTGTAAGAAAATTCCTGGCAATAAGGCATACTTTACTGGGTATCATTTTAAGATAAGAAATAAAAAGTTTCTAAAGCTGGGCTTTATTGATCTAAAGCATAATTTGCGTGATAAGGTTGAATTACCAGAAAATTCATATAATAAGCAAGTATCAGAAAATATTGAAGAAAATTATAATCATCCCGGATTAGTTGCAAACTGGATCCCTGATTCGGAGAAATAATGCTAAAATAGAGATGTAATTATTTAATATATAAAAAAGGTGAAGATCACTTGTCTACAAGTACTATAACTACTAATTTAATTGTTATTTTCATAACGTTTTTAATTGCGATTTTCTTTGTGGTCGCTGAATTTGCATTGGTGCAAACTAGATCTAGTCAGCTAGAAGATATGCTGGCAAACGGTCAAGGTAATCCTAAGAAATTAAAGCGTGCTTTGCACATGGTTCATAACTTGAATGAATCATTATCTACTACTCAAGTAGGTACTACTTTAGTTGGTGTTATTTTAGGTTGGATTGGTCAAGGAACAATTGAAGAATTATTGACTGATGTATTTAAGATGACGCCTTGGTTTGGAGCTAAAACTAGCGGGGTATTAGGAGCAGCTTTAGGTGTTGTACTTTTAACTTACTTAGAAGTTGTTGTCACTGAAATTGTGCCAAAGAATATTGCGATTGATATGCCTGTAAAGTGTTTGATGGCTGTTGTTACTCCTTTGGCTGTCTTCCACACAGTAGTATATCCATTTGTTTGGCTACTTAACCATAGTGCCAATGGGTTGCTTCATTTGTTGGGGATGCAATCAGCAGATGAAGAAAGTGAAGTTTATTCACAATCTGAAATTTTACGTTTATCACGCAATGCCGTAACTGGTGGGTCACTTGATAAAGACGATCTTTTATATATGGAGCGTGCCTTTGAATTAAACGATAAGGTTGCTAAAGATATTATGACTGACCGTACTCAGCTTCAAGTTCTAAATGCTACTGATAATGTAAAGACAGCACTCGAGAAATACATTAAAGATGGTTTTAGTCGTTTCCCAGTTGTACGTGACAACGATAAAGACGACGTTGTAGGATATGTTTATGCTTACGATATAGTCAGTCAAGACCAAGAAAATCCGGATGTTCCAATTACAAGAATTATCAGAGCGATTATTACGGTACCTGAATCAATGTTAATTCAAGATATCTTGAAGTTAATGATTAAAAAGCACACGCCAATCGTTTTGGTAGTAGATGAATATGGTGGAACTAGCGGTATTGTAACCGATAAAGATATTTATGAAGAACTATTTGGATCCATCAAAGATGAAATTGATGATGTTTCTGATGAATATATTGTTCGCGATGACCATGGTAATATTCATGTTTCAGGAAAAACTACCTTATATGATTTTGAACGTTATTTCCACACTAAGCTTAAGAGCTTTGAAGATAGTGACATCATTACAATTGGTGGTTATATGATGGAACATTATCCTAACTTAAAGAAGGGCGAATCTGTTGATTTAGAGGGCTTCAAGTTTAAGTTGGTAAATATTGAACAAGGCTTTATGCGTTGGTTCTTGGTTTCTAAAATCGAGGATAATGCTGGAGAAAAATCAGAAGATAACGATCAAAATAGTGAAGAAAAAGCTAAATAATCGTCAAAAGCACCTCAAGATAGGTGCTTTTTTGTATAATTAAATGTTATAATTCTACTATTAACAAAGCATTTGTAGAAGGATATAGAGGGTTAAGATGCAAAATAGTGATAATATTGACAACATTATTGATCGTGTTTTATTCAGTCAAGATGACATTGAAGAAATTTGTCAAAGACTTGGCAAGCAATTGACTGAAGATTACGCAGGTAAGTTTCCATTGGTTATTGGTGTGTTAAAGGGTGCAGTTTACTTTATGACTGATCTAACCCGCCACATGAATGTGAAGATGCAAAATGACTTTATGGATGTTTCAAGTTATGGTGATGGCTTTGAATCTACTGGTAAGGTTAGATTGGATATTGACGTTCAAGCTGATGTTAAAGGTAGAGATGTATTATTAGTTGAAGATATCGTTGATACTGGACACACCTTGAAATTCATGAAGGATTTATTAACTGAACGTGGCGCTAAAAGTGTAAAATGTTGCGCGCTTCTTAACAAAACTGAACGCCGTGAAGATGATGTAGTTGTAGATTACTATGGTTCAAAAGTTGAAAATGAATTTGTAGTTGGATATGGTTTAGACTACTTAAATGCTTACCGGAATTTACCTTATGTTGGTGTCTTAAAGCCAGAAGTTATTCAAGCAAATTTAAACCGCTAATAATTAATTGTTTTTGTAGAAATTAAAAAGGGTTGAAATTACTCGCTGTTTGGCGAATCTTTTCAACCCTTTGTTTATATGCTAATCAGCTTTATTATGTTTTTTCATATAGTAATAGATTGGTAAACCTAATGCTGTTAGCCCAATTCCAGTTATTGAAAGCCAGAATTCATTAATTACAGTACTAATTACAATAAATAAACCACCACCAATTGAAATAATTGGAATAATTGGATACCAAGGAACCACGTAAGGACGATTTAATTTTGGCTCGCGGTAGCGTAAAATTACAACTGCAATTGAAATTAATGTTGTAAAAGTCCACATTACGAAAACTAGCATATTGGTCAAGAGATCGAAAGTTCCTAGTAAAATCATGATTAAAGAAACTGTTAGAATAATTAGAGCACTAATTGTTGGGACGCCTGTATTAACGTTAGTTCGACCAATTTTATCTGAAAATGGCAACATTTTATCTTTAGCTAAAGTATATGGAATTCTCATCCCAGTAAGCATAAATCCATTAATTGCTCCATAAACAGAAATTAAAATTCCGATAGTAATTAACTTACCGCCCAAACTCCCAAATAATTTTAAAGAAGCGAGATATGCTGTATTTTGATTTCCAATAATTTCTTTAAAAGGAATAGTAGTTAGAAAAGCGTAATTTACTAATACATAGATTAAAGTAATAGCGGATAGTCCAATAATAATCGCTCTTGATAGATTTTTCTCTGGTTCTTTAACTTCTCCTGCTAAATTTGTTACATTGATCCAGCCATCATAAGCAAATAAGGCAGCTAATAAACCACCGCTCAAACCAGCCCAAAAAGAGACATTTTGACCAGAGGTTAGTGGCAGTAAATCAACACTGATTTTTGTAGGATTAAAAAGTCCAAAAATTACAATCAAAGCAATTGGGATGGCCTTAAGAATCGTCATTGCTGACTGCATTCTAGTCGAAAATTTAGTAGAAATAAAATTAAGACCCATTAAAAATAGAGCAAGTAAAATAGCAACTAAGGTTGCATATTTAGTCGGTAAGCCAAATAAAACAACGAATTGCTGCCCAAAAACTACGCTTAAAGCGGCAATATTGGCTGGAAAGTAGACTAACATTTGAGCCCAACCAAATAAAAATCCCCAAACTTTTCCATAAGTATATTCAATATATTTTATTGATCCACCAGTAACTGGCAGTGCGGCAGCAATTTCAGAAACTGTTAGACCTGACGCAATAGAAACGATTCCGGCTAAAATCCAAACAAAAAGAGTTAAGGATGGAGTTCCCGTTTCATGACTAATACTTCCAATTTTAAAGAAGACACCTCCGCCGATTACAGTTCCGACAACTGTAGCTAGAGCCTGTCCAAAGCTAATTTGTCTTTTCAATATGAGCGTTCCTTTCAACTTATAATACGAGTGTTGTTGTTGCTATCATTTTATACTAAATTATAGTGAAAGTGGTATAGAAAGAAGAAGTTCGCTAAAATAGCTAATGGAGGGATGACTGTGCATCGTTATCGACATAAATATACTTTCCCAAGTATTATTATTCTGCTCGTATTAGCTATTTTGGGATTAGTGTGGGCATACTTTAATATGAGACAAAATACAACTGTACCGCGTGGCTCAAATATGAGCGTTCTCGGAATTGAACTAGATCAAACTAAAGACTATGTTGATTTGCATAAATTAGAAAAGAATGGAATTTCTTTTGTTTACTTGCGGTCAACGCAGGGAAAATCATATTTTGATGATAATTATTTACTATACCGTGATCAACTTCAGGGGACTAACTTGAATTTTGGTACAATTATTGCTTATAGCGATGAGACAAGCAATCAAGATCAGTATCAGTATTTCTTAAGTAAGGTTGGAACTAATACTGGGAGTTTACCAATTATGATTGTTCCTGCTGCTAGTCATTTAACAAAATCATATTGGCAACAAATGGGCGAATTTGCGCAAATGATCAATAATAATTTAGGTAAACGCGTCATGATAGCAGGTGATTATCACTATCGCAGTTATTTTCCTGAAGGAACCAGATTTTTATATACAGGTGCCAGTTTAAAAGATAGACGGCACTATGCTTTTTGGTGTTACACTCAAAATGGACGAGTAAAAAATATCGATAATTTAAATAGAGATGTAACGATGTTTGCTTATATTGGAACTAATACGCAGTATGAGCAGTTATATAGTCAACAGAAAATGCAATAGAGGAAATAAGATGTATTCACAAGCAATTACACACGTTTTAGAGAAAGAACATAAAATCAAGCCTACTTTAATCCAGGAGAGGACATATGACGCTATTCGTAATGGTGCAAGTCTAGTAGGATTAGCTAAGACCGGTACAGGAAAGACTTTAGCCTATGGATTACCGGTTATGGAAAGAATTGCTGAAATTGGTGGCTGCGGCATTATTTTAGAGCCAACCACTGAGCTTGCTATTCAAACTAGAAATAATCTTTTACTTTATGCCAAGGCATTAAACCTTAAGACCATTGCGCTAGTTGGGGCAGGTAATAGAAAAAGACAATTAGAACGATTGAAGAAAGAAAAGCCAGAGATAATTATTGCAACTCCAGGTAGATTCTTTGATTTTTTGTCTGAAAATCGAATTAAGTATCAGAATATTAATGCCTTGGTTATTGATGAAGCAGATGATATTTTGGAGTTTGCAAAATTAGATTTATTGACTTCTTTGGGACAGAACCTATCTTCAACTGCACAAATTTTGCTTTTTGGAGCTTCAGAATCAGAAATTACTAAAGATGCGGAAGAGCTTTTTAACCATACTTTCTTATTAATTGATGTTCGCCCGGAACAGAAGTCTGAAGTTAAGCACTATTTCTTACAAGTCTCCAATGAATATAAGATGCAGTTTTTGCAGCGACTAGCAAAACTAGACAAATTTAAGGGAATTTTGTTTTTTGATAGCAGCGAAACTGAAATGAGATTTGCTAGAATTTTTAGTCATAGTAAGACTAAGTTTGCAGTTTTAAGTAATGAAACTAATAAGCAAAATAGAGAAAAAGTTCTTAGTGATTTTAGGGCAGGTAGAATTAAGTTCTTGTTTGCGACTGATTTAGCAGCACGTGGATTAGACTTACCTGATGTTAGCTATGTTATTAATTTTGAAATACCTAGTGAAGTTAATACTTATTTGCATAGAAGCGGTAGAACTGGTCGGATGAATAAATCAGGTACTGTTGTTACTCTGGGAGATGACCATGATTTTAGAAATCTGAAAAAGTTGCTTGATGATACTTACCAAGTTGACAGAGCCTATTTTGCTGGCTATAGTTTAACAACTGAAAAGCCAAAGCCTAAGAACGAAGAAAAGGAAAAGAAAGAAAAGAAACGACCGGAAAATAAGCCAAAGCATAAAAAGAAACGTTGGCGTAATAAGAAGAATAAGGGATATCATCCGCGAAAGGGTAGAAGAGAAAAATAATGGCATCTTTAGTTAAATGGTTAGAAACTTATGTTTTGCCACCCGCCTCTCGATTAGCTCAAATCCGTTGGTTAGTTGCAATGCGAGATACTTTTGTTTCGTTATTGCCAATCACGATTGCTGGCTCAATTGCAATGCTGTTTAATAGCATCATACGGGCTGCTAAGGTACAGATGCATTGGGATACTTTTTATTCTTTAATGCAACCTGTTGTCGCAATTGACAATATTATTTGGGAAGGTACCTTTGCGCTTTTTGCTGTATATTTTGCGATCTCTTGGGGTTATCACCTAGCTAAAACTTATGAGGTAAATCGCTTTGCTGGTTCAATTGCGTCTTTAGTTGCTTTTTCAATGAGTATTAGTGATTCGGTAAAACTACGTATTGATGGGGATGTAGTTGATATTAAAAATGCCTTTGATATTAAGCAATTCTCAACGATGGGATTATTTACAGCAATTATTTTTGGTTGTATTGGGACAGCGCTATTTATTACGTTTTACAAGGCGAGAATTCGTTTAAAAGTTGATAGTAGTATGCCTCATGCAGAATGGGTTGCTTTTAGCACCTTAGTTCCAATTTTGCTTTCAGTTTTTATTGTTGGATTTGTTAATTTTGCTTTCCAGCGTCTTACTGGAACTTACTTTGGAAATTGGTTACTTACTACTATTCAAAGACCTTTAGTCAACTTGGGACAAGGTTTTGGAGTAGTTTTATTAGTTACATTTTTAGTTCAAATATTTTGGTTCTTTGGGATCAATGGTATCAGCGTTTTAACACCAGTAATGGATTCTTTGTGGTTAACGCCAGAAAACATTAACGTTACAGCAGTTAGAAATAGCGATCATGTCCCTTATATTTGGGTACGAGATTCCTTTAATGTTTTTGCATGGTTTGGTGGAGCGGGTGGAACTTTAGTCTTGATTATTGCTATTTTAATGTTTTCTAAACGTAAAGATTACCGAACTATAGCAAAAATGGCTGTTGCACCAGGAATTTTTAATATTAATGAACCTATTATTTTCGGCTTGCCTGTTGTATTTAATCCCGTATATTTGATTCCTTTTGTAGTAGCACCATTAGTAAATGTATCGCTTGCTTATTGGGCTACACAGGCAGGGTTAGTTAATCCGGTTCAAATATTTGTTCCAACAGTTATGCCGCCACTTATTGGACCGTTCTTGGCATGTAACTATGACTGGCGAGCTATTGTTTTAGCGCTTATTAATATGGTTATTGCACTTCTTATTTGGATGCCATTTGTTTTTGCGGCCGATAAAATTGCCAAGCAGGATAATAATCAACGTAATTTCTATTTGCCGCAGTATTAAATTTTTAATAGTTAAAAATCAGTTTTTATGTTAAAGTAGAAACTGGTTCTGACCCCGTAGTTCATCTGGATAGAACAATGGTCTCCTAAACCGTAGAGGTGAGTTCGAATCTCACCGGGGTCATAGTTTAAGTGAAAAATAAAAATAGTTGGCTTTATTAAGTCAACTATTTTTTTGCTATAAGGCTTTTACACATACTTTAATGGATTAATAAAAATCTCTAAAACAATCCAGAGAAAAATAATTAATAGGATTGCAATGATTCCAATTAAAACGTGTTTAGTTTTCTGAGGATATGAATTTCCTAAAAGAAATACTAAACAAAATACTATAATAGTAATTAAAATTGCAGCCAAAGATAAAAAACTAAACATAATTACTCACTTTCCTTATAGTATATAAGTATAAATTAGTTTTTCAGATAGTACCAAAGAAAAATAAAGTAAGCTATAGTATAAGAGATAAGCTAGCTATTAAGATAAGGGAAACCAAAGTTATGAAAAAAATAAAGGTAATGACAGTTTTTGGTACGAGACCAGAAGCTATCAAGATGGCACCGTTAGTTCTAAAATTGAAGCAAGATGATCGTTTCGAGGAAATTACTGTAGTGAGTGCTCAACATCGAGAAATGTTAGATCAGGTTTTAGATACTTTTAAAATTAAGCCTGATTATGATTTTAATATTATGCATAAAAATCAAACTCTAGAAGATATTACTTCTAAAGTAATGCTTGATATGGCTAAGGTAATTAAAGAGGAACAACCAGATATCGTTTTAGTTCATGGCGATACTACAACTAGTTTTGCAGCTGGTCTAGCGACTTTTTATGAGCAAACAACCCTTGGTCATGTAGAAGCTGGTCTTCGTACTTGGAATAAGTATTCACCGTTTCCAGAAGAGATGAACCGGCAAATGACAGATGATATGGCTGATCTTTATTTTGCGCCAACTAAATTAAGCAAGCATAATTTAATTAAAGAAAATCACGTTGCTAATAATATTTATGTAACTGGAAATACAGCAATTGATGCTTTAGAGCAAACGGTAAAAAAAGACTATCATCACGATGTTCTTGATGAAATTACGCCAGGAAATAAAGTGATTTTAGTTACTATGCATCGTAGAGAAAATCAGGGAGAGCCGATGCGGCGTGTTTTTAAGGTGATGAAGCAGGTGATAGATAGTTATCAAGATGTAGAAATTATCTATCCCGTTCATCTTTCTCCACGGGTGCAAGAAGTAGCTAAAGAAGTATTAGCCGGAGATCCTCGCATTCACTTAATTAAGCCACTTGATGTAGTTGATTTTCATAATTTAGCTAAAAGAAGTTACTTTATCATGACTGATTCAGGTGGTGTGCAAGAAGAAGCTCCTTCTCTTGGAAAACCTGTATTAGTCTTGCGCGATACAACAGAGCGTCCCGAAGGTGTTAAAGCTGGAACCTTGAAACTTGTCGGAACTGAAGTAGATAAGGTTCATGATGAGATGATTTGCTTACTTGAAGATAAGGATGCCTATAATAAAATGGCCAATGCTAAAAACCCATATGGGGATGGAAAAGCTTCTGAGCGCATTATGAATGCAATTGCATATTATTTTGATAAAGAACACAACCAAAGACCCGCAGATTTTAGATAAAAATAAAACTCCAGATATTTATCTGGAGTTTTTATTATGTATTATTTCTTATTAAAATGATCTTTAAACTTTTTAGCAAACTTGCTGCTTGTGTTAAGGAAAATAGATTTTGTGGTTAGATAGTTAAAAATACCCACTAAAATTTGATCAATAATTTTCACAAAAAGTGCATTCCAGTGAAGCCATGAAATTCCAACTAGCATAATTAAGTTGTCGGGAATTAAGCTAATAATACGATAGATAAAAAATAAACAAAGCTGGTAAACAACGCCATGTTTTTTATCAACGTTTTGAATGAATACACCGTGCTTATTAAAAGAAAAAGAAGCTAAGTTAGAAATAATAAATGCAATCGTGTTGGCATAAATTACTGGAATTTTCCAAACATTATGAAATAAAAGAAAGCAGACAATGTTAATAATTGCTGCTAGAAAGCCAAAAATAACATAAACATAAAAGTTTCGGTGTCTAGCAACAAGTCTACTCCCGAGCTTTCGTAATTGCTCTTGAGTAATTTTTTGCCCCTTTCTTTTATGATGATTTTTAGTCATTAAATGCCTCAATTATTTCTTCAGTAGCTTGATCAATTAAATCGATATCTTCATCATCAACAGCATTTTCGATTTTTACTGGTTTTGCTACTTCAACGGCACCGCATTTAATAAATGCTTTTTCAAAATCATCTACGTTTTCGCAGTAATGATCCTTGTATGTCTTATCTCCTGAACCCATTACTGCAAATTTTTTACCAGAGAGATCAAGAGTAATTAATTGGTCATAAAAGTCTTTTAATTCATCAGTCATGACACCTTCGCCGTAGGTATAGGTAACCATTACGCAAAGGTCAGCATCAAGATAAGAAGTAGCGTCTGCAAAGCTGACATCAATATTTTCGACGTCAAAGCCTGCATCCTGTAAGTTCTCTTCTAAAATCTCTGCCATATCTTCATCATTACCAGTCATGCTGGCAAAGACAATTTGTGCTTTCATGTAAAAAACTTCTTTCTATAACGTTTTCTCCTATTATACTAAAGAAGTGAGAGAGTTTGTAAATCTTAAGAGAAATTATTTAAGAAAAGCTTTATAATGAATTTTTGAGACTATCTCAATCACTATTAAATTATGCCTATTTAAGGTATGCTAAAAGTATATAAATTAAAAAAGGAGATTTTTTAATGATAACAATTAAGTCGAAACGCGAATTGCAAGGAATGCAAAAATCTGGTCGCGTTTTAGCAGCAATGTTTGAAGGTTTACGTGATGTTATTAAGCCTGGAATTTCTACTTGGGAAATCGAAGAATTTGCTCAAGATTTTATGAAAAAACATGGTGGTCGTCTTTCAGAACAAGGCTTTGAAGGATACAAATACGGCACTTGTATCAGTGTAAATGATGAAATTGCCCACGCAATTCCTAGAAAAGATAAGATTTTAAAGGAAGGCGATTTAGTTAGCGTTGACGTAACTTGTAACGTAGACGGTTATGAAACTGATTCATGTACTACTTACGGTGTTGGTGAAATTTCAGCTGAAGATCAAAAGTTAATGGATGTTACTAAGAAAGCGATGTACATGGGTATTGATCAAGCAGTTGTTGGTAACCGTATTGGTGATATCGGTAGCGTTATTCAAAATTATGTTGAAAATGAAAATGGCTACGGAGATGTTCGTGAATTAGTAGGCCATGGAATTCAACCATCAATCCATGAAGATCCTGAAGTTCCTCACTGGGGTAAAGCTGGTCACGGTTTACGTTTGCGTGAAGGAATGACTATTACAGTTGAGCCAATGGTTGAAGCTGGTGGTGATTGGAGAATTGAACAAAAGACTGTTTCAGATCCAAATGATGACTGGGTTTACTACGCAACGCCAGATGGATCAAAAGCTGCTCAATTTGAACATACTTTTGCTATTACTCCAGATGGTCCTAAGATCTTAACTTTACAAAAACCATACGATGGCTATGAAAAATATCTTCCTCACTTTTTAGATGAAGATTAATAGTAGTAAAGTTTATGAAATCTTTTCTCAATCAGACTAAAAACCGTACAACAGAGTTTTTTCAATTATTATCTAAATATATTAGTCGAGGCGAAATAAACCAGACTTCAATTATTATTGCTTACTATGTATTGCTGAGTATTTTTCCAATAATCATTATTATTGGAAATGTTTTGCCTTTATTTAGTATCGATACTAAACCAATTGCTCGCTATCTTGAGTTGATTTTTCCCTCTCAAGTTTCAAGTTTAATCATGCCAATTATTAATGCCTTATTGAAGAAGCATTCAAGTGGCTTTATTTCCTTGGGTATTGTGATTGCAATTTGGTCATTAAGTTGTTTGGTTAATTCAATTCGTCTAGCTGCAAATAAGATTTATGGTGTTGATAAGCAAGAAAAAGGAAAGTCTTGGTGGAATTATTTACTAGCTAGGACTTTTACTTTTGCACTTTCTGTAATCTTAGTAGTTGGTTTTTCAGTAATAATCTTTATTTTCACTTTTGGTAGACAAATTATGGAATTTTTAGCGCCAATTTTTAATCTATCATTATGGTGGGTATATAAGTTAGAAAATTACCGTTGGCCGATTATCATTATTATGACCATTATTGTTAACTTATATATTAATTATGTGATTCCGAATATCCGAGTTAAAAAACGTGTGGTTTGGCCCGGAGTATGGTTTACTGTAATAAGTTGGAGCGCCCTGTCATATTTCTTTGGTTTATACCTAAGACAATTTGGGACGCGCTGGCAAAACTACGGGATTGTAGGTTCATTTATCATTTTCATGTTGTGGCTGAATGTAGGTTCATTATTACTATTGCTTGGAATTTGTATCAATGCAGTAGGTAATGAATTAAAAGATAGAAAGATTGAATATAGTCAAAGCCCGATTTTGAGAATTTTTAGGAAAAATAAAAAAATACCTAAATAAGTTAACGTAAGTTTGGTAAAATACACTATGGAAAGCTTATTTTGTGAGGAGAATAAAATGAAAGTAAGAAAAGCAGTTATTCCAGCAGCTGGATTAGGTACTAGATTTTTACCTGCAACTAAGGCTATGCCTAAAGAAATGGTACCAATTGTTGATAAACCGACAATTCAATTTATTGTAGAAGAAGCCAAAAAATCAGGAATTGAAGATATCTTGATTGTTACTGGTAAGAACAAGCGCTCAATTGAAGACCACTTTGACGCTAACCCAGAACTAGAACAAGATTTGGAAGAAAAGGGTAAGACTGAGCTTTTACACTTGACCCAATCAATTACTAATTTAGGCGTTAACCTTTACTACACTCGTCAGCCACATCCAGCTGGTTTAGGAGATGCGATTTTAAGAGCTCGTAGCTTCGTTGGGGATGAACCATTTGCTGTTATGCTTGGTGACGATTTGATGGAGGACAAGGTTCCACTAACTAAGCAATTAATTGATCGTTATGACAAGACTCATGCATCAACTATTGCTGTTATGCCTGTACCACATGAAGAAGTTTCTAAGTATGGTGTGATAGATCCAGATAGTGAAATTGAACCGGGCTTAATTAATGTTAAGGCCTTTGTTGAAAAGCCTGATGTTGATAAGGCACCTAGTGATTACGCAATCATTGGTCGTTACTTATTAACTCCAGAAATTTTTGATATCTTAGCACATCAAAAACCTGGTCGTGGTGGTGAAATTCAATTAACTGACGCTATTGATACGATGAATAAGACTCAACGAGTATTTGCTCACGTATTTAACGGTGAACGTCATGATGTTGGTAACAAGGAAGGTTACATTGAAACATCAATTGAATATGGTCTATCTCACCCACAAATTAAAGATGATTTACGTAAGTACATCATTGCAATGGGCCAAAAATTACAAAATGAAGATAAAAAGCCTAATAAGAATAAATAATAATTTTTATTAGCATGTTAGAAAGAAGCTATCAATTGATAGTTTCTTTTTTTAATAATTATTCTTTTTGTTGTTATGTAATAGTAATGAGAATCTTTTCATAAGAAGTTTTATCCAGAGAGCGACGAACAATCTCAAGTATTTTAGCTTATGATCAAGATGAGAAATACTATGAATTCGGTTTTCAGCAATTGAAACAAATATATCTTTTCAATTATGATATCTCCAAGAATGGTTTACTAGTATCTAAAATGAGTGAATTAATAAAAAATGATAATCTACAAAGAGATTGGTTATTACTTTATGTTTGAAATAAAGGATGATCAATCTTTTTTTGTCAAAAAATGTAATCTTTTTGCCAATTCCTTATAAGTAGTGAGAAAATATAAGTAATATTTTTTTATAAGGATTAAATGATGATTGAATACAAAAATATTTCAAAGAACTATCACGAGCAAGAAATCCTAAAAGATGTTTCTTTTACAGTAAAAAAAGGAGATATCTTCGTCTTAGTTGGGCCTAGTGGCAGTGGCAAGACTACGCTATTAAAAATGTTTAATAGACTGATTGAACCAACAAAAGGTGAGATATTGTTAGATGATAAATCAATAAAAGACTACGATTTACGTAAATTAAGAGAAAAAACAGGCTACGTTTTGCAGACGGCCAGCTTGTTTCCAAATTTGACTGTTGGTGAGAACATTACAATTGTCTTAGAGCAAGAAGGCGTTAGTCGAAAAGAGCGACGTAAGAAGCAAGAAGAATTGCTAAAATGTGTTGATTTAGATCCAAAATTGTATTGCGATCGGATGCCAAATGAGCTTTCAGGCGGTGAGCAACAAAGAGTAGGAATTATTCGTGCGCTAGCTGCAAATCCTGAGGTAGTTCTTATGGATGAGCCTTTTTCTGCGCTTGATCCAGTCGTGAGAAAACAATTACAAGATTTATTGCTTAATCTCCATGATCAGCTCAATAAGACTGTGATATTTGTAACGCACGATATGCAGGAAGCAATTCGGCTAGGCAATACAATAGGTGTGTTACATAAGGGCGTATTAGAACAAGTAGGGAAGCCCAGAGAAATTTTACGTCATCCTGCAACAAAGTTTGTTCAAGAGTTTTTTGCAGGAAATCGTATTAATCAAAAACTTGATCTGGAAACCTTGCTTAAGAGCGAGTTAGGAGTAGATCCTAGATTTTATCCAAAGGTAGAGACTTTAGTTCGCTATCATGTGTATAGTGTGCAAGATTTGATTAAAGATTGCTCTAATCATCCCAATAGTTTATTTATTGCGGAAACAGAATTTGGCGAGTTTTTAATTGAACCAAAACGTGTTTGGAATTTCTTTTTAAAGTGGGTGGCTGGAAATGATTAAATCTTTGTGGCAAATGCTGATAACAGAACATGATCAAATCTGGGCTACAACGCTTGTACATATTAAAATTTCGCTGATTGCGCTTCTTATTGCAATGGTCATTGCAATTCCATTAGCTTTTATCTTAAAAGGACATAAAAAGGCAGCTGAATTCACATTGCAAATTGCTGGAATTATTCAAACTATTCCAAGCTTAGCAATTTTAGGTTTACTGCTACCATTTGTCGGAATTGGAACAATGCCTGCAATCATTGCTCTAGTTTTATATGCGATAATGCCAATTTTTCAGAATACTTATTCAGGCTTAACTGATATTCCTGAAAACTTAGAAGAAGCTGCTACAGCCTTTGGTATGACAAAATGGAAGAAGTTACAGCGATTAGAAATTCCAATGGCAATGCCGATGATTTTTGCTGGAGTTCGAATTGCTTTGGTAATGATTATTGGTACTGCAACTTTGGCAGCTTTGATTGGCGGCGGAGGCTTGGGTACTTACATTTATGTTGGTATCAATTCAAACAATAATACAGAAGTTCTAATGGGCGCTATTTTATCTGCTCTTCTTGCCCTAGTATTTAGTGGCGTTTTAAAATTTATTGCTAAAAATAATAAACGACTCAAGTGGGGAAGTATTATTATTGCTGGAATTTTGCTCATTTGGGGCGGAAGTAGTTTATATACTCACTTTACTAGTACTTCAAAGAATAATATTGCTGAACCAAAACAAACAATTACAATTGCCGGAAAAATGGGATCTGAACCTGCTATTTTAATTAATATGTATAAGGATTTGATTGAGAAAAATGATCCAAATACAAAGGTAGTCTTAAAACCTAATTTTGGTGGAACAACATTTTTGTTCAAGGCACTTCAAACAGATAAGGTTGACATTTATCCTGAATTTACAGGAACAGTCTTACAGACATTAGTTAAAACGGGTAAAAAGACTGGCAATGATCCAAATCAGGCTTACGTTGAAGCCAGAAGCGACTTAAAGAAACAATTTGGCATGGAATACCTAAAGCCAATGGCTTATCAAAATGGTTATGCTTTAGCTACAACCCAAAAGTTTGCTAAAGATAATCACCTAACTAAAATGAGTGATTTAAATCGAGTAAATAAAAAAGTTCATGCGGCTTTTGACCCAGATTTTACTTCCTTAAAAGATGGTTATCCAGGTTTAAAGAATGTTTACAAGCTGGACTTTGCTTCCATTAAAAGTACTGAATCAAGCATTCGTTATCACGCTATCGCTAACAATCAGGCCAATGTAGTTGATGGCTACACTACTGATGCTGAGATTAAGAAGTACAACTTAGTGATGCTTGATGACGATAAAAAATTCTTCCCACCATATCAAGGTGCACCTTTGATGAGAGCAAAATTTGCAGAAAGAAATCCGCAAATTGTAAAAGCATTAAATAAATTAGCGGGTAAAATTACAACTCAAGAAATGCAGGAAATGAATTATCAGGTTAATGTTAAGCATGAAAAGCCAGCTAAAGTAGCTCATGATTATTTAGTAAAGCATGGATTAATTTAGAAAAGAGATAAAAATGACAAAATATACAGTAAAAAGTGAATTAACTGATACTCCTTGGCAAATTGAAAATAGAACTAAGAAGAATAAGTTTATGGCTGATGAATCAGCAAACGGTAAAAATGTTGCTCCTAATCCAGTAGAGTATTTAGCAGGTGCAGTGAATTCTTGTATCTCAATTTCTGCAGGGATGATTGCAAATGTCCATCATTTAGATGTAAAGAACTTTAAGGTAACTAACCAGGCAATTACTACTAAGCTCGGCCATGGGAAGTCCGTTGTTAGTGAAATGTTAATTACAGTTTCTTTTGACAGCTCTATGTCTCAAGAAGAAAAGCAGGAATTTTTAGCTCATACTCTACATGTTTCAACTGTTTATCAAACAGTATCTCAAAGTGTTAAAACCTACGTAGAATTAGAAAAATAATATTTCAAGATGCTCTTAGTCGGTCAGACTAGGGGCATTTTTTTAAGTTTTTTCGATAAAAAGCAAAATTTTTTAAAATTAACATTATTATAGTTATTAGAAAAATATCGACTGCTATAATATTAGTAAACCAATAAAGAGGGATAAATATGGATATTTATGGTGGCTACACTCCAGTTTTAGATGAGTTACTTAATCAGATACTGAATCACTTTAAAGAAGAAAATAAAATTCACCAGGAACAAACCGGCGATAGTCTCTATGAACACCTAATTGGTCGGGTTAAAAGACCTGAGAGTATGATTGAAAAATGTCAGCGAAAAGAATTGCCAGTAAATCCTGAGTCAGCTTTGAAAGAAAATCGAGATAGTGTTGGTATTCGCGTTGTCTGTAATTTTATTGATGATATTTATACTTGTATTGACCTGATTAAAGATTGGGATAATGTAGAAATTGTTAAGCAAAAAGACTATATCACCAATGCCAAACCTAACGGCTATCGTTCTTACCACATGATTTTAGATGTTGAAAGACCTGAGAAAGATATTGAAGGCAATAATCCAGGACACTACTATGTTGAAGTACAGCTTAGAACGATTGCAATGGATACCTGGGCAAGTTTAGAGCATGAAATGAAATATAAGCATAAGATAAAGAATCCTGAAATGATTGGTAAAGAGCTAAAGCGAGTTGCAGATGAATTAGCGTCTTGTGATGTAAGCATGCAGACTTTGCGTCATTTAATTAGAGAGGAAGATTAAATTATGAAGATTTTGCTGGCAGAGGATGAAGAACAGTTATCCCGTGTTTTAGTAGCAGCAATGAAAAGCGTTAATTATGACGTCGATGCTGTTTTTAATGGTCGGGATGCAGTAGAACTTGCTAAAAAGAACTCATACGATGTAATTATTTTAGACATCATGATGCCGATTATGGATGGAATTACGGCGCTAAAACAAATTCGTAAAAGTGGCGATAAGACCTATGTCTTAATGCTTACTGCAAAGGCAGAAATTGATGATCGAGTAACTGGCTTAGATAGTGGAGCTGATGATTATTTGACTAAACCATTTTCACTAAAAGAGCTACTTGCACGCTTACGTTCAAAAGAAAGGCGCGATGACCAATATACACCTAATGAGGTTGAGGTTGGGGATCTTGCCTTAAATGTTGCTGAACAGGAATTAGTAAGTCATAATTCAATTCGATTAGGCAGTAAAGAAACGCAACTTTTAAATTACTTAATGCTTAATGAAGGTAAAGAATTCTCAACTTCTGATTTATTAGCGCATGTTTGGAAAGATGAAGACGATGCTAATGAAGATGTAGTGTGGATTTATATTTCTTACTTGAGACAAAAGCTGCAATCGATTCAAAGTTCAGTCCAGATTGTAGGTGAAAAAGGTGGTAGTTTTTCATTAATTAGGTAGGTGAGATTAATGATTCAAAAATTTCGCTGGAAGTTTATTGGAATGTCGATCACTGCATTGTTCGTAGTTTTAGTCATAACTTTAGGTGCCTTGTTAGGAGTTAGTTACACTCAGAGTCATAATGAAGTTGATCGGGTTTTAACAGCCTTAGTTAATAATCAAGGGCAACTAACTCCTAGAACTGCTAAGCCAGTTTTTGGTAATCAAAAGGATCCAATTAATAAGAATTTTTTATCAGGAGAATATAATCCGGAAGCTGTTTTTCAATATCGTTATTTTACCGTAGCTAGTACGTACAATAATACGCCTCGTATTGTAAATGACGATAACGTCTATGATGTTGGTAGATCAGAGATTCTTAAGACTAGTAAGCAAATTTTTAAGAATAAATCAACTAGTGGATCCATTGATATTGGTAATAATCAGTATGCTTACCGAGTAGGTAAGAATCAAAAAGGATACAAATTCATTGTTTATTTAAATGAATCATTGATATACCATCGTTTTTCTTTATTGCTTAGAGTATCAATAGTACTCGGAATTATTGCCTTGATTGTTTTTGCTCTGATTTTGATTTTGGTATCGAAAAAGGCAATTGGGCCAATTATTACCACTTATCGTAAGCAGCGCGAATTTATCACTAACGCGGGGCATGAATTAAAGACTCCTTTAGCAATTATTTCGGCTAATACTGAAATGGAAGAAATGCTGGGGAATAATTCAGAATGGAATAAAAGTACAAAAGAGCAGGTTGATCGCTTAACTAGATTGATTAATCGTTTAATTGCTTTAGCTAGGACTGGTGAAACTGGAGAAGTTGTTTTAAATAAGGTAAACTTTTCTGAAATAGTCAAAAAGAATGTTACAAGTTTTAAGTCCGTAATGCAGAAGAATGACTTGAAATATAATGCGATGATTATGCCTGATTTGTATGTTAAAGCTGAAAGTAATATTTTAAGTGAATTGACAAATATTTTGCTCGATAATGCACGTAAGTATTGTGATAAAGATGGAGAAGTTAGGGTAAGCCTTGTTAAAGGTAAGCTTGGAACAAATGCAATTTTAAAAGTTGCGAATACTTATAAAGAAGGTAAGGGAAAAGATTATTCTCATTTCTTTGAGAGGTTTTATCGTGAAGATGAATCTCATAATTCAAAGAAGTCTGGATTTGGTATTGGTTTAGCAATGGCACAAGAGATTGTGCAAACTTTCCATGGTAAGATTCACGTTAGTCATAAAGATGACATGATTGTTTTCACAGTGATTTTAAGATTAGCAAAATAAAAGCAGCTAGTTTTCAGGTTTGAAGACTAACTGCTTTTTTGTGTTGAATTAAAAAAAGTATGTACATTTTTTAATTCTTATGTTTTATTAGAAAAGGTGTGTTTTAACGAAAATACTGTGGGAATTAATCAAATTATTTTGATTAAAGTGTTTTTCTAAAGGGGTAAGAAATGGAAAAATTTTGTCCAAATTGTGGTAAAGAAATAAAAGGAGAAGCAGACTTCTGTCCAAATTGTGGTTATAAATTAAAGAAAGAAAAGATTTCAAAACCATCACAGCCAATAATTCAGAAAAATGGCGATGAAATTCGCTCGCAAATTCAGCACTCAAAAAAGAAACCAATGAGTAAACGCAATAAAATTATTCTTAGCATTGTTGGCGTGCTTGCTGTCTTATTTGTTTGTTTCTATGCATGGGGATCTAGTTATTATAGTGAACATAATCAAGTGAGAAGAATTGTTTCTGCTTTGAAAGATCCAAATAAAAAGGTAAGTCAGTATATTACTTCTACTGATCCTGATTTGAAGGTTACAGATGAAAATGTTAAACCACTTCAAAGATACTATTCTAATCATAAAACACAAGCAGATAATGCAATTTATGCGCTTGAGCATCAAACTGATAGTTATGGTGTAAACTTTGAACAAACTGGCAGATATTTTTTGTTGTTTCCCAAATATAAGTTGCAAGTTCCAGCATTTACACCAACAGTCCGTACTAACCATTCAAATTCAGAAGTGAAAATGAATGGTAAAAACATTGGAAAACTAACAGGTAGTGCAAGCGATTATTCAAAGAAATTGGAACCTCTTTTACCGGGCCAATATAACTTTTCAATTAAATCAACAGTTCAAGGAAGAAAGCTTTCTACAACTGCTGAAACAGATATTTGGTCTAATAAAACGGTCAATTTAAATATTAAGACTGAAACACTTGAAATTAAAAGTTTGCCCAATGGAATTGTTTATATAAATGATAAGAAAGTTGGAACATTAAATAGCAAGGGAAAATTACTTCTGAAAGAATATCCAATTTCTGGTAATATGAATCTTTATGTTCGTGCTGCCGTAAATAATCGAACTATTCAATCGGAAACTATTGATAATCTTTCAGAAGGTCTTGATTATGCGTCTGATGGCACTGATACGATTAGTACAGATGGTAATAAGTATGTAATTAAACCTGAATGGAAAGGTTTAGTAAATAAGGATGACGCAAAAAGCGTATTAAGTGATGCTTTTGATATTCCTGATCCAGACCAATTCGTTGATGGTAGTGATAATAGCGACTATGTTGAAATGAAGAAGATGATTGATAGTTATAAGGATCAAGATGATATTAGTAATGTTGAATCAGAAGTAAGTGTTCAATCAATTACGCCATATGATAATAATTCATCTGAAGTAACTTATAGCGTTAAATGGACTTTTGTCCATGATGATTATGATCGTGTTCAAGTAATGCAATATACAAATGCCGTTTTAACTAATGAAAAAGATGAATCAGGTGCTAAAATTAAAAAGATTGGTACAGGTAAATTAACTAAAGATCATAAAGTGACTACTGGAGACAGTAGTAATGATACTGATACCAATAGTGATTCTGATTCAGATAATGATGATTAAAGCTGAAAGATACAAAAATAAACAGTGGAATGACATACATATTTTAAGAAAATAGAAAGTGGGATTTATTGTGAAGAAGTGTCCAAATTGTGGATCTGAAATGGAAGCTGATGTAAACTTTTGTACTGTTTGTGGGACAGATCTTAGAAATATTTCTGCTGCAAACGATCAAGAGAATCTAAATAGTCAATCTAAGGATTCATCTAAGTCTAATTCAGTAAATAAACTGCAAGAAAATGAAACATTTTCAAGAGTTACAGCAGCAGTTAAAAATTTTGATAAAGATAGCTTGTGGAATTGGTTTGTTACTTCTTGGAAAACGCCAAGTGCCAATCAGAAAGGCGAAAAATGGTATGGAATTGTTACTATTTTAATTGAAATGGTTCTTTTCATCTGGGGAACCGTCTTTGGAATTAAGAAAGCCGTAATTCAAATTACCGGAATCAATACCTCGAACAATACTGAATTTCAAAATAACTTCAACCAGGTATTTCATAGCCTTACAATTGATTTGTTTTTAGCAGTTTTCCTATTAGGAGCTGGAGTAGTTGTTGGATCATATTTTGCTCATAAATTTGTTAATGAAAAAAGTCCAGCATTTTTAGATTATACCAATAAGATTGTTCAATTAAGTAATATTAATGCCATTGTAGTTTTAGCCGTAACGCTTTTAAGCTTTATTGATTATAAAGGGTTAATTTCAATTATTAGTCTTTTAGCCTTATTTGCTGGCTTGCTCTTTTTAATTGCCGGGGCAGTTTCTATTTGCGAAGGGCATGGAGAGAATCGTGATTCTTTCTGGGGTGTTATTATCTATGTGATAATTATGCTAGTAGTAGCAGGTGTAGTTTGTTTAATTCTTAAGAATCAAGTTATTAGTCAGGCACAAACTATTTTTGGTAACTTTACTAAATCTTTCTTTAACTATTAAATTTAATACGAGATAAAAAGACAGCTAGTTTTCAGATGTGAAGACTAGCTGCTTTTTTGTATATATTATATTTTTTAAATTATCATCTTAAAAATGAATCCAATACATGGTTGAACTTGAAGTTTCCATCTAAATTATCTCCTTTTTTTACATTTCATGAAAGATCAATTGAGTCTTATCTAAGTCAATTGTATAAGTTTCATCTTCAAGCGGACGCTTAGTCATTCCTTGATCGGTTGAATAGATAATCAAACCTAATCTTGCACCAGCTGGTAAGCGATAGAAGGTAGGTTGCAATTCGAATTCTAAGTTATAGAATTTACCTGCTTCAATCTTTTCTGCATGTTTCATATCAGCGTAGTTTTGGACGTTCATATGACCCTTAGTAATTAGCTTAGCTTTAGTTTCTTTATCAGGAACAAATTCCTTCATTACTTCTGTACCAAAGCGATAGCCTAATTCTTGGATTTGATCATTGAATGATTTAGGAATAGGAGTAAGACGTTTTCTTGATCCTAAATCAACTAAGGCTACTGAAATTTGTCCCTTTGGAAGAGAGCTAGCAACACTCATTTTAATCTTAGGACGGCCAACTAAAGTTACAGTATGAATGAACTCATCAGTTACAAAGCGTAATTGTTGATCAAGCCACTTTTCTTCACCAGAGATAAAGTCATATTGCCATTTACCTTCGGAAATTTTAGCTTCTTTGAAGACTTTACCACCTTGGTCTGTGAATGAAAGTTTATCATTATCTTCGCCGCCATCTTTTAAGAGATTACCTTTTTTATCAGGGAAGTAAATTTCTTTTTTACCTAGTTCGTTGTTCCAAGTTGGTTCTTCATGCCAGATATCTGGTTGCAAGTTATCTTGGATCATAACATCTTCCCATTGTTTGTAAGCATTATTTTTAATGCCTAATAATTCATGACAGAACCATAAGTTCATTAGGTCTGAGAAGTCAATTGAAAGTAGGTTATTCATGTTGTAGTGCGGCCCTTGGTGCAAGAATAATTTATGAGCAATTGGTAATTTAGATACTTTTTGCCAAACTTTATAAACATTCTTTGGCTTAACATTCCAGTCATTTAACCCATGAACTGAGATCCAAGAACACTTAATATTGTCGGTGTGATGGCGGTAATTTCTAGCTTCCCAGAAGTCAGAATATTGACCAGTTTCACGATCTGATTTTTCTAAAAGACGTTTTTGCATAGCATCAAACTTCGGCTTAATCTTGAGATAGTCGCCAGCATCCCAAAGGTTAGATTGACAAGTTTCAGCCAGCATATCTAAATCTTCACCTTGACAAGCTTCTGGAGCAATAACGAGACCATGTTCACGATAGTAATCATACCAAGAAGAAATTGCTGCTTCTGAAACAACTGTTTTAAGTCCGGCAACACCCGTAGTTGCAATTGCAATTTGAAGCGTACCTAAGTATGAACGGCCGGTCATTCCGATATTGCCATTACACCAAGAAGCTTTAGTTTCGTGCTTTCTCGTACGGTCAGTATAAGCAATTCTGTCTCCATGAAGCCATTCAATGATTTCTTTAGCACTTTCAGTTTCTTCTGGAGCACCAGTGATTCTCAAACCGTCTGAACCTCTTGTTCCGATTGCACCTGCATAGACATTAGCAAAACCGCGTGCAAGCAAGTATTCATTTAAAGAATAGGCTGCTTTGTGGACTGCCTCTTCAGTTGCTGCTTGATCTTCGCTAGCTGGCTTTTTAGCCTTAGCAGTCGGCATTGCTTCATATTTAGGATAAGTACTCTTACTTGCGTCTTCTAAGTTAACGTCAACATTGTGGTTACGTTTTTCATTAGCAATAATTCCGCCGAAATAGGGGTCAGCTGTATAAAGTGCAGGGAACTTGAAGTTGTTTGATTGATATGGACGAAAGACAGTTACTTGAAGTAAATCAGGCTTGCCATCTTCATCAGTATCAAGATCGCTTTCGACATAAACAACTTCACGGATTACCTTACTCATATCAAAAACAGGTAAAGATTTTCCATTAAAGAACATAAACTTATTATTACCGTAAAATTGAGTAAAATATCCCTTGCCAGCCATATTATCAATGAAGGTTTGACCGTTTTTGGCGCGAGTATTAAGTAAATGATAGAAGACCTTAATTAATTCATCACGGTCAATCTCTTCTTTTTCGGTATAAGGAAGAGCATTCGCTTTCATGCGAGCAAGTGGATCATTTAAATCATAGTCATATCCTACATGATAGCCGAGTAATTGCAAGGCAATATTATAGAAACTATTGCGTGAAATTGTAGCCGGTTCTTTAGCCAAAAAATCTTTTAGACTTTCATTTTCGCTAACTGCGAACTCTGCAAGCTTAGCTTCTTTTGCACCGTAAGTTTTTGCTTCCGCAACTGAATTCTCAACTAGAGTAGCTAAAAGATCAGAAAAACTATTTTCTTTCCAAGTATCAGGTAAGAAGTTAATAGATTCTAATTCTTTAACCATTTGGTCAAAATCGGTTTTTAAATAGCCGTATTGATTATATTTCATATATATAAGAACACTCCTTTTTTCTATTTCTCTTAATTTTTATTTTACTAGTTTTAATTGAATAAAAGAAGAATTAAACAATATTTCAAATTTTACTGATCACCTAAATTATTTTTAATTTAATCTAAAAACTGGTAAGTAAGATTTTAATTTCTTATAATAAATAATTGAGAAGTTAAAAATATTGGAGGTCCTAGTATGGCAGAAGTTAAACGCTTTTATGAAACTTTTCATCCAGATCATTACGACATTTATTTAGATATTAGCCGTGAAAAAAAGAGATTCCATGGTAAAACCGTTGTCGTTGGGGATGCACAAGAAGAATTAGTTAAATTAAATCAAAAGTACTTAAAGATTACTTCAGTTCGTGTAGATCAAAAGAAAGCTGATTTTGACTACAACGATAAGGAAGAAGTAATTAATATTAAAGCTGGAAAAGTTGGCAAGATGAAGATTGAGGTTGACTTTGAAGGCAAGTTAACTGATTCAATGATGGGTATTTATCCTTCTTATTACGAAGTTAACGGAGAAAAGAAGCAATTAGTTGGTACCCAATTTGAAACTACCTTTGCTCGTCAAGCCTTTCCATGTGTGGATGAGCCTGAAGCTAAAGCTACTTTTGCTCTTGCCATTAAATTTGATGAGAAGCCTGGCGAAACAATTATTTCTAACCAACCAGAAGAAAAGTTTAAAGATGGTGTTCACTACTTTAAGCCAACTTTACGTATGTCTAGCTACTTGGTTGCCTTTGTCTTTGGCGATATGCAAAGAAAGTTAACTAAAACTAAATCTGGCGTTGAAATTGGAGTGTTTGCAACCAAAGCACACCAAGCAAAGGAACTAGACTTTGCTTTGGATATTGCTAAGCGTTCAATTGAATTCTTTGAAGACTTCTATGAAACTCCATATCCATTAGAGCATTCATATCAAGTAGCACTTCCTGACTTTTCAGCAGGTGCGATGGAAAACTGGGGCTGTGTAACTTACCGTGAAGCATACTTATTGCTTGATCCAGATAATACTTCATTAGAAATGAAGCAATTAGTTGCAACTGTTATTGCTCATGAACTAGCTCATCAATGGTTTGGTGATTTAGTAACAATGAAGTGGTGGGACAACTTATGGCTTAATGAAAGTTTTGCTAACATGATGGAATATGTAGCAATCGACGCCTTGGAACCAAATTGGAAGATTTGGGAAATGTTCCAAACTTCAGAAGTTCCAGCTGCTCTTCAAAGAGACGCAACTGACGGTGTACAATCAGTTCACGTGATGGTCAATGACCCTGCAGAAATTGATGCCTTATTTGATTCAGCAATTGTTTATGCAAAAGGTTCAAGAATGTTGGTAATGGTACGTGCATTACTTGGAGATAAGGCACTTCGTGAAGGATTAAAGAAGTATTTTGCAGCTCATAAGTATGGCAATGCTACAGGAGATGACTTATGGAAGGCACTTGGTGAAGCAAGTGGCTTAGATATTGGTGCGATTATGCATTCATGGTTAGAGCAACCAGGTTATCCAGTAGTTAATGCTAAAGTTGAAGATGGCAAGCTAGTCTTAACTCAAAAGCAATTCTTCATTGGCGAAGGTAAGGAAGTTGGGCGTAAGTGGCAAATTCCATTGAACTCTAACTATGCTGCAGTTCCTAAGATTATGAAGGATGAGGAATTAGTTGTTGGTGATTACGCTGATTTACTCGCTAATAACGGCACTCCATTCCGCTTAAATGTTGGTAATAATTCTGATTTTATTGTTAAGTATGATCAAACCTTACTGGATGATATCTTAAGCCATGTTGATGAGTTAGATGCAGTTGATAAATTGCAATTATTGCAAGACTTTAGATTATTAGCAGAAGGTGGCCAAATGTCTTATGCAGATATTGTGCCACTTCTTCCTAACTTTGCAGATTCTACTTCACCAATTGTTAATAACGCCTTGTACAGAATTATGGCTACTTTGCGTAATTTTGTAACTCCTGGCTCAGATGAAGAAAAGCAGTTAAAGAAACTTTACAATTTGCTTTCTGAAAAGCAAGTTAAGCGTTTAGGCTTACTTCCTAAAGATGGCGAATCTAATGATGATAATTTGACTAGACCATATGTTGTTTCTGCTTCTCTGTACGCAGAAAATGACGATACTATTAATGGCCTTCATGCTATTTACTCAGAAAATTCTGATAACTTAGAGGGTATTTCAGCTGACATTAGAAGCGCTGTTTTAGTCAACGAAGTTAAGAACTTTGGTAATATGACCTTGTTTGATAAGTTGCTTAAGAAGTACCAAGAAACTTCTGATGCAAGTTTGAAACAAGACTTATGTGCTGGTATTACTTCAACCAAGATGCCTGAAATTATTGACGCAATTGTTGATGATTTTGAAAATGCACAAATTATTAAGCCACAAGACTTACGTGCATGGTATAGAAATGTGTTAGCTAACCCATTTGGTCAAGAACAAGCTTGGAATTGGATTAGATTAGAGTGGCCATGGCTTGAAGCAACTGTTGGTGGCGACATGGAATTTGCTACTTTCATTACTGTAACAGCAAATATTTTCCATACTGAAGAAAGATTGAACCAATTTAAGGACTTCTTTGAACCAAAGATCAACACTCCAGGCTTAACTCGTGAAATTAAGATGGATACTAAAGTAATTGAAACTAAGGTAAACTTGGTTAAGAAGGAACAGGCTGCTGTTAATGCTGCAATTGCTAAAGCAATCGCTTAAAAATAAAGATTAAATCTACTAAAAAATGCGCTTTCAGTTTTGAAAGCGCATTTTTGATATAATTTATAAAATAGGGGTGACTTAATTTGATAAAAACAATCTTTTTTGATGTTGACGGGACATTAGTTTCTCATAAGACAGATAGCGTACCAGCCAGTACTAAAAGGACACTGGAGCTTTTACGTGAAAATGGAGTAAAACTTGTACTAGCTACTGGGCGTGATATGAGTCAATTAAAGAAATTGCCGGTCAAAGATATAAAATTTGATGGTTATGTGACGATGAATGGACAGCTCTGTTTAGATGAAAATGGAAAAGAACTTTTTGGTAATCCAATCGATGAAGTAGATACTGAAAAGATGATTGAATTAATTAAAGAAAAAAGGGTCCCCATTACTACTATTGGTAAAGAAGGACCATACATTAATTTTGTAACTGATCAAGTCGTTGCTGCTCAAAAGGCAGTTTCTAGTAAAGTTGCGCCAATTGGCAAATATCATGGTGAAGAAGTTTATCAGTTTATTGCCTACGGAGATCGCAATGAATTAAAGACTTTGGTTGATGAATTGCCTAATTGTAAATTAAGTTGGTGGAATGAATATGCAGTAGATATCATTTCAAAAAATGGTGGTAAGTTGGCTGGTATTAAAAAGTATCTTGAGCTACAGAATCAAACTTTAGATGATGCAATGGCGTTCGGTGATGGTGAAAATGATCTAGAGATGCTTAAAGCTGTTAAAGTTGGAGTTGCTATGGGTAATGGAGAAGAGCACGTTAAGCAAATCGCAGACTATGTAACTACTGATATTAATAAAGATGGAATATATAATGCCAGTATGCATTATAAGTTGATATAAATAGTAATAAGATATTTTTCGAAAAAAATAAATTTTTTTTCGAAAAATAATTGACATCTACCTTCCTTTTCCCTATACTAGAATATGTTCTGTTAAGGAATTGGTTTGGTAGCTCAGCTGGATAGAGCAACGGTCTTCTAAACCGTGGGTCGTGAGTTCGAATCTCACCCAAATCACTGATATGACGCTCCGTATGGGGCGTCTTTTTTTGTGCAATTTTTTATTTGACCCCCAAATGACCCCCAAGCATATTTTTCTGTAGTAGTATTTTTTGCGATAGGTTAATTAATAAGTTGTATAACAAGTTTCAAACATGTTATACTTTACTTGCAACGAAGTAAGGAAGTTAATATTTCAAGCACTCAAAAAGCATTACCTAGTCGTCACAAAAGGTAATGCTTTTTTTATCGCTTAGTGCAACCTTCTAAGCGTTGAGGGTAGAAAGGCAACTATTAATGTTTACGGTTGTTATGCCGATCATCTAACCAGTGATCGAATAGTGCAAGCACTATCCCCACAAGGATAGGGGCGACAACCGAAGTAAGGAAGTCTTTCAAGACGCTCACCTCCTTTCGATGGGAGGTAATAGTTGCCAAAAATAATTATATCAAAAT
Source organism: Lactobacillus isalae (assembly GCF_947539375.1). Lineage (NCBI taxonomy): Bacteria > Bacillati > Bacillota > Bacilli > Lactobacillales > Lactobacillaceae > Lactobacillus > Lactobacillus isalae. Next base: position 350,012 of record NZ_OX443569.1, read on the forward strand.
TAGATATATAATAATATGTATAATCGTGAGTTCGAATCTCACCCAAATCACTGATATGACGCTCCGCATGGAGCGTCTTTTTTTGTACAATTTTCCTTCTTTTTGATATATACCAATTGTAAATAAAACCTCTTGACCAATTTTAAATATAGGGTTATTATTGCTCATATAACAACGAATTAACGATAGTCCATTTATTTAAAATGAACTATACCAAAGGAGAAAAAATTATGTGTGGAATTGTTGGTGTGGTTGGAAAGCCTGCAAGAGACATTATTTTAAATGGTTTAACTAATCTAGAGTATCGTGGCTACGATTCAGCAGGTATCTATTTAAATGATTTAAACGGCAATGAATATTTAACTAAGGCAGTTGGGAGAATTTCTAACTTAAAGGAGAAGTTAACCCCAGATGAGCAAGGCTTAGTTGGAATTGGTCATACTCGCTGGGCTACTCATGGAAAGCCAACTGTTGACAATGCACACCCTCATTTTGATGAAACTAAGCGTTTTTACTTGGTGCATAATGGTGTAATTGAGAACTATGCTGAATTAAAGGAAAAGTATCTAAAAGACGTTAAATTCCATTCAAATACTGATACTGAAGTAGTGGTTCAATTAATTGGTAAGATTGCTCGTGAAAAGAACTTAGATGGCTTTTCTGCCTTTAAAGAAGCTTTGAAACTCGTTAAGGGTTCATATGCTTTTCTCTTAGTTGATAATACTGAGCCAGATCATGTTTTTATTGCTAAGAATAAATCACCAATGATGTTAGGACTGGGTGATGGTTTTAATATTATTGCTTCTGACGCAATTTCTGTTTTGGATCAAACTAAGACCTTTGTCGACTTGCAAGATGGTGATGTAGGTGATATTACCAAGGATTCTTACACAATTGAAACCGTTGATGGTAAGAAAGTCGAACGTAAGCCTCATGTATTGGATATTGATCCAAATGCTGCTTCAAAAGGTACTTATGAATTCTATATGTTAAAAGAAATCGATGAGCAACCAAGCGTAATGCGTAAAATTTCTCAAACTTATTTTGATGAAAATGGTGACGTTAAGGTTGAGCCTCAAATCATTGATTCTATCTCTAAAGCAGACCGAATTTATATTTATGCAGCTGGTACTAGTTATCATGCCGGCTTAGTAGGAAAAACTCTCTTAGAACACTACACTGGTATTCCAACAGAAGTTGGTTTGGCTTCAGAAGCTGGCTATCACTTCCCAATGATGAGTAAGAATCCATTCTTTATTTTCTTAACTCAATCAGGTGAAACTGCTGATTCACGTGTTGTTCTAAAAGAAGTTAATAAGCGAAATATTCCAAGTCTGACTATTACTAATGTAGAAGGATCAACTTTATCGAGAGAAGCAGATTATACTATGTTACTAGAAGCTGGTCCGGAAATTGCGGTTGCATCTACTAAAGCTTATACTGCTCAAATTGCTGTTCAAGCAGTACTTGCTAAAGCCTTGGGAGAAGCACTTAATAATCAAGATGCAAAAGATTGGAACTTGAAGCATGATTTGGCTATTGCTGCTGAAGGAATGCAACAACTTGTTGATAGCAAGGAAAGTTTAAAAGAAATTGCTGACAAGTATTTGATTAAGTCACGCAATGCTTTCTATATTGGCCGTGGAATTGACTATGCTGTTGCATTAGAGGGGGCTTTAAAGCTTAAGGAAGTATCATACATTCAAACTGAAGGTTTTGCAGCAGCAGAATTAAAACATGGAACCATTTCTCTAATTGAAAAAGGCACTCCCGTTATTGCTTTGATTAATGATCCAGCAACTGCTGACCTAACTCGCGGTAATATTCAAGAAGTTGTTTCTCGCGGAGCTAATATTATTACAATTGCTGGTAAGGATTTTGCTAGAGAAGGCGACGATGTCGTATTACCTGAAATTAACTACTACATGTCTGCGCTTTTAACTGTTGTGCCAGCACAACTTCTTGCTTACTATGCATCTAAAGATAAGGGCTTAGATGTTGATAAGCCACGTAACTTAGCTAAGAGTGTTACAGTTGAATAAAATTTAAATAAGTTAGTAAAATAGCGAATTAGTGATGTTTAAAGTGACTAATTCGCTATTTTTTATTTAAGTATTTTTTGTCGAAAATATGGGCATTTGATTTAAAATAAAGATAGTTAATAATCAACGAGGAATAATTATGCTATCAAAAATATCAATTCTACTTACGAATCACCAACTGACGTTAAAAGATATTTCACAAACTCAGAACTTGGCAGAGCAAGACTTAAAAAAGGCACTTAATGAAAATCCTGATAATTGGTCAAGTTCGATCTTATCGGCTTTTTCATCATCTTTGAATATGCGACCAGGAGATCTATTAGAACTCCTTGATCCAGTTTATGCTCTGAAGATTAATGATCATCATCAAATGATTCAAGGAATCTATATTGAAGATCCTGAAGTTTACGAACAAATTCGTTTTGTAGTAGAAAGTGAACACTTAGAGGGATGGCAGCCTGATGAGGAGGACATTTTAAGATTACTTGATGAAGCTCTTAATCCATCTGCTGAACTACAGGCTGATATTAACCGGATTTGGGGTGAAGAAGATGACTGATGAAGTGCGGGATACAGAATGGTATCGTAAGAAATTTCTTTATCCAAATGGAACGCTTAAAAATAAGCTTAATATTACTGATGCAGCTGAGTTAGCCCAAAAAGAATATTTGGGCTCTGCAGTCCGCGCACTTGCTTTTTTAAGGGAGAACAAAAAGATTACTAGTGTAGAAGACTTAAAGAAAATACATCAAATTATGTTTGGATGGCTTTATGATTGGGCTGGCCAAATTCGCGATTATGAGCTAACTAAAGGAGATACTGAATTTTTAGAATATACTCGAATTAAGTTTGGAATTGAAGAAATAGATGAAAAGATCAAGCAATTAACAGCTAAGAAAGAATTAGTAGATACAGATTATGCTTTTTTACTTGATCGTTTGAACTATCTGCATCCCTTTAGAGAAGGAAACGGTAGAAGCAGTAAGCTGTTCCTGCAGGCTCTGGCTGCTAATCATAATCAAGTGATTGATTATCCAAGATCAAATAAAGAATTGATTATGGCCCAAAATAATGCTGATATTAACCGAATTGCTCAGTTAATTAAAGTGAAACCAAAATCAAATAAAATAAATACTAAATAAAATGCATTCTAGTGATGAATTACACCATTAGAATGCATTTTTAGTTGAATAGAAAATTAATTTTTCTCAATTTATTTTCTTTAAGCCAGCTCCAAGCGAGATGTAGTAAGTAGGCGGAAGAAAATGATAAGATCCAGGTTAAAATCCACGTTCCCAAAAATGTTAAAAAGGGATGGTAATGAGCGTGAAACTGCATATTAAGGCCTCGCCAAATAAGCTGATTCCAAAATACATTAGAGAGATAGGCACGGTAAGCATAAATAGCTAAAAAATGAAAAACTTTTAAGCTAGTCTTAGAATTCTTTTTTACTTGATGGAGACAAAAAGTAGCAATAAGAGCAATCACAGCCAAAGCGTAAAATGTCATGGATGGTTTATAGTATGGAGCATTATTGAAATTGATTGGATGACCGAAACTTTGTAGTTCAATATTGGTCCAAATTAAGCAAATAATAAAAATAATACTAAGTAGCCACCAAAATTTGGTTAGAAATGCGTTGACACAATTACGTAATTGCCAGGCTAAAACTCCATAAACGCCATAGATGAAAAATGAAATAAAGATTCTATCTAGTAAGTACCAATCATTTTGATGGATACCATGAAAAACATAGGTGTCATAGAACCAGAGCCAGGAAAAATAAAGTATGAAGGTGATAATTGCAATAATTTCCCCACGCTTTGCGTTATTCCCAACATAACGACTGAGTACCCAAAAGAATGGCATTATGATGATAAATTGCAACATCATTGTATTGTACCAAAGATGTGGCGCTGCATTTCCATTAATAAATTGCCAGCAAAAAGTTTGAAAGTTATGATATTTGGTTATTTGTTGTTCCCATGGCATTCCGAGTAGATAAACCAAAGTCCACCAGATAGTTGGAACAAATAGGTTAGACCAGTTAGCACGAAAATACTGTTGATATGAAAAATTATCTTTTAAATCGCTGACTCTAATTGTTGTGTATAAAATACCAAAAATAAAAGCCGGGGCCGTATATTTAACTAAATTATATAAAATACAAAAAATATCTTGTGTATGGATTGGTTGTCCAGTATTCATAACCATTGGCATAATAGGTTGTGCCATGACGGCAGTACAGGCGAAAACTTTTAAATAGTCACCAATATCTGCTATTTTAAATGATGAAAATTGATATTTTTTCATGAATTCATCCTCTTTTAATTAGAGAAAATATGTAGAAGCTCATTTTTAATATAGGTACTTTTTAGAAAAAAGACAAGTTTGCTATAAGAATTTACTTAACAATTATTAAAATTTGAACTAAGATATAGGCGACTGATCGAAACTTCTCCTCCTAAGAAGTGTAACAATTTATTTTTCTTCATTAGATCATGTTAAGCTGCAGTCATAACTGATTGCAGCTTTTTATTTTAGAACAATAAAGGATTAAAATTAAAATGTTATTTCTAATAAAGAAGGTATAAAAATGAATGTAGAAGAAGCAATTTTAACTCGGCATGCAGTTCGCCTATTTAATCCAGATGATAAAATTTCCAGAGAAAGTTTAGATAAAATTGTTGAGTTAGCACAACATGCACCTTCATGGGTAGATTCACAACCTTGGAAAGTGTACATTGCGACAGGTAAAACTTTAGCAGCAATTAAAAAGCGTCATGCTGAAAATGTTAAGAATGGGGTTAAAGCAAATCCAGATTGGCCAACTACTCACCGAGAAGACTGGGCTAAGTTTCCAAGAGAAAATATGTTAAAGCATAATGAAGCAACAGCAAAATTTTGGGAGAATCCTGACTTATCTAATCTGACACGGCAAGAATTACAAATCTGTCTTTATGATGCACCAGTAATTTGCTACTTAACAATTCCTAAGGATTCCAATCAGTGGTCAGACTATGACTTAGGGGCTTTTAGCCAAACTTTGATGCTAGCAGCCAAAGGAATGGGAATTGATTCAATGCCGGCTTATGAAATCGTAAAGTTTCCAGAATCTGTTAAAGAGATTATGAATATTCCAGACTCTGAATGGTTAGCAATGGGAATTGCTTTGGGATACGCTGATATGGCTACTAGAGTAAACGAATACCGTGCTCCGCGTGTAGCACTCGACGAGATGCTAAAAATTAAGGACTAAAAAAGACGCCACGTTGGGGCGTCTTTTTGGTAAGAATAATTAATGAAGGGATGCAGTCTTTTGGGCCTGCATTTTTTCTTGCATTTGTTTTTGTAATTTTTGCATATCTTTGGTTGAGAGAGTTCTCCAGTTCGAAGGAAGAGTAAAAATATATTCTCGATGCTTCAACTCATTGTTATGACTAAATACATTAAACATAATCCGACTAAAATTATCTTTGTAAACATAGCGAGTAGTTCTTATCTTAAGACTAGCTGTTTTACCCTGCTTAATTTTAGTTGAAACCTTATCTAGTTTAATTGCTTTAGGCTTTTTTTGATCATTGTTGGTCTTATACAAGTATACTTTTTCTGTTCCGTTACCTAGAGGTTGATAAAGGAGAATTGGAAGAGCTGAGTTAGCGCTTGAAACTAGAGTTTGAGTAGAAGATACAGTTTTAGTTTTCATTCCCCAGTGATTGTAGTCATGTGCAACAATACCAAGAATACAGAGTGAAGTAATAACTAAGGAAATCCATGAAACTAGGGTGTGTCCTTTGCCAGGGATAACATTGAAGTAAATAAATAAAATTGCTGCGAGAATTAAAATTACGATTATCATTAGCCATTCACCTCTTCTTGATTCTCACGTGCACGGTTGCCCTTCTTTAAGAAGAAAGCAAGCACTAGAGCAACTAAAGCAAAGACAATGCTCATTGCAAATGAAGCGTGGAATCCATCTAAAGTTGCATTGATTGCTTGATTTTTATATTGAAGTGGAAGGGTATGAAGTAGTTCTTTTGCCGGCATATGGTTGTTGGTTGTAGTGGTTAAAATTGAAACTAAAATAGCAGTACCAATTGAACTTAGAACCTGTCTAAAAGTATTGTTAACGGCTGTTCCGTGTGAAATTTTGTCTAGCGGCAAAGAGTTCATCCCGGATGTAGTTACATTCATCATTACTAAAGCTACTCCGACCATTCGAATAGCATAAAGAACGATAATCATAGTATATGAACTTTGTTCAGTTAAAAATACAAATGGAATAGTACCTAGCGTTAAGAGTGTCATACCAGTAATCGCCATTTTACGGGCGCCATATTTATCAAATAAACGTCCAGTGATAGGAGACATAATTCCAATCATTAAGGCACCAGGTAATAACATTAAACCTGAGTGAAAGGCTGAAACGCCACGCAAATTTTGAATATATAATGGAAGCACCATTTCAATTCCGACCATTGCTAGGTTAGTGATTCCACTTAGAGCAGCAGCTAAAGAAAATTCAAAGTGTTTAAAGACAGTAATATCTAAGAAGGGATCTTCCATCTTTAATTGACGAATTCCAAAAAGAATAACGAATACAATCCCGACACCGATAAATCCTAAAATTTCTGGATTAGTCCATCCCTTATTACCAGCTTCTGAAAAGCCGTAAAGTAAACTACCAAAACCAACAGTAGAACTTGTTACTGACCAGATATCAATTTTTTCTTTCTTAGTTGGCAGAACATCTTTAATTAAGAAGAAAGCTAAGATGATAACGACGCCGGCAATTGGAGCAATAATGCTGAATAGGTAACGCCAAGAAAGGTTATCAACAATCCAACCTGACAAAGTTGGTCCAATAGCTGGTGCTAGGCCAATAACGATACCAACTGTTCCCATAGCAGCACCACGCTTATTAGCTGGAAAGATGGAGAGCATAATAGTTTGAAGAAGTGGCATCGTAACGCCAACGCCGAGTCCTTGAATAATTCTTCCAGTTAGTAAAGTTCCAAAATTTGGAGCAATTGCAGCTGTTACAGTTCCAATGAAGAAAACTGACATCGCTGTCAAATACATTTTTCTTGAGCCAAAGCGATTAATTAACCAAGCTGAGATCGGGATCATAACTCCATTAACTAACAAAAATGCAGTTGAAAGCCATTCAGCAGTTGCAGTGCTGATATGAAAGGAACGCATAATTGAAGGAAGAGCCGTTGCAAGTAAGGTTCCGTTTAAAACTGTACAGAAAGAACCAATGATCAATACTAAAACAAGCAAGTTTCGATTATAGGCTTTTCCGTGAATATCGGTTGGTTGTTTATCCATTTGAATTTTCCTTTCTATTGTCAAAAAATCTTACAAACTATAAAAACTATATTCTTAAATAATATCTTTGTCAAATTATCTTACATTGAGGTAAAAATATTTAACATATATATTGTAAAAACTGATATAAGCTATTACACTATAAATAAGATTACGGGGTAAGGAATTAATAATGGAATCAAAAAAGATACTTCATAACGTTTTTCAAAATATTGAAGTAGGAATTGGCGAAGTTAGCAACGTAGTTGGTGTGTCTCAAAGACAATTACGCTATTGGGAAGAAAAAGGCTATATTAAGCCCGTTTCTGATAATAATAGTGGTGTCAGAAGATATAATTTATCAACGCTTTACTTAATTGTTTTTATTAAAGAACAACTTGATAAGGGATTTACATTAGCAGCAGCTTTTGAGAGTTCAAAAAATATTAGCGTAAAGAGTAAAATTGTACGCACTTTTTTTGAACATACTTTTAATGATGTAAAAATTACCAATCCTGATAAGGGATATGGTGAAATTGACCTAGGTGAATTACGGACTGACGATGATAAAATGTATCATTTCAAGGGTGTTGTTGATGAGCGTGGTCGATATGTAAAAATTGATGATAAAAAAGGAAGCATCGAATAAATGATGCTTCCTTTTTAGGACAAGTCGATATTGTTTTTATTTCTATAAGTACATTAATGATATTTATTTGCTAAAGCCAGCCTCATACCAAACATTAACCGAAGGTCTCAATGACCATCCAGTTACTTTACTGTTAACAGCAGCTACAGAGTAAGCACTGCTAGTTGGAATTACGTAAGCTTTTTTATACATCCATCTTTGCCATTCATGGAATTTTTGAACTCGATATTGTTTATTAAAAGCTTTTGCAGAATCAATTTCATCTAATAACTTAGTGTTAGTTGGAGAAACAAACCGAGCAAAATTATATTGCATTTTTTCGCCATAAAAAATACTTGGAGAAGGATCTCCCGGAGCACTCCAACTCCCTTCTAGTACATCAATTTTAGGATCGCTTGATTTAACAGCATCCACCCAGCGATTGAATTCCATTGGACGACCACCAAGAAATTTTACATTTAGACCAACTTTTTTCCATTGTTGGATATAATTACGCCAGATAGCTTCACTATTTTCATTAGATCCGCGAACTGCTAAGTTAATTACTAGTGGCTTACCATTGGGTTGTCTTCTATAGAGTGCACCAGGTGCTTTTTTGTAACCAGCTTTGTCTAGTAGCGCGTTTGCTTTATTCAAATTATATGAATAAGTTGGAATGTTTTTGTCGTAATAAGGGGTAAATTGTGAAGGAATTAAAGAATTAATTCTGTAATTTAATCCGTGATAGAAACGCTTATTGATAACATCAATGTTCATAGCATATGCCATAGCTTTTCTTAAAGCGGGATTATTCATCTTCGCATGTGGATTTTCTACATTTTTACCTAGTTTTGCATCCCATTTACCAACTTTGAAAGCTAGGTAGTCATAGTTAGATGTCTTTTTACCAACGAAATTAACATCTTTTGTATTTTTTACTTGTTCCCATTGAGAACTTAAAACTCCAGCAACATCAAATTTTTTACTTTTGATTGCTTGTGATACGTTAGAACTAGTAATATTTGACATATAGATATGCTCAAAATTTGGTTTTCCACGCCAGTAATATGGATTTCTTGACCAGCTAGTTGATTGGCCTTGAACAGTTTTGTCCATTTTGTAAGGGCCAAAGTAGAGCGGATGCTTCCTAATTTGGTCACTAGAAACTAGTTTGTCGAAAGGTACCTTCTTCAAGTAATGATAAGGAGCGGCATGTTCCCAATAAAATCCATTAGCTGTGTTTAGCATAGCTGGGTTTAATTCTTTAAAATGAAGCACTAAAGTTTTTCCGTTAGGACCATCCGGCATTTCGATGCCTGAAATATTTTTGGCTTTTCCTGAATGATACTCAGCCATTCCTTTAATATCTTCAAGTGTAGAAGTATATTGGGTAGTATGTACTTTAGGGTTAGCTAAAATTTCGTAAGCGTACTCTAAATCTTTAGCAACTACCGGTTTCCCATCTGACCAGCGAACTTTCTTTTTAACTTTGATTTTAGCAGTATTGTTATTATGGTTTAAAGTTAGACTCGCAGCTCCTTTATTAGTGATTTGATACTGATCATTAATATCAAATAATGGTTCATCCCCGGGTGCAGCAGCTTCGGAATCAGGAGTAGTATCTGCAATTTCTGCAGAAAAAATTCCGGTAAACGGTGAGTCGTTTTCCAAAGCATACGTCAAAGTTCCGCCTTTTTTAATTTGTTTTTTGGGAACGGTTTGAGCAAACTTAATCGCCTGATTACTCGAATCAGTTTTCTTGGCCCCGCAAGCTGTCGACAAAATGGTGAGTGAACTTGCGAGAGCTACATACAGCAGTTTGGATTTTGACATTTTCATATAAAATTCTCCTTTCGTCAAAAATCCAATAACAGCATGATTAAGAAAACAAAAAGACGCCCCATTAGATCACTTGATCCAATAGGGCGTCTTGTCGCTGTACCACCTATTTTTACTAGAAAACTAGTCTTTAAATAACGTACGGTTCAATACAAAAGAACGATACGCCGTCGCTATAAAGGGCTGTCCCTTAAACTACTCTAAATCGTAGTTTACGCTCAAAGGTGATTTTCATTAAGAGCCTACCTATTTCTTCACACCAACCAGAAATTCTCTGCAAGGGTGGTTTCTTAATTACTTTTCCTTATCAAAGCTGTTTGATAATAATGTTTGTGCTCATAATAATACGCCGATTTGAAAATAAGTCAATAATAAATTATATTTTTCTTATTTTTAATATAAATAATATTTTATGATTGCCTGATAAATTACAATTTGGTAAATGCAAAAAAATTAAGAAGAGATTTATAAATATATACTAGTTTTGCAAAAAAGTTGTTATTTATAATAATGCTGTATGTAAAGAAAAAAGAGTGTATATAAAATTTGTTTGCTGTGATTTATTAAAATAACGTTATTTAATTTGATGGAAATATTATGAAAATGTAAGCAAAAAAGAAGATTTTTTTATTAAATAGGCTTATACTTATGGATGATTAGTGATAGAAAGGAACTATATACTATGAAAAAATTAGATACAAATAAATTAACTGACAAGCAAGCAGATCTTTTTAAGAATAATTTAGTTTACATTGCTACTGTTGATGAAAACGGTAATCCACAAGTTGGTCCTAAAGGTTCAATGACTGTATTAGATCCAAGTCATATGCAATATCTTGAAAAAACAAAAGGCGCAGCTTTTGAAAATATTAAAAATGGTTCTAAAGTAGCATTAGTTGCAGCAGATGTTCCTTCTCATACTGCCGTACAAGTTTTGGCTACTCCACATGTTCACGAAGATGACGAATATGCCAAGAAAATCGTTTCTGGAACCGATACTCCTAATGCATATGTAGTAGTATTAGATATTGACGAAATTTTTGAATAATTAAAAGTTATTCTGCGTGTAATTTGAATAAATTAAGAAAGACTGAGTATTGATAAAATACTTAGTCTTTTTTTGCTAGATAACTTGCTTATTTTTTATATTAATGTAAGATTAAAATTAATTGAATTAAATTATATGATTAAAAGGAGAAAATAAAAATGGGTGCTTTATCAGAACAAGAACTAGCAGCTTTCTCTGCAGATTTTAATAAAGACAATAAAAATAAAGTAGCATCTCGCGCTGCTCGTCAAAATGGATTATTTGAAGCTTCATTTAATGATGATGTTTCAAAGCGGTTAAATCATACATTTTCAACCGAACTTGATATTGGTGGGGTAACTGACCAAAAACATTCTGGTCGCTGCTGGGAATTTGCAACATTAAATGTTTTACGTCATCATTTTGGTAAGAAATATCACGTTAAAGATTTTACTTTCTCACAAGCATATAACTTCTTTTGGGATAAAATTGAAAGAGCAAATGCCTTTTATGATAGCATGATTCGTTTGGCAGATAAGTCAATTGATGATCGTGAAGTTGAGACTTGGCTTAATTTTGCAGGTCAAGACGGTGGTCTATGGCAAATGGCAATTAATTTGGTTAAAAAATATGGAGTGGTTCCTTCATATGCAATGCCAGAGAATGCTACATCAAACAACACCACTGCATTAATTGATTCTTTGGCTCGTAAGGAAAGAAAAGATGCGTTAGTATTACGTAAGTTAGTTCAAGAAGGTAAGCTCGAAGAAGCAGAAAAGGCTAAGAAAGAGTTTTTAAATGAAGTTTACCGAATGGCTGCAGTAGCTTTGGGTGAGCCACCTAAGAAGTTTGATTTAGAATATCGAGATGATGATAAAAAATATCATTTAGAAAAAGATCTCACTCCACGCCAATTTGCCGAAAAGTATCTGAAAGATTTTAATTGGGATGATTATGTTGTTTTGTTAAACTCACCTAACTATGATTACAACAAACGTTATCACCAAGGTTTATATGATAACGTTGCTGGCGGTCAACCAATTACGGGCTTGAATGTACCAATTGAAGTTTTAGCAAGAGCAGCTGCAGCACAATTAAAGGATGGCAAAGCAGTTATTTTTGGAAACGATGTTTTAAAGCAGATGGAGCGTAAAACTGGTTTCCTTGATACTGAGCTATATAAGACTGATGATCTGTTTGACGTTGATACGCAAATGAGTAAGGCTGATCGGTTAGCTACTGGTGAAGGCTCTGCAACACACGATATGACCTTAGTCGGTGTTGATGAAGACAATGGTGAGATTCGCAAGTGGAAGGTTGAAAATTCTTGGGGCGATAAATATGGTCATAAGGGTTTCTACGAAATGAGCCAGAAGTGGTTTGAAGAATATGTTTACGACGTAGTTGTTGATAAGAAATACTTACCTGAAGACATAGTTAAACTCTGGGAAGAGCCAGCTATTGATTTGAAACCTTGGGCACATATTGGCTTATAAACACCAGTAATTTAGAGTATCAAAAAGACTTTCTTTCTATAGTTTTAGAGAGAAAGTCTTTTTGATAGGTAAAAGTGAGACAGAAAAATTATTTGATCATCCTAATTTGTAATTTTTTCCGACACCATTTTATTTACAAAGTAATTGCTGTATTAGATAATTTATAACTTTATCAGTTTGTTGATTTAACCAAATAGAGTTAGGAAGTTGATATTTTATTGGCTTATTTGAATTCATTTTTTGAAAAATAAAATTTATTCTTTCGACTTGGTCATATTTAAAAATTTTTCTTATTTCTAACCAGCATGAGCTATTGTTACAGAATAACAATAGAATTTGATTTTGATTTTTTACAAAATATCTAAATGTATTTGAGTAAGAAGATAAGGTGATTGTCTTCTTTTTTGTTTCAGCAATTATATCATTTTGGGTTTGCAATTTTCTTCGATCTTGTTCAAGTGAAGCTTGAATTTGATCTATTAATTGATGGTTGTTGAATGTATTATTTGTATTTTTCATTTTTCGTGCTCATTTCTAATACCTTTTTTATCTTAGCGAAGAAAAGATACCTTGCTCAACAATCGATTAGTTTATAATTGCCGTATTTTGTTTACTTTATTCCTAAAAAAATTCTGAATAAGATTCACATAACAGTTTGCTAATACTATTTTTTGAAAGATTGTCATAATAAATAAGCCAGTTAATAACGACATTTAGATTTTTATCAACTGCATTATCCAAATAAAATTGATTGGTTAATTGTCGATTTGTTAATTTAAATCTTTTTTCAAGTTCTTTTCTACCTAAATTTTTAATTTTAATTAGAAAACCGATATCTCCATTTTGAGAAAGAAGAAGTAGGATTTCTCTTCGCTTTTTAGCACAATAAGTCAAAGTATGATAATAACTATTAGCCTCAGATGAGATAACTTTATTTTCTTTAGTCTCTTTTTCTAGTAGCTTACGATCTTTTTTTAACAACTTTATAAGGTCCGAAATAAGTCCATCTTCAACTTTTTCTAATAATTCATTTTTATCTTTAAAGTAGCGATAGAACGTTCTAGAACTAACGTGTGAATTATTAATTATATCTCGATTAGTAATTTTTCTAAAAGGAATGTTTTCCATTGTTTCAAATAATCCATAATGAATTTGCTCTACAGTACTATTGATTCTTATATCCATTTCTATAGTTTCAACCTCTTCAATTTTTGCTCTAAATTTAATTTTGAGTAAACATGTTACTAAATTCAATTATCTAAAGATATAAGTTTGTCACATTGTGTTTACTTTTTTATAAAATTATTCTAATTTTGTCTTTGAGCAAGAATTTGCATTAATTCAACAGGTGAACTGGTTTGCACTAGGGCAGTTAAAGCTTTGATATCCGTTAAAGTCATGTCATCATAATGGGTTAACCAAAGAATTAATGCATTTTTAATAGCATCTACATATATCACTTTAAAAACAGCATATGTACTTAGCTCGGGTACAGTACAAGTTTGAGGATTAATGCTAAATAAATGGGGACATCTAAGATCGAATTCTTTGTTTGCTAACTTAATTATTTCGTTATGAAAAGAAATATCTCCGTTAGATGAAAGGAGAGAAACTAATTCTTCTCTATACGCGTCACAATACTCTAGAGTAGAATTAAAAGCCAATTTAGTTGCCGTTCTAATTTTTTCAGTAGAATTATTAATTTCAATTTTTTGTAGTTTGGCTCGGTCCTCTTCCAAAGCATTCCATAAACCTACTAATAATTCATTTTCTAGATCTTCTAATAATTCTTGTTTATTTTTAATAGTAGTTATAGAAGGTCTTTTTGCTAATTTCTGCGTAGTTAAGAATATCGGAAGTCGTACATTCACTAAAGCGTTTTTCTTCTAATACTTTGATAAATCCTCTAAAAATTCTATTTCTAGTATTTATACTTCGAAAATCCATAAAATTTTCCTCTCTTTAGTTATCTAGCTACATTAGTAAAGATTACCATTGTATTTACTTTTGACATACATTGTTTACCACTTCTACTTTGTGTATGTATTTAAGTGAAAACAATAATTTTTTACTAATACCTTGCTATAATTTCTTAGAAATCAACTGATGAAGATTATAGGGAGAACTTTTATGAAACATAGAAAACTTTGGTATATGGGAAGTATCTTAATAATACTGTTGTCTTTTACTATTAATTTTGGTAACAGTCTTCAACGTAAAGTATTGCATGAAAAATCGGTTTATACCACTAAAAAATTACCAACTGTTGCTTATGATAAGAGAAGTGACGAATTAAGAAATTTAGGCTTTGCAATTTTAAGTTTTCCAATTGTAAATTGCATAGATTTTATTAGTACAGCGCTTAAGAATAAAAAAGAAGCATGAAAAAATTTATATATCGACTGTTAATAATTGGATTGTTTTTTATTGGGATAGATTTTTTTAGTCCGATTTTAGAAAGTTGGATCATTGATTTTTACCAACCTGAAATCAGTAATGTAGATAACATGCAGAATAATAATGATTGGAATTCAGTTAGATGCATAAGCTTGTTATCTTTAATAAAACAATTTTTTAAAAATGATCTTAAATATCAGGCAGTCCTTACTGTTCCTAGTTTAAAGATTGATATTCCCGTAGCAGAAAATACTAATGATGCTGTATATCAATTTGGAGCAGGGATGTTAGTGAAAAGAAAAATAGATAGTAATTCAAATATTATTGTTGGAGCACATAATTTAGGTCCATTTAGTAATGCATTATTTTCACCACTTGCAAACAATTATCTTATCGAAAGAAAAGTATTTATTACCAATTTTAAGCTAGTAAAAGAATACCAAATAGAGTCTGTTAGCATTATTTTTCCAAATCAAGTTAATTTAGTAGTTAATTCTAAGAAAAATTGGTTAACTATGTTGACTTGTACCAATGACAATAAAAAACGCGTACTTGTTAGAGCTCGGCTAATAAAAACGTATAAATTTTCGCAGTTGAAAAAATCAATAAGAGATAGTTTTTACAGAAAAAAATTTAAATTTGAAAAATAGTAAGGCACGTCCGAAGTTATAGTATTTTCGCAAATTGCAATAATAAATTGAACACTTTTAGTTAAGCTGCTTGATAGATTAGATCTAATTCTCTTTCAAAGATTTCATCTGGTGTATGATAGGCCAGTTTCTTTCTTGGCAAAGAATTGCACCAGGTTTCAATATCAATGATGTCTTGTAAAGAATAGTTAGCTATTGCTTCTCCTTTAGAAATGAATCTGCGAATAAGACCATTGTGTCTTTCAACTGTTCCCTTATCACAAGAAGTGTAAGGATGGGCATAGTAAACCAGTGTATTGGATGCTTTTTCTAGGTTGGAAAGATCTGCAAACTCTGAGCCATTATCAGTGGTAATGGTTTTAAAAATATCATTCCAATGTTCGCTGTATTGCCTTTAGAGTTCTTTAAAGGCCTGCATGACACTGACAGAAGTCTTGTCAGAAATACGAAGAATTAAGAACTCACGACTCATACGCTCAGATAAGGTTAGCAGCACCTCATCAGCTTTGCTCTTATGTCCGAGAACTAAATCGCATTCCCAATGGCCAAACTCATTACGTTTATTGATCTCTTTAGGACGTTCTTCAATGCTTCTGCCAAGTTTTTTCTTATTTTTGCGAATACGATGAAGCTTGGTATTGCGTTTAAGCTTCTCTGGCAAGTCGTAATTATGTATATCTAATAGACCTTGGTCGACATAATTGTAAAGAGTCTTAGTACAGACAACCTCTCTGCTGCTAAATGCGCCAACAGCAGTGGCACGATTACTGCACACATCAAGCGACCAGTCGTCTTTAAAGAAATGTTTGTGGACATAGCGCATGAATTGAGTTTTCCTGAGAAAGTCTGATTTGCGCCCACAATTTTTACGATGAGCTTGATATACATCATGTCCTTGAAAGTCCTTATATCTTTTGACTTTGCCATGATACAGTTCTACAGTACCGCGCTTAACCTCATAACTGATAGTAGAAGGAGTACAGTTTAATGCACGGGCAATTGCACGCAAAGAATAGCCATCTTTCAAACGCAATTGAATAATAACTCTTTCCTCGAATGATATATGCTTGCCTTTAATGTGCTGATTCATGGTAGAATGTAAAGAGTCCATTTTGACCTCGTTTCTAAATGTTGTGTGGTAACTACATTCTATCAAACAGGTCCGAATGGACTTTTTATCAAGTGTTCAATTTAATTTTACAATCAGCGGGTTTATAAAATTAAATAAATAAAAAATTTTGAGTTAAGATTTCTGCAACTTATTTAAGAAATAAAACCGTTCATTTATATATCGATCACAAAAAGACTTTCTCTCTGTATTCTAATAGTGAATTCAGAAAGGAAGTCTTTTTTATGTTGATTGAAACTTTTAATTTAACTAAGAAATATGGCAAAAAGTTAGCCCTAAATAAGGCAAACTTACAAATTGATCGGGGACAGTTAGTAGCTTATTTAGGTACTAATGGTGCAGGTAAATCAACTACTATTAATATTTTGACAGGTCTACTTACGCCAACCAGTGGCACAATTACTTATGCTCCAAATTTAAAAATTGGTATTGTATTTCAAAATAGTGTTTTAGATAATGTTTTGACTGTTAAAGATAATTTATATTTGAGGGCACACATGTATCACAACGTTTCTAAAAAGTGGCTTGAAACTCTAATTGAGTTAATTGGGATCAAAAATTTTTTAAATCAAAAATATGGTACCTTGTCTGGCGGTCAAAGACGAAGAGTTGATATTGCTAGAGCATTAATTGATCATCCAGATATTTTATTTTTAGATGAGCCGACAACTGGGCTAGATTTACAAACAAGAATCGTAATTTGGAATTTACTGCAAAAATTGCAGAAAGAACAGGGGTTAACGATTTTTCTAACTACTCATTATTTAGAAGAAGCTGAAAATGCGGATCAAATGTATATTTTAGAAAATGGAAATGTTCTAGCTAATGGATCAGCAAAAGAAATTAAAGAAAAATATGCTCCAAACAAATTAAAACTAATCCTAAAAAGAGATCAAAAAATCAAAACAGATTATAAACCTTTTCGTACTAAGGGAGATCAAGTTGAGATAGATGGGTTAGATAGTCAACAGGTAATTGAGTTGTTAAAAGGTAATGAATCAAAGATTATTTCATTTGAATACCAAAAAGGATCAATTGATGATGCTTTTATTAAAGTTGCAGGAAAGGAATTGCAATAATGATTGCCTTAATTAAAAGAAATATCAAAATCTATTTTGCCAATAAGCCGGGAGTAGTCATGTCATGCTTTGGGGCTTTAATCTCATTTATAATTTATATTGGATTTTTACAACAAAATCTTGTTAGTTCCTGGAGATATGTAAATCATGCAAAACAGCTATTAGATTTATGGATGTTAGGTGGGATTGTTTCAATAGCGGGAATTACTACTTCATTTCAAGCTCTTGGTCAAATGGTCAATGATAGAGAGAATCGGGCAATAGATGATATGAAATTAACTGCCTTAACTCCAATTAGTGAGAGTATGGCTTATGTAGTATCAGCTACTATAGTGAGTTTTTTGATGCAGATCGTTACGTTTATCGTCATGGCGGTTTATTTCTCAGTAGTAGATCAGGTAAAAATTGCGACCAGTGCATATTTACCTAGTTTAGGATTTATGTTATTGGGGGCAGTCTGCGCAACCTTGTTGAACTTAGTAATTGTTTTATTTATTAATTCGTCAACTACTTTCAGCCGTTTATCTGCAGTAATTGGAGCAGCGGCTGGGTTTATGGTAGCTACTTATATGCCATATGGAACTTTATCAAAAACAGCTCAAAATATAGTAAAATTATTTCCAAGTAGTTATGAAGCAGCAAGCTTTAGAAGTTTACTTTTAAATAAAATAAGCCAGCAAGATGTTCCGGCTAGAATGCGTCAAGCGTTGATTGAATACTTAGGAATTCACTTTAAACTTGGTTCTCATCAATTGAATAATTGGGACAATGCTTTGATGATAATAGTTATGTCGGCTGTTTTAGGAATTGTAGTGAGTTTTTTAGCACTCATTTTGGGTAGAAAGAAGAAATAATACGTGATTGTAGAATTTGAGCCAAATTCTAATTTAAAAGAAGATCAAATTGAAGTTAAAGTAGTATCTGTCGAAGAGACGCAGCAAGTAAAGAAGCTAATAGATTATATTAAGAATTTCGATAAAAAGGTAGGTTCTATTTTGCCTGTTAAAACGGAAGATAGAATTTTAACTGTAAAAATTGATGAGATCATTAAAATTGAAGTTGAAAAAATTGAATTAACTTTTTATACAACAAGTGCAGTTATTAAGACTAATGGGCGCTTGTATCAAGTTTTAGAAAAACTAAATAATGATTTTGTACAAGTTTCTAAGCATGGAATTATTAATTTGAATTATCTTGAATCGCTTGAAGCGGGATTCACTGGTAACATGGTTGCAAGATTAGACTTTAAGCAAAAAACTGATGTATCAAGAAAATACTTACCTGAATTAGAAAAGAAATTAGGATTATAAAATGAAAATTTGGCAAAAAATTTTAGATTATTTTGTAACTGGAATAGGATTTGGCGCAATTACGTATTTATTTATTCTTGGGATAGTCTCAAATAATGTTGGAGATATTGATGTTCCTTTAAAAAGTGTTTTAATTGTTTTTATTTGTAGTGGTCTGATTGGAGAATTAAGTTTTTTGTTTCAGGCTGATTTATCTTATTTACTTGCTTTAGTTTTTCATTTAATTGGAACATTCAGTTTATTTTCAATAATGATGATACTTAATCATTGGATTATTAACTGGCAAACTTTGCTTATTTTCATTCTCGTATATATTGTAATTTGGATTATAATTCGTTTAACACAGCAAAGAGATATTAGAAAGATTAACCAACAGATAAAAAAGAGAAGTAGACGATAAATAAAATGTAAGGTAAAGAATAAGCCATAGCTTTCAAAAAACTATGGCTTATTTTTTTATTATTAATCTAAATTTTCACCGTTTGAATCAATAACTTTCTTATACCAATCAAATGAATCTTTTTTATATCTTTTAAGTGTGCCTTGACCGTAATCATCCTCGTCGACATAAATGAAACCATATCGTTTTTTCATTTCACCGGTACTTGCGCTTACTAAATCAATACATCCCCATGGAAGATAACCAATTAAATCCACACCATCTTCAGTTACCGCTAGTTTCATTTGCTTAATATGAGAGCGTAAATAATCTATGCGATAGTCATCATGAATTTTATGGTCTGAGGTTAATTTATCATATGCACCAAAACCATTTTCAACAATGAAGAGTGGTTTGTGCCATCTGGTTGTCATCCAGTTAAGTGCGTAACGTAAACCTACTGGATCTATTGGCCAACCCCAATCGTTTGTTTTAATGAACGGATTAGCTATTAAGTCAGAATATTCCTGATAATTCAAATGATTTGGATACTTAACAGCAAATGACATGTAGTAAGAAAAACCGACATAATCGACTGTCCCCTTTGTTAAAATCTTTAAATCGTTATCAGTAATATCTAGATTAAAATGTTTATTCTCAAAGTATGCCTTTAACCAGTTAGGATATTTTCCATTTACATGCACATCTCCAAAATACAAGCGAGTATCCATTGCGCGATTAGCAAAGAGAATATCTTGAGGATCAGAAGATGCAGGATAAATAGGACAAAAGGCTAACATACAGCCAATTTTCAAGGACGGATCAATTGCGTGACCAATTTGGACTGCTTCAGCACTAGCAACTAATTCATAATGTGCCGCTTGGTACATAAGCTTTTCTTTATCGTCTTCAGGTTTAAATTTAATTCCTGAATTTTCATAGACAGAGATATCACTTTCATAGTTTGTTTGATTATTAATCTCGTTAAATGTCATCCAATATTTCACTTTATTATGATATCGTTCAAAACAAACATGGGCAAAGCGAGTGAAGAAACCTATTAACTTTCGATTAGACCAACCGCCATATTTTTTGACCAGATTAATTGGCATTTCAAAATGAGACAAGGTAATGACCGGCTCAATATGATATTTGAGTAGCTCGTCAAATACTCGATCATAAAATTTTAACCCCTCTTCATTTGGTTTATCTTCATCTCCGTTAGGGAATACTCGTGTCCAAGCAATTGAAGTTCTAAAAGCTTTAAATCCCATTTCAGCCATCAATTTAATGTCTTCTTTATAATGATGATAAAAATCATTACCAAGATGATTAGGATAATACTGATCAGTTTCAATTGTATTTGTTAACTTCCGTGGATGGTCATGGTTGCCTAATGTCATGAAGTCGGCAATAGATAGTCCTTTACCATCTTCGTTATATGCACCTTCTAATTGATGAGCAGCTACTGCACCACCCCAAAGAAAATTTTTATTAAGTGTTCTTCTCATAATTTTTCTCCTTGTACTGTTTTAACTAAGAAAAATTATATGAAAGAGCTTACTTTGATGGAAGACATATTATTAGTTTAGGTAAAGCTTTCTAGTATTAGATTTAGATACCAGGTTTGGAACAAGGTGTTCTAATTGTCTAGTTGATTGCGTAATGTTGTGACAATTGCTTCAACGATATACATTGCTGGAATTTGTGAAGATAGATCGTAGTATCGGTGGAGTCTATATTCTTTTTCATGGTATGTTAGTGAATATCTGCTCATACGTGCAATAGTACTTGTAGGATCACCAGTAATAGAAATGATGGTCGTATCTTCATCATTAACAAAACTATTTAAAAGTTCAATTAATTCAGTAGTTTTTCCCGATACAGAAAAGCAAATTAACGCATTATTACTTGTATTTCTTAAACGTGCATGTAAAGGATAAAAAGGATCAGTTACTAGACTAGTATTATAACCAAGGGAAGCTAATTGACGTGAAGTATATCCAGCAGTATAGGCTGATGACCCCATACCTAAAAATATAATGTTGTCACATTCAAATAATTTGTCTGCAACAATTTTAACCTTGTTAACTATATCGCTTGGAAAATTATTTTTATCGATAAAATTAAAGGTATGGATAGCTGGATTGCCTTCATTTTTATTTTTTATAAATGTTTTAAATTCTGGAAAACTATCGAATCCCATTTTATGAATAAAGCGCATTACTGAAGAATTCGAGACATGAGTCTTCTGGGCAATATCGCGTACTCGCATGTACACAACTTTATCACTATTTTCAGTTACGTAGCGGTATAGAGCCATATCTACACTAGAAAGAGAAGATAAGTCTTTGAATCCAAAAAAGGCCATATGAACCTCCAAAATAAATATATATCTTATTAGTACTAAAAGAACACTATGTTCCAATTAAGGAATATTATACTTCCTTTTCAAACTCGTTTCAGAATGATCTAGGTATATTGTATTATTAATAGCGCTTTCATAAAATTGAGTATGTAAGAGATGAAAAGAGGGGAAAATTATGAAAGACTTCGTTAATAAGCATATATTGCCACCAGTTATGAAATTCGTAAATACTAAAGCAATACGTGCTCTAAGAGATGGGATGTTATTATCATTACCATTTATTATGGTCGGATCGCTATTTTTACTTTTAGCTTCCTTCCCAGTACCCAGTGTTGCTCAATGGATGGATCAAACGGGTTTAACACGTTTTTGGAATCAAGCCTATAATGCTTCATTTGGGATTGTTGCAGTTTTTGCTGTAGTTGGGATTGCCTACACTTGGGCTAAGAATGATAAAGTGGACCCGTTACCAGCAGGAATGACTGCATTTGTTGGCTTTTTGATTATTATGAATCCTACTACAGCGGTAATGGATGGTAGTAAGACAATTATTTCTTCAGCTAAAGCACCTAGTTTATTAAGTGGCTTTATAGATCGTACATGGTTAGGCGGTCAAGGAATGATCGCAGCTATTATCATTGGTATGATTACAGGGTGGATCTATTCCTGGTTCGTTAAAAATAAGATTACTATTAAGTTGCCAGATCAAGTTCCACCAGCTGTAGCAGGATCATTTGTAGCTTTAATTCCTGCAGCTGTTTTAACGACTCTTTGGCTAGCTGTGTATGCATTCTTTGATAAAGTAGCTGGAACTACACTTACAGAGTGGATTTACCATACTATTCAGACCCCATTGCAAGGATTATCTGACTCATTTGGTGGAATTTTAATAATGACGCTCTTAGTGCCATTTTTCTGGTTCTTTGGTGTTCATGGCTCAACCTTGGTTGGTGGAATAGTTGGACCAATCTTAAGTGCAAATGCATTACAAAATGCAGCTATTTTCAAAAAATATGGTTATGTAGATGCTGCTCATGGTGGTCATATTGTTATTCAGGGATTGTTTGATCAGTTTTCAACTGTAACTGGTGCAGGCATGACAATTGGCTTGGTAGTGTTTATGACTTTCTTTGCTAAATCCCAACAAATGAAAGGAATAGGTAAGTTAGCATTGGTACCGGGAATATTTAATATTAATGAACCTGTGCTATTTGGTGTTCCGCTTGTATTGAATCCTTTATTAGCAGTACCATTCTTTATTATGCCGCCTTTGTCTGCTGGTTCGACATATTTATTAATTAAAGCAGGAATATTGCCATATTTGAATGGTGTACAAGTACCTTGGACGACTCCTCCAGTAATATCTGGATTCTTAATTGGAGGATGGAAAGTAGCTATTTGGCAAGCAATAATTTTGATTGTTAGTTTCTTTTTATATTTACCATTTGCCCGTAAATATGACAACATGCTTTATGCACAAGAACAAAGTAAAAAATAAGTTTTAATCATTTAGTTGAATATTAGAGAGTTCATTAATAAGCAAAAACATTAATGGACTCTTTCTATATCAATATCTAACTTAAAAAATGTCAATAAGTGACTTGTTTCATAAATAAATACACCATAAAATATCTTTTGTAAGCGCTAAACATTAGAAGAAAGGATAATAATGAAAAAGAATTATTTGAGCATTGATATTGGTGGAACTAACGTAAAATATGCAGAACTTGATAATGCAGGAAATATTCTTGAACAAGGCAAAATCAAGACATCACATAATAAAGAACAATTTTTAAAAAATATTGATCAGATTGTAGATAAATATGTCAGGAAGGGGGTTAAAGGATTAGCTTTTTGTGCGCCAGGAAAAATCGCTCATACTAAAATTCATTTTGGTGGAGCACTTCCTTTTCTTGATGGAATTGATTTTGCGGAAAGGTATAAAAAATATGGTCTACCAGTTGCAGTAATTAATGATGGTAAAGCTAGCGCCTTAGCAGAGAACTGGCTTGGTAGCTTGAAAGATATGAAAAATTGTGCTGCGATTACTTTAGGTACTGGAGTTGGCGGAGGAATAATTGTTAACGGTCAACTTTTAAACGGGGCGCACTTTCAAGCAGGTGAATTAAGTTTCTTGCAGCTTAATATGAAAGAACCAGGATTTGACGGATTTGCTGGTGGTTATGCTTCGGCTGTACAAATGATCAAGAATGTTAATAAAGCAATTGAGAATGATGATGAAACTGATGGGTTAGCTGCCTTTGATGCAATTAATAATGAAGATAAAAATGCGAAGAATATTTTTGATGAGTATTGTAAGAGAATTGCTGCTATTATCATTGATATTCAAGCAGTCGTTGATTTAGATGCAATTGCAATTGGTGGCGGTATTTCTGCTCAGCCAATTGTTGTTCAGGGAATTAATCAAGCTTATGATGAAGTTTTAGCAGCTAATAAAATAATTAGAGATACTTTTACTCGTCCAAAGATAGTTGAAGCTAAATTTAAGAATGGAGCTAATCTTTACGGTGCTCTGTATAATCTCTTTATCCGTGTAAATGGCGAAAAATTATAATGACATATGGTAAAAAAATCAAGCAACATGAAATTGTAGTTCCAACTGATCCATTGCCTGTTTGGTATTTTGTCTTTCATGATAATAATTCCGAAAAATATATTGCCCCACATTGGCATCGCGGAATTGAATTAAGTTATGTTGAAAATGGCAGAATAGATGATTTTTTGATCAATAAAAAGCATTATTCTTCAAAATCTGGAACAATTTTGGTAGTAAATACGCAAGAAATTCATAGTATTCATAATTTTAAAAATAAGGATTCTTTAGCTTTATCGATTATTTTTCCATATGATTATCTTATAAATTTATATCCAGATATTGCGCACCAGATTATTAAGATTAATGATCCAGCTAATTTTAGTAATGAGCAGAAACTAGCTTATTCTCATCTGCAAGGGTTGCTTGGTCAATTTATTAAAGTTAGTTTTTTAGAAGTTCCAACTAAACATTTAGAACAGCAGCGTTTAATTGATGAGATTTTATGCTTGCTTTTGACTAATTTTACTGAAGATAAAAAAGATCAAAAGCAGATTAGTGATCGCAAAGCTTATATCATCAATCGACTGCAATATATTACACAATATGTAAATAACCATTATCAAGAAGAGCTTAATCTAGCTCTTATTGCAAATAAATGTAATATTTCTAAAGAATATTTAGCACGTTTTTTTAAAAAAGAAATGGAACTCACAGTCGAAACATACATTAATAATGTTAGGGCTGAACATGCTTATAAGGAGTTGAAAAGTCGAAAAAAGAACCTTACGCAGATTGCCATTGACAATGGTTTTTCTAGCATTAGGACAATGAACCGCGCCTTTGACAAGCTATATGGCCAAAGTGCATCAAAAATGAAGAAAAATTTAGTGAAAGAGGTCAATTAAAGCCAATTAATGGTTAAGATTGACCTATTTTTTGTATTAATTTTTAGTTATTATGTAAGCGAATTCAATGAGAGAGGGAAATATGATGAAAGATCAAAATATTTTAGAGGCAGTTGAAAAAATGCGTACGGACTGGAAGAAAAATGATGATAAAAGAGATGGCGGATTGCCACATGATATTCCAGAAGTTACGCGCATAAACGACATTCAATATGGTGAAGATCCAAAGTGGAACTTATTAGACTTATATTTACCAAACAATGTTAAAGGGAAAATTCCTGTCATTATTAATATTCATGGCGGTGGTTGGGTTTATGGAACGAAAGAAACATATCAATTTTATGGTTTAGGGATGGCTAAGAGAGGATTTGCTTTTGTTAATCCAAACTATAAATTAGGTCCAGAAGTAAAGTTTCCTAAAGAGCTTGACCAAGTAAATGAATATATTCATTGGGTAGCAGACCATGCTGATGAATATAATCTTGATAAAAATAATGTTTTCTTAGTGGGAGATTCGGCTGGAGGCCAGATGGCAGAACAATATACTGCTATTTTAACTAATCCAGAATATCGTGAAAAATTTGGCTATAAATTAACGGATTTGAAATTTAGAGCAGTTGCTTTGAACTCTCCAGCTACATTCATGAAGGATCCAGGTATGATGATGGAAGCCACTTTAGCTTACTTTGATCCTGAAGTAATGAAAGATTCTAAGAATCAAGATTTAATTAATGTTGAAAAATATATCACTAAAGATTTTTTACCAACTTTTATTTCAACAGCTAATGAAGATTTTATCCATGACTGTGCTGTTAGATTAGATGGTTTCCTAAGAGCAAAGGGAGTAGAAGTAATTCAAAAATCCTGGGGAGATGAAAAACATCCCGAACCACATGTTTTTTTAATTAATCAAAAAGATGAATTAGCTAAAAAAGCTAATGACGAAGAAGCAGAATTTTTTAGAAAGCATATTGTTAAAGATTAAGTATAAGTAAAATGGGGTAAATAAGATGAAAGAAAAGAATCCGCAAGATCATTTGATCTTTAAAATATCACTGCTATCGATTTCGATTTTTTTGATGATGGCACCTGCCATTGCTCCAGCTTTACCGTTGATGTATCATGCGTTTCCAGGTGTGGATAGGGCCGGAGTAGAGATGTTATCAACAATTCCAAATATCGGAATTGTAATTGGATTATTAATTAGTCCATTTTTAATTAAATTAATAGGAGAAAAACCAACCATTCTTACTGGGTTGGTGATAACATTATTAGCTGGTACTTTTCCGATGTATGCGACTGCTTATACTCCAATTTTAATTTCAAGATTTTTAATTGGTGCAGGTATTGGCTTGTTTAATTCGCTTGCTGTCAGTTTAATTCCGCAGTTTTATAGCAGTAATGAAGAAAAATTAGCTACAATGGTTGGTTATCAAAATGTAATGGGAAGTTTGGGAGCTGCACTTGCGTCATTTTTAATTAGCTGGCTTTTAACCATCTCATGGCATGCAGCCTTTGCAATTTACTTCTTAGTAATTCCTGTTTTGATTTTATTCATTCTCTTTGTTCCACTTCCTTCATCAAAACAGACAAAGAATAATGTGGCAAAGAAAGCAAAAGAAAAGCAAACAATTAACGGTAAGGTTGTTTTAATTTCAATTTTAATGTTCTTTATTTTCTTGTTTTATATGCCAATGAGTTTTAAGATTCCTGCTTTAGTTGTTCAAGAAAAATTAGGAACAGTTAGCGAAGTTTCAGCTTTAACTGGGGTTTTAAACCTAGTAGGAATTCCAATTGGTGCTTCATTTGGCTTCTTCTTTAAAAAGTTACATGACAAGATCTTTCCACTGGGCTTTAGCTTAGTAGCAATCGGTTTCTTCTTAATTGCTTTAGCAAGTAACTTTATTATACTAAGTTTAGGATGCTTGATTTTAGGAATTGGTTTTGGGCTCGGCGTTCCATATATGTACAATTGGCTTGATTGGTCGGCTCCTGCTAATTCGATTAACTTAGCAACAACGATTGTCTTAGTTTTAGTCAATGTTGGTTGCGCAATTTCACCGATGATTATTAATGCAATTAGCTCAAGTGCTAGAACAGGATTATTAATATCCGCAATTTTCTTTACTTGCTTTTCTATTTATGCAGTTTGTCACTATCTAAGAGTTCATAAGAAACAGAGTATTACTGCTCAAAATTAAATATTTTGTTAATAAGCGCTGGAAATAAAATCTAGCGCTTTTTTCGTATATTAAGTTATAATTAAGCAAAAACTCACTTTTATTTGCGAGGGACTTATGAAAAAATTTTTTTACTTAATAATCGAGACGTTAATATTAGTAATTTCGATTATTTTCTTTACTAAACCAGCTTTAGCTGACGTAGATTACAATATTACGAATGTCGATGTTACTGCTCGCGTTAATCCTAATGGGTCGCTTACAATGGAAAGACGGATTACTTATGATTTTGACGATGATGCACATGGTGTTTTTTATCAGCAAAATCTGGCAGAGAATCAAGAATTAAAAAATCCGCAAGTTAGGATTGTTTCTGAGAAAAACTCGCAACCGGTTTTAGCAAATAATAATCATGAAAATAATACATATGAGTTAAGTCATAGCGATCATGGCTATCGTTTTAAAGTTTGGCATAATGTGAGTGATGGCGATAAATTTACGGTGATTTATACTTATGAAATTACCAATGCAATTATTAACTGGAAAGATACAGCTGAACTTAATTTTAAAATTATTGGCAATGGCTGGGATACAGATCTTGATAATGTACGTGCAGAAGTGATTTTTCCTGGACCGGTTAAAGATTTGAAAGCTTGGGCCCATGGAGATTTGTCTGGACAAATTTCAGTTAATCCTGAAAAAGGTAATATTATTATGACGGCTAGCGATGTTAGCGGAGATGAAGGAATCGAAGTTCATAGTATTTTTCCAAATGAAGTGACTAATCAAAATAAAAATATTAGAACACAAAATCATCGAAATTACGTTCTAGAGCAAGAAGCAAGACTTGCGCGTGAGGCTAATGAGCGTCGTCAAAGAAGTAAGATTCTGGGTTTAGGGGCTTTGATATTTTCGGGTTTGTTGTCCGTATTAGTTATAATTAGAAGTCTTACTTTAAAAAACTCAGGCGTTAAACCAGAAAAAGAAAAACAATTGCCAAGAATTTATGATATTCCTGCTGTTTCACCTGTGATTGCTGAAATTTTAGATATAGATGATAAACCAAGTTCTAAAGCTTTAACTGCTTACTTAATGGAATTAGCTGTTCAAAAGAAAATAAAGATTGATCCTGTTAAAGTAAGAAGAAAAACGTATTACGAAATTTCTTTGCTTGATAAAAATATATTAGATTCCAATTCTTTATTGAAGTATCTATTTGATAATGTTGGTGATGGTCAAAGTTTTACAACTTATAAGCTTAAAAAACACCGATCTTCTAAATTAGGTAAGATTTTTGCTAAATGGCAAAAAGAGAAAGTTCAAGAAGCAGATCAAGCTGGCTTTTTTGACAAAAAAATTGAGTCAAAAAAGAGCAATAATTTAATCTTGATGATTATCTTGCTTGTACTTAGTGGTATTGGAATAGTTGGAGCTTTCTTCTCAAGTGAAGGAACAGCAAGCTTATTTGTAGTAGCTATAATTTTATTAGGACTAGCGGTAATGCTTGCGATCTATAGCAATCAAAAATTGTCACCGTATACCGCTAAAGGAGCAGAAGAAACAAATAAAGTACGTGGCTTTAAGAAAATGCTTGATGAAATCGGTAATTTTAAGATGCGTGAAGTGGGAGAACTAGCTTTGTGGGAAGAAATTATGCCATATGCAGTTGCTTTAGGCGTCTCAAAGAAAGTATTAAGACAGCTAAAGCTAGAGTTTGCGGATGAAATTGACGATACTAATCTTATCTTCTGGGGAACTTTTTATAGCAATGGTAGAGATGGTTTTGCAAATAACTTTAATTCTAGTTTTGATTCAGGAGCTAACTTAAATTCATCTGTTTCTGGTGGTTCAGGTGGTTTTTCAGGTGGATCGTCTGGCGGCTTTGGTGGCGGCAGCGGTGGAGGAGCTTTTTGATTATGAGTAAAATAAAGATTAGAGAATATCAAAAAAGTGACTTCAATGATTTATGTGTAATTCACGATCAAGCAAGAAAACAAGAATTAGCGGCTGCTAACTTAAAGGCTGCTTTTAAGCCTTTGAAGATCGCGACAATTGAAGAGGATTTATTTTCATATAATATTTATGTGGCAGAGACGAAAGAAAAAGTTGTTGGTTTTGTCGCATTTAGTGATGATGAGCTTGCGTGGCTTTATGTAGATCCTAGTTTTCAAAAACAAGGGATTGGAAGTAAGTTAATTGAATTTTCGTTAACTAAAATGAAGCGACCAGCTTATTTAGAAGTATTAACGGGTAATCCTGCCAAAAATTTATATGTACATAAGGGATTTGAATTCTTAAAACATGAATCGGGAAAAATGCCAGGAAACGAGGCATTTCATGTTGAAGTAGATTTATTAGCTTATAAATAGGATAAAAAATGACAGTTTTAACTGATAAAATGTACTGGATTTTCGATCAAGAAGGATTTTAATTATGCAAAAATTACAATTAAACGTTTCTGTTAGTAAAGAAAATCTTCAAGGATTAAATCAAATTGTTCAATTAGATAATTATCGTGATTTAAATGATTATCTTGAAAAAATGCTAATTCAAATTTTTTCAGAACACTATACTAATTTGCCAAACCCTCACGCCAAATATTGGTTAAAAGGCAATAAACTTATTGAAGAATTAAATGGCAGTATTGTCGATCCAATACCGCCGTTTGCCTCAACTAAATTTATCTTAACTTTACATGATCCGCTTTTTAACAATGAATCAATTTTAATGTCAATCCAAGAAGCGTTTGGTACATTATCTTATTGGGATTTAAATCGAATTGTTGACTATTTATTAACTAACTTACTAAAAGATGGTAACGAAAAATTTGATATGCCTTTTAATAAAACCGCTAAACTAGCCTGTGGCGATCTTCATTCAGACATTGAATTGGCGTTAACATTTGCGCAAGCTGGTGACGATGATGACGAATAAAGCTAAAAAATTATCGACCCGTGTTTTAAAAAAATATGACATTATCTATTACCCTGCCAGACAACCTGGTGAGGATGTAAAAAATCGACCATTTTTTGGCTAGCTATCGTTTGAATTCATTAGCTGACTGTAATCCTTGCATTGGGGTTATGCTTGATAAAAAGCAATTGCAGGTCTACTTAATGTTTCAATATTACAAGAGTGATCAGCGTGAAGGAACGGCGAGCCAGTATAATAAACTGCTAGATGATATACCAGCTTGGAGTGCCGATTTAGATTTGTCTAATTGGTATCTTTGGGATAAAAATGAAATGGAATTTGCGGATCATTTAAGCTTAAGCGAGTATTTGAATGATCCGATTAAGAAAGAACAATTTAATAAAGAAGCTAATCAAAGTAGCTTTTTATTAGGAAAATTTACATTTCGTAATCATGACGAAGTTAAAAATATGGAGAAATTCATTCAAGAGGGAATTGAAGTCTTAATTCCTTTGTATGAAAAACTAAGTTAAGTAATAAAAAAGTTGGGGAAAATTTGCGAAAAAGACAAGAATATATTTGGTGTTTAATTGAACTTTCTAATGGTAATAAAGAATGGTATTGCTTGAGTAAGGTGTTAAGACGGGCACTTTTTATTGAAAAGAAACACAATAAATTTTGGAAACAAACTATGATTGGTAACTATATTACTGTTGCTAGAAGTAAGTACATTAAAGGGCGAGCTAGGTTAACAGTTGGTCGAATTGAAAAGATTAGAATTCATAAAAAAGGGGCTGCTGATTGGCACTGGAGCCGAAATCAATTTGTTACGGCAGAACATTTGCTTGATTTAAAGGATTCATATAATTACTTAAGACACGACTATTGTTGGTACAATCGTTTAGCAATCAAAGTGTCGTTAATCTATTGGCATAATAAACTAATTCAAATTAGATTGAATTCAAAACGCTATACTCTTAAAAAGAAACGTCTTAAGTTAGAAAGAATAGTGAAATGAACGAAAAACTTTTAATTAGTCAAGATCTTTCCTGCCTTGGTCAAGTTTCTCTAAGCGTTGCTCTTCCAATTTTGGGAGCGTGTGGCTATCAACCAGATGTATTGCCAACGGCAATTTTGTCTACGCATACTGGTGGTTTTGGTGATAATACTTTTTTAAGTCTAAATAGTGAAATGAATAAAATTATTGCTCACTGGCAGGAGCAGAATATTTATTTTGAAAACTTATATTTAGGTTATTTGGGCAAAGGTGCCATTGATTTTTGGTTGCAGCATATTTCTACTTTTAAGAATAGTAAAGTATTATTTGATCCGGCAATGGCAGATTCAGGCAAGCTATATCGCGGATTAGATGCAGATTATGTGATAAAAATGCGTATGCTTGCTAATTTCGTGACGATTTTGACGCCTAATTTAACTGAAGCTTGCTTGTTATTGGATAAGAAGTATCGAAATTTTTCGATTAATGAGATTAAAGAGCTAAGTTTAGAATTAAAGAAAAAATTTGATCTAAATGAAGTATTAATTACTGGAATTTCAATGCAGGACAAAATTAAAATTGTTGGAGTTTCATCCAATGATAAAACTTTTGTAATAGAAACTGCTAAAGTTGAACGTTCATTTTTTGGTACAGGCGATATGTTTGCAAGCAGCTTATTAGCAGCAATTTTAGCTGGTTATTCTCTAAAGGAGAGTTCGCAGGTGGCAGCGACTTTTGTTAAAATGGCAATTAAAGCAACTGATTTAACTCAAGATAAACGGTTAGGGCCTAATTATGCAGGTGCCTTATCTTGGTTAATGAAGAAAGTAGAGGAGAAAAAAGGTTAGGAATGCGAACAAAAGAAAACTCATTAGTTTCAATAATTATGACTGGTTTATTTGCGGCGATAATTTATCTAGGAGTCTGGGTCTTACGAATCCCGGTGCCCGCTTTAGTTGGTCGTCCCTTTATCCATTTTGGTAATACTTTAACTGCTGTTGCAATTTTGTATCTGGGATATAGAAATGGAATGCTAGCAGGAATTATTGGCTTGGGCGGTTTTGATTTACTTAATGGTTATGCCGCAACATCTTGGTTAACAATGCTTGAAGTAGTGGTAGTTGCAAGTGTTTTGACGGCGGTCTATAAAGGAATGCACTATCAGGATAGTAAAAGAAATATTATTATTTTGGGAATCATTGCTGGAGTAACTAAGATTTTTACTACTTACTGCGTTTCGATTGTAGAGGCTTTAATGGTAGGAACTAGTTTGAATGTGGCTTTAGTGAGCTCTTTTGTTAGTTTACCAGCAACAGTCATCAATTCGATTTCTACAGCAATCTGTACTCCAATCCTATATTTTGCAGTCCGTGATGGCGCAAGGAGAATTTTAAGAAGGACTGCTTAATTAAAATAGATTTGTTATAATTTTGATTAAAGATAAAAAGGAGGAATTTTAAATGCCATTTGTACATGTAGAACTAATTAAGGGTAGAAGCGATGAACAACTTACTCAAATGATGAAAGATATCACCGAAGCTGTTCATAAGAATACTGGTGCTCCAAAAGAACATATTCATGTAATTATTAATGAACTTGATAAACATACTTATGGTCAAGGCGGGGAATGGAGGGCTTAAAAATGAAAAAGTTTTCTATTAATCGCTTAATAAAGTTGGGGCTAAGTTTTAGCGTAGTCTGGTTTGTTTATTTTTTGTTTTTTAGCTTTAAAAGTCCAACTGATTTTTCAAACCTAAACACCTTACCGACAGCTAGAATAATTAGTCTATTTGTAATTCTTATCGTTATAAGCTTATTTTTAGGTTTTATTTTAGCTGGTGTTTGGCTTAGTATAGATCAACCAAAATTTAAGTTTAAGTGGGAGTATCTATATAAAGGAATTCTTGTTGGAATAGTGTGGGCAGCTGTTGATATGTTTATGGTTAGTTCAGGAAAGTTTATGATTATTCCAGTAATTATTGACTTAATTATAGGTACTTTAATTGGAATGTTGCTTTTTAGTCGAAGAGCGTCCAAAAAATAAATAAAAAATCGTGATTAGCAATTAACTAATCACGATTTTTTTGTTTAGTCTAATCTTCTTTTTTTGCTTCTTCTAAAGCCTTCATGATTGAAGGATTCTTTGAATGACAATCTTTTAACATTTGGTAATCTTCTTCAGATAATGTAACAGTGTACTTAGTCATGATTTTTCCTCACTTTTTATTTTTTACCTTTAATATATCACTTTATTGATAGAATTGATAAAGAAATTTTGAATTGAATATTGTTAAATAGCTATAATAGATAAAAAGTAAGTAAGAAAGTGGTTAAAATGTTTGACTATCGAAATAATTTAAAAAGAATATTAAATAATACAGAAGGCGACGAAAAAAGCCTGAAAAATAGCTTGAATGCAATTAAGTTGGTATTAGGAATGACCGGAGAGAGTAGTGAAAATGGAGCTGATGGTGAACTTGATCCCAAAGTTATTGCACAAATAAATACTTTTTTACGGGGAATAACTAAATTAATTGAGCGTCCTGGTAATAAAGATGCTAAAAAGACAGCTTTAGGAGCACTACATAAATTAACTTTTGATCAAAATATTACTGCCAATTTTGGAAAACAATTAGGACAGCTGGATCAAGCAATTCAATCATCTGAGGAAACAAGTAGTGCAGTAAATAGAAAAATTTTTGAAGAGGCATTAAAGCCTAAAAAAGAAAAAGTACGTGACTATCGAAAGGGAAGACGTTATACAGTTATTCGTGCATTGAAGGGTGCAGATCTAATCAATGATAATGGAGAAGTGGTTTTTGAAGTTAATGAAAGTCAAATACACGATTTAAACCTAAAGAGTGGCGATATTGTTGAAGCTATACCTGTATCAGATGGATTAAATGAAGCTGAAGTTTTACGAGTTGTCGGCTATAGAAAATTGCGCAGTCGTGATTATGACAAAATAGAAGATTTTAAGTATGGTGTAGTACAAGGAACCCTTGGAAATCTAAGCGTTTCGCGTAATATTCACGGAGAAAGGTTAACAATTAATCATAAGCCGGTGATTGTTGCCCTTGATTCTAGTTATTATCAAAATGGAAGTGTGCATCTAGAAGATGGTTCAATTGTTGACTTGGCTTGGTATACCGGTGACGTAAGACTCAAAAAAGATCCAGCTAGTGCTGTTCAAATTCGATGGATCTATGAAACGGAGCAGCCAAAGCGAGTTTCTAAAACTAAGAAAGAAAAGACAAAATCGACAGTAAATACTCAAGAATTATCAAAATTAGATATGAATTTGCATTATCAAAGAGTAGGCATCGCAGTTGGTGATAATCAAAATGAGGCGATATTAGAAGGAATTGTTAATCGCTATAACGGTATTCCTATCCCGATTGATGCATTTGAGGGAAAGAAAAAAATAATTGAAAATCAAATTAAGGATTTGGATATTGTGATTTTGGTTACTGCATTTGCAGCCCATGATAGTACTTGGAATATTAGGGAATTTGCAAGCAAGTATCATGTGAAATTTGCTGTCAGCTCAAGCAAGGGATACCAAGCGTTTGAACGAGCATTATATCGAGCAGAAAATGGAATGCCTGCTTATGAAGGTAATCAACAATTAGAATATAAAATGTTAAAAAACAATTAGGAATAACATCACTAGCTGACAGGATGGATGAGAATCGGATAAAATATTAATAACTTATTTTTAGGAAGGATGACGAAATGACAAAAAACATCAAAAAGAAATCTTGGATGCGTTGGCTAGTCTTTTTAGCTGGCTTAGAAATTATCGCCATTTCTATTAATTTCTTCTATGGTCCAATTAATATTGCAGCTGGTGGCTCAACTGGTATTTCAATTTTAGTTGATGCAGTATGGGGTATTAATCGTTCAATTACAGTTTTAATTGTTAATATTTTAATGCTCATTCTTGCAGCAATTTTTTTAGGAAAAAAGACAACGAAAAACGTTGCCTTAGGTAGTTTATTGCTTCCTGTTTTAATGGAAATTACGCCTAGTTTTAAAATCACTAATAATCAATTGCTAGCAGTGATCTATGGTGGTGCTTTAATGGGGCTGGGAGTGTCATTGCTTTATCGCGTTAATGCATCAAGTGGTGGAACGACAATTCCACCAATGATTTTAAAGAAATATTTTTATATTAATCCAGCCGTTGGCTTGCTTGCGATTGATATGATTATCATTTTTCTTAATATATTTGTGGATGGTTGGAACGCCTTTTTATTAGCCGCACTTTCTCAAGTAGTGACAGCAATGACTATGAATTATGCAGAAGCCGGCTTTGACCGCAAATATCAAGTGAGAATTATGAGCAATGAACATTTTGATGAATTAAAATCCATGCTGCTTGATAATTACAACGGTTTAACAATTTACGATGTTGTTGGTGGCTATAGTGATGACGACAAAAAGCAACTATTATTAGTAGTTGATACCCGTGAATATGGCCCTTTGATCAGTAAAATCCACGATATTGATCCCGAAGCATTTATTATTACTGATACGGTAGCCAGAGTTCATGGTGGCCAATGGGGACTATAGCCATGTATTTTTGTACAGGTCTTCTTTAAAGCCACAAGTTAAATTTTCACCATCAGTGACTAAAGGTCTTTTGATTAATTTGCCGTTTTGAGAAAGTAGTTTGCTGGCCTCTTCAATAGACATTTCCCCGATTTTATCTTTTAGTTGCATCTGGCGATATACTTGTCCCGAAGTATTAAAAAAGTATCTCAATCTACGATCTTGAAACTTAGTTAGCCACTTAAGCAAGTCTTCTTGTTTAGGTGGCTTTTCTACTAAATCTTGATACTGATAAGCAATCTGGTGATCATCTAGCCATTTCTGAGCTTTTTTTGAAGTTGAACAACGTTTATAACCATAAAATTTAAGCATAATTTTTCTCCTCTTTTTAAAAACATCTACTAGATTTATTCTATTATTTTTTTAGAAATTTTGATATTGAATTGCTTTAAAAGAGGGATGAGAGTATACTGTAAGAGTTGTATTTGTGGAAACCTCACATCTGCAACCGCACGTTTATGGGGTTAGAAGAGAATTAACGTTAATTCCACCTCACACGGCGAGTCTAAGTATTTTTTCGGAGGTGTACAAATGTACGCAGTTATTAAAACCGGTGGTAAGCAATACAAGGTTGCTAAAGGCGACAGCGTTTTTGTTGAAAAGCTTGAAGTTAAGCCTGGCGACGAAGTAACTTTTGATGAAGTTATTCTTGTAAACGATGGTAAGTCAACTAAGATTGGTACTCCAGTAGTTGAAGGTGCTAAAGTTGTTGCTAAAGTTGAAAAGCAAGGTAAGGAAAAGAAAGTTGTTACTTTCAAGTACAAGCCTAAGAAGCACTCACACACTAAGTACGGTCACCGTCAACCTTACACTAAAGTAACTATCGAAAGCATTGAAGCTTAATTAAGGGGTGAAACAAATGATGATTAATAATCTTGAAGCACTTAAATTATTTGCCCACCACAAGGGTGGTGGTTCAACTGCTAACGGTCGTAACTCAGCTGGTCGTCGTTTAGGCGCAAAGCGTGCTGATGGTCAAAAGATCAACGCAGGTTCAATCATTTTCCGTCAACGCGGTACTAAGATCCACCCAGGTAAGAACGTTGGTATCGGTGGCGACGACACTTTGTTTGCTTTAACTAGTGGCGTTGTTAAATTCGAACGTTTGGGCAGAGATCGTAAACAAGTTTCTGTTTACCCAGTTGAAGAAGCAAAATAATTCTTTTTTGCAGACTGGACGTCCCTAAGGAACGTTCAGTCTTTTTTTATCTACTCGGGAGGTAGGGCATATGTCTTCAGACCAAGAGTTGCTAACTTTAATTAATAATCGAATTAATAAAACTACTAAGTTGATTAAAGAAGAACAAGCTGATGCATTGGTTATTTTTAATCAGGCTAATTATCGTTTCTTGACTAATTTTTCTGGTGAAGAAGCAGAACTTATTTTAACTGCCAATGGAGATCGAGTTTTATTATCCGATTCACGTTTTAAAGATCAGATTCGTCATCAAGCCCCTGGCGAGATGAAAGTAGTTATGCAAACAATGGACGTGGTGCAAGAAATTGCTAAGCAATTGAAACAGTTAGATGTAAAAAATGTTTTAGTTGAAGGTGAATTTATTTCGGCAACACAGTTTGAAGCTCTAAAGTTGTCTTGCCCTGACCTTAATTTTATTTTAAGTGCTGAATTAGTAGAAAAAGTTCGTAATGTAAAAGATGAACTTGAACTAGCAACTTTGCAAAAGGCAATTGATATCTCTGCGCAGAGCTTTAAAGAAATTTTGCCCTTGATTAAGCCAGGTGTTAGTGAGCGAGCTATCGGCGCAAAATTAGACTACTTATTTAAGATGAATGGTGGGAATGGTCCGTCATTTGAAACAATTGTTGCGTCTGGATACCGTGGAAGTTGGGCACATGGAGTAGCTAGCGATAAGAAAATTGAGTCAGGTGAATTAATCGTAATTGACTTTGGTAGTTTTTATCATGGCTATACAGCTGATATCACTAGAACTGTAGCTTTAGGACAAGTAGAGCCAGAATTAGAAAAAATATACTATATTGTACTTGAAGCTCAAAAACGGGGGATTGCTGCAGCAGTTGCTGGAAACACTGGCCAAGATATTGATCGTGCTGGTAGAAATTATATTAAAGAACAAGGCTACGGGGAATACTTTGGTCACGGAATTGGCCATGGGATTGGCCTTGAAGTACATGAACTTTGCACTCCAGCAATGCCATATGGTAAAGAAGTTATGAAAAACAATATGGCAATTACGGTTGAGCCTGGTATTTACTTGCCAGATCGTGGCGGTGTTAGAATTGAAGATGATGTCTTGATTAAGGACAATCATCCTTATGTAATGTCACAGTTACCAAAAGATGAGCTTTTAATTCTATAAATTCGTGTAATTATGCGGTTAATGTTGCGAAACAATAGATAAGATTGGTAAGATAAGTAAGTGTAGAAATGAGGTAATTTTACTATGACAATGATCTCAGTTAATGAATTTAAAAATGGATTAACTATTGAATATAACAACGATTTATGGCGTATTGTTGAATTCCAACACGTTAAGCCAGGTAAAGGTAGTGCCTTTGTTCGTTCAAAGCTTAAGAGTTTAAGAACTGGTGCAGTTCAAGAATATACTTTCCGTTCAACAGCTAAGGTTAACACTGCTGATATTCAAACTAAAGCAATGCAATACTTATACAATGATGGTACAAGTTTTGTATTTATGGATACTACTACTTATGAACAACTTGAAATTCCAGAAGCTCAAGTTGAAAGAGAATCTAAATTCTTGAAAGAAAACATGGTAGTTAACGTAATTATGCACGAAGGTGAAACTTTAGGTGTTGACTTGCCAAATACAGTTGATCTTGAAGTTGCTGAAACTGAACCAAACATCAAAGGGGACACTTCTTCCGGTGGTGGTAAGCCTGCAACTATGGAAACTGGTTTAGTAGTTAACGTACCATTCTTTATTAATCAAGGTGATGTATTAACTATTAATACTGCTGATGGTACATACGTTTCTCGTGCAAATAAATAATTTTTGAGGTAAAAAATATGGCTGATAATTCAACGATTCTTTTATCAAGCAATGACAAAGGCGATGAAACCCGAGTTGACCTTGGTGTTTTAGAAGTTATTCTAGGAATTGCTGCCAGAAAAGTCGATGGCGTCAGCGAAATGCGTGGGACGCTAAAAACTGGCATCAATACTCTTTTTGGTCGTTCTAATCAAGGTAAGGGTGTTTCCTTAAGTGTTGAAGATGATAAGTTAACTGCTGATGTTTATGCTTATCTTGACTATGGTGTAAATGTGCCAAAAGTATGCGTCGAACTGCAAAAAAACTTAACTTTGCAATTAAAGCAAATGACAGATTTAGATTTAACTCAAATTAATATTCATGTAGTTGGCTTAGTTTCAGAAACAGAAGATACTGAATCTGAAGTTAAAGCTGATACAGAAGCACTTTTCCCAGATGATAAAGAGGACGAGGCTAACGACTAAATGACACAGCATGAAATGAGAAGAATTG
Organism: Lactobacillus isalae; assembly: GCF_947539375.1. NCBI lineage: Bacteria > Bacillati > Bacillota > Bacilli > Lactobacillales > Lactobacillaceae > Lactobacillus > Lactobacillus isalae. Next base: position 389,317 of record NZ_OX443569.1, read on the forward strand.
CGATGCAAGCAATTTATTTGGCTAATCAAGGTAAATTAACTGATGCAGAAGAAGTTTGTCAAAAAGCTTTAAAGGCTTTAGAACTTAAGGATTTTCCGGATTATTCTGCTGAATTAGTAAACGGTGTTTTAGCAAATAAAGAAGAACTTGATGCGCAATTAAGTAAATATTTAAAAAAGGGTTGGCGTCTTAATAGAATTAACGAAATAGATTTGGCAATTCTAGAAGTAGCTCTTTATGAAATGCAAAATAGCAAAGTAATTGATCCAGTAGCTGCTTTAAATGAAGCACTAAATTTATGTGATGAATTTAGCTCTAAGGAATCTAAAAAATTTATTAATGGTCTCTTGGCCAATTTCATTAAGAAAGACTAACTAATGAGTCGGCTCGTTGAGCCGACTTTTTTTGATGAGGTGATTAAGTGAAAAAATTACTAGAAGGAAAAACTCCTGCAAATGAAATTACAGAGAATTTGAAAAAAGAAATAAAAAATTTGAAAAATGACGGAATAAATCCAACTTTGTGCGTAATAGAAGTTGGAGACGATCCTGCAAGTAAAATTTATTTGCGAGTTAAAAGAAATTTAGCTAAGAAAGTCGGAATAAATGAAGTAGGACTGCATTTTCCAGCTGATACTTCTCAAGCTGAACTTCTAGAAAAAATTGAAGAGCTTAATCAGGATCCAAGTATTAATGGAATTATGGTTCAATTACCAGTACCTCCGCAAATTGATCCAAGAGCAATTTTTGAAACAATTGCTCCTGAAAAAGATGCAGATGGATTTTCTCCACTTAATTTAGGGCGACTATGGGAAGGTCAAAGTGATATTGTCCCAGCAACAGTTCGTAGTATTTTAACTTTGATTGATTATTACGGTATTGAGATGGCTGGTAAAAATACAGTCATTATTGGCCGTAGCGTTATTGTTGGAAAACCACTAGCTGCTGTTTTACTTGGACGAGATGCAACTGTTACAATTGCTCACTCGAAGACTAAGAATTTAGCTGAATTAACTAAAAATGCCGATGTAATCATTTCTGATGTCGGAAAAGCTCATTTGGTGACAGAAGATATGGTAAAAGATGGGGCAGTTTTGATCGACGTTGGAATGAACCGTGAAAATGGCAAGTTAATGGGTGATATAGATTTTGATACTGTTGCGCCAAAAGCTGAAGCAATTACTCCAGTTCCGGGCGGTGTTGGTCCATTAACAGTTGCTAGTTTAATGAAGCAAACAGTTATATTAACGAGGAAGCAACATGGCAGATAATCCAATTTATCTTTCTGTTAGTGATTTAAATTTCTACATCTCACAAAAGTTTAAAAACGATCCTTATTTGCATAAAGTTTTTTTGCAGGGAGAGTTATCTAATTTTAGGTTTAGAATGCATTCTCACCAATATTTTTCATTAAAAGACGAAAAGTCAAAGATTAATGTAGTGATGTTTCGGTCATTTTTTGAAAAATTAAAGTTCAAACCCGAAGAGGGAATGAAGGTTTATGTAAGTGGCTATGTAGATGTTTATGGACCACAAGGATCATATCAATTTTATGCTCAAACGATGGAACCGGCTGGCTTAGGTGCTTTATATGAGCAACTAAGACAATTGCAAGAAAAGCTTGCAAAAGAAGGGCTATTCAATGAAGAACATAAAAAAAGAATACCCCTTTTCCCAGATCGAATTGCAGTTGTGACAAGTGCTTCAGGTGCAGTTATTCACGATATTATGGTAACTGCCAATCGGCGTTTCCCACATGCAGAAATTGATTTATACCCAGCTAAAGTCCAAGGAGACGATGCAGCTGATACAATTGTTTCTTCTTTGCAGCAAATCCAAGCACAAGACAATAAATATGATGTAGTAATTATTGGTCGTGGTGGAGGATCTTTAGAAGATTTATGGCCTTTTAATGAAGAAAAGGTTGTAAGGCAAATCTACGCAATGCAGATGCCAGTTATTAGCTCAGTAGGGCATGAAACTGATACAACATTGGCTGACTTGGTAGCAGATGCTCGAGCAGCTACTCCAACAGCGGCTGCAGAGTATGCAACGCCTAATTTGGTTGATGTATTAACACAAATTGCGCAATTGCGTGCAAGACTATATGCGGCTGTCCAGACTAATATTCATACAAAGCGCCAAATTTTAGAGCGTTTAAAAAATGCGCCAGTCTTAAGAGAGCCTACTAGAATTTATGATCAGCAGATTCAACAAGTTGATATGCTTACCCATCGTCTTGATCAGGCAATGAATAATCAACTTAAACAAGATCAATCAAATTTACGTTTACTTCAAGAACGTTTGAAGTCGTTAAATCCTAGTCGAAAATTGGAACAGATTGAGAGGGAAAGAACTTTCATAACTTCAAATCTTGTTTCAGCAATGGCTACCTATCTGAAAGATCAAAGAAACAGATTAAATCGGACAATGCAGCAATTGGATGATATTAGTCCGTTAAAGACAATTAGTCGTGGATATGTTTATACTACTGATCAAAAGGGCAATACTGTTACTTCAGTTGATATGTTGAAGATTGATGAAAAATTGAAATTGCATTTCAAGGATGGTCAAGTGCAGGTTAATGTAGAAGATATTCGGAGAGAAAAAGATGGCAACCAAGAAAAATAATTTTGAAGAGCAATTAAATGAATTGCAAGAAATCGTGAATAAGCTGGAAAGTGGCAATGTACCGCTTGAAGATGCTCTAAGTGAGTTTCAAGCGGGAGTTAAGTTAAGTCGTGAGTTAGAAAAGAAACTTAACGATGCTGAACAAACAGTTGCCAAGTTAGTTGATAAAGATGGAAACGAAAAGAACTTAGATCCCCAAAATGCGTCTGCTCCTGAGGAAGAATAAATGGAATTAAAAGATTTTCAAGAAAAATATACACCTCAAATTGATAGCTATTTAGAGGAACACTTAAAGACTGAAGTAGATAATCCAGTTTTTAGTAAGATTATGTCTTATTCCGTTATGGCAGGAGGTAAAAGATTACGTCCTTTGCTATTTTTGTCAACGCTTAAGACTCTCAATCATGAAATTGGAGAATCAGAATTAAGGATTGCGTGTGGGATTGAATTAATTCATACCTATTCTTTAATTCATGATGACTTACCGGCTATGGATAATGACGATTATCGTCGTGGTAAGCTTACTTCTCATAAAAAATGGGGAGAAGCTGAAGCAATTTTAGCTGGGGATGCCTTACTTCCTTTAGGTATTCAATGGATCACAGAAGGCAGTAATTCAGCTGCCCTAGCGATAATTATTTCTCAAGCAGTTGGCCCTAACGGAATGGTAGGAGGCCAATATTTAGATATTGACTCTACTAATAATGATTCAGTCAGAGAAAATGCTAAGTTAATCAACCAAATGGAATGGTTAAAAACAGGCTGCTTAATTGAGGCTAGTGTGAAAATGGCTGCAGTTTATGCCAAAGCAAGTGCCGATGAACTAGAAAGACTAGATAAGTTTAGTAAAGAATTTGGTCGGTCATATCAGATTTATGATGATTTGGTTGATATAGTAGAAACGGCTAAAGAAGCAGGCAAGGCTACGCATAAAGATGCTGATGAGGGAAAGAATAATACTCTTACTCTCTTAGGGATTGACGCTAGTCGTAAAGAACTATCATCGATGATAGTAGCTGGAAAAGAAGCTATAGCAATTTTTAATGAGCCTTTATTAGGTGAATTCTTTAATTTATATCAGAAGGTATTGTAGTAAATGGTTAAAAAGCGTGCAGATGTTTTATTGTTTGAACAAGGTCTTTTTAATTCTCGTAGTCAAGCACAACGAGCTATTATGGCTGGATTAGTTAACGATCACAACCATCAAAGAATCGATAAGAGTGGCGAAAAATTTCCAGAAGATGAAATATTTCACATTAAAGATGATGGTAAGAAGTATGTTTCTCGTGGCGGTTTTAAATTAGAAAAGGCATTACAAGTCTTCGATATTAATTTAAAAGATAAAATTTGTTTAGATATTGGTGCTTCAACGGGTGGATTTACTGATGTTGCTTTGCAAAATGGCGCTAAATTAGTCTATGCCTTGGATGTGGGCTATAATCAGCTTGCTTGGAAATTACGTGACAATCCGCAAGTTGTAGTGATGGAAAAACAAAATTTCCGCTATAGTAAACCAGCCGATTTTACTGATGGTTTACCTGATTTTGCGATGACAGATGTTTCCTTTATTTCATTAGATCTTATTATGCCGCCAATGTATGAAATTCTAAAAGATAAGTGTGACGCTGTATGTTTGATTAAGCCGCAGTTTGAAGCTGGCCCTGAAAATGTTGGTAAGCATGGTATTGTTCATGACCACGAAGTCCATGCAAGTGTTATTAAACATACAATGCAGATGGCTCAAAAAATTGGGTTTAATATTTTAGGAGTAGATTATTCACCAATTAAAGGCGGCAAAGGAAATATTGAATTTTTGATTCATTTAGGTAAAGACCTGGAAAATCCAGGTCAAGACTTATGGAAAGGCAATCCAGTAGACGTAGTTCAACGTGCAGTTAATGGTCTTTAGGTGAGATAAAATGTTAGTTGAATTAGATATTAAAAACTTTGCAATTATTAAAACGCTAAAAGTCCGTTTTCAGGAAAAAATGACCGTTTTAATTGGGGAAACGGGTGCTGGAAAATCAATTATTATTGATGCTGTTTCACTTTTATTAGGTAGCCGGGCGCAAAGTGAAATGATCCGTTCGGGTGAAGAAAAAGCAGTGATCACAGGCTTATTTGTATTAAGCGAACAAAAGGAAATCATTGAAAGCTTGTGTGAGAAATACGGACTTCCTTTTGAAGATGATCAATTAATAATTAGTCGTGAATTGACACATAAGGGAAGAAACGTCGTTAGAATTAACGGGCAGCTAACTACGATTAACGTTTTACGCGAAATTGGTAAAAACTTAGTTGATATTCATGGTCAAAACGATCAGCAAATTCTAATGGATCAAGATCGACAAATCGATTTAATTGATAATTATGCTAAGCCTGAATTTAAAGAAGAACTGCAAAGTTATACAGCTGATTTTGAAAAATGGCGGCATCTTACTTCACAATTACGTAAACTAAGAGAAGATGCACAGGAGATTGCTCAAAAGCAAGATATTTTAGAATTTCAAAATAATGAACTCGAAAGCGCAGACCTAACTGATCCAAATGAAGATGAAAAATTGGAAGAAGAGTTTAATGAGCTAAATAATTATCAAAAAATTGCAGATACAGCCAATTATTTTATGCAGCTGTACGACGATGATGAACATGGCTTGGCTACTTTACTTGGGGATGCTCAAAATGCGGCAGAGGACTTAAGTAATTATGGTAAAAAGTTTGAAAATTTTGCGACTAGCTTTAACGACGGAATTTATTCTTTAAATGATGCTCGTAGTGAATTATCTTCTTTAATGGATCAAATGGATTTTGATGAAGAACGCTATCAATATGTTTCGAGTCGTCTAGATACTTTGAATACTCTTAAAAAGAAGTATGGCCCAACTTTAGAAGATGTCTTTAAATTTGCTCAAAAAGTTAAAAGTGAGTTAGGTAAATTTGAAACCGGTGATTTGGACGAAGAAAAGATTCAGAAAGAATTAGCAATTGTTGAAAAGAGCCTTAGTCAAAAGGCTCAAAAATTGCATGTTCAAAGAGAAAAAATTGCTCGTGATCTTGAAGCGAAAATCAAAAAAGAATTAGCCGACCTATATATGGAAAAAGCGCGCTTTTCTATTCGAATTAATGAAACTAATTCATTTACTAAACTTGGAACCGATGAAGTTATTTTTATGATTGCACCTAACCCTGGTGAGTCATTAATGCCTCTAGTTAAAATTGTATCTGGAGGGGAACAGTCTAGATTGATTTTAGCTTTGAAGGCAATCTTTAGTAGAGTAGAGCCTGTTGGAACGATGATCTTTGATGAAATTGATACTGGTGTTTCTGGTCGAGTTTCTGCAGCTATTGGTAAGAAAATGCACGCGATTGGGCAAGAAAAGCAAGTTATTACTATTACTCACTCGCCGCAAGTTGCTGCTGCTGGAGATCAACGGTATTCAGTTGTGAAACAAGTTAAAGATGGAGCTACTTATACTCAAGTAGGTCCGCTTACTCAAGAAGAAGCAATTACTGCAATTGCGCAAATGATGGCAGGATCAGATGTGACAGATGCGGCAAAAAGAAATGCTGCTGACCTGATGGAGAGCTTTAAAAAATAAATTAAAAAGGACTTTTCAGACTGGTGCAATGTTAATTAGCACTATGTTGAAAAGTCCTTTTATTTTTATGCAGCTTCGACATTAAAAATATCGTTTAAATCAATAATTCTTACTATATTGTTATCGTAGCTATCTAATACAAAGCGACCTGCAGATGTTCGCTTTATTAATTGCCCAATTTCTGTTTTTCCGTTTTGATAAGTAAGTAGAATGTATTCTTTATGAAAGAGCGCGTGCTCTAGAATTCGAATAATTTTGCCTGGATCTTGAGCAAAGGTAGTAAGCTTATTAATATTATAGGTAAAGAAATAATTATAGATTTGCTTACTATAATTATTAAGCGACTTTAAAAAATTCATATCTCATTCCTCTATATATCCCGAACTTGCGTTTGCACTATGTATTATACGAACAAATGTTTTTAATTGCAAGTAGAATTTATATCTCTTTGCGAAACTCTTGAAATTACTCGCTTTTTAGTGCAATATATTCTTGTTACTATAATTTTTAGGAGCGAAAATGGCACATCAAGGTTTATTATTAGTTTTATCTGGTCCTTCTGGCGTTGGTAAGGGGACCGTTAAGAGTGCAATGGTTAAGCAAAAAGCTTTTTCATTTGAATATTCTGTTTCAATGACGACACGTAAGCCTCGCCCAGGTGAAGTTGATGGCAAGGATTACTACTTTGTTTCAGAAGATCGTTTTCAAGAAGCAATTAAAGGTAATGAGCTTTTGGAATATAATGAATATGTGGGTAATCATTATGGCACCCCTCTCGCACCTGTACAAAAAATGCTCAAAGAAGGTAAAGATGTTTTACTTGAAATTGATGTCAATGGAGCAAAACAGGTGCGCAAGTTAATGCCAGACGGTGTATTTATCTTTTTGACACCACCAGATTTGCACGAATTAAAACATCGAATTGTTAATCGCGGGACTGATTCTGACAAAGTAATTGCAATGAGAATGAAGCAGGCGCGTAAGGAAATCTTAATGATGGAAGATTATGATTACGCTGTTGTTAATGACACAGTTGCTAATGCAGTTGATCATATTAAGTCTATTGTTGAAGCTGAACACGTGCGTGTACCGCGAGTAATTAATGATTACCGAAACATGGTTAAGGAGGATTAACAGATGAAAATTACATACCCATCTATTGATAAATTGCTGTCTCGAGTAAACTCTCGTTATTCTCTTTCAGTTTTAGCTGCTAAAAGAGCTCATGAGATTCAAGCAGGTGCTCCATTAGCTTTAAAGCATTATAAGTCTGATAAAGCAGTGGGCGAAGCACTTGAAGAAATTGCTGCTGGTAAAGTTACAATTGACCCTGAACATCGTGAAGATATTGGCTAGAATCTTTTCCTTCATTGTTAAGCAATGAAGGTTTTTTAGTAGGTGATAAGATAGATGATTGCGCAAGTTATTGTAGATGTAGCTGCCAAACAAACTGATCGAGTGTTTGAATATCATATTCCAGAAGAATTGACTGATGTAGCTGTTGGCTCAAGAGTGATCGTTCCTTTTGGACGACGAAAGGTACAAGGATTTGTTGTTGGAATTAGCCCAACAACCTCCTTTACGGGTAAATTAAAAGATTTACTTGTTGTAGTTGATGAGTTGCCACCACTTACACCAGAATTAGTCGCTTTATCCAAGACTTTAGCTGATAAGATTTTTGCGTATCGGATAACTATTCTGCAATCGATGCTGCCAAGAGTAATGAGAGCGAATTATCGCAAAATTTTAGTTCCGCTTACTGAACAAGCAAAGAGTCTTGCTATTTTTAAAGGTGAACCTCTTGATTTAAATGAAGTTTCAGATCTCCAAGAAATTATACAAATCAAAAAATTAATAAAAGATAATCAGGCTAAAATTGAATATCTTGTTGAAAATCAGGCTAAGAAAAAGCAAGTAGCTGCTTATTTATTAACCAAAACCAAGTTAGAATATCAAAAAATTCTGAAAGAGATAAGAAAAACAGCTAAAAATCAACGGGCATTGCTTGAAAATATTGTTGAAAAATATAATGATTATCCTAAGTTAGGGTCAAAAATTGAATCAGAATTAGGTGTTTCTAGTTCTGTCTTGCGAACTGCAGTTAAAAAAGGCTGGCTTGTAAAAAAAGAACAGGAAATTTATCGGGATCCCTTAAAAGATTTTGATTCCGATAAGAAGAAAAGCCAGGTTAAGTTAAATTCAGAACAGTCGCATGCTCTAAATTCAATTGGAAAAAGCATCAAAGAAAAAGAAGCAAAAACTTTTCTTCTTGAAGGAATTACCGGTAGCGGCAAGACAGAAGTGTATCTTCATGCCATCAGTATTGCTCTTCAGCAGAAGCGAAATGCTTTGATGTTAGTTCCAGAAATTTCTTTAACTCCGCAAATGGTGAAGCAAGTAAAGGAACGCTTTGGTAATAATGTTGCAGTTTTACATAGTGGTCTATCTGAAGGTGAAAAATATGATGAGTGGCGCAGAATTCGTCGCGGAGAAGCTCAAGTTGTAGTAGGAGCTAGAAGTGCAATTTTTGCGCCCTTAAAAAACATTGGCTTAATAGTAATAGATGAGGAACACGAATCTTCATATAAGCAAAATGATACTCCTCGTTATCATGCTAGAGATGTTGCTTTATTAAGAAGTAAGTTTCATCATTGCCCAGTAGTTTTGGGGAGTGCAACGCCTTCTTTAGCAAGCCGTGCGCGTGCACAAAAGGGGAGATATGAGTTACTGCTGTTAACTAAACGTGCTAATCAAAAATCTCTTCCTAAGGTCGATTTAATTGATTTAAAGACAGTTGAATTTGCTGGTGCACAATTTGATTTATCAGTTCCATTAGTTGATGCAATTAAAGAGAAGATAGCAAAAAAAGAGCAAGTCATTTTATTGCTTAACAGGCGCGGTTTTGCTAGTTTTATGCTTTGCCGTAATTGTGGTTTTGTCTTAAAATGTCCGAATTGCGATATTTCTTTGACCCTTCATAAAGATACTCAACAAATGCAGTGCCATTATTGCGGACATAAAGAACCAATTCCAAGAAAATGTCCAAATTGTCAAAGCGAAAAAATAAGATTTTTAGGTACTGGAACGCAAAAAGTACAAGAAGAGCTTGAAACTTTACTTCCAGAAGCTAAAATTTTGAGAATGGATGTTGATACAACAAGGCGCAAGGGTAGCTATAAGAAGATTTTAGATAGTTTTGGCAATCATCAAGCTGATATTTTGTTAGGAACGCAAATGATTGCTAAGGGGCTAGATTTTCCAAATGTAACTTTAGTTGGTGTAATTAATGCTGATACCGCCCTTTCTCTTCCAGATTTTAATTCTTCAGAAAAAACTTTCGATTTACTAACGCAAGTATCAGGAAGAGCTGGAAGAGCAGAAAAGACTGGTAGAGTTATGATTCAAACTTATAATCCTGAAAATTATGCAATAAAACTTGCTCAAGACCAGGATTATGAAGGATTTTATCAAAAAGAAATGCAGGTTAGATTTCAAGGAAACTATCCGCCATTTTTCTACACTACATTAATTACAATTACGTCAAAAAATGAACAATCAGCTGCCAAAGAAGCATTTGTAATAAAGAGAAAACTAATGCATCATTTGCATGCTCCAACAATTATTTTAGGACCAACGCCAAGCAGTATAGCTAAAATTAAAAATCAATATTATTATCAAATCTTGGTAAAATATAAGTATGAGCCAAAATTGCATGATTTGCTTCATCAAATCCAAGATGATGCACAATTAGCGCAAAAACGTGGTTTGAATATCTATATTGATAATGAACCAGAAAGAATTATGTAATTAAGAAAGAAGTTGAATCTATGTCATCAGTTATTTTTTTAGGAACTCCAAATTTTGGTAGCGTAGTTTTACAAGGATTAATTGATCAAGGATATGATATTAAGGCTGTTGTTACTCAACCTGATAAAAAAGTTGGCCGTAAGCAAGTAGTTCATCAATCAGCTGTTAAAGAAACTGCTTTGAAAAACAATTTACCTGTTTATCAACCAGCTAAATTATCTGGATCAGATGAGTTAGCAGAATTAATGAAGATTGAACCAGATTTTATTGTAACCGCTGCTTATGGACAATTTTTACCAACTAAGTTTTTGAAGTCAGCTAAAATTGCTCCTGTTAATGTTCATGGTTCTCTTTTGCCGAAATATCGTGGTGGTGCTCCAATTCAATACTCTGTTTTAAATGGAGATAAGGAAACTGGGGTTACTATCATGGAAATGGTAAAGAAAATGGATGCCGGAGACATTTTCTCTCAAAAAGCTTTACCAATTGAAAATGATGATACTAGCGGTAGTTTGTTTGAAAAACTAAGTATTTTAGGAAGAGATTTACTTTTAGAAACTTTACCTAAATTTATTGATGGAACAATTACGCGCACTGCTCAAGATGAGGATAAGGTTGTCTTTTCACCAAATATTTCTAAAGAGCAAGAACAAATTAAGTTATCAATGACGGCAGAAGAAGCTAATAACTTAATTCGCGCACTTAATCCAGATCCTGGTGCATACTTTATGCTTGATGGGAAGAGATTTAAGGTTTGGAAGGCGATGCCATTAGCTGAAAAAACTAGTTTTCCAGCTGGTACTTTAGTCACTAATAAGAAAAAATTTGTAATTAGTATGGCGAATGGTACTGAATTAGAGTTACTTGAAGTTCAACCAACTGGTAAAAAGAAAATGAATATTAAAGATTATTTGAATGGTCAAGGAAGTCATTTTACAAGTGGAGAAAAGATAATTGATGATTAATGCAAGAACAGTTGCTTTAGAAACTTTGATCAAGGTTTTTAATCAAAAAAGCTATTCTAATATTGCTTTGAATAATGAATTGATGAAACATGATTTAAAGCCAGCTGATAAGGCTTTGGCTACAAGAATTGTTTATGGAACAATTCAATATAAAATATTTTTGGAATACCAATTAAAACCACTGATTAAAACAAAATTGCGTGAGAAGTTTTTAATGCCACTACTTTTAATGTCCGCATATCAATATTTTTTTCTGGAAAAAGTGCCTGCAAATACAATTTTTGACGAAGCTAATAAGCTTGCTAAACAATATGGAAAGAAAAATAGTGGCAGTTATAAGTTAGTCAACGGAATCTTACGTGCGTTAGAGCGGCGAGGAAAGATTCTTCCAGCTACTGATGATATAGTTGATTATTTGAGCATTAAGGAAAGCTTTCCTAAATGGCTAGTTGAATACTTATTGGATCATTTTGGTGAAGAAAAAACCACGGAAATCTTAGAACAGAGTAATCAACCAGCAGCTAATTCAATTAGAATGACTGTAAAGGAAGCAGATTTTGAAAAAATCAAAAAAGCTTTAAAAAAAGATGATTTTGAATTTGAAGAATCTAGCTTAACAGCTCATAATTTGAATTTAAATAAAGGCGGAGTAGCTCAGACAGATCTATTTAAGAGCGGGAAAATCACCATCCAAGATGCTGCTGCTTCGCTTGCAGTTGATGCTTTTGATTTTAAGGGAGATGAGCAGGTATTAGATGCTTGTAGTGCTCCTGGTGGAAAGACAGTTCAAATTGCGGAGAATTTAACAACTGGTAGTGTAGTTGCCTTAGACATTCATGAAAACAAGTTAAAACTTGTACAAAATGCAGCCAAGAGACTTCATGTTAGTGATAAAGTAAAAACAAAGTCCTTAGATGCGAGAAAGGCAAAAGATTATTTTGGTGCTGGACAATTTGATAAAATTCTAGTAGATGCACCTTGTTCTGGCCTGGGCTTGATTAGACGAAAGCCAGAAATTAGATATGAAAAGTCATTGAGCGATATTAAAAATTTAGCTAAAATTCAGTTAGCTATTTTAGAAAATGTGAAAGATCTGTTATCTACAGGCGGAGAGCTGATTTATTCAACTTGTACAATTAGCTATGAAGAAGATGAGGGAGTAATTAAGCAATTTTTGAAATTGCATCCTGATTTTGAGCTTTTACCAGTTCAAGTGGGAAAACTCCCTAAACAAGAAATGGTACGTATTTTTCCAAGCGATGACGGCAGTGATGGATTTTTTATTGCAAAATTGAAAAAACGAGGGTAAGTAATTTTGATTAAAACAGCGTTTGCTTCAAGTATTGGTAGAGTCCGAGAAACTAATCAGGACTTTGTAAAGGTATTTAAAAATCAAAATAATATTATTATGGGGATCGTTTGTGACGGCATGGGCGGTCATCAAGGTGGTGACGTTGCTTCAACAATGGCGGTGAGCCATTTAGGTCATAACTTTGAAAAAACAGATTTTACCGATCCTGATCTAGCTCAAAAGTGGCTTACAGTACAATTAAGACTAGAAAATGAGACTATTTTAAGTACAGCAGACCGCTTTGCAGACTTAAATGGAATGGGCACTACGATTGTATTGGCAATCGCGTTTACAGAAAAAATTTTAATTGCTCACCTGGGAGACTCACGTTGCTATTTGTATGGCGGAAATGAATTTAAACAGATTACTGAGGATCATTCTTTGGTTCATGAATTAGTTAAGATGGGGCAAATTACTGAACAACAAGCTAGGAACCATCCTCAAAAAAATATCATTACTGAAACATTGGGCGTTTCAAGCACTGTAAATCCTGAGTTTGATGTGCTTGAAGTACATGCTGGCGATATTTTTCTTCTTTGTACAGATGGATTAACAAATTCGTTAACTGATCCTCAAATTCAACAAATTCTTGCTACTAAAAACTTAAGTTTAAAAGAACGCTGCAATAAGCTAATTAACGAAGCTAATCGTTTAGGCGGCGGAGATAATATTACTGTTTGCTTACTTGCCTACGTAGAAAAGGATGGTGACAAATAGGAATGGAAAAGGGCCATTTGCTAGGTGGTCGCTATAAAATTATCTCTGTTTTAGGTGAAGGCGGGATGGCTAATGTTTATTTAGCCGAAGATATTATTTTGCAAAGAAAAGTTGCTGTTAAAGTTTTACGACTTGATTTGCAAAAAGATCCTCAGACTATTCAACGTTTCCAAAGAGAGGCACTTTCTACTAGTGAATTAAGTCATCCTCATATTGTTTCTATTCTTGATGTCGGAACCGAGGGAGATCGACATTATCTGGTAATGGATTATGTTGATGGACCTGATTTAGAAAAATATATTCAACAAAATAATCCAATCCCTTTACCTAAAGTTATTGATATCATGGATCAAATTTTGAGTGCTGTAGCATTAGCACACAAACATAATGTGATCCATCGCGACCTAAAACCGCAAAATATTTTAATGGATAAAAAGGGCAATATTAAAATTGTGGATTTTGGTATTGCAATTGCACTTAATCAAAGTACGATGACGCAGACTAATACTGCAATGGGATCTGTTCACTATATGTCCCCTGAACAAGCTCGGGGCAGTATGGCTACTAAGCAGTCTGATATCTATTCTTTAGGAATAATTTTATATAAATTGTTAACTGGGACTGTACCTTTTACCGGAGAAAACGCAGTTGCAGTTGCTTTGAAGCATTTTCAAGAAAAGACGCCGTCTTTAAGAGATAAAAATCCTGCAATTCCGCAAGCTTTGGAAAACGTAGTATTTAAAGCTACGGCAAAGGATCCAAGAGATCGTTATAAGTCTGTCTTAGAAATGAAAGAAGATTTAGATACTTGTTTAGATCCAAAACGAAAAGATGAGCCTGTCTACCAACCTCAACATGATCCTTCAGCAGATGAAACGATTGTTGTGCCGCCACTAGAAGGTAGCGTTCATAATAAGGATCATGAGAAGCAGGAAAAATCAGAGCCTGAAGAAGAAAAAAAGAACCTCTTAGAAAATTTAAAGGGTCATAAATGGTGGTGGCTTGGTGCTGCGGTAGCTTTTTGTGTGATTATGATAATTTTATTTTTTGCTTTAGGCAGAAAAGATATGGTGGATATTCCAAACCTGAATAAAATGACGCAAACGCAAGCACGTAACTCATTAACTTCTTCTGGTTTGAAAGTTGGAAAAATAAGCTATGAATATTCTGATACTGTTCCAAAAGGAGAAGTTATTAGAACAGAGCCACCAATTGGATCGCAAATAAAGGATGGGCAAAAAGTAAATCTTGTTATTTCACGTGGTGCACACCTTGTTGAAATGCCAAATGTGATTGGTGAATCTTATTCAGTTGCAAGAAGGAAACTAGTTAAATTAGGTTTTACGGTAACTAAAACTGAAGAATATTCAACAAGTCCTAAAAATCAGGTTAATGCTCAAGATATTGAACCAGGGCAAGAAGTAAATCCTAATAAGTCAACTGTAACTCTCTTAGTATCAAAAGGTGCTACATCGGCGAGTAGTCCCAGATCAAGATCCCGAAGAGATACAATAAAATTAAGAGATATTGTGGGGTATTCTTTGAAAGGTGCACAGGATTATGCCAAAGAACACCATTTATCACTTAAAGTTGAAGAAGAGGATTCAGACGATAAGAATGATGGAACAGTTTTGCGTCAATCACCGGAAGCAGGCAGTAATGTTAGTTCCGGCTCAACGTTAGTTGTTGTGGTAGCTAAAGCTAAGGGACAAGACTCAAGTAGCACTTCAAGCACTTCTACAACCACAACTACTGTTACTAAGTCATATACTATTAATTATCCAGCAAATTCTGGTCAGAGTGGTTCACAAAAAACACCAGATCATATTCAAGTCTATGTTTCTGATGATGATCATTCAATTAATAATATTTATCGTGATATGAATATTACTTCTGAACAAAGTTTTACTGTTCCTTTTAAATTAACTAAGAAAAATGGTCATATAAAAATTCTTAGAAATGGTGAAACAATTTTAGACGAGGACGTTAATAAATAATGAAAAAAGAACAAGGAACAATTATTGGAGCTATTTCTGGCTATTATGATGTAGAAATTGGTAGTGAAGTAGTTAGGACTAGAGCACGTGGAGTGTTTAGAGATCGCAAGCAAAAGCCTTTAGTGGGAGATAGAGTGGTAGTCCAATTAGACGATCAAGGGATGAACTATTTAATTGAAATTCTGCCACGTACGAATGAAATTGGTCGTCCTGCGGTAGCTAACGTATCAAAAGTGCTATTAGTAATTTCTGCAGTTGAGCCAGATTTTTCACTCGAACTCTTAGACCGATATTTAACTTTCTTTGCTTGGAAAAATGTTGGAGTAGTCATTTATTTATCAAAATCTGACATTACGTCTTCTGAAAGATTAAAAGATATTCAAAATAAATTAAATTACTATCAAAGTATTGGCTATCCAATTTTTACAGATGCGGAAAAATTAGAAAATGAGCTACCTAAGATGATTCAAAAAGATCAGATTTGGACTTTGGCCGGCCAATCTGGTGCTGGGAAGTCAACGCTACTAAATAAATTGGAGAGTGAAGCTAATCAAGCTACTGGTGCAATTTCAACTGCTTTAAATCGTGGAAAACATACAACAAGACAAGTGAAATTGTTTAAGTATGGTGAAGGATTTATAGCAGACACTCCTGGTTTTTCAGCCATTGATTTATTCAAAATTAAAGTTGATGACCTTGGAAACTATTTTTATGATTTAAAAGAAGCGAGTGTTAAGTGCAAGTTTAGACGTTGCCAGCACATTAAAGAGCCGGGATGTGAAGTTAAAAAGCTTGTTGAAGAAGGAAAAATAGCTCAAAGTCGCTATGATTCTTATTTAAAAATTAGACAGGAAATTTCTGACAATAGAATGCCAGAGTATTTAAAGAAATAGGTGAAAATATGATAGCACCATCAATCTTGAATGCTGATAATATGCATTTAAGTCGTGATATTAAGGCTGCCATTGAAAGTGGGATTACAAGATTTCATATTGATATTATGGACGGCCATTTTGTTCCCAATTTGTCATATGGACCAGAATTGGTGAAGGATTTTAAGCGTTCTTTCCCATTGACAGAAGCAGAGATCCATTTAATGAGTAATAATTTGGATACGACTTTGCCTTTGTTTGTGGAAGCTGGATGCGATATTCTAGAATTTCATTATGAAGCTACGGATAAACCAGAATACTGGTTAAAGTATTTGAAAGATCAGAATGTTCGACGGGGAATGGCAATTAATCCCTCAACGCCAGTAGAAGAAATAAAACCATTTTTAAAGGATTTAGATCAGGTTCTCTTAATGACAGTTAAACCTGGATTTGGTGGCCAAAAATTTGAAGAAAAATCAGTTGAGCGTTTAGTTGAGCTGAAAAATTTGATTAAATCTGAAGGCTTAAACTTACCAATTGAGGTTGATGGTGGAATTAACCATGAAACTTTTAAACTTGCTCGCAACGCCGGTGCAACGATTTTGGTTGCAGGATCATATATTTTTAAAAATGGCAGTATCGAAGATCAAGTGATGAAGTTGAAAAAAGAAGACAAATGAAAGCAATCGCATTATTAGGTGGCCCGCAAGAAGAATGGCCACAAACTTTAGCAGCCAATATTAAAAAAGCACACAAAAAAGGCGCCCTAATTATGGCTAGTGATCGGGGCAGCCTTTTTTTATTGGAATTAGGAATTATTCCTGATGTCGCTTTAGGAGATTATGATTCATTATCTGATAGTGAAAGGCAGAGGGTTGAAAAAGAAGTTAAAGATATGCGTTATTCGAATCCAATTAAAGATTTTACGGATTCAGAAATGCTATTTTACGCGGCCTTTATCGATTACAAGGTTGATACTTTAACAGTATATGGAGCGACAGGCGGAAGATTAGATCATTTTTTAGTTAATATGTATGCAGTTTTGAAAGCCCCCTTTAATCGCTTTAAAGAACGAATAGAGTTTATTGATAACCAGAATATTGTGCGATTTTTTGGAAGCGGAAAACATTTAATTCCTTATAATGCTGAATATAAATATTTGGGAATTGGCACTTTAACAGCGGCAAAGGATTTCAGTATTAAAAATGCTAGATATGATTTAGCACCAGTTAATTTATCTGTACCAACGATGTATTCATCTAATGAATATTTTAATAAGCAAGATATAGAAGTTTCTTGTAGTGTGGGTACATTGATTGTGATAAATAGTCGAGATAAAAAATAAAAGGGATCAAGAAAAAATCTTGATCCCTTTTATTTTTTTACTTCTTAATTAGGCACGTTTAACCTTACCGGATTTCAAAGCGCGAGCAGATACCCAAACACGCTTTGGCTTACCGTCAACAAGGATGCGAACTTTTTGAAGGTTTGGCTTCCATGAACGCCGCACGGAGTTCAAAGCCTTTGAACGCTTGTTACCAAAGACCGTCTTGCGGCCAGTAATAATGTCTTTTGCCATTTGTGCTAAACCCTCCTTTATTTGTGTTGTAGTACTTATCTAATTTATCACAGCTTGCAAAAATGTGCAATATTGTCTTTTCATTTTCTTGAAACTAACATTGTTGATATAAAAACGTGCTGTGTTAAAATAAATTGAGAAAAAATTGTTCTTCGTTAATGGAGGAATACGATGGCTGTTAAAATTAAAACAAAATATGGCTTAATTGATATTTCAAATAGTGTAATTGCTACTGTCGTTGGCGGTGCAGCAACTTCTAATTACGGTGTAGTTGGAATGGCTTCAAAGAATGCCTTGCGGGATGGTGCTTACACTATTTTAAATCGTGAAAACTATCGACGCGGTGTTGTAATTAAAACTAACGATAATCAAATCGTTGTTGATGTATACATTATTGTGGGTTATGGTCTAAAAATTTCGGAAGTAAGTCACAATGTCCAAGATAGTGTAAAATACAATCTTGAAAATCTTTTAGGCATTAAGACTAAATCTGTTAACGTTATTGTTCAAGGCGTAAAGATTTTAGACGATTAATGCAATCTGGAGGAGTTAACTGTGGTTTTAACTGAAATTAATAGTGATCAATTCAGAGATATGGTTCGTGCAGCAACTCATCGCATGAGCAAGAACGCTGAATTTGTAAATAAACTAAATGTTTTCCCAGTACCTGATGGCGATACGGGAACTAATATGAATTTGACCATCGAAAGCGGTGCAAAAGCCGTTAATGAAAACCTTAGCGAATCTGTTGGTGACTTAACAGAAAGTCTTTCAAAAGGAATGCTAATGGGTGCTCGTGGTAACAGTGGTGTTATTACTTCTCAACTCTTTAGAGGCTTTTATAAGGCTACTGAAGGTAAAGATACTCTTAGTGCTCAAGATCTAGCTGATGCCTTTGCAAATGGTGTAGCAACTGCTTATAAGGCAGTTATGAAGCCAGTTGAAGGAACTATCTTAACTGTTGCTCGTGTTGCTGCAGAAGAAGGTAAAAATAAAGCTAACGAAACTGATGATGTTAGTGAAGTAATGAGAGCAGTAGTTGATGGTGCTAAGAAAGCATTGAAGACTACGCCAGATTTATTGCCAGTTTTAAAGCAAGTTGGTGTAGTTGATTCAGGTGGTCAAGGATTGGTATTTATTTATCAAGGTTTCTTAGAAGGAGTTCTTGGTGAAAAAGATGATGACGATTATCAACTTGATGAAGGTGAAATGGATGAATTAATCAATGCAGCTCACCATCAAGCTGAATCTGCACAAGTTCAACTTTCTACTAGTGACATCAAGAACGGTTACTGTACTGAAATTATGGTTGACTTGACTGCTGATGTTCCAAATAAAGAAGAATTTGACCTTGATCAATTTAGAGAACATCTTTCTAATTTAGGTGATTCACTCTTAGCTGTTTCAGATGGTGAAGTTGCTAAAGTCCACGTCCACACTGAACATCCAGGAGACGTTTTTACTTATGGTAAGAAATTTGGTCAACTTGGTAAGATTAAGATCGATAATATGCGTATTCAACACGAAACTATCTTAGAAAATAACGAAGAGCAAGAAGAAAGTGTTGATTTTGCAGTTATTGCAGTTGCTTCTGGCCACGGAATCCGTGAATTGTTTAAGAGTGAGGGCGTAAATAGAATTATTTCTGGTGGACAAACTATGAATCCATCTACGAAGGATATTATGGACGCAATCACTAAGTCAGGCGCTAAGAAAGCTATTATTTTGCCAAATAACGGTAATATTATTATGGCTGCTAAGCAGGCTGCTGAAGTTAGTGATATTCCAGTTGGAATTGTTCCAACTAAGACAATTTCTCAAGGATTGACTGCGATGTTGTCCTTTGATCCAGATGCTTCAGTAGAAGAAAACGTTGAAGCAATGTCTGAAGACTTAGATACTGTTAAATCTGGTGAAGTGACTAAGGCTATTCGTGATACCAAGATTGATGATATTCAAGTTAAGAAGGATGATTATCTTGGAATCGTTGATGGCACAATTAAGGTTGATAATCCTGACTTAGTTGATACCACTGTGTCTATGATTGAAAAGATGTTAGACGAAGATAGTGAGATTATCACTATTATGTACGGTAGTGACGCTACCAGAGAAGAAGCCGATGCAGTAGTTAAAAAGCTTGAGGCTGATCATGATGATTTGGAATTTGAAATTCATGATGGTGGCCAACCAGTTTACTACTTCTTGGTATCTGTGGAATAAATATGAATAATAAGCAGAGTAAGTTATTTGAACCAGTAACTGAGCTAAAGGGAGTAGGAGGAAAAACTGCTGCAGCTTTAGCTAGTCTTGGCATTAATACAATTTATGATTTACTATTTTATTTTCCTTTTAGATATGATGATTTAGAGACAATCCCTCTTGATCAAATTGATGACGGGCAAAAAGTCTTATTAAAGGGAATAGTGGTAACAGATCCATTTGTTAGCCGATTTGGTTATCGAAAAACAAGGCTCAGCTTTAAAATGAAAATTGATCATGACGTAATCATGGTCAATTTTTTTAATCAGCCCTGGTTAAAGGATAAAGTTGAATCAGGCAAGGAAATTGCAGTTTATGGTAAGTATCAGGTAGCCAGACAGTCATTAAGTGGATTTAAGCTAGTAGCTGAAAAGCAAGATTCAGGTTTTGCACCGATCTATTCTGTTAATAGGCATCTAAAGCAAAATAAACTTCAAAAATTAATTGATCTTGCTTTAGAGGAAGCTTTACCTGAAGTTGGAGAAGTCGTTCCAGCTGCTTTAAGAGAAAAATATCGTCTGCTTTCTGATCAAGTTTTAATTGAGAAGATGCACCATCCTAAAAATGGTACAGAAGCAAAAATAGCCCGTAGAAGTGCAATTTTTAGAGAATTTTTTCTATTTCAAGTCCAACTTGCCCAATTACTTTCTCAAAGAGATGAGGATGTTCCTGGTGTAGAAAAGAAATATGATCTAACTGCTGTAAAAGAATTAATTCAAGCCATTCCGTTTGAATTATCTGATGATCAAAAAAAGGTTGTTAATGAAATATTTGCTGATCTGCACTCGCCACGACAAATGAGAAGATTGCTTCAAGGAGATGTGGGCAGCGGTAAAACAGTTGTAGCAGTTTTTGCAATTTACGCAGCTATTACTGCTGGCTATCAAGCTGCTTTAATGGTTCCAACAGAAATCTTAGCTCAGCAGCATTTTGATAAGGTAGATGAATTACTGCGACCTCTTGGAGTTAGAGTAGCCTTATTGACGGGGGATACCAAGGACTTAGAAAAGAAAGAGATTTATCGTGAATTAGCTGATGGAACAATCAATGTAGTAATTGGTACACATGCTTTGATTCAAAAAGACGTTAATTTTAAGAAACTTGGTTTGGTAATAATTGATGAGCAGCACCGTTTTGGTGTTAATCAAAGAAACACCTTAATTAAAAAGGGTGATGCACCAGAT
This sequence comes from Lactobacillus isalae, assembly GCF_947539375.1. NCBI lineage: Bacteria > Bacillati > Bacillota > Bacilli > Lactobacillales > Lactobacillaceae > Lactobacillus > Lactobacillus isalae. The sequence continues at coordinate 410,277 of NZ_OX443569.1, forward strand.
GTTTTGGCAATGACAGCAACACCAATTCCGCGTACATTGGCTTTAACTGTCTATGGCGATATGGCAGTTTCAGAGATTCGTCATCTACCTAAAGGGCGTAAGCCTATAGTTTCTTCATGGGCGACATCTAGCAAGTTAAAAGAAGTGCTTGAATTGATGCGTTCTCAGCTTGATAAAGGATTTCAAATTTATGTTGTGACCCCTTTAATTAGTGAGTCTGAAAAAAGCGATCTGAAAAATGCAGAAGATCTGCAAGAGAGACTGGCACAATATTTTAAAGATGAAAATGTAGTTTTACTTCATGGACAAATGAAGGGCGATCAAAAAAATGAAATTATGGATAGCTTTGCGGCTGGAAAGATCGATGTTTTAGTTACTACTAGTGTAATTGAAGTTGGAGTCGATGTTCCAAATGCCAACATGATGGTGATTTTTAATGCCGATCGCTTTGGATTAAGCCAACTGCATCAACTACGCGGACGAATTGGTCGTGGTCAAACGCAAAGTTTCTGTGTATTTGTGAGTGATCCAAAGACAGAAATCGGTAAAAAAAGAATGAACATTATTACGTCTACTAGCAATGGCTTTAAGTTAGCCGAAGAAGATTTAAAATTGCGCGGTGAAGGGGACGTTTTTGGTAAGGCTCAGTCGGGTTTGCCACAGTTTCAGGTGGGGGATGTAGTAAATGATTACAATACCTTGGTTACAGCCCAAAAAGAGGCGCGTACGCTAATTAAAGCTGATCCAAACTTAGATAGTTCAGAAAATAAATTTTTACAAGAAGTGCTAAAATATAAGAAAGATTTGAATAATAACTAGAAGTAAACGGAGTAAATATGAAAACAATTGCAATTGATGCGATGGGCGGAGAAAATGCCCCTAAGGCTATTGTAGATGCCGTTTTAAAAGCAAAGCCTAAGCTAAAAGAGACAAAATTTGTTTTATTTGGGGATGAAGAAAAAATTAAGCAATTAATCCCTGATGATCAAAAAGAACGAATTGAAGTTGTTGCAACTAGTGAAGTTATTGTTGATAGCGACGAGCCAGTTAGAGCGATTAGACGTAAGAAAGATTCTTCAATGGTCGTTGCGGCAAATTTTGTTAAGGCAGGCAAAGCAGACGCATTATTTTCATTAGGAAATACTGGGGCATTGTTAGCTGCCGGAATTTTTATTATTGGCCGTATTAAAGGGGTTGAGCGTCCAGCCTTAATGCCAACTCTTCCTAGTGCTAAGAGTGAGCAAGGGTTTAATATTATTGATGTTGGCGCAAATGCTCAGAGTAAACCAGAATATTTGGTTCAGTGGGCTCAAATGGCTAATTTCTATGCTCAAAAAGTTAGAAATATTAAAAATCCTACGGTTGCTCTACTAAATAATGGGGCAGAAGATGATAAAGGAGATCCACTCCACCAAGAAGCTTATAAACTCTTAAAAGAAACTAAGCTTAACTTTATCGGCAATGTTGAAGGAAATGATTTGATGGAAGGTAAAGCAGATGTGATTGTGACTGATGGCTTTACTGGAAATGCTACGCTTAAGGCGATTGAGGGAACAGCTAGCGTAATTTTACGCCTGCTTAAAGATTCGCTCTTAAATAATGGCTTACGTCCTAAAGTTGGTGCTTTACTAGCAAAACCTGGTCTTACTGCCTTAAAAAAGAGATTTGATACGGCAAGATATGGCGGAGCTGTTTTATTAGGTGTTAATGCTCCGGTAGTTAAAACTCATGGTAGGTCTAATATTCGCCCAATTTACTATACTTTGTTGCAAATTGATAAAATGTTAAGCCAAGATTTGGTGGGAGAATATAAAAAATACTTCAGTGAATCTCGCTAGACTTTAATATAAAAATGCCTTAAAATTAAACTAAACTTTTTTGGAGGTTAAAGAAATGACCGAAGAGGAAATTTTTAATAAAATTGCTGATATGATTTCAGAACGCTTTAGCATTGATCGTGATAAGATTACTAAAGATTTAAATTTTCAGAATGATTTAGATGCAGATTCAATTGATTTCGTTGAGTTAGTAATGGATCTTGAGGATACATTTGGAGCAGAAATTCCAGATGATGACGCAGAAAAATTACAAACTGTTGGTGAAGCAGTAGAGTACATTAAGAGTCACCAAAATTAAAATTTTAATCATTGAAATTTCAGAAGATACTGTCATTTTTCATTTACTTTTATAAAAGTTATTGAAATAGCAGTATCTTTTGTTTATAATAATGACATTAAATTGAAAATCTAATTGACTTTTAATAATGTCGTAAGGTTTGAGAGGAGAATGGCCTTTGGAAAAGCAAAGTGATCTTTTATTAGATATCGAACACTTGCACACCGCATATCGTTTGCACGGTAAGTTTTATGATGCCGCTGATGACATTAACTTAACCTTGAAACGAAATGAGATTTTGGCAGTTGTTGGTGAATCTGGTTGTGGTAAAAGTACAATTGCTTCAAGCATTATTGGTTTATATGACCACAAGAATACTAGAGTAACCGGAGATATCTTATACAATGAATTAAACTTAGTTAACTTGAATGAATCATTGTTTAACAAAATTCGTGGAAACAATATTGGAATGATTTTCCAAGATCCATTGGCATCTCTTAATCCATTGATGAAGGTTGGAGATCAAGTTGCTGAGACACTTTACTACCATACAGATATGGATGAAAAGGCACGCCATGCGCGAGTAATTGAACTCTTTAACCAAGTTGGTATGCCTCGTCCAGAAGAAATGTATGAGATGTACCCACATGAATTATCTGGCGGTTTGCGTCAACGTGTAGTAATTGCGATTGCAATTGCATGTAAACCAGAAATTATTATTGCTGATGAACCTACTACGGCTTTGGACGTTACGATTCAAGCGCAAATCTTAGATTTACTTAAAGAAATTCAAAAAGAATCTCATTCAGGAATTGTCTTGATTACTCACGACTTAGGTGTGGTTGCTGAAACAGCTGATCAAGTAGCAGTTATGTATGCTGGACAAATTGTTGAAAAAGCAGACGTTAAGACAATTTTTGAAAATCCACTTCATCCATATACGCGTTCACTTCTTCATTCAATGCCACAAACAGATGATGAAAGCCAAGATCTTCACGTAATTCATGGAACAGTTCCTTCGCTAATTAACATGCCAAGAACTGGTGATAGATTTGCTGCAAGAATTCCTTGGATTCCTGCAAGTGCTCATGAAGAAAATCCTAAGATTCATGAAGTTGAACCTGGGCACTTTGTAAGATGTACTTGCTGGCAAAGCTTCCATTTCCAAGATGAAGAAAAGAAAGGATAGGAAATTATGGCCGATGAAATAATCGAAATAAAAAATTTAAAAGTTCACTATCCAATTCGTTCTGGCTTCTGGAATAGAGTTACTGGATATGTTAAGGCCGTTGATGGAATTAATCTTTCTATCAAAGAAGGAGAAACCTACGGTTTAATTGGTGAATCAGGTTCAGGTAAGTCAACTACTGGTAAAGCAATTGTTGGTGTTGAAAAAGTAACTAGTGGACAAATTTTGTACAAAGGCGTTGACGTAACTAAGGCATCTAACCGTAAAAAGCTTAACTACAATAAAGATGTTCAGATGATTTTCCAGGATTCAATGTCTAGTTTGAACCCTAGAAAACGTATTGAAGATATCATCGCTGAACCAATTAGAAACTTTGAAAATTTAACTACCGATGAGGAAAGAAAAAGAGTTCAAGAACTCTTAGATATTGTTGGAATGCCTAGTGATGCGATTTACAAGTATCCACACGAGTTCTCTGGTGGTCAACGTCAAAGAATTGGTGTGGCTCGTGCGGTTGCTACCCATCCAAAATTAATTGTAGCTGACGAACCAACATCAGCTTTAGACTTATCAGTTCAAGCTCAAGTTTTGAACTTTATGAAACATATTCAGCAAGAATATAACATTGCCTACCTCTTTATTTCACACGATTTAGGTGTTGTAAAGCACATGTCAGAAGACATTGCGATTATGCACCGTGGACGTTTTGTAGAAATTGGTAAACGTGATCAAATTTATAAGAATCCAATGCATATTTATACTAAGCGTCTACTTTCTGCAATTCCGGTTGTTGATGTTGAAAATAGAGAACAACATAAGGAAGAGCGTCAACGTGTAGAAAAAGAATTCTTGCAAGATCAAGACAAGTGGTACGAAAAAGATGGTCGTGTATTGCCACTACAAAAAGTTGGCGATCGTCATTTCGTTGCATTGCCTAAAGATATGATTCAGCAAGAATTGAAGGAGGGAGAATAGGTATGTGGAAAACGGTTTTACGTCGAATCCTGATTATGATCCCCCAGTTACTTATCTTGAGTTTACTAGTCTTTATTTTGGCTAAAATGATGCCTGGTGACCCATTTACTGGAATGATCAATCCGAATTCAGACCCTAAGGAAATTGCAAGATTAAGACAAGAATATGGATTAAATGATCCAGTATGGGTTCAATATACTCGCTGGCTTGGAAACATGTTCCATGGTGATTTAGGCCAATCATATATTCAAAAGGTTCCAGTAACTTCTTTGATCTGGGATCGTGCGGTTAACACTTTCTGGTTGTCTTTGATGACTGTTGTTTTAACTTACTTAATTGCAATTCCATTAGGTGTAACAGCAGGTCGTCACCAAGATGAATGGCAAGATCACGGAGTACAAATATTTAACTATATTACTTATGCTGTACCTCCATTTGTTTTCTATATTTTAGGTATTTGGCTATTTGGATTCACTCTAGGTTGGTTTCCAATCTCTGGTTCAGTAAGTGCAGATGTTAACCCAGGCACTTTTGCTTACTTCTGGAGTAGATTCTATCACTTAATATTGCCGTCAATTCTTTGTGCTTTAATTTCTACTACTGCAATTGTTCAATACTTAAGAACTGGTATTGTTGATAATAAGGTTGAAGATTATGTAAGAACTGCACGTAGTAAAGGTGTTCCCGAAAATGTTGTTTTCCATAAACATATTTTGAGAAACTCACTTTTACCAATTGCAGCATTCTTCGGTAATACTATTACTGGTTTACTTTCAGGTTCAATGGTTATTGAATCAGTCTTCAGTTATCCTGGTATGGGTAAATTATTCCTTGATTCTATTGGTCAACGTGATTACACTACTTTAACTGCCTTGATTTTGTTATTTGGTGTATTAACTTTAATTGGTAACTTGTTGTCTGATATTATCATGAGTATTATTGACCCAAGAATTCGGATTAAGTAGGGAGGAGTAGAAAATTATGGCTAAAGATAAAAATACATCAAAAAAAGATCAAAATGCTAAAACCTCTCTACCACCATCTGGATTTAAGATTATCGTACGTGAGGTTTGGCGTGATAAGGTAGCATTTGTTTCGTTCTGTATTATTGTTGCTATCTTGTTATTCACATTTGTTGGCTCCTTATTCTTAAATAAGAGTCAAGTAACAGAAATTAACATTGCTGAAGCTTATTATGCTTGGGGTGAATCTGGTCACGTCTTTGGTACTGACGACGGTGGTCGTGATATTCTGAAGTTGTTAATGATGGGTGGCCGTAACTCTATTCTAATTGGTCTATCTGTTACTGTTCTTTGTGAAGGTGTTGGACTTTTAGTTGGATTATTCTCTGGATATTTTGGCGGAGTTACAGACGCAATTATCATGCGTATAGTGGACTTCATCCAAATTTTACCGCAATTCCCAATTATCATTGTTTTAACTACTGTTATTCCTAACTACAATGCTGGAACTTTGGTATTATTAATTTCAATGTTTGGATGGACAACAACTGCCAGATACTTCCGTGCCTTTGTTCTGTCGCAGAGAGAGCGTGAATATGTTTTGGCATCAAAGACTTCGGGTTCGTCTAATTTAACGATTATCTTCCGTGAAGTTTTACCTAACATTACTTCTGCTTTGGTTATTGATGTAGTATTGATGATTGCCGGAAACATTGGTATTGAAACTACCTTATCCTTCTTGGGATATGGATTACCAACAACTACACCATCTCTTGGTACTTTAATTGGATTTGCTAATGACCCAGTTAACGTTACTACTCGTCCATGGTTGTGGTTACCAGCAACAATTTTATTATTAATCATCTCATTAAGTATTAACTATGTTGGTCGTGCTCTTCAAAGAGCTGGAGACGCTCGTCAACGTGAAAATTAAATTTAATTGTATAAATATTAAAAAGCAACTCATAATTGAGTTGCTTTTTTGTATATATTGCCCAAAATACAGCTGATATATTAATTTTATTTGTTTAATAATGGGAATAAATTTAATTTTTGCTCTACTGAAATAAGTTTTTTATGGCAATTAAAAAGCTCTAATGTAGGCTGTAATTCAACTTCTATAGCTCTATATAATAAATTAATATGAAAGAATATTAAAATTAATTGAGCAAAAGCGTTGTATTATGAGTTTGATGATGATACTATTAAATCATCAACTTGTCCCAAATAGATGGAGGAATATAACTATGAAGAAAGCCAAACTATTTGGAAGTTTAACTTTACTTTCTGGTGTTGCTTTAACATTAGCAGCATGTGGTAACAATTCAAATTCAAAAGTAGATAACCCAACTAAAAGCTTTAAAGAAGCTACTCCTAAGAAAGCTGTTAAAAAGGGCGGTACCGTTAGTGTAGCTCTTGAAACTGATACTCCAATTACTGGTGTATTTTTAAACGAACTTTCAGATACTCAAAATGACTCCGATGCAATGGCTCCAGGTAACGAAGCATTATTTGATACTGATGATACTTATCAAATTAATGACAAGGGTCCTGCAACCTTAAAATTAGATAATAAAAATAAAACAGCTACTATTACTGTTAAAAAAGGCGTTAAGTGGTCTGATGGTAAGCAAGTAACTGCTAAGGATATTGAATATTCTTACGAAATTATTGCTAATAAAGCTACGAAATCTTCTCGTTATACTGAATCACTTCAAAATATCGTTGGCTTAAGTGAATATCATGATGGAAAATCTAATACCATTTCAGGTATTGAAATGCCAGATGGTGAAAATGGTAGAACTGTAGTACTTCACTTTAAAGAAATGAAACCTGGTATGAAATTTAGTGGTAATGGTTACTTCTGGGAAACTGCAGCTCCATACCACTACTTAAAGGATGTTCCATTTAATAAGTTACAATCCTCTGACCAAGTAAGAAAGAATCCGTTATTCTTTGGTCCTTACAAGATGAGTAAAGTGGTTCGTGGTCAAGCCGTAACCTTTGTACCTAACAAGTATTACTGGAGAGGTACTCCCAAGTTAGATAAAGTTACTATTCAAGTTTTGAATCCTAACTCTGCTTCTCAAGCTATTAAGAGTCACAAGTATGATATTGCTGGTGTTGTTAACTCTCAATGGAAGAATGTTGCTAATACTGACAATGTTAACTGGATCGCAAATATTCCATTGTCTTACAGCTACTTAGGCTTTAAAGTAGGTAAGTGGGATGCTGCAAAGGGCGAAAATGTAATGAACAAGGATGCCAAGATGAATAACAAGGCATTACGTCAAGCTATTGCATATGGTATGAATATCTCCGCTGTAACTAAGCGTTACACTAACGGTTTAACTTTCCATATTCCAACTTTAATTCCAGAACAATTTGGTAAATATTACGACAAGAATGTTAAAGGCTATGACTACAATATCAAGAAGGGTAATGAAATTCTTGACAAGGCGGGATACAAGAAGAAGGGTAAGTACCGTGTACAACCAAATGGTAAGCCTTTAACTATTCGTTTAGCTGCGATGACTGGTAACTCTACTCAAGAACCAATCATTCAAAACTACATTCAACAATGGAAGAAGTTAGGTTTGAATGTTAAGTTAACTGGTGGCCGTTTGATGGAAATGAACTCCTTCTACGACAAGGTTCAAAACGACTCTAAAGATGTTGATATGTTCATGGGTGCATGGACATTATCATCAGAACCATCACCAAATGACTTGTACAGTGTAAAGGCTCCTTACAACTTCAGTCGTTTTGTAACTGCTAAGAATACTAAGCTGCTTCAAGAAATGGATTCTGAGAAAGCATTTAATACCAACTATCGTGTCAAGAAATTCCACGAATGGCAAAAGTATATGAATGATGAAGCTTATGTTGTTCCTGTATCTAACAATTACAATGTGAATGCTGTTAACAGTAAAATTACTGGCTACTCATTGAAGCCTTCAGCAGCAAACAGCCTTTGGTACAACGTTGGAATTGCTAAATAATAATTTTATGAATTTTTCAGAAAAGATCGTCAATTATTGGCGATCTTTTTCGTGATTTGTTTTAATTATTTTCAGTGCTAAAATTAAATATATCAACTTGTCCAATGTTATTGGAGGAAAATCTAATGAAGAAAGGCAAATTAATTAGCACATTAACTTTGCTTTCAGGCGTAGCTTTAACGCTAGCAGCTTGTGGTAATAATAGCAATAATAACAATAGTCATCCTAACTTTAAGGAGTCTACTCCTAAGAAAACCATTAAAGATGGTGGTAGCGTTAGTGTTGCTGTAGTTACTGATACACCTTTTACTGGTATTTTTAACGATGAATTATCAACTAATAATACAGACTCAGAAGTTATGCAATATGGTGATGAATCATTGTTTGCTACGAATGATACTTATAAGTATGTTAAGGGCGGAGCTGCTGATATTAAAATTAATAAGAATGCAAAAACTGCAACTATTACAATTAATCCTAAAGTTAAATGGTCAGATGGTCAGCCACTAGTTGCTAAAGATTATGAATATGCCTATGAAATTATTGCTAATAAGGCAACTCATTCTCAACGCTACACTTCAAGTTTAGCTGAACTTGAAGGATTACAAGAATATCATGATGGAAAATCTGATACTATTTCTGGTATTGAAATGCCAGATGGTGAAAATGGACGTACCGTGGTACTTCACTTTAAAGAAATGAAGCCCGGTATGAACCAAAGTGGTAACGGTTATATTTGGGAAGCAGCAGCTCCTTACCATTACTTAAAAGATGTTCCGTTTGATAAACTTATCTCAAGTAATAAGATCCGTAAGAATCCATTATTCTATGGTCCTTACAAAGTAAACAAGGTAGTTCGTGGACAATCTGTTTCATGGGTTCCAAATAAGTATTACTACAAGGGTAAACCACACTTAAATAAGATTACTGCTTCTGTAATTACACCTGCTTCAGTTGCTCAATCAATTAAGAGCAATAAGTTTGATGTAACTCAAGTAAGTAACTCACAGTGGCCAAATATCAAGGGAACTAAAGGAGTTAACTTTATTGCTAACATTCCACTTTCATATAGTTACTTGGGCTTTAAAGTTGGTAAATGGGATGCTGCAAAAGGCGAAAACGTAATGAATAAAGATGCTAAGATGAACAATAAATCATTACGTCAAGCTATTGCTTATGGTATGAATGTTGACCAAGTTTATAAGAGATATTCATATGGTCTGTCATTTAGAATTCCAACTTTGATTCCAAAGCAATTTGGAGATTACTTCGATAAAAATGTTAAAGGCTACACTTATAACATTAAGAAGGGTAATGAATTACTTGATAAAGCTGGCTATAAGAAGAAGGGTACTTATCGTGTACAACCAAATGGTAAACCTTTAACTATTCGTTTGGCTGCTATGACAGGTAGCAAGGTTCAAGAGCCAATCATTCAAAACTATATCCAGCAGTGGAAGAAGATGGGCTTAAACGTTAAATTAACTAGCGGTCGTTTAATGGAAATGAACTCCTTCTACGATAAGGTTCAAAATGATTCTAAAGACGTGGATATGTTTATTGGAGCATGGTCACTTTCATCAGAACCTTCACCGCAAGATTTGTACGGTGCTAAAGCTCCATTTAACTACAGTAGATTTGTAACTAAAGAAAACACTGATTTGTTAAATGACATTGATTCCCAAAAGGCATTTAATAATAGCTACAGAGTTAAGAAGTTCCACCAATGGCAAGCATATATGGACAAAGAAGCTTATGTAGTTCCAGTTGCAAATAGTTACAATATTTATGCTATTAACAATAAGTTGACTGGTTACTCGTTAGCTCCATCTAAGAGTATGGGTGGTGGATTCCCTAACTGGTACTATGTTGGTTATGCAAAATAAATAAAAACTTTTTAAAGTGCGATTTCATAGTAGGTCGCACTTTTTCTTTATCTTTTTTTAATGGCAGAAAATAGGTATAATTAAAGGGTTAAAGAAAGGAAGCAACTATGGTTTCAGTAGCTTTTAAAAAGAATTTAAAAGAAAAATATGGAATAAAATTTAATAATGAAAAATTACTTGAAGATGCATTTACTCATTCTTCTTACGCAAATGAACATCCCGGAAGAAAAGACTATGAAAAACTAGAGTTTTTGGGGGATGCTGTTCTTGAATTAGCAGTTTCAGATTATTTATACCGTCATTTTCCAAGATTAAACGAAGGTGAATTAACGAGAATGCGTTCAAATATTGTTAGAACAGAAGGATTTTCTGAGTTTGCGATTGAATGCGGATTTCCAGCAGAAATTAATCTTGGTAAGGGAGAAGAAAAAGCTGGTGCTAGAAAAAGAAAAACACTTCTTGAAGATGTATTTGAAGCCTTCAACGGCGCTCTCTTCTTAGATCAAGGGATGCCAGCTGTACAGCACTTCTTGCATTTAACGGTTTATCCTTTAATTGCTGAAGGTGACTTTAATGCTTCACGTGACTATAAGACTGAACTTCAAGAGCGTTTACAAGTAAATGGACCAGTTAAGATTGAATATCAAGTAATAGCTGAGGATGAATCAAAGCCATCCTTTAAAGTTCAGTTGCTAGTAAACGGGCAAAAAGTTTCTGAAGGTCAAGGACGTAATAAAAAGGCTGCCGAGCAGCAAGCAGCTCAAGCAGCATTAGATAAAAATAAATAAGAAAAGGTGAGTCTGTGCCACTACAACAATTAGTTTTAAATGGTTTTAAGTCTTTTGCTGATAAGACGACAATTAGATTTAATAATGGTATTACGGGAATCGTTGGCCCAAATGGTAGTGGAAAAAGTAACATTACTGAAGCAATTCGCTGGGTAATGGGTGAAGGTTCTGCCAAGTCCTTACGTGGTGAAAATATGAAGGATGTTATTTTCGCTGGTAGTCAAATGCGTGCGCCGATGAATCATGCAGAAGTTGAGTTGGTTTTTGATAATCGTGACCACCAACTAGCTTCTGATGATGAGGAAGTTGTCGTAACAAGAAAAATTTTGCGTAACGGCGAAAGTGACTATCTTTTAAACCACCATCCTGTAAGATTAAAAGATGTTCGTACACTTTTTATAGAATCAGGGATGTCATCAGACAGCTTGGGCATTATTTCTCAGGGAAAAGTTGATGAAATTCTTAATTCTAAACCGCAGCAACGACGCGGAATTTTTGAAGAAGCTGCGGGTGTGCTTCATTTTAAGCAACAAAAGGAAATAGCCTTAAAGCAGTTAGACAAGACCAATGCGAACTTAATTAGAATTAATGATCTAGTTAAAGAATTGGAAGGTAGAATTGAGCCTCTCCATGAGCAAAGTTCTTTAGCGAAGGAATATAAATTTCAAAAAGATCAGCTTGATCATAAGCTTAAGCAACTCTTAGGTTTAGAAATTGAAAGCTTAAATGAAGAGAAAAAAGCTGTCGCTAAAAAAGCAGCTGCTAATCAAGATATTCTTAATAAGCTGGATGATGAAGTTAAGCAGTCTCAAGCTGATTTAGAAGAAAAACGTAAGCAGTCAAATGAGCGTCATGCTGAAAAAGACGAAAAACAGCAAGAATTGCTATCTTTAACGCAAAAGATTGCTGGCTTGACTACTGATCTTCAAATGCATCAGCAGTCTCGAGAATATGATGTTGCTACGCAAAAAGAATATAAGACTCAAGCTGATGAGTTGAAAGAACGTCAAAAACTATTATTAGATCAACTTGACACTAATCAAAAAGATTTGACTAGTCAGAATAAAGTTCTTGCAGAATTTTTGAAAAAGCAAAAGAATTTAAAGCAAGAATTAAAACAAGGTCCAGAACAATTAAATAATCAACTTGAAAAGGTCCGCTCTGATTATATTCAAACCTTGCAGGATCAAACTAGCAATAATAATGAGATTGTTTATTTAAAAAACGAGCTAACTCGAAGTCAAAAATCAAGTGACAATCGACAACAAGAAGTTGAAGGACAGTTAGCAGATGCAGAACAAGTTCTAGCTGAGTTGAAAAAACAAGGACATGATCTTGTTTTAAAGAGAAAACAATTAAATGAAGAAATCTCAAGTCTTGATCAAAAAATTGCTCAAGAAAGTAATCTTAAGGATCAAAATGAGCAATCTTACTTAAGAGTCAGAAATAATTTACAACAAATTTCTGCTCAAGTAGAAGGTCTAAGGAGAATTAGAGATCGGCATGAAGGTTACTACTATGGCGTTAAGTACGTTTTAAACCATCAAAGTGATTTTCATGGAATTGTTGGTGTTATTGGTGAGTTAATTTCGTTCCCAGCCGAATTAGAAGCTGCTTTGTCGACTGCTCTAGGCGGAGGAGTACAAGATTTAGTAACAATTGATCAAAATAGTGCTAGGGATGCAATTAATTTATTAAAGCGAACTCGTACAGGTCGAGCTACTTTTTTACCGCTTGATGGATTACGTCATAATGAAATAGCTAGTTCTACCTTGAAGTCACTTCAAAGTATTGAAGGCTTTAAAGGCGTAGCAGCAGATTTAGTAACTGCCAAGACTGACGTTGACATTTCTAACGCAATTTCGTATCTTTTGGGAAATGTTTTAGTAGTTGATACGATTGATACAGCTTTGCGAGTACAACGCAGAATTGGTCGTTATTACCGGATTGTTACCTTAGACGGGGATATTATTAGCCCTGGTGGAAGTATGACAGGTGGAACAAGAAATACAAGAAATAATTCTCCACTTGCAACTAATGCCGAAATTGATAAACTCACTGCTCAAATCAAGACTGGAAAAAAAGAATTTGATAAGCTGCAGACTGCGTTAAATGAGTTAAATCAGAAATTAGCTGACTTACAAGCTGATTTAGAAACTAAAAATAATGAATTAACTTCTTTGAATCAAAAGATTAGTGAACAGGCTATCAAGTATGAAAACGAAGAAAAAGAAGTAAAGCGTTTGACTCAGTTAAATGATTTGCAGCAAAAAGCTCAGTTAGAAAAGAAGCAGGAAGAGGCTGAACTTACTGGACGTCTTGAAAAAGAGCAATCTAAGAAAGATAAGCTAGAAAAGCTTGCTCAAGAACAAAGAGCTAAAATGGATCAATTAAAGACCGATTTAGCTGATTTTGATGAAGCTTACCAAAAATTGCAAACTGAATTAAGTAACTTGAATTCTGATTTGGCTGTAGTGAAAAATAAACTTGAAAATATTAACGCGAAAAAGGCTGAATTAGAAGAACAGCTATCAAATACAAATTCTAGACTTAAGGATATTGACGAAAAGATTAAGGCACTTACCTTATCTCAAAATGGACAAAGTGAATCTGAAATCGAAGAGCAAGTTGCTGAGTTAAGTAAGCAGAAAAAGGAAATGCAAGATGCATTAGCCGAAATAAATAAGGATTTAGGTAAATTTGATGCTCAAATAAATAATCTTGATCAGGTAGCAACTAGAAACTATAATTTACGCAAAAATACAGCTGCTGAACAAGAGGAATATTCTGCTAAACTTGGAGAATTGAAATCTCAAATTAATCAAAAACTTGGTACTTTGAGTGAAGAATATTCATTAACTTTTGAAGCAGCCTTGCAATTGTCTAAAGGCCAAAATACAACTGAATTGCGCAAAAAGTTAGAGCGTGAAGTTCACTTACATAAGATGTCTCTTGCAGATATCGGAGAAGTAAACTTAAATTCTATTGAAGAATATGAAGACGTAAAAACTCGTTATGATTTCTTGAATGGACAGCAGACTGACTTATTAAATGCTAGAAAAGATATTGAAGAATCAATGTCTAAACTTGATGATGAAGTGAAGAGTCGTTTTAGTGCAACTTTCCATCAGATAGAAAAGAGCTTTGCTAAGATCTTTCCGATTATGTTTGATGGTGGACATGCAAGATTAGAGTTAACCGATCCAAAGAACTTGCTTGAAACTGGAATTGAAATTATTGCTCAGCCGCCTGGTAAGAAATCGCAAAAATTAACTCTTCTCTCAGGTGGTGAAAGAGCGTTAACTGCAATTACTTTGCTATTCGCAATGCTTCAAGTTAATCCAGTTCCGTTTTGTATTTTGGATGAGGTAGAGGCCGCTTTAGATGAAACTAATGTTGACCGTTTTGCACAATTTTTAAATCACTATGACATGAAAACGCAATTTATTGTTATTACTCACCGTCGCGGAACAATGCAAAAAGCAGATAATTTATATGGAATTGTAATGCAAGAATCTGGAATTTCGAAAGTTTTATCTGTATCGTTGAATGAAATTAAGAAAGAAGTGAATTAGTAGTGGGATTATTTGATAAAATCAAGAAATCTCTTTTTGGTCATAAAGACGAAGATCAAGAAGAAAAAGATGAAAATACAGCTGTTGAAGAATCTACTGAAGAAGATCAAAATTCTGAGACAAATATTGAAACTGAAGACACAAATGATGAGGCAGAAACTGATCTAACAGATTCAGAAGAAGCTAGCGAAGCTGAAGAAAAAGATAATTCTAATGAAACACCAGGGTGGAATGATGCTGGTAGTGCTTTTGAAGAAATTCAAAATGAAGTAGAAGAAAAAACAACTAAATCTGAACTCGAAAATGATCAGCCTGAAGAAGAGCAAGTGGAAGACCATACTTCTCAAGAAGAAACTGAAGAAGAGGAGAAAGTAGAAGAATCTACTGAAACAGATTCAGAAGAAAGCTCAGACGAAGACGAGCAAGAGCGCTATGATAAGGGCTTAGAGAAGACTAACCATTCATTCGGTGCCCGTTTGAATGCATTTTTTGCTAAGTTTAGAACAGTCGATGAGGACTTTTTTGATGATCTTGAAGACTTGTTAATTGAGTCAGATGTTGGCTTTGAAACTGCTGAACAATTGACTGATTCTTTGAGGGATGAAGCGAAACTTCAAAATGCAAAAAGTCACGACGCCTTAAAACAGGTCATTGTCGAAAAACTAGTTGATATTTATGATAAAGGCGGCGAAGGTAAGGATTCAAAATTAGCAGATGATCCGAACGAAAAACCCAATGTTTACTTGTTTGTTGGAGTTAACGGTGCAGGTAAAACCACGACAATTGGTAAATTAGCTAAGCGAATCAAAGATTCAGGCAAGTCTGTTATGATGGTAGCTGCTGATACCTTTAGAGCTGGGGCTGTAGAGCAACTAGTTGAATGGGGCAGACGTGATGGTGTTGAAGTAGTAACTGGTCCTGAAAAAGCTGATCCAGCTTCTGTAGTTTACGATGGTGTTAAAAAGGCTAAGGATAGAGGAATTGATTTCCTATTAGTTGATACTGCTGGTCGTCTTCAAAACAAAGTAAACTTAATGAGCGAGCTTGATAAGATTAAGCGTACAATAAAGAAAATTTTGCCAGATCAACCTAATGAAGTTCTTTTAGTTCTTGATGGTTCAACTGGTCAAAATGCTTTACTTCAGGCAAAGGATTTCGATAAAACTACTAAGCTTACAGGATTAGTTTTAACTAAACTTGATGGCTCCTCTAAAGGTGGAGTGGTTTTAGCAATTAGAAATGAAATGGATTTGCCAGTTAAGTTAGTCGGTTTGGGAGAAAAAGTTGATGATTTAGCAAACTTTGATGCAGAAAAATTTGCAATCGGTCTCTTCCAAGGATTAATCTAATAATAGGTGAAGCTACAAGTAATATAAAAGGAGTAAATAATGAAGCATTTAAGTGCATGTACAACTATCCTAGTTGGTAAAAAAGCCTCAATTGATGGCTCAGTAATGATTTCACGTAATGATGATACAGCTGGTGCAATTACACCACAAAAATTTATTATTGAACCAGCTGCTCATGGTGAAAAGGGACGTAAAATTAAGTCTTGGCTTAATAAATTTGAAATGGATCTTCCAGAAGATGCTCAAAGAGTACCAGCTGTTCCAAACGTTGACTATAAAAAATTAGGTTACTACGACGAAAGTGGTATTAATCAAAAGAATGTTGCAATGTCATGTACTGAATCAACTTATGGTAATGAAAGAACTTTAGCCTTTGATCCATTAGTTAAAGATGGTTTGGATGAAGATTGTATGCAAACTGTAGTTTTACCATACATTGATTCCGCTAGAGACGGTGTTAAGCGCCTGGGTTCATTGATCAAAAAATATGGTTCTCCTGCTGGTAACTCGGTTTTATTTGGTGATAAAGATGAAGTTTGGTACATGGAAATTGTTACTGGTCACCACTGGGTTGCTCAACGTATTCCTGACGACTGCTATGCAGCAACAGGTAATCGAGTAGCTATTCAACAAGTTAATTTTGATGATCCTGATAACTTTATGTGGAGTGAAGGAATTCAAGAGTTTGTTGAAGAACATCATTTGAATCCTGACCACGAAGGTTGGAACTTCCGTCACATTTTTGGAACATATACTGAACAAGATCGTCACTATAACACTAGCCGCCAATGGTATATTCAAAAGCTTTTCAACCCAGAAATTGACCAAGATCCTGAAGATCCAGATATTCCTTTCATTAGAAAGGCTTCTAAGAAATTAGCCAAAGAAGATATTGAATTTGCACTTGGTTCTCACTATCAAGATACGCCATTTGATCCATTTGGTCATGGAACTGAAGAAGAAAAGCATCGCTATCGTCCAATTGGATTAAACAGAACTCAAAACTCGCATATCTTGCAAATTAGAAGCGATGTTCCTGAAGAGATGGCTGGCATTATGTGGTTATGTATTGGTGGACCAACATTTACTCCATATATTCCATTCTTTGCTAATATGAATGAAACCGATCCATCATTTAACAACACTTCAATGACTTACAACAAAGAAGATGCTTGGTGGTACTACAAGTCTCTTGCTGCTTTAGTTGAAAGTCACTATCCTCAATTTGTTCAACTTGATACCAAGTATCTTGAAGAACTTAACCGTTACTACCGTGGTAGAGTTGAAGAGATTATTGAAAATGCCAAAGATTTGAGCGGTGAAGAACTAACCGATTACTTAACTCGTGAAAATCAAAAGACTGTTGCTCATACTAAGGAAGACAGTGAAGAATTAATGGGTCAGATGTTTACAGACGCAATTAAGATGTCTAAGTTAACATTTAAGATGGACCCAAACTTATAATTTTAGATAATTAGCTGAAGAAGGTTAGGCGATAATAAGTTGCCTAACCTTCTTTTTTTAGAAATAAGCTAAAAGTTGATTTAAAAGTACATTGCTTTTATTTTAGAAAGACATTTTTTTTGCTATACTTGTTCAAGGTGAGACAAAATGGATGAACTTGAAAGAAATGAAAGATTAGGCGACTTATTTGCTTACTATGGCCCCTTATTAACTAAGGGCCAGCAAGATTATTTTGAAGATTATTATTATAACGACCTATCTTTAGGTGAAATTGCTGATAATCACCATGTCTCTCGTCAAGCTGTTTATGATAATTTAAAACGAAGCAGCAAGGCTTTAGAAAAGTATGAAGATAAACTTCATATGAAACGTGATTATACTAAAATAGAAGAAAAAATTACTGAAGCTGTATATGCCCTTGAACATGGCAAAATTAATCGAGCTCAGATTGAACTTTTAAAATTATTAAGACAAATGGGAGTAGAATAGTATGGCTTTTGAAAATTTAAGTGAAAGACTTCAAAAAGCATTAAAAAATTTAACAGGTAAGGGAAAAATCTCTGAAGCTGATATTAATGACGCAAGTCGCGAGATTCGGTTAGCTTTACTAGAAGCAGACGTTAACTTCAAAGTTGTAAAAGACTTTATTAAAAAGATTAAAAAAGAGGCTCTAGGTAAAGAAGTTCAAGAAAGTTTAAACCCAGGCCAACAAATCATTAAAATCGTTGATGATGAGTTAACGAAGATGATGGGAGAAGAAGCTGTTTCGCTTAATAAGTCTCCTCATATTCCAACAATTATTATGATGGTTGGTTTACAAGGTACTGGTAAAACTACTACTGTTGGTAAGCTAGCAAATTACTTGATGAAAAATGAAAAAGCTCGTCCTTTGCTAATTGCAGGCGATATTTACCGTCCAGCTGCCATTGATCAGCTAAAGCAGATTGGTCAACAATTAGATGTACCTGTTTATAGTGAAGACAATCAAGATGTGGCAGAAATTGTAAAACATGGTCTTGAAGAAGCAGATAAAAATAAGAATGATTATGTCTTAATCGATACAGCTGGTCGTCTAGAAATCGATGAGCAACTGATGGATGAGTTAAAACGCGTAACAGAGGTTGCTCACCCGGATAATACTTTGCTTGTTGTTGACGCCATGACTGGTCAAGCAGCTACTCAAGTTGCCGAAGGATTTAATAATGATTTAGACTTAACTGGTATTATTTTAACTAAGCTTGATGGTGATACTCGTGGTGGTGCAGCTCTTTCAATTCGTGCTGTTACCGGTTTACCAATTATCTTTACTGGACAAGGTGAAAAATTAACCGATCTTTCAACTTTCCATCCTGATAGAATGGCTTCACGTATCCTTGGTATGGGTGATATGTTGACCTTAATTGAAAAGGCACAACAAGATTATGATGCCAAAGAAGCCGAAAAAATGGCTGAAAAGATGCGTGAGAATACATTTGATTTCAATGATTTTATTGATCAAATGGATCAAGTACAAAAGATGGGGCCTTTGGATCAGATTATTAAGATGATTCCTGGTCTAGGAAATAATCCAGCTTTAAAGAATATTCAAATTCCGGAAAAACAAATTGCACATATTAAGGCGATTGTTTATTCGATGACTCCAGAAGAACGTGAAAATCCTGATATTCTTAACCCATCAAGAAGAAGGAGAATTGCTGCCGGTTCTGGTAGATCGATTGCTGAAGTTAACCGTATGATTAAGCAGTTCAAGCAATCAAAAGAAATGATGCAAAAGATGACAAAAGGTGATATGGGAGAACTTGCTAATTTGCCAGGAATGAACTCACCGATGGGTAAGATGGCTATGAGATCGATGAATAAACGTTTCAAGAAAAATAAAAAGAAACGCATGAAGAAGGTCAAGCGTTATCGCTCAAAATAATTTCCTAACTGTTAAGGAAAAACACTTTACACATATTTTACTTTATGCTATATTATTTAAGTCAAGAAATTTAGGAGGAATTAATTAATGTCTGTTAAGATTCGTATGCGCCGTATGGGCTCAAAGAGAAAACCTTTTTACCGTATCGTAGTTGCTGATTCACGTATGCCACGTGATGGTCGTTTCATCGAAGAAGTTGGTTACTACAACCCACTTACTAACCCTGATGAAGTTAAGCTTGAAGAAGACAAGATTTTTGAATGGCTTGAAAAGGGTGCTCAACCATCAGATACTGTAAGAAGCTTACTTTCAAAAGCTGGTTTGATGACTAGATACCACGACGCAAAGTACGGTAAGTAATTTACTATTGCAATTAGAAGTTTGGGAAAGCTCTTCCCAAACTTTTTTTATTAGAAAGAATAAGTACAATGACTGAGTATTTTGAAGTTGGAAAAATATTATCTCCTCACGGCTTAAAAGGAGAAGTTAAGGTAAATGCAACAACTGACTTTCCAGAGGAAAGATTAGCGTCTGGAAGCAGATTATTCATCAAAAATAATGATCAATACCAAGAGTTAATTGTAGAAGGTGCACGTCGGCATAAACAATTTTATTTGGTTAAGTTTGAGAAAATTGATGATATTGATCAAGCTGAGAAGATTTGTGGTAAAGAATTGGATGTAGCAGAAACTGATCAGCAAGAATTACCTGAAGGTAGCTACTATTTTAAAGATATTTTGAATTGTCCAGTCTATGATGCTGAAACTGGTGAAGAATTGGGTGTGTTAGAAAATATTGAAACACCTGGCGCCAATGATATTTGGGAGATAAAGCCAACACATGGTAAAAGTTTTTGGATTCCAAATATTGAATCAGTAGTCAAAAAAGTTGATCTAGCTAATAAGAGAATTGAAGTAACATTACTTGAAGGATTAAGAGATGAAAATTAATGTTTTGACCCTGTTCCCAGATATGTTTACGCCACTGCAGGTATCAATGCTAGGAAGAGGATTAGAAGATAAAAAATGGGAGTTAAATCTAGTTAATTTCCGTGATTTTACCACTGATGTTCACCATCACGTAGATGACACTCCATATGGTGGAGGTGCCGGTATGGTTTTACAAATTATGCCAATAAAAAAAGCACTGGATTCGTTAACGAATAAAGGAAAAGTAATTATCACGGCACCACAAGGGAAGACTTTTAACGAAAAGATGGCACAAGATTGGTCAAAAGAAGAAAATTTAACTTTTATTTGTGGACACTATGAGGGCTTCGATCAGAGGGTATATGATTTAGCTGATGAAACCGTCTCAATCGGCGATTATGTCCTCACTGGTGGAGAATTGCCAACGATGAGTATGATTGATGCCACAGTTCGTTTATTGCCTGGTATCTTAGGAAATGCGGCTTCTCCAGTGGAAGAAAGTTTTTCTCACGGTCTCTTAGAATATCCGCAATATACTCGTCCAGCTGATTTTGAGGGGCAAAAGGTACCAGAAGTATTAACATCGGGTAATCATCAGAAAATCGCTGAATGGAGACATAAAGAGGCCTTGCGTGCTACTTATCTTCATCGTCCAGATATGCTGGCTAAGCGCGATTTAACAGGCGAAGAAAAGAAAATGCTAGAAGAAATTAAACTTGAAAAAGAGAATTAGTATTTACAAGCATTTTTTGATTTGGTAAACTAGTCGTTGTGGCATAAGCCACTGATTTATGGGTATTCCGCTGGCACTGAGTGTTAATGAATGCCGTAGAAGGAGAGAAAATAATGGATCCATTAATTCAAGAATTAACTAAAGAACAATTACGCGATGATATGCCTGACTTCCGTGCAGGTGATACTGTTCGTGTTCACGTACGTGTTGTAGAAGGTACTCACGAACGTATTCAGATGTTCGAAGGTGTTGTAATTAAGCGTAAGGGTGCTGGTATCAGCGCAACTTACACTGTACGTAAGATGTCATCTGGTATTGGTGTTGAACGTACTTTCCCAGTAAACGACCCACGTGTTGCTAAGGTTGATGTTCTTCGTCACGGTCGTGTACGTCGTGCTAAGCTTTACTACTTACGTGAACGTCACGGTAAGGCAGCTAGAATTGCTGAAAAGCGTCGCGGTTAATTCAATTAATCAAGACAGTATTAAAAAGCCATCTCGAAAGAGATGGCTTTTTTTGTCTACAAAAAAAGAGTTTCGATTTGAAACTCTTATTTATTTAATAAAAAGTAATATGATTTAATGGCCAGTAACGCATCTTAACTACACCAACAATCTTACTTCTTGGAATGGTTCCTATATATCTACTGTCTTTTGAGACACTTCTATGATCTCCCATGACAAAGTAGGTATTTGCAGGCACCTTATTGGTTTTCTGCATTTCCTTTAACTGCTTTGAAGTATAGAATTGACGATAGTTTTGAGTCTTTGCTAGAGAACTTAAAGTGAAGTTTTGAGTGTTTGTATATTTAGTTCCAGAGACGCCATCTTCACCATTATCAATCAATTTTTGCCCAGCTTTTAACCAAGGTTGGTTAAGCTTTTTACCATTGATATAAATTTGATTATTTTTACTTACAATCGTGTCTCCTGGCAATCCAATAACTCTTTTAATATAGAGAGCACCAGGTTCATCTGGTGCATCAACAATTACAATATCGCCTTGCTTAATCTTAGCATGGCGAAGCGCAATTACACGATCGTTATTTTCAAAGGTAGGCTGCATTGAAATCCCAGATACTGTTAAATTAGCAAAAACAAATTTATTCAGTACAAAGAAAATACCGAAAAATATTGCTACTAAAATTAGTACCTGGAGAATCCATTGGCCCCAACTTTCAGCTTGTTCTTGTTTTTTCAATTTTTCCACCTTATTTAATCTGTTTCATCATAAAGTGTAACCTTAAATAATCATTTTGTCGATTAAACAAGAAAAAGAGAAGAATATTTTAATTTTATTTAGATAATTAAAAATTAAGAGATAGTAAGTTTGATTACGGCCTGAATATGTAATTTAGCTTATAATAAAAACAAGTAGCAAAAAACATAGAGAGGACGGAATGAAAGGATGCATGAATATTAAGCTGGAAGCATCATTTATCGAATTAATAATGAAAATCAAATAGAGTTTTTAATAGTTCAAAGTATGCTTAATCGAACCTGGGGTTTTCCTAAAGGACATCTTGAAAATGATGAAAATAACATTCAAGCTGCTCAACGAGAAGTTTACGAAGAAGTAGGATTAAAACCAGATTTTGATTTTGGCTTTAAAGAGAGTATTACTTATAAAATCGCTCGTGATCGTTTAAAGACTGTAACGCTTTTTCTGAGTAAATTTAACCCTAACCAGAAAATCAAATTGCAAGAAAGCGAGATTGGAGCTTCCAAATGGGCAACTTTGAAAGAAGCAAACAATTGTCTACACTACGAAGAATTAAAGGAACTTTTGAAGAAGGCGCAGGAATATATCGAAAATGAGATATCCAGATAAGCTATTAGCAGAGGTAAAGGAAAGATCAAAAGGAATGAAATTAGAAGGCATTAATTTTGGCGCTGGTCCTGTTCATCCTAAATTGATGATTGTCGGTGAAGCACCAGGCAGAGAAGAAATAGAATCTTTAATTCCTTTTCATGGTGCTTCGGGAAAAGAATTAATGAAGTCCTTAGCTTCAATTGGGCTTAAAAGAGAAGACGTCTATATTACTAGTGCAATCAGAAGTCGACCTTACAGTGTTAAACAGGTATTTAGTAAAAAAGAAAATAAAGAGGTAACAAAGTATCCTAACCGAAAACCAACTAAAAAAGAGATTTTAGCTCATGCACCTTTATTAGATTATGAAATTAATTATGCTAAACCTGAAATTATTGTAACTGTTGGCACGACAGCCTTGATGCGGCTGTTAGACAATAAGTATGAAATTAGTAAAGTACACGGTCAAATTATCAAAGATACTCCGATTTTGAAATTAAACGATAAAAAAGATGGCTATGTTTGGTCTGACGAAAAATATACTGTGATTCCGCAATACCATCCTGCAGCAGTTTTTTATAATAGAAAATTAACTGAGACGATTAAACAGGACTGGTTAAACATAAAACCATTGCTTAAGTAAAAATAAAAACTGGTAGGAAAATATTTTCCTTACCAGTTTTTTAGTCGATGTTATTACGATATAGCCCTACGACCTTACCTAAAATTTGAACCACAGGTAAAATAATTGGATCCATTGTATCATTCTCAGGTTGCAAGCGATAGTAGCCATCTTCCTTGAAGAATCTCTTAACAGTTGCTTCGTTATCTTCAGTCATTGCAACAACAATTTCACCATTGTTTGCGGTAGATTGTTTTCGAACAATAACGTGATCGCCATTCAAAATTCCTGCATTGATCATTGACTCACCATGAACACGCAACATGAAAAGTTCACCTGCATCGTTTTCAAGATCAGGCGGAAGTGGGAAATATTCATCGATATCTTGAACCGCTAAAATTGGTTGACCAGCAGTTACTACGCCAACTACTGGAATATCTTTAGGCTTAATACCTAAAGCTTCTCTTCCTTTTTCAGTTACTTCAATTGCTCGTGGCTTGGTAGCATCTTTTAAAATTAGACCTTTCTTTTCAAGACGCGCTAAGTGACCATGAACGGTTGAGGTTGAAGATAAGTCAACTGCGCTACAGATCTCTCGAACTGTAGGAGGAAAGGCACGTTCCTCAACGGTATCGTATATAAAGCGTAAAATTTCTAATTGTTTACTTGCATGTGGTTCAGTCATAATCTTTTCTCCATTTAATTACTTAATAGTATTCTAACAAAAAAAATCTTTCTCAGCAAACAGGCGTTCTTAAGAGTTGAGCCTTTTTTTATTGCTATAATTAGGGTAAACTAACATTGTTTAGTGAGGTGTTTATTATGGACAAAAAAGAAGAAGAGAAATTAATTAAACGAATTAATGAATTAACTAAAATTAGTAGAGAACGTGAATTAACTCCTGATGAGTTAGAAGAACGTAAGAAATTAAGATCTGCTTTTCTAGAAAACTTCCGTGCTGGTTTTAGACAACAATTAGAAGATACTGTTGTAATTGATAAGGATGGTAAAGAAGTAACTTCAGAAAAAGCTAAAGAAGCACAACGTCGTAAAGGATTAAGAAAAGATTAATATTTCACTTTAAAAAATGCTATTTTTTTGGTATGCTGAAAAAGTACATTAATTTTCGGAGGTTTTTGGGAAATGAATTTAGGTTTAGCAATTTTTCTTATTATTATCGCATTATTAATCGGTCTTGTTGGCGGATTTTATGGTGCTCGCGCATACATGAAGAAGTATTTCCAAGACAATCCTCCTATTAGTGAAGATATGATTGCAGCTATGATGGCGCAAATGGGACAAAAACCATCCGCTAAGAAGCTTAATCAAGTTATGAATATGATGAAGCATCAACAACAAAAATAGTAGCTTACTTTACTAATATTTGGTAGCAGACAGAGGATCGTATTCCTCTGTCTTTTTGTATATGGTGAGGTGAAAGATGAATATTTTTAGCAAATTAGGCTGGTTCTTTAAACAGGAAAAGAAGAGATACATTATTGGAATTAGTTTTTTAGCTTTGACCTCAATTGCTAATTTGGTACCTCCTAGAATTTTGGGTTTAATGGCCGATCAGCTAGATAAGGGTTCAATTAGTTGGGGTGAATATGGAGCTTTAATTTTAGCAGTAGTTGCGGCTGCCATTGTTTTATATTTACTACGCTACTTTTGGCGTAAACAAATCTGGGGTGGAGCAGCAGAATTAGAAAAACAGATGCGTTCTCGTCTATTTAAGCACTTCATGATAATGGATCGGACTTTTTATCAAAGGCATCGGACAGGTGACTTAATGGCTCATGCAACTAATGATATTAATTCAATT
This sequence comes from Lactobacillus isalae, assembly GCF_947539375.1. Taxonomy (NCBI): domain Bacteria; kingdom Bacillati; phylum Bacillota; class Bacilli; order Lactobacillales; family Lactobacillaceae; genus Lactobacillus; species Lactobacillus isalae. Next base: position 435,418 of record NZ_OX443569.1, read on the forward strand.
CAAAATGTTGCTGGAGACGGTGTTTTGACCTTAGTTGATTCTTTAGTAACTGGTGGAACAACTATGATTGCGATGATTATCTTTACAGATTTTCGGCTAACAATTATTGCACTTTTGCCTCTTCCATTTCTTGCTTTAGGTGCATGGAAATTGGGAGATAAGCTGCATTATAGTTTCGATAAGTCGCAAGCAGCATTTTCACATTTGAACAATAAGACGCAAGAATCAGTTTCTGGAATAAAAGTCCTAAAGGCGTTTGGCGAAAGTGAGCAAGATTCGGCCACTTTTAACAAAATGGTAGATGAAACTATTCAAATTAATAAAAAAGTATTTAAATGGGACTCAATGTTTGATCCATTGGGTACATTAATTATTGGTGCAACTTACGTAATTACTATTATCTATGGTGGTTTATTAGTAACCAACCATACTTTATCAGTTGGTCAACTAGTTTCATTTATTGCCTATATTTCAAATATGGTTTGGCCAATGTTTGCAATTGGTTATTTATTCAATATTTTAGAGCGTGGATCGGCATCGTATGATCGTGTTGAGCGTCTTTTATATGAAAGACCACAAATTACGGATGAAAATGCTGATCAAACTTTAACTGCTGAAGATATTCAAGGTGATTTAAAATATGACATTAAGTCCTTTGCCTATCCTGATGAAAAAGAAATACCAGTCTTACAAAACATTGATTTTACTCTAAAGCCAGGACAAACGTTGGGATTAGTAGGGAAAGTGGGAGCTGGAAAGACTACAATTATTGAACTCTTGCTTAGAGAATTTGATAAATATAATGGGAAAATCACTCTAGGCGGATATGATATTCGAAACATTCCGTTAAAGCTACTTTTAAATGAGATTTCTTATGTACCGCAGAATAATTTCTTATTTTCGACTTCAATTGAAAATAATATTGCATTTTCTGATCAAGATGCGGCAAAAAATAAAATTCAATCTGCGGCTCAAAAGAGTGATTTGCATGATGATATTATGCAAATGCCAGCTGGCTATCATACTTTAGTAGGCGAAAATGGGGTTTCTTTATCTGGTGGACAAAAACAACGTTTATCAATTGCCAGGGCTTTATTAAAAGAAAGTCCAATTTTGATTTTAGATGACGCTCTTTCTGCAGTTGATGCAAAAACTGAAACTGCTATTTTGGATTCTCTTAAGTCAGAAAGAAAGGGAAAAAAGACCTTAATTGCTGCTCACCGATTAACTTCTGTGATGGATGCTGACTTAATTTTAGTCTTAAAAGATGGAAAAATTGTTGAAAGGGGAAAACACAAAGATTTACTAGCCCAAAATGGTTGGTATGCTGAAATGTGGCGTAAGCAAGAATTACAGGCAAAGGTGGGTGAAGTAGATGAATAATAATGAAGAATCAAAATCAGTTTGGTCTAAGGCTATCCCTTTTAAAGAGCAAGTTCAGATTTTTAAGCGTGTTTTAAAATATGTGAAACCTTTTAAAGTGGAGATGGGAATTGCTATTTTTGGTGCCTTTTTGGTAAGTGTAATTAATATGTTGCTTCCAAGAGGACTGCAATTTTTCCTAGATAATTATTTAATTAAACAAAAGGCAACTGTTCAGATTATTATTTGGGCCGGATTATTATATGGTATTGGCACGATTATTAAGGCACTTTTACAGTTTGTTTATCAATATTTATATGCATTAGGCGCAGAGAAGACTCTTGAAAGCGTTAGAAAAGACTTATATCGAAAACTTCATAGTTTAGGGATGCGATATTTTGATCAGACGCCAGCTGGTTCAATTGTTTCAAGAGTTACTAATGATACGATGACTTTGAGTGATTTCTTAGGGGTGTTGTGTCAAGTCGTAATTGGCGTGTTTTCACTAGTAACTGCCTTTGTAGCAATGTATGTGACAAATAAAGTTGCAGCTTTAATTGTGTTACTATTTTTACCGATTTTAGGTTTAGTCTTTTGGATTTATACGCAAAAAAGTTCCAAACTATATCGTGGTTTTCGTGAACGACTTAGTAGAATTAATACTAATTTAAATGAATCTATTGAAGGCGTATCTTTAATCCAGCAATTTAAGCAGGAAAAGAGAATGACAAAACACTTTGAAGATGAAAACGGAACCTTAATGAGAACTCGATTTAACATGATTAGGGTAAATTCGCTTCTTTTATCTCCAATGACTAGTTTGCTTTATTCTTTAGCTTTGGCCTTAGTTTTAATGTACTTCGGTTTTCCACTACAAAAGACGTTTGTTCCGGCCGGAATTGTATATGCATTTTCTCAATATGTACAGCAGTTCTTCAATCCTATTTCTACCATGATGGATCGAATGACTTTCTTTCAAGATGGTATTGTAGCTGGAAAACGTATTTTTCGAATTATGGATGAAACGGAGTATGAACCAAGACAAGAGGCTGATAAAGATGCAGTGATTTCCAAAGGAAAAATTGAATTTAAAAATGTTAGTTTTTCTTATGATGGAAAGCATGAAATTTTGCATAATGTATCTTTTGTAGTCAATCCCGGTGAAACATTAGGAATTGTTGGTCATACTGGATCAGGTAAAAGTTCAATTATCAATGTAATGATGAGGTTCTATGAATTTGGTAGTGGGCAAGTTCTGATTGATGATACTGATATTAGAAAGTTTTCGAAGGAAGAATTACGTAAAAAACTAGGATTAGTTTTGCAAGAGCCATTTATGTTTTATGGTGATATTTCTTCTAATATCCGCTTATATAATGAAAAAATTACTGATCAGCAAATAAAAAAAGCTGCCAAAGCGGTACAGGCAGATTCATTTATTGAAAAAATGCCTGGTAAGTATCATGCCAAAGTAATTGAGGGTGGATCAGAACTTAGTCAAGGTCAGAGACAGCTGATTTCTTTCGCTAGAACGTTAGTAACAGATCCTAAAATTCTAGTTTTAGATGAAGCAACTGCTAATGTTGATACTGAGACGGAAAACTTGATACAAGAAGGTTTGAAAAAACTTCGTCAAGGAAGAACAACATTAGCAATTGCTCACCGCCTTTCAACGATTGCCGATGCTGATCAAATTATTGTTTTAGATAAGGGAAGAATCGTTGAGCGGGGAACGCATGAAGAATTACTAGAAAAGAAAGGTTACTATTACAATCTGTATAGACTGCAACAAAATAGTGATAAGTAAAAAAGACTCGGTCAATTGACCGAGTCTTTTTCAATTTAAAGTTTATTTAAATTACTTGTCATTTAACATGTATTGACGAGTCATTGGTAAGTTCTTACCGGATGGTCCCTTGGTTAATAGATATTGAATAACATCAATGTTACCTGATTCAAAGGAAGCTGCACAAGCTTGTAAATACATATCCCACATTCTTGCAAAACGTTCGCCCATCATTCCTTCAACTTCAGAACGGTGATCGTTAAAGTTTTTATCCCAAATTTCAAGAGTTCTTTGGTAATGACGACGAAGCATTTCCATATCGGCAATTTGCAAGTTTGCTTCTTCAATTCTAGAAACAATTTCAACTAAGCCTGGAATGTAACCGCCTGGGAAGATGTACTTATTAATCCAAGCATTGGTTGCTCCACCTTGTTGACGAGTGATTCCATGAATTAATGCAACACCATGTGGTTTTAGGTATTTAGCGACATCCTTGAAGTATTCGCCTAAGTTTTCTGAGCCAACGTGTTCAAACATACCTACAGAAGTTACATAGTCAAAATCGCGATTACCTAATTCACGATAGTCTTCAAGTAAAACTTCTGCTTGATCTTCAAGCCCCATATCCTTAATTTTTTTGTTTACAAGATCGAATTGTTCTTGGCTCAAAGTAACCCCAGTGACTTTAAGTCCATATTCTTTAGCTGCAGTTAACATTAAGGTTCCCCAACCGCAACCAATATCTAGCAAAGTCTTACCAGGCTTAGGATCCAACTTTTGAAGAATGTGATGAACTTTTGCAATTTGTGCTGCTTCAAGATCATCAGTGTTGCCACTAGTGAAGTAAGCACATGAATAAGTCATAGTAGGATCAAGCCATAGCTTGTAGAAGTCATTTCCAATATCATAGTGACTTTGAATATCTTCTTGACTTTGCTTTTCAGTATGCTTTTGCTTTGGTAAGAATTTTCTGAATTTTGAAGCACGCATGAAAGATTCGCTACTTTCATAAGCTGCTTCAATTAATTGCTGAATGCTTCCTTTAATTTCAAGATCTTTGTTCATGTAAGCTTCACCTAAAGCTAAGGAAGCATTACTTGTTATATCTTTAAAAGGAATCTTTTTGTTAAAAATAACCTCCACTTCCGGTGTGCCATTTCCATAGACTTCTGATTTTCCATCCCAGTAGGTAACTTTTACTGGAATATTGAATGAATGACTAAGCATCATTTTATATAAAGGTTTTTCTAACATTACTGATTCTCCTTTTCTACATTAGACTATGTTATTCTAACACTAAAAAACTTAAATAATAAAAAATTTATTTTGCAACATAGTGAAAATTAGGATTTTGCTCCTTATCTAATTTATCCCATGCTTCTTCTAATTGTTTATACAAAGCCGGTGTCGTGTCCTTGTTAACTTTTTCTTTACGAGGAATATAGATTGGATCACCAAAACAAATATCTAATGGTTTTCTTTTCAGTAAGCCCTTAAAAGTGAGAGGGCCTTGATAGACAACCGGAACTAATGGTTTATTAGCCATTTTTGCAATTACAAAAGCACCGCTTTTAAGCTCTTCAGAATGACGAGTTCCGGATGGAAAGATAATTAAAGATAGGTCGCTTTTTCGCAATCCCTTAACTGGAATTTTAATTGCTGATGGACCGGGATTGTCTCGATCTACTGAAAACGCATGTGCATGAACTAAAATAAAACGCAAGATAGGATTTTTGAAAAGTTCCTTTTTAGCCATAAACATAAATTCCATGGGACTAGCGGCAAGAGCAAAAAGAATTGGTTCCCACCAAGTTCTATGCGGTGCAACTAGAATGTAATTTCCTTTTGGAATGCGATCCTTGTGATGAACATGCAAATGTCCATTAAGTATCCACACGATAAAGCGAGCAATAGGACGAATAATTTTATAAAACATAGTGTTTCCTCCAATTTTATGTATAGTATTATACAATACAGCAAAGAATTTTTAGAAGGGTATGGAAAATGGATCTACTAAAACCTAATGAACGAATTGACTATATGTATAATGATGATTTACGTATTATTCAAGAAAAAGATGCTTTTTCTTTTTCTTTAGATACGCTTCTTCTTGGCTATTTTGCTCAAGAAAAAATTCATGATAATTATCGAGTTGTAGATCTATGCAGCGGTAATGCAGCAGCGAGTATTTATATGTCATACTTTAATCGGGCACACTATGATGCGGTTGAAATTCAAGAAGAAATGGCTGATCAAGCAAGGCGTAGTATTCAGTTGAATAAGCTAGAAAATAGAATTGAAGTACACAATTTAAATGCTTTAGATGCGCCGAAAAAACTAGGTAAGGATAAGTATGACATGGTTGTCGTAAATCCTCCTTACTTTAAAGTTCCCAAGGGACATGTAATTAATCCTGATGAGAAAAAAGCTTTAGCAAGACATGAGCTTGCGATTAATCTTGAGCAAATAATAAAAGTTTCAAGTGACATGCTGAAGATGAAGGGAAAAATGTTTATGGTTCACCGTCCTGAGCGGTTAGGTGAGATTATGCATTATTGTCTAGATAATAATTTAAGTGTGAAGTGGGTTCAGCCTTTTGTATCAAAGAGAAATGCAGATTCAAATTTAGTGGTAGTAGAGGCAATTAGAAATACCGCTAGCGATGGACTAGTTCTAAGGGATGCAATTGTAGTTCATAAGCAGGATGGATCTTTTACACCTGAAATAGAAAAAATTATTTCTGAAGATAAAGAAGCAAAAGCTGATAAAGAAAAGTATTATTTTTACTGCTTATTATGTAATGATGGTAGTTTTTATGGTGGATTTACTAATGACTTAAAGCATCGTTTAAAAATGCATAATGAAGGAAAAGGAGCTAAATATACTAAGACGCGTCGGCCAGTAAAAATGATCTACCATGAAGAATTTGAAGATAAAAGATTAGCTTTAAAAAGAGAATATTGGTTTAAGCATCATTCACGAAAATGGAAAGAAGAATTTTTAAAAGAACATAATGTAAAATTTTAATTGCATTTACGAGCTTAATTAGTTACAATGTTCAAGTATGCATTTTGCATATTTAAATTTATATCACATCAAGAGCGATTAGATTCCTAGGTGCCAATTTTATTGGTCAGAATTTAATACGACCTCTTGAGAGGAATTAACCAGGAGGAATTTTTTATGACAGTTGTTACTATGAAGCAATTGCTTGAAGCAGGTGTCCACTTTGGTCACCAAACTAGAAGATGGGATCCAAAAATGGCTCCTTACATTTTCACTCAAAGAAACGGAATCTACATCATTGACTTACAAAAGACTATTAAAATGTTAGATGACGCTTACAACTACGTTAAGGCAGTTGCTCAAGACGGTGGCGTATTCTTGTTTGTTGGTACTAAGAAACAAGCACAAGATGCTGTTAAAGAAGAAGCTACACGTGCAGGTCAATACTACGTTAACCAACGTTGGTTAGGTGGTACTTTGACTAACTGGACTACTATCCAAAGCCGTGTTAAGAGATTAAAGCAATTAAAACAAATGTCAGAAGATGGCACTTTCGACGTATTACCAAAGAAGGAAGTTGCACTTTTGACTAAGGAAATGGAAAAACTTGAAAGATTCTTAGGTGGTATTGAAGATATGCCAAGAATCCCAGATGTTATGTTCGTTGTTGATCCTAAAAAAGAAAAGATCGCAGTTCACGAAGCAAACATTTTAGGTATCCCTGTAGTAGCTATGGTTGATACTAACACTGATCCAGATCCAATCGACGTTGTTATTCCTGCAAACGACGATGCAATTCGTGCAATTCGTTTGATTTCAGGTGCTATGGCTGACGCAATTATCGAAGGTAAGCAAGGTCAAGACGATAGCGAAGACGTTGAAAAAGAAATGGCTGACAAGGCTGCAGCTGAAGATGGTGAAGAAGAATCTATCGAAGAAGTTGTTGAAAAGTCAGAAGACTAATTTGTTTTTACTGTTAGTTCTGTAGGAGGACATATTAATGGCAAAAATTACTGCTCAATTAGTTAAGGAATTACGTGAACGTACTGGTGCTGGTGTCATGGACGCAAAGAAAGCATTAGTGGAAGTTGACGGTGACATGGACAAGGCAGTTCAATATCTTCGTGATAAGGGTATGGCTAAGGCTGCTAAGAAGGCTGACCGTGTTGCAGCTGAAGGTTTAACTGGTGTTTACGTTGATGGTAATGTTGCAGCTATTACTGAAGTTAACTCAGAAACTGACTTCGTTTCTTCAAACGATAAGTTTGTTAACTTGGTAAATACAGCAACTAAGACTATTGCTGAAGGTAAACCAGCTAACATGGAAGCAGCTGAAGAATTAAAGATGGCTGATGGCACTACTTTAGCTCAATCATTTGTAGATGCAACTGCTACTATTGGTGAAAAGATCGTTTTACGTCGTTTCGCTTTAGAAGAAAAGACTGATGATCAAGAATTTGGTGCTTACCAACACAATGGTGGTCAAATCGGTGTTATCACTGTTTTAGAAGGTGCTGATGCTGCAACTGCTAAGCACTTAGCAATGCATATTGCTGCTATGAGTCCTAAGGTTATCTCTCCTGATGAATTAGACGATGAATTCATTACTGATCAATTAGCTGTGATGAACCACAAGATTGATCAAGATAACGAAAGCCGTGCTTTGGTAAACAAGAAGCCATTACCACACCTTGTTTATGGTTCTGCAAAACAATTAAGTGATGAAATCTTAGCTAAAGCTGAAGAAGACATCAAGGCTGAACTTAAAGAAGAAGGTAAGCCTGAAAAGATTTGGGATAAGATTATTCCAGGTAAAATGCAACGCTTTATTGATGACAACACTCAAGTTGATAAGCAATTTGCAGTTTTATCACAAAATTACATCATGGATGACAGCAAGACTGTTGGTGAATTCTTAAAGGAAAAGGGAGCTAAGTTAGTTGCTTTCCAACGTTACGAAGTTGGCGAAGGTATTGAAAAGAAGCAAGAAGACTTTGCTGCTGAAGTACGTGAACAAATGAAGTAATATTTTACTTAAAAAGGGAGTAACGCTAAGCGCTACTCCCTTTTTTTCTGTATAATATATTGCAGTGGTTTTATGGTAAAATGGTAAAAGCATATGAGGAGGTAAATTTATGAGTCAAGTTAAGTACAAACGTATCATTTTAAAAGTTTCAGGTGAAGCTTTAGCCGGTGAGAAAGGAACTGGTATTAATCCAGAAGTTATTAAGCACTTGGCTGAAGAAATTAAGTCTGTTCACGACATGGGTGTTGAAATCGGCATTGTATGTGGCGGTGGAAATATGTGGCGCGGTGAAACAGGCGCAAACTTAGGTATGGAAAGAGCCCAAGCTGATTACATGGGAATGCTTGCTACTATTATGAACGGTTTGGCATTACAAGATGGGTTAGAAAACTTGGGTGTTCCAACACGTGTTCAAACATCAATTGAGATGCGTCAAATTGCTGAGCCATATATCCGTCGTAAGGCTGTTCGCCACTTAGAAAAGGGCCGTGTAGTTATTTTTGGTGGTGGTACTGGTAATCCTTACTTCTCGACTGATACTACCGCTGCATTGAGAGCAGCAGAAATTAACGCTGATGTAATTTTAATGGCTAAAAATGGTGTTGATGGGGTTTACTCAGCTGATCCTAAAGTTGATCCAAACGCTAAGAAATATTCTGAATTAACTCAACTTGATTTGATTTCTAAGAACTTAAAGGTAATGGATAGTACTGCTAGTTCATTATCTATGGATAACAATATTCCTTTGGTTGTCTTTAATGTTAACAAGCCTGGTAATATCAAGAAAGTTGTTATGGGCGAAAATATTGGTACTGTAATTAAGGGTGATAAATAATGGCTAATGAAGTAATTGAAAAAGCACAAGATAACATGAAAAAATCTATCGCTGTTTTCCAAAAGGAATTAGGCGGTATTCGTGCGGGCGTTGCTAATGCAAGCTTATTAGATGGAATTAAAGTTGATTATTATGGAGTTCCAACTCCCCTTACACAAATGTCTAGTGTAAGTATTCCTGAAGCACGTGTTTTAATGGTAACCCCATATGATAAATCAAGTTTAGATGATATTGAACATGCAATTTTAGCTTCTGATCTTGGTATTACACCAGCTAACGATGGTACTGTAATCAGAATTGTGATTCCACAATTGACTGGTGAACGTCGTCAAGAGATCGCTAAGCAAGTTGGTAAGTTAGCTGAAAAAGGAAAAATTGCTGTCCGCAATGTTCGTCGCGAAGCAATGGATACTTTGAAGCGTCAAGAAAAAGATGGCGATATTACTGAAGATGAACAACGTAGTTTAGAAAAACAAGTTCAAAAAGTAACAGATGATGCTACTAAGGAAATTGATAAGTTAGCTGACCAAAAGAGTCAAGAAATTACTCAAGGTTAATCTAGGACTTGATAAACTATGTCAGAAACGAAAAAACCACTTAATCATTTAGCCATAATTATGGATGGAAATGGTAGATGGGCTAAGAAAAGACATTTACCTCGTTTTGTGGGTCATCGTCATGGAATGGATAATATTCGAGATATTGCTCTTGCTGCAAATGAATTAGGCATAAAAGTTTTAACGCTTTATGCCTTTTCAACTGAAAATTGGGCACGACCTACTGATGAAGTGAATTATTTAATGAAATTACCAATCGACTTTTTCGATAAGTTTATGCCTGAATTAATGAAAAATAATGTTCGGGTAAACATCATGGGATTTGTAGATGAACTACCAGAAAAAACTTATTTAGTGACTCAAAAAGCAATGGCAGAAACTGCTCATAATACTGGAATGGTACTAAATTTTGCTTTCAATTATGGGTCTCGTCGAGAAATTACAGCCGGAGTTCAAGAAATTGCTCGTCAAGTAAAGGCAGGCAAAATTGATCCTAATGATATTGACGAAAAGATGGTTACCAATCACTTATTGACTCATCCACTTGCTCCATATGATGATCCTGATCTTTTAATTAGAACATCTGGAGAAGAACGTTTATCAAACTTTTTATTGTGGCAAATGGCTTATACTGAATTTAGTTTTTCGGATAAATTATGGCCTGATTTTGATAAAAATGATTTAGATGAATTAGTTAAAGACTATCAAGGACGTAATCGTCGATTTGGAAAAGTATAAAATTTATTAGAACTGTAGAAATTTAAATGAAACAACGTGTAATAACAGCTATTGTAGCTTTAATTTTATTTATTCCAATTGTTTTAATGGGTGGCATTTGGATTGATGTCCTCGTTTGTGCATTTGCAGCAGTTGGAATTAGCGAAATTTTTATTATGAAGAAACAAATTATTGTTTCTTGGGATTTTATATTGGCTTTATTAGCCACTTTAACTATGGCAGTGCCTGACTCATTCTTTAATTTCTTACCAGCATTTTTAAATAAATACGATATTTTCTATGTTTTCGTAATGCTTATGCTAGTAAGAACAGTTCTGTCAAAGAATAAAGTAACCTTTGATGATGCTGGAGTATATACTCTTGCCGCTTTATACATTGGTACTGGTTTTCACTTCATGGCGGCCATTAGAAATGCGCATCTTGGATTAGCAATTTTAGGCTATGTATTTGCTGTAGTTTGGTCAACTGATATTGCAGCTTATATGGTAGGACGTAAAATTGGAAAGCATAAATTATGGCCAGTTATTAGTCCCAATAAAACGTGGGAAGGATCAATTGGTGCAGTTATTTGTGCTGTAATTGTTGCAGCAATTTATGTTGCTTTAGTTCCAACTGGCAGAAACAATGTGATGATGATTGTGTTGGCTTTCTTCTTGTCAATTATTGGGCAAATGGGAGATTTGGTTGAATCAGCTTATAAACGCTTTTATGGAGTAAAAGATTCAGGCAAGATCCTGCCTGGACATGGAGGAATCCTAGATCGTTTCGACAGTATGCTTTTTGTATTACCTGTTGTTGCATTTATGGGTATTTTATAGGAGAACTACTGAATGAAAGGTATTTTAATCTTTCTAGTTGTTTTTGGGATACTTGTTTTTGTCCATGAATTTGGACATTTCATTGTTGCAAAAAAATGTGGTATTTTAGTTCGTGAGTTTTCAATTGGAATGGGACCAAAACTTTTTCAAAAAATGCGGGCTAAGACCACTTATACAATAAGATGGCTTCCATTAGGGGGATATGTTCGTTTAGCTGGTCCTGATGATGCTGCTAAAATTAATCCCGGCACTACTGTAATTTTGCAGTTAGATAAGCAAAATAAGGTAAAAAGAATTGATGCATCTGGTTCACAGATGCCAATTGAAGGAATTCCGGTTCAAGTTAATTCAGCTGATTTAGTGGATGATCTAACTATTCAGGGCTACGAGAACGGAAATGAAGATCAGCTTAAGACGTATTCTGTTGATCATGATGCGACTATTATTGAACAAAACGGAACTGAATTACTGATTGCACCGCGTGATACTCAATTTCAGGAAGCCAGTGTTGGTAAAAAGCTAGCAACTAATTTTGCTGGGCCATTTATGAACATTGTTTTAGGATTTATTGTATTTATTATTTGGTCTCTTGCAGCTCCAGGTGCTCCAACTACGACAGTTGGCAGTACAATTGCTAACGAGCCTGCTCAAGTTGCTGGAATTAAAGCTAATGATCAAATTATTGCAATTAATGATAAAAAGATCAGCAATTTTAATCAAATTGCGACTGAACTTGCTGAAAGTAAAGGTAAGAAAGTCGAAGTTACTGTAAAGAGAAATAATAAAGTTAAAGATTTTTCAATAAAGCCAAAAGCTAGAAAAATAGATGGTCAAACTGTTTATCAATTAGGCTTTTATGGCAAGCCTGACAGTAGTCTGGGAGCTAAAATAAAACGCGGCTGGGATACAAGCATTAATACAACAGGCTTAATATTTAATGCCGTCGGTAACTTATTTAGACATTTCAGTTTGAATAAGCTTTCTGGCCCTGTGGGAATTTACTCACAGACTGTTCAAGTTTCGAATATGGGCTTTACTTATTTACTAGCATTTTTAGCCATGATTTCTATCAATTTAGGAATTGTCAACTTAATTCCAATTCCCGGTTTAGATGGTGGAAAGCTGCTACTTAATTTAGTTCAGTTAGTTATTAGAAAACCAATTCCTGAAGATAAGGAAGCTATTGTAGATGTAATCGGTTTTGTCATTTTATTATTGCTTATTGTGGCAGTAACTGGAAATGATATTTATCGCTATTTTATTAAGTAAATTTTTGGAGGAATAAATGCGTCAATCAAAATTTTTTATGCCAACGTTAAAAGAGGCACCTTCTGATGCTGTAGCAAAAAGTCACCAATTAATGCTTAGAGGTGGTTATATTCGTCAGGTAACGGCGGGAGTATATGCATACTTACCTTTAGGTTACCGCGTATTGCGCAAGGCGGAAAATATTATTGAAGAAGAAATGGACAATATTAATGTACCTGAAATGATTATGCCTCATCTCTTGCCTGCTACTCTTTGGCAAGAATCTGGTCGTTATAAAAAATATGGCGCAGAAATGTTTAAACTTCAAGACCGTCATGGACGTGAAAGTTTGCTTGGTCCAACACACGAAGAAACTTTTACTGAAATTGTTGCTAAGAATTTAAAGAGTTACAAGCAAATGCCACTTGCTTTATACCAAATTCAAACTAAATTCCGTGATGAAAACCGTCCACGTTTCGGGTTGCTTCGTGGAAGAGAATTTGTGATGCTTGATGGCTACAGCTTTGCCGCAACTCGCGAACAATTAGATGAGCAATTTGATGATCAAAAGGGAGCATATTTAAAGATTTTTAATCGTGCTGGAGTAACTGTTCACCCAGTTATTGCGGATTCAGGTACAATGGGTGGAAAGAATTCAACAGAATTTCAAGCACCTGCTGCAATTGGTGAAGATACAATTGCTACCAATGAAAAGGGAACATATGCTGCTAACCTCGAAATGGCTAAAAGTATTGATACCTTTAAACAAGATCCAGAAGAAGCAAAAGAATTAAGTAAGGTATCTACTCCAGGCATGGACACAATTGAAAAGCTAGCTGACTTTCTTAAAGTTCCTGCAACTAGAATTGTTAAGAGCATTTTATACATTGCAGATGATCAAAAAGTTTTAGTTTTAATTCGTGGCGATAAAGAAATTAACGAAGTTAAGTTGGGTCACGTATTAGATGCTGATGAAGTTAGAACTGCAAATGCTGAGGAATTAGTAGAGATTACTGGTTCAGAAAAAGGCGGAGTTGGACCAATTGGCGCTGATTGGGCAGATAAGATCGTTGCTGATGAAACAGTTAAGGACTTATACAATGTAGTAGTTGGTGCAAATGAAACTGATTATCAATATCAAAACGCTAACTTGGACCGTGATTTTAAGGTTGATGAATTTGCTGATATTCGTACAGCAAATGAAGGTGAACCAGATCCAGTTGATCATTTGCCATTGAAATTTACTACAAGTATCGAAGTTGGTCATATTTTCAAATTAGGTACTTACTATACTGATACTATGGGTGCTGATTTCTTAGATAACAATGGTAAGGCTAAACCAGTAATCATGGGCTCTTACGGAATTGGTGTAACTAGAATGCTTTCAGCAGCCGTTGAACAACACTTAACTGAAAACGGAATTGCTTGGCCAAAGGAAATTGCTCCATTTGCTATTCATCTAATTCAAATGAAGATGAAAGATGAAACTCAAACTGAATTGGCCGAAAAACTTGAAAAAGAACTTTCAGCTAAGTATGATGTTTTATACGATGATAGAAATGAACGTCCAGGTGTTAAATTTAATGATGCTGATTTAGTAGGAGCACCATTGAGAATTACAATTGGTCGAAAAGCAAAAGATGGTATTGTAGAAGTAAAGCGTCCAACTGATGAAAAAGCTGTTGAAGTTAATATTTCTGATTTGGATGCTGTGATTGCAAAAGAGTTAGGATAATTTTTGTGACAAAAAAGAACGAACTTTTCAAAAAACTATTAGATCAAATTAAGTTTCCTGATAAGTTTGAAGATAACGATATTGTCCAAAATGGTGAAATTGAAAACGTGGATGTATACGCTAATGAAAGAAAGTGGCAAATCCACGTTTTTTTTGATACACCACTAGATTTTGAAACTTATCGTTCTCTTAATGAACTTATTCATCAAACTTTTGAGCCTTTTGTAAACGTTGAATTATTAGTTCAAACAAGAGATGGAAATAGTAAAAAATTACCATCATATTGGACTTATGCTATTCAAAATTCGACTAATCTAAAGCCAGCTGTCCGAGAATTTTTACAAGGACAAGCTCCACATTTAGAAAAAGAAAAATGGCTAATTCCAACCCAGAATAATGTTGTAAATGGATTACTTTCGGAGCAAGTTTTAGCCGAATTAAATAGCGAATTCAGACGCTACGGATTTTTTAATATTAAGTTCACTACTAAGGTTGATGAAACAAATATTGATGAAAATTTGAGAAGCTTAGAGCAAGTTCAAGCACAACATGAGTCTGCTATGCAGGAATTTTATGAGAAACAACCTGCTGAACCTAAGAAAAAGATGCCTGTTAAAAGTACGAGAATGGGCAGTAAAAAGGTTGATAAGAAGGCTAAGTTTATTCAGATTCAAGATTTGGAAGACGGAAGCGGAAATGTGGCTATTGAAGGACACATTTTTAATACCGATATTCACGAATTGAAGTCTGGAAGCGTAATATTTACAGGTGAAATAACTGACTATACTGATTCAATCAGTTTTAAGAAATTTGTTTCTGATAAAGACCAAATTGATTATTTGAAGGGAATTAAACCTGGTGTTTGGGCACGCATGCAAGGTTATGCAGCTGATGATCAATATCAGCATGATGTTGTTTTCAACATTCGAAACCTAGAGTTAATTGAACATAAGGGACGCGAAGAAAAATATGAAGGTGAAGAAAAAAGGGTTGAGCTTCATCTTCATACAAACATGAGTCAACTAGATGCAACAAGTACGGCTAGTGATTTTATTAAAACTGCGAAGAAATTTGGTCAAAAAGCAATTGCAATAACTGACCACGCCGATGTGCAAGCCTTCCCAGAAGCATATCATACTGGTGCAAGTGAAAAGATGAAGATCTTATACGGCTACGAAGCTAATATGATTGATGACCATGCCTTACTTGTGTTAAATCCTACAGAAATGGATTATCGTGATCGCGAATATGTAATTTTCGATGTTGAAACAACTGGTCTTTCATCTGTTTATGACACTATTATCGAAATTGGTGCAGTAAAAATGAAAAATGGGGAAGTGCTTGAAAGATTTGATGAATTTATCAATCCGCATCATCCCTTGAGTGATACCACTATTAATTTGACTTCGATTACTGATGAAATGGTTGGAGCAGCTGATGATGAGAAAGACGTCATCAAGAAATTTAAAGACTTTTATGGTGATCGTCCATTGTGTGGTCACAATGTTCAATTCGACGTTGGTTTTGTGAATGCTGCTTTGCGCCGTGCTGGTTTAGACGAAATTTCTCAGCCTGTTGTTGATACACTTGAGGTTTCAAGACTTTTACACCCTGAACAGACGCGTCACACGTTAGATTCTCTAGCCAAAAAATATAATGTGGTTTTGGAACATCACCACCGTGCCAACCAGGATGCCGAAGCAACTGGATATTTAATGTTTAAATTACTTGATGCTTTCAACGCTCGTTTCCATGAAGCAGATTTAGGGAAAATGAACGATTATGCTAAGTATGGTCAAGTTTACAAGAGAGCTAAACCCAGTCATATGAGTGTTCTTGCTTTAAACCAAGAGGGCTTAAAGAATATGTACAAACTTGTTTCACTGGCAAGTACTAAATACTTTTACCGCATTCCCAGAACACCTAAGTCTGAGCTAAGAAAATACCATAAAGGATTATTATTTGGCAGTGGATGCTGGCAAGGCGATGTATTCATTTCAATGATGCAAAAGGGATACGATGAAGCAAGAGAAAAGGCACGTTTTTATGACTATCTTGAAGTGCAACCACCAGCAGCTTATCAAACACTAATTGAAGACGATTTGATTAAGGATGAAGACGAGTTACATGAAATTATTCAGAATATTTATAAACTTGGTAAAGAACTAAATAAGCCCGTTGTAGCGACTGGAGATTCACATTATGTAGAACCTCACGAAGCAATTTATCGTAAAATTTTATTAGCGGCTCAAAAAGCAAATCCTAATCGAAATAAAAACTTACCTGATTTACATTTTTATTCAACTCAAGAGATGCTTGATGCCTTTAGTTTCTTAGGCGAAGATGTTGCTAAAGAAATTGTAATCGAGAATACAAATAAGCTAGCTGATCAAATTGAAGAAATCGCTCCAATTAAGAGTGGTTTATATCCTCCACATATTGAAAATGCAGATCAAGAAATGAAAGATCTGACCTACAATAAGGCTTACGAATTATATGGAAAGCCACTACCAAAGATTGTAGAAGATAGAATTGAGCTTGAATTGAATTCTATTATTTCAAATGGGTATGCCGTTATTTATTTGATTTCTCAACGACTCGTTGCTAAATCAAATAAAGATGGGTATTTAGTTGGTTCTCGTGGATCAGTTGGTTCTAGTTTAGTTGCGACAATGTCTGGAATTACTGAGGTTAATCCTTTGGCTCCGCATTATCGTTGTCCAAACTGTAAATATTCAAAGTTCTTTGAAAATGGTGAATATGGTTCTGGCTATGACTTACCAGACAAAAATTGTCCTAAATGTGGTACCCCTTTAGTTAAGGATGGACAAGATATTCCGTTTGCTACTTTCTTAGGTTTCCATGGAGACAAGGTTCCTGATATCGATTTGAACTTCTCTGGAGACTATCAGCCAGTGGCACATAACTATATTCGAGTTATGTTTGGACCTGACAATTCATTTAGGGCGGGAACTATTGCCACAGTTGCTGATAAGACTGCGTATGGATATGTTAAGCACTATGAAGATGAAAATGAATTGCATTTAAGAAATGCTGAGCTTGACCGTTTAGCTGCCGGCGCTTCAGGAGTGAAAAGAACCACGGGTCAGCACCCAGCGGGAATTGTTGTGGTTCCTGATGATATGGATATTTATGACTTTACTCCGGTTCAATATCCTGCTGATGACTTAAGTGCTGCTTGGCTTACAACACACTTTGATTTCCATTCTATTCACGATAATATTTTGAAGTTTGATATTCTGGGACACGATGATCCGACGATGATCAGAATGCTTCAAGATTTATCTGGAATTGACCCATTAACTATTCCACCTGACGATCCGGGTGTGATGTCACTATTTTCAAGCCCAGAAATTTTAGGAGTTACTCCTGAACAAATTCAATCAAAGACTGGAACCTTAGGTGTACCAGAATTTGGTACTAAATTTGTTAGAGGGATGCTTGAAGAAACTAAGCCGACAACTTTCTCAGAATTGTTGCAGATTTCAGGCTTGTCACACGGGACGGACGTATGGTTAGGAAATGCAGAAGATTTAATTAATAACGGTACTTGCAAACTAAAGAACGTAATTGGTTGTCGTGACAACATCATGATGGACTTGATTCACTGGGGAGTAAAACCAGAAGTTGCTTTCTTTACAATGGAATCTGTGCGTCACGGTAAGGGAATTAGTGATGAAAATATGGAAATCTTGAAGAAGAATGATAAGATCCCTGACTGGTATATTCCTTCTTGTTTAAAGATTAAGTATATGTTCCCTAAGGCCCATGCGACTGCTTATATTTTGATGGCTCTTAGAATTGCTTGGTTTAAAGTCTATTATCCTGTAATTTACTATGCTTCATACTTTTCTGTTCGTGCTGATTTATTTGATTTAGTAGCGATGAGTCATGGAAAGAACACGGTTAAAGCAGCAATGAAGGAAATTCAGGATAAGGGAATGGATGTTTCTGCTAAGGATAAATCATTACTTACTGTTCTTGAAATTGCCAATGAATGTTTAGAGCGTGGAATTAAAATTAAAATGGTTGATGTTAATGAATCAGAAGCAACTGACTTTAAGATTATTGATGATCATACTATTTTGGCTCCATTTAATGCTGTTCCAGGTTTAGGTGATAATGCTGCAAAACAAATTGTTGCTGCACGTGCAGAACAAAAATTCCTTTCAAAGGAAGATCTTGCAACTCGTGGAAAAGTATCACAAACAATTATGGAATACTTTGAAAACAATGGTGTTCTTGAAGGAATGCCAGATCAAAACCAGTTATCACTATTTTAGTGTGATAATTTACAAATAACCGTAAATATGCTATTCTAAGAACGAAGTTCGAATAGCAAATTCGAGTGAGCAGCAATGCTCACTCTTTTTATTACGGAGGAAGAGATTTGACAAAAGTTACCGAATTGGTGGCAGACGTAGTTACGCCTTTAGCTGAGGCACGAGGCGATGAACTGGTCGATGTTGAATATGTAAAGGAAAAGAAGCAATATTATCTTCGCATTTATGTTGATCGTCGCCCAGGCGGAATTGATATTGAAGAGATCGCAAATTTAAGTGAATTGGTATCAGAAAAACTAGATGAATTAGATCCTGATCCTTTTCCTGAGCCGTATATTTTAGAGCTTTCATCTCCTGGTTTAGAGCGCCCAATCAAAAATGAAAAAGATTGGGAGCGCGCCAAAGGATCATACATTCATGTTAGTCTTTATCAAAAAATTGATGGTGAAAAGACTTTTGAAGGTACTTTAAAAGATCTCAATCAAGATCAGATCGTCTTAGAAGTAAAGATCAAAACACGACGCAAAGAAATAACAATCCCTAGAAATGTGATTGCATCTAGTCGCTTTGCAGTTGAATTTTAGAAAGGATGATCAAAAACTTATGTCTAAAGAAATGGTGGAAGCCTTTGCAACCTTAGAAAAAGAAAAAGGCATTAAGCAAGAAGTTATTGTTGATGCAATTAAGGCTGCTTTAGTCGCTGCATATAAAAAGAATTATAATCAAGCTCAAAATGTAGAAGTTGTTTTTGATGAAAAAAAGGGTAACTTCAAGGTTAACGCAATCAAGACAGTTGTAGATGAAGTTCAAGATAGCCGTCTTGAAGTAAGTCTTAAAGATGCTCTTGAGATTAACCGTGCTTATGAAGTTGGCGATGAGATTCGCTTTGAAGTAACACCTAAGGACTTTGGTCGTTTAGCTGCTCAAACTGCTAAGCAAGTAATCATGCAACGTTTACGTGAAGCTGAAAGAGAACACATTATTAGTGAATACTCTCAATATAAAGACGAGATTGTTACAGGTACAGTTGAAAGACGCGATAATCGCTTTGTTTATGTGAAAATTGGAAATGTAGAAGCTGTAATGCCTCATAACGATCAATTACCAGGTGAAAATTACAACCCTCAAGATAAGGTTCGTGTTTTAGTAACTAGAGTAGGTTCTGATTCAAAAGGAGCTCAAATTACTGTTTCTAGAACTGCACCTGATTTAGTAAAGCGTCTTTTTGAACAAGAAGTTCCAGAAGTTTATGATGGAACTGTTGAAATTGTATCAATTGCTCGCGAAGCTGGAGACAGAACTAAGATTGCTGTTAAGAGCAATGATCCAGATATTGATCCTGTTGGTACTCTCGTAGGACCAAAAGGTGCTCGTGTCCAAAATATTGTTAATGAATTGGGCGGAGAAAATATCGACGTTGTAAAATACGAAGAAAATCCATCTGACTTTATTGCTAATGCTTTAAATCCTGCAGAAGTAATTGCGGTTCAATTTAGCGGGGATGAAGACGATAAAAATGCCTTGGTAATTGTTCCTGATTATCAATTATCTTTAGCTATTGGTAAGCGTGGTCAAAACGTACGTCTTGCTGCTCGTTTAACTGGCTATAAGATTGACATTAAACCTGAATCTCAAGTTGAATTTGTTGATTCTGATGGTGATGACGTCGAAGCAGATCAAGATACTGATAATAACGAAGTATCAAGTGAAGAAACACCAGAATCTATTGCTGAACAAATTGAAGATGATCCAAGCGATGAATTTCCAAATGGAGAAGATGTAGATTCAGCTTTAGATGATGATGCAGATAAAGATGAGGAATAGGTGACTTTCTTTGAAAAAAAGAAAAATTCCAATGCGTAAGGACTTATTAACTAATACTATGCAACCTAAAAAAGAATTGGTACGTGTAGTTGTTGATAAAGACAAAAATATCTCGGTTGATCCAACTGGAAAGAAGTCAGGTAGAGGGGCTTATGTATCTTTAGAACCTGATAAAATTGCTCAAGCACAAAAGAATCAAGTTTTAGAAAAAAGCTTGGGTGTTAAAGTTTCAGCTGATTTTTATGATGACCTTTATGCATATGTTGATCATCAAAAAGCAAGAAAAGAATTGTTTGGTGATAAATAATTTTGCAAAACAAACAAAAAACTTTAAATTTACTTGGATTAGCACAAAAAGCTGATAAATTAGCAACTGGATTTGATGCAGTAAAAATATCTTTAAGTAAAAATCAAGCAAAATTGGTTTTTATTGGTAATGACGTTAGTCAAAATACTAAAGATAAAATTAATTTCCTTATGCGAAAAAAGGATATCCCACTAGTTGATATCTTTTCTAGTGCCGAAATAACGCAGGCTCTTGGAAAAGAAAGAAAACTAGTTTCCGTTACAGATCCAGGCTTCAGCAAGGCAATGATAAAGAATTTAAACGAAGGAGTGTGATTTGATGGCTAAAAAGCGTATTTATGAAGTAGCGAAAGAATTAGACATTGAAAACAAAATTGTTGTAAAAAAGGCACAAGATTTGGGTTTTGATGTAAAAAGCCACATGTCCTCCCTAGATGATAAGCAAGTTTCTAAGTTAGTAGATAGTTTTAAGTCTGCTAATAATACTAAGCCATCTACTGAAAAGGATTCTAAAAATTCAAGTCGTAAAGAAAAAACTAAAATAAAGGTTTCTGTAGGTGCAATTCGTCGCCGTGATAATAAAGATGATCGCGACAACCGTCACAGTAATAATAAACACAGAAACAATAAGTTTAAGAAGCAACAAAACGAACGTCGCGCTGGTGAAGAAAGAAAACAAAATTCTGCTAAGCCAGCAGCGCGTGATTTGTTAAGTAAATTTAAAAAGAAGCAAAGAGCTGAAGCTAGTGAATTAAATGCTCAGACCGAAGCTTCTCGCCGTAAATGGCATCAAGAACAAAATCCTCAAAGATCAAAGGTTAAAAAAGTGGAAAATACTCGTAAGCCAAAAGAAGAAAAACTCGAAGGAGCTGCAGCTGTAAAAGCTCGTGTTCAAGCTTCACAAAAACCAGTTGGTCCTAAGATTATTAAGCCATCCCCAGCAAGAAACAAGGCTAAGAGACCTACTGTAAAAAAGGTAGAACCTATTGCACCAGTTGTGCCAGCTCCTCAAAAAGAAGAAACCAAGCCAACTCGTAAAAAAGACTTTACTCGTAAGAAGCGTGAAGTTCCAGATTATGAACGTGAAAGAAGCGAACATTCTGATAAAGCACGTCGCCGTAGAAATAAGAAGAACAAACGCATTAATCAAAGTAAAGAAGTAAAGAAGCAACCAACCCAAAGAAAGGAACGTCCATTGCCAGAAACATTAGTTTATGAAGAAGGCATGAATGCTCAAGATTTAGGAAAACTTCTTCATAGAGAACCAGCAGAAATTGTTAAAAAACTATTTATGCTAGGTGTTATGACTAACCAAAACCAATCTTTAGATAAAGATACTATTGAACTATTAGCAGCTGAATATGGTATCGAAGCTGAAGAAAAGGTGCACGAAGATATTTCTGATATTGATACTTTGTACACTAAGGAAATGGAAGAATCAAAGGCTTCTAAGCATCAAGAAAAGCGTCCACCAGTTGTTACAATTATGGGACACGTTGACCATGGTAAAACCACTTTGCTTGATAGATTACGTCATACTAACGTATCTGAACATGAAGCTGGTGGTATTACTCAGAAGATTGGTGCTTACCAAGTAAGAATTGATGATCGTTTGATTACTTTCTTGGATACTCCAGGACACGCTGCCTTTTCTAACATGCGTGCTCGTGGTGCAGAGATTACTGATATTGTTATTCTTGTAGTTGCAGCTGATGATGGTGTAATGCCACAGACAATTGAAGCTATTGACCACGCCAAGAGCGCAGGTGTTCCAATTATTGTTGCAGTTAACAAGATTGATAAGCCAGGCGCAAACCCAGATCATGTTATGGAACAACTTATGAAATATGGTTTAGTTCCTGAAGATTGGGGTGGAGATACAATCTTTGTTAAGATTTCTGCAAAGACTGGTAAGAATGTTGAAGAATTATTACAAATGATCTTACTCCAAGCTGATGTTATGGAACTTAAGGCTGACCCAGATCAAAAAGCAATTGGTACTGTAATTGAAGCTCGTCTTGATAAAGGCCGTGGTTCAGTAGCCGATATCTTAGTTCAACAGGGTACATTAAAGGTCGGAGATCCAATTGTTGTTGGTGACACATTTGGTCGTGTTCGTGTTATGACTAACGACAAGGGACGCCGAGTTAAGAAGGCAACCCCATCTACTCCTGTTGAAATTACTGGTTTAAACGATGTTCCTGAAGCAGCTGATAAGTTAGTTGTCTTTGATGATGAAAAGACTGCTAGAAGCGTCGGTGAACAACGTGCCAAGAATGCCTTGGAAAAACAACGTGAAAATGTACAACATGTTACTTTGGACAACTTGTTTGATACAATGAAGAAAGAGAACATGAAGGAAGTTGACATTGTTCTTAAGGCTGATGTTCAGGGTTCTGCGGAAGCATTGCAACAATCTCTTGAAAAGATTGAAGTTGAAGGTGTAAGAGTTAATATTATTCACTCTGGTGTTGGTGCAATTAATGAATCTGATGTTACTTTAGCTGGTGCTTCAAATGCATTTATTGTTGGGTTTAATGTTAGACCAACTAATACTGCCAAGAGCCAAGCAGATACTGAAGGTGTAGATATTCGTCTCTACAACATCATTTACAAGGTTATGGATGATGTTGAAGCTGCCATGAAGGGTATGCTTGAACCAACATACGAGGAAAAGGTTACTGGAAACTTAACTGTTCGTGAAACTTGGAAGGTATCTAAGATTGGTACAATCGCTGGTGCTTTTGTTGACAATGGATATGTTACTAGAGACTCTGGCATCCGTGTAATTCGTGACGGTATTGTTAAGTATGATGGAAAAGTTGCATCTCTTAAGCGTTTCAAGGATGACGTTAAAGAAGTTAAACAAGGATTTGATTGTGGTATCACAATTGAAAACTTCAACGATATCAAGGTTGACGATCAACTTGAAGCATATGAAATGCAAGAGGTACCTGTTAAATAGGCATCTTTTTTCACAAAAAGGAGCTTAATTATGAAACATAGAATTGGTCGCGTAGAAGGCGAAATTTTACGTGAGTTAACTAAGATTTTACGTAAAGATATTCGTGATCCACGTTTGAGTGATCTTACTATCACAGCTGTAGAATGTACAAATGATTTATCATATGCAACTGTATACTACAGTTTGTTGACGGAAGATCCAGCAAAGGAAAAGGAAGTAGCTGAGGGACTTGATAAAGCAAAAGGAATGATGCGTCACTTGCTTGGTCAAACTTTGACTGTTTATAAAGTTCCTGAGTTAATTTTTAAACGTGATACTTCTGTTGCTTATGGTTCAAAGATTGATAATTTAATCAACCAAGTAAAGAAGCAAGATCAAGAACGTGAAAATAAAAATAAGTAAAAAGGCGCCGAAAGGCGTCTTTTATTTTGGAGATAGTATATGCTAAACGGAATTGTAGTAGTAAATAAACCACGCGGTGTAACGAGCAGTGATTGTGTTTATAAATTGAGAAAAATACTTCAAATTAGAAAAATTGGCCATGCTGGCACGCTTGATCCTGAAGTAAATGGTGTCTTGCCAATCGCAATCGGGCAAGCAACTAAATTAATTGAATTAATGCATGAAAAGCCAAAATCTTATATCGGAAGTGGAATGTTTGGTCGTGCTACTGATAGCTATGATTTAGATGGAAAAACAATTGCTGAGGAAAAAATCGTTACGCCATTTACGAGTAATCAAATTATTGATGGAATGAAAAAGTTAACTGGAAAACTTGAACAGGTGCCACCAATTTATTCGGCGGTAAGAGTAAACGGTAAAAGGCTATATGAGTATGCAAGAGAAAATATCCCGGTCGAACGTCCTAAAAGAAAAGTAAATGTTTATAACTATGAACTAACACAAGATCCAGAATATGATCCATTAGAAAAAACAGAAAGCTTTGATTTTGCAATACGTTGTTCTAAGGGAACGTATGTAAGATCTCTTGTGAATGATCTTGGAGAAGAATTAGGAGTACCAGCTGTAATGACTAGTCTCACTCGAACTAGCAGTTCAGGCTATGATTTAAGCCAGGCAGTAGATTTAGAAACAATTGAAGCAGAAAGAGATACTCCTGAAAAGTGGCTTCAGCCAATAGATAGTTTCTTCGTTGATTTACCTCAACTTCAAATATCACCGGACCAATTTAAACGAGTTTCAAATGGAGCAAGTATTAAATTAAATACTAGTTATGCTAAAGTTGCTTTAGTTTATAATGGTCGTATAAAGGCTATTTATCAGCGACAAGGAAAAATTTATCGCCCAGAAATGATGCTTTTAAAAAATGAATAGCGAGAGTAAAAGATGAAAGTAATAACCTTAGATTATCCGATTACTGCACCTATCACGAATAAAAAGGTAATCTTAACACTAGGTTTTTTTGATGGGGTGCATATTGGACATCAGAAACTTATTAAGGATGCTAAATTAATAGCAGAAGAAAAACAATTACCGCTAATGGTAATGACTTTTGATAAACATCCTAAAGAAATATATAAAAATGATCATAAATTTGTCTATTTAGAAACAGCCCATGAAAAAGAGCAAAAGATGAAAAAGCTGGGAGTAGACTATTTAGTTATTATCAAATTTACTAAAGAATTTAGTCAGCTTTCTCCTCAAGACTTTGTAGATCAAGTAATTATGAAACTCAATGCAGATACTGTGGTAGTTGGCTTTGATTATACCTATGGTCCAAAAGATATCGCTAATGTAGAGAATCTTCCTAAATTTGCACAAGACAGATTTCAAATCATGGTGGAGCCGAAGCAATCTATTGATAAGATTAAAGTTAGTTCTACTTATATTAGAAAGGCGATTCAGCATGGTAATGTTGAACTAGCTGCAGCCTTGCTTGGACAGCCTTATGAAACTTCCGGCATCATTGTTCATGGCTTTAGAAGAGGGCACAAAATAGGATTTCCAACTGCTAATCTTGAAATTTCGGGTGCAAAAGTTTTACCAGCTGAGGGAGTGTATGCAACTAAGGCTAAAATAAATGGAAAATGGCATGATGCTATGACTAGTGTTGGTTATAATGAAACTTTTAAAACAAACCACGGCTTAACAATTGAAACTAACATCTTCAATTTCGACGAAGAAGCCTATGGTAAGCCTTTAACTTTAGCTTGGTATAAATTTATGCGTTCAAATAAAAAATTCTCTGGAATAGAAGAATTGTCACGTCAATTAGATCAAGATAAACGAAATATTAAGCAATATTTCTATGACTTAGAAAAATAATTAATTAATTATCATTATCTTTTTATAGTTAATGTGATAAAATATTTTTATCAATTGAAATCTAATGAAAGAGGGTTACGCCATTGCGTTTTTAATCTTGCAAAATAGCATAGTTGAATTTTAATAATTATTTTCTCTTTTATGAGGAACGACTGTGCACTTTTGACAAGATTAAACGTAGATGGGATACCTTCTTTTTTTGCTTAACGAGGAGAAAGTCTACATTTGTCAAAAGTGTAGGCTTTTTTCGTGAGGTGATTACATGAGTAACATTAAGATTTCAAATCTTTCTTTTAAATATTCTGACAGTATTGAAAATATTTTTAATAATTTAAACTTAGACTTGGATAGCAGTTGGAAACTAGGACTTATTGGCAGAAATGGAAGAGGAAAAACAACTTTTTTGGATCTGTTACGAGGAAAATTACAGGGAACAGGAGCAATCCAATCTAAGCTTGAATTTAATTACTTTCCTCTTAATGTAAAAAACAAGGAACAATTGACTCTTTATGCTTTAGAAGAACAAGTTCAATTTGATCAATGGGAACTTGAGCTTGAGTTAAATTTAATGAAAGTAGACACTAATCTTATTTGGCAACCCTTTAATACTCTAAGCGGAGGAGAACAGACTAAAGTTTTATTAGCTCTATCTTTTATTAATAGGGATGCTTTTCCTCTTATTGATGAGCCAACTAATCATTTAGACGAAGAGTCACGAAAACAAGTAGTAGAATATTTGCATCATCATTCTAACGGCTATATTGTGGTTAGTCATGACCGAGAATTCTTAAATCAAATAACTGACCATATCCTTGCAATTGAAAATACAGAGATTCATTTATATCAAGGAAATTTTGCTAGTTATGAAGACACTAAAGAAAAACGAGATAAATTTAACCAACAGAGAAATGAGAAACTTCGTGGTCAAATTAAGACTCTAGATGAAAGTAGACAACGAATCAAGGGCTATTCTCTTCAATCAGAAAATAATAAAAAAGCTAGTGCGCATAAGAATGAAATTCATGCAGATATTAACAAGGGATTTTTTGGTCATAAGGCTGCTAAAATAATGAAAGGATCTAAGAATGTTGAAAGAAGAATGAACAAGGACATTCAAGACAGAAAAGGCTTGATGACCAATGTTGAATCTATACCAGATTTAGAGATGAATTTTCAGCCAAATTATCATTCGACTTTATTAGAAACACGGCATTTAGATCTGAAAGTTCAAGATAAAAATTTATTTAAAGATTTAAACTTAATTGTCGAAAATCAAGGAATTGTTTCTCTTGAAGGTAAAAACGGATCGGGAAAGTCTACTTTTTTAAAAAGCATTTTAAATAAAAGCGCAGATGTAAATTATCAAGGAATTTTAAGTTTAACTAGTGGCTTAAAAATTTCATATTTGCCACAAAATTTTGTTGAATATTCAGGCACTTTAGTAGAATTTGCTCACAAAGAGCATTTGTCTTATGAGCAGATGCTTAATATGCTTAAAAAAATGGGCTTTCCTAGAGAAAGTTTTCATACAAGAATTGAAGAAATGAGTATGGGACAGCAAAAGAGGGTTGCAATTGCCAAATCGCTTGTCGAAGATGCAGATTTTTATTTATGGGATGAGCCTGCTAACTACTTAGATGTATTTAACCAAGATCAATTAATCAATATTTTGAAAAAGACTAGGCCAGCGATGCTATTAGTAGAGCATGATGAGTATTTCATTAGTCAAGTTGCAAATAAAAGAATAAAATTAAATATAAAAGATTAGTTATAGAAAGAATAAAAATGGCATTTGACTATAAAAAGAATTCAAAGAACTTTATTTACCAAAAAAGCGACCTGAAATTATCAAGGTTCCCAAAATAAATTACATTGCGGTTGCAGGAAATGGCGATCCTAATCAAGAAGATGGAGCTTATAAAAAAGCTTTAGAGCTACTTTATGGACTTGCTTATAGGATCAAGATGAGCAAGAAGGGAGATCATAAAATTCCAGGCTATTTTGATTATGTTGTTCCTCCACTTGAAGGGCTGTGGTGGACAAAGGATAAAAAACAAGTTGATTATGCCCATAAAGAAAATTTCTCTTGGATGTCGATGATTAGAGTGCCTGACTTTGTTACATTAGAAGAATTTGATTGGGCAGTTAAGGCAGCTAGTGAAAAGAAAGAGAAAGATTTCTCACAAGTTAAGTTTTTTTCTTATGAGGAAGGACTTTGTGTTCAAGCCATGCATTGGGGCAGTTATGATGACGAGCCAGCAACAATAGAAAAAATGCATCAATTTGTTAAGAAAGAAAATTATCAGCTTGATATTCAAAATCCAAGATACCATCATGAAATATATTTAAGTGATCCAAGACGGACTAAAGTAGACCGGCGTAAGACTGTAATTAGGCTACCAATTAAGTAATCAGAAGCAAGCAATGAAGCTTGCTTTTTTGTTTAAATTTAATTAGCACTCGACTTGCACAATTGCTAAGTTATGGTATCATATTAATTGTTAGCACAAGAGAAAGAAGAGTGCTAATGATGGGGGCGAGAAAATGTTGACCGAACGGCAAGAACTTATTTTAAAGACTATTATTATGGACTTTACTCAGACACATGAGCCAGTAGGTTCCAAGACCGTGATGAATCAACTGCCTGTCAAGGTCTCAAGTGCAACAGTTCGAAATGAAATGGCGGCTTTGGAAGAACAGGGATTACTTGAAAAGACACACTCTTCAAGTGGTAGAATTCCTTCAACAGCTGGCTATCGCTACTACTTAGATCATTTGATTAATCCGGTAAAGATACCAGCATCCGTCTATAATCGAATTGTTTATCAATTAGATCAACCCTTTCAACAAGTTAATGAAATTGTACAAGAAGCTGCAAAGATTCTGTCTGATTTAACTAACTATACTGCTTTTGCTGCAGGACCTGAGACTCGTTCTGTTAAAGTAACGGGTTTTAGAATTGTTCCTCTTTCTAGTCATCAAGTAATGGCTATTTTAGTAACTGATGATGGTAACGTAAAGAATCAAATTTATACTTTACCTCATCATACTAATGGAGAAGAGATTGAAAAAGCAGTTAGATTGATTAATGATCAATTAGTTGGAAAATCGTTGAGTTCAATTAATGAGGTATTGCTTAAGAGAATTGCCGACCATCTTGTTGCTGGAGGATCAGCACCTGAAATTTTGGATTTGCTCCAAGATGTTATTAAGGATGCTGCAAGCGAGCAAATGTATGTCGATGGTCAGATCAATCTTTTAAGTAATTATGAAAATGATGATTTAACCAAAGTGAAATCACTCTATAAATTAATTGACCAAAATGATGCTATTTCAAGTTTAATTGGTTTTAATCCAGAAGATGGAATAAAGAATGATTCTAATTCAAAAGTTCAAGTTAAACTAGGGTCAGAATTACCGTCAGACTTACTTGAAGATTATAGTTTATTAACTGCACAATATAGTGTTGGTAAATATGGTAAAGGAACAATTGCACTACTAGGACCAACTAACATGCCATACTCGCAGATGATCGGATTACTCGAGTATTTTAGGAATGAACTAGCAAAGAAATTGTTAGATTATTATGGTAGATTTAAGTAAGGAGGTTAGCTGTGAGTAAAGAAGAGTTTCCGCATGAAAAAGATTTAAAAGACGAGGTGACCCCAGATAAGGCACCAAAGAAAGATCCAAAAGCAGCTCCGAAAGAGGAAGTTAAGGAAGATTCAACAAGAGATTATGAAAAAGAAATTGCTGAATTAAGTGCTAAGAATAAGGATCTTGAAGATAAATACTTACGTAGTGAAGCTGAGATTCAAAATATGCAGGCTCGTTATGCAAAAGAACGCGCTCAATTGATTAAATATGAGTCTCAAAGCCTAGCTAAAGAAGTTTTGCCAGCAATGGATAACTTAGAGCGTGCGTTAGCTGTTAAGGCAGATGACGAAGCTGCTAAGCAATTACAAAAAGGTGTTCAGATGACTCTTGATTCATTGATTAAATCAATGAAAGATCAAGGAATTACTGAGATTAAAGCCGAAGGCGAGACTTTTGATCCTTCACTTCATCAAGCTGTTCAAACTGTTGCAGCCGAAAATGATGATCAAAAGGATCACGTAGTTAAAGTTTTACAAAAAGGATATCAATATAAAGATAGAACATTAAGACCAGCAATGGTTGTAGTGGCTCAATAAGAAAGGAAGTTACATATATGTCAAAAGTTATTGGTATTGACTTAGGTACGACTAACTCAGCAGTTGCCGTACTTGAAGGTAAAGAACCTAAGATTATTACTAACCCAGAAGGTAACCGTACTACTCCTTCTGTAGTTGCTTTTAAGAATGGTGAAATTCAAGTTGGTGAAGTTGCCAAGCGTCAAGCTATCACTAACCCTAATACTATTGTTTCAATCAAGAGTCATATGGGTGAAGAAGGCTATAAAGTTAAGGTTGGCGACAAGGAATATACTCCACAAGAAATTTCAGCCTTTATTTTGCAATACATTAAGAAGTTTTCTGAAGATTACTTAGGTGAAAAGGTAACTGATGCAGTTATTACTGTTCCTGCTTACTTTAATGATGCACAACGTCAAGCTACTAAAGATGCTGGTAAAATTGCTGGCTTAAATGTTCAAAGAATTATCAATGAACCAACTGCTTCAGCTTTAGCATATGGCCTTGATAAAGATGAAAATGATGAAAAAGTTTTAGTATACGACCTTGGTGGTGGTACTTTCGACGTTTCCATCTTGCAATTGGGTGATGGTGTCTTCCAAGTATTATCAACTAATGGTGATACTCACCTTGGTGGTGATGACTTTGATAAGAGAATTATGGATTGGTTAATCCAAAACTTTAAGGAAGAAAATGGTGTTGACTTATCTAACGATAAGATGGCACTACAACGTTTAAAGGATGCTGCTGAAAAGGCTAAGAAAGACTTATCTGGCGTTTCATCAACTCACATTTCACTTCCATTTATTTCTGCTGGAGAAGCTGGTCCACTTCACCTTGAAGCTGACTTAACTCGTGCTAAGTTTGATGAATTGACTGATGACTTAGTTCAAAAGACTAAGGTTGCTTTTGACAATGCATTAAGTGATGCTGGATTGAGCGTAAACGATATTGACAAAGTTATTTTAAATGGTGGTTCAACTCGTATTCCTGCAGTTCAAAAAGCTGTTAAGGAATGGGCTGGTAAAGAACCTGACCACTCAATTAACCCTGATGAAGCTGTTGCCTTAGGTGCAGCCATTCAAGGTGGTGTTATTTCTGGTGATGTTAAGGACATCGTTTTACTTGATGTTACCCCATTATCACTTGGTATTGAAACAATGGGTGGTGTTTTCACTAAGCTAATCGATAGAAACACTACTATCCCAACTTCAAAGAGTCAAATCTTCTCAACTGCAGCAGATAATCAACCAGCTGTTGATGTTCACGTTCTTCAAGGTGAACGTCCAATGGCAGCAGATGACAAGACTTTAGGACGTTTTGAATTAACTGATATTCCACCAGCACCACGTGGTGTTCCACAAATTCAAGTTACTTTCGATATCGACAAGAACGGTATTGTAAATGTTTCTGCTAAGGATATGGGTACTGGTAAGGAACAAAAGATTACCATTAAGAGTTCTTCCGGCTTATCAGACGAAGAAATCAAGAAGATGCAAAAAGATGCTGAAGAGCATGCTGAAGAAGACAAGAAACGTAAGGAAGAAGTTGATTTACGTAATGAAGTAGATCAATTAATCTTTACTACTGAAAAGACTTTGAAGGAAACTAAGGGTAAAGTTCCTGAAACTGAAACCAAGAATGTTCAAGATGCTTTAGATGCTTTGAAGAAAGCTCAAAAAGATAACAACTTGGATGAAATGAAAGAAAAGAAGGAAGCTTTATCAAAGGCTGCTCAAGATTTAGCTGTTAAACTTTACCAACAAAATGGCGGTGCTCAAGGTGCTGCTGGTCAAGCTGGACCTCAAGGTGGTCAACCAAACAATGATAATGGCTCAAACAACGGTCAAGGTGGTTCAACTGTTGATGGAGACTTTCATAAGGTAGACCCTGACAAGTAAAAAGATTTATAATTAAATCAAACAAGAAAAGAACTGCGTGATTGTAGTTCTTTTCTTTTATGAATGAAGGAGTTTTCAGATGGCACAACGTGATTATTATGATGTGCTGGGTGTTGATAAGAATGCTAGTGAAAGTGACATTAACAAGGCTTACCGTAAGCTGGCAAAAAAATATCACCCAGACTTAAACCATGAACCTGGCGCTGAAGAAAAATATAAAGAAGTAAATGAAGCATACGAGGTTCTGCATGATAAGCAAAAAAGGGCTCAATATGACCAGTTTGGTCAAGCAGGTGTAAATGGTCAAGGCGGCTTTGGCGGTCAAGGTTTTGGCGGCTTTGGCGGCCAAGGTGGTTACTCATCTCAAGGCTTTGGCGATTTTGGTGATATTTTTGGTGATATCTTTGGCTCAGCATTTGGTGGTGGTAGAAGTCGAGTAGATCCTACTGCACCTCAAAAGGGTCAAGATTTAGATTATACAATGACAATTGACTTTATGGATGCAATCAAGGGTAAGAAGACAGATATTACTTACACTAGAAGTGAAGTTTGTCCAACCTGTGAGGGGTCCGGTGCTGAAAAGGGAACTCATCCAATTACTTGTGATAAATGTCACGGTACCGGTGTTATGACTGTAACTCGTCAAACTCCACTTGGCGTTATCCAACAACAGACTACTTGTGACAAGTGTGATGGACGTGGTTCAATTATTGAGCATCCATGCCAAACATGCCATGGTCAAGGCACAGTCGATAAAAAGCAAACTCTTGAAGTTAAGGTCCCAGCTGGTATTGACAATGGTCAACAAATTCGTTTGAGCGGTCAAGGCGAAGCTGGTAAGAATGGTGGACCTTACGGGGACTTATATATTGTCTTTAGAGTTAAACCAAGTAAAGAATTTAGAAGAAATGGCACTACTATTTATAGTGATGCTCCAATTTCTTTTGCTCAAGCTGCTTTAGGTGATAAGATCCGCGTAAATACTGTTCACGGACCAGTTGATTTGACTATTCCAGCTGGTACTCAACCTAATACTAACTTCAAGTTACGTGGTCAAGGTGTTCCTAAGATTAATGGTACTGGTAACGGGGACCAAGAAGTAACGGTTAAGGTTGTCATTCCAAAGAAGATTAATGATAAGCAAAAAGAAGCTTTAGTTGATTATGTTAAAGCCGGTGGTGGCAATATTTCTCCTCAAGAGAAGAACTTTTTCGAACGTTTAAAAGATAAATTAAACGGAGAATAGTAATAAAACGTATATCTCTAAGATGATGATGGGATATACGTTTTATTTGTATGATAATAATCTATCTTCTGAAAATATTGCATTAAGAATTTTATCTAGTACCCAGCCTTTGATATAATTAATAAAGCGAAAAAGGTGAGAACATGGATATAAAAAAATTACAAGACTATCAAAAACATATTCGAAATTTTTCAATCGTTGCTCATATCGATCATGGTAAGTCAACGATTGCAGACCGTATCTTGGAGCTAACGGATACTGTATCTGAACGTCAAATGAAGAATCAATTACTTGATGATATGCCACTAGAACGTCAGCGTGGTATTACTATTAAGCTTAATTCTGTTGAAGTAAAATATCATGCTAAAGATGGTGAAACATATATTTTTCACTTAATTGATACCCCAGGACACGTAGACTTTTCTTATGAGGTTTCGCGTTCTTTGGCAGCTTGTGAAGGAGCTCTTTTAGTAGTCGATGCAACTCAAGGTGTTCAAGCGCAAACCTTAGCTAATACTTATTTAGCAATTGACGATGATTTAGAGATTTTACCAGTTATTAATAAGATTGACTTACCTTCAGCTGATCCTGAAATGTGTAAGAATGAAATCGAAGAGATGATTGGACTTGATGCGTCAGATGCAGTTGAAGTTTCTGGTAAAACTGGACAAGGTATTCCAGAATTGCTTGAAGAAATTGTCCAAAAAGTTCCTGCTCCAAGTGGTGACTTAAATGCTCCGTTAAAGGCATTGATTTTCGATTCAAAATATGATGATTATCGCGGTGTTGTTTTATCTGTTCGAATTGAAGAAGGAACTGTAAAGCCTGGCGATAAAATTCGAATTATGAATACTGGAAAAGAATTTGAAGTAACAGAAGTTGGTGTTTCAAGTCCACATCCAGTTAAAAAAGACATGCTTATTGCTGGGGATGTTGGATATTTAACGGCAAATATTAAGTCTGTTCGTGAAACTCGTGTTGGTGATACGATTACAAGTGCTGAAAATCCAACTGAAAAGCCACTTCCTGGTTATCGTCAAATTCCACCTATGGTTTATTCTGGTATGTATCCAGTTGATAACCAAAAATATGATGATCTAAAAGAAGCTTTGCAAAAACTTCAATTGAACGATGCAGCCTTAGAATTTGAACCTGAAACTTCGCAAGCTCTAGGCTTTGGATTTCGTTGCGGATTCTTAGGATTACTTCACATGGATGTTGTTCAAGAACGACTTGAGCAAGAATTTGGTATGGATTTAATCATGACTGCACCAAGTGTGGATTACCATGCAATTATGAATGATGGTTCAACTAAGTTGATTGATAATCCTGCTGACTTGCCAGACGCTGGCGAATATAAAGAAGTTCAAGAACCTTATGTTAAGGCAGAAGTGATGGTGCCAAATGACTTTGTTGGTCCGGTAATGGAGCTATGCCAACGAAAACGCGGAGAATTTGTAACCATGGATTATTTAGACAAATACCGTGTTAATGTTATTTACAATATGCCATTAGCAGAAATTATTTATGATTTCTTTGATGAGTTGAAGTCTTCAACTAAAGGCTATGCTTCTCTGGATTATGAGATAACTGGTTATCGTGCAACCGACTTAGTTAAAATTGATATGCTCCTTAACAAGGAACCAATTGATGCTCTTAGTTTCATTGCTCACCGTGAGGAAGCACAAAATCGTGCTCGTCAGATGACAACAATGCTTAAGAAACTGATTCCTCGTCAAAACTTTGAAGTAGATATTCAAGGTGCTATCGGTGCTAAAATTATTTCTCGTGCAACGATTAAGCCATATCGTAAGGACGTTACTTGGAAGATCCATACTGGGGATCCTGATAGACGTGCTAAGTTGCTTGAGAAGCAGCGTCGTGGTAAGAAGAGAATGAAGGCAGTTGGAAAGGTAGAAGTACCTCAAGATGCGTTCATGGCTGTTTTGAAGATGAATGATGATGACATTAAAGGTAAATAATAATATCGACTTTGGAGGTGTACCGAGGCTTCTTGGTACATCTTTTTTGTGTTTAAAAAATCTACGTAAAAAGGAAAATTCTTTGTGATAATCTAGTGCTAACTTAAGAAGTATTATTTTTTAGAAAATGTGTTAGAATTTATAACAGCATTAATAAAATTGAGGATAGAAACAAATGGCAAAGACAAGAAAAAATACTTCTAAGAAAACTTGGATAATTCGAATTGCTGCAATTATTCTATTGATTATTGGTTTAGGGATGATTTTTAACAGTCAGATCCGGGATATGATGGTTCGACAAAATCAAACTACTGCCTTGAAGAAATTAAACAAGGAAACTGTTAAAAAAAATCAAGCCAAAAAAGGAATGTTTGATTTCTCCAAAGTAGAAGAAATTGACTTCGGGCAGGTAACGAAATCAAGAGTTAATAATACAGCTGATGCGATTGGTGCAATTGCAGTTCCAAGTGTAAAAATGTACTTACCTATTATGAAGGGATTAAGTAACGATGCCATGTCAACTGGTGGAGGTACAATGCGACCAGATCAAGTTATGGGAAAAGGTAATTATCCTTTAGCAGGTCACTATATGACAGCAAAAGGCGTTCTCTTTTCACCACTGGAAGATACAAAATTAGGCGAAAAAGTTTACTTAACTAATCTTGATAAAGTTTATGTTTATCGAATCTATATGAAAAAAGTTGTCGATCCAACTGCGGTTTGGTTAGTTGACAATACTAAAGAAAATATTGTAACTTTAATTACCTGTGCAGATGGTGGAGTTAATCGTTGGGCAATTAGAGGAAAATTAATTGCCGAAAAACCGGCAACAGATAAGAATTTACAAGTTTTCAAACTTAAATAAGAAGGATTTGCTTCTGAGTGAAGAAGTAAATCCTTTTTAATTTTTTGCTATAATAGAAAATTAGATGTTTATAAATGATTTAGGTGAACTAGAAAATAATGAAATGGCAACAAAGACAAGCAACTAATTTAGATCAAGATTTAATTGATGACTATGGTTTGACAGATATTCAAGCCAAACTTTTTGCTTTAAGAGGTATTAATACACCAGAAAAACTAGATTTTTGGTTAAATGCTGATGAGAATGACTTAGCTGATCCGTTTTTAATGCATGATATGGAGAAAACTGTAAATCGTATCAATCAAGCTATAGATAATGGCGAAAAAATTACTATCTACGGTGATTATGATGCTGATGGAATTACAGCAACTAGTATTATGATGGATACGCTAGAAATTTTGGGTGCTGATGTTCATTTCTTTATTCCCAACCGTTTTAAAGATGGTTATGGGCCGAGTATGAGTCGCTATAAGGACATAGTAAAGGATGGCACTAAATTAATTATTACCGTTGATAATGGGGTGACAGGTGTTGACGAAATTAAATATGCTCAAGACCATGATGTTGATGTGATTTTGACTGACCACCATACTTTTCAAAATCAAAAACCGGCAGCTTTTAGTACGGTTCACTGCAATTATCCAGGTCAAAAATATCCTTTTGATGATTATTGCGGAGCTGGGGTAGCATACACGATTTGCCGGGCTTTAATGCAAGATACAATGCCAGAACTATTAGATTTAGCCATGATTGGGACGATTGGTGATATGGTTAAGGTTACTGGTGAAGGACATATCATTGTAAAACGTGGATTAGATATTTTAAATCAAACCGAACGACCAGGACTTCGTGCTTTAATTAAGCAAGCGGGTTTGACAATGGGACAGATTACGGCAACTGATGTCGGTTTTAATATTGCCCCTAGATTAAATGCTGTTGGCCGGCTAGCAAATGCCAATTTAGCTGTTGAATTGCTATTAAGTGATGATGAAGAACAAGCAGAGGAGATAGCAAATAAAATTGAAGAACTAAACAATGAACGAAAGGAACTGACTGCTGAGGTTTATGAAGATTGTTTAGCTCAAGTTGAGAAAAAAGGTTGGCAGCATCGAGATACATTAGTACTCTATAACCCGGACTTTCATGAGGGAGTTTTAGGACTAGTAGCAAATAAAGTCGTTGAAAAATTACATAAGCCAACTTTGGTTCTTACTAAAGATGAAACAGGAGAATTAAAAGGCTCTGGACGTTCAAGTAGTGGCTTTAATTTATTTGATGCACTAGAACCAATGAAAGATGACCTCTTAGACAAGTTTGGCGGTCATGACTTTGCCTGTGGTTTATCCTTAAACATTGATAAACTTGACGAATTACGTTCACGTTTTGAAAAGAGTTTTAAGCCAAGTACAGACCCTGAAGTAAAAAATTTTGACTTTGAGTTAAATTTAAGAGAAGTCAAACCCGAAACTTTAGAAGAAATTAATTTAGTCGGTCCTTTTGGAACAGGTAATCCTGAACCAATTTTTAGTATTAGCGAACCTCACGTTAAGAGCTTATTTAAGATGGGCAAAGATAAAAATCATGTAAAATTTACAGCTGAGAAAAATAATGGCAAGCTTACAGTTGTGGGTTTTAACAAGGGATTTTTAAATCAAAATTTGCTGCCATTTATAAAAGATCTCTATGTTACTTTGTCTATTAATACTTGGAAGAATGTGTCCACTGTGCAGGGAATGCTAGCTGGAATTGAGTACGGCGCACCAAAATTAGCTGTTTTTGATCAAGTAATTGATATGCGGCAAGAAGATTATGTAATGGGCTTTGCGGATAAATATTTGATTTTTGATAAAAATACTGTTTCTTGGGCTCGAAATGGATTAGGTATTCCAGCAGAAAAAATTAGTTTAGCCAAAGATTATAACGGAAATGCTGAAGTAGTTGCTTTATTGGATACCCCTCGTAATCAACTAGAGTTGAATACGGCCTTAGAAAATAACTATCAGCAGTTATATTTGCGTTTTTTATTTGATCAATTGCCGATTAATAATTTGCCAAGTAGGGATGCCTTTGGTAAAACCTTAAAATATATTTATGCGCATCCTAATTTAACAATTGATGATTACCAAGCTGTTTCTTCTTATCTTGGCTTAGACTATCAAGCTGTATTGTTTATTTTAAGAGTATTTTTTGAATTGCGATTTGTTTCGTTTACGGAGGGAAAAATTGTTGGCAATAAAAATCCTGAAAGCAAGAAACTAACAGCTTCGAAGTATTTTAACAGTGTGGCCGCTCAAATTAAGTTTACTAATCAATTAAGAACAATGCCGACAAACCAGTTGATTAATTATGTTAAACAATATTTGAAGTGATCATTACTAGTTATAAATTGTTAAAAAGTTCGGCTTAAGCCTGATTTTAAAGAAAAAATTTGGTAAAATATACAAGTCAAAGACCGTCAGGTCAAATTATTAAATGAGAGTCTAAAATGGAGGTTTCTCTTTAAATGGCGATTGATTTTAAAGAACACATTGCAAGTGTACAGGATTTCCCAAATAAAGGCATTGTCTTTCGCGATATTACCCCAATCTTGCAAGATGGTAAGTTATATCGTGCTGCTACTCATGAATTAGCTGAATATGCTAAGAGCCGTGGAGCTGAAGTTATTGTTGGACCAGAAGCACGTGGATTTATTGTTGGCTGTCCTGTTGCAACAGAATTAGGAGTTGGTTTCGTACCAGCTCGTAAGCCTCATAAGTTGCCACGCGAAGTAGAAAGTGCTTCTTATGATTTAGAATACGGTTCTAATGTCTTAGAAATGCATAAAGATGCAATTAAGCCTGGACAAAAAGTTGTAATTTGCGATGACTTAATGGCAACTGCTGGTACTCTTCACGCAACTAAGGAATTAATTGAAAACCTAGGTGGAGAAGTAGTTGGTGCAGCATTTTATATTGAATTAACTGACTTAAAGGGAAGAGAACAATTCCCAGATTTAGATATTTATAGTCTTGTAAAGTACCACGGTGCTTAATAACACAATTAAAACCCTAGAGCAATAAGGCTTTAGGGTTTTTACATGTAATATTAAAATACAAAAAGGGACAGAAAAGGGACAAATTTATTTGAAATCTTGTATAGCTTCATCAAACTTTAAATGCTGTTTGTGTGTAATATGAAGATATATTTTTCTGGTAATATCTGAATCACCATGACCAACTCTGTCAGTAATTAAACTTAATGGGTATCCTTCTTCTGCAAGTTTAGAAACATGAGTGTGACGAAAAATATGCGAAGTAATCTGCTTTTTCCATTCTTGACTTGTAACAAATTTTCTTAAAAATCTACTTACGGTTAATATGCTTATCGGTCCATGGCTATATTTATTGTGAAACAGAAAATCATCAGCACTTTGGTCTTTAGCAAGCTTTCGATAAATTAAAACTGCTTCTTTAGGAAGGACGATAGTGCGATGACTAGCTGTGGTTTTGGTAAACTCTTGTCTTTCATTTCTATGACCATCTGTATTGATTAAAGTTCCTGAAATATTAACGTACCACATGTGTGTTTCTGGATCTTGAAAAATATTTTTTACTAGCAATGCACACCCTTCACCCACACGCATTCCTGTTAAGTAAAGCATTTTAAATAAAGCATAAAGATCAGTTCTATTTTTCTTCAAGCAATAATCAAAAACTTCTTTCAGTTCTTTGTCAGTTAGATACCAGTTTTCAATTCGTTCTTGTTTTTTAGCACGATCATTTTTAAAATTAATTTTAACTTTAAGAGCAGGATTTTCTTTTGCGTAACCAAATTGCATTGCAAAATCAAATAACTTTAAAAAGATCACATGATAATGATGTGCCGATCCATTCGATAATTTATCTTTATATAAAATATCATTAATATATATGTTAAGCTCAGTAGTAGTAATAGAAGTGACTGATCTATCTTTAAATTGCTTAGATAGTTTATTAAGATAAGCAAAATAGGTATCTAAGGTTTTAGGGGCTAATCCTTGCTGAGCTAAGTTATCTTTAAGCTTATCTATTAATTTATCCATTGTAATTTGCTTAACAGACTGTATGCTTAGTTTTTCCTTGATAGCATTTTTAACCTTAATTTCGGCTAAATTCCGAGCGTGTGCAGTGTTTTTAGTAATTGTGGTAGAACTCTTGTGTACACCCACAAAAGAAGGATCAGTATACCTAATTGAGTATTTAAACTTGCCATTTTTTAAAGGCTCCACTTGAG
The DNA here is from genome assembly GCF_947539375.1 of Lactobacillus isalae. NCBI lineage: Bacteria > Bacillati > Bacillota > Bacilli > Lactobacillales > Lactobacillaceae > Lactobacillus > Lactobacillus isalae. The sequence goes on from NZ_OX443569.1 coordinate 475,631, forward strand.
GAGTATAATATTTGACCATTTGATTTTTATCTCCATTTTGTTAAAATAGGGTAGACGAAAGGGACTGATTTAATAATCAGACTTTCGCATACACTTATTTCACATATGGAAATCTTCCTTTTTTATTTTGTATATTTGATTCCCATAATGTGCATTAATAGACCCGTGAAGTGTTACCAGCGCTTTTTGCGGGTCTTTTTTTGTTTATTTATTCATCAATTGATTATAAGCCTCTTTAGTATCATCAATATTAAGCATGTCGGAAAAATCCGAAGCCATTTCATCTAAATAATTATTTAACAGTGTCTTTTGATCTTCAGAAAAACTGTCAGATTCAGCAGAATCAATTATATCTTTTACTTTGTCACAATCATCTTTCATTTCGTCTAACTTATCATCATCTTTTGAACTATCTTCGTCATTGTCTTCATCTAATGACTCACCAGCTGATCCTCCTAAATCATCAGCTAGATCACTAACAGATTCGTGTTGATCGTCTGCTACATTTTCAGCAACATCGATCATAGCATCAAACATTTTTGTTAAATCGCTAGCTTGTGAACTTGAAAGATCATCTGAATCACCAACATCATCCATGATAGATTGTACTGCAACGACACATTTTCGATAGGCATCAAAGCCTTGTGCTTGTACACTATTTGAATCTTTAAAAAGTTTCTTTTTTCGTTGAAGAGGATGTGACACCTGCTCATCATCTGGGTGGGTAAGTGCTATTCCAACAACTGAACTTCCGAAACCTAAAAATGCTACAAAAGATATTACTGTTCCTATAACAGAAATCTTCTTTAATTTATCTTTCTTTTTAATAAATACAATTACTAAAAAGATTAAAAAACCTATAGTACTTAACAAACCAACTAAAGATAAAATTGTAGCAATTACTACATACGTATCCATTACTTCCTCCACATACTCATATATTTTTTTAGTTTTACGTCATTACGGACAATAACTTAAGCTATTATCCAGTCTTCTGTACAATCAGGCAATAAATAATAAAACTTAAGCGGAATATAAAAACTTTCTGCAAAATTGAAACAGGTAGAGAAATTAAAATCATTTTCCTTACAATATTCAATAAATAAATTGATTGCGAATTTGTTTGCATCTGCTTCACCTTTGTCTATATTGCTGATCGAAGCATGATAAGAACATGGTATACCAGTTTGTATATGACCGATTTCATGAGCAAAGATAAATGGTATTTCTAGTTCATTATGCCATTTATTGTTAACTACTACTAAATCAGCAGGAATAATATAACTTTTGCCACCTACATCATCAGGTAGTTCATTGGTTAGACAAGCACCGATACCGTGATCGAAACAATAATTCATTAACCAATTAATTAAATTATTGTAATTACGTCTATTAAGATAATTCATATATTTACCATTTACCTTTATATTCATCCTTAATTAATTCAGGATGATTTTTTAAATATGTTTCGGCTATCGAGTCGATCATATCGTTTAAGTCGTCAGGAATATGTCCTCCATAGGGCATTCCTAAATCCTTCCATTGGATTTTACCTTCGGTTTTGTCCTTGTCTGTAGATGCACCAGTTAATTCATCTGGTGTCATATTAAAAACTCGTGCTACCTTCTTTAAACTATTATAACTAGGTTCAGTGTACTTCCAGCGGTATATAGAACGAGTACCTAAATTAGCCTTATCATTTACTTCATTTAAAGTCATTCCATGCTCTTTAGCTAATTTTTTTATTCTCTCAAATGTTGTCATATCAACGATCCTTTCAATCGTTGACAAAATAATACGTAAAAATACATAAAAATAGTTGAAAAATATGTAAAATTGCGTAATAATAATACATGTCAACGAGTTACGTGATAAATCACGTGATAATTTACGATAATAAAAAAGCTACTAAATCTTGTATGGGGATACTGTGATTTTGCTTATTTATTATGCTTTTATATTCGCACTTTTACATAAAAATGTCAATAAAATATGTAATTTATGTGATAATTCCCGTGAATTTTCCCGTGAACGTTCCCGTAAGTTGTTGAATATAACAATACCGAGGTGAATAGAAATGCCAATTGAAGAACGTTTAGAAAGGACTCAAAAAGAAATCGAATCTGAAATCAGAATTGCAATGCTTGAAAAAGATATCACTCAAACACAATTAGCTGATGATTTGAACATTTCCAAGAATGTAGTCAGTGAAGCTGTTAGAGGATACAACACTCCTAGAGCAAAAAAAGCTAGAAAGAAAATTCGTAAGTGGTTAGGAATGGAAGAAAGCAATGAATAATTTAGTAATTATGAAAGATCGTCAAGCTGTAACAGATAGCTTAAAGGTGGCTGAATCATTCGATAAGAAACATAAAAACGTCTTACAAAATATTCAAAATTTGGCGGCTGAAAATTCAGCCACGAAAAAAATGTTTGTTGAAAGCACCTATGTAAATCGTGGTAAAGAGTATCCAATGATTTATATGAATCGCGATGGATTCACTTTATTGGCTATGGGATTTACTGGTAAGAAAGCCTTAGATTTCAAACTCAAATACATTCAAGCCTTCAATGAGATGGAAAAACGAATTCGTCAGCCTAAATCTGAACGGCTTGAAATTATGAGAAAAAATTCAGCTACAAAAAGAGCGGGTGTACTTTACAAGATTGCAATGGCAACTGATTCTAACATTTCTCGTCAAAAGCTTTTACATAAGGCAGCCGAAGCGTTAACTGGAGAGAAGTTAGTTCCTGTAATGCAGGACAAGTATTATTCAGTAGAAGAAGTAGGACAACAATTGAATTTAACAACTGATTTAATTGATGAAATTGCTAATCAAATTCATTTAAAAGCTGAATATTCCGGTCAAAATCAGTATGGTAGTTGGATCAATAGCGATATTCCTGAATGGTTTTATACCAAACAAGGTATTGAATTAATTGATATGTATAAATTTATTGCGAGGAAAAATCATGAAAGATAATAATTTACACCAAATTTGCCCACCAAGAATTAAGCCATTAACTCCTAAAGAACAAAAAATGATGGAAAAAGCTTTTGATGAACTATTTAAGGAAGATGATTGTCGTGGATGAAATTTTAACACCTAAGGAAGTGCAAGAAAAATACGATTGGTCGAAAAGAACTTGGTCTAGGAGACGTGATGAATGTTTAGTTTCTCCATATAAAGATGCAATTGTAATGGAAACCAAGCGGAGATCTCACGTTAAGGCTAAGAGATTTGAAGAATTTTTAGAGTGGAAGTCACAGCAAATCTATAATGAGCAGTTTGGTTTAGTTTAGGAGTAAAAAATGAGCAAGTGGATTAACAGTAAGATTAACGAATTTATGGGCACTCAATTAACAGTAAGAGAAACAGAAATTCTTACGATGAGTACTGCAATTACAGCATTAGTAGCATTCACATTCGTCATGTACAATGCGATTTTCCCGAATATTTAAGAGGATTTTATGAAAGAAAGTATATACAGAATAACTTGGTCTGTAGTTATCACAATGATTTTAGGTGTAACAAGTCGAATGTTAGATATACCATTAGATATTTTCACCTTAACCTTAGTCGTTTGGCTAATGTGTGATACCGAATTGAGGTACAGGAAAAATGAGAAAAATAAGTAATTTACTGCAAGGGATTAAGCATACCAATCCTTTGAAAGAAAGCAATGAAGCAAAGCTACTATGTAGCAATGCGTACTACAAATATAGAGAGGTGGTCGAACCGTGGAAGCAAAAACAGGCAAAGAGTTATTAGGTGCAATTCATGATGAAAATGGATTTGAACGTAGACAGGACTTTGAAGGCTCGGATGTTTGGCTAGTTCAAATTGGTAATTGTGTCTATTATGTTGGGTCAGAAAACGGAACTGATTTTCATGATTTCAGAGATTTACTTAATAACCGTCAAGCTATCATCGGTAACAACCATTTGATGGAAGAATTAGATACTAATTCACACGACTTTTTTGAAGAGTTCTGTACGTCCAGTACAGACAGTATTGAAGATTTTTGTCAATCACTTGCAGAAAGTAGTTACCATTGTGAGGATTTAAGCCTATGTTAGATGAATTTCAAAAATGGCAATATGATACCGAACAAGCTATCAATGAATGGCCTGATAAATTGGTTGAAGAAGCTCTTAAGCAAGGTACTTATGATAAAGCTGAAAGATGGTTAAAACGTAAACAGCCTGATTATTCAGATAGTTTTTTAGGTAAACCAGAAGAACAATTTATTGTCACGATTAAAGTAATTTACGATGAAGCAATTCATAAATTACGTAGATTAGCGATGAAACAAAAGGTAGGTAAATAAAAATGGAAAATAAAAATACTAAAAAAATATTGGAACTATTAGATAAAGTAAGAGAAAAAGTAGAGTCAGGCGAAATTGATGCACTAGTAATTTCAGGTTGCGGTGAAAACATAGCAGTTGAACAAGTATGTGGTAATCCATTCACTACTATTGGATTGGCTAAATCAATATATGATAAGACGCTTCAAAAAGGTAAAAAGGAAGACGGCGCAATTGACATTATGAATATTCTTTCTGGCCTTTTAGACGAGGACTAAGCGTTGCTAAAACAAGCAAGAACATGGAAAGATATTCCTGGATATGAAGGATTGTATCGAATAAGTACTTCTGGGGAAATATATAGCTATCCAAGAAAAGGCAATTTCGGTCGTAATCATTTTTTGAAAATCCGTGTAGATAAAGGCGGGTATTTACGAGTTCTATTGTCTAAAAATAGTAAGTCCAAAGAAATGTTAGTCCATCGTTTAGTAGCAAAAGCATTTTTACCTAATCCTCATAACTTACCTGAAGTTAATCATAAGGATGAAAATACCAAAAATAATAATGTTTCGAATTTAGAATGGTGTACTTCTAAATACAACAGCAATTATGGAACTAGAAATAAAAGAATGGCTAAATCTTTAACAAATGGTCCATGCTCAAAGCAGGTAGCACAATATACTCTTGATGGTAAATTTATAAAGCTTTGGCCTTCAACCATGGAATGCGATCGGAATGGTTACGATTTTAGAAACGTTTCAGCTTGTTGTAGAGGAGAAAGAACAAAAGCTTATGGCTATAGATGGTTTTACTTGAGCAAAGAGGGTGATGAAATTTGTTTGAATTAAGACCTTACCAAAAAGAAACTATAAATAATATTTATTCTTCTATGAAAAAAGGTAATCGCTGCATTATAGTTCAGCAACCTCCCTCGTACGGGAAAGACGGTAATCTTTTCTGAAATTGCTAGAAGAACCACTCTCAATAAAAATCATGTTCTTTTCATAGTTCATAGAAAAGAAATATTAGATCAAACTATTAGCACTTTTAAAAAACAGAATGTTAATTTTGATCTAACGACATTAGGCATGGTTCAGACTTTAACTAGACATATTGAAAATATACCCGAACCACAATTAATTATTGTAGATGAAGCTCATAGAGCCTTAGCAAAAAGTTACCAAAGAATCTTAAGCAACTTTCCAAAAGCAATAATTTTACTTTTTACCGCTACTCCTGAAAGAACAGGCAGTAAACAATTAGATCAGATTGCCGATGACATTATTGTTGGTAAATCAATTAGAGAACTTACTGATAAAGGTTTTCTAGCACCTTTCGACTACTATTCAATTGATGATATTGATACCAAAAAGCTTAAAAAATCTTCTACTGGAGATTATACAAACGCCAGTATGGAAGAAGCAGTTAGTCGAAAAATCTATGGTCATATTGTAAGTAACTATCAAAGATTAGCTGATGGTAAACAAGCAGTGATATTCACTTATTCAGTTGAAAGCGCCAAAGAAATAGCAGATGCCTTTAAAAAACTAAATATTTCAGCTGTAGAGCTTGATGGATCTACTCCAGATAATCTAAGGGATCGAATTGTAAAACAGTTCAGAGATAAGAAAATACGCATTCTCGTAAACGTTAACTTATTTACCGAAGGTGTCGATTTACCAGATGTTGATTGCGTGATTATGGCTCGTCCTACTCAAAGTCTAGCTTTGTACCTGCAATTCTCAATGCGTTGTTTAAATCCACGAGAAGGAAAACGAGCTATTATTATCGACCACGTAGCAAACTGGAAGACTTTTGGCTTACCAGATTCTGATAGAGATTGGAAGAAAGCAATCATTACTACTGATAAAGGTAAACGAAAGAAAAAAGAAACAGCCACTTTTGCAATTACGCAATGTGATTACTGTTTCGCAGTAGTTCCATCGGGGAAAGTTAAAGATGGTAAATGTCCTTATTGCGGTAAACCAATTAAAGTTCGGGCTAAAGTTGAGCAGACCAATGATGAACTTAAATTAATTAATGATAGAAAACGTGTGATTGATGAAATCTTACATGATGAAGTAATGCAAAAAGTAGCAGATAAGTCTCCGCATGATTTACATACCATGAAGGAACTGCAAGCTTATGCAAAACTACATCATTACAAGAGAGGCTGGGTATTTTACCAAGCGAAGATGAAAGGATTAATCAAGAAAAAATGAGTAAAGAAATTAGTAAAAATTATTTAGACGAAATAATTGAAAGAAAAGCAAATAAGAGAATAGATCAAATGTTAGAGAATTTATGTGGAGCTTTTCCTATAGAAATTAATGGAAATGGAAATCTCGGTATCCAATTTAATGATAAATGTGGTGAACTTTCGGGGACTTCAATTGCTTCTTTCAACCATTCCTCTGGTCTTTTAAATAATATGGGCAATGAAAATGAACTTAATAAATTTACTAATTGGCCTGAAATAAGAGAAAAATTATTTGAAAGATATAAAGAAGATGAAACTGATTATATTCTTAGACAACTTAATGGAATTAATACGTTTATTAACAATTATGATGAGATGGGATAAATGATAAAAAATAAATTTTTCTTATTTAAACCATGTTTTTTAATTTATTACAAGGATAGTAAAAATGGAAAATAGCATAGAAAAGAACATGAAAATAGCAAAAGCAAAACGGGCTTTAAGAGAAGCAAAAGAACACTTGGATAAAATTCATAAATTAGAACTATATTGCGTAAAGAAAGGATTCTTGAAAACAGGAGAACATATTACCTTTGAACAATTAAATGATTTGAATTTTTGGCAAAAGATTATTGAGCCTCTGTATGACGATCATGTAGAAATGAAATGGTTAATTACCAAGCCTACTCTTGAAGCTTCAGAAGATGATGTATTAAGCATAGTAGACAACGCAATTTCAAGTGAATTAATTTGAGGAGAAATAAATGATTAAATTTCCAGAAGATAAACCAAGAGTGCCTAAAAAAGAACCGCGATATTTCTTTATTTATGGCAAACCAATGAGTGGAAAAACATTCTTTGCTAGTTATTTTCCACATGCTTTAGACATTAACACAGATGATAATGCTGAGCAGAGTAGAGTTCCATTTGTTTCTTTACTAAAAGATGAAAATAACGAGCCTGTTTCTGATATAAGAGGACGACTTTTTGAAATTATAAAAGGCTTACCACAAACTTCATTTAAAACAGTCATCATTGACACTATTGAAGATGTTGTTGATGCAATAACTAAACAGATTACTGATGAAGCAGGAGAAAAATACATTTCTGACGGTAAATTATCTTACGGAAAAGGATCAGGTATGGTTAAAAAGGTTATCAATGATCTAGTCCTAGATTTAAAAGCATTGCCAGTTAATGTCATTTGGATAAGTCGGGAAGAAGAACAAACTGATATAGCTTCAGGAGTTACTAAGAATATCCCAGCACTTAAGCAAAAATATTACAACATTATAGCTGGTAACTGCGATTTAGTCATTAGAACGCAAAAAACAGGTAAAGAACATATCAGAGTAATTGAAGAAAAAAGAGCTGATTACAAACCTGAAGATATTTCTGATGAACAGGTTAGAAAATTGCTTACCAGCTGCTTAGGGATGTTTAACTAATGAAGAATAGACTAAAACAACTAAGAAAAGAAAAAAGCTAACTCTTATGGAATTAAGTAAAGAAGTTCAAATTCCTAATAATACTCTCAGCCAATATGAGAATGAAAAAAGAAAACCCAAACTAGAAACTTGGCAAGCACTAGCCGATTTTTTCGGTGTTTCAGTTCCATATTTACAAGGCTACTTAATAGCTGAGTGCCGTTGGTGTGGTAATAAGTTTGTCCTAACAAGTGACAAAGATAAAGATAGATATTTTTATTGTCCGTTTTGTGGTAGATCACCACTTACATTTAAAACAAAATAAAAGAAAGAGAGAACTATAAATGAGTTTATTAGATGTAGCAAACAAATTAGATGAATCAGGATTTGATCCAAATAAAGGTAAAGAAGCTAGTGGTAGAACAGAGCTTCCAGAAGGCGAATACTTAGTAAGTTTCGATAACATTACTCATAATGCTTCAGGAGATAAGGACTTCTTAATGCTTACATTTAAAGTTTTACAAGGCGAACATGCTGATGAAACTGAAAGTATTTTCCCTACATTAGCTGAAACAACTTCAACAGGTAAGGCAATGCCAGACTTCGTTATCAGTCGTGCTATTAGTCAAATTAAAATTGTAGGTGCAATGTGCGATATTGTAGTTCCTAATCAAGTTTTTGCGGGTAATTCAACCCAAGCTTATGAAGCAATTGTTCCTGTTCTAAGACCAGGTATTGGAACAATGATGAAACTTAAAAAGACACTTACTGAAAATAAAAAGAATCCTGATAGACCTTATTCCAATTATGAATTCAGTAAAGCTAAACAGCCATCAATGCCTAAGCCAGAAGACAGCACACCAACTGCTGATGAAGATCCATTCAAGGATGCAAAGACAGGTATGCAAATCGATTCTAACGACTTGCCATTTGATGTTAGCGATATGAAAGAAGGAAGCGATAAATAATGGATTTGAAAATTGCTAGAACACAGATTTACTTAGAACTCGAAGGTAAGACCTTGCCTATGTATACCACTGCTTCTTTTGATGATTTAGTCAATTTATTACCTGAACCTGGAGAAAGACGAACTAATATTATTTTGGAAGTGGCTCGTACTAAGGACGATAGATTATGGTATCCAAGTTGTGGTGAAGAACCACGTTGGGTAGTGGCTAACTTAAATAGTGCAAGCATTAAGAATTTTATTGAAGTAAGCGAACCTAGAGTGAGTGTAAATTATGGAGAATCTCGTTAATTTTGCGGTTAATTACGCAGAACATGGCTTTTCAGTAATCCCCATTAGCCATACGGAAAAACGACCATTAATTAAATTCGCTAATAAACCTGCTTTAACGCCTGACGAAATCAGAGAATTATGGAAGAGATACCCATTAGCCAACATTGCTTTAAAAACTGAAAATTTTTTCGTAATTGACGTAGACCGTCACGGAGAAGTAGACGGAATGAATTCAATCGTTAAATTAAAACATAATGAATGGTTTCAAAATACTCTATGCGAACGAACAGCGCATGATGGATATCATTTTTACTTTCAAAAACCAGCTGATAAAACCATTACTCAAAATATTGGTTTCTTACCTGGAGTAGACCTTAAGGCTCACGAAAACAATTATGTAGTAGTAGCGCCTAGTTCAATTGATGGAAAGCATTATAAATGGCTTAATCATAAACCGATTGCTCCTGCTCCTAAAGAATTGCTAGAACTTATTAAAGAAAAGTCTAAGTCGTTAAAGCCTTATGGTAAAGATAAGATGGCTAGCTATTCTGTATCAGGTAAAAATCAAACAAGCGAACTATTTGAAACAATAGTTAATGGATTTGGCGAAACAGGTGGCAGAAATAATGCCTGTGCCGCGTTTATGGGTGGTCTGCTATATCGTAACGTAGATCCTGAAATAGCCGTAGAACTAGCTAAAATTGCTAATTCTCACACCAAAGATAAATTGTCAGAAACAGAAGTAGAAACAACTGCTAATTCTATGATTGAAAAGGAAATTAGAAGGAGAGGTGCTTGATGGCACTTGATAAAAAGAATGTTGAGAAATTGCGTAAAGAGCAAAATCAAGGTTCTAGATTCCCTTATAATTTCTTACTCAATGCTAACGGTAATATTAAAACTACCAGTGTTACTAACGTAAAAATAATTATTGAAAATGATCCATTACTTAGGGATGTATTTCGATACAACGAATTTACGCAAAATATTGATGTAGTAAAAGATGTACCCGAATTACATATTGAAAAAGGCAAAACTTCTGATGACTATTCACTAGAAATTTTAGCTTATATCGAAAGTCAAGCTAAATATGGGCATACCAGCTTTAAGAACAAGCTAGTACAGGACGCTTTAATTTTAGCTGCAAGAAATAATTCTTATAACCCAATTATTACTTATTTTGATAAAGCTTATGAGAAGTGGGATCACAAACAACGTATTCCTAATTTCTTGCATGATTTTCTAGGAGTAGAACAATCAGGATTCGTTGAATGGGTTTCATATCTATTTTTTGTAGGAGCAGTAGCTAAAGCATATGATCCCAGTACTAAGTTCGACCAGGTTTTAGATTTAGTTGGTGGTCAGGGTGCTGGTAAAACTACTACTTTTAAGAAGTTAGCACCACTAGGCTATTACACTGACGACTTCAACACATTTACTAAAAAAGACGATTTAAGCAAGACTAGAGACGCTTTAATCATCAATGACGATGAATTGACCGCAACAAACAAAACATCGTTTGAGGAGCTTAAAAAGTTCTGTTCCAAGCAAGAATTTCGCTACCGCCTACCATACGGGCGCGGAGTAGAAGTTTTTCCCAGACGTTTTGTGATGGTCAGAACAACTAATGAACGCTATTACTTAAAAGATCAAACAGGTAACCGAAGATTTATGCCCGTACTTTGTGATATTGATAAACAAAAATTCAGTCCTGTATCTGATTTAACACCTGAATTGGTAGAGCAAATATGGGGAGAAGCAGTAGATCAATACAAGAACAATAAATTTTCATTGAAGATTGATAAGGCTCACTTAGCTTTAATCGAATTAAACTGTGAAAAATTTAAGTATAGCGACAGCTTTGAAGATGCAATTGATGAAGTTATTGAAAATGAATTAGAAAATCGACAATTTATAACTAATGATGAATTATTTATGAAGGTAGCTCCTGATGTAAATTTTTCTAAAAATAAGAAAATGGCTCAAAAATTGCAATACGTCATGGTAGCTAAATATGGATATGAAAAACGCCAAAAACGAATAAACGGTGAACGTAAGTGGGGTTATGAAAAGTGTCACTAGTAAAAATTATACGGTGTGACACCCTTGAAGCTTAGAGTTATAAGTGGTTAAGCGCATTCATGCGTTAAAAGTATATACTTTACGTAGTGACACCTATGAGCCTTACAGGCTCAAGACTTAAGACATACTGTCACAACGTCACTACTAAAATATAATAAAAAAATATTTTTATATAGGTATATTACCTATATACATTGATATAAAGGGATTTATAAGGATTTTTAATAGATATATTTAAAAGACTTTTTCAAACAACGCTGTGACACGTGACAAATATAGATAAACCTATATATACCAAAGGTTTAGATGCTGTCACAGGGGGGAATTACGTTGTGACATTAATTGGTAAACAATAATAGACAAAATACGAACTATTTAAATTAATAATCAATTAATATATGTATTTAAAAAGAACGAGGTAAAAAACAAATGGTAAACGATGATGTATATGTAGTAGAAATTATTGAACAATATAATATCGATGATCCCAGTTGTGTGACTAATTTTAATACTTATATAAAATTGTTTCGAGATATCGATAAGGCACGTGTGTATTTAAAATTAGTAAAACAAGCTTGGTTAGAAGATGAAGACATTGATCCTAAGGATATCTATGAACATTCAGATGAAATTGGAATTGAGCCGAATGAAATATCTAAATACGGTTTTAACTTACAAGCTGATATTCAAGCAAAGGAACTTAACTAATGAAAGTAATAGATAAGCGAAAAAAAGAGAAAAAATGGGAAGTCGGAGATGTGATTGATTATCACAACAACGGAGGAAAATCAAATTATGGACTAATTGTAGGACCGACATATGGTGATGAATATTATATTGCTTTTTTTGATAAAAATGGATTATCAACTGATGGATTTGTTCATACAGTGGCTATTAGGGGCACAAGCAGCGTTAATGAACTGATTAGAAAAATAAGTAGTAATTGGGACTGTGTTGAAAGAGTAAACGCTCATTTAGTTGTGGAGGATTAATAATGGAAATTATTAAGAATATTAATGACCCAGATTGGCAATGCAACGATTATTTTCAAATGTATAACGATGCTGAACAAGGATATGTTGTAGGCAAAATTGTTAAAAGTACTCAAGAAGATTTTGGCGACGGTGTTTCTTGGATTCCAATTTTTGATAAAACCGATAAACCTAAACCATTCTATTATGCTATTCACGCCACTCCTAATGAACTAATGAAAACATTTTATAGTGATTGGGATCATGTGGATAAAATAAAACCTATGGAAGTTGTTAACATTTTGAATAATCAATATGAATATTGGCATTTAGGGGATGTAATAAGCGATGGAGAACACTATGGACTAATTGTGAAAGATTATATGAAAGATTACACAGTTATGACACTAGGATTAGAAGACGATAAATCTTATGACGCTAATCGGCGTTTTAGCTCCATTTCTCTATTCGAATTACAAGATTTTTTTCCGACTGGCACAAAGTAAACGCAAAGCTGGTGATTGAATGATGTTATGTATGGCAAGAGGATATGTTGAAGGCTACAACCCCGATGTTAAATTAAGTCAGAAACAACTGATTAAAATGGTACATCAAATTCAGCCTAATGAACCATTACCTAAAAAGATAGATAGCTATGATATTAACCCCTGCAATGATTTTTCAGGACGAGGTATTATTTCTATTTTTTACAAACTGGGAGATTAACTATGAAGATTCAAGCACATAAAGATAAAAAAAAAACTAACCAAGAAACTATTGAAGATTGGCGCAGAGTAATTAAAGAAAGTAAAACTAGAAAAATAAAAAAGCAAAAACACAGATCAATATTAGCAGATATGGAGTTGAATGATGACTAGATTTGAAATAAAGCCTATGAACCAAAATAAGTGCCCATATTGTCAATTCCCTTCTGAGGGATACGAAAAAGACTTCATGGTCCAATTAGGCTATGAGAAAGAGTGCATGGCTATATCTGAACATAATGGTCATTTCTATATTACATGCGTTACAAACTATACAGCCAATGAAATTAATGGTATTCAAGAAAGATTTTCATTGGATATCAACTATTGTCCTATCTGTGGGAGGAAGCTATGAAAATTAGAGTTTGGTGGAATTATCCAGAAGTTTATGTACAACCTGAGGATAGATATGAGGATATTGAACTTCCCGATGACTACACGGAAGAAGAGATAAAAAGAGAAGTCGAAGAAGTGGCTTTTGAACGCTTTAACTATGGCTATAAAATTTTAACTAAGGAGAAAAAATAATGTTTTTAAATGGCGAAGATTGGAAATGTCCTAAATGTAAAACTGAAAATTATATAGGAGATAGTGTAAACGATGTGGCTACATCAAAAAGTTTAGAATATCTTGAAAATTATAATATTGATGTGCCATTTATTTGCGATAAGTGTGGTTTTAAAGAAGTATTACTAGTTACGTATGACTTAGCTAAAAATCGTTACGAAGTAGATTATGAAGATACAGCATTTTGTAATAAAGATACAAAATGGAGAGATAAGTTGCTCAAAGAAGCTGGATTAATCATGTATGAGGATCTTTAAATAAATGGAAATAGAAGTTGTAGGGCTTATAATTTATTTCATTTTCATAATAGTAATGATTACTTCACATTTTATTGATATTCGTGAACAGAAAATAACTCAAAGGGAAATTAACGCTTTAACAAAATTAGTAAATGAATATCAGAAAGATTCTGAACAATCATTTAAATTACTGAATGATGAATTGAATTTACTAGAAAGCAATAGTAAGAATCAAACTAAATATAATAATTTATTCACAGATCAGCTTATAAAACAATGGGTAGCAATAAAACTCATCGTTAATGAAATCCATAGTAGGAGATAGGAATGAAAGGAAAAGTAGCACTATTAGTATTAGGTGTTGGCTTACTAGCGACAGGGTGCGGATCTGCTCAAGCAGATGGACCTGAAAATATCAGTTTTGATAATGGAGAAAATTCAATTGTTGTTGATAGTAAAACAGGCATGGAATATATCAAAACTGAAATTATAACTAACAAAGGCTGGTATTACACTTATTGCCCACGATTTGATAAAGATGGTAAACCAATGATCTATAAGAAAGGAAAATAAAATGGCAGACAACTCAAATAAGAAATTAACAGGAAAACAATTATCGTTTAATGCTGATATTAAGAATTTTAAAGCTGATGGTAGTGATGTAGTGATTACACTTGTTGCTGATTCTAAGAAAATGAATTTAAACACACTTAACGAGATTGCACAAAATAAATTAACAGTAGATTTTACCAGCGTTCAAACTGAACTATTGCCAGAAAAGATTGAGGAAAAGTAATGGAAGATTTGAATTTAAATAAAGAAGAAAAATTGAAACACGAATTGAGAATTACTTTAGAAAAGGTTTATCCTGGTTTGGATTTTATAATTAATGGCTTACAGCTTGAATCTGATTCTTTCCATCATGGTGACGCTATTTTTTATCTTACAATTGATACTCATCTCTCTGATCGTGTAGATGTTATTAATTTAACAAATATGCCTATTAAGCAATCTACAATTAAACAACTAAAGAAAGATCAACAAAAGCATGGCTATAAAGAATTAACCACTATGGTTGCAGACGTATTGGAGAAGCATTATGACCATGACTAGACTATATAGCGTTAATGATAATGTTCTAGTAAAAATGGATATTGGTGAAGTTTATAGTCGTTTGTCGATGACAACGCCGTTCCCAGCAACAAGAGCGGATGGTCACCGAATTGTTATAAATCCTCAAGCTATATTTTATGTGGAAGAGGAGGAAGTCAATGCCTAAACATGATGAACATTATATTCAAAATCAAATTCTAGTAGCATTGTCTGCTAATGGGTGCGATATTTATCGCATTAATGTTGGTAAAGTGCCTGTAAGAGATAATACTGGTAAGCTAATAAGAATATTTAGAGCTGGTCCACCAAACGGGCATCCCGATTTATATGGATTTATCCATAAAACACATGAAATTTTTTATATCGAAGTTAAGGATGATAAAGGTAAACCACGTCCTGACCAGATTAGATTTCATGAACACTTGCAAAAAATAGGTGTAATCCATGGCATCGCTCGTTCAGTAGATGACGCTTTACGAATCGTAAATAATCGTGAGGTGGGATATGGCTTCGATAGTTAATTTAGTACATGAAGCGGAAAATGAATACGGAAGCATTGCTAAAGCTCCAATAAACTGCAAGCAGTTTGTTAAAGTCCGCTCTATCTTAAAATTTAAAGATCCTAAAATTGAACGAGTTGATATTGAAAGAATTTTAGGCTTTATAGAACGGGGCTATGTAGCGACTGAAATAGCATCAATCTGTAGAGTATCGTTAAGTACAGTTCAAATTGTGGCTCGTCAAAATGACTTAAAGTTTCATCAAATATATAAATATGAATATAAGTCAAATGACGGCAAGCACTATTTAAGCGCTAGTCGAAAAGCAATGCTTAATCGATTTCCATCATATTTAATTAAGAAAACTTTTATGAGATATAAAGATGTTCAACCTGGAACATTTTATTATGAGAAAGGAAAATGGAATTGGAAGTAAATTTTAAAGATATTAGCAATGAGATGACTAATATTTTAGAAGAAAAGAATAAAGCCTATGGCAATTCATTCGATCTCACAATGGATAAGTGGGGCACTAATGTAGCAGGAGCTAGATTAGACGATAAAATTAATCGTATAGATGGAATGCTGCAGGATGGTAATCTAGTAAAAAATGGAGAAAGCCTATTAGATAATTTATTTGATCTATCAGGATATTCGTTTTTACTGATTAGATATTTAGTAAATAAAGGCATATTTACAGAAGATCAAGTACGTAAATATTTTGCAGTATTAGATAATCAATAGTAATTAATTTTTAGATTTCAATATATAGTTTGCATTGGTATGTGTTAATAGCACATACCTTTTTTTGTGAATTTTTTTAAATGCTCTTATAATTGGTATAGAACATATTAAAGGAGCTGGTAGCACGTGAAACGTGCCGTTTTTCTTCATATCGAATCAATTTTGCGTGGCTATCCTCGCATGAATGATTACATTAAACAACGACTTAATAATAAGTATTATTCATTAGACGATGATAAGGCGGTTAGTGTTTTAGTTGAACAGCAAATGGTAGTAAAGAACTGTTTGGTTAACTCTACGGAAGAGGATCAGCAATTGATTGATAGTTTATATTTTCATCATGACCCTAATAAGACGCTTGATGGGGTAGCAATGGATTTAAACATCTCACGCAGTGCATTGTTTTATAAAAGAAATAAGTTCATGGAAGCAATTAGAAGGGGGTTAGGTTGGTAAATCATACGAAACCCAATCCGTTTAATTAATGGGCTACGATATTAATAGCAGTCGAACAGACTAAAAATTATTTTTCATTTTAAAACCCCAACCAGTCAATTAGATGGCTGGGGTAAAATTATTGACTTGACAGGTCGGTATTTGTTTTTCATTTTTTAATTTTTTGGGTGAGGAGTTGCATTTAGATGAAATTGATTTATTCTAAGAATACTCATAGATATATTTTGATTGTTCCGATGAATTTTAATTTTGAATCTTTTACTAATTTCAAAAGTAAATTTGCAAAATTAAATAATATTCCAGACAATCGTTTAATCGTATTACCTAAATAAAATTTAAACTGTATTGACATATCTGATGGATATGCCGAAGTATAAATCATTTATTTCAGTATTCAATCAATTAACAAATAAATTCTAATTATAAATTTTAATACTATAATCAATCATAGAGAGGTGTTTAAATTATCATGAAGTGCATATTGTGGAAGTCAGCTAGTGAACAACCAAGTGATAAATTAATTGAAGCTTTTCATGCTAAGAAAATTGATGGCTATTACGTTGGTGAACTAACCGAAGATGCAATTAAAAACTGCAAGAAATCATTCACAGTATGGAAGCCACAGTTTATACAATTGAGCTTAAAGGAACAAAAGATTATTAGTAAGCTTATTGGTATGTATGCTAAGTCATTAACAAACACTTTTAATGAACCAGAAGAAATAATTCCATGGATACTAGATACATATCCAGATCAAAGATAGAGAAATGGTTTATTAATCTTAGTTGCTAGTTGAGTTTGTGCGTGTAATCTCTTAGTAATTTGAGCAGTATAAAAGCGATGAAATAACTCATCGCTTATTTTTTTATATTCAATTTTCATTCGACTTTTCAAAAAAATAATTTTTTCTGTATAACATCCAGAATAAGGAGAAAAAGACGGGGTAGGTATAAAAGACCCCTTAAATAAAATCCATTAACACTTTGTAAGTACAAAAAGTAAGAACTTACAAAATGTAAGTATAACAGTGTTATTTTTAACCCGTTTTGTTTTCACAAATGGCTTTTTTTCTCTTACAAATCGAGTATATGCGTAGTTAATACCTGTGTTATTAGGTATAAGGCTTATTTTTTGTTTATGCTATTTTTTATATTGCTTATATAATAGGAAGAAAAAAGAATTTAAAAAATATTCAAAAAAAACATTGACAATTAACAAGCGTGTTAATATAATTTACTTGTAAATTGATTTAAGAAAGAGAGAGACAAAAAAATGAAAGATTTTAAAGTTAAAGACCCAATTTTTCACGAAAGCGGCTGGGCTTATAAGAATGAAGATGGGCAAGTTATCTTAGATAATGAATTTAACCTTTATAGATCAGGCACTAAATTAGTATTGAACAACGATAATTATACTATTAATTATAAAAAAACGCTTTCATTAAATTTTGATCTATCGAAAGAAAAGTTAGATGAAAAATGTAGGTTGAGTGTAGAAAGCGCGCGCCTGGTAACATGGGACATTTATGTGCCTTTTAACGATGATAAAGACGCAGGCGGATTTGTCGGAAAGCTAAACTTCAGAGACTCTAACAATAGCTGGTACATTTGGGACAATAACGCGGGTGTTGTGTGGATGCAAGCAGAAGATAAGTTCACAAGCGTAGCAGATGCAAGAAGAGCAGCAATTGAATTTATTAAAAAGAACGCAAGAGCGTATATAGATGATAACGGCGAAATCTCTTTAAAATGGAATTAGATAAAAAATGTAGGAGGTGAGTAAATGAAGAAGCAAAGTATAGCAAACCGTAAGAGCTTAGATAGATTAGCTAAAAAAGACCCTGCAAAGTACGAAGAAAAGAAAAGGCGTAATCGTTTCTTTTCTGCTAGGTCTTTCATAAGATTGCACGCGACAGAAAGCGAGCTAAAAGAATTACTTGAAATAATTCAAGAAAAATTAAAAAAATAGTTGACACGACTAACACGCGTGTTATAATAAATATGTAAGTTAATTAAGGCAACAAAAAAAGCCGTCTAAGTACTGGCATACTTAAACGGCAAGTGTTAAAACTTACTAACTATTGTGAAACGTATTAGAAAAGATTTAACGTGAAAATTATATCACGCTTTTAAAGTCTTTTCTAGTACAACTAAGAAAGGACTTTTTTTATTATGACTACAGAATATTTTACAGAAAAAGAAATTTTAGAAACTATTAAAAATAATATTGATGGTTACATAGGTTTACCAGATTATACCTTTGAAGACTTTTTCAATGATCTTTTTAATACTAATGAATATTTTATCGGCTACAAGAAGGCAGAGGACGCATTAGAAAAATACGGCGTTTTTAAAGCATTAGAAGAAGTTCAACGCTGGGACGAAGAAAATTATGGACATTGGGAAACAGACTACACAAACACTGAAACTATAGCTAACATGCTTGAATATATACATGCTTATGATGTTTTTGATTCAATTATAAGTAATGCACCTGGCGAAATTGATTGGGGTAGCGATTTATCTCGTAAAAATATTAAAGCTTTCAAAGAAGCTTTAAATGAGTTTTAAGCGGGGTGTTAGCCATGTTAAAACTATTAATTTTTCTATCATTATTTAATACAACAGTAACACCGAACTATAGCCCACTGGGCAAAACGGAGTTTAGAGACACTATAAACACGCAAACTTTAAAGCATGAAACAATCATACTTACGCCCGTGCAAGCGCGCCAATTCGACAAGTACGGCGAAATTGCATTCGATGAGATGAAATAAGCAGGTATCACAGTAGATAACTATTTACTTTTAGGGAAGCAACTATTATACTTATACCCGTTTAGAATAAGACTTTCAATGATGTGGAAAAAATAGCAGAAAACGAATTAAAATAATGGAGGTATTATTATGGATGTCGAAAAAACAATTTGAAAAAATGCACCGTAAATATATGGACGATATTAATTATAAAGGCTCTATTTATCACACTATCTATAGTGATGATACTTGCATAGATGACGGCTTGCCGTTTGCTTATGCCTATAAAAAAGGCAACAATAGCATATATAAGGTGTATTTCAAGCCTGTTGACGGTTGGCAAGATATGGACGACGCGAGCAATTGGGTAGATGATTGGGAAGCTGATATACACCACATCGACCAAGCAACAAGCGACGTGAGTGAGTTTATGGACTTACTTCAACAACTAAATTAATTATTAAGCTGGTAGAAATACCAGCTTTTTTTATTACCTAAAATTATAAATTTTAACCGTCCTTTTTATGCTCTTTTTATATCTACACATTTTACATTTACATATATAATTTAAATATTTAAAGGCTAGTAACTCACTAGCCTTTTTCTATGCACCTTTATTGTTTTGGACTTTTTAAGGACTTTTAAGCGTCTTTTTACCTGTAAAGTATAAGCATACTAATTAATAAATAAATCGCTTAGAGCTGATTATATTAGCTATTTACTGCATGATGTGGTTTGATAGCTAACACACTACATATAGATACAAATGAATATAAGCCGTTTTAAGCGTATTTAAGGAAGATAAGTATGATAACACATAAGTGCAATAAAAGCGGTTGTAATAGGTTAATTTCAACTAATCAGAAGTATTGTGATAAGCATCAACACTATTACTCACGTAAATACGATAAGCAGCGCATGACTAATAAGTTAACTCGGAACTATCGTTTATTTTATCAGTCGAAAGCGTGGAGAGAATTAAGAGAGTACAAGCTTAATAAAAATCCATTGTGCGAAAGATGTTTATTACATAAAAAGCATACTTTAGCAACAGATATACATCATAAGCATGATGTATTTAACCATTGGAACGAACGTTTACACTTAGAAAATTTGGAAAGCTTATGCAAG
Source organism: Lactobacillus isalae (assembly GCF_947539375.1). Taxonomy (NCBI): domain Bacteria; kingdom Bacillati; phylum Bacillota; class Bacilli; order Lactobacillales; family Lactobacillaceae; genus Lactobacillus; species Lactobacillus isalae. Next base: position 496,131 of record NZ_OX443569.1, read on the forward strand.
CCGTGCCATGAGAAAATTCACAAACTCGGGTATTATAACGGCTTGTTATAAAATTATAACGGTTACAAAAAGTAAGAGTATCCCAAACATTTGATCCCCCTATGGTTGAGCCATTTCGCTAACCGTCCCGCAGTTTTCCTCACGTAAAATTCCTTAAATGAAAGTTTTTTAGGTTGTAACGGCGTTACGAAAAGCCCGATTTTACGCAGTTTTTACTTTAGAAAGGTCGTGAAAATTCACAAATGGCTGGAAGACCAAGAAAGCATTCCACACAAGATAAATCTCATAAAACTAAAGCTGAAAAAGAGCTAAGAAAAGAAGAAGAGCAGTTTGCTGGATCAGAAAACTTCAAGCATTTGGGAACTAAGCCACCTAAATCTTTAATGGATGTAACTGCAAGAAATGAATATAAGCGTGTTGTTCCTTTATTAATTAATTTAGATATCACAGCTTTAGATCAAACGTTGGTGGTTAACTACTGTAATTCCTACTCCCTCTACTTACAAGCGATTAAAGCCGTTAAAAAGGAAGGACTGGTTGTTAATGGCAGAAAGAATCCTGCATACAACATTTATTTAGATATGCAAAAGGAACTTAGAGCAACAGCTGGTCAACTAGGAATGACTTTAGATAGTCGAATGAAACTTGTTAAGCCTGAAAATCATGAAGAAGAAAAAGATCCATATGCACAGGTAGGTGATGTTCAGTGATTGATGAAACTACCAGATATGCGCAAGAAATTGTGGGTTTAAAGATACCTGCTAATAAAAAAACGCGTCAGGCAGCTAAAAGACACCTAGATGACCTTGAGAAGTCAAAGAATGACGACTATCCGTACTACTTTGACGCTAAAAAGGCAGAGACTGTCATTAACTTTATTAGCTCTTTACCTAACCCAGATGATGGTCAGCCTATGAAGTTGGTTAATTTCCAAGCGTTTATTGTTGGTTCATTGTTTGGCTGGAAGAAAAAGAAAGATGGTCTTAGAAGATTTACCTATGCTGTCATCTCAATGGCACGTAAACAAGGTAAATCAATTATTGTTGCTGGTATTGCATTGTATATGCTGGTTTACGAAAAGAACCCAGTAATGGCACGCCAGATTTATACTGCTGCAAATAAGCGAGATCAAGCAAAACTTACTTTTAACTATGTGGTTGATTTCTTAAAACCACTTAGATACAAGTCGAAATTTTTTAGAAAACGTACTCGAATTAAACGAGACACTATCGAAGATACAGAAAGTAGTTCATTTATTACTCCACTCTCAAATGATGTTAAAGGAATGCAAGGTTTGAACACGATGCTAGGGATTCTTGATGAGCAGGCCGATTCTACTGATAGATCAGTTCTGGAAGCTATTCAGAAATCTCAACGTCAACAGAAACAGCCACTGACTATTATTATTTCAACCGTTTCGGATCAGATTAATGGTTGGTTTCATGAAACAGAATATAAGTACGTTACCAAGTTACTCAATGGTGATGTGGAAGATGATACTTACTTTGCTGTTTGGTATGAGCAGGACAACGAAGAAGAGCTGGCTGATCCTAAGAATTGGATTAAATCGAACCCTATTCTTTATGACGAAAAAATCCGTGAACACTTACTTCCAAAACTAAAAGAAGACTGGAAACGTGCCCAGGACATGGAAACTACTACTTCTTCTAAGATTTATACCTTTAACATGTGGCAACAAGCCAGTGAGAATTCCTACATTAACGTAAAAGATTGGTCAACTATTCGAATTGATAAAACACCTGATTTATATGGCAGGGATGTCTACTTAGGCCTTGACTTAGCCCGTGTAGGAGACCTATCAGCTGTGAGCTGGTGCATACCAATTGATGAAGATAGTAAGTTCTATGTTGGCTCTCACGCGTTTGTTGGTACTCGTGGAGGAATAGAGAACAAGATACAGCGAGATAAGATTGATTATCTTGCTTTACGAAAACGGGGAGAAGTTACCTTAAGTAACTTGCAGAGTGGCAATATTGATGACCAACAGATCATTGATTACATTTACAACTTCATTGGTCAATATAACTTAAACGTTAGATCAATGTGCTATGACCGCTACTCTGCAAATCACATCATAGATACGTTTAATGAAGATGGTTATCTCATGGTTGATGTAGCTCAAGGATTAGCTACTTTGTCTGAACCGACTAAGCAATTTAGGAAATTTGTTCAGGATAAAACTATTGAACATGGAGATAATCGACTGCTTGAGATTGCGGTTAACAATGCAATTGTTAAAGAGAATAATGACGCAGTTATTTTGGATAAAACAATGTATCGCAATAAGATTGACCCTTTAGCAGCATTAATCAATGCGTTTACTCAAGCGTATCTATATGACTTCTCTCTTGTTCATAAGAGAGACGATGATTTTTATGAAAACGAATTTCACTTTTAAAACTATTAGTCTATGCATTTTAGCTAATATCCATACCTTATTTTGCCTAATCGGAATACTACTTGTTTCAGTAGGACTGTTTCTGATTGGAGCACCTGTTGGCTTTATTGGTACTGGAGTTATTTTGGTAACTTTAGCTATCTATATTGACCGCACATCAAATTACAAATAGGAGGTGACATAATGACCTTTTTTCGTCCGTTAACAGCGTTTAACGATTCAGGATCTTTTATTGATTTCAATGATAGTAATCCGCGATATGTTCCAATTGACAAGTTACGGAATTCAGACGTATTTACAGCCGTCAACGTCATTTCTAACGATATCGCAACTAATCCCATTAAGCTTGAAAGTGATAATGTCAACCACATTGCAGATGATAATTTTAGTGACTTAAACTACTTGCTTAATGTAAAACCTAATGATTATGTTTCTGCACGAGATTTTAAGTATGCATTATGTGCGAACTTGCTACTTACAGGAAATGCCTATGCTAGAATTCTTAGATCAAAGCGTAGAAATAAACCGATGGCTTTAATTCTACTTAGACCAAGTTGGGTTGATGTAGAAGTGGAAGACCTAACAGGGCAGATTAGATACTACATTCAAGACAATACTCATGATCCGTATTACTTAGATCCTGAGGACATTATTCATATAAAAATGCTTACCACTAATGGAATGATAGGAGCTAGTCCTCTTTATTCATTAGTTGATGAGTTATCAATGCAAAGACAAGGAAATAAGTTACTTAACGACTTCTTTGGTTCAGGAATTAATGGTTCAGCAATCCTTAAATTGCCAGGAGACCCTACACCTGATTCTAGAGACAATGTGCGAAAAAAATGGCTTGAAGCAAACACTGGTAACAAAACACACCGAGTAATGGTGCTTAGTTCACGGGAAGAATACACTCCCGTAGAAATCGATACTTCCATTTTAAAAATCGTCAATTCCAATGATTACACTACCAAGCAGATTGCAAAAGCGTTTGGTATACCAGTTTCTCGTTTAGGACTAGAAAACGCACATACATCACTTCCACAATCAAACCTAGATTACATTCAAAACTCATTAGATCACTACTTCAATCGTTTTACTTCTGAATTTAATATCAAACTTCTGTCATTTCAACAAGCTAAGAAGTATCACTTTGAGTTTGATGTATCTCGTTTAATGGAGCTTGATACCGAAACAAATATGAAGCAAACACTTGATTGGTATAAGAGTGGATTGCTTGATGACAATGAAGCTCGTAGAAGACTTGGATATGCACCTTATAAAGATGTCATGTCTGGTACTCGTGTAATTATGAGTAACTTTGTTCCTATTGAAAACATCAGAGAGAATTTTCCTAATAACGTTATTAAAGGTAATCAATATGACGATAATGGCAAGCCTACTGATGAAGAACATTTTGAACAAACAGGTCAAGGCAATGTCGTAAAGGTTAAGACGGGAAAAGGCAATGACACTAATGGAGATCAGAAACTTAATTCAGATGCCGAAAGTGGATCAGGAGACAAGAAAGATTCAAGGAACGGCAGTGGTATTCAACCAAAGAAGTGAGGACTTAGGTGGTTTTATTGAAGAAATTGAACCTAGTGCTTTCGATAGTGTGGATACATCAGATGTGGTTCTACTTTACAACCACAATACGGGAGATGTGCTAGCTAGAACTAGTGCTAATACTTTATTACTCAATATAGATGGTTCTGGAGTCCATTTTGAAGCTGAAATTCCTAAAACTACTTTAGGTAATGACACAATGACTAACTTAGAAAATCGTAATGTTCAAGGGATGAGTTTTGGTTTCACAATTGCTGACGATGATTGGCAAGAACAGCCAGATGGTTCACTACTGCATATTGTGAGAAAGATTGGAAAACTCTATGAGTTATCATTAACTCCTTTTCCTGCCTATAAAGAAACTGATGTGGCTGTTTCTCAACGCTCAATGAAAAACTTTTTAGATAAAAGAAATGAATTAGAAGCCGATAAAGAATGGCTTAAATTACAAAAAGACTTAAATATCAAGGAGATTTAAATGCTAAAAGAAAAGATTAAGGAAGCTACAGCTAAATACAATGATTTAGTTCAAAAGCGTAGCGCCTTATTGAAGGATGCAGATACTGCTTCTGAAGTAAAGGATATTAAAGAAATTCGTTCTAAGATTACTGGTCTTAATACTGAATTAGATCAAGCTAAAGCTGACCTAGACGATTTAAAAGAACTAGAAAAAGAAGAACAACGCTCAATTGCTCCTGAGGTTAATGAAGGGCCTCATCACCGTGGCGGTGGTTCAAGTAAAGATAAGTTGGAAATTCAAAAACGAGCTATTAATGCTTATATTCACACTCGTGATGCTTCTAATGCTACTGAAGTTGGATTGAAATCAGAAGATGCTGAAGTAACCATTCCAAAGGATATTCAGTACATTCCTACTGAAGAAGTTAAAACTGTTACTGATTTATCTAAATTAGTAACTCAATTTACTCCTACTACTGCTTCAGGAACTTATCCAATTGTAAAACGTGCTACTGCTAAATTGCATACAGTAGCTGAATTAGAAAAGAACCCAGAATTGGCAAAGCCTGAATTTATTAAACGCGAATGGAAAGTAGATACTTACCGTGGCGCTATTCCGCTGTCACAAGAATCTATTGAAGATTCGGCTGCCGATTTAATTGGTATTGTTTCAAATAACGCAATGGAACAAAAAATTAATACTACTAATGCTGCTATTTCAACTATTTTACAAAGTTTTACTGCTAAATCTGTTTCAGGTAGTGATGTAGATGCGATTAAACACATTTTGAATGTAGATTTAGATCCAGCATATCAACGTACTATTATTGCATCACAAAGCTTCTATCAATACTTAGATACTTTAAAGGATAAAAACGGTCGCTATTTACTTAATGATCCAATTACTACTGATTCTCCAGCAATGTTGTTAGGTGTATCTGTAATTGTAGTTGAAGATAATTTATTAGGTAAGGATGGCGAAGCACATGCCTTTATTGGAGATATTAAACGTGCAGTGCTTTATGCTAACCGTTCTGATATTCAAATTAGATGGGTGGATAACGATATTTACGGTACTTATTTACGTGCATCAGTAAGATTCGGAGTAGTTAAAGCTGACGAAAATGCAGGTTACTTTGTAACCGCTGGTACAGCGGGAAATTAAATCCCCCACCAGAAAATGGTGGGGACACAAAGCCCATTAATGCTAATACAGTAGCTGAAATTAAGGCTTACTTGGATAAGCATTCAATTGAGTATCCAGCGTCTGCACCTAAGGACGACTTATTAAAGCTGGTGTAATAAATGGCTGATACTACATTTGATAAACAACAATTTAAAGATTATTTACGTATCAATTTTGATGAAGATAATGCAGTTATTGAGAATCTGTGGAGGGGTGCAGAGGAAGTAATTTGTACTCAAGTTTCTAAAACTGCTACTCCAGAAAAGTTATCTAAATATCAAATGTTTACTATTGCAGTTCGATTATTAGCGACACATTGGTATGAGAGTAAAACAACTGTTCCACAGACTGCTACGGTTAAAGCAAATACTGCTGAAATTCCATACGGAGTTACTAGATTAATCGACATTATTTACACGAGGTACGTAAATGATCCTGAATTTAATGAAGACGAAAATTCAGGTAATGAAAAACAAGACGGTCAAGAATAAGGAAGACGGGACATATGAAGATAAGCTAGTTCCAATTAAAGAACTATGGTGTGATGTCACAAGGTCTACCTTGAAAGAGTATCGCGAAAATAGTGGCTTAGAAGAAGGCAAGGATAACACTATCTTCTTAGTTAACTACATGGATAGTCGAGAGATTACTAGTGATATGTTCATTCATTTTAACGGCAATGACTACAATATTAAAAATATTCAACGCGATTATGAACGCTTTGATAGCACGAGAATAACAGGAAGGTTGGTGGAGAAGTAATGGTTCAAGGGCTAGAGGATGTCATGAGTAACATTCGTGCCCTTAGAGATAAGGGACAAAGAGCACAGAAAGATGCTCTTAATAAAATGGGTGATACTTTTGAAAATACCTTACGTGAAAATATACCAGTTGGTATGCAACACGGTTATGAAATTCACTTAGCAGAAGACGTTAAAAAAGGCACTCCACGAATGAGACAAGGTATTTTGTCTCTTAAGGTCGGACTGGCTGGTTCCGCATCTACTGGTGAATTGCCAGCTTGGTATGCACACTTTGCTGATACTGGATCAATGAAGAAAGCACCAACATTCTTTTCTGAAAAGTCTCGTGACCAATCAATACCTGAATTAAAACAAGACGTAATCGATCAGTTTAAGAAAGAGTTAGGATCATGATTTTTGCAGATCAAAAAGTTTATTCTGCTTTAGCTAATAACGAAAAGCTAACTAAGGCTATGGCTGATATGCAAACCAATTCTACAGATGAAGATATGATTTTTAATTTCGATATTCCAGAAGAATATCAAGGAAATAAGTATGCTCCTATTATTCGTGTGAATTACATAGGTAATAAATATCGCAGTTCTGATGACGATGGAGCATACACCAAGCCTAGAGTGTGCGTATCTTTATGGACTAAAACATTTAGTCAAGGGACAAAATTACTTCCTATTATATTAGACGCTTTAAAAGGTATTGGTTTTTATCGGTATGCAGATAGCCACACGAAAGATCCTGACACTGCTGACCAACCTAATAAACAACTTTATATGTTCCAGCTATACGTTAATGGAATAATTTTTGAAGAAGAGGAATAAATAAATGGCAGACAAGAAATTCGTGAAAATTGGTGCTAAGAACTTACGCTTTGCCCAATTAGACGATGAAGGATTTATTAAGGGCGATATCCTTCAATTACCAGGTACTACTGAAATTGATGTATCTGTTACTTCAGACAATGCAACTATTAATGCCGATGATGGTCCTTACATGACTTTATCATCTGGTATTTCTAAGACTACCGCTAAGGTAAGTAATTACTTCTTAACTCCTGAAGCTAAAACAATGCTTTTAGGAACTAAATATGCAAAGGGAATGGAATTCTACGGGGACGATTCATTACCAAACCACGTTGCTATGATGTTTGAAACACAATTGCAATCTAATGAAGCACACCCTCTCTATGTAGGTTTGTTAAATGGTACTTTTAAGTTCCCAGATAACAAGAACAAGACTAAGGGTTCTGGTGCTCCTGATCCTTCTCCTGAAGAACTCGAAGGAGAATTTGTAATGCAGGAACGTGGCAATAATAAAATTGCTGAAATTAATGGTTTCACTTCTGATCCAGATTTCGATATGGCAACGTATGAATCTGTGGTATTCCCTAAAGATCAAGCAAGTTTAGATGCAGCATTGAAGAAAGTTTTTGATGCAACTACACCTAGTGGACCTACTGCATAAAGTTAAAACTATAATCAGTCGCGCTAGAAATAAACAATAGTCACAGACCGCGGCTATTTCTAGGAGAAAACTATGAAAGAAACAATTAAGTTATATGAAGATGGCGAATACAAAACCTACGAACGAGATATGGCTAAGATCCCTTTAACTGTAGAAGATTGGATGAACGCTAATGAATTAGATGTTGCCCAACATAACTATTCAATGAAAACAACTAGCGATAAGCCGATGAAAGCCAAAGATGCACAAGACTTAGTTAAAGCTGATGTAAAGTTTGTAGTTAATTACTTTAGAAATCAATTTACACTTGACCAAGCAATGAAAGGTATTGCACCTAAGGTAATGGTTGAAGAATTTAATAAATGGTATAGCCAATCAGCTGGTGCATTAGACATTGGTAATGAAAAAGGTGACCAAAAAAAATAACTGTTGAAGAATTGAAGAAAAGCCGAAAAAAAGTATTAGCTTTATTTCGTGTAATGCAAGAAAAGTTTGGCTACAACATGAAAGATATTCTTTCAATGCGTGGGCCAGAATTTAAAACTTTTGTTGATTCATTTGGCGAAAACAAAGTCGAAGAAAAACCTAAGCTAACTACTATAGATCAGGCATTCCCTCAATTCTTTACAGATCCGTTTGCTAAGAGAAAGGGGAGTAAATCTTAATGGCAGATGAATTAGGTCACATATCTGCGGAGATCGCTCTTGATATTAATCCTTTCTTAACAAACCAACGTGTTCTTGAAACTCAAATAGGCAGAACTGGTAAGCTCCTGAATAATATGGAGAACAGCTTTAAAACAGCTGGTTCGAAGATTAGTGCTAATAATATTTTTAAAACTCAAGTAGCACAACTGAAAATGCTTGATAAGCAAATGTCTAATTATCAAAGACATATGTCAGAAGTGCAAAAAAGTATTGCTAATGGAAATAATACTGTAGCTAATCAACGTTCTCTTGCTTCTACTGCTACTCAATTGCAGAATGCGTCAATAAAATATGACCAACTTAGAATGTCTGCTGCACGTACTCTTCAAGAACAACGTGCTGCAAGTTCTGTTTTCGGTCAAGCGTCTGCAAGAATTGGAGACTATGGCAACAAGATAGAAGAAGCAGGTCAAAAAATTAAAGGTATGGGTAGCACCTTAGGTTCTGCTGTAATTGGAGCAGGATTATACAATGCTGCTAAAGCTGCAATGAGTTTTAAATCTGAAATTCAAGGTATTGGACCATTGCTTTCAGAAGATGGTCGAATTACTAGTCAGGTTACTCAACAGCTAAATCAAATGAGTGCAAGTTCACTTAGATGGTCTAAGCAATATGGTATTTCAACTCATGAAATCAATAATGCGATGACCGAACTTGTAAGACGTGGATTTACTGCTAACCAAACTCTAGGTTCAATGCCAGCTATTCTTAATGCTAGTCGTGCATCAGGTGAAAGCTTAGGCATTGTTATGCAGGCTACTGCTAGTTCAATTGAAATGTTTGGACTTAAGGCTAATACTGCTGCTGAACAAACTAAGAATACTACCCGAGTTACCGATGTTTTAACAGTTGCCGCTAATAAAACTGCTACTAGTTTTGCAGATATTGCTGCTGCAATGACTTATGTTGGTCCAACTGCTGCACAAGCTCATATGAGTATTGAACAGATTGCTGCTGCAATTGGTGCATTATCTAACAAGGGTATTGAAGCCTCTACTGCTGGTACTACTTTACGTCAGGTATTGAGTAAGTTAACTACTGATACCAAGACTAACCGTGCTAATATGCAAGCAATCGGTGTGGATATTGATGAGATTAAGAAAAAGGGAGTAGACCTTCCTAAGTTAATTGACCAAATCAATAACAAACTAAAAGATAAGACACCTACTGAAAAGATGGCTTTGCTAAACGCAGCGTTTGGTAAGCTTGGTCAAGGTGTTATGGCTTTGTTTGAAAAGTCAAATAAGAGTAGTAAATCAGCTGGTGATGAACTTCGTAACTTACAAGGCGAGCTTGAAAAAGCTGGCGGTACAACTAAACGTATTGCTGACCAGATGAATAATACTCCACAAGCTAAGTGGGAAAGATTTAAACAAACAATGCACGCCACATTAATTGAAATTGGTGGCAATATGCTTCCTGCTGTAACTGGATTGATGAAAAACATTCAGAACTTAGCTGAAGCATTTAGTCGTTTAGATCCAGCTACTCAATCAGCAATCGTTAAGTTCTTAGCTTTATATGCTGCAATTAAGCCATTAAGCGCTGTGGTCGGAGCGCCTATTGAAGGCATTGGTAAGCTTACCAATGGTTTTAAGAAATTATTTGATTTAGGTGCAAAATTAAAGGCTGGTTCTTTAACATCAGCACTTAAAGAAGTAGACAGTGCATTAGGTAAAGTAAGCGATGCTAAAGGTGCAGTTACTACTCTGCAAAGTGTGGGTAGTGCAGCAGAACATTCTGGGACTAAGTTCTTAGGCTTAGCTGGAAAGATAGAAAATACTGCTTCTAAGGGAGCAGAATTGGCAACAGCTATTCCTGGAACTGTTAGTGGTTTTACTGCATTAGGTACTGGAGCTACAGAGGCAACTACAGCGACAGCTACTTTAGGTTCAGCATTAGCAACCACTGCTATAGGTGTAGGTGCTGTAGCTGGAGTATTGGCAGTGGGATATGGAGCTTATAAACTTTATACGGGAGTAATTCAGCCTGCTATTGATAAAGAACGTGAACATGAATATGAATTGGCCACTTGGGGAGCAGTTGTTGGCAAAGAAACTTCTGAATCTGCTAATAAATTTAAGAATTTTTCTAGTCAGGCTACTCAAGCTATGGATAAAGCACAATCTAATGTTAAGCAAAATGCTGATTCAATAAAGAAGGCATTTGAGGGAATGGGCAATGAAGCCAAAAAGAATGCTAAAAAAATAGAAGACTCTATTGGATCAACAGCTAAATATTTAGGTGGCGATGCAGGAAAATACTTAAAAGGTGTTGGATCTAAAAGGACTAAAACTGATAATTCATATTTAGATAATATTACTGCTGACCAAAAGAAAGCTGATGCAATAATTGCTGCTGCAAAAGCACAAGGCGGGAAGATGTCAGCTGATACTCGTCAAGAATTGAGTAATATTCAAGCTGATATTACAGCTAATTACGTTGCTACATTAGGAAAGACAAAAAATGCTAGTGTGCGTCTTAGACAAGCACTTGCAGGAACTTTTGACAGCTCATCTTCAAAAGCACAATTACAAAAATATGTAAATGATGTTGATGATGCTTTAAATAAAAACTATAGAAATACTCAAAAAGGTATGTCTAAGCTAAATAGCTTATATAAAAGTGGAAAGATTAGTTATCGAGATTATGCGAAGACTAAGGAACTCTATGAAGACGCAGATAGAGAAAGAACCGATAAATTAATTGATTCTAATATCAAACTAAAAAGAGCCCAAGGTGAAAGCTGGGATGAAATTAAAAACCAACTTAAAACCGTCGGTCGTGATTGGGGAGTTACAGCTAATCAAATAGACCGTGCAATTGATAGAGTAAAAAAAGGTCATCAAAGTTTAGGAAAATATGTCATTGATACTACTGGTAAAATGACAAAATCAACTAAAAAAGCAAGTGACACATGGAATAGTTGGGTACTTGATCCTAAAACAGGAAAAGTAAGAACTAATTTATCTGAATTTTTAGCACAAAAGTCTAAAAGTCAAAAAGGATGGGATCAATTACATTTTGTAATTAAAAATGCCAAGCTTTCTACTAATTCTAAAATGGCTATTGCTGAAGCTGTTAGTGCAAACCATAGATGGAGTTCATTAAGTTGGAAAGAACAACAGGCTTTAATTCGCTCTAAAGGCGGTAAAGAAGTACAACAACTTATGTACATTGAGGGACAATGGAATAATTTAGATCCCAAAATTCAAACATTAATTGCTACTGCTAAAGGAAAAGATGAAATTGTAAATTCTTTAAGCAATATTAAGAATTGGAATTTGCTTAAACCTGAACAGAAGCAATTAATTATTAATGAATTTTCTGGTTTTGATAAACTGCGCCTTGAATTAAACAACATTAAAGAATGGAATTCTTTAAGTACCAAAAAGCAAGACGCAATAATGAATATTGTAAAACATGGAGGTAGCTTAGAAGATGAGTTAAAGAAGGCTCAAGTGTGGAATTCCCTTCCTAAAAGTATGCAAAAAGAGATTAGAATAGTTGATAACTCATCAAAAAGAATTAATAGCGTCAAATTAGCTCTTAAAACAATTAATTCATTTACCGCTAAGCCTAAGCTTGAAATGAATACGACTAATGCGGTTGATCGTATAACGAAGTTCAATACTTTATTGAATGATACTTCTAAGAAACAGCCATTTGTTAAAGTTGATGCACATACGGAAGATGGTCTGGGTAAGGTTGAAAGACTAAACGATACGATTAATTCAATGACACGCACGCCTAAAACATCTCATGTAGGAATTACTGTTTCAGGTAAGGATAAATTGGATTCTGCTAAGAATAGTCAAAAGCAATTTAATGCTTTACCTACCTTGCCAAAACATAACAGCATGTCTGTTAGCGGTGCTGGTCAAGTGCAGGACGGAACAAATAAACAAAAAGGCTTTAATGGTACATCATCATCTAGCAAAAAGAACTCTATGCATACTGATGGAGTAGGACAAGTACAAGATGGTACTAATAAGCAAAAGAATTTTAATGGCACAAGATCAAGTAGTAAGCATAATCATATGAGTGCTAGTGGTCGTGGTGAAGTAGCAGACGCTACTTCAAAACAACAAGCTTTCAGGAGACAGCGTGGTCATACTATTCAAAACACTATAAGAACCGTATATGAAACCGTAAAGAAATTTATTACTGGCCATAAAGCCACAGGAACAGCTGGAGCATGGAGATTTAAGCACTTTGCTTATGGAACTCCTAATGACGGCTGGGAAGGTGGTCCAGTAGTTGTAGGCGATGGTCATCGACAAGAAGTTGTATATGACCCCCAAGTAGGACTATTTAAAACTCCTGCTACTGATACTGTAATGGATTTATCTAAGGGGTCTGTTGTATGGCGTTCTGTAGAAGCGTTTGAGACAGCAATGGAACATGCAGGGATTAATAATTATCCGAAGTTTGCTTACGGAACTGCTAGTCAAGACTTAGTAGCATTAGCTAATAGATTGCCTGATGATATGGAGCAACAACTTAAAACAGTTAACCCACAATCGTCTAGCTTGAGTGGTTTTAATGAAACTCAAATGCAAACTAATGAACTAATTGCAACATTGATCGAACAGAATGCAATGCTAGTTCGATTATTTAAGAACTTAGGCATGAACGTAAACATTGATGGCAAACAGCTAGCAAAAGCACAGGTAGAAAATAATTCCAGTGCATTGAATGAATTTGTTAAGCAAACAGGAATGGGGTTTAGTTAATGGATTACACAATTAAATATAATGGTAAGACTAATCTTGACTTTGATATGTATTGGGATACTGATGGTAACTTTGAATTAGGAACAGGTACACCAGATATTGATACAACCGATATTCCTGGAGTAAGTGGGACAATTTTAGACTTCAATAATTCTTATAAGAACTTTGAGCAAAAATTTGTTTTTTACGCAGTTACTAAAGAAATGACAGCTAATGAATTAAAAACTAGATTAACAAGCTGGCTTTTAAAAGATCCTACTTATCATCAATTGTCTTTTAGCAATGATCCTGATTATTACTATATTGCAGCACCTAACCCAAGTTCTGTTCTTAAGTTTCCAGCTTTTAACAAACATTATTCTAAAGTTGAAATTTCATTCACTGTTAAGCCATTTAAATATCGCTTAGATGGTAGAAGTGAATATTCCATTCCTACTACTTTAATTAATCCTGAACAATGGCTTAGCTATCCTCTTATTCATATTGTAGGCAATGAGGGTGTAACGCTTAATATCAATGACCAAAAATATCAATTAACTAGTATTGATGGAGAAGTATTTATTGATAGTGAACCAGTGAAAAACATTGTTTACCATGACTTAAGCGAACAAGGAATGAGAAATGCAACTGCTATTTTCCCAGACCATTCATTCCCAGTTCTGGATGCTGGTGAAAATCAAATTAGTATAACTGGTAACTATCAGTCAGCCACCATCATACCGAGGTGGAAAACGCTATGTTAGCTAGACCAATATTATTTAAGAGTGCAAGTGATCCTACTAATACGTTAGGCTTAGGTGTAATGACTGGTTTTAAAGACTGGCGAGTTAAGACTGAGAAAAACATGATCCCTAAGTTGACTGGAACTTACAGCTTGAATAATTATTTAAGTTCTTTCATTAATAATGATTGCGTGATTATGGCTGATGCTAGTCAACACAGGCTTAACCAGATTTTTAAGATTGACAAGTTAAGTCAAAAAGTTGATGAGCATGGTAAAGGAACAATTGATATTGAAGCTCATCACATAGCTGGTGAACTAATCAAAAATTCAATTGCTCATGACATTTTCTTAGTTAATGCAAGTCCGCAAAAGCTTTGGGACACATTAATGGCTAACTTGACGGCTAGCGATTTTAAAAAGTTTCACTTTCATACAGATATAGTGAGTGTAGCTAATATTAGTATTCAGTGGAAAGAAGTTACTACCTTACAAGATATTCTCTTTGGAGATAGCAATTCTTCTACTGATTCATTTACTAAGTTATGGAACGGTCAATGGTATTTTGACAATTATGATATCTATTTCTTGCAAAAAATCGGATCAGGTAACAAATTATCAGTTACCTATGGCCAGAATTTAAAGACACTATCACAAGATCTGTCTATTCAGAATACTTATACAGCCGTTCAAGGATACGCAAGCAAGAAAGAAGAATACACTCCTACAACCACAATTACTATAACTACTACTGAAAATAAGAATACCGATCAGCCAAAAGGCCAAACTCATCCAGTTAATGGAGACTGGGGTCCTGTTATCAAATATGCTGCAAAAGTTATGGGCGTAACCTGTGATGACGATTATGTAGCTAAAATTAAAAACATGATTCAAGGCGAATCCAGTGGCAATGAAAAGGCAGTCAATAATTGGGATGCAAATGCAAAGGCTGGCCACCCAACGCTCGGGTTGATTCAGTTTAGACAAGACACTTTTGATAGATATAAAGTAAAGCCTTATACAAATATCTGGGCTGGTTTCGATCAATTGTGTGCGTTATTCAATATGTCTGACTGGAAGAGTCAAGTTAACTCATGGCAAAAAGTCAGAGCTTGGTCACCTAATGGTAAGAAACGAATGGATGAAGTCAAAAATACTTCGGCAATTCAGATTTCATGGGGCTGGCCTTTTCCTAGTGTTGGTGAAGGTAAGTTTACTGGTGGTCAATTATTCGGAATTAACCCAGGTGGCGAGTTTCGAACTAATAACTTCCACGATGGATTAGATTTTGGTAGCGTAGACCACCCTGGTAATGAAGTTCATGCAATCCACGATGGTAAAGTAACGATTATTGGAAATGATAGTTATATCGGTTGGCATGTAGTAACACATTCAAACGATGGGTATGACATTGTATACCAAGAAGCATTTTCTAACCGTGGAAATATCAAAGTTAGTCAAGGTCAAGAGGTTAAAACTGGTGATGTAATCGGTATTCGTGATACTAATCATGTGCACATTGGTGTGACTAATAAATCGTGGGTGGAAGGATATAACGGGCACAGCTTTGACCCTAACTGGGGCTGGCTTGATCCTCTTAAACTTATCAAAGATGGTAGTAAACCTGGAGAACTCGTTGTTTCACAGAAAACTGTAGAGATTGGTCAAGAATGTGATATTGGTTTAGTCCAATATATAGGATCAGGTAGAGTTGCGACTTATAGTTCTCCAATCGATAAAAGAACATCGGGTCAATACATTAAGCCAGGACAGCACATTAGGATTATCAGAAAATACACTGGTAATGGAACAGATTGGTATAAGATCACAGACAACAACTGGATCAATGCTGACTTTATTAATGTAAATAATGGTAGCAAGTATTTATTTAATAGTATTCAAGGTAAAGGACATATTAAGTGGGACGAAAGCGTAAAGATACCGTCTCTTGAAGTGTTTAAAAGAACCTTAAAAACTAAATACTTATATAGCAAAATACCAGTTCATTTATATCCTAATGTGAATAGTCCGACTGAATCTTCCTTAGATACATCTAGCGATGAAAAAATTATTTATCGAACTAAAGATGACGATGGAATAGATTGGTACGGGCTTAGTAACAAGCAATGGATTAATAGCCAGAATTTAGTTTTAGGTGCCTATGCTTATCAACCTGCTAAAGGAATAGGTAAGACTAATAAAACTGCAAGCATTTTTGCAGAACCTGGAAATAGCAATATTGGGACAGTAAATCAGAATACTGAATGTAAAGTATTCATGATTGCTAAGAATCAAGGTAAGACTTGGTACAACATAGGTGGTCAGCGATGGATTAATTCGCAGGATATTTCTTTTACTACTGCTCCATTACCGATTGCAGAAGTAGTTAATGGAAAAGATTTACCACCTAACTATACTGACAAATTGACTGTTTATGATAGCCCTGCTTGGGATAGAAAAGTGAATGGTAAATATGTTGGTAAGAATGAATTAGTGAACATTTCAGGTCAAGCTAACTCAGATAATCAGGTATGGTATCGAGTTGAAAAAGGCTGGATAAATGGTAAATATGTAGACTTTTCTCAAAAAGGCGATGTTAAGCCTTATGATCCTAAAGCAAAGTCAATTCCTAATAATGACGATAATGCGATTGTTTTAAAAGAAGTTTATTTAAAAGCCCCTAATGCTAACAAGTTTGAGAATGAAAAGATTTTAAAACATGATTTTTCTGAATATAATATTAATTCTTCTGACCAATTAAAAGGGTTAGTTCAATCTTATATCTATGACAAACGTGTGGGAGAAGTAGAAGTTAATTTAACTATTGATTTCTATCAAATGAAAAATGAACTCGCACAATTGAAATCCTGTGATGTGGGCTATGAAGCGTCAGTATTTTTTAAGAAATTAGACATTAATGAAGCTACAGAGATTACATCACTTGAATGGAATGGACCTAAGCAAAGAATTGAAAATGTTCACCTAGGTAAAAAAGAAGAAACCTTGCGTGATACCATGAACCAATTCTTAGCTGTAGCCGATGCTAATAGTCAAAAGAATGCGAGTGAAAGTGCAAGTTCCAGCGAAAGCGCAAATGCGGAAGCTATCAATCAGATTAAATCAAAAGTTTATAAACAGTTAGATGACTTCAAAGTAGATTGGGAAGCTTACAAGAAAAACGTGCCTACACAAACCGATTTTCAAAATCAATTACAGGCAATGCAAACCAATTTAAGTAAATCTATGGAAGAGAAGTTTCAAGAACTCGAAGAAAGGATCAAGAATGATAAATCGGATAATTCTGGATCTAAGCAAGAAAAACAATAGTTTAAACGAAATAATCAGACTTCGGCAGGGAGAGAACAATTCAACTGAAATCCAAGCTACTGTTACAGCTAATAACCAAGCTTATAACTTGAATGGATCAACAGCTGAATTACATATGAAGAAACCTGATTACGAAGTATATGTAACAAAAGCAACAATCAATAATAACGAAATTATTTGTAAATTAACTAGTGATGCAGTTAAGTTTTCTGGAAAGGCTACAGCTTACTTTCAGATTACTAATGGAAATTCTGTAGTTACAACAGAAGATTTTAAGTTGGAGATCTTACCTGCATTAAACCTAGTTAAGAAAAAAGATCCAAACGAACCACAACCAATTGATTTACAAGTAATGAATAATAATGATGAAAGGAAAGCAGAATGGGTGTAAACATCGTAAACAATGGCAAGCCATACTTCTTTAGATTCGACATTTCTAAAGAAGGCGGCATGTCTGCTAGAATTACGGATTACCTTAAAACAAGAGTAAATGACAATGGTAAGAAAGTACCCGTTAAATGGTTTGACCAAGGGATGGTGATGAACGTCCACGGGATGTCGCCATTTATTCAGGGTGGTGTAGGACACTACACACCAGATGAAAACAATGAATTATTACCAGGACCTGATGTGGTATATCGTGACTGGCAAGGTACACCAGCTGACGTAACTGATGATGGAATGGTTTACTACACTTTAGAAGACCAGTTTTTCTGCAAACAAGGTCAATTTAAGGGTATCTTTGGTTTACGTGATAGTAATGGCAATGTATTTAGTTCTGTAAACATTATTTTTGAAATCCAAGGCAATGACTTCCGTATTCATCAAACTACTGAATACTACAGCTCTGAATTAGAGAAGATGAAGGCTAAATTTGCAAATGATACTGGGCAAGCGATTAATGACTTACATGAAAGATATAAGAACAAAGCTCAAAAATCAGAAGACACATTAGATAATATTCAAAAAAGTCTTGATACCATAGACGCATCTTTTAAATCAGCTTCAACATCTGCTAAAGCAATTCAGGATAGAATTGATAGTGAAGATATTATAACTACTGCTCGTTTTAATGACGTTACTAAGGGGTTAACCAAAGATATTACTGCTAAACTGTCTGAAATTTCGTCAACTATTCCCTGGCTAAAAAATGTAAAAGCAATTGAAGAGAAGTATCCTAATGGTTATTCTGGAGCTGTTATTGCAACTGATACGATGCACAAGTGGCTATATTATGATGGACGCTGGAATGATGCTGGACTGTATACAGAATCAATTACTAAAGATGGGGATATCGTTGCATATTTAGATGAAGGAAAAGTGCTAAATTGGGATCCTAACAGTTCAGATTGTAAGCTGGATTTATCAGATATGACTACAGGTATTACTATTCGTGGTGCAGTTGATATTTCTTTTACTAAAGAAGAAATCTATAAAACATTTAATTCTTCTCCTGAAACTAAATTAAATGGAGATATTGTCACTGGTAAATCTTTTGCATTGATCTTTTACTTTTCAACAAACAAACTCGGTATTATTAACCCATCAGATGATCTTATTACACAAGATGCAAAGATTTTATTTTTACATCACTATACCAGTACTAATGATGGACTATTAGTAAGTACACAACGCTATTTAGATCAATTGAAAAAACTTCAAATTAATGATGCCAACACTCCTTATGCGTATGTAGCAGAGGGCAAAAACCTAAATTATGATTACTGGGATAATGAGTGCAATTTAAAATTTGATGGTGATTGGGTTGAAGTTTGGTTTAATAAATGGAAATGGGACGTTAAGGTTTCTGATATTTTAGAATCAGCTAAAAATTCTAAGGTTGTTACTGTTACAGATGATAATGTTATTAAAGGCGCGCAATTCATCATGTACTTTGATGGCAATGACAAAAAAATAAAATTCTCTAAAGATAAAGATGGAGTCCCAATTGGTGGTATTGCATTGTTTACACATCAATACAATTCTTATAATGTTGGACCATTAGTCGATTTTTATGTACATAAACAAGCTCAAGAATTTATTCGAAAATATGAAAAAGCTGAGCAAAAAAACAACAAAGTTCCAGCATATTTTAAAGATAACTTAACTCAAGGAATTGATAGAGTTAACCAAAATATGGGTGAAGCAGGTCCGAATTCAATGTCATTCCTGTTCATTACTGATATGCACTGGGGTGGAAATGCAAAGCATTCACCAGCTTTAGTTCATGAAGTAATGAAACATACAGGATTACCACTTATGGTAAACGGTGGAGATTTATTTGACCAAGGTGAAAAATCTGCTATGCGAAATGAAGTGACTACGGCTATTAATACTGTTCAATATCCTGGAACTTTTATGGCAACTGTAAGAGGTAATCATGATGGTAACTGGAACAATTGGGGAGGACAACATGACCATCCTGATTGGAAGTTCTCATATAGTGACATTTATGGTTATGAATTTGCATATATGATGCGCAATAAAAATTTGGTCAATGATTTCCATTACTTAAATATAGGTAATGATTTCACTTATACATTTACAACTAGTGATGGAAGTGGGCAAGTTTGGCGTTTCATTTGTGTAGACACACTTGACCTAGATGGTGGTACAAATATAAACATAGATAGCTTTAAGAAAATTTGTGATTTACTTAAAGAATCCAAGCATGAAAATATTATTTTTGTAGCACACATTTTCAGCAACAATCACGTCCATACTGATTTTGAAAAAGATCTTGAAAAGGTAATTGATGCTCGTAACTCACAAGGTACAACTACAGTGTCATGGGGATCAGTAGATTTTTCACAAACAGACAATACTTCTAAAATTATTGTATGTTTTGGTGGCCATGAACATGAAGATTATGATTGGACTACTCCTAATGGCGTACCATTCATCTTAACTGACAGTGATAACGCACCAAGAACAGAAACAACTAAATATGGTCACGATTATGGAACGATCGGTGAACAATGTTTTGATATTATGACAATTAATCCTTCTGCAAAAAAAATTAAAGCAGTTCGTATTGGAAGAGGTATCGACAGGAGTTGGAATCTACGATGAAAAATAAACTAAAAAAGCTCCTGCACTCTGAACACCCACAGCATGAGATCCTAGCTTTTGCAATGATAGGTATAGGATTAATTCTTATCTGCAATGACTTCTACTTTTTCTGGCCACCTTTTGCGGTCGGTTTCCTGAATGATGACTTAGTTGGAGGTATCTTCTTAGTTGATGGCATTCTACTTTTAAAATGGGCACTTAGTACATCAAGTAAGATCTATGCAAATCGTAATTTGCTGGTTATAACAGCTGGACTACTAGCATTTGAAGCAACCGCTGAGTTCAGTCATGGCTATGTTTCAGGAAGACCACATATGCTTATGGCTGGCTTTCTTGAAATTATCGTTTTACTCTTTGTATTTTCCATCATAGGAAAAACTAAGAAGCACAATTACTAGTAGGAGGTGGTGCTGTGGAATTCATTAAAGCACTACCTTATATAGTAGGTATATTGGCAACCGTAGGAGCTGGCATTAAGTGGTTATACGGAGAACTAAAGGAAGAAAAGAAACACTATGAAGAGCTTTACCAGCAAAAAGAAGCTGAAGTTGAAAGCTTAAAAGATAAAATCAATCAGTTGAAAATCAAGATTATTAAATTGGAGACCGAAAATGAAACTAGACATTAATTTAATTTGGGGCGTTGTTGTATTAATTGTTGCAGGAATGGCAACTGCCTATAGTGTAAATAAACAAAAGTTGGAAAAATTAAAGCTTACTCATCCTAAACTTGCAACTGTCCTTGAAACTGCTGGAGCACTAGCATTAAAAGCGACTGTATACCAAGCTTCTTTAGGCGATAATAAAGAGGGCGCTAAGAAACTGTATGATGCAACCGATGAGGTTTACTACCAAATTCAAAAGTTGTATCCAAACATTCCTATTGATAGAGCAACTGTAAGGAATGTAGTTCAACATGAATATGAAAAGATGTTAACTAATACGAAAGAAGGTTAACCATGACGCAAGCAATTAAAGACCGTAGTTACGGTATTGATGAAGCAAGCTATCAAAGCGAAAACATTGCTAGTTATCCAGGCTCTAAGTTTGCTATTGTTAAGACTACAGAAGGATTAAGTTATCAAAACCCTAAAGCTAGAAATCAAGTAATTACCGCTAAGCAAGCAGGTGTTGTAGTAGGTGGATACCACTATGCACACTTTAGTGGCAACGTAAATCAAGCTATTCAAGAAGGTAATTTCGCAGTCCAAGTTGCAAAGAATACTGGTATTCCACTAGGGTCACTTTTTGCAGCCGACTGGGAAACAGGAAGTGGTAATATCACTAATGGCAATAAGGTAGATAATACGAACGCTATCTTAGCCTTTATGGACGTGGTAGCTAAAGCTGGATATAAGCCTTTCCTATATTCAGGTAAAGAGCTACTTGAAAACAATATTGATACAAAGCGAATTACTGATAAATATGGAGATTGCTTATGGGTAGCCTACTACAAGGTTGAAGGACGGCAAGACACCGCCGACTTTAATTGGTTTCCTACAATGGACCATGTAGCTATATGGCAATTTACGGATAACTGGAAAGGTATGGGAATTGATGGCAATATTGCCGTTAAGAAATTAACTTTCAATGCGGAAGAACCTAAAGCAACAATAGAGCCTATTAAGGCTTCCACACAGCCTAAGACATGGACTGATGTTCAAGGCATGACCTGGCACGAAGAACACGGTACATTTATCACTGGCGGAGTAATTAATTTACGCTGGGGTGCTAATACCCAAAGCACAATTATTACTACATTACCTGCTGGATCGGTAGTTAAGTACAATGCCTGGGCTAGAGATGGTGTAGGTCGTGTATGGTTACAACAACCACGCGAAAACGGTCACGATGGATATTTAGTCGGACGTGTTGGTACAGAAGCATGGGGAACTTTTAAATAGAAAATTTAAAACAATAGAAAAGCCACTCTGGAGATTAAGTTCTCTGGGGTGGCTTTTGTTATATACTATGTTTAGAATAATAAAGTATGTTTACCGCATTTTAGTATGGGATAAAAGGGACAAAAAAGGGACAGACTAATGACGATAAGTGACTTTTATTGGCATTTATTGGCAACTAATTGATGCTCTAAAACATTGATAAAACAACGTCTTTTCATAAATATCAATATCGGAACACATTTATGCTATCTTCAGTCTTGTAAAGTACCACGGTGCTTAAATTTAAGAAGGCCATTAGGCCTTTTTTATTTTGCCCAATTTTAATCTATTTTGTATTAATTTGAGAAAAAGCGCATAATAGTTAATGTTTGTATGAAAGAGGGAGTGTTTTAGTTTTTTATGAAAAAAGACAAATCCGTCAAGATTGGACTAAAAAGTTTAGTTTTGATGATCTTTTCAGCCATTTTTGGCTTTAGCAATTCGTTAACTGCCTATTATCAAATGGGTTATGCAAGTATCGTTTGGTATATTATTACCGCGATTTTGTTCTTTTTACCTTCTGCTTTAATCTTTGCAGAATATGGAGCAGCCTTTAAGGGTGTTAAGGGTGGAATCTTTTCCTGGCTTAAAGGCTCAGTTAGCGAAAAAACAGCATTTATTGGAACATTTATTTGGTTAGCTGCCTGGGTAGTTTGGTTAGTATCTTCGACACAATTCTTTTTGGTTTCAGTTTCAACAGCTATTTCTGGTCATGATACTACTCAAAGTTGGCATTTTTTAAACTTATCTTCTACCCAGTTACTTGGTATTTTAGAAGTAGTATTTTTAGTAATCGTAACATTTTTTGCGGCTAAAGGCGTTGATAAGATCACTGCTGTAAGTAATGTGGGAGGATTCTTCACTTTAGCTATTACAATTGGTTTTACTTTAGTATCAATTTTGGTTTTCTTTTTAAATCATGGGCATTTAGCAGAACCGTTAACTGCCCAGTCTTTGGTTCATTCACCTAATCCTGCCTTTCAATCTCCTATTGCTGTTGTATCATTTATTGTTTATGCATTATTTGCTTATGGCGGTTTAGAGACTTCAGCTGGGGTAATTGATTCTGTTGATAAACCTGAGAAGACTTTCCCTAAGGCTTTGATTACTGCTATGATTTGGATGACAGCTTTATATGTGTTAAATATTTTAATGTGTGGAGTTGCTGCAAATTGGAGTAGTGAGTTAAGTGGTAAAAATGTTGACTTGGCCAATGTTGAATATGTTTTAATTAATAATCTAGGAGTTGAAACTGGTAAGGCATTTGGCCTTTCTCATTCAGCTTCGTTAACATTAGGTGCGGCATTTTCTCGTTTTGCTGGATTAGCCGATGTATTAGCTGGTATTTCTGCAGCATTTTTGATGGTCTATTCGCCAGTTAAGTCATTTATCGAGGGCTGTGACCCCAAACTTTTACCTAAAAATTTGGTTAAATTAAATAAGCATGGTATGCCAGAACGATCTATGTGGCTTCAAGCTGCTATTGTCAGTGTTATTATCTTATTTATTTCCTTTGGTGGTAATGCAGCAGGTCAATTCTATACTATCTTAATGGACATGATGAACGTATCATCATCTGCACCATACTTATTCTTAATTGGAGCATATCCTTTCTTTAAGATGAAGAAAGATATCGATCGTCCATTTGTTTTTATTGAAGGTAAAAAACGTGTTTGGGCAGTAACTATTGTTGTTTGGCTAGTAGTGGCAATTGGTATTGTCTTTACTTGTATTGAGCCGCTATTTACTGGCGATTATGCAACATCCTTCTGGACTGCTATTGGACCTGTAGCCTTTGGAATTATGGCTTGGGTATATTATGCCTATCAAGAAAGAAAAAGCTCTACTATAGTTGAGGAAGAAGAATAAAAGTTAATAAATAGAAAAAGACATCTTTAGTTATAAACTGAAGATGTCTTTTTTCTACAAAATTGGTGAAAGCAATCTTGAGAAGTATTGTTTAAATTTACGCCAGTGTGATTGTTGGTCGAAGTACTGCTTAGTTAATAAAGTGGATTTTTTTAGATCCTTTTCAAAAATTTCTTTTAATTCTTTTGCAAGAACAGGACTGTACGTAAAAGCATTTACTTCAAAATTAAGTTGGTAACTCCGAAAATCTTGGTTAGCCGAGCCAACTGAGGCGATATTAGAACCACTAACAATAGTTTTAGCATGTATAAAGCCATTATCATATTTGTAAACCTTAACTCCGTGATTAACGAGATATTTAGCATAATACTCGGTTGCTCGATAAACAAAGGGATGATCAGGCATAGAAGGAATCATAATTCTAACGTCTACGCCACTTTTGGCAGAAATGATTAATGCTTCTAAGATAGAATCACCTGGAATTAAATAAGGGGTTTGAATATAGACATAATTTTGGGCTTGAGCAATGATTTCTTCATAAGCTCGACGAATACCAAAGTTACTGTTATCAGGTCCTGAAGAAACAATTTGCATTGGAACTAAATTTTTATCTCGAACAACTTTTAGCTTAAAGTTTCCAATTAAATTGTCGACATTATAGATAGGAAGATTTGACTTGCGGCAACTCGTATTCCAATCCATTGCAAAGCGAATTTCCATCAATAGAGCAGCTTGTCCTACAACTCTTAGGTGAGTATCACGCCAATGTCCAAATTTTTTACTTCGATCAACGTATTGATCTCCAATATTGAAACCGCCAATATAACCAATCTGATTATCGATAATAACTAATTTACGATGTAGATGATAATTAGCACGAGGAGTAGTGAAGAGACGATTACCAGCTGTTGAAATAAAAGGTTGGGCACTTCCTCCTAATTTCCTAAGCTTATTAAAAAACGATGGTCTTGTTCCACGAGAGCCCCCAACATCATATAAAACTCTAACTTTAACGCCACGTTCGGCTGCATTTTCTAAAGCTCGTAAAACTTGATTACCAAGTTGGTCATCATAAAAAGTATAAAATTCTACATTAATACTAGTTTTAGCTTGATTAATATTTTCAATAAGATTTTTGAATAGAACTTTTCCTTCAATAAAAGTTTTCACTTCATTATTAAAGGTAAGAAGGGCATCATCGTTGTTTAAATTCATTTCAACGAGTCTGCGCGTTCTAGGATTTCGATCTTTGTTAGGCAATAAATCATGTAATTTTAATAGCTTATTTTGTTGATTTAAAAATTGATCACGAAACTTTTGCTGTTCTGCCTTAATTGAAAAAATATCATCATGAGATAATTGTCGACCAGTAAATAAATATAGGATAAAGCCCACATAGGGTAAAATCGATAAGATTAAAAGCCAAGCCCATGTGGATGCAATATCGCGATGGCTACGAAAGACAGTCCAAATTGCTAAACCGACATTAATTAGCCAAAGTACTTCGATAATCCGTCGAATGATATCCCAGGTTAAAATCATTAAAATTCCTCCAAATTGTGTGATAATTTATTCTACCATATCTTAAAACACACAAAATATAGTATTTGTATTTACCAAAGCACTAAATATATGATAATTTAAAATGGAATATGCGCAATAGAAAGAAGAAAGATAATGGCAACTTTAGAGCAACCATATTTAGACTTATTAAATAAAATTATGACTGAAGGTCATGATAAAGAAGATAGAACTGGAACAGGAACTAGAAGTTTATTTGGAGCACAAATGCGCTTTGATTTGAGTGAAGGTTTTCCAATCTTAACAAACAAAAGAGTTCCGTTTGGTTTGATCAAAAGTGAGTTATTGTGGTTTTTAAGAGGAGACACTAATATTCGTTTTTTACTAGAACACAATAATCATATTTGGGACGAATGGGCATTTAAAAATTGGGTTGAAAGCAGCAAATATCAAGGCCCTGACATGACTGACTTTGGTCTTAGAAGTCAAAAAGATCCTGACTTTAAAAAAGTTTATCAAGAAGAAATGAAGAAATTTGATGAGCGAATCTTAGCTGATCAAGATTTTGCAAAAAAGTTCGGCAATCTTGGGGATGTTTATGGTGCACAATGGCGTCACTGGCAAAAACGTGAGGGCGGCTTTATTGATCAAATTCAAAATGTAATTGATCAGATTAAGAAAACACCATATTCTAGACGCCTAATTGTTAGTGCCTGGAACCCTGAAGATGTACCAACTTCTGCATTGCCACCTTGCCATGTTTTATTTCAGTTTTATGTTAATGATGGCAAATTAAGTGTGCAGCTTTATCAACGGTCTGGAGATATGTTCTTAGGAGTACCATTCAATATTGCTAGTTACTCTTTATTGGTTAATTTGATTGCTAGAGAAACTGGTCTTAAACCTGGTGAATTTATTCATACACTAGGAGATGCTCATATTTATAAGAATCACTTTGATCAAGTGAATGAACTTTTGACGAGAAAGCCGTATGATTCGCCAAGTCTTTGGTTGAATCCTGATAAGAAAAAAATTGAAGACTTTGAAATGTCAGACATTAAATTAATAGATTATAAGCACCATGGGACAATTAAAGCTCCTGTTGCGGTTTAAGGATAAAAAGAAATGATAAGATTTATTTGGGCAGAGGATGAAGCTGGGCATATCGGTTATCAAGGGACATTGCCTTGGCATTTACCAGCAGATTTAAAACACTTTAAAGAATTAACTGCTAGTCATTTTATTGTGATGGGAAGGAAAACTTTTGATAGTTTTCCAGGATTATTGCCAAAGAGACAACATATTATTCTTTCAACTAATCCAATTTTGCAACGTAAATATCAAGATGAAACTCGAGTTAAAGTTTTTTCTCAGCTTCAACAGTTGAAAAATTGGATTGAGGATCATAGAGAAGAAACAATTGACATTATTGGTGGCGCAAGAGTATTTGAAGAATTTAAAGATGATGTAGATATTCTTGAAAAGACGAAAATTTATCATATTTTTAAGGGTGATACAACAATGCCAGATATAAATTATGGTGGTTTTAGTCAAGCTAAAATTGAGCATCATAAGTCCGATGATAAGAATAAATATGACTATGATTTTTTAGAATATAAAAGAGTAGAAAATTAGTAATTTATTGGATATTGTAAGGAATTTTTAGCGTTGCTTAATATAAATTAGTTTATTTTACTATTTGTTTTAATTGGGATAATGAATACTTATCTTTCAAATAACTTTATTAAAATTAAGTTGCTTTCAATTGCTAATTTATAGTAAACAAAAAGCAGGTTACTATCTTTGTTAAGTAACCTGCTTTTTGTTAATTATTTATTTTTCATAATAGGTTGGTATAATAGATCAATTATTACGGCAGCAAATAAGGCAACAATGATTGTTAAACCAAGATTTATAAAGTTGATTTGTGTCATTGCCAAACCTAATAGTGCCAAGGCAAAAGTAAGTAAGACATCAATGATCTGCACAATTGCAACTGATTTTGATGGAACTGATTGCCAGAAGAATTTTCTCGTTCTGGTAATCAAAACGATTAACATAGCACTTAAAACAAGATAAACATAGACCATTGTTGAGACGGTACCTTGAGCATAGTTGTGAGCTACTAGATACCAAACAAAAGCAAAACCGATTACAGTCCAGCCTGCAGCTAGTGAAAAGGCAATTTTTGCTAGTTTAAGCATGTTCCAGCTTTCAGGCTTGTAAGTAATATGAGTGTTATCAGTACCAATCATCATAGTTACCATGTTATTCATAATTGTATAAATAACCATTGCGTTTAGAGCCATTGGGATGTAGTTGAAGCAGAGATAACCAAATGTTAATAGCATAGTTAATTCTGCAGTACGAGATAATTTAGTTAAGGACCAAGTAGTCATTCTTTGGTAAACTCGATGACCAGCATCGAGGATTTTTACAATTGGAGTTAATCCATCTTCTAGTAGCACCATCTTACCGCTTCTCTTGGCAACGTCGGCCGCGTTTGAAACAGCGATTCCAACTTCAGCTTGTTTTAAGGCAGGTGCGTCGTTAACGCCATCCCCAGTCATACCAACTATATAGCCATCTTTTTGGAAGAGCTTAACCATCCTTAATTTGTCTTCTGGTAAAACGTCAGCAATTCCAGCTAAATCATTAACGTCAGTTTTATCGTTAAAGTCATGAATAGAAATAACTTTTCCAGTTAAACCAACTTCTTTAGCAACTGCTTCAGCAGTTCTTCTGTTGTCTCCAGTTAACATAATTGGTTTGATACCACGTTTTTTTAATTCTTCTAAAGCCTTTTTAGAATCTGATCTGACCTTGTCACGTAAAATGAAGACGCCGGCGAGTTTATCATTAATTAAAACAGCCACAGAACGACCAGCTGTAAAGTCGATATCCTTAGCTTCTTGATCTGCATTTTTATCTATTAAAGATAATTGCTTGAAAGAACCTAGTTTAACGTTGTATTTTCCGACTTCTGCCATAGAATAACCAGTATCTGAGGTAAAAGGCGTGAACGCTTTAGGAGTATCTGGGGTAATTTTCTTTTCTTTTAGATACTCATCGATTGCTGAATCAATGATGCTTGGACTGCGTTTGTCAGTAGCGGCGCCAACTAAGGCGAGAACTTCTTTATTTGGAAGTTTGCTTACATTTTCCCAGAGAGAGACAGCAGTTTTGTTTTCAGTAATTGTTCCAGTTTTATCTAGTAACAGTAAGTTTAAGTTGGCAGCATCTTGGATACCAGTTAAATCTGATGTCAAAACGCCTTCTTTGCTTAGACGAGTTGCTTCAAATGAATTCGATAAGGCAAAGGTAGATGGCATAGCAACTGGAATTGATGCAATGAACATCATAGCTAAGAATGGCAGCATTTCGATGACATTTTGTCCTCTAATTAGGGCAGCAATTACTAAAATTAAGGTTAAAACTCCGTCTAATAAGCAAAGATAGTAAATAATTCTAGTAAGTAATTGCTGCAAGTGACCAGGAGCAGCAGAATTGTTAATTAAGTTAATAGTCTTACCTGAGCGAGAATTGCTTCCTGTTGCTACTACTGTAGCTAATGCATCGCCATCGACTACAGTAGTGCCAGCATAAGCTGTATCACCAACAGTTTTTTTGATTGCTTTTGACTCACCAGTGATTGAACTTTCATCAACCGTAATTTGTCCTTGAGCAATTTTGACGTCAGCTGCTAAGACATCACCACGTTTTAAGCTAATTAAGTCACCAACAGCTAAGAATTTAGAATTTATTTGTTTCCATTTCCCACTTCGCTTAACCGATACTGTTGGAGTTAATTCATGAGAAATTGTATTTAAAACTCGGCGTGACTTTTTCTTTTGAGTAGCTCCATTAAATGCCGCAAATAAAAGCATCAATAAAACAAATAAAGACTGAATCCATTTCCCTAAAATACATTCTAATAATAGGGCAGCTTCTAAGATCCAAGCAGACAAGTTCCATAATTTAGACATGAATTCTTTAAAAAAGTTGAATTCGGGTTCAGGAACTTCATTTAGACCATCTTTTTTTAGACGCTCTTCTGCCTGAGCATTACTTAGCCCTTGCAGTTCTTTATCTTCCATAAAAATCCTCCATTAATTCTCTATTTTCCTAAAATATTTTAGCGCAGTTCTTGCTATTAAGAAAATATCAAATTAAGATAGGAGATATTAAAAATATAGATAATGATCTAAATGGGTATTAATAATGAATATTAAACAATTAAAGTATTTTTTAGTGGTAGCTGAAGAAAGACAGATTACTTCTGCTGCTAAAAAGTTATACATTGCGCAACCGCCTTTAAGTTATCAATTGAAACAATTAGAAAAAGAAGTTGGCGCTCAACTTTTTATTAGGAATGCTCATGGAATGGAATTAACTGAAGAAGGGCGCGCATTTCAAAAATATGCGGAGAAAATTGTCGAGTTAAGTTTGACAGCGACAAGTCAAATTCATCAAATTAAAGAAGGAGAACTTGGCAAGATTAGAATTGGGGTTATTTCTTCTTGCGGCGGAGTAGTACCAAATAAAGAGTTCAAAGAATTAATAAAATATTATCCGAATATCTCTTTTGAAATACATGAAGCAAATACTTTTGGTATCGTTGAACAGTTGCAGGATGGAATAGTGGATCTTGGAATTGTGAGAACTCCTTTTAATCTTGAAGGATTAAATTTTAAAGATTTTTACCAAGAGCCAATGGTTGCAGTTGCAAATGCAGATATTTTCCAAGGAAATAAAATTGCTCATCTTAAACAGTTAAAAAACAAGCCGATAATCTTGTATCGCCGTTTTCAAGAAATATTTAATCGAAGTTTTCGTCATCAGGGAATTAGACCTTTTTATGCAGTAACATGTGATGATGCTCGAACAGCAATTCATTGGGCGGATGAAGGATTAGGAATTGCTTTAGTTCCAGAATCAATTGCTTTAACGTATGCAAAGAGCAATATTATTCCAGTTAAACATGCTCACTGGGTTACTCATTTAAATTTGGTTTGGCGTAAAGACCGACAGGTAACCCCATTAATGGAAAAGATTATTGAAATGTTTTAATTAAAAAAGCCAACCGAAGTGGTTGGCTATAAATTTAGTTGTTTTTGATAATTTTATGGTTTAGGTAACGCTCAATAGCCTGGCGCATCAACTTAATCTTGCGGGGCTTGTAAATAATGATCTTTGCCATAATACGAGTCCTTTCATTGTCAATCGGTATATTTTTAAGATACAAGAAAATTATGAAATAATAGTGACTTTTTGAAGATTAATTCTAGAATTAGGTATTTTTTATTTACCATTTATTTTTTAATTGCTATAATAAAGGCGTTGTGAATGGAAAGTTGGCAGAGTGGTAATGCACCGGACTCGAAATCCGGCGAACCGGCTTATACCGGCGCGCAGGTTCAAATCCTGTACTTTCCTTAGCGTTAGCGGCGTATTAGTATTTTTTAATATTAATATGCCGTTATTTTTATCTTAATTTGTTAAATAAAATTTAAAAACGTACGTCTTTTATTTTTTTGCTGTTACAATGATCATTAGCACATTTGATTGAGGTTAAGTAAAAGTGAAACTGCATTGTTTAATTCAATTAATGATTTCGGCGTTGATTCTATTAGGATTAATCTTCAATATTAGGAATTCGCGTCTATTTAATT
This sequence comes from Lactobacillus isalae, assembly GCF_947539375.1. Classification (NCBI taxonomy): domain Bacteria; kingdom Bacillati; phylum Bacillota; class Bacilli; order Lactobacillales; family Lactobacillaceae; genus Lactobacillus; species Lactobacillus isalae. Next base: position 527,553 of record NZ_OX443569.1, read on the forward strand.
TTTATGATCATTTATTGCACCATAAGCTTGTTAAAAATAGAGAAGGCAAGATCTGGAAAGTTATTACGGTTTTAAATGAACCGAAAGTAATTGTAGTATGGGACTTTTTATTAGCAGGCTTATTAGTTTTGTTTAATCATCCCTGGCTTGCTATTTGGTCTCTTGGAACTTTAGCTGTAACTGATGCAATTGGAATCTTTTTGAAACATTCCGTAAAAAGAAGAAGACCTTTATCAATGAGAACGTATCGCGATGGATATAGTTTCCCTAGTGGCCATGTCTTAAGCGCTACAATTATGTCATTAATGCTTTGGCAAATTTTTGGACATATAATGGGAATTTGGTTACTTATAACTTTGATAATTGCATGGGGATTGGTAGTAATTTCACGATTAAATATGAGAGCACATTACCCGTCTGATGTTTTAGGAGCAACCAGCTTAGCCTTATTTTGTTTTACAATCGCACAGCAACTTTTAGGATTAGCCTTTTAAAAGGTTAATCTTTTTTTGTAAAAAATAATTGCTTTCTTTAGTTTACATACTCACAAAGTTGCTTTAAAATAAATCTGTAGTCAAAAGGGCTATGCCTAAAAGCGACGAAAGACACTGACTAGATGCCAATTCGGTTAGTTTGTATTTTTCGCCACAAATTTAAGGAGGATTTTTTTAATGCTCAAATCAGTTATTGAGAATGTACATGCACTTGAAATCTTTGATTCACGTGGTAACCCAACTGTTGAAGTTTTCGTTACCCTTTCAAACGGTGTCGTAGGTAAGGCTGAAGTTCCATCAGGTGCTTCAACTGGTGAAAACGAAGCTGTTGAATTACGTGATGGTGGTTCACGTCTTGGTGGTAAAGGTGTTATGAACGCTGTTAACAACGTTAACACTGAAATCAACGATGCTTTAAAGGGATTAGATCCACACGATCAACCAAACATCGACGCAACTATGATCGCTTTAGACGGTACTCCAAACAAGGGTCGTCTTGGTGCTAACGCTATCTTGGGTGTATCTATGGCTACTGCTGCTGCAGCTGCTAAGGATAACCACCAACCATTATACCGTTACCTTGGTGGTACTGACCTTGAAATGCCTCAAACTTTCCACAACGTTATTAACGGTGGTGAACACGCAGACAACGGTATCGATATTCAAGAATTCATGATTACTCCAGTTGCTAAGACTTCATTCCGTGATGGTTTTGAAAAGATCGTTAACGTATACCACACTTTGAAGAAAGTTCTTGAAGACATGGGTTACGAAACTGGTTTAGGTGACGAAGGTGGTTTCGCTCCTAACATGAAGAACTCAGAAGAAGCTTTAAAGGCATTACATGAATCAATTATCAAGGCTGGTTACAAGCCAGGTGAAGATATTGCCATTGCATGTGACTGTGCTGCTTCATACTTCTACAACAAAGAAGATGGCAAGTACCACCTTGAAGGTAAAGTTCTTACTGACGAAGAATTGGCAGACTACTACGACAAGTTACTTGACGAATTCCCAGAATTAATTTCTATGGAAGATCCATACGATGAAAACGATGTTGAAGGTATGGTTAAGTTTACTGAAAGCCACAAGGACCGTATCCAAATCGTTCTTGACGACTTCATTTGTACTAACCCTAAGCTTTTGAACAAGGCTATTCACGAAGGTGCTGGTAACGCTTCATTAATTAAGTTGAACCAAATCGGTACTGTTACTGAAACTCTTGAAACTATTCGTCTTTCACGTAAGAATGGTTACAACACTATGATTTCTCACCGTTCAGGTGAAACTGGTGATACTTTCATCGCCGACTTCGCAGTTGCTGTTAACGGTGGTCAATTGAAGACCGGTGCTCCAGCTCGTTCAGAACGTGTTGAAAAGTACAACCGTTTACTTGAAATCGAAGAAGAACTTGGTAAGGGTGAACGTTTAGCATTCTTCCCAGACAACGTTGACTTAGACTAATTAAGTTAATATTCTATAAAAAGAGATTGATTTTTAATCAATCTCTTTTTTTGTGCTTGAGTTAGTTATGGAAAGTAAGTACACTAGATACTATAGGTAGAAAGGAAGATTAGTTGAAAAAGAAAATTAGATCTTTTGATAATAAAACTGTATTAATGATTGGTCGTATTGGATCTGTTTTGTCTGTATTGATGTATGTTTCTTACATTCCTCAGATTATGAATAATTTACAGGGAAATTATGGCAATCCAATTCAGCCACTAGTAGCAGCTATTAACTGCTTAATTTGGGTTTTATATGCTTTATTAAGAGAAAAAAAGGATTGGCCTTTATTTGTAGCTAACTTTCCAGGAATTCTATTTGGACTTGCTACATTTATAACTAGTTTGCACTAATTTTGACATTCAATCACTTTCTATATGTTCTATAACTAAAGATTAGATGTAAGAGGGGAAAATAATTTGATTACTGTCTCAGATTTAAGTTTAAATTTGTCTGGTCGTACTTTATACGAAGATGTTAACTTGAAATTTACTCCCGGTAATTGTTATGGAGTAATTGGCGCTAATGGTGCTGGTAAATCTACTTTCTTAAAATTGTTAGAAGGGAAAATTGAACCTACTACAGGAAATATTTCTATTGATGCTAATGAAAGAATGTCTAGTTTAAATCAGGATCACTTTGCATTTGAAGATTTTACTGTCTTAGATACAGTGATTCAGGGACATAAAGAACTTTATCAAGTAATGAAAGATAAAGATGAACTTTATTCTAAACCTGATTTTAGCGATGAAGATGGTGTTAAAGCAGCTGAACTTGAAGCAAAGTTTGCAGAACTTGATGGTTGGAATGCAGAAGCAGATGCTTCTAAGTTATTGCAATCACTTGGAATTCCTGAAGATATGCATCAAAGTAAAATGAGTGAATTACCAGAAGCAGAGAAGGTTAAAGTTCTTTTGGCTCAAGCCTTATTTGGTAATCCAGATATTCTTTTGCTTGATGAACCGACTAACGGTTTAGACGTTCACACCGTAAATTGGCTTGAAGATTTTTTAGCTGATTATCCAAATATTGTTATTGTTGTATCTCACGATCGTCACTTCTTAAACCAAGTATGTACACAAATGTGTGATGTTGATTACGGCAAAATTCAACTCTATATGGGTAATTATGACTTTTGGTATGAATCCAGTAAGCTAGCTTCAGAATTAGCAGCTAATCAAAATGCTAAGAAAGAAGAAAAAATTAAAGAGCTTCAAGAGTTTATTGCTCGTTTTTCAGCAAATGCATCTAAGTCTAAGCAGGCTACATCAAGAAAGAAACAATTAGAAAAAATCACGCTTGACGATATCAAACCATCTTCTCGTAAATATCCTTATGTTAAGTTCGAAATGCATCGAGATTTGGGAAACGATTTATTAAAGGTTGAAGATGTATCTTACAGCATTGATGGCGAAAAAATCTTAGACCATGTTTCATTTATTGTGCGGCCTGGCGACAAGGTTGCTTTCTTATCACGTAATACTTTGGCAACTACAGCTTTAATGGATATTATTGCTGGCAAGATTAAGCCAGAGAGTGGAACAGTAACTTGGGGACAAACGACTGCCTTTAACTACATGTCACGCGATTTGAACGCTAACTTCAATAATGATGAACTTACAATTTTAGACTGGCTTCGACAATATGCTACGAAGGAACAAGATGATAATACATTCTTACGTGGCTTTTTAGGCCGGATGCTCTTTTCAGGTGAAGAAATTGATAAAAAGATAAAAGTACTTTCTGGGGGAGAAAAAGTGCGTTGTCAGCTTTCTAGAATGATGCTTGAGCCAGCTAATGTGTTGGTAATGGATGATCCGACTAACCACTTGGATTTAGAGTCAATTACATCTCTTAATGACGCATTAAAGGACTATCAGGGATCAATCCTATTTACTTCTCATGATCATGAATTTATTCAAACTATTGCAGATCATATTATCGAAATAGGTCCTAAAGGAATTGTCAGTCGTGCAGATACTAGTTATGATGAATTTTTAAATAATCAAAATATTCAAGATCAAGTTGAAAAAATTTACTAATATTGTATAAAAAAGAATTTGTAAATTCCTTTTTAGTTTACTCTTTAAATAAAAGAAAAAACTTTGACAAATAGAACACAAAATTGTAATTCTAAATGTCAAAGTTTTTTTATTTATCTTCTTTAGCAAAAGTGTTAATTATGGTAATAAAACTCTTAGCTAAAGCCTCTTCCTGGGCGACAGGAAGCTTTTTCATGTCATTTGTAAGTTTGTCAAGAAAAACACGGTCATTACTTAACTTATTTACAAATGGCTGTGATTCAGGAGTTTTGGAGGATTCATCAATTAAAGTAATTACGGATGTTTGTAGTGCCTTTGCAATCGCATCTAATTTTTGAATACTGATATTTTGATTACCTGTTCTTTCAATTTTAGAGATGAAATTTACTGATAGACTACTGAATTCCGCAAGGTCTTCTTGAGTCATTCTCAAACTCCTGCGTCTTTTTTTGATCGCAGCTCCTAAGTTGTCTATCACTTCAATCACAATTCCTTTCACACAGATTCTGCCTGCGCTTTTTAGAATAAAGTTAAACTGTAATTAAATGAAGAATTTATAATATTATCTTCCTTCATTTAGTATATTCATACACCTAAACTAGTTGGACAAACGCTAATTTTATGGGCGTTATGAAGTACAAGCATAGGTTTAAACTTAGGAAATTTGAGAGAGACTAGGGAAGTATAACAAATATCGTAATTTTAATGTAGTTATTTTATTGAAATTTAAGAAATTTTACTATTTCCAGTAGAATAATCAAGTTTTACGCCTTTTTGAACATTGAAAATGTAAACATGAAAATGAACATCATTTGAATTAACTGATTGTCCTTCCATTTCCACTCCGCGAGCTAGCAACTCATTATTTCTAAAAATTGGCGTTACTCGGTAACGTACATAATTAGATGGGGATGCTTTTAGATAAGTAGCAACTTCATTTTCATAAATCAACATATCGGGATCATTCAGGTGTCTAGTTCCGGTCATTAAATTTTTCCAATTATTATTTTGACCAGTAAGTTGATAGCCAATTAAGTGAGAACGATTAAAAAGCCAATGATGATTTACTTTTTTATTATGCCAGCCTGTTGGATTAACATGAAGTGCCTCTCTTTTTGTTTTAGGCATTAAAGACTTATTCAAAAGCGCGTTAGCTGCTGTTACACGATTTTGAGAGTCAAGATCACCATATTTTTGCCAAGCGCCATGACTTGTATCTAAATCCTCTTTTGAAAAATCTGGATTATTATTGTTTACATTAACGACACTTTTTCCATCGTAATCAAGAGTAGCTAATTTTTGTTTGCTTAAAGATTCAACTGCGTTTGGATTAGTATAATTTTTTAGTTGTTGTTGAAGATCAGCAATTTTTTTATCTAAAGAGCTAATTTTCTTTTCGACTTTTTGATTTTTCTTCTTTAAACGACTAGCTTCTTTTTGATCACTGTAGTCGTATTTATAATTTTTAACTATCTTAGTGTCGTTGTTTGAGCTAGCTTCTACAGTGCATATTTGACAAGCTCTTAATGAAAACAGGAGGGAAGCTGCTAAAAACTTAGTGAAATTTTTGTGTTTCATTATCTCTTTGCCTTTCTATAGCCAGCATTGATTGCGTCTTGTTCACTATTGAAGTAGACTGCGTTTGCGGAATTCATATGATATCCCGCCTGTCCTGGAACGTGATAGATCATTGAATTACGGTTTCCTACAATTGTTCCTTGACTCGCAGTATATAGATCACCTTGACTTTGACTAGATGAGTCATTATTGTTTGTTTCTTGATTTTGCTTAGCTTTTTTCTGCTCTTCTTCAATTTCTTTCTTTTTAGCAGCAGCTTCTTTTTGAGCTTGAGCTTCAGCGGCCTTTCTTTCCCATTCAGCTTCTTGTTTTTGCTTTTCTTCTTTTTCTTGATAATCATCAAGTTGCCTTTTTAGTTTATTGTATTCAGTTTGCTTGTTTTTTTCTTCCTGCTTTAAGACTTTAGTTCTAGCTTTTTCTTTATTAAGTTCCTTTGTTCCTACTTTTTTAGTAATTGTCTTAGTAATAGTTTTGTGGGTTACTTTTTTACTTTTAGTTAAAGTAATTTTTTGAGTAGATTGTCGGCTTGTATTATGCGAACTAGGAGAGGTGACCAATCCTAATACGAAGAATAAGCCAATTGTGACACAGTTGGCCCAAAGGATCGGATGAGCTGCTTTTTTGAATAAAATTTTTTTAACAAGATAATATGGAATTAGGTAGAACCAAAAGAGGATCCACATTATTATTTTGACAATATTATTTTTCATCATTCTTTCTCCATTCTTCAATATCCTCATGTATCAGGATAATATAATGGTTTCGATAAGAAAATAAAAAATTAAAAAAAGACTTGACGAAATTTGATTAAGATTATAATATATTTTTAACAATTAACTTAAACATTTTGCTAGTTGAGTAAATTAGTGATGTTCTTTTAGAGAGTCTATGTGTGGTGGAAGTAGACAGAGCAGCTGATTGAAGATGGACTAGAGATTAAAATGGTGATAACGAATTTTAAGAATAAGTTATCAACGGAGTTGCGATCGTTAAAAACGCAAGGTAATTCCTAATTAATTTAGGAGCTACTTACTAAGGTTATTTATGTGAGTAAATAACAAATTAAAGGTGGTAACGCGAGCACTCGTCCTTTTTAGGGATGAGTGCTTTTTTGTTTGGGAGGAAAGCATAATGCATAAGAAGAGAATTAGAAATCGGATAATTTGGTCAGTAGTGGCCGTTTTAATTTTAGTTGCTGGTTGGTTTAGTTTTGGCCCGACAAGTAACACTGCTAAAAATCAAAAAGAGGTAGTGGTTGGTGTAGTTGGTCAAACCAAGCAAGATGCAGAGATTTGGAAGAGTGTAGCAGAAACAGCTGAAGAAGAATATGGTATAAAAATTAAAATTAAAAACTTTACGGATTATAACCAGCCAAATAAGGCTCTTCAAAATGGAGATATTGATCTAAATGCTTTTCAGCATTATACATTCTTAAATGCTTGGAATAAGGCAAACCATGGTTCATTAGTGGCTATTGGAAATACTTATATTGCTCCAATCAGATTGTATTCAAAGAAGTACAAAAATATTAATGAGTTGCCACAAGGAGCAACAATTGCGGTTCCAAATGATGCTTCTAATGAATCAAGAGCTTTATATGTATTAAAAAATGCTGGCTTAATTAAATTAAGAAAAGGCGTCAAGTTAGCAACAGTTGCTGATATCACTTCAAATCCTAAAGGTCTAAAGATTAAAGAGGTTAGTGCCGAGCAAACAGCTAGAGTAATTGATGATGTTGATGCAAGTATTGTTAATAATACTTATGCAGTTCCAGCTAAGTTAGGCGACAAGCAGACAATTTATGTTGAACCTTTGAATAAAGATTCTGAGCAATGGATTAACATTATCGTTGCAAACAAGAAAGATAAAAATAATAAGATTTACAAGGACTTAGTTAAGGCATATCAAACCGAAAAGACTAAGAAATTATCTGAAAAACTTTACGGTAAGACTGAAGTTGCAGCTTGGGGATTGAAATTAAAGTAAGAGAGGAGAAAGTCTGATGACAGCACAAATTGATTTAAAAGACATTACTGTTCAATTTGGACAAAATAAGGCAGTAAATAATGTAAGTTTAGAAATAAATAAAGGTGATATTTATGGTGTAATTGGTTTCTCTGGTGCAGGAAAATCTACCTTAGTTAGAACAATCAATTTATTGCAATATCCGACTGCTGGGTCTGTAGAAGTTAACGGTACAGTTTTATTTAAAGATAATAAACTTCAAGTCAATAAAAAACAGCTCCAAGAAAAAAGAAGAAAGATCGGAATGATTTTTCAAAACTTCAATCTTTTAAATGAAGAAACTGTAATTGAGAATGTTGCTTTTGCCTTGCAGCATACACATTTATCTGATAAAGAGTTAGAAGAAAAATCACTTCATTTATTAGAACTGGTGGGTCTAAAAGATAAGGCAGATTTTTATCCAGCTCAGTTATCTGGAGGTCAGCAGCAACGTGTTGCAATTGCCCGCGCATTAGCTAATGACCCAGATATTTTAATTTCTGATGAAGCAACTAGTGCACTGGATCCTAAAACTACCAATCAAATCCTAGATTTACTATATGATTTGAACAAAAAATTAGGCTTAACAATTGTATTAATTACTCATGAAATGGATGCCGTAAAACGAGTAGCAAATAAAATTGCCGTAATGGAAAAAGGAAAAATCATTGAAAAAGGTGATTTAAGAGAAGTATTCTTACATCCGCAAAAACAACTAACTCGTCAATTTGTTGGTGGAGCTTTGCAGGCACAGCATATTTTGAATACTTATAATTTTGATAAATTAGCCGATAATGCTGAACTTTATCAATTGGTTTACAGCATTAATGATGTTACTAAGTCAGTAGTTGCTGATTTGGATGTTTCCTTAAATACTAAGGCAAGCATTTTATATGGAAATGTTGAAGTCTTAAGTGGCGAACCAATTGGGACGTTAGCAATCTTGTTGAATTTAGATGAGCAAAAGCAAAAAGAAGCAATTGAATTCTTGGAGAGTAAGAATGTTGTAGTAACGAAGTTAGATAAAGGAGTGCTGACTAATGATTAGTTTTTTTACCAAAAACTTTCCTAATGTAGTTGCCCTAGGTTGGGGCGGAGATGCTGGCTGGGGAACAGCTATTTTCCAAACTTTATTTATGACTTTTTGGTCAGCAATTTTTGGAGGAATTCTTGGGTTGATCTTTGGTTTGTTATTAGTTTTGACAAAGCCAAAGGGAATTCTAGCAAATAAAGTTGTTTACTGGATAGTTGATAAAATAGTATCAATTTTTAGAGCCGTTCCATTTATTATTTTGTTAGCATTTGTTGCTCCAGTTACGCAAAAAATTGTTGGAACTCAAATCGGAATGAAGGCAGCCTTAGTACCATTAACTTTGGGAGTATTTCCATTCTTTGCTAGACAGGTTCAAGTGGCACTTGAAAGTGTAGATAACGGAAAAATCGAAGCAGCTGAAGCTTTAGGTGCTTCTACAAAAGATATTATTTTTGATGTATACCTAAGAGAAAGTAGATCTGAATTAGCTAGAGTCTCTACAGTAACGTTAATTAGTTTAATTGGCCTAACAGCAATGGCCGGTGCGGTTGGTGCTGGTGGATTAGGTAACACAGCTATTTCTTATGGATATAACCGATTTAATAATGATGTTACTCTAATTGCAACTTTATTGGTTTTATTATTAGTCCTAGTCGTACAAGTAGTGGGAGATTTAGTAGCAAAGAAGTTAAATCACCAAGAGCGCTAATCGTATAGCATTGAAAAAATATTTTTAGTATAATTTAATACAATTGATATTAGCGAAGAATGACATTCTCCGCTTTTTGTATGCCCTTTCATTTAAATGTAGCTTATAATGAAGATAATGAAAACGGAGGACAAAAAAATATGGTAAAAAAAGGTTATCGTGTTGAAAGTGATACATTAGGTCCTGTAGAAATTCCTGAGAAGGCATTATGGGGACCACAAACTCAAAGAAGTAAGGATAATTTCCACACTGGAGCATTAATGCCAATTGGTATTATTCGTGCGCTTCTTCAAATAAAACTTGCTGCTGCTCAAGCTAACATTGAAGCAGGAACTGAAACGGAAGAAAAAGGGCGCGCAATTATTGAAGCAATTCACCAATTGCTTGATTTAAATAATGAAGAATTGCAACCTTACTTTCCACTTCATGTTTACCAAACTGGTTCTGGTACTCAAACAAACATGAATGTCAATGAAGTTGTAGCTAATCTTGCTAATCATAATCATCCTGGTTTAAATATTCTACCTAATGATGATGTGAATATGGGACAATCATCAAATGATACTTTTCCAACTGCGATGAATTTAGTTGCAACGCAAGCACTTGATGATTTAAAGCCATCAATTAAGCACTTGATTAAGGAATTAAAAGTTAAGCAAGATGAGTATTGGACAACAGTTAAAGTAGGTAGAACTCACTTGCAAGACGCTGTACCATTGACTTTTGGTCAAGAATTATCTGGCTATATTTCAGCTCTCAATCATGATTTATCTTATATTAATGAATTAGAAGAAACTTTATACGAACTGCCAATTGGAGGAACAGCTGTTGGAACAGGGCTTAACGCAGCTCCTGGGATGGCAGAAGACATAGCTGAACGTTTATCAAGAAAATATGGTCATCAATTTGACGTAAAAACTAATAAATTCTTTGGATTAGCAAATCACTCCGGCTTAAATGTAGTTCATGGTGCCTTAAAAGCTCTAGCAGCTGATATGTTCAAGATTGCCCAAGATATTCGTTTCTTAGGTTCTGGGCCAAGAGCTGGTTTAGGAGAATTAAATTTACCCGCAAATGAGCCTGGTTCATCAATTATGCCTGGTAAAGTAAATCCAACTCAAGCAGAAGCAGTTACAATGGCAGCTTTACGTGTATTTGGTAACGATACGACAATTACTATGGCTGCTTCTCAGGGAAATTTTGAAATGAATGTTTTTAAACCTGTCATGATTGCTGCATTTTTAGAGTCAGCCAATGTTTTATCAGGGACTATTTCTGGCTTCGCTGATAAGATGATCCATGGTATGACTGTCAATAAAGAAAGAATGGCAAAAGATGTCACAGATTCCTTAATGACTGTTACTGCACTTTCACCTCATATTGGTTACCATGAAGCTGCTACTATTGCGCAAACTGCTGCTAAAGAAAAAACTACTTTACGTACTGCTGCCTTAAAGAGTGGTTTAGTAACTAAAGAGCAGTACGATAAGTGGATGAAGCCAATTACGATGACAAATGCAATGAATACTAAACCAATTGATGATTAAAAGAAGGAGAAAACATGGCATATAAATTTCCAACGCAAACAGTAGATAACTTAAATGAAAATTATGATGCAATTATTGTAGGTAGCGGTGGTACTGGTTTAGCAGCTGCTATTCAAGCTCAGCAATATGGGCTTAAAGTTGCTATTTTAGAAAAAAATGCTTTTTTGGGTGGAAATACCATGAGAGCTAGTTCGGGGATGAATGCTGCTGAGAGTATTGTTCAAGCTCGTTTAGGAGTAAACGACAATATGCAGAAGTTTTATGATGAAACTCTCAAAGGCGGCGGTTACATGAACGACCGTGAAATGCTTCATTATTTTGTTGAACATGCTCCTTTAGCTATTGCTTGGCTTGAAGACCTAGGAATTAAAGTAGATGATTTAACAATTACCGGTGGTATGTCTAAGAAACGTACTCACCGCCCATCGTCAATGGCTCCAATTGGTGCATTTTTAGTTAATAATTTACTTAAAATTGCGGATGAACGTAATATTCCAATTTTTACAGACGCTAAAGTTACTAAATTATTGCAAGCTGAAGATAAAAAAATAGTTGGTGTTGAGGTTAATAACGAACATCAAGTAAGAGCTAAAGCAGTGTTACTTGCAACAGGAGGCTTTGGTGCTTCTAAGGATCTAATTGCTAAATATCGCCCTGATTTACGTAATTATAAAACTACTAATCAAGCTGGAGCTACTGGGGATGGTTTGAAACTGGCTGACAAGGTCGGTGCACAATTAGAGCAACTGGAATTAGTTCAGGTTCACCCAACAGTTCAGCAAGATACAGATCATGCATATTTGATCGGTGAAGCTGTTCGCGGCGAAGGTGCGATTTTAGTTGATCATGAAGGTAAAAGATTTATTAATGAATTAAGCACTCGCAAAATTGTGTCTAATGCGATTACTGAAACTCCAGAGCATTCTGCATACTTAATCTTTGATCAAGGGGTTAGAGACAGAGTTAAGGCTATCGAATTTTATGACTCGATTAATCTAGTTGTTCATGGAAATACAATTGAAGAATTGGCCGAAAACATTAAAGTTCCAGCTGAAAATCTTGAAAAGACACTCCAAGATTGGAATCAAGCAGTTGAAAAGCATGATGATGTGAAGTTTGGTCGTACGACTGGTATGGCTAATTTAGATCATGCACCATATTACGCTATTCATATTGCACCTGCTATTCACTACACAATGGGCGGAATTCATATTGCTCCTGATACCCGTGTTTATGACACTAATGGTAATTTTATTGATGGCTTATATGCTGCTGGTGAAGTTAGTGGCGGCTTGCATGGCAATAATAGAATTGGTGGTAATTCTATTGCTGAAACAATTATTTTTGGCCGTGAAGCAGGAAAAGCAATGGCAGATTTAATTAAATAAAGCGCTTTCAACAGATGGCTTATTTGTGTATACTTAAAGTGTAGAATTTAAGTTTTCATTCAAAGGAGTTATATATAAAAATGAGTCGTAGAAAAGTATTTTTAGTTGGTGACGGTCGTGTTGGCTCAACTTTTGCAAATGACTTATTGCAAAATGTAAAAATTGATGAATTGGTAATTTGTGATGTGGTTAAAAAAATTACTGAAGGGGATGCCTTAGACTTAGAAGATTTAGCACCATTTGTAGGTCAATGTACAGTAAAGAGCGGTGATTATAGCGATGCTAAAGATGCAGATATTGCTGTAATTACTGCAGGTGCAGCAAGAAAACCTGGAATGACAAGATTAGACTTAGTGAAGACCAATGTTAAAATTCTAGAATCAATCATAAAACCAATTGTTGATTCTGGATTTAATGGTATTTTTGTTGTTTCTGCTAACCCCGTTGATATTTTGACTACTTTAACACAAAAATTGTCTGGCTTTCCGAAGAACAAGGTTATTGGAACAGGTACATCACTTGATACAGCACGCTTGCGGGTGGCATTATCACACAAGACTGGCGTAAATGTTGATCATATTGATGCCTATGTTTTAGGCGAACACGGGGATACTTCTTTTGAAAACTTTGATGAAGCCATTATCGATCATAAGCCACTTCGTTCTTACAAAGAATTAGATGAACAAACTTTAGTTGAATTAGAAACTGACGTCCGTAAAAAGGGTGGTAAGATTATTGCTAACAAAGGCGCAACATTCTATGGCGTTGCAATGTGCTTAACGCAAATTTGCAAAGCAATTTTAGAAAATACCGCACGCGTTATGCCATTATCAGCTCCAATGACTGGTGAATATGGTATTCACGATCTTTACCTTGGCAGTCCTGCAGTTATTACTGCTAACGGAATTAGCAATGTAATTGAGCTTCATTTATCAGAAGATGAAAAGAAAAAAATGACTTATTCAGCAACTAAGATGAAAGAAGTTGTTGATGGAATTGAACTGTAGACATTATAGTTTGTAAATAAAAAGGTCTTGCACTTACTTAAGTTAAGAGTGCAAGACTTTTTTTCTGTGATAAAATTTTAAAGGTATGATATTTAATCAAAGTTTGGGGACTATGAAAATTGAAAAACACAGAAAGTAAAAATGAACGCGTCAATCAGTTGCATCATCAGCATACCTTGTCGCATCATCATCATATGCGTATTCGCTGGCAGGAATTTTTCACAAGCGATAATATTACTCCAGCAAAAAATGCCACTTTAGCTGAACGATCGGTAATTGTCGGTCATATTGGTATGATGCTCTTGTCATATGGAACAGGAGCTTGGCGAGTAAGATCAGCAATGAACACGATTGCTCGTTGTTTGGATATGACTTGCAGCACAGATATTGGTTTAGTTTCAATTGAATATACTTGCGTTGATGCTGATGGTAAAAGCTACACTCAGGCCTTAAGCTTACCATCAACTGGAGTCAATACAACGAAGTTAGATCGAATGGAAAACTTTGTCAATCAGTTTAAAAAAGATAATGGTAATTGGACGATTGGACAAATTCATAATCGGTTAGAAGAAATTTCGACTATGAAGTCTCAATATTCACCATGGCAAGTTGGTTTAGCTGCTGGATTAGCTTGTGGTGGATTTATATTTTTACTTGGTGGAGGAATTTTCGAAGTTATTTGTGCGTTTTTAGGTGCTAGTTGCGGAAATTATGTGCGTCGTAAAATGGCTGATCTCCACCTTACAATTTTGGCAAACACTACTGTAGCTGTAGCAGTTGCCTGTGCGGTATATGTTGGTAGCTTTTATTTAATTAGATTATTTTATCCAGTTAGTTTGCATCACTTAGATGGATATATTGGGGCGATGCTATTTGTGATTCCTGGATTTCCTTTTATTACGTCTGGACTGGATATTTCTAAACTTGATATGCGATCAGGATTAGAGCGGATGGCCTATGCAATTATGATTATTGTCGTTGCAACTGCTGTTGGTTGGGTAATGGCTTTAATTTTAAACTTACATCCGCAGAATTTTGAAAAACTTGGATTGACACCAGTAGTTTTAACACTATTGAGATTAGTAGCTAGTTTTTGTGGAGTCTTTGGTTTCTCAATTATGTTTAATTCTAAGATTTCAATGGCAACAGTTGCTGGTTTGTCAGGAGCAGTTGCAAATACTTTACGTTTGAGCTTAGTTGATTGGTCAAATGTTCCGCCGGCAGTAGCTGCCTTTATCGGAGCTTTTGTTGCTGGAATGCTTGCATCAATTATTAGACGTAAAATTGGTTTCCCAAGAATTGCGATTACTGTGCCTTCAATCGTAATTATGGTTCCTGGACTGTATATGTATCGAGCAATGTTTAATTTGGGATTAACTTCATTAAATGCTGGAGCATTATGGATGGTTCAGGCTTTAATGATTGTCATTTGTTTACCATTAGGATTGATTGCAGCTAGAATTTTAATGGACAAAGATTGGCGTCATGCAGGATAAATTTTTATGAAAAAAAGTTGCTATAGAATTTAAACTATAGCAACTTTTTTCGTATAATTAATAGAACGATAGAATAGAAAATGAAGAATGAGTGACGATTATGCAAAAGAAAATCTTATTGCTTTCTACTGGTGGAACAATTGCTTCAGTTGTATCAGATGCAGGTCTAGTTCCTAAAGAATCTGGAGAACAATTAATTAATATGTTGGGTGAGTTGCCGTATGATATTACGGTTGAAGATATTTTGCAATTAGATTCTTCTAATATTCAACCAGAAGAGTGGAAGTTAATTGCAGAGAAGATATTTGAAAATCGAAATAAGTATGATGGAATTGTAGTTTCTCACGGAACAGATACAATGGCATATACTGCCTCAATGCTTGCTTTTATGCTTCAAAATATTAATATCCCGGTTGTTCTGACTGGAAGCCAGGTTCCGATTAACGTAATTTTGAGTGATGCACCTGATAATTTGAAATTAGCTTTTGCTGCAGCAGCAAGTTGCCATCCAAATATTTATCTGGCTTTTGATCAAAAGGTAATGCTTGGATGCCGTAGTGTAAAGGTTAGAACAATAAATTTTGACGCTTTTGAAAGTGTGAATGTTCCACCTGTTGCAAGAGTTACATCTGATGGACTTGTTTTTTCTGAACAAAATTTACCAAAAAACACTAAAGAATGTACTTTAAATACAGAAATTAACCCACAGGTTTCTTTAGTAAAATTATTCCCTGGATTTGATCCTAATTTGCTATTTGCTATGGTTGATAGTGGATGTCAAGGAATTGTAATTGAAGCTTACGGTTTAGGTGGTATGAATTACATTAGAAGAAATATGGTGGCTGCTGTTGGAAAACTAATCCGCAAGGGTATCCCAATTATTGCTACTAGTCAATGTTTATATGAAAGAAGCGATCTTACTAAGTACGAAGTAGGTAGAGAGGCTCTTCTTGAAGGTGCAATTAGTGCTCGAGATATGACTTCTGAGAGTGCAATCACTAAGTTAATGTGGGGACTTGGGCAAGGCTGGAATGTTCACGAAATTTCTGAGTTCTTTAACACTGATATAGCTGGTGAAGTCACTATTGAAAAAGATGATAACCTACACGTAGATTGATTTTTAAGGATAGAAATGAAAGAAAATTTTAAGCAACCAATTGGGTTAACGAGTGCAGAGGTTGACCAAAGAACTAAAGAAGGTAAAGTAAACCGTGCTGTTAATGATCAAGCGAAGACAACATGGCAAATTATTAAAGAAAATACTTTTACCTATTTCAACTTGATTTTTTTAGTATTAGCAATTCTTTTGGTAATTGTTGGTGAGTATAAAGATCTAACTTTTTTGCCTGTAATTATTGCTAATATGATCATTGGTATTGTTCAAGAATTAAGGGCCAAAAGTGTTTTAGACAAATTAAATGTAATGAATACGACAAAGATTGCCGTAATTCGTAATCAAAAAGAAGAAGTTATTCCCATCGAAGATTTAGTCTTAGGTGATGTAATTGTGCTTCAAACCGGTGATCAAATCCCGGCTGATGGTCAGGTGATTTCTGGAACATTACGCGTAAATGAGTCTTTATTAACTGGAGAAGCTGACGAAATAGAGAAAGACGCTGGGGCAGATTTGATGTCCGGAAGCTTCGTAGTTGCCGGCAAAGCCTATGCTCGTCTTGAAAAAGTTGGGAAGAACTCTTATGTTTCTAAGTTAACTTTAGAAGCTAAGGCAATGAATTCAAAAGAAGGATCAGAAATGGTCCGTTCAATTAATAAGTTAATTAAATGGGTTGGAATCATTATTATCCCATGTGGAATTGCGCTTTTTATTGTGGCTAGATATGTAAACCACCTGAATTTAGCTGATAGCGTGGTATCGATGGAAGCAGCAGTAATTGGGATGATCCCAGAAGGGCTATATTTGTTAACAACTATAGCTTTGGCTTTAGCTGCAATGCGTTTAGCTCGTTCCCAGGTAATGCTTCATGATATGAAAAGTGTTGAAACTTTAGCAAGAGTTAATGTTTTATGTGTCGATAAAACTGGAACTATTACCGAGCCAAAGATGGAAGTTGAAAAGATTATTCCAGTCAATATAAGTAAGAATGATTTAGCAAAAGATATTTCTGTTTTTGCTCAAAACATGCCACATGATAATGCCACAATTAAAGCTGTGGCGAAGACTTTTAATCAGAAGTTTAATATCCAAGCAGAGAGAATTATTCCCTTCACGTCAGTGAATAAGTATAGTGGCGCTATTATTGGTAAAGATACGTTGTTAATGGGTGCGCCTGAATTTGTATTGCGTGGACAATTTAAAAACTATGAAAAAGATATAAACCAGTATACTAGTCAAGGCTATCGTGTTTTAGCTTTTGCAAAATATCCAGAAGCTTTGGAGGATGAAAAGCAGCAACTTTCTAAAGAAGTTGAACTACTTGGCTATATTTTGATTTCTAATCCAATTCGAAAAGAAGCTAAGAGCACCTTTAAGTACTTTGAACGTCAAGGAGTAAATGTCAAGGTTATTTCAGGTGACAATCCGTTAACAGTAGCTAGAGTAGCTAAGCAAGCTGGAATTAAGGATGCTGATAAACTAATTGATGCTACTGAAATTGGTGAAGGTGACTACGAAGAAGTTGTTAGAAAATATAATGTTTTTGGTCGAGTTAAGCCAGATCAAAAGAAGAAGTTAATTAAGGCACTTCAAAAAAATGGTAATACAGTTGCCATGACTGGAGACGGTGTTAACGATATTTTGGCGATGAAGAGCGCAGATTGCTCAATTGCGATGGCATCGGGAAATAGTGCAGCGGTTCAGGCTTCTCAAGTAGTATTGCTTGATTCTGATTTTGCTAGAATGCCCAAGGTTGTTGATGAAGGTAGAAAAGTAGTTAATAACATTGAAAGATCAGCTAGCTTATTCCTAGTTAAAAATATTTTTTCATTCTTAATGGCTATTTTCTCTTTAGCATTTGCAATGTCCTATCCATTAAGACCAGCACAAATTGCTTTGATTTCTGCCTTTACGATTGGGCTACCATCATTTTTACTTGCTCTTGAAAATAACTATAACCGAATTCGTGGGAAATTTATTCCAAATGTGTTGTCACGTGCAATCCCAGGTGGAATTACAGATATGTTAGCTGTATCAATTTTGGTAGTCGCAGATATGGTGTTAGCTTTAGGACGACAAGAAGTTGCTACAACAGCAACGATGCTTTTAGTAGCTGTAGGGATGATGGTTCTATACCATATTTCAAGGCCACTAAATAAATTCAGATGGACTGTCTTAGGTGGTTCGTTCTTAGCGCTAGTCTTAGCTGTTATTTTCTTCCATAATTTATTTGCTCTTTCACGCATCTCGGCAACGGCAGTATTTTTACTATTAGTATTATTCTTTGCGGAAATTACTATTTTTAGACTCTTAAGTAAATTTGCAGATGGAGTAAGAGAGGTCTTAGTGGTATATGACCAAAAAGGAAAAGATTTGACTTTAAACGATATCAAACAGGCATATCGTAAGGGAAGAAACTTGGTAAATATGCCAGCAGTAAAATAAATTATTAAATAAGTATAAATTTTTTACTACTTGAATGATACAATTAAGCAGTTAAGTCAATATTTATCAGAGGTTAAAAATGAAAACTAGTAATATAGAAAAGTATAAGAATAAATTAATAGATTATCTTATCCCGATAATTTTAAGTTTAGTAATTGCAACTATCTTAATTTGGACAGAACTAAGTACTAGGTCGGGGCTTACTTTAGATGATACTGCTTTTCATTTTCATCGCTTTTATGATACCTATCAGCAAATACAAAACCATAATTTCTCTTATTTTCAAATGAATTATGGAATGGGAGCAAGTGGTCGAATAGTTAATGCACTCTATGGACCATTTTTAGCGTATATAATGGGTTTTTTACTCCTATTTTGTAGCTCATGGCTTCGCTTCCAAGTTGTCATAACATATCTAATTTTTATAATTGGTGGATTGGGAATTTACCATTTAGGAAGAAAAGTAAAGATGTCAAGAATGGTTGCTTCAGTAATTACAGCCTTATTTTTGACAACTGGATACATTGCATATTGGCCGAGATCAAATGCTTTTAATTCCTGGGGAGCTATTTTAATACCTTTTATTTTGATTCAAGGTATTAACTTGCTAAATAATCATAAAAAACGATTTAGTTGGATTAGTTTAGGCGTTGTAATGGCGATTGTGGCTCAAATTCATTTGTTGAGTACATTCTTTGCTATTTTAGCTTTAATTCCATTCTTTATTTATGGCCTGGTTTTAACTGAAAATAAGCGTCAAATGTGGTTTGACGTATTTAAAGCTGTTGGTTTATTTGTTGTGTTGACTGCAAATGTCTGGGGCGCATTTTTATTACTGTATCCAACTAATCAAATGGCGTCGCCAATAGACTATTCTCCAGTTTTAACTTCTGTTAACTTATCAGTTGCTGGAACAAGCACAATGTGGACGTCAATAACTGAAGTTACCTTGCTTTTGTTTATTGTTCAACTAATCTATATTGTATTTAACTTTAAATCTTCAAGAATCAATACTCTTGTAACGCTTGAGGGCTGGGTATTTCTTTATCTCAGTTCAAACTTATTCCCATGGCAATTTGTTAAAGATAATTTTCCAGCTGTAACAGGATATCTGCAGTTTCCTAACCGTTTTACTGTTGTAGCATATCCGTTATTATTTATTGGCATTGGTTTAACGATTACAGAGCTAATTAAGAATCATGGTAAGAAGCTTGGCATGCTAGCTAGTGCATTGGCTGTTGTGGTAGTTTTATTCAATGTTAGAGCTGATTTTAATGAAATCAACAACAATATTTCTTATAACAAAGGAATTACCAGTAATGTTGCAGAAATGCAAGAAAAGGGACTAAAAGCATATATTGATAAGATTGAAATCAATAGTCCAGATTATCTTCCTGTTCAAAAGAAAATTAAATCTGGTGATATCACAGGGATGCTAATGAGTATGGCAGAGCAGAGAAAAGGATTTAGCAAGACGGCCTTAACTGGTGGACGCTTAGAAATTAAGTGGAATGGAAAGAATGCTAAGTCAACTACACTACCAATTTTCCTTTATCGTCAATCTGAACTAATAGTAAACGGCAAAAAGACAAATCCAAAGCTCAATGAAATTGGGATGCCGATTGTTAAGTCAAAACAGGGGAAAAATACTGCAATTCTTTCGTTCAAAACTCCAACTTGGTTTATAATTCTACTTTACATTTCAATCCTTGGTTGGGTAGTAATGTTAGTTTATTGCGTGTTTAGATTAGTTAAAATAGCTAAAAAATAATGCAAAAAAACTTCCTAAAACTAGAATTTCTAGTCTGAGGAAGTTTTTTATTACTCTAATAAATCAACAAAAGTAGCATCCGTAACTTTTTGTAAATCTTCTGGATTAATCATAATACTGCGTCCAACTTCACCACTTGAAACGGCAATTTGATCGTGATCCTTCATACTGCTATCTAAGTAGATGGGAAAGTGATGCTTTTGATAAATACCGATCGGTGTGTTTGCGCCGTGAACATAACCAGTTGTTGCCACTAACTTCTTGAGAGGAAGCAGTTCACATTTTTTATTACCAGAAGCTTTAGCAAGTTTTTTCATACTCAAATGTTCAGTGACTGGTACAACGCCAACTACTGGACTATTTTTATTTCCTTCACATACTAAGGTTTTGTAGACCAAAGCCTCTTCATCGTCTAAAATGGAAGTATCCATTTGTTTAACATCACCTTTTTGAATGGTGTTAAATGATAATTGTTTATATGGAATTTTTTGTTGGTCGAGCATTTTTTCGACTAACGTCTTATTAAGTTTTTTCTTTTTATTTTTTTTCGACATTTTTCTCACCTTTTAATATCATAAACGTGGGAATTTAACATGTCAAAAGGGGACAAGTGTAGTGAAATTATTAGCAATAAAAATTGAATGTAGTCATGAATTAGAAGACGGCTTAAGTTTTTTCGTCCAAGATGAATTAAATGCACAAGGAATTGAGAGTCGCAAGCGAAGTGATTTTATTGCTGAAGGCGAGAAACACGACAGTAGCTTAGTTGAACTTGGTGATATTGAAAACTTGCCAAAGGATTTAGAATTAACAGTATATTTTGATTATGAAAATGCTGATAAAAAAGAGTTAGTTAAAAAGATTACTGATAAGATTGCTGAGATGAAGAGCTATGGTTTAAATAGTGGCGAAGTTTCAATTAGCAGTAAAGAAGTAGCAGACAAAGACTGGAATACTGCTTGGCAAAAATACTATCACGTGATCGATTTTTCTCGTCATTTGGCTATTGTTCCTGAATGGGAAGATTATCAACCAGTCTTTTCAGATCAAAAATTGATTCGCTTAGATCCTGGTCTTGCTTTTGGAACAGGCGGTCATACTACAACGCAACTGGTATTACTTGCAATGGAGCGAGCATTAGTTAAACCGATGTCAGTTTTAGATGTTGGAACTGGGTCAGGTATTTTAGCTATTGCTGCTAGCAAATTGGGTGCAAGTCACGTTTTAGGAACTGATATTTCCGATGAAGCAGTTACTGCTGCTAAAGAAAATATTGCGTTAAATGATGTAGATAATATTGATGTACGCAAGGCTAACTTATTAAAAGATATTGATGATAAATATGATTTAATTGTGGCCAATATTTTAGCAGATATTTTGTTAGAATTAATTCCAGACTTAGATAGTCATTTGAATGAAGAAGGAAAGGTTATTTTCTCAGGAATTGATTATTTGCAATTGCCAAAAATTGAAAAAGCACTTGCAGAAAATGGTTTTGAAATTAAGATGAAAATGCAAGAAGGACGCTGGATTGGTCTATTAATTTCTAGAAAGCCAGATTAAAATAATTTATTAAAAGAAAAGGTAAGCAAAAATGAAGAAAAATAGTGAAGAAAAGAAAAATTTTAATTTTAAGGCTTGGTGGAGTAAAATAAATGAAAAATCATTTATGCCACTTATTTGGTTAACTTTATTAGGAGTAATTGTCTGGATTATTTGTCCGCTAGTCCACTTAAGTCGTGTTTGGCGAATTGGATTGGTTTTCTTTATTTTTAATAGTTATTTAAGTTATCAAATTGGTCGTATTATGCAAATTAGAAAATTAAGTTATTGGTGGCTTCTTCTTTTCCCAATAGTTTTTGCCATTGCAGTCTTGATTCATTTTGCAAAATATAACTTCTTACTCTGCTTAGTATATTTAAGTTTTGAATTATTTGGTCTCTGGCATGATGATTTTTACAAAGAAAAGAAATAAAGAATAGGTGATGCTTTATGTCAAAATATCGTGAGATGACTCATGAAGAAGTTCTTGCTGAATGCAAGAAATATATGAATGATGAACACTTAGCTTTTGTTGAATCAGCATATGAATTTGCTAAGAATGCTCATGAAGGTCAATTTAGAGTTTCTGGTCAGCCATATATCATTCACCCCACTCAAGTTGCAGGTACTTTAGCAACTTTGCGCTTAGATCCTGATACAGTGGCTGCTGGGTATCTTCATGATACGGTAGAAGATACACCAGTCACTAATGACGATATTAAAGAAAAATTCGGTAAAGACGTTGCTTTTATTGTTGATGGCGTAACTAAGCTAAGTAAAATTCAATACAAGTCAAAAAGCCATGAGGAATATTTAGCGGATAACCACCGCAAAATGCTAATTGCGATGGCAAAAGACTTACGTGTAATCATGGTTAAGCTTGCTGACCGTTTACATAATATGCATACTTTGGATCACTTACGACCTGACAAGCAAAGACGAATTGCTGATGAAACTTTAGATATTTATGCACCCCTTGCTGATCGTTTGGGTATTGGAACAATTAAGTGGGAACTTGAAGACATGAGTTTGCACTACTTGAACCCACAACAATACTACCGAATTGTTAACTTAATGCAGTCTAAGCGCAGTGAGCGAGAAGGATATATTGCAGATGCAATTACAACTTTGAAGCAAACGCTTGATGGTTTGGGGATTAAGTATGAAATTTATGGTCGTCCAAAGCATATTTATTCAATTTATAAAAAAATGGTTAATAAGCATAAGGACTTTAGTGAAATTTACGACTTATTAGCTGTTAGAGTAATTGTAAAATCAGTTCGTGATTGCTATGCCGTTTTAGGTGCTGTTCATACTAAATGGAAGCCAATGCCTGGTCGATTTAAAGACTATATTGCTGTTCCAAAAGTAAATGGTTATCAATCATTACATACAACGATTATTGGACCTGGTGGTAAACCTCTTGAAATCCAGATCAGAACTGAAGCAATGCACCAAGTAGCTGAATATGGTGTTGCTGCTCACTGGGCATATAAAGAGGGCGTTAAGGGCGAAGTTGAGCAAACAGATGCAAACAAAAAGCTCAACATGTTCCAAGAAATTCTTGAACTTCAAAATGAAACTAAAGACTCTCATGAATTTATGAAGAGCGTCAAAACTGACATTTTTTCAGATCGAGTATATGTTTTTACTCCTAAAGGCGACGTTTATGAACTTCCTAAGGGATCAGTGCCTTTAGATTTTGCTTATATGGTTCACTCTGAAGTTGGTGCACATTCTGTTGGAGCTAGAATTAACGGCAAAATTGTGCCACTAGACTATAAGCTTAAAAATGGTGATGTAGTTGAGATGCTAACTCAAGCTTCAGCTCGACCATCCCGTGATTGGGTTAACTTAGTCAAGACCTCAAGAGCGAGAAATAAGATTAAGCGTTTCTTTAAAGCTGAAGATCGCGAAGAAAATATTGAAAAAGGTCAGAACTTTATTGAACAAGAATTACTTAACCGTGATTTAGCTCCAAAAGAGTTCATGGATAAAGAACATATTCAAAAGGTAATTGACCATTTTAATTACCATAATGAAGAAGAAATGTTAGCAGCCGTGGGTTACGGGGAAGTCTCGGCATCAACTGTTGCTAACCGTTTAACAGAAGATTTGCGTAAGAAAGCTGAAGATGAAAAGCAACGTCAACTTGAAGAAAAGATTATGAATGCAGGGCAGCAAAGTTCAGCAGAAGAAGATGATAATTCTGATGCTCCAGCTGATATTATGCGAGTTAAGCATAATAATGGAGTTATGGTACAGGGCGTTTCTGACCTAATGCTTCATTTAGCTAAATGCTGTAATCCTGTTCCAGGAGATCCGATTATTGGCTATGTGACTAAGGGACGTGGTGTAACAATTCACCGCGCAGATTGTCCTAACATTACAGAAGAAGCTAAGAAACAAGGTCGATTGATTGATGTAGCTTGGGAAAATATCGCTAAAGATAAGGATAAGGAAAATTACAATGCAGATATTGAAATTTATGGTTTCAATCGTTCTCGTCTTTTAAGCGATGTAATTAATGCTCTTAACTCGAAGACTAAAAATATTGTTAATATTTCTGGAAAAGTTGATAGCAATAATATGGCTCATATCTATGCGACTGTTTCTGTTAGAGATGCGGCTCATCTTGAAGATATTTTAAGTCGGATGAGGGATGTGTCAAATGTTTATGAAGCAAAGAGGTCAATTAATTAATGCGTGTTGTTATTCAGAGAGTAAATAAAGCCCAAGTGGCTATTGATGATGAAATAGTTGGTAAAATTAAACGCGGTTTTCTTTTATTAGTTGGATTACGCGAAGGTGACGAATTAGACCAGGTAAAGAAAGCAGCTGATAAAATTGCTAAAATGCGTATTTTTGAAGATGAAAATGGTAAAACTAATTTATCTTTAAAGGACGTTAATGGAGAAATTTTAAGCGTTAGTCAATTTACTTTACTGGCTAATACTAAAAAAGGAAATCGTCCAAGCTTTGTTGAAGCAATGCGACCACCTAAATCTAAAGAATTGTGGGAAGACTTCAATCAAGAACTTGAAAGTAAAGGATTTCACGTTGAAACAGGCGAATTTGGTGCAGATATGCAGGTTAGCCTAGAAAACGATGGTCCGTTTACGATTGTATTAGATATTTAATTCTTTAAGTAAAGGCTTACAAAGGTTGACTTTACTGACTGAAAAATATAAGCTAAAAAGGAATTATCGATGACGAAGAATGTAGATTAGCATGATCTATCTCAGAGACCGCTCAGTTGGTGAGAGAGCGGATAGATTGCGATCTGTGACACCTTTAGCAGATAATAGATCGTTTCGCGAGCGTTAATCGCAGCAACCAAAAGGTGGTACCGTGCTAATTTATTGCGCCCTTGATTTAGTTCAAGGGCGCTTTTTTTATTAATATATTAAAGGATGATTAAATGAAAGTTCAAAGACCAAAAGGTACAGTCGATATTTTGCCAGCAGATTCTGGTTCATGGGAAAAAGTAGAAAAAATCGCAAGAGATTTCTTTAAGCGTGCAAATTATCGCGAAATTCGTACACCAAGTTTTGAAAATTACGAGGTCTTTTCTCGCTCGTCTGGTGAAAGTTCAGATGTTGTAGAAAAAGAAATGTATGATTTTAACGATAAGGGTGGTCGTCATATTGCGCTTCGTCCTGAAGGAACAGCTGGCGTAGTTAGAGCATACGTTGAAAATAAATTATATGGTCCAGATGTAGTAAAGCCCTTTAATGTTTACTATATCGATAACACCTTCAGATATGAAAGACCTCAAGCTGGTCGCCAGCGTGAATTTCACCAAATTGGTGTTGAAAGTTTTGGCTCAAATAGTCCACTATCTGATGTTGAAACCATTATGATGGGACATGACTTACTTGCTGAACTTGGTGTTAAGAACTATGAATTACACATCAATACTTTAGGTAATGAACAAGTTAGAAAAGATTATCATGATGCTTTAGTAAATTACTTTACTCCACTTAAGGATCAGCTTTCAGAAGATTCACAAAGACGCTTGTCAATGAATCCACTTCGTATTCTTGACTCAAAGGCAGAAGAAGATAAGCAATTTTTACCTGATGCACCAAGAATTGTTGACTACTTGGACGAAGATTCTAAGAAGAACTTTGAAACCATTACTGATATGCTTGAACAATTAGGCATTAATTACGTTTTGGATGATGACTTAGTTCGTGGTCTTGATTACTATACTGGAGTAATCTTTGAATTCGAAGTTGAAGATAAGAATTTATGGGAATCAGCAACTACGATTTTAGGCGGTGGACGTTATAACCACTTAGTTGAAGAATTTGATGGTCCAGAAACGCCAGCAGTTGGCTTTGGTATTGGTGAAGAAAGATTGATGCTCGTTCTTAAAGAACAAAATCCTGCATTATTTGAAGATGAAGGAATTGATTTCTTTATTACTAATATTGGTGCTGGTACTGAAATGAAGACTGTTGAAATTGCCCGTTCTCTTCGCAAACAAGGATTTAAGGCACAATACGATGTTGATCAAAAGAAATTAAAGCAACAATTTAGAAAAGCTGATCGTGTTCATGCAAAATTTGTAATTACATTGGGTGCTAAAGAACTTGAAAATGGTGTTCTTAATATTAAGCGTTTAGCTGATGGAAAGACTCTAGACTTAAGTTTAGAAGACTTAAATGATATGAAATCTGTAATGAAAAAGATAGAGGATTAAAAATTATGATGAATATGGAAAAAAGAACAGACTATGCTGGTAATATTACTAGTGAATATGAAGGACAAGAAGTAACCCTTTATGGTTGGGTACAACGTGTTCGTAATTTAGGCAATTTAGTATTTATTGATCTTCGTGATCGTGAAGGTATTGTTCAAGTTGTTGTTAACAAAGACTCTGGTAAAGAATTAATGGATATTGCAGATTCTCTTAATAATGAAGATGTAATTGAAGTTAAGGGAAAAGTTGTTAAACGTTCCAGCGTAAATCCAGACATGAAAACTGGTGAAGTTGAAGTTGATGCAACAGAAATTGATATTTTAAATAAGTCAAAGGTTCCACCTTTTGAAATCAAAGATGACATTAAAGCAGCTGAGCAAACTAGATTAAAGTATCGTTACCTTGATCTACGTCGCCCAACTTTACAAAAGGCAATTATGCTTCGCTCAAAGATCTTAAAGGCTACTCATGAATACTTTGACGAAAATGGATTTATTGATATTGAAACTCCAATTTTAGGTAAGTCTTCTCCAGAAGGTGCTCGTGACTACTTAGTTCCATCAAGAATTTATCCAGGTAGTTTTTATGCACTTCCTCAATCACCACAATTGTTTAAGCAATTGTTAATGGGTGCTGGTTTTGATAAGTACTACCAATTAGCACGTTGTTTCCGTGACGAAGATTTGCGTGGTGACCGTCAACCTGAATTTACCCAAATTGATATGGAAACATCATTTACTGATGAAAAGCAAGTTCAAGACTATACTGAAGGTCTTTTGAAGAAGATCATGAAAGATGTAATGGGAATTGACTTGAAGACACCAATCAAGCGTATTACTTGGGATGAAGCAATGAACAAGTACGGTTCTGATAAGCCAGATACTCGTTACGAAATGTTTATTCATGACTTAAGTCCAATCTTTAAAGATTCTGATTTCAAAGTTTTCTCTGGTGCAATTGCTGATGGTGGCTACGTAAAGGGAATTGCTGTCAAGAATGGTGCTAAGCAATATTCACGTAAGAAGATTGAAGAAAAACAAGATTACATCAAACGCTATCACGCTAAAGGATTGGCATGGGTTAAGTACGAAGATGGCGAATTCTCAGGTCCTGTTTCTCGGTTCTTAACTGATGAAAATAAAGAAGCTTTAAAGAAGGAATTCGAACTTGAAGGTGGCGAATTAGTAGTATTTGTTGCTGATAAGTGGAAGGTTGTAACTGATTCGCTTGACCATTTGCGTCGTGAATTTGCTAAAGAAACTGGAATTATTCCAGAAAATGTTTACGACTTTGTTTGGGTTGTTGACTGGCCATTATTTGAATATGATGAAGGCTTGGGTCGCTGGATTGCCGCTCACCACCCATTTACTATGCCAGATGATGAAGGAATTAAGTTACTTGATACTGATCCGCATAAAGCTCATGCGCGTTCATACGATATTGTTATGAATGGGGATGAAATGGGTGGTGGATCAATCCGTATTCACAAACGTTCAATTCAAGAAAAGATGTTTAAGGCACTTGGCTTTACTAAGAAGCGTGCTTATGAACAATTTGGATATTTACTTGACGCTTTAGATATGGGATTCCCACCACATGCTGGTCTTGCAATTGGATTAGACAGATTTGCTATGATGTTAGCTCAAAAGGACAACATTCGTGACGTAACTGCCTTTCCAAAGAATGCTTCTGCTTCAGAACCAATGATGCACGCTCCAGCACCTGTTGCCGATCAACAATTAGATGATATTGGTATCAAAGTAGAAGACAAGTATGAAGACAGCGTTAAAGAAATTGAAGCACGCCTTGAAAAGGAAGCTCAAGAAGACGCTGATAAGAATTCAACTTGGGATGAATAAAAATTAGTTTAATTAAAAAGAGTAAGGATTATTTTTAAAAGATAGTCTTTACTTTTTTGTTTGTTCAAAACTAAATGAAAATGATAATATTAGCTATGAAGAATGTTATGATGACGGGATTTTTTTAGTGTATTCTCCACGTATGTGGAGATGATCCCACTTCACGGGTCGGTCATCACTCTGACCAATCGTATTCTCCACGTATGTGGAGATGATCCTATTACGGGCTTAGATTTCTCAAAAGTTCCGGGGTATTCTCCACGTATGTGGAGATGATCCCTATGGCTATGAAATTTTAACTAAGGAGAAAAAGTATTCTCCACGTATGTGGAGATGATCCTCAATATGCCTTTTCTGATGATCTAAACTAAGAGTATTCTCCACGTATGTGGAGATGATCCTATTTGATGTATCGATATCTTTACTATCCTTAAGTATTCTCCACGTATGTGGAGATGATCCTAAAATTGGGTGCATGGGATACAGAACATAAGCGTATTCTCCACGTATGTGGAGATGATCCCGTCAATCTCTGTATCTTCTGTAGTAATTTCACGTATTCTCCACGTATGTGGAGATGATCCTCCACTAGTACTAATAGTCTTTAATGTAAAAGAGTATTCTCCACGTATGTGGAGATGATCCTTTTTTACTGAATTTAAATTTCCACTAAAAACAGTATTCTCCACGTATGTGGAGATGATCCTTAAAGGAATCTCTTTTGGAAAGCTGGGACGATAGTATTCTCCACGTATGTGGAGATGATCCTGATAAGGTAGAAAAGGCAATGCAAGAACTTGAGTATTCTCCACGTATGTGGAGATGATCCTTGCTTCGTAAGATTGCTAATAAGGATAATACAGTATTCTCCACGTATGTGGAGATGATCCCTACAACTAAACCTTGCCAAGTTACTTTTGCAAGTATTCTCCACGTATGTGGAGATGATCCCCAATTGCTGCACCAGCCGGTCCACCAAAGAATAGTATTCTCCACGTATGTGGAGATGATCCCTTAGGAAAGACATTCTGGATTGACATCATATCGTATTCTCCACGTATGTGGAGGACTTCTTATAAACGAATGTATTAGGTTTAACAAGAGGCATATCATTTTAGACAAAGAATGATTACTTTATAAAATGATCAATAATAGTGGAGAAGGTTATTTGTGTTCAAAGGTCAACCTTGCTGTTAATTCATCTACTAGATAGTAGTTCAAAGGGTGGGTATGCAGGGATTGGAATAAAGTTGAATATTGAAAAATCATAATAAAAAAATCACTTCAAGTTGAATTTAACCTGAAGTGATTTTTTTGTATAATTTTAAATATTTTCAACAAATTTAGCGATTCTTTTTAATGCTTCTTTTAACTGTTCAGTTGAAGAAGCATATGACATTCTTACGTAGCCTTGGCCACCTTGACCAAAATAGCGACCAGGAGTCACACCAACTTTTGCTTTTGTAGCTAATTCATTTGCAAATGCTTCATCATCAGTACCAAAAGAATCTGGAATTTTAGCAAAAATATAGAAAGCTCCTTGTGGAGTAGACATTTCAAAGCCTAATTTTTCTAATCCAGCCTTCATAAATTTAAGCCGATCTTCGTAAATCTTTCTAGATTCAAGTGGATCAGCTTGACCATTATTTAACGCTTCAATTGCTGCTGCTTGCACATTATCGGTGACAGAAGTAACTAAAAAGGCATTTACTTTTTGAATTGTTTTCATGATATCTGCTGGAGCGGCGATGTATCCTAATCTCCATCCGGTCATTGCGTAGGCCTTTGAGAGACCTGAAATCAAAATATTACGTTCAGGGATATATTGAGATAGAGAATGATGAACGTTATTGTCGTAAACTAATTCTCCATAAATTTCGTCAGTTACAGAGAATAGATGGTATTCAGTAATAACCTCTGCAAGTGCTTTTAAAGTTGTTTCTGGATATACTCGACCAGTAGGATTTGATGGATCAGTCAAAATAATTGCTTTGGCACCTTTTCCCTCATTTTGTAGAACACTTTTAAGATGTTCTGGGGTGAGAATAAATCCATCTTTTGAAGTATCAATTTGAACTGGAATAGCACGGGTCAATTTAATCAATTGGAAATAGAGCGCCCAAACAGGTGTAGGAACTAGAATTTTATCTCCTGGGTTTAAAATGGACATGAAAACATCATTTAAAGCACCAGTAGCACCTACAGTTACGCAAATTTCAGTTTTTGGATCATATTTCACGTCAAGACTGCGTTCAAGGTATTTACTAATTGCGTCTAATAATTCTGGTTTACCA
This sequence comes from Lactobacillus isalae, assembly GCF_947539375.1. Classification (NCBI taxonomy): domain Bacteria; kingdom Bacillati; phylum Bacillota; class Bacilli; order Lactobacillales; family Lactobacillaceae; genus Lactobacillus; species Lactobacillus isalae. The sequence goes on from NZ_OX443569.1 coordinate 558,090, forward strand.
GCTTGTGGAGCATAGTGAGAATCGTTAGCTTCAATATCAGCAATAGCTGCATTTTTAACATGGTCTGGCGTGTTTAAATCAGGTTCGCCAATAGTTAACTTGATAATCCCTGGAATTTGAGAAGCTTTTTCATCAAAAGCTCTAATTTTTGATGGTCCTAGAGAATTTAATCGTGTATTTTTTGTAAGTGATAAGTCATTTGCTAATTTCGGCATAATAAATCCCTCCGCTAATATTATAGATTATTGTATAGAAACAAAAATCATGAAACAACATTTTTCTACTAAAATTTGATATGTTTAAAACAGAAGGTGAAAAAATGTTTAATAAAGAAGAAGCACTTAAGAAATTAAATTCGGAGCAATATGAAGTCACACAACATGCGGCCACTGAATATCCTTTTACTGGAAAGTATGACAAATTTAATCAAAAAGGAATATATGTTGATGTGGTATCTGGTGAGCCATTGTTTTCAAGTGAGGATAAGTATGATGCTGGTTGTGGCTGGCCAAGTTTTACTAAGCCGATCGAAAAGCTTGTTTATCACCGAGATCAATCTCATGGGATGGAGCGAACTGAAGTAAAGAGCCCAGTAGCTGATTCTCATTTAGGTCATGTTTTTACAGATGGTCCCGTTGATCAAGGCGGATTAAGATATTGTATTAATTCTGCTGCGTTAAAGTTCATTCCATATGATAAGCTAGAGGAGGAAGGTTATGAAGAGTATAAGAAGTTATTCAAAGGACGATAAAAATGAATTTTGAAGAAGAACTTTATAATTTAGATGTACCTGAAGAACATATTCCAGAATTATTGAAATTTGGAAAGAATAATCCTGAATTTTTAACTAAGGCAATTAAGGCTGAAGGAAATGCTAAAAAGTATAGTGTTGCTCAAACTAAGATGGAACCCAATGATTTAATTAATAATCAGATTGCTTTTTTGGGTAGTTCAGTGACCTATGGTGCTGGTGCTTTAGGTGAGTCTTTTGTTGATTATTTAAGTAAAAAAGATAATATTTGCGCTTTTAAAGATGCGGTCTCAGGGACAACATTAGTTGATAATGGTTCTGATTCATACATTGGTCGTTTAGGAAGATTACCAGTTTTAGAAAAATTAACAGCATTTGTCCTGCAGCTTTCGACTAATGATGCAGTTAAAGGAGAAGAGAAGCTGGGTGAAATTGCACAAGATGATAATTTTGATACGCAAACAGTCACTGGTGCAATTGAATATATTTTAAATTATGTAAAGCAAAACTGGAATTGTCCTGTTCTAATCTTTAGTAATCCAAAATTTGATTCTGATTTTTATGGTCAAATGGTTGAGAGGGTTAAAGAATTACAAAGTAAATGGGGCTTTGATTTTCTTAATATGTGGGATGATGATTCTTTTAATTATAGTGAAAAGGACAGAGAACTTTATATGCTTGATCCGATTCATCCAACACGTGCTGGCTATAAATTAAGCTGGCTACCAGTGGTTGAAAAAGAATTATTAGAGATAAAATAATAGTAAATATTAAGTAAATAATTTAAGCTGAATAGTGAATTGATTATGGTCTAAATAATTGATTCGCTATTTTTCGATATATAGTGAAAAAGGCCGGAAATAATCCATAATTATTCGAATTTAGAAAGAAGTGCTAATAAAATGAAAGACGTTAAATCCCTTGATAACACTAAAGAATCGCCCTATGATACAGCTATCTTTGCTGGCGGATGTTTCTGGTGCATGGTAGAGCCTTTCGATACTTATCCAGGCATTGTCAGTGTTGTCTCTGGCTATACTAGCGGTCATGTTGAAAACCCTAGCTATGAAGAAGTCTGTACTGGGACAACAGGTCATGTTGAAGCTGTAGAGATAACATTTGATCCTAAAATCATTTCATATAAGAAACTAGTTGATATTTATTGGCAAGTGACTGATCCAACAGATGCAATGGGACAATTCCAAGATCGAGGAAGTCAATATCAACCAATTATTTTCTATAATTCTCCTAAACAAAAAGAAATTGCTGAAGAATCTAAAATGCAGCTTGAGCAATCTGGTAAATTTGATGAACCGATTGTGACAAAGATTGAACCTGCCAGCACTTTTTATCCCGCAGAAGACTATCATCAAGATTTCTATAAAAAGAATCCATTACGTTATCAAATTGAAGAAGCCGGCGGAAGAGCCAAATTTATTGAAAAACACTGGAAATAATAATCATAACCATTAGAATTAGCTTTCTTTTTTGATAATGATTGTTAGAATAGATAGTGCAAAAGATTATTTGATATAAAAAAGGAAAATCAAGATGAGTCAATTAGAAAAGCTGTCTCGCAGACACTATCTAATTTCCAAATTATCTGCTGCATTCCTTTATGCCTTAGCTGTTGCTGTGGCCCTGAACTTTTTCTGGGGACCTGGTAAGATTTATGCTTCTGGTATTACGGGATTTGCGCAAATTATTCAATCAGTGTCTGAACGATTCATGCCATTTACCTTATCGACCTCGGTGATGTACTTTGTTTTGAATATCCCTCTTTTTGTTTTGGGATGGTGCAAAATTGGACATCGCTTTACAATTTTTACAATTATTGCGGTTTTACTTGGATCAATTATGATGCGGGTAATTGCACCAATTAAAATTACCTATGATCCGATCATTTGTGCTTTATTTGGTGGCGTAATTAATGGGGTCGGAACGGGAATTGCCTTGAAATCAGGAATTTCTACAGGTGGTTTAGACGTTCTAGGCATTATTTTAAGAAAAAAGACTGGTAAAAGTTTTGGTCAAATTAATATTTTCTTTAATTTGATCATTGTTATCTGTGCTGGATTTGTATTTGGCTGGACGAGAGCTTTATATACTGCTTTAAACATTTTTGTTAATGGTAGAGTAATTGACGCTGTTTATACTCAGCATCAAAAAATGCAGGTATTTATTGTCACTGAACATCCTAAACATATTATTGAAGGTATTCAGCGTAAAATGCATCGTGGTATCACGATCTTCCATGATGTTGAAGGTGCATATAGCCATACAGAAAAAACTGTGTTGATGACGATTATTGACCGCTATGATATGTTCGATATCTATAATATTGTTATTCAATCTGATCCTTATGCCTTTATGAGTGTAAGTGAAGTTGATAAAGTATATGGACGCTTCAAAGAACAGAAACCAGTTTAATAGTGTAAGTGAAAAGGCTTAATCTACATGAGTTGTAGGTTAAGCCTTTTAAATTGTGATTTTACGTAAGAACTTTTTGACGAAAAAAAAGTTACAATCCATTTCAAAATAGATTGTAACTTTGGCGTTATAACAATATTCTTACAGATTATTTCAGTCTATTTAGCATAGTCATCGATGCCGAGGTGTTCCATAATTAAAGCAGCAGTTTCTTCAATTGAGCGGTGAGCAACGTTAATTACGTAACAGCCAAGTTTCTTGTAAAGCTTATTTGCAGCCTCAAGTTCCGCATTGATTGAATCCATATTTGAGTAAGTGGTATCAGGGTTCAAGCCATAGGCAATCATTCTTTGACGTCTAATTTCATTTAAAACAGATGGATCGTTGGTCAAACCAATGATCTTTTTAGGATTAACTTTATAAATTTCATCTGGAATATGAGTTTGAGGAACAAGTGGCAAGTTTGCTACCTTCAAGTTCTTGTTAGCAAGGAATAATGACAGAGGGGTTTTAGAAGTTCTTGAAACTCCAAGCAAAACAACGTCTGCTTCTAAGAAACCTTTTGGATCTTTTCCATCATCGTACATTACAGCGAATTCCATTGCAGAAATTCTGTCGAAGTAATTTTGACCCATGTGGTGAACGGCACCAATCTCATGCTTAGGTTCTTCGCCAGTTAAGGCGTGAATGTTTTCAATTACTCCAGAAAGTAAATCTACATATTTCATATTGTGTTCACGCGCAAATTTAATGACAGCTAATTGCTCATCTTCATGAATTAGCGTAAAAGCAATTAGCACGTTCTCAAACTCTGTGATTTCGTCGAAAACTTTTTCTAGCTTTTCGCGACTAGTAATAAATGGATAGCGACGGTAGTTAAATTTAACATCTGGATATTGAACCGCACCAGCTTGAACCATATTAAAAGCAGTATCTCCTACAGAATCGGAAATAATAATTAAGTTAACGATTTTTTGATTTTCTTTCTTTTCTTCAGTCATATATCTTCACCTCATTATTTATCTAAATTATACCAAAATAAGTAAGAAAAATGTTAATCGACTATTGACCGACTTTTCTCGTTTAGCTATAATTTAACTATATTGTTGTGGCACATATTTGTGTGCCAAGAAATGGAAGGAGGGATCTCACATGGCTAAGACAATCGTTCACGAAAACGAGTCTATTGATGATGCTCTTCGTCGTTTCAAACGTTCCGTTTCTAGAAGTGGTACCTTGCAAGAATACCGCAAGCGTGAATTCTACGAAAAACCAAGCGTTAAGAGAAAGTTAAAATCCGAAGCTGCTCGTAAGCGTAGACATTATTAATATAAAGAAAGCTCCTGGTAGAAATTCAATCTATCAAGAGCTTTTTTTGTATAAAAAGTTTAAAATAGATTATGTAAGTTTTGATTAAAGAGGAGAAAAATAAATGTCACTAAATGATACTTTAATGCAAGATATGAAAGCAGCTATGAAGGCAAAGGATAAGGAAGCTTTGACAACTATTCGTTCTCTTAAGGCTGCAGTAATGAACTATAAAATTAAAGTAGGTCATGACTTAACTGACGATGATGAGTTGACAGTTTTGTCTAGTGCGCTTAAACAACGTAAAGAATCTTTAGAAGAATTTACTAAGGCAGGTAGAGACGATTTAATTAACCAAACTAAAGAGGAAATGGAATTAATTGAAAAGTACATGCCAAAACAAATGTCTAAAGAAGAACTTGAACAAACTGTTGACGAAACAATTAAAGAAGTAAGTGCAAGTTCTAAGAAGGACTTTGGTAAAGTTATGCAAGCTTTAATGCCAAAAATTAAAGGTAAGGCTGATGGTAAAGCAGCATCTTCAATTGTTGGTAAAAAGCTTAACTAATAGCTTTTATAAACGGAGGATTAATTTTAAGTGGGACAAACTATAGAAGCAACATTTACACCAACTAAACCTGAAACAATCATGAATTTAGTTGGAATTAACGATGCAAATTTGCGTTTAATTGAAGAATCTTACGATGTACAAGTGACTGATACTGGTAGCGAAATTGAAGTAACCGGAGAAGAAAGCCTTGTTAAAAAAATTATGCAAATTTTTACTGCTTTAGATAAGGTTGTTACCCGGGGAGTTACCATTACCGCAACTGACGTTGTTAGTGCAATCAAAATGGCTGACAAAGGGACTTTAGAGTTCTTTGGTGAACTATATAATAAAATTTTGATTAGGGATGCTAAAGGTCGGCCTGTTCGCGTTAAAAATATGGGACAAAAGCGTTATATTGAAGCAATTCAAAAGTATGACGTTGTTTTTGGAATTGGACCAGCTGGTACAGGAAAGACTTTCTTAGCAGTAGTAATGGCAATTGCAGCTTTTAAAAAGGGTGAAGTATCACGTATTATTTTAACTAGACCAGCTGTTGAAGCAGGAGAGTCGTTAGGATTTCTTCCGGGAGACTTAAAAGAAAAAGTTGATCCTTATTTAAGACCGATTTATGATTCTTTGTATGCAATTTTAGGGGTAGAACCAACAAATCGTTTAATGGAACGAGGTGTGATTGAAGTTGCTCCACTTGCATATATGCGTGGTAGAACTTTAGATGACGCTTTTGTAATTCTTGACGAAGCGCAGAATACAACACAAGCTCAAATGAAGATGTTCTTAACTAGATTAGGTTTTAATTCGAAGATGGTAGTTAATGGTGACCAAACTCAAATTGACCTACCTGGGAAAGCGAAGAGCGGGTTATTACAAGCTGAACATATTCTTTCTAATATTGAACAAGTAAAATTCATTAATTTTACTTTTAATGATGTTGTTCGTCACCCAGTAGTAGCCAAAATTGTTAGAGCTTATGAAGAAGAGGGACACTAAAAGTTGAATAATTTAGACATTTCTTTTAATGATGAAGTCGATTTCCTAAAAGAAGGCGATAAAGATTGGATTCCTTGGATTAGCAAGCTACTTTTATCAGCCAAAAAGGAAATTAATAAAGAAAATGCTCAAGAGATGAGTATTAATTTTGTTTCTTCTGAGAAAATCCATGAAATTAATAAGAAGTATCGTGGAAAAGACCGTCCGACTGATGTGATTTCTTTTGCAATTGAAGATGGCTTAGATGAAGATTTCATGGCTGCTTTTAATGATGATCCGGATTTTGTAGAAGATATCGGTGATTTATTTCTTTGCCCAGAAGTGATAAAAAGACATAGTGTAGAGTATGAAACTGGATTTAATCGTGAGTTTGGATATACACTAGTTCATGGATACCTTCATTTAAATGGCTTTGATCATATCGAGGATGATGAAGCTAAAGTAATGTTTGGTATCCAAGGAAAAGTTTTACGTGAATATGGTCTTCCGCTTCATCCCGATCAGGAAAATCACGGAAAGCAAATTCACTAAAACTTAAACAAAAGGATGTAACAATGATGGATGAGAAAAAAGACTATAAGTCAGGTTTTGTAGCTTTAATTGGTAGACCAAATGTTGGTAAGTCGACTTTATTAAATTTTTTAGTAGGCCAAAAGGTGGCAATTATGTCACCACAACCACAAACAACGAGAAATAAAATATCAGGTATTTATACTGATGACCAGGAACAAATTGTGTTTATTGACACTCCTGGAATTCATAAGCCTAAGAATAAATTAGATGACTTTATGGATAAGTCGAGCTATTCAGCTTTGGATGAAGTTGACGTTGTTTTATTCATGGTTGAACCTGAACCAGCAGGTAAGGGAGACCAATATATTGCCGAACTTCTTAAAAAAATTAAAAAACCTGTATTTTTAGTGATAAATAAGATTGATAAAGTCCACCCAGATAAGTTATTATCTATTATAGATTCGTATAAGAATCTAGGCGATTTTGCTGAAATTGTTCCAATCTCTGCTTCTCAAGGAAATAATGTTTCCGAATTGATTAAAACAATTGCCAAGTATTTGCCTGAAGGTCCGCAATTTTATGATGCAGACCAATTGACTGATCGTCCAGAATATTTTATTGTGGCTGAATTAATTCGCGAGCAGGTTTTGAAGCTCACCCATGAAGAAGTCCCACATGCAACGGCCGTGGTAGTTGACCGGATGCGGGATCATGAAGGTGGCAAGCTTCAAATTGAGGCTACAATTTATGTTGAACGTCCAGGTCAAAAGGGCATTATTATTGGTAAAAAAGGTCAAATGTTGAAGCAGATTGGAATTGCTGCACGTCAAGAAATCGAAGCTTTATTAGGCGAAAAAGTTAATTTACGTCTATGGGTTAAGGTTCAAAAGAATTGGCGGTCTGATCCTGCCTTTCTTAAGTCTATTGGCTACAATGCCAAGGAATTAAGATAGATGGTACGTGAACTTTGTGAAGTTCAAGGATTAATTTTTAAAAGAAAAAAATATAAAGAAGCTGATGTACTAACCAAGATCATGACAAGAGATCATGGTATTTTTACAATAGATGTCCGAGGAGCACTGAGACCAAAGTCCAGATTAGGAGCTGCAACCCTTAACTTCTCTTACGGAAAGTATATTGTAAATACAAATTGGAAGGGAATCAGTACGCTGCGGACTTTCAAGGATGTAAAGCAGCTGGACCAATTGTATTTAGATTTAACTAAGAATGCGTATTCGAGCTATGTTTTAGACTTACTTGACCATGCTTTTGTTGAATATAAAGATATTGGAAGCTTTTATGATTTACTTATGAAGGCGTTGCTGAAGATAAATTCTGGAGAAGATGCGGCAATTATTACCCAAATGGTGCAATTGAAGTTGCTTAATGCATATGGAGTAGCACCGCAGTTAGAACGATGTCTAATTTGCGGAAAAGTGCAAGGTGTATTTGACTACTCGCTGGAATTAGGTGGAATTATTTGTAGTGATCACTTTAATAGTGTCAGTCAAAGGATGCATCGAGATCCTAAAGTAGTTGCCTTGATACGTACTTTAGCTTTAATTGATATTGATCGTTTAGGAAAAGTAAAGATTAATCCACAATTAAAAAAGAACTCTGGCAAGGTGATCGACCGGATGTACGCTAACTATTTAGATCTTAATTTAAAAACTAAAAAATTTCTTGATGAATTGGCGCTTTTTTAGCTGTTGACTTTTTATATTCGTTTAAAGACTAGTGAGTTTTCTTACTAGTCTTTTTTTTGAAAAGATGATAAAATAGAAGCGTATTTTGACAGCTATAAAGGAATAGAAAAGTACCAACACAGCGAGTGCAAGATGGTGGAAGTGCATTTTGGGAAAAGGCACCTTTTAGTCAAAGTTGTTAATTAAGGGCAGGAAGAATATTTTCCTGAATTAGGGTGGAACCGCGAAGTAAATCGTCCCTATGCAATTTTTGCATAGGCTTTTTTTGTGCCTATGTTGTGAGGAGAGAGATAGATGTCAGAAAAACTGAATATCCAGAATATGATTTTTAAATTGGAACAGTTCTGGGCCTCTAAAGGTTGTATGATTATGCCTTCATATGATGAACAAAAAGGTGCCGGGACAATGAGTCCATATACATTTTTACGTGCTGTTGGACCAGAACCTTGGGCAGCTTGCTACGTTGAACCTTCAAGAAGACCTGCTGATGGTCGTTATGGTGATAACCCTAATCGTTTATACCAACACCATCAATTCCAAGTCGTTATTAAGCCTGCACCAAAGGATATTCAACAATATTACTTAGATAGTTTAAGAGTATTGGGTATTGAACCTCTTGAACATGATATTCGATTTGTTGAAGATAACTGGGCTAATCCATCTATGGGATGTGCCGGTGTTGGTTGGGAAGTATGGCTTGACGGAATGGAAGTATCTCAATTTACTTACTTCCAAGTAGTTGGTGAACTTGATGTTAAACCAACAATGAGCGAAATCACATATGGTGTAGAACGTCTTGCTTCTTACATTCAAGATGTAAATTCAGTCTTTGATCTTGAATGGGGCGATGGTGTAAAATACCGTGATATCTTCAAGCAACCAGAATATGAACATTCTAAGTATGCTTTTGAAGAAAGTGATCAAGAACAATTACTTAAGTTCTTTGATACTTATGAAGCAACTGCTAAACGCTTATTAAGCCAAAATCTAATTCATCCAGCTTACGATTACATTTTGAAGTGTAGTCATACTTTTAACTTGCTTGATGCACGTGGTGCAGTTTCTGTTACTGAAAGAGCAGGTTACTTATCAAGAATTAGAAACTTAGCTCACCTTGCTGCTAAGGGATTTGTTGAAGAACGTGAAAAACGTGGCTTCCCATTATTGAAACACCAAGAAGAAACTAAGAAAGCGGGGCAAAACAATGACTAAAGATTATTTATTTGAAATTGGCACTGAAGAAATGCCAGCTCACGTTGTTTCTAGAAGTGTTAAACAATTAGCTGACCGTACTAAAAAATACTTAAAAGAAAACGGCTTAGCTTTTAAAGATATTAAGACTTATTCAACTCCTCGTCGTTTAACGATCTTAGTTGAAGATTTGGCTGAAAAGCAAGACGATATTGATGAAGTAAAAAAGGGGCCAGCTAAGAAGATTGCCCAAGATAAAGATGGTAATTGGACAAAGGCTGCTCAAGGATTTGCTCGTGGTCAGGGAATGACTACTGACGATATTTACTTTGAAGAACTTAAAGGAACTGAATATGCCTATGTTCATGTTCAAAAAGAAGGTAAGAAGGCCTCTGATATTTTAATGGGCATGAGTGATATCGTTAAGGCAATGACTTTCCCAACTAAAATGCGTTGGGGTAGCTACGATTTTGAATTTGTACGTCCAATTCACTGGATGGTTTCTTTACTTGGTAGCGAAGTAGTACCAGTTAAATTGCTTGATGTAGTTGCTGGTCGTAAAACTCAAGGTCACCGTTTCTTAGGAGATAGTGTGGTACTTGCAAATGCAGACGACTACGAAGAAGCATTGAAGAGCCAATATGTGATCGCTGATGCTGATGAACGTAAGGGCATGATCCTCAACCAAATCCAAGAATTAGTTGCTCAACATAACTGGAAAGTAAATCTTGACAAGGGACTTCTTGAAGAAGTTACTAACTTAGTTGAATATCCAACTGTCTTTGCTGGTTCTTTTGATGAAAAATACTTAAATATTCCAGATGAAGTATTAATTACTTCAATGAAGGATAACCAAAGATACTTCGAAGTTTACGATGAAAACGGTAAGTTGATTAATCACTTTATCGCTGTTAGAAATGGTAATAGTGAGTATTTGGACAATGTTATTGCTGGTAATGAAAAAGTTCTTGTTGCACGTTTAGATGATGCCCAATTCTTCTATGATGAAGATAAGAAGTATCCATTAGCTCACTTTGTTGATAAGCTTAAGAATGTATCATTCCACGATAAGATTGGTTCCGTTGCTGAGCATATGGCACGCGTTCAAATTATTGGTGACTACTTAGGTAAGAAATTTAATATTTCAGATACTGAAATGAAAGATTTTGATCGAGTTAGTGACATTTATAAATTTGACCTAGTTACTTCAATGGTTGGCGAATTTGCGGAATTACAAGGTGTAATGGGAATGCACTATGCTCGCTTAATCGGCGAAGATGAAAATGTTAGCGTAGCAATTAAAGAAAGTTACATGCCAACAAGTGCCGAAGGTAAATTGCCAAGTACAACTGTTGGTTCACTTCTTTCAGTTGCTGATAAATTAGATACAATTATTTCATTCTTTGGTGCTGGAATGATCCCATCTTCATCTAACGACCCATATGCTTTAAGAAGAAATGCATATGGTATCGTAAGAATTTTATTAAATGAAGGTTGGTCACTTCCAGTTAAAGATGTTTTACCAGAATTAATTCAATTATTATCAGGTAAAACAGCAGCTAAGCTACCTAAAGATACAGAAGCTGAAAATGAAATTGCCGACTTTATCCGTGATCGTGTAAAACAACAATTACAAGTTGAAAAGTATGACTACGACGTAATTGATGCAGTACTTGCATCTAGTCAACAAGATCCAATTCAAATTTTGGCAGCAGCTAAGACTTTGCAAATGCATCATGATGATGCTGACTTTAAGCCAGTAGTTGAAAGTTTAACTAGAATTACTAACATTTTGAAGAAAGCTAAATATAGAAATGCTGCTAAGATTGATGAAAGTCTATTCCAAGATGTAAGTGAAGAAGAGTTAAATGCAGGTGTAAATGCATTAGAAGACAATAAAGATTTGAGTATTGCTGATCTGTACAAAGGCTTTGTAGAACTGCAACCTGTAATTGATAATTACTTTGAAAGCAATATGATCCTTGATAAAGATGAAAAGGTAAAGAATAATCGTTTGGCTCAATTGTTAAAGGTTAATAACTTAGCTGATCGAATGGGTGACTTAAGTAAATTAGTAATTAAGTAATAATTGATTGGGATGATCCATTGATGGCAGGACGTATTCCTGAACAATTTATCGATGAAGTTCGAAATTCTGTTGATATTGTTGATGTAATAAGTCAATATGTTTCTTTAGAAAAAAAGGGTAAAGATTATATGGGACTTTGTCCTTTCCATCAAGAAAAAACACCTTCTTTTACTGTTAATGAAGGAAAACAATTTTTCAAATGTTTTGGATGTGGCAAAGGTGGAAACGTATTTAAGTTTTTAATGTATCAGGATCATCTTACCTTTCCTGAAAGTGTTAAAAAAGTTGCTGAGCTGGCACATCTTCAGATGCCAGAAGGTTATGGAGAAGAAACTAAACCACTCAGTCCACTAAAAAGGATGTATCGACAAGCGACAGAATTTTATCAACATATTCTGTTAACTACCAAAGTTGGCGAAAGAGCGCTTGAATATGCTAAAAAGCGTGAGTTAACTAATGATTTACTAGAGCATTTTAAAGTAGGTTATGCTCCAGATAATGATAAGATTTTACTTACTTATTTGCAGCAGAAGAAAGAATATACTGATAACGATTTAAGAGAAAGTGGTCTATTTGTTGAATCGCAAGATGGTCAATTATTTGACCGCTTTCGTGATCGTTTGATGTTTCCTTTAGGAGATGAATCCGGCTATACAGTTGGTTTTTCTGGTCGTAGAATTAGCAATGATAAAACAATTGCTAAATATATGAATAGTCCAGAAACTAAGATTTTCAATAAGTCTAAATTACTGTTTCATTTTGCTGAAGCAAAAAAAGCAGCAAGAAGTGAGAAACATTTAATCCTTTATGAAGGCTATATGGATGTAATTGCCGCTTATAAGGCTGGAATTCAGTCTGGAGTAGCCTCGATGGGGACCAGTTTGACCACTGAACAAGTGTATATGTTAAGACGGATTACTCCTAATATTTTAGTCAACTATGATGGAGATCCACCTGGAATCCATGCCGCTGAAAGAGCAACTAAGTTATTTGGGCAAGTACAGGGATTTAACTTAGGTATAATTGTTTTACCTGAAAATCTTGATCCAGATGAATATGTAAAGAAATACGGGGCAGAAAAATATCGTGCAGAAGTTGCGGGTGCACTTAGTTCGATGGATTTTCTGCTTGAAAGATTGGCAAATCAATATAATTTACATAATGATCGAGAAAAGTTAGCCTATATTACGGCTAGTGTACAGATGATTGCTGGTTTAAATGACCCAGTAGCATCTGATCTATATCTTGATAAACTAGCTCGTCAAACTGGAGTTACTCGTGAATCTCTAAAGGTTACTTTTGTTCGTGAGAGACGTAAACTGCAGCGTGCCAAAAATCATCAGCAGGCTTATCAAACACCAGCACCAATGGATAATCTGGGTGAACTGGCTGAGCCAAAAGAAGCTCAAGCAGGTACTGAAGTAGAAAATAAAAATCCTGCTTTAGATCGTCTACTTTATCTATTTATTCATAGTGATGAAGCAAGAGATTATTTATTAAGTCAACAGTTTCTGTTTCCAGATGAACGTTATGCAAAATTAGCAGAGTTTTGGTTAAAGTACCATCAAACTCATGAAGATGCAGAAGTTAAAGGCTTCATTGATTTTATTCCTGAAGAACTTCAAGGTATAATTATTAATATGGAGATGATTACAATGCCTCCGGATTATTCTAAGCGTGAGCTAGATGATCAATTACGGGCATTGGAAAAGAGCAAAATTGATGAGCAATTAAATGATTTGCTTAGTCAATTAAAGGAAGCTCAAAGAAAACAAGATAATAGTTTAGAACTTGAAATAGCGCAGAAAGTAATTGCGTTAAGAAGAAAGAAGTTTTAGAGGGGGCTTTTTTACATGGCAGAGAGTAAGACTACCAAAAAAGAAGCAACAATGACACTTGATAAGAAAGTCAAGGAAGTTGTTAAGGAAGTTAAGAAAGACAAACAAATTACTGAAAAAGAATTTACTGCTCAACTAATTAAGCCATATGATCTTCAAGGAAAAGCAGTAGATCAACTAGTTCAAGAATTTGAAGACAATGGAATTAGTATTGTCGATGAAAATGGTGAACCTTCAAAATTAGCTTTAAAGAAACAAAAAGATGTTGAAAAAGCTGAATTGAAAGATATGTCTGCACCTTCAAGTGTAAGAATGAATGACCCAGTGCGGATGTACTTAAAGGAAATTGGGCGTGTTTCATTGCTAAATGCGGACCAAGAAATTGCTTTAGCCAAGCGAATTGAAACAGGCGATGAAGAAGCTAAACAAGAATTAGCAGAAGCTAACTTGCGTTTGGTTGTTTCTATTGCCAAGCGTTATGTTGGTCGTGGAATGTCTTTCCTAGACTTGATTCAAGAAGGTAATATGGGCTTAATGAAAGCCGTTGACAAGTTCGATTATCGTCTAGGATTTAAGTTCTCAACTTATGCAACTTGGTGGATTAGACAAGCAATTACGCGTGCAATTGCTGACCAAGCTAGAACTATTCGTATTCCAGTTCATATGGTTGAAACTATCAATAAGTTGATCAGAATTCAAAGACAACTTTTACAAGATTTAGGTAGAGAACCGACTCCAGAAGAAATTGGTGCTGAAATGGATATGCCAACTGATAAGGTTCGTGAGATCTTGAAGATTGCTCAAGAACCTGTTTCTCTTGAAACTCCAATTGGTGAAGAAGATGATTCTCACTTAGGTGACTTTATCGAAGATAAAGATGCAACTAGTCCTGAACAACATGCTTCTTACGAACTATTGAAGGAACAACTGGAGGAAGTTCTTGATACTTTAACTGACCGTGAAGAAAATGTGTTGCGTTTACGTTTCGGTCTAGATGATGGACGTACTCGTACTCTTGAAGAAGTTGGTAAGGTATTTGGAGTAACTCGTGAACGTATCAGACAGATTGAAGCTAAAGCTTTGCGTAAGTTACGTCACCCAAGTCGTTCAAACCAATTGAAAGATTTCTTAGACTAGAATAATAAATTCAAATGATTGAAAAGCCTTGTAGCAATTACAGTATTGCCACAAGGCTTTTTTAGTATAAAGAAGATGTATGGTAGTATATATAAATTTAATATACTTACCTATTGTAACTGATTTAAAGTAAGCCTATAATACAAACAGTTACTTACTTTTAGGAAAGAAGGGAAAATATGAGTTGGGCAATTATTCAACAAAGTTTGCCACAATTTATCAAAGGATTTCAAGTAACAGTATGGATGTCCTTTGTTGGAATTATTGGAGCGATGGTGGTTGGGCTCTGTTGTAGCCTGATTCAATATTTTCATGTTCCCATAATTGATAAGATTACAAGTGCATATGTTGAACTTGCAAGAAATACGCCGCTATTGATTCAGCTTTTCTTTTTATACTATGCTTTTCCAGTAATTGGATTAAAGATGAGCGCAGTAACTTGTGGCTTGATTGGGTTAGTATTTTTAGGTGGAGCTTATATGGCAGAAGGCTTTACGGGAGGATTTGATGGAATTAGTAAAAATCAAATTGAGTCTGGTGAAGCGATTGGAATGTCAAAATGGCAATTAGCGCGCTATGTGGTTTTTCCTCAAGGATTTGCGCTTAGTGTTCCAGCTATTGCAGCGAATATAATTTTCTTAATTAAGGAAACATCTATTTTTTCTGTAATTGCTATTCCTGAATTAACGAATACAGCCTTAGACTTGATTGGATTATATTACCATTCAAATGAATATTTGTTTGTTTTAGTAATTGCATATGCAATAATTCTTATTCCGTTATCTTTACTGTTAACTTGGCTTGAAAGGAGAGTACGTTATGGGACATTCGGGGATTAATGTTTTATTTGAAGGAAGAAACTTTACCCGTTTGTTAGGCGGGCTCTGGACAAGTGTTTGGATTGCAGTACTTTCTTTAATAATCGGATTAGCACTTGGAGCTTTATTCGGCGTTTTAAGAACTTCTAAGAGTCGACTTGTGAAAGTAATATTTAGACTATATTTAGAGTTTTTCCGGATAGTTCCGACAGTAGTTTTATTATTCTTGTTCTACTATATTTTACCAAGACAATTTAATTTAAACTGGCCTGCTTCAGTCATGGCAGTAATTGCATTTTCACTGTGGGTTTCAGCTGAATTTAGTGATATTGTTCGCGGAGCTTTAATATCAGTACCAAAGATTCAAAAAGAATCAGGTTTAGCCTTGGGATTAAATAAGTGGCAATTATTTATTTATGTTTTACTGCCGCAAGCTTTTCAATTAGAACTACCAGCAACAATAAATTTAGCAACAAGAGTGATTAAAACTACGTCTCTATTAATGATGATTAGTGTAATGGATGTAATCAACGTTGGACAACAAATCGTTGAAGCAAATAATCAAACTAATCCAAACGGTGTTTTTTGGGTATATGGATTGATTTTCTTCTTGTACTTCATTGTTGATTATCCTCTATCACTATGGGCAAAGCGATTAAACAAGAGAAGTGAGGCGTAATATATGGCTGAAAAAATATTAGAAGTTGAAAATTTAAACAAGTTTTATGGAGATAAACAAGTACTTGATGATATTTCTTTCTATTTAAATAGGGGAGAAGTGTTAACCTTGCTTGGTCCATCAGGTTCTGGAAAGAGTACATTGTTACGCTGTTTAAATGGTCTAGAAGAATTCAAAAATGGGACTATTGTCTTTGAAGGAAAGAAAATTATTCCCAATGCCAAAAATTGGCAACAAATTCGTCAAAAGATTGGAATGGTCTTTCAGAGTTATGATCTTTTCCCAAATATGACTGTAATGGAAAATATCTTGCTTGGTCCAGTCAAAGTGCAGAAACGGTCAAAGGCCGAAGTTGAGCAAGAGGCCAAAGCATTGTTAAAGAGAGTGCACTTGGAGCAATATGCAGATTCTTATCCACGTCAGTTATCTGGGGGACAAAAACAAAGAATTGCAATTATTCGAGCTTTAGCACTTCATCCTGACTTAATGTTATTTGACGAAGTTACTGCCTCACTTGATCCAGAAATGGTTAGAGGCGTTTTGGAATTGATTAGGCAATTATCTGATGATGACCATATGACAATGATTATTGTTACCCACGAGATGAATTTTGCTAAACAAATTGCGGATCAAGTTTTGTTCTTAGAAAATGGAAAAATCGTTGAAAATACCCCTGGGAAAGAATTTTTTGAACATCCAAAAACAAAGAGAGCAGAAGAATTTTTAGAGAGTATGGAATTTTAGGAGAGTAAAAAATGAAATATAAATTTATTAAAAAGTTAATTGCGGCAGTTGGAATTTTAGCAGTTGGAGCTGTTGCATTAACTGCATGCTCAAATAGCTCAAGTAGTAGCAATTCAAGCAACAATCCTAGTTCAGTTGCCGCTATTAAGAAACGTGGTACTTTGAAAGTCGCTGTCTTTGGTGATTTACCTCCATATGGTTGGGTAAATAAAGATGGTAAGCGAGTTGGATATGACGTTCGTTTAGCTCGAGAATTAGCTAAGGAAATGGGAGTTAAGGTTAAGTTTGTTCAAGTGAATGCTAATAACCGTGTTGATACTTTGAATGCTAATAAGGCTGACCTTGTTTTAGCTAATTTCACTGTTACTTCAGAAAGAAAACAAGTGGTAGATTTTGCTAAACCATATATGAAGGTGTCAGTTGGTGTTGTTTCACCAAAATCTAAGCCAATTACTAATGTGAACCAATTAAAGGGTAAGAAAGTTATCGTAACTAAGGGTACCACTGCTGAAAACTACTTTACCAGCAAGCAACCAGATGTTGATCTTTTGAAGTTTGATTCTAAGACTCAACAATTTAATGCAATGAAGAATGGTCGTGCTGCCGCTTTAGCAGACGATAATTCATACTTGTATGCTTGGGCAAAGAACAATCCTAAGTATACTGTTGGAATTAAGCACTTAGGACCAAACTCATACATTGCTCCTGCAGTTAAGAAGGGTAACAAGTCACTTCTCGATTGGACTAACAAGCACATTAATAAACTTAATAAGGATGGATTCTTTGTAAATGATTACAACCAAGAATTGAAGCCTTACTTTGGTGATGATGTTAAGCCATCTGATATTATTATGAATAAATAAATTGATTTTAAAGCAACAGAAGTTTAATTGATCTTCTGTTGCTTTTTTTGTTAAAAATATTTTCAAGTAAGTTTTAAGATATCTATGCTAAAATTTTTAATAAGAGGTGAGAGTGTGTTAGAAGAAAGACTAGCTCAAATTGGTAAAATGGTAGATCCTGAAAGCCGATTGGCTGATATTGGTACCGATCATGCATATTTGCCAATTGCATTAGTAAAAGAAGGAAAAATAGATTTTGCGATTGCAAGCGACGTTGCTGCAGGTCCTTTGAATAATGCAAAACAAGATATTGAACAAGCAGGTTTAGAAGATAAAATTGAAACAAGATTAGGATCAGGCTTAGAGACTTTAAAGGCTGAAGATCGAATTGATACCGTAGTAATTGCGGGAATGGGCGGAAAGCTGATGACTAATCTTTTAGAAACGGCTTATCAAGAAGGTAAAAAGTATCCAACCTTAATTTTGGAAGCTAATATTGGTGAACCATTAGTAAGAAAGTGGTTGATGGATCATCAATATGAAATTGTTGCTGAGCAAATTATTGAGGTGGCTGGCCATATTTATGAAATAATTAAGGCAGAAATTAAGACAAACAAGCCTAATTTATCTGATCAGGAATTAGCCTTTGGTCCATTTTTATTAAAAGAGAAGAATTCTATTTTTATTAAGAAGTGGACTAATCAACTTAGATACTATAAAAATTTAAAGGCTAATTTGAATAAGGCTAAAAATAAAGATGAGGATAAGATCAATAAAATAAATGACCTAATTAAAATGATTGAGGAAGTGTTGAAATGACAAAAGTAGCAGACGTTGTAAAACGGTTAAGAGAAGATTTTCCAGAAGAAATTGCTTCTGAAGGTGATCCAGTTGGAATGCAAATTGGATCGATGGATGCTGAAGTTACGACAGTAATGACTACCTTAGATGTGCGCCCTGAGGTGGTAGATGAAGCAATTGAGAATGGCGTTGACTTGATCATTAGTCACCACCCGGTAATGTTCAGACCAGCAAAAAACTTAGACTTTTCTGATCCTCAAAATGCAATGTATGGCAAACTGATTGCAAATGGGATTGCTGTGTACTCAATTCACACCAATTCTGATAAAGCTCAAAATGGATCAGCAGACTGGCAAGCAGAGGAGCTTGGACTAAAGGATGTTGAACCTTTTGCTTTAGATTCAGATGGAATTGCGATTGGTAGAAAAGGTAAACTGCCTAAAGAAATGACTGCTGAAGACTTTGCATACTATGTCAAAGATAAGATGCATATTAAAATGGCGCGGTTAATTACAGCAGATAATGATAAGCTAATTTCAACTGTTGCCTTTATTTGTGGCGATGGTGGTAAATTTTGGCGTCAAGCTTTAGTCGATGGCGTTGACGCATTTATCACAGGGGACGTTTACTATCATGTTGGTCATGATATGATCTCAAGTGGCTTAACCGTAGTTGATCCAGGCCACTATACTGAAAAGCTTTTTAAGTATAAAGTTGGAGATCGCCTTGAAAAGTGGAATAAGGATTATAATTGGAATGTCGCTATAGTAATTTCAAAAGTGTCGACTAATCCGTTTCAGGATTTATTTTAGGAGGAATTAAAATGACTGAATATCCAAATTTATTACCTAGGTTTTTAAAGTACGTTAAAGTAAATTCTAGATCTGATGAGCATTCAGATCGTTTTCCATCAACTGAAAGAGAGGAAAATTTTCAAAAGAATGTAATTATGAAAGACCTAGAAGAATTAGGTCTTAAAGATGTTCATTATAATCAAAAAAGCGGCTGTGTAATTGCTACTATTCCATCAAATATTGATTATAAAGTGCCAACATTTGGCTTGTTAGCACACTGTGATACAGCTGACTTTAATTCAGTTGACGTGAAACCACAAATTACTGAAAATTATGACGGTAAATCCAAGATTCAATTAGGTAATAGCGAATTTTACTTAGATCCTGAAGTCTTTCCGCATTTAAAAAATTATAAGGGTCAAACTATTATTTCAGCTTCTGGCGATACTTTACTTGGTGGGGATGACAAGTGTGGTATTTCAGAACTTATGACCTTTGCGGAATACTTGATGGAACATCCTGAAGAAAAACACGGTGAAATTAAATTAGCCTTTACTCCAGATGAAGAAATTGGAACTGGAGCAGAACACTTTGATGTTGAAGAATTTGGAGCAGATTTTGCTTATACAGTTGATGGCGAAGCACCAGGAAAACTTGACTGGGGTACGTTCTCAGCAGCTCAATTTGGTTTGGATATTCAGGGAGTTAATGTTCACCCAGCGGTTGCTAAGGGACAAATGATTAATGCCATTCAGGTTGGAATTGATTTTCATAATCAATTACCTGAACATGATCGTCCAGAACATACCGATGGTCGTGAAGGGTTCTTCCACTTAATGAATTTTGATGGAACAGTTGACTCAGCTCATATGGACTACATTATTCGTGATTTTGAACGCGATGGACTTGAAAGAAGAAAGAATCTGGTTAAAGACATCGTTAAGAAGATGAATGATGAATTTGGTACTGAGCGAATTAAGCTTAAGATGTGGGATCAGTACTACAATATGGCTGATGAATTAGAAAAGCATATGGAAATTGTTGATTTAGCTAGAGATGCTTATAAGGCTGAGGGGCTTACCGTTAATGAAGATCCAGTTCGTGGCGGTACTGATGGTTCACAATTGACTTATATGGGCTTACCTTGTCCAAATCTTTTTGCTGGTGAAGAAAACATGCATGGTAGATATGAATATACTGTATTAGAAAGTATGTGGAAAGCTGTGGATGTTTTGCGTAAGATTAATCAATTGAATGTTGAAAGAAACAAGAAATAAATAGTTAGTGAAACATTTTTTAACTATTTTTGATTAAATTTATTAACTTTTACTTTCTTTTGATGTTAGATAAATACTTTTATATCAACATTTATAAATTAACTAAAAATTAAAAATAGTTTTGCACTGATACTATTAATTTGATAAATAGTAGGTAGAATGCTTGAAATATAAGTATTCTATCTGCTATTTTTTTATTAAAAAATACAATTTTTAAATTGTGAAACAAAAATATAGCTTGTATTTAAAAATGGATGTTGGTATTATATTAGTGTAATAGACAAACCATACACTAGTGAAGAAGGTGTAAAGATTGCAATTCCAAGATAATATTCCAATTTATGTTCAAATTGAAAAGTATCTTTACCTACAAATCGCTCTGGGCAAAATAAAGCCAGGAGAGAAAGTTCCTTCAGTTCGGCAATTAGCCGTTGATCTAACTGTAAATGTAAATACTGTTCAACGAGCACTTAACCAAATGAATACTGAAGGTATTCTTGAAGTTCGAAGAGGACTAGGATCATTCGTTACAACGGATACAGAGTTGATTTTACAAAAGCGTAGAGAGCTAATTAAGGACACAATGAGCGAATTTTTAGAAAGTACAGCACAATTGGGCCTAACTCCAGAAAAGACGCTTGAGGAGCTTAAAAAGTTCATAGAAGAGAAGAAGGGGGATTAAAATGAGTAAACTACTTGAGGTAAAAGGATTAACATATCGCAAAAATTTAAAAACTATTCTTGAAGATGTAAATTTAGACGTTGATTCTGGTAAGATTATTGCGCTTTTGGGTGAAAATGGTGCCGGTAAGACTACTTTGATGAGAGTGATTGTAGGAATTGCCAAACATTATCAAGGAGAAGTACTTCTTAATGGCGATGGCAGTGAAGTTTACCGCAAAGCTAATATCGGAATGACCGATAATTTAAAAGGTTTAAGCGATTCTACTAAGGTTGGCGAAGTAGAAGAATTTTATCAAAAATTATTTGTTGATTTTGATAGTAGTAAATTTGAACAGCTGCGTTCATTTATGAAACTCAACAACGATATGAAGTTAGGACAATTATCACGTGGTATGCGCGAAAAGCTTGAAATTGCGTTAACTTTGAGTCGAGAAGCAAAGTTATACTTACTTGATGAACCGTTTTCTGGAATTGATCCAATGGCTAGAAAAAGAATTATTAACTCAATCCTACTTTGGAAGAGTCCAGATAGCACTATTGTTATTTCTGATCATTTCGTAAATGAAATTACGACGATTTTAGATGAAGTTGTAATTGTAAAAGATAAGAAAATCGCCAGTCATCTCTCAGCAGATGATATTAGAGCAAAGGGACATAGTATTGAAGAATACTATGAAAGCTTATATGCAGATGAAGGAGCTGAATAAACATGACTACTTTTAAAGCATTATTTAATCAAATGGGTAAAAAGAAACGTCGCAGCGTTTATTTACTGGCTCTCTTGCAATTGGTAGCAGGTTCAGTTTTTGCACTTTGGGCACTATTTTCAAATGGCGGCGCATTTTCTAATCAAGCTAAACCAATAGCCTGGTTTGTAATGGTCTTCACTTTTGCTCCTTTTGCAGATATGGCTTATGTAGTGCTTTCTGCTTGGCAGAATGAAAAGGAATATAGTTCGCAAACTTGGCGTTTGGTTCCAGTTTCATCTAGTAAGTTTTACTTAGCTAATATTTTATCAGCTATTGTTAACGGACTTTACTTAGTTTTAATCCAAATTGGAATGGGAATTGTTACCTTTTTACCAGCATTAATAAGTAACGATGTAAGAACTAATATATGGGAAATTAATCAAGCTATCTCTAAGGCAAGTCATGCAGGTGACTTTTGGCAAAAGCTCTCTGATTCATTTCCGATTGGAGAAATGCTAAGTGCATTATTGGCATTTTTATTATTTGCAATTTTAGTTTATAGCATTGTAACAACACTTAATCTTTCAAGTAGAACAATCACTGATTTCCTTCCTGATAAGCATAGTAAGTTAATTCGTTTCGTGATTATGATCGTGTTGATTTTTATCTTTATTGTATTAACAAACAATTTAGGCAGTTTACTAAATCAATTACGTTGGGGCGAAACAAGTAATGGGCTAGTTGCATTTGCTGAAGGTAATTTAATGATGGCCTTAATTGATATTATCTTAGGTTCAATTAATATCTGGCTTTTGAAGGACTTCCATGAGGGAAAGTAGGGATGCCTAATGACGTCTTTTTCATCAATATTTAAAGAATTAACTAAAAATAAGGTACGACTAGTTCGGCGTCTTGTATTTTTACAAATAGTAGTTGGTATTCTGCTTGGTTTTTGGGCACTTTTTTATTCTGCTTTTGAAGGCGAAAGTAAGGCATATTTCCTAATTTCGTTTATTACTATTACTCCTTTGTTTGATGTGGCTTACTTATTTCTATCAAGTAGAAAAAATGAACAAGTTTATGCATCTCAGACTTGGCGTTTAGCACCAATCAAAGAAAGTACCTTGCTACTTGCAAATTTATTTTCTGCAATTGTTGATGGCTTATATTTAGTAGTTATTCAATTAGCAATGATATTAATTGCAGGTTTACCAATAATTGGCACAAACGAGTTTTGGAAAACAACATTTAAGAATTTCGGCTCCATTGGTGAAGGAAAGTTATGGCAAGATATCCATATAACAGATTTGATTTCAGTTATTGTTTTGCTGATTTTAATTGGAATTTTTATTTATCTTGCGGTTAGTTTAATTAACTTTACTGGGAAAATAGTTAGCGATTTCTTGCCAGAAAAGATAAGCAGACTAGTTTACTTTCTTGTAGTTGTTTCGTTAACTTGCATCGGATTAATATTCTTAATTAATGTTTATTGGTTCGTCATGAATTCAGTGACAGGATTTTTACAAAATGGGATGTTTTTAACAACTTTAGGTAAAGATGCTATTGACGTTAGGTCTGATCTAACTGATAATTATCTGACCATGGCAGTTGTTTTAGCAGTTGATATAATTTTGATTGCAATTAATGTCGTACTTCTGCGTAAGTATCATGAAGCGAAGATATAAGAAAAAGGAATAAGATTTTGAAAATTTGTTTTCAAAACCCTATTCCTTTTTTTGCTGCTAGTAATTTTAAATTAAGAATTAGCTTGAATATAGTCTAGAACTTGTTCAGCTTCTTCCATTGTGTACTTAGCTTCACCAGACTTCATAGCATGTAGTTTTTCAACTGAGAGGTGACTTGAAAAAGCAAGTGCAGTATCATTTACATTATTCTTAACTTCAAATTCGATAATTGCATCAGATAATTCTTCAGGACTCATATTTAATTCTTCACACTTTCTAAAAAATCTATTTAAACCATTTTATTTGGTCAAATGGGAAATACCGTAATTTAACTTCACCAACAATATCTTGTTTCTTAATAAATCCAATCATTCTTGAATCTTTTGAAACATTTCGATGATCACCCATTACAAAATAACAATTCTTGGGTACCCGTTTAACATGATAAAGTTGCTGAAGACTAAAATTATTAGTATATAACTGACCTTTAGCAAGCTTTTTCTTGTATTTTGTTAAGTATGGCTCTTTAATTGGCTTCCCATTAATATACATTACATCATTTTTTGATTTGATGCTGTCACCAGGCACTCCGATAATTCTTTTAATGTAAAGTGCACCTGGTTCATCCGGGGCACGAAGAATTACGATATCTCCACGCGACAGTTTCGAATGCCTTACTGCAATAATACGATCATTATTTTCAAAGGTTGGCTGCATTGATGGTCCAGTAATAGTTTCATTAGCAAGTAAGACTCGAAATACAAATATATACAATCCGAAAATTACAATTGCTAAAATAAATACCTGTAGGAGCCAGTGACCAAAAGATTCAGCCGGTTCTGTTTTATGTTTTGACATATTTTTTGCTCCTTATTGTTTACATCATCTTTATTATACCTGTTTTTATTGATTTTGAATGGTAAAATCATTTCGTAAGGAATAGATAAAATGAAAAAATATCAAATTAAGCTTAATAATTTAGATAAAGAATTAAATTATGTACCCCTCCATGAACAAGTTAATATAATTAATGATACGATTACAGAGCTAGAAAAAGGAAAGATTTTGCAAAAAGCACCAAATTCACTTGGCTTTTTACCTGATAGCTTGGATATAATGATAGATAATGTTAAAAGCAGAGAAAAGGTACAAGAAGCTAATAATTTACTTAATAACTTCCGCAGTTTTCTTTCAAGAGAATATGGAATTTGGTCTTTGCCAAATTTAGAAACGGCGAGGTTGATTAAAGAGCAATATCATGTACAGACTAGTTTAGAAATTATGGCTGGAAATGCTTATTGGTCAAAGGCTTTGAACGAAGTTGGAGTAGACGCAATTGCAAGTGATTCCTTTTCATGGGCAAAAAGCTCAACTACAGGTAAAATTCCAATTTTTGAAACTGAGAACATGGATGCTCTAAGTGCGATTAAGAAGCATCCTGATGTGGATTTAATCCTTTGCTCTTGGGCGCCTAATTTTGGAGAAGATGATTTAGAGATTTTAGATCTGTACCGCAGTCTTAAACATCAGCCAGTTTTACTTTTTATTGGTGAAAAGTTCGGAGCAACTAATTCTACTTCTTTTTGGTGTGAAGCAAAAACTAGAACTAATAAAAAAATCAATCGTAGTTTCCAAAGTTTCGATTTTATACACGAAGAGGTTTTTGAAGTAAAATAATGAAAATTAAACGACTTATTCTTCTAGTAATTTCTTTTTTAGCTTTTTTGGGATTGGGGATAATTTTATCTCGCCAGCAATCCCAAAGGGCTGATCAAGTTCTAAATAATAATGGTTTATCGAGTACATACTATGTTTTTAAGCCAAAAAGAAAACATAATGTTAAGCAATTATTGACTCATGTTGATAAAAATTTTTCTCACGATAAGGTGCAGATTCACTTTGAATCGGATTATATTCCAGATCGCGTTTTAATTTGGGCCAACTATAATTTGAAAAGTCAGCCTTTAGCTAAAGGAAGTTCACGCTATTTTAATAAAAAAGACTTTGAAGGCTCAATTCCATTTGCCGTAATTTCAGCAGATACGAGAAGTAAGGTTGTAACTCTACAAAATAATCATTATCTTAAAGAAAATAATAGTTACGTTACTATTATTGGCGAACTAAAGAAAAACAATGAAAGTCAAAATGGACAAGCTGTTTACTATCTTTCAACGGGAATTAATCAACCAACTGCTAAAGAATCAATCACGAACTATCGCGTAGTAGTCGATGGCCTGAATAAAAATGATGTCAATAGTTTACATCACTATCTAGGAGGTAGTATGAAGGTTGTGGACTTTAGCAAGACATATAACAAGCAACACGGCATTAGTCCAACTAAAAAGTTAGTTGGGGCAATTGTATGCGTTGTAATTGCTCTTGCAGTTGCTGTAATCGCTGCTATTTTTGCTGAAAATCCGGTAAACTTAAAGTTTGTTCCTAAGAAAATTGGTGCTCACTTATTAGCTGATTCAGGCTTGCGATTCTTTTTAGCTAATGGATTAATTGCCGTTTTAACTACCTTAGGTTTACAAACTTGGCGATTTTATTCTAATCATAGCCAACTTTACATTTTATTTTCAATCGTCTTTGTAATGCAGATTATAACTTACGTATTGATGCTACTTTTAATAAAAATTAAGAAGGAAAAATAATGTCATTACCAGTTGAATTTATTGAAAAATATCAAAACTTGCTTGGAGAAGAAAGTAGTAAATTCTTTGCAGCAATCGATGGTGCAAGTAAAAAGGGGTTTCGTTTAAATCCACTGAAGAATAATTATCAAAAGGTTCACTATAGTCTTGATGAACCGATTGAATTTACTAAAGATGGCTATTATGGCGAAGTTTCTGGACGTGACAGCGAATGGACTGCTGGTTATGTTTATTCGCAAGATCCTTCAGCAATGTATCCAGCAGTTTCACTCGATGTAAAACCTGGCGAAAAAGTCCTAGATTTATGTGCAGCCCCTGGTGGTAAGTCAACTGCATTAGCAAGTATGTTAGGAGATAAGGGACTTTTAGTAGCTAATGAAATTTCAAAAAGTAGGGCTAAAGATCTACGAGAGAATTTGGAGCGCTGGGGAGCTACAAACGTTGTTGTGACAAATGAAAGTCCAGATCGGTTAGCTAAAAAATTACCACAGTTTTTTGATAAGATTTTGGTAGATGCACCTTGCTCTGGTGAAGGGATGTTTAGAAAAGATCCAGACGCAATGCAATATTGGTCGCCGGAGTATGTATTAACTTGCCAAGCCAGACAAAAGGAAATTTTGATTGAAGCAATGAAGATGTTAAAGCCAGGTGGAGAAATACTTTATTCTACTTGTACTTACTCGCCAGAAGAAGACGAAGAAATAGTTGCTTGGTTAGTTGAAAATTATAATTTAAAAATTGAGCCGATCAAATTATATCCCGGAATGTCTGTGGGTAGGCCAGAATGGACAAAATCTAAATTACCTGAGCTAAAAGATACTATTAGGCTTTGGTTTCAAGATGGAGTGGGTGAAGGACAGTTTGTAGCTCACTTAAAAAATACTGATCAACCACAGGAAGCTCCTCTTAAAGTTAAAAAGAGAAAAAAGAAGCACCAGAAAAAGAGCACTATTGCTCGTTTAAATAAGGATGAAATTGCAGTAGTTTTAAAGGTATTAGAAAATTTCGTTTTACCAGATAGCTTAGAAAATTGGCAAAAGCTTGTTTTACAAAGTAATGGCCACGTTTTTGTGCCTGCTATTGATCCACAGATGTTAACTGAGCTTCATGTCTTAAATAATGGTGTTGAATTAGGCTTGCTCAAGAAAAAGCGATTTGAGCCTAGTCATCAGCTAGCTGAAGTTTTAGGTCAAAAACAGCAAACGCAGTTGATTAATTTGGACAATAAAGCTGACTATGAACATTATTTGCATGGCGAAACTATAAAAGTGGACAGTAAATTACGTGGTTTTGTTTTAGTTGCATACCAGAATCATATTTTCAGTTTTGGAAAAATTGGAAATGATCAAATTCTAAAAAATTTCTATCCTAAAGGATTGAGAAAGTAAAAAAAGACTGACCAACTGGTCAGTCTTTTAAATTAGTCAATAAATTTAACGGCAGTTCCGTAAGCAACGACAGATTGCATATCGCCTGCGATAGAGCCTGAATCAAAACGCATCATAACTACAGCATCAGCGCCCATCTCTACGGCATTTTTACGAAGACGGTTAATAGCTTTGTCTCTTGATTCAACTAACATTGAAGTATAGGCTTTAATTTCGCCACCAACAATACTTTTTAAACCAGCACCCAAGTCTCGAAGGGCATTCTTGGACTGAGTAGTAACACCAAAAACTTCACCAATAATTTCGTATTTTTGATTAGGAATGGTTTCGGTAGTTGTCACTAGAAGTTGATTTGACATTTTAATTCCTCCTAAAAAATATTTTCTTAATTATACTGAAGCAAAGGCAGCAAGGCAATTATTTTTGTATAATTAAGAAAAAAGTAAGCATGCAGCTTACAATAGATAAAGGTGGTGAAATGATAAGTGCTCTTATCATTTTCAATTGTATTAGTTTTATTTTTACTAGCTTTGGGAACATTTATATGGGTTCTAACCCATGAAAGACGAAGCCTTTGGTCAGGAATGACATTAGTATGGACGATAATTACTTTTGGTCTCTTTACAGCGGTTAGTTTGATGATTGCTGCTGAAGTCTTTCCCCTTACGCATCAGTTTGTTCTAATTGTTTTCGTAATAATTTTGATGGCATTAATGTTTTTTATCTTTGCCTTTATTGCAACATTAATTATTATGTTTATTTACAATGGGATCAAAATTTTAATTCGAGAAGGTAATCGATGGACTAATTTTTTATCTTTGGCAATGGGGATTGGAATTATTTTTTATTTATTCCTATTTCCATTAGTGGGACGATTAACTCGCGATAGTTTTGGAACTTATCTTTATTTATTTGTTAATTTAACCATCATTTACTTGATTTTTATCATGATGATGTACACTTTAACTTCTTGGATTAATTTAATTAATTTCAAAACTAAGAAGCTAGACTATATTGTCGTTCTTGGAGCAGGGTTAATGGGTAAAAAGGTAACGCCATTACTTGCAGCAAGAATTAATCGCGGAATTGAGGTTTATCGTAATAATCCAGGATCGAAAATAATCATGTCAGGTGGACAAGGACCTGGAGAGGAGATTCCAGAAGCAGTTGCAATGGCAAAATACGCAGAAGAAAAAGGAATTTCTAAAGAGGATATTATTGTTGAAGATAAGTCGAAGACAACTAGACAAAATTTGGCTTTTTCACATAAATTAATGAAACCAAATTCGCGTTTTGCAATTGTAACAAATTCCTATCATGTATATCGTGCATTGGTCCTCGCTAAAAGAATGGGCTTAGATTGTACTGGCTACGGAGCCAAAACTAAGTGGTACTTTACTTTAAATGCATTTGTGCGTGAATTCATTGCATATCTAACAATTACTTGGCGCCTTCAATTAAGCGTAGTGATATGTATTGGTTTAGGAGTTTTAGGATTAGCATTATTGAGGCTGTAAAAATGGAAAAGATAAAAATAATTTCAATCGACGTTGATGGAACATTGTTAAATTCCAAAAAGAAGTTAACGCAAAAGGTAAAAAATGCAATTTTGAAAGCTAAAAATGCCGGAATAAAAATTGTTATTGCTACCGGGAGACCATTAAGTGGTGCAAAGCAAATCCTTGAAGAGTTGGGCTTAGATAATCAAAATGATCAATATGTTGTTTGTTTTGGTGGTGGCGTGGTTGAAACAACTTCTGGAGAAGTATTATTTGAAAAGAAATTAACTTATGATAATTATTTGGATTTAGAGACAATTGCCTTAAAATTAGGTTTGCATTTTCATGCATCAGCTCCAGATCGAATTTATACAGCAGATCGTGATATTGGCGATTATACTTTGTATGAGGCTAATTTAGTGAATTTAGGAATTTCTTATCGAACTCCAGAGGAAATGAAAAATATTCCAATTATTAAATGCATGTATGTAGACGAGCAAAAATTGTTAGATAAGAAAATTGCAGACCATACTCCGTTTTCTCATCTTGATAATGAAATTACCTTTACTAAAACTGCACCATTTTATTATGAAGCTAATCCAAAAGGGGTCTCAAAAGGAAATGCTTTGGAGTTTTTATGTAAAAGATTAAATTTAAGTAGTAAAAATTTAATGGCTATTGGTGACGAGGAAAACGATTTAAGTATGATCAAATATGCAGGAACTGGGGTAGCTATGGGAAATGCCGTGCTAGCTGTTAAGAATGCAGCTCAAATGATTACTAAAGATTGTGATCATGATGGAGTTGCAGAAGCAATTGAAAAAATTCTGTAGATAAAATAAAAGACTTTCGGAGCAATTTCCGAAAGTCTTATTTAATTTCTTAACGATGTTTAGGTGGCATTTTTAATCGCCTTTGTTTGAACAATTCCATTATTAGCTGGAAGAGACCATAGACAATTAACAAAATGCCTAAAATAATTACTGCTTGTCGACTGAAATAATTAGGATTTACAATTACGATAATTCCTGCCGCAAAAGCAATTAAGCTTTCAAGTGTATCAATGATATTTCTAAAAATACCGTTTTTTTTGTTTTTAACAATAACATTACGCAACCTGACATAGGCAAAACCAATTAGAAAGATTCCTAAGACATAATGAGCTAGGAAGGTTAATAAGCGGTTGTTAGAAATAATTGCAACAGCTAAAGCAAAGACAATCAGATAGGTAATGATAAAGAAACGTTTCGGCTTAGGAAGCAAATGAGAGTTAGCTGCTTCGATAATATGATAGCCACTCCAGCCAACACAAAAGATAGCAACTAAGACACCAAAAGCTCGATAGGCATAATCCGGAGTCATAAGATCTACAATACCTAAAATAATTAAAACCCAGCCGATAATGGAATTAGGTGTTATAAATAATTTTTCTAGGTGAGTTGCCTTGATACTACGCCAAATTGTTTCCCATAAACTGCCAAGCACAAACCGAGTTCTTCGTGATGAATCGGCAAGTGAAAAGAGGATTGCACCGAATCCACCAAAACCGTTTTTATTAAGTTCAGTAATTTTGGTCGCTCCACTAGCAGCAAAAGCGTTGAAGAGGTCATTAGTTAAAGCTTCACGCTCTTGAAGATTTGCTTCGCCAATCCATTGGTTGATAATTTGATTGTATATTTTAGAAGTAGGATTACGGTGGGCTCTGGTGATAAAATGAGAACCACTTACCTCCCAGCTCATTGGATCGTGTTGAGCAAGTTTAGGTCGATCGCTGACTAAAATTGTTGGAGTAATATTTTCTGGTTCAAAAAGACGTCCAATAATACTAAATTCTGGGACATAGCGCTTTAACTTATCAGTTACCCCATCGACTTGAGTACTTAAACCTGGACTGTCAAAAGTATAAATGGTTTTAATTTGTTCTTTTAGATTGTCTGGTAAGTTAACCGCCGCGTATTCTGCTAGATTTCCACCTTTAGAGTGACCAGCTAAGCTATAAACTTGCTTGGTGGTTTTTAAGATATTAGTAAGATACTTTAAAGCGTATTTTTGGGCTCCGGTTGTTCTAAAACTAATTTCAAAGTCCTCTTTCCAGCCAACTAAAGAATCATCGGTACCCCTAAAAGAAATATAATTAGTATCATTATCGAGACTAATTTTGACTGCAGAAAATTGAATTCGGTCAGTTAGAACGTCTGCGAAATAAGATAATTTAGCATCCCCAAATCGAACTGAATTAGCCATTAACTTAAGTAAATCCTGATACTTATAATGATCTAGATTTTGATTTGATGAATTAAAATATTTTTTTGCAACTTCTTTAATTGATACCTCTTTGTCTGAATCGGAAACAATTCCATCAAGATGGATATAAGAAAATGTGGCAATTACTAACGCGTCTACTTCATCAAATGGTCGTGCAGAAAGGGAAATATCGCCACGCCATTTTATATAAGACAAAATATTATTTGTATCCATATTTTATCCATCCTTTCTGCCTATTATAATTATTTATTATAAATAAAAATGTTGTATTTTTTATTAACAAAATGCTAATAAAAGGGAAAATCACTTACTCTTCTTAAGTCTAACACATGTTGTAATGAAGGAATGGATTAACTTGGAAATGGAAGAATAGATCTGAGTCTGTTGCTACGAAATAGAGTTAATAAAATTATGTGTAAGTTTATTAGCACTAGTACGATAAAAAAAGCCAATATCAACATTGAAATTCCAGTCAACTTCTTTCAAAACAAATGGCTTACACAAATCAGAAAGGGATTGAGGAACTAAAATAAGTTGATTGCTTAATAAAGCTTCGTTAACAGCGGCTCTGTTGTAGACAGCATAATTTTGAATATTGATGTTTTTACAATGTTTAGTTAAATAAGTTTCTATTTCAGGAGTTTTATTAAAAATACTTTTTTTAATTAGTAAAATAATTTGATCCTTTAAATCATTCATACTTATAATTTTTTTAGTAGCCAATTTGTTTTTTGGTGGAACTCCTATTAAAAGGGGAGAAGTTGAAACTTTTTTGAATAAAAAATCCTGTTTGGGCATAGGTTCGCTAGCGTAAATCGCTTCTATTAAATCAACATCGCTGGGAATATTTTCATAATCTTTAATTTCTTTGAATTTAAGTTCGAAGAATTGATTTTTAGAGAATTTGTTCCAGTAATCTTCAAGAAAATTCGTTGTACTAAGATAACCAGTTCCAACTATAATCGTATTTTTATAGTTCTGCATAATTTGGCTAGTTTCTGAAAAAATATTTTGTATTTTTCGAGCTTGAATTAAAAATATTTTACCAGCCTCAGTTAAATAGACACCGTGTGAATTACGGTCAAAAAGAACACAATCGATCTTTTTTTCTAATAAGTTGATTTGTTGTGTGATTGCCGACTTTGAAATATATAGTTTTCTTGATGCAGCTGAAAAACTTCCTAATTCTGCTACAGTAATAAAAGTATTTAATTCTTGAGTATACATAATTTTAAGCCCTTTCAGAGTTAAGTCTAACCTTTACTCTGCGTTAGTACAATAT
Organism: Lactobacillus isalae; assembly: GCF_947539375.1. NCBI lineage: Bacteria > Bacillati > Bacillota > Bacilli > Lactobacillales > Lactobacillaceae > Lactobacillus > Lactobacillus isalae. Next base: position 590,712 of record NZ_OX443569.1, read on the forward strand.
AGAAAGCCTAAGCTTAATAAACTCATATAATGAAGATAGAAATGAGGTGTCGGATATGGAGAAATACGATATTGCTGTTGTAGGTGCTGGTGCTTCGGGTATAAGTGCTGCTCTTGCTGCGGCGCAAAATGGTGCAAAAGTAGCCTTGCTTGAAAAGGGAAATAAATTTGGTGGTGCCGGAATGTTTGGCGCACAAGGACTTTTTGCAGTTGAGAGTGAAGCTCAAAAGGCGAGTGGAGAAAAATATAGTATTAAAGATGCATATGAGGAGATTATTAACTATACTCATCATTCTTCAAATGCCAGAATGACTAAAAAAATCTTAGAAAAATCAGCTTCAACCATTCAATGGATGAAAGATAATGGATTAGATACTGAATTAGTAACTAATACGCAAGAGGTTCATCAAAATCATCCGAGAACTTACCATCAATTTATTGATAAGTTTAATGGTTTTAGAAGAGTAATGGATAATTTTATTAAGGCTGGTGGGGTCTTAATGACTGAAACTACTGGTAATAAAATTATTAGAAATGAAAATAATGAAGTAACTGGACTTGAAATAATTAATAAAGGAAAGGCCGTAACTTTAGCAACTAAAGCCGTCATTTTAGCTGATGGTGGTTTTGTCGGAAATAAAGATGAAATTAGTAAAAGCTTAGCAATTGATCCAAATAATTTATATTCAATGGGTGAAAGAAAAGCAACTGGTGACGGATTGCGAATGCTAAGAGAAGTTGGCGGGATAGACGATTATAAGCGTATTTTTGAAAATCATGCCGCTACGGTCTTTTCAAAGAAAAATAGAAAATGGCATAACAATACTATATTTACCTTAACAAATCTTCCATTTTTATGGGTCAATAGCGAGGGTAAAAGATTCACAAATGAGGATATAGTATATGACTTTGCTCTCTGGGGCGATACAGTCTATGCAAATGGTGGCTATTATTATTTCTTGATTGATCAAAAATTAGTTGATTATTTAAAGAAAAATGCCCTGAATTGGACCAATTCATTCGAACGAACTTTTAGACTTTTAGATGGTAAACCAATGACTTATAAGGTTGGACCGTTTGAGAATATTGAAGGAGATTTGCGAGAAGCAATTAATGAAGAGGCTGCTGTTAAGGCAAATAACCTTAAAGAACTTGCTGAAAAAATAAACGTTAGTCCTGATATTTTAACGCATGAGGTAAGTCGATATAATCAATTAGTAGAAAATGGACAAGATACTGATTTTTACAAGAATAATAAGTTCATGAATATAAAAGTCCATGAAGGTCCATTTTATGCTGTTAGAGCTAACTCAACTACTTTAGGAACTGTTGGTGGAGGACTAGTTACTGAGAATTTTGAAGCTTTGAATGCTAAAAGAAATATAATTCCAGGTGTTTATGCTGTTGGAAACAATGCTTCTGGTTTATTTGATTCTTCATATCCTACAATTGAAGGATTAAGTAATGCCTTTGCTTGGAATTCAGGTAGAATTGCTGGTGAAAAGGCTAGTGAATTTGTAAAAAGATAATTAGTAAAACACCAAAAAACAGACATGATGTCATCTTTACGACGGATCATGCCTGTTTTTAATTTTATTCAAATATTAATTATTAAATTGCTTGCTCCAAGCCCAGGGATCTTTATGCCAGGTCTTTAAGACATCATATTGTTCACTAGTAATATGACCTGATTCATTTTCTTTTTTAAGCAATTCAGGGTAGGAGAGAAGCGGTGCATATTTCACATTTGCTTTTTTAAAGTTTTCTTTGGCATCTGGTAGGTAATAAGTGAAGATTGAAGAAACTCCAATTACTTGACCACCATCTTTTTCTGTTGCTTTAACTGCATTGAGGACTGAACCACCAGTAGTAATTAAATCATCAATTAAAACTATTTTGTCATTTTTAGAAAAACGTCCCTCAATTTGGCGACCTTTTCCGTGGTCTTTTGGCTTAGGTCTAACATAAATCATAGGTAGATGCAGTTTTTCAGCAACTAGAGCAGCATGTGGAATTCCTGCAGTTGCAACGCCTCCAATGATTGTTGCTTCAGGAAATTCTTTTGCGATTAAGTTAGCTAAGTCACTGGCAATCGTATCGCGTAATTCAGGATAGGAAACAGTTAAACGCAAGTCTGTATAGATTGGGGAAAGCATTCCACTAGCGTATGTAAATGATTTGTCGGGTGAAATAGTAATAATTTTTTCTTTGATTAATTGGCTGATGATTTGATCTTTATGCATTTTAGTTGAACTCCTTTTTAATTGCTTCATATGCTGCTTCTGGGTCACTTGCTAGGGTAATTGGACGGCCTACAACAATAGCACTTGAACCCCATTCTTTTGCTTGAGCTGGCGTTGCTATTCTAGATTGATCATCTTTGGCGTTTCCTGCTGGGCGAATGCCAGGAGTGACGTATAAAAAGTCATCGCCAACATTTTGGCGTAAATTATTAACTTCTAACGGTGAACAAATTACTCCATCAGCTCCTGCTTTTTTAGCAGTATTAGCTAAACTTAAAACTTGCTGATTCATTGATAGATTACAATTTTGTTCTTCATGCAAAATATCATCAGAAATTGAAGTTAATTCTGTAACAGCTAGTAACTTAGGGACGTTTTTACCGACCGGTGTGCCAGCAATTAAGCCATCTTTTGCTGCTTTAATCATTTGACTGCCACCTAATGCATGAACGGTAGTATAAGTAATTCCTAAATGAGCCAATGCTTTAGCACCATTATAGACGGTATTAGGAATATCGTTCATTTTTAAGTCTAAGAAAATCTGGTAACCTTGCTTAGACAAATTTTTAACAATTACTGGTCCTTCATTAAAAAAGAGTTCCATTCCGATTTTAATAAAAACATTTTCTGCTTTACCAAGTTTAGGTAAGAGCTCATTTAATTTTTTTTCATTGTCTAAATCTAAGGCAACGATAACTGGTCTTGTCATTTTTCCTCCATAAAAAAAGTCTATACCGAGCGCAGAGAGACACTAGGTATAGACTTTTCCAGATAATTTAAGCCAATAAGTTTTAACTTGCGGTCTCTCTGTACCGTTTAAAGTTTAATCAAAATGAAGTTTAGCACCTTCGGTCGAGAATTACAAATAAAATTTTTAACTTTGAAAAAATAAAAAAAGCGTGTACAATCAGTTCTTGAAAAAATAATCGAATGACAGTGAGCATTCATTTTGGAGGAAAATATGATTAATACGCACGTAAAATTACCAGGATTAGATTTAAAAAATCCAGTTATGCCAGCAAGTGGAACTTTTGGTTTTGGGGATGTACCTGCAGCTAAGAAGTTTGATTTAAATGATTTAGGTGCGATGGTTATTAAGACAACTACACCTCATGCAACTACTGGTAACCCTCAACCACAAATATCAGTCTTGAATACCGGGGTTTTAAATTCAGTAGGTTTAACAAATCCTGGTGTTGATGCGGTGATTAAAGATAAATTGACTCCTCTGCGCCAGAATTATCCCGATTTACCAATCATGGCTAGTGTCGGAGGGGAAGATGAAGCAGGATATGTTGAAGTAGCCAAGAAATTATCTGATTCTGGTTTAGTTAATGCCTTAGAAATTAATGTTTCTTGTCCTAATGTACATCAAGGCGGCATGAGTTTTGGAGTTCATCCAGAAGTTGTTGAATCTTTGACTAAGAAAATTAAAGCAGTTACTAGTGTTCCAATTTATGTGAAGCTAACGCCTAATGTGACTGATATTACGCAAATCGCTAAAGCGGCTGAGAAAGGCGGAGCTGATGGGTTATCTTTGATTAACACTCTTTTGGGAATGGACATTGATATTGAAACTAGAAAGCCAAGTCTAGGTCATAATATTGGTGGACTCTCTGGCGAAGCTGTTCAACCAGTAGCACTTAGAATGGTTTACCAAGTTCGTCAAAGTACAAGTCTGCCAATTATTGGCATGGGCGGCATTAACTCAGCTAAAGATGTAATTAAATTTATGTTGGTCGGTGCAAATGCTGTTGCAGTAGGTACTGCTCACTTTAAAGACAGTATTGCGTCAAAGCATATTGCCGATGATTTGCCAAAGGAATTAGAAAAGTTAGGCATTGAAGATATTAATGACTTAATAAACAAAGTTGAATTTAATTAAATTGCTTGACAAAAATCTTAAATTACAGTAATTTTAAAGCAATGAATGTCCTTTAAAATTAGTCCCGTGAGGCTAGCAAGGCAGGCTTAAATAAGTATGACTTTACTATAAGCTCCTAGTCTCAAATAACTAGGAGCTTTTTTCATGGGCAAGACCAGGAGGGAAAATATGGCAAAGGAAATTTGGGATGCATTAGCAATGAAGCGTGCATTAACTCGAATTACTTATGAAATTATTGAACAAAATAAGGGAACCGATAATCTAGTTTTGATCGGAATTAAGACGCGTGGTGTTTACTTAGCTAAGAGAATTCATGATCGTATTCAAAAATTGGAAGATGTTGATGTTCCAGTTGATGAATTGGATATTACGCTTTACCGTGATGACCGTCATGATGCTTCCTTGAAGCAAGATCCAGTGATTAATTCAAACAAAATAAGCGTTGATATCAATGATAAAAAAGTGATCTTAATTGATGATGTAATCTATACTGGTCGTACAATTCGAGCAGCAATGGATGCATTAATGGATGATGGACGTCCAAGTTCAATTAAAGTAGCAGTTTTGGTAGATCGAGGACATCGAGAATTACCAATTAGAGCAGATTTTGTTGGTAAAAACATTCCAACAGCAGCTGACGAACAAGTTGCAGTTAAGATGGTAGAAAAAGATGGTAAGGATTCAGTTGAACTAAAATCTTTACCAAAGTAGTTTAGAAATATTAATTTAATAGTCAACCATTTAATTGACTCCAGAGAGGGCCAGAAGGGTTGCTATATTTTTCGTATGCCAGAATATGAAAAATAGGCCTGGAGCAATTAAATGCTTCAGGCCTTTTTGTTTAGAAAGAATAAAAAATGGAAAAATTGAATCTTGTTAGTTTACCACATTTCGTTAGCGTAGAAAATTTAAGTGTTGAAGAAGTTGAAGCTCTAATTAAGCGTGCAGAGTACTTTAAAAATGGTGGAGCAAGACTTCATTTAACTCAACCAGTGTATATTTCAAACATGTTTTTTGAAGATTCAAGCAGAACGCATACAAGTTTTGAAATGGCTGAGAGAAAATTAGGTTTAACTGTAATACCTTTTGATCCAGCTCATTCTTCAGTTAATAAGGGAGAGACACTTTATGATACGTCTCTGATTATGGATGCAGTTGGCGTAAATGTTGAAGTGATTCGTCATCCACAAAATGAATACTATCAAGATTTAATTAGTCCTAAAAAGCATCAACATTTAAATATTGGCGTGATCAATGCTGGGGATGGAAGTGGACAACATCCTAGTCAATGCTTATTAGATATGATGACTATTCATGAACATTTTAATCATTTTAAAGGATTAAAGGTTGCAATTGTTGGTGATATTACTAACTCACGTGTTGCAAAGAGCAATATGGAATTATTGACTAGACTAGGTGCTGAAGTTTACTTCTCGGGTCCTGAGTACTGGTATTCAAGTAAGTTTGATAAATATGGAAAGTATGAAAAGCTAGATAAACTAATCCCGGAAATGGATGTCATGATGCTCTTGAGAGTGCAACATGAAAGACATAGCGATGATCCTAACGAAAAGAATTTTGATGCCAAAGCATATCATGATAAATATGGCATTAACCATGAACGCTACCAAGCACTAAAGCCAGACGCAATTATTATGCATCCGGGCCCAATTAATCACGATGTTGAGTTAAGCGGAGACTTAGTTGAAAGTGACAAGTGTATGTTTACTCGCCAGATGCAGAATGGTGTATTTATGAGAATGGCAATGATTGAAGCAGTTTTGCGTGGAAGAAAATTGGGAGGACTTAAGTAATGGCAACTGTAATAAAAAATGGAACAGTTTACCAAAATGGTCGCTTAATTAAGGCCGATGTCTTAATTGAAGATAAAAAAATTAAGGCTATTGGAGAAGACTTGAAGGCTGAAAAGGTAATTGATGCAAAAGGGATGCTCGTTAGTCCTGGATTAGTGGATGTTCATGTTCATTACCGTGATCCAGGCCAAACCTATAAAGAAAATATCAAAACTGGTAGTCAAGCAGCTGCCCATGGCGGTTTTACCACTGTTGGTGCAATGCCAAATGTTACTCCCGTTCCTAATACACCTGAATTAATGAAAAAAATGGTTGAGGAGAACAAGAGCAAAGGAATAGTTCATATTTTTCAATATGGCCCAATCACTAATGATGAAACTACCGACATTATCCCTGACTATGCAGCTTTAAAACAAGCTGGCGCCTTTGCCCTAAGTAATGACGGACATGGCGTTCAAAATGCGCAGACAATGTATTTAGCCATGCAAAAGGCTAAAGAAAATAACTTAATTATTGCTAGTCACGCACAAGATGATTCACTCTTTAATAAGGGAATAGTTAATGAAGGCATAGCTGCTGAAAAGCTAGATTTACCGCCAGTTACTGAACTTGCAGAAACTACGCAAATTGCTCGTGACCTGCTTTTAGCACAAAAGACTGGAGTTCACTATCATATTTGCCACGTTTCAACCAAGACGAGTGTTGAACTTGTGCGTTTGGCTAAAGCACGTGGAATTAACGTAACTTGTGAAGTTGCTCCTCACCACATTTTATTGACTGACAGCGATATTCCTAAAGACAATGGCTATTTCAAAATGAATCCACCTCTAAGAAGCAAAGAAGATCAAGCAGCTCTTTTAGTAGGTCTCTTAGACGGAACAATTGACTTGATTGCTACTGATCATGCACCACATGCAAAAAGTGAAAAGCAGGGCGGTATGAAAGATGCAGCTTTTGGAATCACTGGTAGCGAGACTGCGTTTAGTACGCTCTACACTAAATTTGTAAAAGAAGAAAAAGTATTAAGTCTTGAACAGCTTTTGGCACTTTTTAGTGATCAGCCTGCTAAGGTATTTGGAATTAAGAATGCAGGAGTTCTAGAGCCAGGAAGAAATGCGGATATTGCAATTTTTGATATTGAACATGAAAACGAAATCAAGGAAGCGGATTTTAAGTCAAAAGGTGTAAATACGCCATTTACTGGTCAAAAAGTATATGGCGAAACAGTGATGACGCTTGTTGATGGTGAAGTTGTATATCAAAGGGGAACAAAATGAAACGCTACTTAATTTTAGAAGATGGTAGTATTTATGCAGGAGATGCTTTTGGCGCAGATTGTGAAAGCAGTGGTGAAGTTGTTTTTACAACTGGTATGACTGGCTACCAAGAAGCAATTACTGATCAAAGTTATGCTGATCAGATTTTAGTTTTTACTAATCCATTAATCGGAAATTACGGAATTACTCTAGCCGACTATGAATCGCTTGAACCACAAATTAAAGGCGTGGTCTGTCACCAGGTTGCTCGTCGTCCAGATAACTGGAGAATGCAGACGACTTTACCGAAATTTTTAAAACAATTAAATATTCCTGGGGTGCAAGGAATTGATACGCGTGAATTGGTTAAGAAACTTAGAATTCACGGTGCTTTGAAAGGAAAAATTACTGATTCAAAAGAAAATGCTGCTAAAATTGCACAAGAATTAAAAGAAAAAAATATTACTCAAGGTGTGATTAGCCGAGTTTCAACTAAGAACTCTTATCCAGTTCCAGGATCTAAACGTAATATTGTTGTTATTGATTTTGGAATTAAGCATAGTATTTTACGAGAATTAGCTGAAAGAGACTGTAACTGTATTGTTTTACCTTACACTGCAACTGCTGATGAAATTTTAAACCTTAATCCAGATGGTGTGCTTTTATCAAATGGCCCAGGAGACCCAGAAGAAATGATTGAAGCCGCAAAAATGGTTCAAGAAGTTGAAAAACATGTTCCTTTGTTTGGAATTTGTATGGGACACCAAGTTTTTGCGCTTGCTAATGGTGCTAAAACCTACAAGATGAAATTTGGACACCGTGGTTTTAACCATCCAGTAAGAGAGATTGCAACTGGTAATATTGGTTTTACTTCACAAAATCACGGTTATGCAGTTGATCCCGATTCAATTGATAAAGAGAATTTAATGATTACTCATGTTGAGGTAAATGATGGTACCGTTGAGGGGCTACGCCATAAAAAATACCCTGCATTTTCAGTCCAATTTCACCCTGATGCAACACCAGGACCTCATGATGAAGACTCACTATTTGATGATTTTATGTCAATGATTGACCAAAGAAAGGAAGAAGAGCGTCATGCCTAAGAGAACAGATATTCATAAAATTATGGTGATTGGTTCTGGTCCAATTATTATTGGTCAAGCTGCTGAGTTTGATTATTCAGGAACGCAAGCTTGTTTAGCTCTTCGCGAAGAAGGTTATGAGGTAGTTTTAGTTAACTCAAATCCGGCAACAATCATGACTGATACAACCATTGCTGATAAGGTCTACATTGAACCATTAACAGTAGAATCAATTTCTAGAATTATTAGACAGGAATATCCAGATGCAATTCTACCAACTCTTGGAGGCCAAGTAGGGTTAAACATGGCCCTAGCTTTGGCTAAAATTGGAATTTTAGATGAATTAAATATTGAGCTATTAGGGACAAAATTATCTTCAATTGAACAGGCAGAAGATAGAGAGAAATTTAAAGAATTATGTAAAAAATTAGGTGAACCTGTTCCTCCGTCGAAAACTGTTAATACGGTTGAAGATGCTCTCGAATTTGGAGATGAAATAGGCTATCCAATCATTGTTAGACCAGCATTTACAATGGGTGGAACTGGTGGCGGAATATGTCATAGTGATGAAGAATTAGCTGAAATTGTAAAAAATGGATTAGAACTTTCGCCAGTTACTGAATGTTTAATTGAAAAATCAATCGCTGGCTATAAAGAAATTGAGTTTGAAGTAATGCGCGACCACGATGATAATGCGATGATTGTTTGTTGTATGGAAAACTTTGATCCCGTCGGAATTCATACAGGAGATTCAATTGTTTTTTCACCTAGCCAAACTTTAAGCGATAAAGAATATCAAATGCTTAGGGATTGCTCTTTGCGTTTGATTCGTGCTCTTAAAATTGAAGGTGGCTGTAATGTACAGCTTGCCCTAGATCCAAATAGTTTTGAATATGATGTGATTGAAGTTAACCCAAGAGTGTCAAGGTCGAGTGCTCTTGCTTCAAAAGCGACAGGTTATCCGATTGCTAAAATGGCAGCTAAAATTGCAATTGGGATGACTTTAGATGAAATTAAGAATCCGGTAACTGGAACTACTTATGCCGAATTTGAACCAGCATTAGACTATGTTGTTTGCAAAATTCCACGTTGGCCATTTGATAAGTTCTCTAAAGCTGACCGTACTTTGGGAACGCAAATGAAGGCAACTGGTGAAGTAATGGCGATTGGTCGAACTGCTGAAGAAGCAATGCAGAAGGCAGTAAGGTCACTAGAAATTGATGAAAAAGATTTATTTTCCGAAAAAGCTCACCAAGCAAGTGATGAAGAAATAGAACAAAAATTAGTTAAAGCGCAAGATGATCGTCTTTTCTATTTAGCTGAAGCGTTTAGAAGAGGATATAGCATTGAAGATGTACATGAATTAACCAAAATCAATTTCTACTTCTTAGATATTGTTAGTCATATGGTAGAGATGGAAAAGTCCATTAAAGAAAATAAAGATGATCCTGAAATTTTATGTTTAGCTAAGAAGTATGGCTTTAGCGATCCAACTATAGCTGCTTTATGGAATGAAAAAACTGATCAAGTTAGAGATTTACGTAAAAAGCATGGTATTATCCCGGTTTATAAAATGGTTGATACGTGTGCAGCCGAATTTGAATCAAAAACACCTTACTTCTATTCAACTTATGACGGCGAAAATGAATCACATAAGTCTGGAAAGAAATCAGTTATTGTTATTGGTTCTGGTCCAATTAGAATTGGACAGGGTGTTGAGTTTGATTATGCAACAGTTCACTGTGTTAAAGCACTGCAAAAAATGGGCTATGAAGCAATTGTTATTAACTCAAACCCAGAAACTGTTTCAACTGATTTTTCAATTTCGGATAAACTTTACTTTGAACCTTTAACATTAGAGGATGTCTTAAATGTTTGTGACTTAGAAAAGCCGGAAGGTGTCATTGTTCAATTTGGTGGTCAAACTTCTATTAATTTAGCGGCCGGTTTAGAAAAGCATGGCGTTAAAATTTTAGGAACGACGGTTAAAGATCTTAACCGTGCAGAAGATCGTGAATTATTTGACCAAATTATTAAAAAACTTCAGCTTAACCAGCCAAAGGGGTTAACTGCTACAACGCATGAGGGAGTAATTAAAGCTGCTGAAGAGTTGGGATACCCAGTCTTAGTTCGTCCAAGTTATGTGCTTGGGGGAAAAGCAATGGAAATTGTTTATAGTAAGAGCGAACTTGAAGAATATTTGCACGATCATGTAGATATTGCAGCCGATCATCCAATTCTAATTGATGATTACTTAGATGGTCGAGAATGCGACGTTGATGCAATTTGTGATGGACATGATGTCTTATTGCCTGGAATTATGGAGCATATTGAACATGCTGGTGTTCACTCAGGTGATTCAATGGCTGTTTATCCACCACAAACATTTACTGATGACGTCAAAGAGAAGATTATGGACGTTACTCGAAAACTTGCCCTTACACTTAATTGTATTGGAATTATGAACATTCAGTTTATTGTAAGAAATGGCGAAGTTTATGTAATCGAAGTAAATCCTCGTGCAAGTAGAACAGTACCATTTTTAAGTAAGATAACTGGAATTGAAATGGCGCAAGTTGCAACTAAAGTAATTATGGGAGAAAGCTTAGCAGAGCAAGGATATAGCGATGGTCTTGCACCAGAGCCAGAAATGATTAGTGTTAAGGCTCCTGTCTTTAGTTTTAGTAAGCTAGCAGATGTGGATTCATATCTTGGACCTGAAATGAAGTCAACTGGCGAAGTAATGGGAAGCGACCATACTTTTGCTAAAGCACTTTATAAGGCCTTTGCGGGAGCTAAGATGCAGCTACCTGAAAACGGAAATGTTTTATTGACAATTGAAGATAGAGATAAAGATAAGATTTTACCAATAGCTAAGCGGTTTGCTAGAATTGGTTATCGAATCTTTGCTACCAAGGGGACAGCTGACTTTTTAAAGAATAATGGCTTGCATGTTGATTTAGTAACCAAAGTTCATGAAAACGAAAATGAAGATGATAATATCTTGAATGAATTAAGAGATGGAAAGATTGATCTAGTGATTAATACCATGGGACATGATATTGAAAAGAACTCGGATGGCTTTATTATTAGACAAATGGCCATTCAACAAAATGTTCCATTGTTGACTGCTCTTGACACAGCAGATGCCCTTTTAACTTCTCTTGAAAATAGATCATTTGCGACAGACGCCTTGAAATAGAAAAAACTTGATTAAGGAAGAGATATAATGGCAAAAGAAATTTGGGATAAGCTTGCGATGAAGCGAGCTCTTGTCAGAATTACATATGAAATTATTGAAAGAAATAAGGGAGTAGAAGACCTAGTATTGGTAGGTATTAAGACGCGTGGAGTGTATTTAGCTCGTAGAATGCGTGACCGACTTAAAGAGGTCGAAAAGGTAGAGATTCCAGTAGGTGAATTAGATATTACTCCTTATCGGGATGATCAAAAAAGCGACCCTAGTCAAGTAACAATATCTGATTTAGAGCCTGCAGATCTGGATATTACTAATAAAAATATTGTCTTAGTAGATGATGTTCTCTATACTGGACGTACAATTAGAGCAGCAATGGATGCCTTGATTGCAAATGGTCGACCAAAGTCGATTTCTGTAGCTGTTTTAGTTGATCGAGGACATCGAGAATTACCGATTAGAGCTGATTTTGTGGGTAAAAATATTCCAACGTCACTTAATGAGCAAGTAGCGGTTAATGTCAGTGAAATTGACGGTATTGATAGCATTGAACTAATCAATTTGAAATAGAAATTTTAATCAAAGAAAATAAGCTGTATCATTGTTTGTAAAACTGATACAGCTTACTTGTTATTATTTAATTTCATTACATTATATTAAAGTTGCACCCAGCGAATTCTTAAAGTGGTCTAATGCCCATTCTTGTCCATGCTCGGTAAATGTTGTAACTCCCTTAGTTGGAATAGTGATGCCGTAATTTAAATTATAGGCACTAACTGCTGTGTGAAGAACACAAATATCAGTACATACTCCAGTTAACCAAAGATCATCAATTTTACGCTCACGTAAGTAATTATCAAGATTGGTATTTTGGAAAGAAGAGTAGCGATTTTTATTAAACTTATAAATACGATCGCTAGACTTATGATTTTCGTACCACTCTTTTAATTTGCCATATAATTCTTGACCAGGGGTGCCAACAATATTATGTGGCGGAAATAGTTTGTATTCTGGACTGAATGTATCTCCCGTATGACCATCAGTTGGAAAAATTACGTAATCACCATTTTCATAAAATTGATCTGCAAGCTCGATTAAATAATCTTCTAGCTTTTGGGCTGGTTTACCACAAGTTAATGATCCATTGTCTGCAATAAAGTCATTAGTGTAGTCGATAATTAGTAATGCTTTTGTCATGTTATTCTCGCTTTCTAAATAGTTAATATAAGTATACTATTTAGAAATAAAATTAGGTAAAAATCTGATGTGGTATACGTAATTGATTGTTACGAATGATTTTATTTGGATTTAAAAGAGACATGTAACTGCCTTTTTTGTTACATGTCTCTTTTTCATATTTATTGAATTTATGAACTATCCCGAATTACGTAAGCCAGAAGTTACCCCATTAATAGTAATTGGTAAGATGCTTTCGTAAACACCAGCAATTTCATCTACACGATCTCGTTTAATCATCTCAATTTGAATGTAGTTAAGAATATTAAAATATGGCATCCGGTAATTTAAGCTCATCTTTAGACTTGGATTATCAGCTAGTAATTCTTTGTTACCTTCAATTTGAAGAATTACTTCTTTAGTGAGCTTCCATTCTTGGTAGATAGTGTCAAAGACCTTCTTAGTATCTTCATCCTCACATAAGTTCGCATATTGTTTAGCAATATCCATGTTAGATTTTGATAAAACCATATCAACGTTAGAAAGTAGGGAATGGAAGAATGGCCAGCCTTGATACATCTTTTGCAAAGTTTCTAAATTATGAGAATCTGCATCGATAAAGTGCTTAAAGGCAGATCCAACTCCATACCAACCTGGGAACATAATTCTACTTTGTGACCAGGAGAATACCCAAGGAATAGCTCTTAAACCAGAGAAGTCAGTGATTTTCTTTCTTGCAGCTGGACGAGAACCAATATTTAAGTTAGAAATTTGCTTAATTGGGGTAGCTTGCAAGAAGTAGTCAAGAAAGGCAGGCGTTTCAAAAACTAATTTACGGTAAACTTTATTGCTATCAAGTACAATCTTATCCATTGAATCACGGAATCCGCCAATGTCATCTTCGCTTACGATTTGTTTAGAAACAATTCGGTCGATTGTTGCTGAAGCAAGCATTTCTAAGTTGTAGTAGGCAGTGTCTTGATTACCATATTTATTTTGAATGATTTCGCCTTGTTCAGTCATTCGAATTCGGTCATTGATTGAGCCGAAAGGTTGGGCAGTAATAGCTTCATATGAAGGACCACCGCCACGGCCAACAGTTCCACCACGTCCGTGCATGAAGGTAATGTTAACGCCTAGTTTTTTGCCCATTGCTGTTAAATCTTTTTGTGCCTTGTAAAGGTTCCAGCAGGAAGCTAAGTAGCCGCCATCTTTGTTAGAGTCGGAGTAGCCAAGCATGATTTCTTGGTAATTATTTTGAGAAGCAAGCCACTTTTTAACAATATCTAAGTTTAAAAACTCTTTCATGATTTCACGAGAGTTCTCTAAGTCTTCAACTGTTTCAAATAATGGAACCACTTGAATACGAGCTCCTTGATTATCTAAGAGATCGTATTCTTTGAGCATAATTGCTTGCTCTAAAAGGTCGGAAACACTCTCTGTATGAGAAATAATATGTTGCTTAATTACATCTTCACCAATTCGGTCTTTAAGTTGACGTGCGGTCTTATAGATCTTTAATTCTTTTTGAAGTAGGTCAGACTTAAGCTTGTTATTGGCATGAAGATTACGTGGATCGTCATTTAGCTCTTTAAGTAGAACTTGAATCTTATCTTTTTCTGATAATTCGCTGTAGTTATCGCAGATACCAGCACTCTTGAGTAATTCTGCAACACATGCTTCGTTTACGCTAGAGTCTTGACGCATATCAATTGTTGCCAAATGGAATCCAAAAATATCGATTGCTTCTAAAAGTTCAGTGAAGAAACTTCTGATGACTGCCTGGTCGTGATCTTGCTCAAGGGATTCTTTGATCGTAATTAAATCTGATTTGAAATCTTGGGGATTCTTGTAAACCGGAATTTTGTCTAAGTTTTCTAGGTCACGTTTTTTAACAAAACTATTTTTATCAGCTGTCCCTAAAAGAGTGTATTCAGTATGAAGTAAACGGCTCTCAATATAGTAGAATGCACGACGGTATGGCTCATTAGTTCTAAATGGTGAATCGTCATTTGAGAGCTCTGAAAGCTTTTCAACCGCTGAGGAGGTCTTCATATAAGAAGTTGACATTGAAATAGTACGATAAAGCTTGTTTAGCTTTTTGATGTAATATTCAAAAATTACCTGGCTTTGTAAACTTGCACTTAACTCTAAAGTATCAGCAGTTACATAGGGGTTACCATCTCGGTCTCCGCCGATCCACATTCCCATAGTAATTGGAGTTGCACCTTTAAGATCTAATTTATGCTTCTTAGCTAATTCTTGATAACGAGCTGTGAACTTAGTAATTGCTGGAATTAAAGCCTTAGGATAGTAGGCTAAAACATTAGTAATTTCGTTAGAAACTTGCAATTTATGACTACGGATAATATCTGTCTGCATCAAAATTTCAATATAGGCACGGAGCTTTTCAGTCCATTCAGCCTGATTGATAGTTCCACTTTTAACTTCACGATAGCTACGTAATAAGCCATGGATCTGATCAGTTAATTCAAGAACAGTTTTTCTTTGAACTTGAGTTGGGTGAGCAGTTAAAACAGGTACAACATTAACGTGCTTTAAGATTTCACTAGCATTTTCTTTTTGTGCAACTAAATCAATTGTATCTTCAAGCTTGCCAAGATAGTCTTGATCAGTATTATTGAGTAAGTTAACTTCGCTTGCTAATTCTACATCTTCAGAAATATTAACTAACAAGGGTAGCGTCGCAAAGTAGCGGGCAACAACAATCATCTCTTGATTAGTTAAACTAGCAATTTGTGTTTCAAGAGCATCATAGTCTTTTTGAGCAGAGATTTTGATTAAGTCTTGAATCTTGTTAAAAACAACATCGCCACTCAACTGACGCGTACTTTCGTTAAGCAAGTTGGTTAAAATTTTAACCTCTTCAGCAACCATAGCGTGGTCGCTACTATTTTCTAACTTCTTGATGGACATTAAAAAGTTTCCTCCTTTTTGTGAAAGATTTAACATAAGGATATCACAGATTCTTATGTTTGAATATTAGTTTGAAACATAATTTTTTTGAGCTTTTTCAAACATTGCTAAAACCTTGGTGGCCGAGTTTTCAATCGAAAGTGATTTAGCATAATTTTGATAATTTGAACTCATTGTTTTTAAGTCTTGAGAGTGAGTAATCCAGTAATCAATTTTCTGCGCTAAAATTTGTTTACTGCCGGCTGGAAAACGATTTTGAGAACTTAAAGCATAGGCACTAGTCGAAGAAAGTGGACTTTCTGCAATTACTGGAACACAGCCAGTTGCGAAAGCTTCCATACAAGCCATTCCTTCTACTTCGACATTAGCGCAATGAACAACAATATTTGATTGTTTCATTACTTGTTTTAGTTCATCTCTGCTATAAAAAGCAAGCTGGGCATTAATTTTTAACTTGCGGCAAAGTTCAATATATTCAGACTTTAGTGGACCTTTACCTGCTAGGATGAGATGAATTTTGTTTTTATATTTGCTGAGTGAAATAGCTTTAATCAGGGTCTTTTGATCTTTTTCATTAGAAAAGCGTCCAATCGAAAGAATCGTGAAGGAATCATTTTTTAGATCTTGCTGATTATCTTGTAAGTAATAATCACTAATGCCGTTTGAAATAGTTATTAGCTTAGATTTGAAATGATAATTTTGCAATCTTTGTTTGACTTTAGCTGTTGGACACTGCAAGTAATTGCAATAATTAAAGGTAGTATCACGAAAAAGCTTCATGAAAGTAGAGTTGATGTTAGGGTGATCTAAGATAGGAACAGAAGCAGTTAAATTTTCAGGATAAAGGTGAAAAGTACCAGTAATTGGCTTCTTGACTCGTTTAGCAATTTTACCTGCACAAGCGCAAACTGGGAAAGGGTCTTCCAAGTGTACTAGATCAGCCCATTTAACAGCTTTTTCAATGGTTTTCTTTTCAGGTTTAGCAAAATGAAATCCTTCTTTAGCAATTATGTTTTTAAAAATTGGAATAGTCATTATTGGAAGTGGATAGTCAGGCTCTCCACCAGCGATCGAAGCTAGAACACGTACTTCGTGCCCCATTTTTTGGAATTGTTTAACAAAGCGTTGTGTAGAAATTGACATGCCATTGCTTTTATTGAAATAATCATCGATGACAATTAAAATTTTCATGATTATCATCCTCTCTAATACTAGATTTATTTTAACAAGTAAGGAAACTGAAGGGAAAGAAATGAGCAAGTATCAAGAGTTAAGACAAAGGTTAATTGAGAATAGCAATTCAGAAATAGCTAGTCAAATGGAAAGCTATTTGAGAAATAAGTTCAAGTTTTTTGGTTTGAAGTCTCCAGAACGTAGAAGAAGTTATCATGATCTTATTAAGTTAGAAAAAGCAAATAAAAAAATTGATTGGGATTTTTTAGATCAAGCATGGGGAGATGAACATCGTGAAGCTCAATATTTTGTTTGCGATTATCTAATTGCATTAGAGAAATATCTCACATTTGAAGATATTGACCATATTTCAAATTATGTAAAGTCTAAACAGTGGTGGGATACAATTGATAGTTTAATTAAGCCAATTGGAAAAATAGGTTTAAGGGATGATCGAGTAAATGATTTAATGCTAGCTTGGTCAAAGGATGACGACTTCTGGGTCAGAAGAGTAGCGATCGAACATCAGCTTTTGCGAAAAGATAAAATGAACATTGAATTACTAAATGCAATTTTAGAAAATAATTTAGGTAGTTCAGAATTCTTTATTAATAAGGCAATTGGTTGGGCATTACGCGATTATTCTAAAACTAATCCAGACTGGGTGAAACATTTTATTAGCAAGCATCATACTGAGATGGCAACTCTTTCAATTAAAGAAGGAAGCAAGTATTTATCATGAAGTTTAGAAGTAATTTGATCAAGCATTGAAGTCAGTAGATTAAAAAAGAACCGTGTGCATGTTGAAGATGCATACGGTTCTTTTGTGTTTAGTGAATAAGTTTTAAAATCACATCTGACCAAAGCCAAGATAAGGGCATGACTAAAATCATAGCTGGGATCATTTCCGCTATTGGAAACATCTTAAGCTTTACCATTCTAAAGCCTGTTGCTAACATAAGAAAACCACCGCAAGCTTTAAAATCTGAAATCATTGATGGAGTTGTGAATGGCAATATAAAACGAGCAAGTAAGAAAAGAATAAAGAAAATAATAAACTGCGGAATAGCAATGATTGAAACTGCGTAGCCTAAGCTTGCTGCAAAAATTGCTGCAGTGAAAAAGTCTAGAATTGATTTTGAAACTAAGATAGTAATATCTCCAGACATACCTTCATCAAGTGAACCATAAATACCTGTTCCACTTGCGCAGAAAAGAACTGTGGCAGTAACCATTAAACTCGTGAATTCATCTTTTGAAATGGATAAATTTTCTGTCGGAATCATGCGTGCAATAGGTCGCTGCATTAAAAGAGCACCTTGATTAAAAATTTTTCCTAAATGAATCGCAAGACCAACAATTGTTCCAAGAATGACAGCAAAAATAACGGCAGGCATATATTTCATTGGTGCAATTGAGAAAATGCCCATTCCCATTGAACAGGCCCCGAAGATCATATTTAATTTTTCTTTGAAATCTTCAGACAATTTATTACCAAAGAATCCACCAAAAATTCCTCCTAATAAAACTGATGAAGCATTAACGATAACTCCGATTGGCATAGTTGAACCTCTTTCTTATCAAATCAGGTTAATTATAAAAATTACAATAACTTGATCTCAATTCTAAATTGCGGTTTAATAATGCCAAATTGGAATAGTTGAGGTTTAACTTATGGAAATTAATAAATTGCGTGCTTTTGTCGATTTGGCAAAAACGCTGAGTTTTTCGGAAACGGCAGAAAACCTTTATACTAGTCAAAGCACGATTTCTAAACAAATTAAGGGACTTGAGAAAGAATTAGGAGAAACTTTGTTTAATCGAAGCAATAAAAAAGTTGTCTTGTCAGATTATGGGAAACTTATTTTGCCTAATGCAGAAAAAATCGTATTGCTTTCTGATTGGATCAGTAAAGAGACGAGTGAGTTTAAAAACACCAATAGTGGACAGATAAAGTTAGGAATTATTCCTACTTTTGCAAACTATGATATTTTTAAGCAAACAATGGCTTATCAAAAAGTTAAGTCAGATATTAGTATTGCTTTACAAGAAATTGAAACTAATCAATTAATAAATACTTTGAAGCAAAAGCAAATCGATCTGGCTTTCATTAGGACAATGGCTCTTGAAAAGCTTGATTTTGAAAAAATTGTTATTGCTCAAGAATCCTTTACTGTTTGCTTAAATAAAGAACATCCACTGGCAAATAAAAGAGAAATAGAGCTAGCTGATCTTAAAAACGAAAATTTTATTATGCTAGCGAAAAATAGTTTGTTGTATGAGCCAGTAATTAATTTGTGTCGAATAGCTGGCTTTGATCCAAAAGTCTCTTTTGTAAGTGATCGAATGAGTTCAATTTTCCAAATGGTAGAGAATAATCAAGGCGTAGCTATTTTAATGCACCCTAAAACAAATAATCCTGAATTATCATTTGTTCCAATTAAACCTACAGCTACTGGTACTTTACTATTTATTCGTAATAAGGGAAAACACTCTAAAATTGAAAATGACTTTTGGAATTATTTAAAGCAATTTGAAATGCCAAATTGGAATAGTTGAGGTAATAGATAGAATTGATAAAACTTTTATTTGGCTCGTATGATAGATGTAAAGCTAAGTAAAAGGAGATTGTTGAGATGACGAAATTACCTAAAGATCCTTGGGATTTAAGAAAAGTATTACGTGAAATTAAAGATAACCCAGAAGATTATCATGAAACAAATATTGAAATTGATCCAGACGCAGAAATTTCTGGTGTTTATCGCTACATTGGAGCAGGGGGCACCGTTGAAAGACCAACAAAAGAAGGGCCTGCAATGATGTTCAATAATTTAAAAGGTTTTCCTAATACTCGAGTATTAATTGGCTTAATGGCAAGCCGCAAACGAGATGGTCGAATTTTGCATCATGACTATAAGACTTTGGGGCGTTTCTTAAAAGATGCAGTTGAAAATCCAGTTCATCCAATCAAAGTTGATAAAAAAGATGCTCCTGCTCAAGAAGTTGTTCATTTAGCGAGTGATCCTGATTTTGATATTAGAAAATTAGTTCCAGCTCCAACTAATACTGAATATGATGCTGGTCCCTACATTACTTGTGGTCTAGTGAAAGGCTCAAATCCAGATAAAACAATGACCGATGTAACAATTCACCGGATGGTATTAGAAGATAAAGATACGCTTGGAATGTATATTATGCCTGGCGGGCGTCATATTGGACATTTTCAAAAGGAATTTGAAAAATTAAATAAGCCTATGCCAATTACAATTAATATTGGTCTTGATCCAGCTGTTACAATTGGAGCAACTTTTGAACCTCCTACAACGCCATTAGGCTATGATGAGCTAGACGTTGCTGGAGCTTTAAGACAAGAACCAGTTCAATTAGTTGATGGTGTTTCAGTCGATGAATCTGCTTTAGCTAGAAGTGAATATGTTCTTGAAGGCTATATTATGCCTAATGAAACGATTAAAGAAGATATTAACACTAATTCTGGTTTTGCTATGCCAGAATTTCCAGGATATAACGGACCAGCTAATCCAGCTGTTAATGTAGTAAAAATTACCGCAGTTACTCACCGAAAAGACAATCCAATTATGCAATCTGTTATTGGACCAAGCGAAGAACATGTTTCAATGGCTGGTATTCCAACAGAAGCTTCAATTTTAGAATTAGTTGATAAAGCTATTCCAGGAAAAGTCGTTAATGTTTACAATCCTCCTGCAGGTGGTGGTAAATTAATGACCATTATGCAAATTCATAAAGATAATCCAGCAGATGAGGGAATTCAAAGACAAGCTGCAATTTTGGCTTTTGGTGCATTCAAGGAATTGAAGACAGTTTGGTTAGTTGATGAAGACGTTGATATTTTTGATATGAATGATGTGGTTTGGACAATGAATACTCGCTTTCAAGCAGATCAAGATTTTATTTGTATTCCAGGGATGCGTAACCATCCGCTTGATCCAAGCGAGCGCCCACAATATGATCCAAAATCAATTCGTGTTAAGGGAATGAGTTCTAAGACTATTGTCGATGGAACAGTACCATTTGACATGAAAGATCAATTTATTCGCGCCAAGTTTAAAGAAATCCCTGATTGGGAAAAGTATTTGAAATAGGGTTGATTAGTTTTGAAAAAGATAGTAGTTGGAATTTCTGGTGCATCAGGTAGTATTTATGGCATTGATTTACTAGAAAAGTTGAGTAAAGTAACTAATTTTGAAACTCATTTAGTGATGAGCAATTGGGCCAAAGAAAATATTAAACTCGAAACTAACTATTCCGTAGCTGAAGTAGAAAATTTAGCAGATTTTGTATATGATAATCAAAATTTAGGAGCTGCGATTGCTAGTGGTTCTTTCAGAGTTGATAGCATGGTTATTGCACCGGCTAGTATGAAGACTGTTGCCGGGATTAGTATTGGTTTTGACGAAGACTTAATTATGCGCGCTGCAAGTGTCATGCTTAAAGAGCAACGTAAATTAATCTTGGTTCCAAGAGAAACGCCACTATCGCCAATTCACCTAGAAAATCTAACTAAGTTAGCTAAATTGGGTGTTCACATTATTCCACCTATTCCGTCTTTTTATGATCATCCAAAAACGATTCAAGATATCATCGATCATCAAACAATGAAAGTTTTGGATAGTTTAGGAATTAAAAATAAAGTAGGCGAGCGCTGGAGCGGAGAAGATGCATAAAAAATTTTCAGTAAATAAGTTTGGCTATAGCATTAACGCACATGTTGAATTAATGAATAGCGACATGGTAGTTACTTTAACTGGTGGAGATGTACCACATCTCGGTGGAGTAGTGACTTATGATTTTAAAACTAAAAAAATAGAAAAAGTTTATTTTGCGAGTCACGATGGGAGAAAACACAAAGATGTTTTTCTGGCAGAGAGCTTTGCCCAAAAGATTATTTCTGATTTGTCTGGAAATTTATGCGTGACTGCTGGTATTCATATTGATGGAATTACGAAAGAACAAATTGATGCTTCTTTTGTAATGTGTGATGAATTAGGTGAGCAAGTTTTAAATTGGGTTGATCAAAAAATCAAAACGGCTAAGATTCCTAAGTACACTACTCATTTGAAACGCGATAAGAATGGCAAGTTAATAGACTAGAGGAATTCAGATGGCTAAGAAGTTTTTAAATTCAAAAGTAGTGGCTCAAATGCCACATGATTATGTAGAACCACAGACGATGACTTTTGATGAATTCCCTGTTTCTGATTTACATCCAGAGGGAATGAAAATTTTAGATATTGAAGAAACAAACAAAGTTCCATCAGTGAATTTAAATGTAGTATATGCTCAAAAAGATGGTATGGATTTACATTTGAATATTATTGTTCCGGCATTAGAAAAGGATAGGGCAATTTACCCATTAATTATGTGGGTGCAGGGTTCTGCTTTCCATAAACAAAATGTTAATGAGCATTTAGCTGATATGATTGAAGTAGCTAAAAATGGTTTTGTAGTAGCAATGGTAGAATACAGATATGCACCTAAATGGGCTTTTCCAGTACAAGTGCGTGATTTGAATACTGCAACTCGTTATATGCTAAATCATGCTAATACTTATCATATTGATCCTAAAAAATATATTGCGTGGGGCGACTCATCAGGTGGTCATACCGTAAGTTTAGCTAGTGTGACTGAGAATAATCAGTTCTTTAGTGACGAGGATATTTTGGTTGAACCATTGTCTTTTAAAGCTTGCGTTGATTTTTATGGTCCTACTGATATTAGTCGCATGAATAAAGTTATATCCACTCAGGATCACGTAACTGCTCACAGCTTAGAAGGAGAATTTTTAGGTACAAGGAATGTTTACAAAAATCTCAAATTAGTCCAAAAAGCTAATCCGACTACTTATATTAAAAATAATATTCATATACCGCCGTTTTTAATAATGCATGGTGATAAAGATAGATTTGTACCTTTTGAACAAAGTTGCTTGTTGTATGAGGTATTAAAGAAAAATAGTAAAAAAGTAAGATTTTATAAAATTGAAAATTGTGACCATGCTTCGGGTAAATTTTATACGTCTGAGATAAGAAAGATTGTGATTGATTTTATTCGAAGGAGTTTTGAATAAAAATGCAATAATAATACAAATTAAAGATGTGGAAAAAGCAGTAAGAATTATTTCTTACTGCTCTTTTCGTCTATAAATTTAATGAAATTCTCTTTTTCTGATATCTTAGAATGATTATTCAGAAAGCAAATTTCTATCTTAGCGTAAGTACTAGGTGTAATGGGGACTGTTTTTACTCCAGAAAAATTTTCTGGAATTAATTTGCTCATCAAAAGCGAAATTCCGATTCCTTTTTGAACAAATTCTAGAATATTTTCAATATAGCGATCTGCATATATTACATTAGGAGTAAAGCCATTTTTTTGACATAAATTAATACATAGTTGATATGGTCGAGAATTAATAGGCTCCAAGATAAAATCTTCATTCTTTAAGTCAGTTAAATTTATTTGATCTTTATTTGCTAAAAAATGATTAGCTGGCAAAACTGCAACTAATTTATCTTGGCAATAAGGGAACATAGTAAATTTTTGGCTTTCCGGATTTTTGATAAAGGCAATATCTAGTTCGTTATTAAGCAATTTCTTTTCTAGTTGACTACTAGTATTGTTTTCAATTTTACAGTTAATCTTTGAATATCTCATAAAATCAAAGATTGTATTTAAAATATTATATTCTTTGGCAGAAGGAATTGTTCCGATCCTAAGTTTAGGAGCTATATTTTGTGTATCACGGATAGTATTGTCACACCGACTCTCAAGATCTTTTATTTGTAAGGCATACTTCAAATAGATTTTTCCATAAGAAGTTAGAGAAATTCCCTGACTAGTTCGATTGAATAGTTTTACATTTAAATCTTCTTCAATTTTTTTAAGTTTTTTTGAAATAGATGATTGAGACATGTAGAGAGAATTAGCCGCATCTGAAAAGTTTTTATATCTAGCTAGAGCTAGAAATTCATTAATGTATTGTAATTTCATTTTTACCTCTATTCTTATCTAGAAACAGTGTATTCCTAATTAGAATTGCGAGTCAATACATCTATTAATTAGAATTAATAGTGAAGAGTGAAAGCGCTTAAGGAGGTGGAGGCGTGAATATGGAATTAAAAGCAGGTTTTGGAAAAGCAGAACTACATATTACTCAGAAAGACTTACCTATTAGAGAATTTGAATCAATAATACAACCTTTGACAACAAGAGTAGCAATCTTGGGTGAAAAAGAAAACAAATGCGTAATACTTTCAATTGATATGACGTCTTTGACTGATAGGGATGTCAAAAAAATAAAGAAAGAGGCAAATAAATTACTTAAGATTCCTAAAGAAAATATTTGGGTAACAGTAACTCATACTTTTTCAGCACCGCATTTAAAACATGAAATAAAAACAGAAAAAGATCAAAAGATCTATGATAGTTTTTTTAAGAAAATAGTTGAAAGTATAGAAAAAGCTATTGCAGAAGCAAAACAGGATTATCAAGACGTGCAAGTTGGATGGAATGAAATATTTTGTCCCTTGAACGTTAATAGAAATATTGAAACCCAAAAAGGTTGGTGGCTTGGTCGTAATTTTACAGAATACAGTAATCATAAAGTTCGTATAATTGGCCTACAAGATAAAAGTGGAAGGACAAATCTACTTTATAACTATGACATTCAGCCAAGTGTTTTAGATCACATTTGTGATGATAATGGGAAAAGAGTAATCTCTAGTGATATTTTTGGATATGCATCAATGCATGTTGAAGAGAGTTTAAAAAATGTTTCTATCCCTTTAATTGGGGCAGCAGGTGATCAAATGCCTTTATTTAAGGGAAAAGCTACTAATTCATTTAATAAAAATCAAGCATTAGTAGTGAGCCAGGGTCAAGTTCTAACCCAAGTTCTCTTACAAGGAATTAATAGTTTGAGATTTAAAGATAAGTCGTTGATTAACACTTTTACGCTTAAGTGTAAATTACCAGCTCAAGTTCAAAAACTTGGTACTTTTGAAATAAAGCCAACACATAAATATGAATTTGAAAAAACAACTTCAAAAGTGCTAGTTGACATAAAAGGAATACAAATAGGGGATTGTTTAATTTTAGGAACACAACCAGAGCTAAATAGTGAATTTGCAGCCAAAATTTCTGCTCTACTAAGAAAAGAAAAAGTAATGATTGTAACGCTGGTTGATGGAGCAAGAAAATATTTACCTGAGAAAAAAGACTTTGACCGCGTTACTTATCAAGCTATGAATACTTCAATTGGAAAAGATGCTGATCAGGAAATGTTAAAAGCCTTTACAAAAGTAAATGAATATTGGAAAGGAGAAAACTAATGTTAGTAGGACATGGAAGAGTTGATATAACTCCTAAAGGAGAATTTTATCTATTAGGTTATAAGACGGATTTAAGAAATCAGCCAGCTGCTGGAATTCATGATCATATCTATATCAATGCAATTTTATTCCATAACGAAAAAGGTGAGGAATGTTTTATTGCAACTGGTGATTTGTTAGAGATAGAGGATATTGTAGCAGCAGATATTAAGCAAATACTAAGTAAAAAATATGATCTGCCAATGGAAAATATAATTATTGGAGTGACACATGATCATCATTCTGTAAGAGATTATCATCGCACATGGGAATATGGAAAGTTTTCGCAAAAATATTATGATTTCTTTGTTGCGAGCTTTGTGCGAGCCTATGAACAATGTTTAAAAAATCTTGTGCCAGTTAAAGTAGAGTATGGACAGGATTTAGTATTAGGTTATTACGGTAATCGTGATCATAAGGGAAAACTATCGGACAACATTGTTTCTGTTATCAAATTTATGTATAACGACAAACCTATAGCAGGAATAGTTAATTTGGCCGTTCATTCAACAGTTTTAGGATCCTCAAATAGATATCTTACTGCTGATTTAGCTGGAAATGTTTGCACACAATTGAAAAAGAAGTGGGGATTTTATCCATTAATGCTAATCGGATGTGCTGGCGATTCAAGCAATCGATACCAACGACAAGGAAGAGACTTTAAAGAATTGGAGCGAGTTTCAGTTGGTTTAGCGGATAAGATCAGCCAGATTAATGCTAATAAAGTTGTAGATGTTGATCATGGCAAAATTCATTCGCTTACTTTGGCTCAAGAAATTATTAATGATAAGAAAACATATGATGCTTCATTAAGAGAGCTGATTGCAAGTATGAAGGCACATCCAGAGAAATCTGTTGGTTCCCAAAATGTTCAAAATGTAATAGAAAAATGTGAAAGTCAGTTAAAACAACCACAATTTCACGATATCTTGCAAATGGAAATTATTGATATTGGCGAGTTAAGAATATTCGTATTTCCTGGTGAACTTGCATCAGCAGGTGCAAAAGTTCTGCGGGCTTCTACTAATAAAACTGTTTTAATAGCGGGATATTCTAACGGTTTTCATTATTACTTTATGCAAGCTCAAGATTATGGTCTATCCTTTGAAAGCATTGGCAATCCCGTGCCAGCAGGAACCTTCGAAGAAATTATCGCAAAATTTGTAAATGCTAGTCACTTGCTAGATGAATATGCAGAGAATTGTAATTAAATCATGAGTCGTGATTGGGACTCTCTAAAAGTCAATCAATAGATTAATAATTAATTGATTTAGAGGGTAAAAAAAATGGATTATCAAGCATTAGGAAAAGAAATCTTAAAAGATGTTGGTGGCCCAGAAAATGTCGCAAGTATAACTCATTGTGTTACAAGAGTTAGATTCGTTTTAAAAGATGAAGGAAAAGCAAATGATAAAGCAATCCAAAGTCTAAACGGTGTACTGCAGCTTGTTAAACAAGGCGGGCAATATCAAGTCGTAATTGGACCAAGTGTTGAAAAAGTTTACGATGCAATTATTGATGCAGGTAAGTTTCCTGAAAGTGTAATTGGCGCAGGTGCAAATTCACACAATCAAAATTCTAACGAAAATAAGGGATGGTTTAATAAAGCATTAGGATTAATTTCTACTATTTTTGCACCAATTTTAGGCTTGTTGTGCGGTGCAGGTATGATCAAAGCGGTTCTTTCGATTCTGCAAGTTACGCATGTGATTTCTCCAACAGACGGAACTTATATGATTTTAAACGCTTTGGGCGACTCAGTATTCTATTTCTTCCCAGTAATTATTGGCTGGAGTGCAGCTAAAAAATTTAAATTGCCTGTATCTTATGGCATCATTTTAGGAGCAATTTTGATTTATCCAACCATTATTGCAGCTGCTGGTGCTAAAGGTTTAAAGACTATTTTTGCAGGCAGTATTTTTGCATTACATTATAAGGATACATTCTTCGGTATCCCAATTGCTTTACAAAATTATTCTAGTTCAGTTATTCCAGCGATTATTCTAATGTGGGTTGCAGGTTATATTTACCGCTATTTTAAGAAAGTAATTCCTGATGTCATCAAGATGGTATTTGTGCCATTTTTGACAATTATGGTTGCTGGAATTTTGGGATTACTTGTTATCGGTCCGGTTGCGATGATTTTACAAAATATGTTAAGTGGTTTCGTAATTTGGCTTGTTGGAATTAGTAAAGGATTAACTGGATTCTTCCTTGGTGCAAGCTGGAGTATCTTAGTTATGTTTGGTTTGCATTGGGCAGTTATTCCGTTTTTCGCAATCGATGTAGCAAAGTATGGATATGATGTGATCAATCCTTTAATTTTCGCTGGTGCATTGGCTGTTTTAGGTTCTACATTAGGTATTGCTATTCGTACTAAGAATAAAGATACTCGTACAATGTCAATTGCAGCTGCAGTTTCTTCGTTCTTTGGTGTAAGTGAACCTGCCTTGTACGGGGTATTAGTACCACGTAAATGGGTTATGCTTACTTCATTTTTGGGCGCTGGAATTGGTGGCGCAATCGCAGGTTTTGGTGGTGCAAAGTTATATTCTTTCGGTGCTAATGGTATTTTAGGATTGCCTTGTTTTATCAATCCTAAAGGAGTTGATACTGGATTTATCTGTTTATGTTTAAGTGGGGTAGTTGCCTTCTTCTTCTCTTTAATCACTGCTTTAGTTATTGGTGATAAAAAAGGTTCGATTGAAGCTATTTCTACTAAAGCTGATGAAAAGAAAAGTAAAGTTGCCGAAGTCTATGCTCCATGTAAAGGAGTTGCCAAAGATTTAACGTCAGTTAATGATAAAGTATTTTCTAGTTTAACTATGGGAGACGGTATTGCAATTACACCAACAGAGGGAAAAATTTATTCTCCTGTAAATGGGATTGTACGCGTAGCTTATAAGACGGGGCATGCGATTGGAATTGCTGGTGAAAACGGTGAAGAGCTTTTAATTCACATTGGAATAGATACAGTTAATTTGAATGGAAAGTATTTCCATAGTCATGTAAATCAAGGAATGAAAGTTAAGAGAGGACAATTATTAGTTGATTTTGATTTAGAAAAAATTAAGGAAGCAGGATATGATCCAACTGTTATGGTAATTATTACTAAAACAGATAATCTGAAGAGTGTCACTCCAAATGAGATGGGACCTGTTAATCCCGAAAATGAAATATTGAAAGTAAGTTTAGATTAAATTTGGAGGCACAATAATGATTATTGATGCTAATGTATATTGGTTACCAAAAGAATTTTTTAGTGAAGATGGATATTTAGAGCAATTTTTGTCTGAGGTTAATACAGGTAAGGATGTAAAAGCTATAGTTGAGAATGATGATAATGATCTTCATAAGATTGTGATTGAGCAGCCAATTGGTCAACCTAGTCTTGACTATTTTGAGAAAGATTATGCCTTAAATTATATGATAGCTCATTTAAATAAAGCTAAGGTTAAAAAAGCAATTTTGAAGATGCCTGGTTGTCAAGAGTGGCTTAGCCTGGACTTATGCAAAGTTTATAATCGATTACTTGCTAAATTTGTTAAAAATAGTCAGGGGAGAATGGTAGGTTTAGCAGTAGTTCCACCTTACCCAACTGAAGAAAATTTAAAAGAATTAGATTATGCAATTAATGAATTAGGTCTAAAAGGGTTGCAGCTGTCAACGCATTATGGTGATGGATATTTAGACAATACAGTTTATAGAGAATTTTTCAAATATGTTGATAAGCTTGGCATCCCAGTGTATATTCACCATACTCCTGTACCAATTGAATATAATTCAATTAAAGATTATGAAAACGTTAGAAGGGCATATGGTAGATGCGAAGATCAAATAATTGCTATTAGTAGGGAAGTGTACAGTACATTATTTGACGATTGCCCAAATTTACATTTGATTCATTCAATGTTAGGCGGTGGATACTTTACATATAAGACAATGCTTCTTCCACATGATTCTGGCAATGGAAGATTTGATACTAGTAAAACTGAGGCAATAAAGCAACATATGGATCAAAATATCTATTATGAAATGTCACATGCTCAGCCATGGGGGACAGATAATTTAGAAGTAGCAATTAAAATTTTAGGAGCAAATAAAATTATTTATGGTTCTTCTTATCCAGTAAAAGAATCTTGGTTAATAAACGGACCAACAATGATAAAAAGCTTGAATATAAGGGAAAAATATAAAGATAAAATTTTAGAAGATAATGCGATAAACGCTTATCAATTATAATTTTGAAAGGTCAAAGCTATACTTTGATCTTTTTTGTGATTTAAGAAAAAATTACGGAGCTTTTGCGTACTTGTAGATAGAGAACTAAATTGGAGGTTAGTTATGAAACTCTATCATGGAAGTAGTGTAAAAGTTAAATTACCGAGTTTACATTATAGTGAAAGAAAACACGATTTTGGTAAAGCATTTTGTTTAACTTCAAGCTATAATCAAGCGATGAATTGGGCACAGTATAAAGTTAGAAAAAATAATTATATTGGCTATCCTATTGTCTCAATTTTTAATTTATCATTAAGTGATATTAATAGTTTGAAGATTATACGATTTGAAGAACCTAACAAAGAATGGCTGGAGGGTATAATAGTACAGTAAAAATAATGAGAAAAATAATTGTGACCTTATGATAGGACCTGTAGTAGACGGAAATTTTTCCTGGTACACGATTAAAAAATATAAAAATAAAGAATTGAGCTTAAAAGAGGCAATTAAAAGATTATCGCCTAATAATCTAAAAGATCAATGGGCTTTTAAAAATAAACAAGCGATAGATTTATTAAAGTTTGAAGGTGTTAAATATAGATAATGAAAGATCACTTTACATTGAGGCTATTACTCAAGAAGTCAGCAAGATTTTAGCAAAAGAAGAAAAAATTTCATTAGAAAATGCAGAACACAATTTTATCCATTCAAGAACATACAATTATTTGGCATACTCCAATGATCCTTTTATTGAAGATGGACCAGAAGATTTTGTTGATTTATATCATAACGAACAAAAATATCATCGTTTAGTTTCTACTACTCAATTATTGATGGAATAAGAAAATAAAAATTAGCTTAATTTCTTTAATAATGATATCATTTATCTAATTAAAGAAATGGGGTAAATAATTATGAGAAGATACTTCAGCGTTCGCGGAGGCGCAGGTGACTTAACTAAGCCTGATGTTAATACTAGACCGCAAGATAATTTATACTTAGCAGTTAACTCTGAATGGCTTTCAAAAGCAAAAATTCCAGCCGATAGAACTTCAAACGGAATTAATTTGATTTTAGACATGCGAATTGAAGACAAGCTTATGAAGGACTTTGAAGATTTTGTTAGTGGCAAAAAAACTCTTCCTGATGTAGCAAACTTCGATAAAGCAATCCATTACTACAAGTTGGCAGCTGATTTTGATAAGAGAAATAAGGATCAAGCAGAGCCAATTAAGAAAGACTTGAAAAAGCTAACTTCTTTAAATAGTTTTACAGATTTCAATAAAGAAGCCGCAAAACTATTTTTAACCAGTTTTTCTTTTCCATTCAATATCTTTGTAATGGAAGATATGAAAGATACTGACCATAACGCTTTATATGCAGAAGGACCAGGAACATTCTTACCTGATACGACCGCCTATGAAAGTACAGATGCCCAAAAGCTACTTGCTGTATTAGAAAAGCAAACTATAAACTTGCTTATTATGGCTGGATTAAGTGAAGACGAAGCTAAAACTTGGGCTAAGAATGGTATTAAATTTGATAAAAAGCTGGCAAAAGTATTGAAGTCAACTGAAGAATGGGCTGATGAAGTGGCGATTTATAATCCAGCTAGCATGCCTGACTTTGAAGCAAAATTTGATAAATTTGATATCAATTCATTCTTAAAGCAAATTTTGCCTGAAATGCCAGAAAAGGTAATTGTTGCTGAGCCACGCTATTTTGATCATATTAATGACTTCTTGAATGAGAGTGAATTTGAAAAAGTTAAGGGCTGGATGATTGTTAAGTTCATCAATAGTGCAGCAACTTACTTGTCTCAAGCTTTTAGAGAAGCAGCTTTTCCATTTAGACAAGCTGTTTATGGAGTTCCTGAAATGCCAAATCAAACTAAACATGCATATCGTTTAGCTAATTCTGCCTTTGATGAAGTAGTCGGTATTTATTACGGTAAGACTTATTTTGGAGAAAAAGCTAAGGCTGACGTAATTAGTATGATTAAAAATATGCTTAAGGTCTATGAGCAAAGAATTCAAGCAAATACTTGGCTTTCTGAATCTACCAAAAAAGGTGCACTTGTAAAGTTAAAGGCTTTGAAACTTAAGGTTGGTTATCCTGAAAAAAATCAAGTTATTTTTGATCGTCTAGCAGTAGATTTAAATAAGAGCTTATATGAAAATCAAGCACATATTAACCAAGCGAGAACTAAGGATAATTTACAAAAATTAAATCAAGATCCTGATCTTAGTGTTTGGGCAATGCCAGGCAACTTAAACAACGCTTGCTATGACCCTTATAAGAATGACTTAACTTTCCCAGCTGGAATTTTACAGGCTCCATTTTATGATGCAAAACAGTCTCGTGCTGCTAACTATGGAGGAATTGGCGCAACGATTGGTCATGAAGTTTCTCACGCTTTTGATAATAACGGTGCTCAATTCGATGAAAAGGGCAATATGAAAAATTGGTGGACTAAGGAAGATTTTGCGGAATTTAACAAGCGGACCAAAGCAGTTGCAGATATCTTTGATGGCTTACAATATGGTCCAGCTAAGTTAAATGGTAAGCAAGTTGTTTCTGAAAATATTGCTGACTTGAGTGGCCTTTCTTGTGCAATTGCGGCTAACAAGGCCGAGGGTGGAGAAATGAAAGATCTTTTTGAGACGTATGCTAAAAGTTGGATGCAAAAACAGCGTCCTGAAGCAATTACTGCTGAAGTGCAATCTGATGTACATGCTCCGCAACCAACTAGAGTTAATATCCCAGCTCAAAATCAAGATGAATTTTACGAGGCCTATAATGTCACTCCAGAAGATGGTATGTGGCTTGATCCAGAAGACAGAATTACTATTTGGTAATTAAATAAAACGTCTATAATTAGCACTATAAGTGAAAATTATAGACGTTTTTTGTTTATTATTAAGCTAATTTTTTAATCCAAGTACTCCATTCACTTGAATAATTTTTGGCTGTATTTTTGCTAATTCTAGGAGTATAAGTTTTTGAATATTGCATCCCATCGAAATGCTGCATAGCATTCATTGCACTTCCTAATGCACTAAGTTCAGAAACATTAGCAATTCTAACATTCTTTTGAGTGATGTTACTTAAATACTGCATTAAATACTTATTTTTAATCATTCCACCATCTGTGTGAATTTCGTTGTTAACTTTTGGAGAAAGCTGATGAAAAGCATGTAAAATATCATTAATTTGATAAACAAGAGAGTTTAATGTTGCTCGCACTAGTTCTTTTTTACCAGTAGTAGCTGTCATATTGACAAACGCAGCTTTCATATCGGGAAGCCAGTAAGGAGCGCCGAGTCCAGCAAAAGCTGGAATTAAAAATGTATGATCATTTGGATTCGCAGTTAAAGCTAGATTAGCTGTTTCAGAGGGATCTTGGATTAAATGGATCTTATCTTTTAGCCAGGTTACGCAAGCGCCAGCGTAATTGATATTACCTTCAAGAACATAGAATTTTTGCCCATTAATTGACCAAGCAAGGGAAGTATTCAGCTGATTATTAAGATTATCAGGTAGTTGTTTACCAATATTTAGCATTACTGAAGAACCAGTTCCAAAGGTAACCTTAAAATCACCAGTTTCAAAACAACCATGTGCAAATAAAGCAGCTTGAGAATCACCTAAAACACTAAGGATTGGGATCTTATGGGGAGTAGACCAAATAAGTCTGTCTCACCAAAGTTCGCATTTGAATCAACAATCTCTGGTAAATTTTTAGTATCAATTCCAAAGATTTCAGCTAGTTCTTGATCCCAATCACCAGTTTTAATATTCATTAATTGAGTTCTGCAAGCGTTAGATGGTTCTGTTTTAAAAGAATGACCATTTGTTAGTTGATAAACCAGCCAAGTGTCCATTGTGCCAAGACAGAGATCGTTATTTGCTTGTGCTTGAACTACTCTAGGTTCATTCAACAGCATCCAGCCCCATTT
Source organism: Lactobacillus isalae (assembly GCF_947539375.1). Taxonomy (NCBI): domain Bacteria; kingdom Bacillati; phylum Bacillota; class Bacilli; order Lactobacillales; family Lactobacillaceae; genus Lactobacillus; species Lactobacillus isalae. Next base: position 624,061 of record NZ_OX443569.1, read on the forward strand.
AGCTCCAGTAAAATAGGGAGAAAGAGCTAAACCAGTTGTGTTCTTAACCTTATCTGCTAATTCAGGATAAGAAATACGGCTAATCAATTTTTCTGCTCGATTATCTTGCCAAACAATAGTCTTGCACAATGGTTCACCGGTTTTACGAGACCAGGCAGCGGCAGATTCTCGTTGGTTGGTAATTGCCAAGGATTCTATTTGATCAGCGGTTACTTTTTTCAAAACTTGTTTAAATAAAGTAATTAGATTAGCTCGAATTTCATTTAAATCATGACTAACCCAGCCGTCCTCGTTAATGATCTGTTTGTGAGTTAGAGATGCTTTCCAGAATATTTGATTCTGATGGTCAACTAAGATGGCCTTAGTGCCTTGAGTGCTCTGGTCGATTGCTAAAACATATTTTTCAGTCATAATCAGACCTCATTTTTTGAGAACTTTTTTAACAGATTTTTCAATACCTTCACTATCTAAGCCGTAATAATGGAAGACTTCATCTTGTGTGCCTTGAATGGCAGGCTCATCAGGAAAGCCTAGGATCGTTAACTTAGCGTGACCAAACTTAGCAACTTCACTAGCAACAGCGCTACCGATACCGTTAATTACATCATGTTCTTCAACAGTAACAATTTGATCAAATTCTTGTGCTAATTGATCAAGCATTTCAGTATCTAGTGGTTTAATTGAAGATAAATCAACAACCTCAGCGTCAATACCGTCTTTAGCCAAGTTTTCAGCTGCTTGAAGAGTAAAGTAGAGCATTTCACCAACTGAAATTAAGCAGACGTCACGACTCTTTCGAATAACTTTAGCCTTACCGGGTGTAAAGGCAAAATCTTCATGATAGACATTATCTAATTTGCGCTTGCCAACACGAACATAAGCTGGACGCGGCGATTTAAGTAGGTAGTTGAATAAGGCTCTAGTCTGATACTGGTCACATGGTTGATAAACTTCAAGATTAGGAATTGCGCGAGTAATGGCAACATCATTTAAAGAATGATGGGTAGTACCAAGCCAAGTGTAGGAGTTACCACCAGAAATACCGATTAACTTAACGTTAGTTTGATTAAATGCAACATCAACTTTGACTTGCTCGATTGAACGCATTGCTAAAAAGGCAGCAGGAGAGAAGACAAAGGGATGCTTTCCTGCATGCGCCATTCCAGCAGCAACAGTTACAGCGTTTTGCTCGGCAATACCCATTTCTAAGGTACGGTCTGGATGGGCATTAGTGAAATTAACTAAACCAGCAGATCCACGTGAGTCACAAGTTACAACTAAGAGATCTGGATCAGTTTTAGTTGCTTTATCTAAAGTGTTTGCAATTACGGCATTAGCAGTTAATTTTTCCTCATTAGTCATTGTTTAATCCCTCCAATTGTGCGTCTAATTCGCGTAGACCTTCTTGATATTCAGCTTCACTTGGAATTTTGTGGTGCCAATCAGCACGGTTTTCTGCAACCGTAATTCCTTTACCTTTAACAGTGTTTGCAATAATTACACGAGGTTTACCTGGATTGTTTGGTTTATTTAAAATATTTACTAAGGCATCGATATCATTGCCATTTACTTCAATTGTGTCCCAGCCGAAAGCTTGATACTTATTGCTAATTGGATTTGAACGCATGACTGAATCGGTCGTACCCGTAATTTGTAGATCATTGTGGTCAACAATCGCGGTTAAGTTATCTAAACTATAATTGCTTGCTGCCATTGCTGCTTCCCAAACAGATCCTTCTGCTTGCTCACCATCTCCCATTAGGACAAAAGTTCGCTTTTTTGAATGATCCATCTTAGTAGCTAAAGCAACGCCAACTCCTAATCCAAGACCGTGACCGAGTGAACCAGTGTGAAATTCCATTCCTCTAACGTCAGTTGTTGGGTGTCCAATATATGGACTGTTAAAAGTTGAGTAACGTTTATCTAGATCCTCTTGATCAATGTATCCTTTATCAGCTAGAATTTCATACCAAATTTCGACTGCATGTCCTTTACTTTGAATGTAAGTATCGGCATTTTGATCCTCAAAAGTTTCTGGAGTTTGATTAAGTACATCGTAGTAAAGTGCAACTAAAATATCGGCACATGATAAGTCAGAGCCGGTGTGACCATTTTTATGATTATAAATTAATTGCCAGGTTCTTTTTCTTAATTGAACGGCTTTTTTCTTTAAATCTAAACTATTCATCAAAAACACCTCAATATATTTTTATCTTGTAAATGCTTACAAATTGAGAGTATCATGTTTGTAGTTAACGTAGCTTATTAATTTAGTTAGTTTAGCTTAAATTAGTAAATTTGATTAAGAAAGAAAAATAAATATGAAACTAAAAATGAGTGATATTGCAAAGGAAGCAGGTATTTCAAAAGCAGCTGTATCTTTTGCATTGAACGGAAAACCTGGTGTAAGTGAAGAAACACGGAAACATATTTTTAAGGTAATAGAAGAAATGGGGTATGAACCACTTAGAAAACATAAAAAGGGTGGCGTGAGAAAACTAACTAGTATTAGTTTAGTAATTATCAAAGATACGGCAGGGATGATGAGCCGTAGTTATGCTAGCTTGCCATTTTTTGATTCGTTAGTATCGCATCTGTCTGATAATGTTGGTGGTTTTGGTGGTGAAGTTCAGATTATTACTTTGAATATTCGTAATTTGAAAAATGATCTTGAAGAAAATGATGCACTCAAAAAGAGTAAAGCCGCAATAGTTCTTGCGACAGATTTAAATAAAAAACAGGTACTCTTTCTGAATTCAAAGATTAAAAATGCAATTTTTATTGATAATTATTTTGAGGATGTTGATGCGGATTTTGTTTCAATTGATAATTTTCAAGGTGGATATAATGCTGGTAAATTCATCGTTGATAGCGGTTATACCAAAATTGGCTATGTAGCTTCTAACCGGATAATTACTAATTTCTTAAAACGAAGAGAAGGATTTAGAGCTGCCTTAAAAGAAAACAATATTGAAGTTCCTAGCGAGTTTGTTTTTAGTTTGAACCCGATTGAGTTAAAAGGGACTCTGCCTGAGTTTTTCTATTCTGGTCACGAATATCCACATGCTATCTTTTGTGAAGATGATTATATGGCTTTGCGGTTAGTTAAGGAATTAACCAGAATCGGAATTAAAATTCCTGAAAAAGTAGCAATTATGGGATTTGACGATATTTTTGAAGACACGATGATTAATCCAGAACTAACAACAATTCATGTGCCAATTGAACAGATTGTAAGACAGGCTATTAATCAATTGCAAGAAAAAGTCAGCAATTCAAATTGGCTTAGTCAGAAGAGTTTTGTATCGACTAAATTAATTGTTAGAGAATCTCTGAAATAGTTTAGTTAAGCTTAATTAAGTAAAATAGCTATTGCCGAGTTGCTAAATTCTAGTTATCTTTTAGTTGTAAGCGAATACAAAAAGTCTAAGAGGTAATAATTATGACTGATAAAAATGTTTTAAAACAAATTAAACTTGGCTTTGCGCCAACTAGAAGAAATATCTTTTCAGCAACTGCCGCAATTGAGTTTGCTAATAAGACGCGTGAAAAGTTGGACGAATTAGGCGTCAATTACGTTGACATCAAAGATGTAAATGATGATGGACTTCTTTATGATGATGAAGGATTAGAAAAAATTACTGAAAAGTTCAAAGAGGCAAAGATTGATGGTCTATTTATTGCTAATGAGAACTTCGGTACTGAATATGAAGTTGCCAGATTAGCAGCTAAACTAAACGTTCCAGTATTACTTTGGGGCCCAAGAGATGAAGCTCCAGCTCCTGATGGTTCGAGAAGACGTGATACACAATGCGGTTTGTTTGCAATTGGCAAAGTTTTGCTTCACTTCAATGTTCCATTTACTTATATTAGAAATAGCGATATTGATGATCCGTCATTTAGTCGTGGGGTAATCGATTTTATCAAGGTATGTAATGTAGTTAAGACCTTTAAACATACTAGGATTTTACAAATCGGAACTCGTCCATTTGACTTTTGGTCAGTAATTGTCAATGAAGGTGAATTGCTTGAAAAGTTTGGTATCCAACTTTCTCCAATTCCTCTGGGCGAATTAACTTCCTATATGTATAAGTTAATTGATGAAAAAGATCCACGAATTGAAGAAACAAAAGATGTTTACCGTAAATGGGCCGATATTAAGATTAAGGATGAAGACTTCACCAAAGTGGCTGCTTTGAAGTTAGCAATGCAAGATAAAATGAATGAATATGGCTGCAATGCTGGCACAATTCAATGCTGGACTGAATTACAGCGTGAAATTGGAATTTTGCCTTATGCGTCTGAAGCACTTCTTCAAACTGAGGGAATGCCAGTAACTTGTGAAACTGATATTAATGGTGCGATTTCAGAAATCTTAGCAGAAAGTGCAACTTTAGGCGATGAGAGAGCATTATTTGCGGATGTTAACTGTCGTCATCCTGAAAACGAAAATGGCGAATTGCTCCAGCACTTGGGTACTTTTGCTTTTCAAACTGCTAAGAATCGTCCCGTTTTACCGCCTTCACATTTTGTCTTTGATTATCCTGGTTCAGCCGCTTTTGAAGTTAAAGATGGAACTTATACTTTAGTTAGATTTGATGGTGATCATGGTAAGTATTCAATGTTAATTGGGAATGCTAAAACTTGTGATGGTCCATATGAACAAGGGACCTATGCTTGGTTTGAGTTTAAAGACTTGAATAGATTTGAAGCTAAATATGTTTATGGTCCATATATTCACCATATGGCAGGTGTCCGTGCAGACGTTGTACCAATTTTGGCTGAAGCATGTAAGTACATTAATGTAGATCCAGATTATTATGATCCAATTAAGAACAAGGTCGCAGCTTATTGGTATGGCGATTTAGATACTATTTTAGATGATAATCAAAAGTAGTGATATCTCTGTTTGCGCTTACAGAAATGATAAAATAAGTTAGGATTGTGACATTAAGTTGGCAAGACCGGATAAGCCTAAAGAATTCATTTGGTTTATTAGTGTCTTGCTTTTTTTATAGGAGAAAACAATATGCTGACAACAAAAGGAAAATACTTATATAAAGATGGCAAAAAATTCTTTTATTTAGCAGATACTTGCTGGGGTGCATTTACAAGTATTGAAATGCCAGATTGGCGTTACTATCTTGATACTAGAAAAGCAGAAGGATTTAACACAATTCAAATTAATATTTTAAGACAGTGGGATTCAAGCAAACCTTTAGCAGGAAGAGAACCATTTGCAATTAAAGAGCATGAAGATGGATCATATGAATATGACTTCACTAAAATAAATGAAAGTTATTTTGATAATGCTGTTAAGATGCTTGAAGAAATGAGAAAAAGAGACATGGTGCCGGCTTTAGTTTTACTTTGGAGTAACTTTATTCCAGATAATTGGATTGCAAGTTATCATGCCGCTAAAAATAATCTAATGTCCTTTGATCAAATCAGACCATATGTGACTTATGTAGTAAATAAGTTTAAAGAATTTCATCCTATTTGGTTTGTTAGTGGGGATGTTGGCTTTACCGATAATGAAAAACAAGACCGCGAAAAGGCAATTAAATATTATCGAGAAGTCTTAAATACAGCTAAAGAAATTGATCCAGAAGGTATCTACACTTTTCATATTAATGGTGAAAGTCACGACTTGCCAGAAGAGTTTGTTAAGCAAGTTAGCTTTTATAGTTACCAATCTGGTCATGGTTACGCTGGTCAAAATACTGCCTATACTATTCCTTTGGCTTTACGTAAAAAGCAAGATTACACTGGTCCAATTATTGACACTGAGCTATGTTATGAGGGCTTAACTCAAATGCATTCGCCTGAACCTAAAAGATACAGTGCTTTTGATGTGCGAAAAGCAGCTTGGCGAGCTGTTTTGTCCGGTGCTGATGCAGGGTTAGGTTATGGCAGTTTTGGAATTTGGCCATGGAAAGATACTAGTCGTCCCGAACAAGAATTAGAACAGAACTTTAATGTTCAGCTTGTACCATATGACTGGCGTACTTGTTTAACATTTCGTGGCGCAAAAGATTTAGGATTTTTGAAGAGTATTTTAGATGAATATGCTCTAAATGGAGTGAATCCGTTAAATGAAGGTGAAGACGATGCTATTAGAGCAGCTGAAAGTGAGAATTATGTACTAATTTATTTACCCACGGCTGGTACTTTAGACTTTAGTAAGTTTGGATTTAATATCAATGAGTGTAAAGTAATTGACTTACAGAAAAGAACTATTTTAGAAGGAAAAGTTGAAAATAATACCTTTCAGATGCTGCCAATATTAGAAGATGAGGTAGTAATTATAAGTAAGAAGCACTAAATTAAACTAAACTAATTTGAATGCCATTGCAATCGCTTACAACGAGTGCTATATTTATAATTGAAATAAGAAATCGGATTGTTACATTGAGTTGGCAAGACCAAATAAATCTAAATTGTTTTAATTAGGTTTATTGTGTCTTGCCATTTTTTATTGAAAGGTAAATTTTATGCTTCTAATTAAGAGAGTTCTTAACAATAACGCAGTTGTTGCGACAGATAAACATAAGCAGACATTGGTCGCTTTAGGAAACGGGATTGCTTTTCATAAAAAGTCAGGAGAAATCATTTCTGAAGATAAAGTGGAAAAAATATTTTATCCTCAAAATGAAAAAGATACTAACTCAATGAGCGAAATGCTAGCAAGCATTGATCCAAAGTATATTGAACTATCCGATCAAATTATTTCGGAGACAATTGCAAGCTCAGGCAAAAAGTTGAGTGATGATATTTATTTATCATTACCAGATCATTTGCAGTTTGCGGTTGAAAGATTAAAAAAGGGGATGCCGATTCAGAACCGTTTAACTATTGAAACGATGCAAACATATCCGGATGAATTTCAATTAGGAAAACGTGTCTTACGTTATTTAGAAAAAACAGAAAACCTTAAATTTCCAGAAGATGAAGCTACCAATATAGCAATGCACTTGATTACTGCTGAAGAAGGGAATTCGCTTGAACATACTGCAGGAACAATTGAACTAATTAATCGATTTTTAGAAATCATTAGCGAAATGCTAAAGATGGAAATTAATTCGAAATCAGTTGCTTATTATCGTTTAGTAACGCATTTAAAGTTCTTTGCTCAGAGAATTTCTAAAAAACAGACGCAAGAAGCTAATGTAGATCCAGAACTTTATAACATGGTTATTCATCGCTACCATAAAGAATATTTAATTTCTCAACGTATTGCGGGAATTGTAATGCGAAAATTCAATTACAAAGTATCGCAAGATGAAATTATGTATTTAACCATTCATATTCATCATATTGCAGTAGCAGATAGGTAGTAAAAATGAATAGCAATTATCAAAAGGTAGCAAAGAAAATCTTAGTAGCTGTTGGCGGAGCTGAAAACATTGACGAAGTTTTCAATTGTATTGCTCGATTAAGATTTTATTTAAAAGATTCAAATAAAATAAATTATCAAGAATTAGAGTTAATTCCAGAGGTTTCAGAAAGCAAGTTTGAAGACGGACAACTACAAGTCCTTTTAGGACAAAATGTTGAAAAATATTACCAAGCATTAATTAACTTGATGAAACAAGCTAATGCAAGTAGAGGAGTAAAGAAAATGTCTAAGGCTGATGAAAAAAATAAAAAACTAGCTGAACAAATAGTAAAGCTAGTTGGTGGAAAGGATAACGTAATTAGTTTAGTTCACTGTGTAACTAGATTGCGTTTTAAGTTAAAGGATGAAAAGAAAGCTGATGATGACGCAATCAAACAATTAAAAGGCGTCATGGGAGTTGCACATGCAGGCGGTCAATATCAGGTTATTATTGGAAATAATGTGGCTGATGTTTACGATCAAGTGATGCCACTTTTGGGCTTGAGTAGTGAAGAAGAGGTAACTACTGATGACGAAAAAGATGGAAATATTTTTAGTAGACTAGTGGCTTTAATTTCTTCATTATTCATGCCATTGTTAGGTGTCATGACCGGTGCTGGTATGTTGAAAGGACTCTTGGTTTTACTTAATGTTTTAGGTTGGGTAAAGCAAGGTACTGGTACTTACATGATTTGGAATGCGGCAGCTGATTCCTTGTTTTACTTTTTACCAGTTTTATTAGGCTTTTCTGCTGCTAAAACATTTCATGTTAATAAATATTTAGGTGCTGTTACTGGTGGAGCATTAGTCTATCCAACAATGGTTGCAGCAGCTACAGCTCACAAAGCAATTACTTTCTTTGGACTTCCAGTCAATTTGATGAATTATAGTCAAACCATGTTACCAATTGTATTTGCAATTTGGGGAATGTCATGGTTTGAAAAAGGTACTAAGAAAGTTGTACCAAAGGTGGTACAAAACTTATTTGTTCCTCTTTTAGACTTAATGGTAATTGTTCCTTTAACTTACTTAATTGTTGGACCAGTTATGCAAACCCTTAGTCAATGGCTATCAAGTGCAAGTCTTTGGCTATATGGATTAGTTCCTGTAGTAGCAGGATTTGTAATCGGTGGCATTTGGCAAGCAGCCGTTATTGTAGGTTTGCACTGGGCATTTATTCCGGTATTAATGAATAATTTAATGACAAATCATTTTGACCCAATTAACGGTATTATGTACTGTACCTTGTTTGGACAAGTTGGAGCAGCTTTAGCAATGGGACTTAAAGCAAAAGATAAAAACTTTAAAGAAATTGCTATCCCTGCAGCTGTGTCTGGTTTCTTTGGTGTTACAGAACCAATTATTTATGGTGTAACCTTACCACATAAAAAATCATTTGTATTTGCTTCAATTGGATCAGCCTTTGGCGGTGCAATCGCAGCCGCCTTTCATGCAGGTATGTATACAATGCCTGGTGGTGGTATTTTCGGTATTCCAGCATTTATTAATCCAAAAGGAATTGATGCATCATTTATCGCATTTGTAATCTCATTAATTGTAGCTTTTGCATTAGCCTTTATTTTGACATTTATTTGGGGCGATAAAGTTGTACCAGCTACTCCAAAGAAAAAATTCGATGTTAAAAAAGTTGAATTTAAAGATCAAGGAATTGCTTCTCCAATTCAAGGTACTGCTGTTGAATTAAAGAATGTAGATGATCCAGTATTTTCAGCTGGAACAATTGGTAAAGGATTGGCTGTACAACCAAATAATAATGAAGTACGTGCTCCATTTGATGGAGAAGTAATTTCAGTATTTCCAACTAAGCATGCTATTGGTTTGAAGTCAGAAAATGGTGTTGAATTACTGATTCATTTAGGTATTAATACTGTTAACTTAAAGGGTAAGTATTTTGACGCCAAAGTGGCTGCTGGTCAAAAAGTTAAACAAGGTGATTTACTTGAGACCTTTGACGTAGATCAAATTAAATCCGCTGGGTACGACACAGTTGTTCCAATTATCGTTACTAATACCAATAATTTTGATGATATTATTGTTGAAAAGAAAGATGGCGATTCAGTCAAATTTGGCGATCAAATATTGATGGCTACAGTTGACCAAGAAGTAGAAATTCCTGTTAATGCAACTCAAGCATAGGAGGGTAGATCTATGAAATATTTTAAGAAAAATATTGGAGAAAATGGAGCAGAAGCGACTTTTTATTTGCAAGAGCCAAATAAAGAAATTGATATTAAGCGCAAATCTCCAGTAATGATCGTTGTTCCGGGTGGAGCATATATGTGGACGTCCTGGCGCGAAGAAGAACCTATTGCTCTTGAATTTTTAGGAAAAGGATTTTCATGTATTGTGGCCCAATATGCAACTGAAGGCTTAGGCTTTTATGATGGTAAACATGATTATAGTAAAGAACCTGTCTCTGCTTTCCCTAATCCTTTAGTAGATCTGGCCAAGATTGTAGCGTATGTGAGAGAGAATGCAGAAGAGTGGAACTTAGACAGTAACAGTATAAATGTAATTGGATTTTCGGCTGGTGGTAATTTAACTGCTCAATTAGGAGTTTACTGGAATACTGATTGGCTAGAAAAGTTAGTCGGAAAATCAAGAAAAGAATATCAACCAAATTCAATTTGTCTATCCTATGGTGCTCCACACATGGCACAATCGCCTGAAAAAGATCGCTACAAACAAACTAAGAAAATGGCTGGTCCTAGTATGATTGACTATGCAACTTTAGGAAATGATCAATCAGAAGAGCGAGTACGATTAGTTAATATGATTGATACAGTATCTAAGGATGTACCACCAACTTTTATCTGGCACACCATGGAAGATCCTTATGTTCCAGTAGCAAGTGCTCTTAATTTTGCTAGCCAATTAGAAGAGAAGATGGTACCTTTTGAACTTCATATTTATCAAAAGGGAAAGCATGGCTTGGCTTTGGCAGATTTAAGAACTGATAGTAAAAAAGATCGAAGTCAAAGTAATGAACAAGCTGCAACTTGGAAGAGATTATACTTAGGCTGGTTAAAAGAAAATAAGCTGATTAATTTATTTTAGAAAAAGGTTTGGCAAGACGAGCCAAACCTTTTTTATTAGGAGAAGATAAAAATGAAGATTACTAATATTCTAATTAATCAAATGGTCGAGCCCTTAGGATTTAAGCTGGATAATTTTCAAGTAACTTTTGCAGTTGAAGATCTAAATATAAGTGATTTTTCAAAAGTATATAAAAAAATCAAAATATTTGAGGCTGAAAGTAATAAAGTTATTTATTTAGTTGATTATGAACAGTATGAAAATAACCAATTTAATGTAAAAGTGAACTTGAAAGCTCGTACTAAGTATATTGTCGAAATTAGTATTAAAGCCCTGAATCAAGAAGTAAAAGCAAGTAGCTTCTTTGAAACAGGAAAGTTAGATGAGCCGTATCTAGGAAAGTGGATAGCTAGTCCTGATAAAACCATCTCTAATACTCTGTTTTGTAAAAAGTTCCAAAGAAAAAATGTAGGAATAAAAAGAGCTAGATTGTATGCGAGTGGTTTAGGATTATATGAAGCATATTTAAATCATCAAAAGATTGGAAATGAGTATCTCTCCCCAGGTTTTACTAACTATCAGGATTGGATTCAAGTTCAAACTTATGATGTAACTTCTTTAATGCAGGAAAATTTAAAATTTGAATTACTCTTTTCAGTAGGTGATGGATGGTATAAAGGACGATTAGGTTTTGATGGTGGAAAGACTAACATATTTGGCGATCAACAAATGATTATTGCTGAATTACATCTTGACTATGAAGATGGGAGTAAAGAAGTAATTAAAACCGATTCTAGTTGGCGTACAGCAGAAGGAAAAGTTACTAAAGCTGAGATTTATTATGGTGAAGATTTTGATGAAAATAAGAAAATAGATTCGTGGCAAGCAGCTATTGAATTAGAAAAAAGTACGGATCAATTAACAGATAGACTTAGTTTACCGATTATTATTCATGAAAAATTACCAGTTAAAAAGATAATTAAAACTCCCAAAAATGAAGCTGTTTTAGATTTTGGGCAAAATCATGCTGGCTGGCCTAGTTTCTTTAATACAGCTCCTAAAGGGAAAAAAGTTACACTAACTATGGGCGAAATTCTGCAAGATGGTAACTTCTATAAAGATAATTTGCGTAAAGCAAGAGCTTCGTTTACCTATATTTCAAACGGAGAGGAAAAATGGATTCGACCTCATTTTACTTATTTTGGCTTTAGATATGTAAAAGTGGAGGGTATAGATAATGTAAAGAAAGAAAACTTTGAGTCTTTAGTTCTTTATTCTAATTTATTGCAGACTGGCAAGATTGAGACTAATAATGAACAAGTAAATAAACTATTTAATAATGTCTTATGGGGACAAAAGAGTAATTTCTTTGATATTCCAACAGATTGTCCTCAACGTGATGAAAGATTAGGTTGGACTGGAGATGCAGAGATTTTTGCAAAAACGGCATCTTTTAATATGAATTCGTATGAATTTTTTAAGAAATATGCTTATGATATGAAACTAGCGCAAGAAGAAAATAATGGCAAGCTTCCAATAGTTGTTCCAGATATTGGACTTAAATCATCTGGGATGGCTATTTGGAGTGATGCAGCGACTATCATTCCTTGGTTAATTTATAAGTTTTATGGCAATAAGGATATTCTTAAACAAAACTACTTTCAAATGAAGTCGTGGGTAAATTGGATAGGTGAAAATACTACTACAAAAGACATGTGGACTGGAGGGATGCAATTAGGTGATTGGCTTGCACTGGATAATGGAGATAGGCCTAATGGGAGAACCGATTCGAGTTTTTTAGCTACACTCTATTATTTGATTTCAACGCAGATTTTAGCAAATAGCGCTCAAGTATTAGAACAGACACAAGATCATGATTATTATCAGGATTTGACAGAAAGAATTAAAAGCAAATTATGTAATAAATATGTGACCATGGATGGAAAAGTTGCAATTAATACTCAAACAGCTTTAGCGTTAGCATTAAAGTTTAATTTAGTTTTGGGCAATCAGAAAAAACAAGTTACTAATGATTTGGTTGAGTTAATTAAGCTAGATAATAACCATTTATCAACTGGATTTGTTGGGACACCATACTTATTATCTGCCTTATCTGATAATGGAAAACATGAAAAGGCTGTAGATTTGTTTTTAAATGATAATTTTCCTAGTTGGCTTTATGAAGTTAAAATGGGTGCAACTACGATGTGGGAGAGATGGAACTCAGTTTTGCCAGATGGCAGGATGAATCCAAAAGGTATGAATTCTCTTAATCACTATAGCTTTGGTGCGGTTATGTCTTGGATGTATGAATATGTAGTTGGATTTAGAAAATTTGATCCTGGTTTTAGAAATATTACTTTTGCTCCACTATTTGATTATCGGTTAAGAAGTGTAAAAGCATCGCTAAAAACTTCATATGGAAAAATTAGTGTGAATTATAAACTTGAAATAAATAAAGCACATAAAATTAATTTAGAAATAGATATTCCATTTGGAATGAATGTAAAAATGATTTTACCTCGAAATAAGAACAGATTAATAAATGTAAATGGTCAAGAAATGAAGGAAAACATAATATTAAAAGGAGGAGAATATCATATTAGCTACATTCCAACCCAGTCTTATGTGAAAGGGTATGAATTATCTACTTCGGTTTCTATGATTCTAGAGAATCGAGGCTTAGTTCATCAAATAGATAGTATTGATGGAAAAATTTTAGAGAAGGTAAAACATTCTGGAAATATAAGAGACATGTTTATTGATAAATCACTAATGGACTTGCTGGAATATGAACATGTATCAAAAGAAAGCACAGAAAAGATAGAAAAAATTTTAAAGCAAGAAACTTTATATTAAGAAATAAGACCTGGCAAATTGCCAGGTCTTATTTTGTTGATTCTCTTTTTACAACCTTAATGTCTATTAAGCTATTTTCTGTACTTTTTTCGCCACGGATCATCTCTAACAATCTCTCAGCAGCTGTTTTTCCGATTAATTCAGGTTGCTGATCGATAGTTGAGAGAGTAGGAGTAGTAAATTCAGATAGTTCATTATTGTCGTATCCAACTAACTGAAAATCTTCTGGAACGTTAAGCTTTTGCTTTTTAGCAAGTTTTAAGATGTGTGCAGCGTAAATGTCGTTAACAGTAATAATTGCGTCGTAGTTTTGAATGTTTTTAAGCGCTTTTTTAGCTCCGATATTGTATGTGTCCTTCTCGCTTATTTCTTGTAAAGTGTAATTTAGTTGTTTTTTATTTAATTCTTTAATAATACTGGCGACTCTTTCATTAACGGTAGGTAATTTTAAAGGAAGATGCTGAATTAAAACTTTCTTGATTTGATTATTGCTAATCAAATCAACTATTTCGGTACCGCCTTTAATATTATTTGATACGATTCTAACAATGTTATCGTTAATGTTTGCACTGTCATACATTACAAATGGAATATGATAATAATTTTCATGTAAATCAAAAGCTGAAGAAATAATGCCGTCAATATTATTTTGTAAGAAACTATTAATTGCATTTTGATATTTTTTACTATCAGAACCTACACCAAAAGAAACTAAACATGTATATCCAGCAGGTTGCAATACAGATTGAACGCCATTTATTATACGTGCATAAAAGACATTCTCGATAAAAGGAATAATAATTCCAATCATTTTTGAGCGTTTTTGATATAGAGTTCTAGCAACTTGATTAGGATGGTAATTAGTCTCATTGATTATTTGATTTACTTTTTCTCGAGTATCTTTGCTTACTTTTCCAGAATTATTGATAATTCTGGACACTGTGGCAACAGATACATTAGCCAATTTAGCAATATCTCTGATTGTGGTCATTTAAAAATCCTTAATTTTAGTGTAACAGTTTACATGCTTATTATATCGCAAATAAAGATAAATATTAGTTTAGCAGAAGTTAAGCAATTCACCATTGCAATGTAACCGGTTACATAATAATATGATGATGTAAGGAAAACAAGGAGGAAAAATTATGAATGTCGAGGAAATAAAGCGGTCAAATAAACATAACTGGAAATTAAAAATAGGTATTTTGGGAATTTCATTGTTTTTACAAGTGGCTGGATCCAATTTAGCAGCGATTCCTTTAATTGCAAAATCATTTCCTAATCAATCATTAACTTCAATTCAGGCATTATTTACTTTACCATCTTTTACTATCATGCTCTTTATTTTATTTAGCAATGCAGTGATTAAGTGGGTTGGAAAAAGAAATACTGTAATTATCGGAATGATCGCAACAATTATTGGTGGATTAATTCCTTTCTTTATCAATAACTTTGCAATTATTGTAGCAAGTAGATTATTAGTTGGAGCAGGTATTGGACTATTTACTTCATTAGCGGTTTCTCTAATTGGTGACTGTTTTAGTGGAGAAGAACAAAAGACGTTGATTGGTATCCAAGGTGCTATGGGAACATTAGGTAACAGCTCAATGACATTTGTTGCTGGACTTTTACTGGGAATTAAATGGCAAGCAACATTCTTGTATTTTCTAGTTATTGTTCCATTTTTGATCCTATTTATGATGGGCTACACATCTAAGATGGAAAAAGAAACTACGGTCGAAAAAGTAGCTCAAAAGAAGAAAAATCAAACTAGCAAGCGTGCAAAAATTCCAGCAAGCATTTATGTTGCTTTTGTAATGTTGTTCTTATATTTCTCAGCATTTATGGTCGAAGCAACAGCATCTGCATTAGTTATTCAACAAAATCATTTAGCAAATCAAGGAATGCTTTCTACTGAAATTGCTATTGCTGGATTAATTGGAGCAGTGATTTCAATGGCGTATGCTCGCATTTTTAAAGTTTTGAAGAATTTCACGCCAGTGGTTGCAGTAGCTTTAGGTTCAGTTGGTTTTATTGTATGTTCACAGGCAAGTAATATGACAATTTTCTTTCTTGGGCTATTACTAATGATGGCTTCAAGTTTAATAATTCCTTATGTTTATGACACTATTTTGAGCGAAGTAGATAGTTCAATTAGTAATTTGATCATTTCAATTGCACAAATTTGTAACAACTTAGGCGCATTTGCTTCTCCATATGTAATTGCACTTTTAAGTGGAATGACTGGTTTGTCTACTGCAGTTGATCAAATGAGAATTAGTGCAGGTATTTTAGGAGTAATCGTAATTGTGTTTGTAATAATTGCAGTTTCTAGGATTAGAAAGAAAGCATCAGCCAAAGTAGCTAAATAGTATAGTGAGGAGAATAAAAATGAAAACAGTAGAAAAATGGAAGAGATATGAACTAACATTAAATGGGCCAAGTGACGGTAATCCCTTTAGAGATATTGAATTAACAGCAACTTTTGATAGAAATAACCATCCAATTACTGTTGATGGATTTTACGATGGAAATGGTGTCTACAAGGTGCGTTATATGCCAGAAGTAGAGGGAGAATATACTGTTACCACTCATTCAAATGTTTCTGAGTTAGATGGAAAAACTGATATGTTCACAGTAGTATCAGCAAGCCCAGATAATCATGGACCAGTTAGAGTTGCTGGTAAAACGCATTTTGCATATGCAGATGGGAGCAGTTACATTCCGTTCGGTACGACTGCATATGCTTGGACTGTGCAGCCTAAAGAAGTTCAAGAAGAAACTTTAGCAACTTTAAAAGAAAATAAGTTCAATAAAATTAGAATGCTAGTTTTCCCTAAGAGCTATTCATACAATGAAGAAGAGCCTGCAATTTATCCATTTGAAGGATTTTTACGATATAAACGTGGAGCAAATGACTGGGTCTTTGATGCAAAAGAAACTGGATTTGATTATACAAGACCTAATCCAAAATACTTTCAGAATTTAGAAGATAATATTGAAAAATTAGACCAACTTGGTGTTGAAGCAGATTTGATTTTATTTAGTCCATATGATCGATGGGGCTTTGCAAGAATGGGATTGGAAAACAATCTTTGGTATTTGAAATATGTCATTGCTCGTTTAGCTTCTTACAAGAATGTTTGGTGGGCTCTAGCAAATGAATATGATTTAATGGATTTAGTAGGACAGATTCCATTGAAGGATTGGGATAGAATTGGTCAATTTGTCCATGAAAAAGATCCGTCACAGCACCTTGAATCAATTCATAATTTTTATGATCCACCACAACACAAAGATACTATAAAGAACTGGTATGATCACACTAAGCCATGGATTACGCATTTAAGTGTTCAAAGTGATAATGTTTTCTTAATTCCTAAATGGATTGAAGAATATCAAAAACCTGTGGTTGATGACGAATGTCGCTATGAAGGCAATATTGAATTTGGCTGGGGCGATAATACTGCAAAAGGTATGATGGACAACTTTTGGCGTGTGATCTTGCGCGGTGGAGGTTGTACACATGGAGAAACTTATATTGATAAGCCACACACCAAGCGTCCAATTTGGTGGGCACATGGTGGCAAATTATATGGTGAGAGTCAGAAGAAGATTAATTTCTTATATGATTTGTTAAAAGATAATGGCTTTTATTGGGTTAAGCCACAAGCTACCAGTGGTCCGACTTGGGAATTAGCAGCAGGTTCAACTCCTGATGAGAAAAAGTGGTTGATTTACTTTGGTGAAAATCAACCAGAATTTGAAGTTTTAAGTTTCTTACAGAAGGAAAAGAAATATCGCGCTAAGTTAATCAATGCTTGGGATGAAACGATTGAAGATTTTGATCAAGAAATACAAAATGATCAATATATTCATTTACCACGTAAGGATTATCAGGCACTCTTATTAACAGAAGAATAAACTAAAAGGATATAGTTTTAAATTATATCCTTTTTTTGTTAAGTAGGACAATTTAAGTTTATAATTATATACATAAGCGCTAACACAAGGAGGTAAATCTAATGACAAAATTTGAAAATAACAATTTTGGGGATGTACTACTTAACCGGCATTCAGTTCGTCACTTTGATAAGGATGTAAAAATTCCTCGTGAGGAATTAAGAGAAATGATTAAAGAAACAATTACTGCACCATCTGCATGTAATTTGCAAGCTTGGCAGTTCATTGTAGTTGATACTGATGAGGGCAAGAAGAAATTGCATGAATTTTATATGCCATTTAATAATCCGCAAATTGATACTTCAAGTGCAATTATTCAAATCGTTGGTAATACTTTAGCATTTAAGAAATACCGTGCTTTGTGGGATCATATGTATGAAGAAAAAAGAATTTCTAAGGAAGAATTGGATAAGGTTTACAATACTTTCTTACCATTGTATGAGCACGCAGATAAAACAATGCTTACAGCTGATGCAATGGTTGATTCATCACTTGCTGCAATGCAATTAATGCTGATTGCACGAGCACATGGTTATGAAACTAATGCAATGGCAGGTTATGATGCTAAGAAAGCTGCCAGTGTAATGGGACTTGATCCAGAACAATATGTTCCAGTAATGGGAATTGCGATTGGTAAACCAGATACAAGCGTACAAGAATTGAAGTCGGTTAGATATCCTGTTGATGATGTTTTGAAATTTGAATAGATGAGGAAGCATTCTGAAATTGTTAATTGAATTTTAGAATGCTTTTATTATAATACTTACTCTTTAATTTCTTCTTTGTGATTATCGATGAATTTTAGTACTTCAACGTAAAGCTGAAAAAGTTCCTCGGTATTCCATGGATTAAGACCAGTAATTGAGCGAACTTTTTCTAATCGATAAGTTAAAGTATTGCGATGGATATGTAGATTTTTAGCAGTTTGAATAGCGATTTGGTTGCATTTTACATAATTAAATATAGTATTTAAATATTCGTTTCCCTGATCGAGTGCTATTAAACTCTGAATTTTTTGCTGAGTATTTTTAAAAGCTAGATTACTTGACAGTACTTTATCAATGAATAAAATATCAGAATAATATTGGGAAGATAGATGGAAAGTTTGTGCAAGATTGACGGCGATTTGTGCCTGATGGAAAGCTTTACTTATATCAATATTTTTGTTGCTGATTCCAATATATAGGTTTAACTGCTTAGCTAAGTTTGCAAATTTTTTAACAATTTCTTCTTTATTGGTAATAATAACCTGTGTATCATCAGCTCGGCTTAAAAGAAAGTCATCAAAACCTAATTTAATTTTCTTTGCTGTAGTAGTATCAGTTTTAAAGTCAAGTACATATCTTTCTAGACTTAAATTGATTTGAAGTTGTTCAGCTTCTATCTTTAGGTTTTGTTTAGTAGCTAAGTCATTTGTAGTTTGAATCCATCTAAATAAAAAGCGATTTAATTTATCTCGTCTATCATCGATTTCCTCTTGTTTAGCTAATTGATTAACTAATAATTCAGTCGCTACTTTTAAAAGTGAAGCTAAGGGGACAACTTCTTTTGGTTTTCCCGTAATGCCAACTACACCAATAACTTGTCCTTGATATTTAATGGGCATATTAACTCCGGGTTGTCCATGCTCATTATGATGTTCATTCATTGGCAAAATTTTATCTGCTTCCATGGCTTGAATAGCGCCAATATGAATTTCGCCAATTCGTTGTGGATTACCACTGGCAATTATTTTTCCTTCGGCATTCATCATATTGATGTTGTAGGGGATCTTTTTCATCATTTGCTTAACTATAGTGCGAGCTAAATTAGGATTTAGTTCCATTCTTTATTTACTTCTTCCTCTTCTGCCTAATTAATATTGTGCAACTGCATAATGTATCGATATTTATCTAATATTAATATTATAAAGTGAAAATATTAACAAGAACAAGTTAATGAAGAATATTAGGAGAAAAAGTATGGGAAGCATTACAATTTCATGGCTTGCTGCCTTGTTTGGGCTAGCACTGGCAATTTTTTTGATCTTTAAACGAATTAATCCAGTTTACGCACTTTTTGCTGGTGCAATAATTGGATGCTTAATTGGAGGTGCGTCATTTGCACAAACCGTTTCAATTATTGAAAAAGGAACGCAAAGTGTAATGGGAACTGCTATTAGAGTTTTAGCAGCTGGTGTTTTAGCCGGTGTTATGATGGAATCGGGGGCAGCTGAAACAATTGCGCATGCCATTGTTAATAAAATGGGCGAAAAATTAGCATTAATGGCCTTGGCATTATCAACAATGATTATTACTGCAGTTGGTGTTTTTATTCCAGTGGCTGTTTTAATAGTTGCTCCAATTGCCTTGACTGTTGGTAAGAAGTCGAATATTAGTAAATTAGCATTGTTAGTTGCTCTGTCTGGTGGAGGCAAAGCAGGAAACATTATTTCTCCCAATCCTAATACAATTGCTGCAGCTAATGGCTTCCATTTATCTTTAAGTCAAGTTATGATTGTCGGTTTTATACCAGCTATATTTGGTTTAATCGTAGCTACAATTTTAAGTGGTTTTTTAAGGAAAAAGGGACCAATTGTTGAAGATGGCGATATAAAAGAAACAGAAGAATCGAAATCTCTTATTCCACTTTCTAAAGCACTGGTGGCACCAGTGTTAGCTATTGTGCTATTGATGATTGGGCCGATTGGAAAATTAGTTCATGTTAGCTGCTTAGAAACAATTAATATTGATGCGATGTATGTTTTGCCGTTTGCATCTCTAGTTGGTGCATTAATCATGGGGAAAGGAAGACAGATACCACATTTTGTATCCAATGGCTTAAATCGAGTAGCAGGAACAGTTTTGATTTTAATCGGGGCCGGTGCAATTGCGGGTTTAATCTCAACATCTGATTTATCGATTCAAATTGTTCATTTGTTGGCCAAAATTGGCTTACCAGGTGTATATTTAGCGCCAATTTCTGGTATTTTAATGGGTCTTGCTACTGGTTCAACAAGTACTGCAGTTATTTTAGCAACAGGTTCATTTGGAAAAGCAATTTTAGCAACTGGTACTGGAGCTTTAGCAGCTGCAGCCATGGTTCATGCAGGTGCAACTGTAATTGATGAGGTACCACAAGGTAACTATTTCCATATAACCGCTCAAAGCATGCATATGACAATTAAAGAAAGAATGACCGTAATTCCCTATGAGTTCTGTGTGGGATTAACAATGACGGTCGTAGCAACTATCTTATATGGATTTATTTTAAAGTAGGAAAGAAATAAAAATGACTAAATATGTATTAGCTCCAGATTCTTTTAAAGAAAGTATGACTGCTAAAGAAGTATGTGATGCTATGGAAGTTGGAATTAGAAAAGTAGAAGAAGATGCAGAGATAATCAAGGTACCGATGGCCGATGGTGGCGAAGGCACAGTCGATTCTTTAGTAGATGCAACTAATGGAAAAAAGATTACCTTAGAAGTTACTGGACCATTGGGAAATAAGGTAAAGGCTTACTATGGTTTATTAGGAGATGGAAAAAGTGCAGTTATTGAAATGGCCAAGGCTAGTGGATTAGAAATCGTGCCTAAAAACAGGCGTAATCCATTAATTACTACCACTTATGGAACTGGTGAATTAATTAAAGATGCTCTTGATCACAAAGTTAAAGAAATTATCATTGGTTTAGGTGGCAGTAGTACTAATGATGGTGGTAGTGGAATGGCACAAGCACTTGGTGCACATTTATTGGATAAAAACAATCAAGAAATTCCTTGGGGCGGAGGAAATTTAGATAAATTAGCTAAAATTGACATCAATAATCTAGATCCGCGTTTGAAGAATGTAAAAATTATTCTAGCAAGTGATGTAACTAATCCGCTAATTGGTCCAGAAGGAGCTTCAAATATTTTTGGTCCGCAAAAAGGTGCAACTCCAGAAATGGTTGAACAACTTGAGAGCAATTTAAAGAAGTATGCACAAGTAATTAAAAAGTATTTATGCAAGGATGTAGCGCAAAAAGCAGGAGCAGGAGCTGCTGGTGGTTTGGGTGCAGGATTAATGGCTTTTACAACTTGTGAAATGCATCAAGGTATTGAGATTGCAATTCAAGTAACTCAATTAGAAAAGAAGGTCAAGAATGCAGATTATGTTTTTACCGGAGAAGGCGGAACGGATTTCCAAACAAAATTTGGAAAAACCCCTTACGGTGTAGCAAAACTAGGCAAAAAATATCATAAACCAGTAATTTCGTTAGCCGGCTATCTTGGTAAAGGAATTAATAGTTTGTATGACGAAGGTTTTACTGCAATATTTGGTATTCTTCCTAGTGCTTGCAGTCTTGAAAAGGCTCTGAAAGATGGCCCTATTAATGTAAGCCGAACAACGGAAAATGTAGTTCGCTTACTTAAGTTTTAATTATTCTTTCTTACTTTACGTTAGTAATGCGATGGACTATAATCAGATTTGAAAACTAATAAAAAGTAAGAAAGAGTAAGAAAATGAAGAAATTATCAGATAAAGTAACTTTTAAACATGGTGCAGTTATTAATAATCGTATGGTTCAACCACCAATGTTGACTAATAGTGGTTTGAACGGTGCAGTTACTGATGATACGCTTGCTTACTGGAAAGCACGTGCAAATTCAGCAGGTCTAGTAATCTCAGAATATAATTATGTTAGTCCAGCAGGCGGTCCAGCAATTACTTGGACAGATGATCGAACTCAATTAGCGGTTTATGATGATAAATTTTTACCTGGCTTGACCAAAATGGCAAAGACAATGAAGTCAGGCGGCAATAAAGCACTTCTTCAAATTGTCCACACTGGACGAGAAGCAAATTATCGCGCTCACTTGGGCTTACCAGTATATGCTCCTGATACGGCAAACTATCCATTTTTGCCTTATGGAGTCCAAGCCTTCACGACTGAACAAGTCGATCAAGTGGTAAAAGATTTCGGAGCTGCAACTAAGCGAGCAATTGATGCTGGTTTTGATGGTGTTGAAATTCATGGAGCTAATCACTACTTAATTCAGCAATTCTTCTCCCGATTTTCTAATCACCGTGATGATAAGTGGGGAGATTATGAAGCATTTCCTCTAGCAGTTGCTAAAGAAGTATTTGAAGTAGTTAAAAAGTATGCACCTAAGAACTTTATTATTGGCTATCGTATTAGTCCTGAGGAGATTAATCCAGATAATGTTGGTTACACTTGGCATGAGTCAACTGAATTGATTAATAAGTTAACTAATAAGTTTGACTTTGACTATATTCACTTATCACTCCCTGACTATAAGGCTAAGCCAAAAGATTCTGATAAGACTTTTGCGGGATTATTTAGACCAGTAATTGGTGATGATACGAAGTTAATTATTGTTGGGGATGTAATGAGCCAAGCAGCAGCGGAAGATGCATTAAACTATACTGACTTAGTAGCAGCTGGTCGTGCACAGTTAATTGATGCAAACTTTGCAGCTAAGGTAGTTGCTGGTAAAGGAAATGAAGTAATCACTGAAATGTCAGAAGCAGAAGAAAAGGAGCAAGCCTTAACACCTGGCTTACGTAAAGTGATGGATATGGAAACTAAGCGTCCTGATTTTGCTAAGGTTTTAAGAGAAGTTGACTATAGCAAGGCTCTTAAGGTTAAGTAAATTTATCTCTAAACATTTGTCAGTTTGTTAATTCCGTTTTATAATCATAGAAAAAGAAAAGGATGATAACAATGGGACTAACTTTTAACAATCCTAATAACTTACAACAAATGCTTGATAAATTTGCGACTGTTCCAGATCCCAAAAAGACGCCTAAAAGACCAGGCGAAGGGCTTGATAAGCCTAAAAAAGATGGTGGTCAAACTCCAAATGTCATTAATGAGGAGAAGGAACCTGAAATAAAGAGCAAAAAGAAGAAAGATAAGAAGTAGTGTAAAATCCATTAAAGCAGGTCTGTTTTAGTGGATTTTTTTGATACCTTTTATGTAACCGCTTTACAAAAAGCGATAATTATTCTATTATAGAAATGTAAATTATATATCAAATCGCAACGTGGATTGTAACTCTTTGAGGCATTACCACAAACGATTTATAGAAGTTAATATGCTTCTATTATTGTTTGTGATGCTTCAAGGAGTTTTTTTGTGGCTGAGCAAACTAGAAAGGTTAAAAATGTTTAGTTTGTTTAAGAAAAAGGAGAAGACAAATATTGTTGCTCCGGTTTCTGGTAAGTTAATTGAATTGGAAAAGGTAAATGATCCTGTTTTTGCCAAGAAAATGATGGGGGACGGATTTGCGATTAAGCCAAATCTACAAGGTCAAACTTTTGATGTTTATGCACCAATTGATGCGGAAGTTGTGTCGCTTCCTTCTACAAAACATGCAGTTGGACTGAGAAATAGAGAAGGACAAGAAATTTTAATTCATATTGGAATTGATACTGTTGATTTAAAAGGCAACGGTTTTAGTTCATATATAAGTCAAGGTGATTATGTTCATCAAGGAGAAAAATTAATCTCAGTTGATGATAATGTGCTTAAGCATAATAACCTTGATGATACAGTAATGGTAATCTTGGTTAAAGGTTATGCAAATAACTTGCTTATCAATTATGGTAACAAAGTAGATCAAGATACTAACCTAATAGAGTAGAGAGGGATAAAAATGAGGGTTGAAAAGAAAATCAATAATAACGTGGCCGTTTGTACAGATGGTAATGGTCAAGAATTGATTGCTTTAGGCAGAGGAATCGGTTTTCCGAAGACCCCATATGAGTTAGCTGATCTTTCTAAGATTGATATGACATTTTATCGAGTAAATGACCAAACACTGGAATTATTGAAGACTATTCCTGGTGATGTTGTGATGGTTAGTTCACAAATTGTAAAGGAAGCACGATTAAAAATAAAGAAAGAGTTCTCTCCAAATATTATTTTCAGCTTGGCAGATCATATTAGCTTTGCAATTGAAAGAACAAAAAGAAATGAAGTTTTTGATTTCTCGCTTTCCTATGATATTGAACATTTATACACACAAGAATATGAAATAGGTCAAGAAGCTTTAAAAATTGTGAAAGATCAACTAGGATTTGAACTTCCAAGAACTGAATCAATTGCTATCGCAATGCATTTTATTAATGCACAAGAAGGTTCAGTTAGTTTGAATCAAGTTGATGATCAAGAAATTATTGATCATATTTTAAATATGATAATTTCTCAGTTCGAAATAGAAATTAATAAAAAAGATTTTTCTTATCATCGATTTATTCTTCATTTGCGATATATGTTAAAGCGAATTAAAGAAAATAATCAAATTTCGGATAATTCAAGTGAAATAATGTTAAAGACGATGATTAAAGAAAATTACTCAATATATAAATGCAGTAAAAATATTGTTTCTTATATTGATAATTCGTATAAAAGTCACACAACTGATGATGAAATGTTTTATTTAATGGTTTATATAAATCGAATTGTTTCTAAAAATATAAAAGAGGTAGAGAAAAATGGCTAAAAGAAATTATAGTCAGGTTGCTCAGCAAATTGTAGTTTTAGTTGGAGGGAAAGACAATATCAGTCAAGCCACGCATTGCATGACGCGATTGAGATTAACTTTAAAAGATTCAAGTTTAGCAAAAGATGATGAGATAAAGAAATTAGATCCAGTTATTGGAATAAATAAAGTCGGTTCTCAATATCAAATTATTATTGGCCCAGCAGTTTCGGATGTATATGATGCTGTATTACCTTATCTAAATAAGGGAGCAGCGTCAGGTGCAATAGATGATCCAGCAACTGCTGAAATTGATAATAAAAAAGTAGATAAGAATTTCAAGTATTATGTTAATTTAGTATTTGATTATTTATCAGGCTCATTAGTACCTTTAATACCGATTTTACTAGCTGCTTCTATTTGTAAAACGATAGCAGTTGTTTCTGGACCTCAAATGTTCCATTGGGTTTCAAAATCTTCAGATTTCTTTACGTTATTTACGTTTGTAGGGGATGCGGGATTTTACTTTTTCCCATTATTTATTGCTTGGTCAGCTGCTAAAAAGTTAAAGACAAGTATTCCAATTTCTCTCTTTTTAGGAGCAATTTTATTACATCCAACCTTAATGAAATTGGCTGCAAGCAAGAATCCTAACTTTTCAGTATATGGTATTCCTACAACAGCAATGAATTATTCTTCAACTGTTATTCCAATGTTGTTAACTGTTTGGATTCTAAGCTATGTCTATAAATTAGTTAATAAGTATTGTCCAAATGTATTAAAAGTATTTCTTGTTCCAGTTGGTACATTATTAATTATGCTTCCAATAATGTTATGTTTACTTGCCCCATTAGGTGGCTATTTAGGCAAATGGTTGGCAGAAGGAATTGTTTGGCTGGATAAAGTTGCAGGACCATTAGCAGAAGCAATTTTAGCTGGTATTTTTGGATTACTGGTTTTGACTGGAATGCATGTTGCATTATTATCAATTGCTATCGCAAACTTTCCAATTCTTGGATACGATGCATTAGTAATGCCTGCAGGTATTTTAGGTGCATGGGCTTCATTTGGTGTAATGCTAGCATGTCTAGTTAAATTTAAGACTGCAAAGAATAAAGAATTAACTGCTGGCTATGCAGTTACCTGGTTATTTGGTGGTGTTGGAGAACCGTTCCTTTATGGATTAGGTTTACCATATAAAACTCCACTGTTTGCATCAATTATTGGTGGTGCAATTGGAGGATTAGTTGCAGGCTTTATGAAATTAAAAATGTATGTACCAACATCTGCTAACGGAATTTACGGATTAGGAGGATTTGTTGGTGGACCAAACAGCAATTATATTGCATTGGCTGTATCTATAGCTGTCTGTGTGATTGCTGGTTTTGTAACTATGATGTTTATGTCATTATCGGAGGAACCAGTTCATGAAAAATAGTGAAGTAATAAGTAAAGTTAAAAATTACGAACTTGGTATTGTAGATGGTAAGAAGATAGATGATACTACTACCCGTGATCAAATTGTTTATCAATATGGAGATGATCTTGAAAAAGAATGTCAAGGAATAATATTATGTGTTTATCCCAGCATAGATGTAATTAGAAAAGCAATTGATTTAAAAGCAAACCTTATTATTACTCATGAGTCATTATTTTGGAACCATGGTGATAAAACCGATTGGTTAAAAGACAATAGAACTTTTCAACTAAAAGAAGAATTATTAAGAAAGCATCATATTGTTGTGTGGCGTAATCATGATTATTTGCATTCAGGAATTCCATTAGCTGAAGCGCCTGAGAGATATACTGATGGTATTTTTTATGGATTTGCCAAGAATATGAATTGGACAAAGTATGTAGTAGGAGATAAGAAAAAGTACGACCATTTTCATATTCCTCAAACTACTGCAAAAAACTTAGCTCAATATTTAATCAGAAAAATGAATTTAACTGGAACCAGAATTATTGGAAATCCAGATGCTCTAGTCTCAAAAGTTTGTATTCCATTCCACGTGTTTGGCAATGCTAATGAAGATATAAAAAATATGGATGATGATAATGTTGACTGCTATTTGACTATGGAATTGGTAGATTTTACTTTAACCGAATATGTTAAAGATTCTGCTCAACTAGGGAGAGATAAAGCAATTATCACATTAGGACATTTTAATTTTGAGGAACAGGGAATGAAATATATGGCGGAATGGTTACCTGATGTAGTTGATCAACAAATTACAGTACGCTTTATTCAAGCAACAGATATGTATCATTTTGTAGAAAGAGAGTTGTTATGAAACAAATATTAATTCGTGCAGATGATCTTGGCTATTCAAGAGCCGTAAATTACGGCATCTATGATGCAATTCATAACGGAATAATTAATAATGTTGGTGTAATGGTAAATATGCCTGCAACTGAACAGGGGTTAGATTTATTAAAGAATGAAGATATTGATTTCGGAATGCATACTGATATTACTAATGGCAAGCCGGTTCTTTCTTCAGCTCAGGTTCCGTCTTTAGTAGATAAACAGGGGAATTTTAAGCGCTCCAAAGTTTATCGAGATAATTATGGAAAGCCGGATTTTACTAATTTAGATGAAGTAGTTGCTGAAATTGATGCTCAATATCAGCGTTTTTTAGAATTGGTTGGCAAGAAACCTGATTATTTTGAAGGCCATGCAGT
Organism: Lactobacillus isalae; assembly: GCF_947539375.1. Lineage (NCBI taxonomy): Bacteria > Bacillati > Bacillota > Bacilli > Lactobacillales > Lactobacillaceae > Lactobacillus > Lactobacillus isalae. The sequence goes on from NZ_OX443569.1 coordinate 651,472, forward strand.
TATGAGTGACAACTTTATTAAAGGATTGCATATTGTTGCTGAAAAATATGATTTACCAATTTTAGATTTTGCTTTTGATAATAAGCCGGTTAGTTTTAAGAAAGAAACGCGTTTCAGTCCATATATGGAAAGTATGAAACCTAATTATGATCCTGAAAAGGCGTTCTTAACAATGCTTGAGCATGATGAAGAAGAAGTAATTCCAATGATGATTTGTCATCCTGGATACCTAGATCAATATATTTTAAATACTTCTAGTTTAACTATTCCTAGAACTCAAGAAGTTGATTTTGCAATGAATCCGAAGATTAGAGAAATTATTGAAAAAGAACAGATTCACTTAGTTAGATATAGTGAATGCAAGTAAAAATAAAGACCACGTCTAAAAAACGTGGTCTTTTGTTTAATTGAAATAGTCGAGTTTAATTATAAGTCTAATAGTAAACGTAGGTATTAAAACTATTTTTTTTATCGACATTAAAGCAATCAAGTAGCTTAGTTGCAGCCCAATCTGTGTCGTCTGCTTCAAAGAAAATTGATGAATATTTATTAAACATTTTTCTTAAAACAGCTTGAATGAATGAAACAAGAGACTTTTCATTAAACGAACAGATATAAGCTATTTCATTTTTTTCAGTAAAAACGAAATTTTCAATTTTCCCATCTTTATTTGTACTGTAGTAGCCAGTTTTGGTTGGAACTTCTTGAGTAAAAGCATCCTCAGAAACAGTTAAAGGAGATACAGCTTGATGCACTTCTTGATAGTATTGATACAGCAAATGACATAGCGCAGAGTAATTTTTACTATTTGTATTGAAGGGATGGATAGAATGATTAGAATTAAGCTGTATTTTCAAATCTTTATTTATTACTTCTGGTGTATAGCAATGACGTTTACATTTAAATCCATTTTGAAGTAATAAATGAATTAAATCGGTATTAGTTGAATCAGTCATTACTTGAAGTGATTGACCTTCGATTTGTTTGATTTCATTAAATGGAAAATAAGTAGGATATTTAGCTAGATTAAATTTCAGGTAAAGATATTTATTATGAAATTCGTTATGGTAAGTAGTAATAGTGCCTATGTCTTGCTCATCGCACCAAACACTATATTGATTATTTTTAATCTTTTTAATTTCTACGGACATTTTCCCACTCCTCTCTTAAAATTCCATATTTCATAGAATCGTAATATTTATTATTGTACTACCGTACCTTTCTGATTTGTGCTTCTTTTTGAAATCTGAGTTTTTCTGCAACACGCATCATTGAAAGATTACCAGACCAAGTTGTTAATCCAATGTGTTCCAACTTGTCAGTATTTTGAAAAATGTGATTAATCCAAATTCGGAGCGCAGTTGTGCCATAGCCACCACTCCATTTGCTTGAATCATAGATTACACTTCCGATTTCAATCCAGCGTGTTTGTTCATCAATCCAATCTTTTGAAACCATGCCGATTGGCTGCTTGTTAACTATAATGCAGCGACAATCTTCGCTTAATAAAAATTTAGCGATAGGACTTTCTTTGAATAATTTAAAATCTGTAAATTTTTGATAATCATTAAAGTACGGTGCATTAAATTTGGTCCATGCAGGTTGATTGACTGAAAAAACTTGTTGCCAAATTTCTTTTAACGAGTTTTCTGTAAATTGGGTTAAACTAACTTTTTCCATAATGGACTCCTTGATTATTTGTTATAGTAGCATTTTTAAAAGCGATTTATAATAGAGACGATAACAGAAGAAGGCGATTGAGATGAAAAGTGCAAATGAAATAGTTATTGGTAAACCGGTAAAAATTAACCATGTTTTAATCGGAGCAGCTGCAATTGTTATACTTTCATTATTTGTTACTGGCTTTGGCTATTTGCCTTGGTGGGTATTTCTAATTGTTTTGATATTAGGAATTTTTATTACTTTGCCGACATGCTTCAATTCTTATTGGAGAATTAATGAGGAAGAAATAAAGATTACTTCTTATAGCAATAATGATGCAGTTAAGTTGATGCAGCTTTTAGGCTTACATAAAAAAGATGAGCAAGTGATAAAACTAGCTAATATTGAAAATGCGGAAATTATCTATAAGAAAAATATCAGAATCAGTCCTGTTGATTTTAATCCAGATTACCTTAACTTATATCTTGATACAAAAGATGGACAGAAATCCACATTGTCTTTAGGGAATATTGACTATCAAAAGTTTGCTACAATTATACAGTTTTTAAAGGATAGTCAAATAGAATTAATAGATAAGCAGGGGATTGTGCAACTTTTAAGAGAAAATAAGAATTTATTTACTCATTTTCACAATAAGAAATGGACGGCTGTTTAATGACAAAAGAAGATGTAATTAGGCAATATTTCTGTAGTTGGCTTAAAAAAGATATAAATTTATGTAAAAACTTATTTGCTGAGACTGCAACGTATAGTGAGTGCTATGGTCCAATTTATAGAAATAAAAGAGAAATTTTAGCTTGGTTTCGTGATTGGAATAAAGAAGGAAAAGTTCTTGAGTGGTCAATCAAAAAATTATTAATTATAAGAAATACAGCAATTGTAGAATGGTATTTTAAATGCAACTATCATGATAAAGTAAGTGAATTCGATGGAGTGTCACTTATTGAGTTTGATATTCAAAATAAAATTAAGAGTGTAAAAGAATTTCAATCAAAATCAAAGCATTATTATCCGTATTCCTAAAAATACGATCTAGGGCATTGAGTCTTAGATCGTATTTTTCTGATATCTTATTTAGTTTTCCTCATTCTTTAGGTATTTATCGCCTACTAAGGTGCGATAAAAGTTGGCAACAGTTTGGCGATAATACGGTTGGAGATAAAGATAGAGTAAAAAGTTGACAATAGCGATTAGAATAATTGCAATTAAAAATGCAAACAATGCTTGAAAAGCAATATCAGCTAACATAGGTTTACTAAATGGTTTTAGAGAAAGAAAAGCGATAATTATTCCCACTAAACCAATAATAAAATACCAAATATTGAAAGTTAACCAAATGATGAATAAGGTAGTTTTATTGCCTTTCATAACCTTGCGTGATTCACTTATCGCTTCTGTTGCAGTCATTTCGTATTTTGAATCAATCATATCCTTCATAATGTAAGGTGCCATTGCGTAAGAAAATCTTTTAATAATACCAGGAATAATTAATAATCCAATTACCCACAGTCAGTTGCCTTTTAGCTGTTTGCGAGCAGTTTTTCTTAATTCTTTGCGATTGATTTCCATTAGTTGATCCTTTCTTAGAAAAGAAAAAGGCTCCTAGCTTAAAAAGTTAGAAGTCTTTAATTTTTCAATCTTCATTTTTGCTTTGATCCCAGATTTTTTTAGCAGCCGGAATTTTTCCTAGATCGCTAATTTCATCTTTATCAACAACAATCAAATTGTTGGGACCTTGAGCAAGTTGGTTGAAGCTATCAAGACTTTGATTTCTAAAGTAGCCTTCGCCAGCGTTATCAAGTGATTCTTGTAATTTCTTAATTCGGTAGGCATCCGCATCAGCTTGAGTTTTAATTGCTTCCGCATTTGCCTTGGCTGTAGCAACTAAGGCATCATTTTTTGCCTTAGTTGTTAATTCGATATTTCTAGCTTCACCTTCAGCACGTGCAATAGCAGCAGTCTTTTCACGGTCGGCAGTTAATTGCTTATCCATTGCCTTTTGAATTTCTGGACTAGGAAGCAATTCATCAACATTGACACGAACAACGCGAATGCCGTAAATATCAGTCAAATCGCCAATTGCTTCCGCAAGTTGCGCGTTAATCTGACTAGTTGAGCCTAACGCTTCATTTAATTCCATTCGACCAATAATGTCACGAAGGTGACCGCGAATTAATTGCACCATTGATTCAACAGAATCAGTGTTGTTGTAGAAGTACTTGTAAGAATCAGTAACAAGATAGTTTAAAGTTAAGCTAGTAGTAATTTCTGCGTTATCTTTAGTAATAATTCGATATTTAGAAATTTCCAAAGGCTGCAGAGCTAGCGATACTTTTCTAATTCTTTGAACTCCAGGGAAAATCATCACAAAGCCTGCCTTTACAGTGCGTGAGTACTTACCTAGAGTTTCAACTAAGCCCTCGTAATTTTGCGGAACAATATGAAAACTTAAAGCCAATAGAACAAAAAATAAAATCACTAAAACAATTAGTAAAATTCTCATTAACATAGGTAGACCTCTTTTCTTAATTTTAATTATTATTATGGCAGATTTTGTTGAAAATTAAAATAGTATTAGATATTATTAAGAATATGTAATTTATAATGAGAACTTGAAAGAGATTATTTATGATTAGAAGGTATCAAAATTCAGATTTTAAGCAGTTATGCTATGTAATGGATCGAGCTCGAAAGCAAGAATTAAAGACGGCAAGCATGGAGCAAGTGTTTGTGCAATTGAGGGATGCGCCCTATTTAGGATATTTGTTAGAATGCGATATTTATGTTGCTATTAATAAAGATAATATTGTTGGGTTTATTGGGTTAAGACCACATGAATTATCATTTTTATATATAGATCCAACTTTTCAAAAATGTGGAATAGGAAAAAAATTATTGAAATTTGCTCTAGATCATCTAGAAAGGCCAATAAGATTAGATGTATTTACAAATAATTTTGCTGCTAAGTGTTTGTATAAAGAGTATGGCTTTAAAGTAGTAAAAACGGTGATTGAAAAATGGTCTGATGAATATCCTGTAGAATTTTCTCAAGATACCATGGAGTTAAGGTGAAAATTATGTGTCAGATTTGTAAACGAATCGAAATGATTAAAAGTTACCAAAATAAATATTTCGTAAAAAAACTTGAAACTGGATATGTGGTTTTAGGAGATAATCAACATTTTAAAGGCTATACTTTGTTTCTTTATAAAGATCATCAACATGAATTATATGAATTAGAATTTAAAGAGCAAATGAAATTTTTAGCAGAAATGTCGCTGGTGGGTGAAGCTGTTGCAAAAGCTTTTAAATGTGAAAAGATGAATTATGAATTATTGGGAAATGGAGATGCACATCTACACTGGCATTTATTTCCACGTGTATCTGGCGATTTAGAAAGTTATGGATACCATGGCAAAGGCCCAGTATGGTGGTATCCGCAAGAGAAGATGTACAGTGAAGAAAATAAAGTAGATGGTGACGAACTGGAGATAATGAAACAAAAATTAAAAGTTGAATTAGAAAAAATAATATTAAAGGTAGAGCATAATTATGATTATTGATACTAAACAATTACAAAAAGCCGTTATTGAAAATAAGAAAAAACATAATTTTAATACGACTGATATTAAGTTTGAACTTCTTTTGTTGTACGGCGAAGTAAATGAACTGTTTCAAGCTTGGCTTAAAGAGGACCAAGAAAATATCAATGAAGAGCTTGCTGATGTAGCCATTTTTCTATTAGGAATTTCTGAAATGCTTGGGAGTGATCTTGGTGAAGACATTGTTAAGAAAATGGCGATTAATGCAAAACGAAAATATGTGCATGGAAAGAAGATAAGTACTGATGACTAAGATAGAACTTACTCGTTTTAGAATTAAAAAAGGGAAAGAAACTAAAGCGCAAGAATGGATGGATTTTCTAAATGAACATCATGCTGATACTGTAGCCACAATGGCTGGTGAAAAGATGTATATTGAGAGTGTGTTCAAAGAAAAAAATCCAGATGGATATACATATTTTTACTGGTATTCAGTTCAAGGCGAAGGCGGAAATGCTGTTGAAGAATCAGAAAGCTATATTGATAAGAAACATATTGAATATTGGGACGAATGTATTGATATGGAATATAAGCCAGTTGATATGAAACTAGAAGAGAGTTTAATTGCACCAGATGTTGAGAAGGTAATTGAAAAGGATGAGTAATGTTAAATGAAAAAGATTTTATTATCAACAGTCCACCATCCTGATGTGTCTTTAAAAAATTTAGAATATGTTTGTGAACAAGTGCAAACAATTTTTGATGAGGTTTACTTAACAATAAGTAATGTAACATCATCTAAAATCCAAAGTAGCTTTAGTGAGAACTCTTTTCATTGTCTTACAATTTTCCCCAATGGAGCAGCGGATGCTAGAAGAAAAGTTTTGAAATTTGCATTAAAAAATGTTAGTGAAAAAGTTAATTATTTTTATTGTGATTTTGATAAAGTAATTGTTGCACTATTAAATCGAAATTTTTAATTTAAAAATTTTATTTCAGCATTAAATTTAAAGAACGAATATCGAATTATAGGAAGAAATAGTCAAGATCTTGAATTATATCCTGATACTTGGATTGAAACAGAAAGAATTACTAATAAAGTTGCTGCAACAATTTTCAAAATTGATAATGTTGATTTATTGGCTGGTTGCTGCGCGTTTGATAGTAACGTTGGAAAAGTAATCGCTGAAAATTCTACGGAAATATTAACAGATACAGAATGGCCATTAATTTGTAAAGACAGCCAAATAATGATTAATTATGATGAAGTTTCATTTCTGCCATTTAATTTTCAATATAACAAGGGTAGAAATGATTATGAGTGGCTGGGGTATATTCCCACGATTGAAGTTAGCCTTGCAGGCTTTTGATTCTTTTAAGAAACACATGTAGATTATATAAGTTTATTTTTAAGGAGAAGATTTTTATGGAAATAGCTTTAAATGAGTTTTTCCCTTATTTAGCGGCTGTTGTATATTTTTTATTTCAAGATTGGTTTAAGAAAATTCCAAAAGAATGGTATTTATCCGCAGCAATTATTATTCCAATTTTAGTTATATTTTTTCCTTTGAAAATACATGCTAATATAATTCGACTTATTTTAGAATCATTACTATTAATATTGGCTTATCATGCTTTTTCGAAGAAATTAAGTATGCCTGTTACTTTAGGTATATTTTTATTATCAGGATTATTAATGGCAATTTTGATATTTTGTTAGAATTTCTGAGAAAAATGAAAGCACAATAATATAGTAGAGGAACAATATGTACTCAAAACTATTACCAATCGCAACAGCCATTAATCCGCGTGAACTAGGTGGATTAACAGGTTTTAATAATCGCAAAATAAAAATGCATCGGCTTCTTAGAACCGGTGATCTTAGTAAGATGTCGCAAGAAGACAAGCAATTTCTAAAGAATTACGGCGTTGTTAAAATTATTGATCTGCGTTCAAAATCAGAAAGCGTTTCTCATCCTGATCCTCAAATTGATGGCGTTCAAAAAATTTCTATACCACTTTCCAGCGAAGAGGGAACATTAGGTGGGGAAAGTAATTTAACTCAAGAAGCAAAGTTATATAATGAGAATCCGCATGCTGCATTTAAAATGATGTGTGATCATTATAGAGATCATGTTGTTGCGGCACATGATCAAAAAACTGTTCGTCAGGTATTGAAAATATTGGCTGAAACTGAAGAAGGGGCGATTATTTTCCATTGTACTGAAGGAAAAGATCGCACAGGTTTTGTTGCTTTATTTGTTTTATATATTTTAGGCGTTGACTTAGAAGTAATACGACATGATTATCTGGCATCAAATGAAATATTGGCTGAATATCGCGCAGCTCGAGATAAGAGATTTAAAGAAGTCGGTAAAAATTTAACTTTTAGAGCTAATATGCGGGTGTTGAGCTCAGCATCTGATTCACTTTTTGACACAATTCTTTTAACTATTGAAAAAGAATATGGAAATCTTGAGACGTATTTAAGGGACGTTTTAAATGTGACTCCTGAATTAGAAACTAAATTACGCGAACTTTATTTGGAAAGATGATGTTATAGAAGCAAAAGTTTTAGGCAAGAATAATTGATGGTTTTATTTACTGAAAAAAGATAATGTATCATTACTTTTTCTAAGCTTTATTTTATTATTAATTATGTTAGATATTATCAATTAATTTATAGTTAAGGTAATAAAATACAAATTTATACTAAATTAACTGATCTTCGCGATAAAATGAATACCTTTTGTTCCTTATCCAAAGAAGAAGTAGAAAGTATTGAAAAAGATAAAAAATATGATCATATTTGGTCATCAAATGCTATTGAAGGAAGTTCTTTATCCAAGTATGAAACCGCTGCTTTATTAGAAACTGGTTTAACAGTACATGGAAAACCGTTCGTAGATCATTTGGCAGCACTTGATTTGAGTAGAACTTACGATTATGTTCAAGAATTAGCGATTGGAAAATTGCCTCTTGATGAAATTGCTATTTGTGATATTAATCGCCTTGTAACTTATATTGAAAAATAAAAAGTGAGTATGAATTCCTTAGTGTTCTATAAGAATAATCGTAGGAAATCATAGAAACCAAGTCAATCGTTAACAGTTTTAAATTGTCCACTGTATAGCTATGTAGTGAAATTGGTTAACTAAAAAAATAAGCGCATAATAATATTGAGGTGATTAATATGGAAATAAATATTAAACGTGATGGGCTTAAACTTCACGGTCTACTCGAAGGTACAGACAAAATTGAAAATGATAAAATTGCAATTTTAATGCATGGCTTTAAGGGTGATCTTGGTTATGATAATAGCAAAATTTTATATGCTTTATCTCATTATTTAAATGAACAAGGCCTATTTACAGTTCGTTTTGATTTTGATGGTTGTGGTAAGAGCGATGGCAAGTTTGAAGACATGACTGTTTACAGTGAAATCTTAGATGGAATTAAGATTTTAGATTATGTCAGAAATACTGTAAAAGCTAAACATATTTATTTGATTGGCCATTCTCAAGGCGGAGTAGTTGCTTCAATGCTCGCTGGCTATTATCGTGATGTCATTGAAAAGTTAGTTTTGCTTGCTCCAGCAGCAACTTTAAAGACAGACGCACAAGATGGTGTATGCCAGGGAAGTACTTATGATCCAAATCATGTACCAGAAATAGTTGATGTTAGTGGATTTGATGTTGGTGGTGCATATTTTAGAACTGCACAGCTTTTGCCAATTTATCAAACTGCTGAACACTACAACAGAAAAGTTTTATTAATTCATGGTTTAGATGACAAAATAGTTTCACCAAATGCTTCAAGAAAGTTTCATACCTTGCTTCCAGAGAGCGAATTACACTTGATTAAAGGTGAGGGACATATGTTTACGGGGAAAAATAGACCAGAAGTTTTGAAATTAGTTGGCGATTTTTTAGAAAAATAATTGATGAATTAAGCGGTTAGATGTAACTGCTTTTTTTATTTATCTGTATATCGAGCACGCTTATTAGATGATTAATTAATCTATGCTCCCGAACGTGGAAACGTAAGTTTTACATTGCCTTTCTTTGCAAAATTTATTCAATGGTATAAGGAGAATTATTTAATTTAAATAGCATTAAGTAAGCTAAAGAAATTTTTCTTGTAGCTTATTTTTTATTTATGATGTAGTTTTATCGAGTTAAAACGAACATATGTACGATAATGCGAACAAAAAGATGATATGAAAGAATTTATTAAAATGCAGGTTAAGCAAAACCAGATGATGCAAGAAACCATGGCGACGTTGACTGAACAAAGAGAAGATAAGAATAAAAAAAGAATTTTTTCACGTTGGTTTAAGCACTAATGTAGTAAGCAGAGATTGAAAATGATCTCTGCTTATTTTTATAGTTAAAAATTTTATAAATAATCTATTGAAATATTAATTAAGTTTAAGTAATATTTAATTTAAATAAAAAGTAAGATATGAAAATGGGGTGGAACAATTGCATAATTATCCGTTTGTTTTACATAATTTTGTAACTGGTAAACATAGTGTTAAGTTAGTTTTACCTGAAACTTGGCAGGCAAAAGATTTATTTGATCAACTTCAGAAAAATTTAGTTGAATTCTCTAAATGGCTTGTTTGGGCTGACAAAATTGATTCTGTTCAAAAAGAAGTAGATTCAATCAAGCAATTTCAACAGAAAATGGTCGATGGTACAGCATTTAATTTGGTGATTTTGGTTGATGAAACACCCGCTGGGATGATCGATTTACACGACTTAAATTTAGAATCAGGAGAAGTTGGATATTGGCTGTCGAATGATTTTCAGCATTTAGGAATTATGACCGAATCCGTCGAATTTCTTAAAAAGTATGCATTTGAGCAGTTGAAGCTTAATTATTTAGTTTTAAGAACTCATCCTAAGAATTTTGCTAGTCAGAATGTGGCTAAGCGAAGTGGATTTAAGTATCAGAAAATTGATGATAATGGTCATAAAAAATTTATCTTAAAAAAATAATGTTAGGATAACAGAAACATGGAACTAAAAAAAGTAACTAATCAAAATCTTTGGGATGTTGTAAATCTTAAAGTTAAGTCAGATCAAAAAGAATATGTTGCAGATAATGCGACTAGTTTGTTAGAAGCATACGCAACTCAAAATGAAGGTGAAAAAGTTGAAACCTTTGCTGTTTATGAAAAAGATAATTTGCGCTGATTGTAAAATTAGGTTTTAATCTTTCACTGGTTTATACGTTATTTATATGTGCACTAATTCTAGGTTCGGTTTTATTTAGTAGAATTTCTACTTTCGTTAATTCAAAAGGGATTACTTTGTTAAATACTGGAAGTATGATAGGTGCATTTGTATTAAGCGGGACTATAGGAAATAAATATTTACTACTCTTTCTTTTTCTATTAATTGAATTATTTATGGGAATGATGTCAGGACAAATTTCAGCTACTAGTAATGAAGCTATTTATGGAGAAAGCAATAAGTCGACTATGCTTTCAACTGTTTCATTTATTGCAGAGATCTTGGTTAGTGCTTCATTATTCGTAAGTAATAGTATTATGAAAGTTTTTGGAGATTTAAAAGTAATGTTTTTTGTTTCCGCAGTGTATTTTGGTGTTGTTTTGCTAACAATACCATTAATAAAGGAGAAACAAAATGTTAGATAAAACTTGGCAAAAGATGTATGAAGAAGCTAAAAGTGTACAGGGATTTAGACAAATATCTGATCATCTAGAAGCAGGCGGAGTAGCAGCTGCTGTTTTGAGTAATACAGGAAGAATTTATACAGGAGTTTGTATTGATACCGCCTGTACTTTAGGAGTGTGTGCAGAACGCAATGCTTTATTCAGCATGATCACTTGTGGTGAAAATCATTTCAAGAGAGTGTTAGCCATCATGTATAATGGAAAGAATGGCGCACCGTGTGGAGCTTGTCGTGAATTTATGGTGCAGCTTATGGAAAAAGACTATAAAAATATTGAAGTATTGATGGATTACGACAGGGAAGAAATTACTACTCTGGGGAAGTTAACACCTGATTGGTGGTTATAGTCATGATTACAATTGAAGCATTGCATAATTTCCCTAAGATAGAGAAAAATTGCAATTTAGGTACAGAAATAATTAAAACAATCAAAAATGAAAATTTTATTCTTCATAATAATGATGTTTTATGTATTGCTTCTAAGTTGATTTCTAAATCTGCAGGTCTGTTTGTTGATTTAAAATCTATTAATCCAAGTCAATTAGCCTTACGTTTGCATCAGCAAATACCCAGAAAAGATCCAAGACTAATTCAAATTATAATTGATCAAACCGAAGATAAGAGTGGTAAGAAGCTACAGATATCTAAGAACTTTATTGGTGGGTGGCTGCCGAATGGGTTGTTTTTAACCAGTGCAGGAGTAGATAAGATAGATGCTGATACTGCGATAATTTTGCCTAAAAATTGTGATGAAATTGCAAAGAAAATTAGTGATGATATTTTCGATCAATTAAAAGTTAGAGTAGCTATTATAATTACCGATAGTGATGGGAGAATTGATAAAAAAGGTGCTACTCAAATAGCAGTTGGACTGTATGGTATTTCTGGCTTAAGAAAAGGTCGGTATGAAGATAAAACTAATGTTGAAACTATCTGTGATATGTTAGCCGCCTCTGCAGGATTATTGATGGGGCAAAGAGGAAAAAGGCTGCCTATTGTTAAAATTCACGGTATGGATTATGTGTTTGACAAGACTGCAACAATTAAAGATGCAGTGAACTAATTTTTTATCATATATAAAAAGATCAACTTCTAATTGAAATTGATCTTTAAAGTTTATTATTTAATAGTGTCTTTGGCTTATGTTTAGTAAGAATCTCATGATTGCCTGTACAAACTAAGGTAAGTATTAATTTGTTTTTTGAAAAAGTATAAATTACAATCCATTGATCATAATTCAGATTACTATTAGAACTTAAACATCCAGGATGAAATTCGTTAAATCCCTTCCAATTTCCTTGCAGAGAATGGTGCTTAATTTTCTTTAGAATTTTATTATCTTGAGCAATTATTGCTTTTAAACACTGGGTAATTAATTTAATTGGATGGTTTTTCTTTTTTAATTCTTTTTTATAAGTTGGAGAAAAATAGACTTCTACTTGTTTCATAAGTTATCCATCCATTTATCTAGATCGTCTAAAGAACCTATTTTTTCAACATTGCCATTTTCTACTTCAGATTTTCCTTGTAAAGCTTCTGGTGTATCGAGAAAATTAAGTAACTCAATATCATCATCAGCTTTTCCAACTGCGAATCTTAGAAATTCTGAAAGTGTTATTCCTCGTTTATCTAAATTCTTTATGGCCTTATCTTTAACAGATTTTGATACACGAGTAGATGCACTACTGTTTCTTACCATATTATCCATAAAATCATCTCTTTATTTGTAATACCACTGTATTACATTTATTAAATATATCAAAATTATTTAATTATTGTGGAGGGAATTCTAATGATATCAAAACTAATTATAATTCGTGGAAACTCTGGCAGTGGCAAAACTACATTGTCTAAAGAAATTCACCATCGATTGCCACGCAATACACTATTGATTCCGCAAGATACAGTTAGAAGAGAAATGCTGAATGTTAAAGACGGAGAAAAGACATTTGCTTTGCCATTATTAGAAAATTTGCTTGAATATGGTTATCATCACTGCTCTTACACTATCTTAGAAGGAATCCTAAATGCAAAATGGTATGCTGATTTATTCAAAAAAGCCCAACAACTTTTTGGCGATCAAATCTATGCTTATTATTTCGATATTCCATTTGAAGAAACAATAAAACGCCATAAAACACGGCATGAATATTCTTTTAGTGAAGAAAAAATGCGTTCATGGTGGAATGAAAAAGATTATATTGGCTTTATTCCAGAGTATGCTTTTACCAGTCAAATGAATTTAGCTGACGAAATTTCAATTGTGATGAATGATATTCAAGCAGAGGACTAGCAATGACTCAAGACTACATTAAAACTTTACGCAAAAAAGTTGGTCATGAACCAATTATTCTAAATTTTGCTGGCGGAATTTTAGTTAATGATCAGAATGAAATCTTACTTCAAAAAAGATCTGATTTTGATGCCTGGGGGTTACCTGGTGGTGCTTTAGAATTTGGAGAATCAGCCCAAGAAGCATGCGTTCGAGAATTTTTAGAAGAAACTGGCTTAAAAGTAAGAACTAAATTACTATTAGGCGTTTCAACTAATTTTATTCAGCATTATCCAAATCAAGATGTGGCACAGGCAGTGACTATTGAATTTGTTGTTGAATTAGTAGAAAAAACGTCAAAAGAGGTCAGCTCTGAGACTCTTGACCTGAAGTATTTTTCTAAAGACAAATTACCAAAGATTTTTAACAAGCAACATCAACTTTTTATTGATCATTACTTTAATGAAGACTATCCATTTATTGATTAAGGGAGAGAGTATATATGAATGAAGAACCATTTATTTTAGGTATTGATTTAAGTAAACAAGCTGTAATAGAACCTGGTGTCGAAAATTTACAGTATAAGTTTCATGAAAAATTGCTTTTTGCGTTTGTCCCAGATGATGAAATTAACTCTTTTTTAGATAAACGCTCTCATAAGACTTTAGGCAAATTTAAAACTGTTTCGTTTAGGCCTAAGGTATATGAAGTGGAAGTCAATAATCAACTAATTACGTTATGTCAGGCTCCAGTGGGAGCATCAGCTTCAACTAAATTTTTGGATTGGTTGATCAATTATGGAGTTAAACAAGTTTTAGCTGTTGGAAATGCAGGAACACTGGCTGATCTGCCTGAAAACACGATATTTGTTCCACAAAGAGCAATTCGAGGAGAGGGTACATCCCTTTATTACAAAGAACCAGGTAATATTATTACATTAAATAAAAAGTTTGTAAGAAAAGTTGAGAATGAAATAAAAAAATTAGGTCTTCAATATGAAGAAGGATCAACTTGGACGACCGACGGCTTTTTCAGAGAAACATCCAAGCAAGTTTTACAAGCTAAAGAATTAGGTGCAAAAACTGTCGAAATGGAGTGCTCAGCTTTAGCTGCTTGTGCAGAATTTAGAAACATAAATTTTGCGCAAATTTTGTTTACTGCCGATAGTTTGGCTGATATGGATAACTATGATAAACGTAACTGGGGTCATGATTCATATAGCGCTGGCTTGAATATTGGATCTCAGGTATTAGTGAATTTATAATATTTCAACTAAAGATGGAGTAGGAAACCATGAACGAACAACCATTTATTTTAGACTTTGACAAAAATCCGCATGCTGTTCTTGAACCAAATCACGATCAAGAACCGTTTCATTTTCATCCAAGATTGCTTTACGCGTTTGTGCCAGGAAAAGAAATTACCGCATTTTTGGATCAGCATCTTCATCGCACTTTAGGCGAATTTGAATCATGCTCTTTTAATCCAAAAATCTATGAAGTTCAAATTGATAATGAATTGTTTACTTTGTGTCAAGCACCCTTGGGAGCACCAGCTGCTACTCAATTACTTGAATGGTTAATTGCTTATGGCGTAAAAAAGGTAGTAACTATTGGAACCGCGGGAGCTTTAGTAGATTTACCTGAAAATGCAATGCTTATTCCGACACGTGCTATACGTGATGAAGGAACCTCCTTTCATTACATGGAGTCTGGACAATATGTTAATTTAGATTCTCAATTTCTAAAAGAAGTAGAAAAAACTTTAGCTGAACTAAATATAGACTATGACGAGATAACAACTTGGACAACAGATGGTTTCTTTAGAGAAACGCCGAAAAAGGTTGCGCAGTTTCGTCAACTAGGTGCATCAACTGTAGAAATGGAATGCTCAGCTTTAGCTGCTTGTGCTCAGTTTAGAAAAATTGATTTTGCTCAGCTTTTGTTTACGGCAGATACATTAGCTGATATGGATAACTATGATGAGCGTGATTGGGGCGGTGAATCGCACAGAACTGGCTTAAGTATTGGAGCAAAAATTTTAACAAGGATTAAATAGATATGGATGAGAATATACAAATATTTTGGCATCAATTTTGTAAAAAGCATAACTTGAGTAAAAATACTCCTGTTGAAGCCTGGGCTTTTGGAGCTACAAGGGAAGATGCGAATGAATTGGCTTCTTTAGTAGGTAAAAGAATCAAAACTGCAACTACTTCGGCTTATGAATTATACAGCAAAGATGAAAAATTACCTGAAGTAGGCGATTGGAGCATTATTTTAGATGGTAATGGTAAACCAGTGTGCGTAATAAAAGATGTATGCGTTGAAATTATTCCGTATAATTTAATTTCTCAAGAACATGCGTATCATGAAGGAGAAGGCGATCGCACTTATAGTTATTGGCGAAAAGTTCATGATGAATTTTTTACACGAGAGTATAAAGAACGCGGAAAAGCTTTTTATCCTCAGGCACCAATGGTCTGTGAAGTTTTTGAAAAGGTAGAATAAAGCAACAAAAATTATCGTCTGTATAAAAATAGCTAGAAATAGTAGATACATGGTAAAATTAAGTCTATATGCTAAATTAAGAACGTATTTTAGTAAGGAGTTAACTTAAATATGAAAAAGACAGGCGTAATGAACTCAAATATTTCTCGAGTAATTGCTGACATGGGCCACATGGACTGGTTAGGTGTTGGGGATGCAGGAACTCCTGTCCCAGCTGAAACTGAAAAGATTGATTTATCAGTTAGACCAGGTTTGCCATCATTTATTGATGTCTTAGAAGAAGTTCTAAAAGAATTAGAAGTTCAAAAAATGTATATTGCTGAAGAAATTAAAACTGAAAATCCTAAGCAATTAGAGGCAATTAAAAAGACTCTTCCTAATGTCGAAATTGAATTTATTCCTCATTCAGAATTAAAGAAAGACTTAAAGTCCTCAAAGGCATTTATTAGAACTGGAGAAGAAACTCCATATTCTAATGTAATTTTAGAAAGTGGCGTAACTTTTTAATTAATTAGAAATGGAGGAATTATATGAAAGGAATTGCACTTTTAGTTGGATTGGGACCGCTTATAGGATGGGGTCTGTTTCCAACAATAGCTTCAAAGATTGGCGGTAAACCAGTAAATCAAATTATTGGAGCAACTTTTGGAACATTCATTTTTGCAGTGGTTTACAATTTGATGCAAGGAATTGCTCTTCCTACAGGGGCAGCTCTAATTTGGTCAATTATTTCAGGAATTGGTTGGGCTAGTGCGCAAATACTTACTTTCCATTCCTTTACTTTGGTTGGTTCATCACGTGCGATGCCGGTCACAACTGCTTTTCAGTTACTCGGGACTTCTCTGTGGGGTGTATTTGCACTAGGAGATTGGCCAAGTACAAATGACAAGTTAGTTGGTTTCCTTGCCTTAGCATTGATTGTTTTAGGAGCTTGGATGACCACTTGGAGTGAAAAGAAGACTGATGAAAACAGCGCCAAGTTAAGAAAAGCAGTTATTGTCTTATTAATTGGTGAAATTGGTTATTGGGCTTATTCAGCTGCTCCTCAAGCTGCAAAGATTGACGGTTCAAAAGCATTCTTACCACAAGCTATTGGAATGTGCTTAGTTGCAATTTTCTATGCAATTTATTTGAAAGTTAAGAATCCAAGTCAGGCAATTGCTCTAGCTCAGGGAATCTCTTATAAGCAAATTATTTCTGGTTTCTTCTTTGCCTTTGCGGCATTGACATACTTGATTTCAGCACAGCCAGATATGAACGGTTTGGCAACAGGATTTATTTTGTCACAAACTTCAGTAGTTTTGGCAACATTAACTGGTATTTGGTTCTTACATGAAAGTAAGACGAAGAAAGAAATGGTAGTTACTTTGCTTGGATTAGCTATTATTATTGGCGCCGCAACAATGACAGTGATTGTTTAATTTAATATGAAAAAACTACAGCTCTTTATATGATGAGCTGTAGTTTTTTTGTGGAGTTAAAGTTCTAGTGATTACAAATTATTATCTTTTTTCTTAAACCACATTCTAGCAAAATCGATTAATGGCTTTGCTTTAATAACCTTAATAAAGCTATTGTTTAATTTAACTTGATTAAATTCTTTAGGATAGTTTTTTTCAAAAGCTAGTCCTAAATCATTAAAATCATCATAAGAATCCATATCTATATTTTGGTAATCAGTCCAGATAGTCTTTCCATTTTTATCTATTCCGGTTGCTGCTGAACAGGTTTCCGTTTTTCTACCAATTGTTGATTCAGCGTAATGTAGCATTGTGCAAGTTTCATAATCAGTTCCTAGAAAAATGATTTTACCATCATTTTGATATAAATAATCTAAAGGACTATTCAAGCCATATGGCATATCAAGTGGCTGTTTGTTAGCGATTTGAACTTTATCTTTGCCCCAAATGGCAATGGGTAGATAGGGATGGCAACTACGTACTACATCAGGCAAATTTCTGAAGTATTCAGGTGTAGTGCCTACACCCTCACTAGGAGAGGTATCAGGATTATATGGTGGCATATTGTCACGAACTGCTTGAATTAGGTCATTTCTAACAGGAGGATACTCCCAGCTTGCTGGGTCACAATTAGTAGTGACTTCCGTCGGCATCATGATCGTGCCTTGACTTATTATTTCTTCTAAAGCGTGAACTAAGCTTTCCGGTCCACCGGGCACATAATAAAACTTACTTAAAGCAGTATGAACCATTACCTTGTCAGTAGCTTTTATCTGAGCAGTAATGAAGGTGCTTTTAAAGTCATCTTTTGTGGTGATTGTAGTAATTATATCTTGAGTCATAAGTTTCTCTTTTCTTGAATTCTAATCATTATTGACTGGGGCGATAGAATACTACTCTTGTTTTGATTTCTGCATTGTTGCTTTTATTTTTCTTGTTACTCATTTATAACTCCTTGTTTTTTAGTTTTTAGCTTTTATAAAGATAATTAAATAAAAGAATGCTGTTATTACTTGGGCTATACCTTCAAGAATGATTGCAGGACTAGCGCCAAAATTTTTAACAATGATTCCGCCTAAAAATGATCCAATTGGAATCATACAGTTAACGATACTGCTATTAATTGTGTTAATTCGCCCAAGCAGATTAGGGTGAAAACTTTCCTGGACTAGTACGCGAAAGTTAATATTCATCATACTGATCCAAAAGGTACTAAATAGAGCGAATAATAAAATTAAGATAGGAAAAATTGAGGCAATAATTGTCTCTAAAATAATAGAAACACCTGAAAGCATTAAGCAAATAACAATTAATAATCTTAACTTATTATCTTTAACATAGAAATGTTGCACTATGATACTGCCAAGTAGTCCACCAATTGAAGAAGCAAGCTCCAAACCACCATAACTTATAGCACTATTATTTAAATATTGTGTAGCAAAATAAGGTAGCCCTATTGAGGCAATTCCATAGAACAAGTTGGTTAGAGCAAATGGAAGTATTAAAATTAGAATCTTCTTTTCATTATGTAGAGCTTGCCATCCGATAATTAGATCTCTTAAGTAAGTATTATCTTCTTTAATCGAAGAAAATGATTGAATATTAAAATTAAGTCCAGTGTAGAATAATAACGCAAAAGCAAAAATTAATCCTGAAATTATAGTCGTATTTTTGATGGACAAATAAGTAATTAAAATCGTTGCGCCAGCATCTAAGAATAAATCCAAAGTCTGATATGACATTTGGAAGATGCCATTTACCTTAGTTAGATTTTTCTTTTTTACAATGATTGGCAATATTTTATCTTCGGCTGGATAGATTAAAGTTGAACCAATTGTAGATAAAATATAAGCGATAATCAGAAAAGTAATTGCTAAAGGATGTAAAGTTCGATCATTAAATAATGGAACAATTAGTAGGCTAAGAATAGTTTGAATAGTAGTTACTACCCGAAGTAGCTTTTTTAGATTTGACCTATCAATTATTGGTCCTAAAGTAAATGCAAGCATATCAATTGTCGAGTCTGCTATAAAAATTAGCGATAGTAATATTGACGAATGAAAATGGCTTTTAAAGTACCAAAGTATTGCCATATAAAATAGTGAATCGGCGATATTTGTTCCGATTCGTCCAATTAATAAGTTAACAACATTAGAATTATCTTTATTAGTTAAGTTTTTAAGCATTTTCCCGTTCCTCATTAATACGTATTTTTACGATATTTTGAAAGTTCAGGGAAAAGTTATCTATTTTAGTTAACAAACCCCAAACTTTCATCAAATTTGGAGATATTTATTAAATATAGCTTAATAACTGAAATAAAATAATTCAGTTTTAAGCTTAATCCTAAGTTATTTAGAATAAACACCTAGTTTTCACCTCGATCTAACAAGATAAAATTAGTATAGCATAGCAGAAAGTATTGAATAAATACCGCTTAGTATGAAAATAGTGCTACTTATAAAAAGATGATTGAAAATTAAAAAAATATTAGTAAAATTAATGATAAATAAAGTGGAGGAGGGAAAATAATGACATTTAAAGAATTAATTAAAAGTAATATTCCACGTTCAATCTTAATCATTGCTTTATATATTCTTTATGCCATTGCAGGTGCATTAGGAGAATATCTATTTAAAAATTCATTGAATAATATACTTAAGGGAAATTTGAATGGGTATATTTATTGGACTTTTATTCAAGCAGGGATGGAAATAGGAGCAGCAATTTTACTACCAATTGCAACAATTGCCTTTACTAAACAAACACAGAGCTATTTACATCATATTAGAGAAGATATTATGCAACATTACTATAATTCTGGTAATGATGAAAAGGTTTCTGAAATGCAGAATCAATTAACAGGAAACTTAAAAATGTTGACGACTGATTTTGCTACTCCTTGGGTGTCTATTTTAAGTGGAGTTCTTGAAATGTTTATTTCTATAGGAATTTTACTTAAGATGAATTGGAGTTTGGTGTTAGTTAGTGCAATATTGTTAGGGATTAATTTTTTAATTCCTAAGATTATGGAAAAGAAAACTGCACAGGCTGCTAAGAAAGTTAACGTTAAAAATGAGAAATTACTCAATGCGATCAAGCATTGGCTTGGCGGTTTACAAGAATTAAGACGCTTTAGTGCTTATGGTCGATTAAGAAAGCAACTTCATCAAGCAAGTGATGATTATACGAAGGCAAGTAAGGAAAGCTGTAAGTATAATACGATTTCGTATCTTTTGAATGGCTGGGCAAATGCCCTAGCACAAGTTGGTTTGGTTTTCTTTGCTGGAATTTTGTTTATAAATCGTACACTTTCTTTCGGTGAATTTGCGGTTGGAGGATCATTTGGATTTACAGTGTTTTCAGCTATTTGGGAAATTACTAGTGCAATCACACAAATTAAGTCAACAAAAGAATTACGTCAAGAAATTTCTGAATTACGTCACAACGAAAAGCGGCCAGTTAAAGCAAGCGCATATGGTATTTCAGTAAAAGATCTGAAGACTTCATATGACCAAGGTGAAACCATTTCTTATCCTGACTTTACAATTAAAGCTGGAGAAAAAGTGTTACTGACTGGTGATTCAGGAACGGGTAAATCTACATTATTTAAAGTTTTGCTTGGAAAGTTGAAGGCACAAAGCGGAACTGTTACTTACTTAGGCAAAAATAATCAGCCACTTGAAAATGCTACAGTAGGTTATCTGCCACAAGATCCAATAGTTTTTCCAGTTTCAATTAAGGAAAATATTACGATGTTTGCTAAGAAGTTTGAACAACAAGTACTTAATGTAGTTAATAAAGTTCAACTAAGTACTGATTTAGCTAAAATGCCAGCTGGAGTTGACACAATTGTTGATTTGAAAAATGAAAATTTATCAGGTGGACAAAGACAAAAAGTAGTTTTAGCAAGAAGCGAAATACATCGTCAGCCATTTGTTCTGATGGATGAGGTAACGAGTGCGATCGATCAAAAGGCTACTGAAAAAATTATTGATGAGTTGCTAAATACTGATCAAACAATTTTAATGATTGCACATAATTTCACGCCAGAATTAAAGGCTAAATTTGATCATGAAATAAAACTAGAAAAGAAAGGAGTGCCAAGAAAATGAGTTTAAAGGAACTTATAAAAACTAATCCAGTTAGGTTTTGGCTTTTTATAATTATTACTATCTTAACTCCTATTACAATAATTAGTAGTACGGCTCTACTTCAGCTTGAAACAACAATTCTTCTTTCACGTAATTTACGTAATTTTTTGATTATCTCAGCAGTAAGCTTAGTAGTTTTTGCTTTAGGCTATGTATTTATAAATATCAGTCAATATTTGATTACTTATCAAGCACAAGACTTAAATAATTTAGTTAGAGATAAGATTGTTAAGCACTACTTTTACGATGGCAAAAAACATCAAGTTCCTGAAATGCAAAATAGACTAACTAATGATTTACAAATGGTTAATGAAAACTATGTTGGTGCCATTTTTAATTTACTATATGGTAGTGTCATGATCATTTCGATTATCATATATTTAATTATGTTAAATTGGATCTTGCTACTTACGATTTGTTTAATTGTAGCAATTACTTTAATTCTTCCAAAACTAATTGAGAAACCACTACAAAAAGCAAATCAACTTATTTCTGATAGCAACCAAGTTTATCTAGATACTTTGAATGATTGGCTTCAGGGATTAGAACAACTAAGACAATTTGCTGCTGGAGCAAAGTTATTTTCAGTTTCTCAGTTAGCAAGTAAAAAGCTTGAAGATGCAAATGTTAAACAGACTACTTATACTAAATTACTTAATGCCATTACTGGGATTGCCTCCGCAATTTTTGGTTTAATTATCTTTTTATTGTCGGGTCTTTTAGTTAAAAATGGGTTATTAGAGATCAGTGCACTTATGGTTGTGGGTAATTTTAGATTTTATCTAAATCAAGCTATTAATCAGATTTCTAATGCTCGAGGTCAGATGAAAGGAGTTAAAAAGTTAATTACAGAAATAGATGAATCTACAAAGCCAGTACAAAATTTGCGTAAAAGTGGTTTTGCTACTCCTGCAACAATAAAGACAAAAGGTTTAGGTCTGCAGTTTTCAAATGGAGAGAGTCTATCTTATCCTGATCTACAAATTAATCAAGGTGAAAAAATACTATTAACTGGTGATTCGGGTGCTGGAAAATCAACATTGTTTAAGTTAATTCTTGGAGACATAAAACCAAGCAGAGGGGAAATAATATTTGAAGATGAAGATGGAAATAAAATTGTTCCTGATTTAAGGAAGATAGGATATCTCCCTCAAGATCCGGTAGTTTTCCCAGCTTCAATTTTAGATAATGTCACAATGTTTAATGAAAAAATAGATAGTAGAGTAGGTAAGGCAGTTGAAGAAGTGAATTTAGCTTCGGATCTTGAAAAGTTTGATGAAGGTCTAAAGAAGAAAATTGATTTGGATAAGTTAAATATTTCAGGAGGTCAAAGACAGAAGATTGTTTTAGCTCGTGCTAAAGTTCATGATAGCGACATTATTTTGATTGACGAAGGAACCAGTGCAATTGATCAAAAGGCAACAATGGATATTTTACATAATGTACTGAAGAGTAGAGCAACAATTGTCTTTATCGCTCACAACTTTAATGAGAAAATAAGAGACTTATTCGATCGAGAAATCCATTTAGTAAAAGAATAGATTAAAAAGGCTTTTGCTTATTTTAGCGAGAGTCTTTTTTGAGTATTAATCAAAATAATATAATTGTTACTTTAACACATATACAATAAAAAAGAAAAAAGTCTGGCTGCATTACGCAGCCAGACAAGAAATAGCGCTAATTATAAATCTGTTTAGTAAAATTGTATAGATCTGTATCAAGATAATATTTAATTTCGTCTGCTTCAGCAATATTGTTTAAGCCAAATAAAGCAGTAAGTAGACTTAATTCATATTTTAGATTCTGAATAGCAACGATTAAAGCTTCAGTATCTTGACTTGCAAATTGCAAGAAATAGTTTGCAATACCAACGTATTGTGCTCCTAAGACTAATGATTTGAAGATATCTAAAGCATTAGTAATGCCACCAGCTGCAATAATCGTCTTATTAACTGGAATCGTTCTTGCGGCAAGCAAAGTTTTAACAGTAGAAAGTCCAATATCTTCTAAAAACATTAATTTTTGACTTTTCCGTCTTTCATTTTCAATTTGGGCAAAATTGGTTCCACCGCTTCCGCCTAAGTCAATAATTGAAAAGTCATTGATTAAAAGCGTGCGTAATGATTCTGGATCAATTCCCATTCCAACTTCTTTGATAATAATCGGAACATCAACTGCTTCGCGGATTGCCTTAAGATTATCAAGCCAATGAAAATCTCTATCACCTTCAGGCATCACTGCTTCTTGAACGCTGTTAAGGTGAATTTGAAGGGCATTGGCATCTAGAGCATTAACAATTTTTTGAGCTACTTTAGGATCTGTAGTTGGATTGACATTAGCAAAAAGTAAACCATCAGGGTTTTCTTGTCTGGCAATGTCAAAGCTCTTTATTTGATCGATTTCTTTTTCAAGGATACTAGCTGATCCTAATGCCATGGGAATATTCTCCCGAGCTGCTGCTTTTGCAAGACGTTGATTGACAGTATATGAAGAATCAGAACCACCTGTCATGGCATTAATAAAGAAGGGGGCATTGATCTTTTGACCAAACATTTCAGTGGTGATGCTTTTCTCGCTAACTGAGCTTTCAGGAAGAGCTGGTCGAATTAAATGAATATGATTAAAGTCGTTATCTTTTTTATTATTAAAAAACATCTTAGCCAATGCTAGATGTTCTTCTTTTCTTTGGGATCTTTGTGACATAGTCGTTTCCTATGAGTAAAAATTAAGCGATTGAGTGAACTAAAAAGTTCAGCGGCATAATTCCGTTTTTACGCCAATTATTTTTCATTTCTTCAATATCAGTTTGTTCATCAGCAATAACAATACCGCAATCACCATTACCTGCACCAGAAGTCTTGGCAGCACCGTTGAATTGTTCTGCGATGTTGATTAACTTAGTTAGACGTGGAATTTCAATCGCAATATGGTTAAGAGTAGCAAAATCCTTTAATAATTGACGATTTAAACGAATTTGCTTTTGAATTAGGGGAATATTTTTTTCATTAAATCCCTTAATCATGCTAAGTACACATTTGCGTGATTCGTCTAAGAAAGTATCATATTGAGCCTTGATGAACTTCTTCTTAGCATTAGTTTTATCAACTAATTGAGAAGTAGAAGCAGGTTTTTGACTCCAGCCAATTACTAAGTTTAGTCCTTCAGGAGGAGTTAATAATTGAATCTTAAGACCAGGCCATGCTTCATTCAAAACTTCACTAAGAGACTTAGTGGCTAATTCTTTCTTAAGCCATGCCTTGTCAAATGTTTGATAAGCAAGCCATCCACCGTAAACACTAGCGGCAATATCACCAGCTGATCCATTTCCTTGAACACTATAGTGAGAAATTGCAGAAAGCTTAAAGATTAAATCTTTTGTGCAATGCAAACCATAAAAATTAAGAATAGCCTTAACAGTAGCAACAGTTACGGCTGCCGATGAGCCAAGACCATACTTTTTGCCGTCTGCTGAATCAAGATCTGAATTAACATGTAAGTCGTATAAGGACATAGGAACTTTTTGTTCTAGGCAAAAACGTTCTGTAAATTTAATAGCAGATAAAATATATTCAAATGGATTATCACGATTGTCAATAACCATTTGATTACCTTTACGAATCCAATGAATAGAATCTTGAGAATACTGTTTAGAGTGAATTAATCCACTTGACCCTGTACTTTTTGCGATTGAAACGCGTACGAATTCATTTACTGCAACTAAAATAGCAGGGCAGTTTTGCTCAAGAACTGCATACTCTCCCGCAATATACAATTTTCCTGGTGCTTGTTCTGTAATCAACGAATATTCCTCTAATCTTTTTATTTTCAAATTACTAAAGCAGAGTAACGCCTGGGCCGAAACTCGCAACGACTATTTTAACATTAGACAATGTTTTCTGAACAGCTGAAATAATTTCTTTTCTATTTCTTAAGGTACAGAGAATTTTTACATTCGGACCAGCATCAATTGTGTAGTAGCATTCAATTCCATTTTTTCTTAATTCTTCAACTAACTTGATAGCTTTAATTGTCTCAGGTTCAAAATATGTAAAGGGCTCTTTCGCTGTTAGATTGCAGGCGTGCATTTCATTAGCACTTAATTCACTTAGTTCACCAATTTTAGTGAAATCTTGTTCTTTAATGGCTTGCTTAAGTTCAGAGATTTCTTGCATATTTCGATCTAACCAAGGCTGGTAGAAAGGAGAAGTTTTCGCTAATTTCATCCCTTGCGTTGAAGAAATCTTTTTCTGCTTAGTATCAACTTCAAGTGCAAGCAGTGAAAGATCTAGATCAGGATTTTCATCAATAGGAATAGCATATGAGCTTTTATCGTCAAATCCTTTTTGCCATTCAACAAAACCACCATAAATTGATCTAGTGGCAGATCCAGAACCAAGACGCGCTAATCTTGAAAGTTCTTTTTTTGAAAGATCTAAATCATAACTTGCAGCAAAACTTGTTGCCAAAGCAGCAAACGCTGATGCTGATGAAGCAAGTCCAGCAGAAGTTGGAACATGGTTAGTAGAGCTAATCGTAAAATGATCACTAAAGCCAAATTTTTCTTGCAATAGGTGAATGTAGTTAAAAACTCGTTTGCTACTTTCAGGTGTTTGCTTTTGATCGTTTAAGATAAACGTGTCCTCAGCTAACGAAGCATCGTGTTCAAAAGTAGTATCAGTATAAAACGCGTCTAGTGTCATTGATAGACTAGACATGAGAGGAGTCTTTAAAGCTTGATTAGCTTTGCCCCAATATTTAATTAGGGCAATGTTAGTATGTGCACGTGCAGTTTTTTTCATTAGATTTCCTCAATCCAGTAATTATCAAAGTTTGCTTGGGCCTTTTGAGCAATTTTCTGTGCCGTTGCTTGGTCAGGACATAGGGCAATCACAATTCCGCCAAGACCACCACCGGATAATTTGGTTCCTAAAGCGCCATTTTGATTAGCAATTTTGCAGATATTGTCAATTCTTTCTGTGGAAAGGTCAAATGAGGCTAAAATGTTTTGAGCTTCATTGAAAATCTTTCCGATCTCTTCTGCGTTTTGCTTAAGCCAATTTTCTTGAGTTGCAGTGGCTAATTCGCCAAGACGTGAAATTTGTTTCTTTTTTAAATCACTCTCATCCATTTGCTTTTTAACTGCTTGAACTGCAACCTTAGTATTTCCAAGTTCACCAGTATCCATAATTAATAGGGTGGCACCTAATTTTTGAGAAAGTTGTTGTGGTCCATCTTGCTTATTAAAGAAAACTAGATAATCTGAACTAACTGTCGCTGCATCAAGTCCAGACGCTTTGCCGTGATTGATCATTTCAGCATGGTTAGTAATTTCCATGATTTCATCGTGACTTAAATTTAAGCCTAAGAATTGTGATAAAGCTTTGGTGGTACCAAGAGCTACAACAGCACTTGATCCTAAGCCACGTTCGATTGGAATTTCGCCGCTATAAGTAATTTTGACATTAGGAGCATCGGGTACTTTGGTTAATAAAGTTTTTACAATGTACTTAATTCCATCATATTCATCTGGTGCATCAAAAAAAGCACCTTGATAATGATTAGTATCCATCCAAGTTGAACCAGCAGTTTCTTCCACAGTTGTGCTAATATTTAAGGCTTGAATGGGGAGAGCGAAGGCATTGTAGCCATAAACTACGGAATGCTCGCCAATAAGAATCACTTTTCCATGTGCTTTAACTTCTATTTTTTTATTCACAATTATCTTTCCTATATTATAAATTTCATTCAGTCTTTTTCGCTTGTTCCATATGCTAAAATATTTGCTAAGGAGACAAGAGACTTATGATTAATGTAATTACTGGTAGACAAGTAGACAACTTGCAAAATGAAATAATTGATCAAGCTGTTAAGTCATATTACCAAGATAAAATGCACGATGTTTTTATTATCGTGCCAAACCATATTAAGTTTACCACAGAAGTACGCGCACTTAGCAAGCTCTCTGTTTTAGCAAATAAAAAACAGGTTGCAGTCAATAAGCTGCATATTCTTTCTTTTTCACGCCTGGCCTGGTATTTTTTGAAGGATGAAGCAATTAGATTACCGCAAATTCTAGACGATGCTGCTAGCGTGATGTTACTAGAGCAAATTGTTAAAGATCATCAAGACGAGTTAAAATTATTTCAAAACAAGAATCAAATTACATCTGGTGCCTTAAAACAAATGTATGAGGCCATCTTGTCAGTTCGGGCTGGAAATATTGAATTAGAAAATATAGACGATGAAAAATTAAACGAAGAAACTAGCTATAAAGTTCATGACTTGCGAATTATCTATGATGACTTTATAGAACGTCTATCTGAAAAGTTTGCAACTAAAGATGAGATGCAACTCTTGCTTAATGAGTTTTTAGCTAAAAGCAATAATTTGAGCAACATGGAATTCTATTTTTCTGATTTTTCGCATTTTTCACTGCAAGAGTTAACTTCTGTACGTTTAATCTCAAAAAAAGCAAAAAATACCACTTTAGCTTTTAAGACAAAGATTGGAAAAATAGATAATAATGCCGAACCTGGAGATTATGACTATGTAGTGCAGCGAACAATTGGACAATTAGAGCATTTTTGGCAAAACCAGCAGTTAGACTATCAAACTACTGAATTTCCACTTAGTCAGACTAATCCTAGCTCCCTGTTAAATGGAGTCTGGACTAAGACTAGTGGCTTTGATGAAAGCTTGAGTAAATTCTTGCAACCAGTTAAAGCAGATTCGAGATATGCGGAAGCTTATTTTGTTGCAAGAACTATTTACCAACAGGTTGCTTTAAATAAATATCGCTATCAGGACTTTTTAGTTTTAGCACCTAATTTAAGCGAATACGAAACTTACCTAACTCCGATTTTGCGTCAAAATCACATTCCTTTCTTTAATGACTTACAAAAAGAGATGAAGTATCATCCCTTAGTTGTTGTAGTTGAAAATCTTCAGCAAATTTTTAAGCGTGGTTTTCAAACTGATAATGTAATTGCGTTAATGAAAACACAGCTTTTTATTCCCGAATGGTATAAGAGAGTAGCACGTTACCAAAATGATGTAGATTTGCTAGAAAACTTTGTGTTAGCACATGGTATTAAGGGAAATCTGTGGACTAAGCCATTGAAAAACTTTGTGGACGCAGAAGTAATTGCACTTGATAAGTCAGAGCATGAAGTAGAAGAGCTTGATCGGTTACGTGAGTACTTCATCAATATTCTGAGCAAGTTTTTTGAAAAAGTGGAAGAAGAAAAAGATCCGCAAGCCGGAGTTACTATCTTTTGGAACTTTTTAATTAAAAATAGAGTTGCAAAAAGATTGGAGGCCTGGCGAAAAGAAGCTAATGATGCAGGTGATCTGCAATTAGCGCAGCAACCAGAACAGGTTTGGTCAACTTTAAACGATTTGTTAAAGGACTACTTATTAGTAGCTAAGGAGTTTTCTTTAGAACAATTTCTGGATCTTTTAATTAGTGGCTTTAGTGAAGCTAATTTCTCGCAAATTCCGTCTACCCTTGATGCAGTTAATATTTCTGAAATGGGAATGGTTCAAGGACAAGGCTATAAGCAAGTTTTTATTATCGGAGCAACTAGTAGCAACTTACCGCAAATTGAAAAAATTCCAGGATTTTTTAGTTCAGAAAATTTGGAGCAACTAAATGATGGCAATGATTCTAGTGGCTATCTAGAAGACCAGCAAAAAATTAATAATTTAGATCAGAATTATCAGTTTGGCAATGCTTTGAGTTTGGCAAGTGATAAGATTTATATTTCTTATCCAGTAATCAACACGGCAAATGAACAATTAGAGCCGTCTATTTTTTATAAACAGCTTCTCAGGTTAACTCAAGCAGAAGAATTTGCACAGCATGATTTGCCAAATACTAGTGGCGATGTTTTGACTTTTATGACTAATCCAGAAGCTAGTTTGGGGTACTTAACTTACTTAAAGAGCAAACAAGAAGTTAATGTAGATTCTATCTTGAAGCTGACTGAGCAAGAAATAGGCGAAGTAGCTCAAAATGTGCTTGAAGGAAGTAATTTTAAGAATGTTCCTCAAGATTTATCGCCTCAGTTAGCGCAAGAACTCTATGGAGACCGAATTGAGACTTCAGTTTCTCAACTTGAGACTTATTATCAAAATTCTTTTGAATATTTCTTAAATTACGGCTTGCATTTAAAGAAGAGATTTGAAAATGAGCTAGACGTAATTCAAGCAGGTAATTATTACCACGAAACATTTGATTATTTAGTTAAGAGAATTAAGGAAAAGAATCTAAATTTTGCTGATTTAACTGAAGAGAAGTTGACCGAGCTTCTAATTGAAGTACGTGAAGAATTAAAAGAAAAAGGCAGGTATCGTCAGCTTTTAAATGACCCGTTTAATAAATATCTATTCCATAAATTAGATCAAACAACATCTAACGTTGCTCATTATTGGCACAGCAATGTAAATAAGACTACTTTTAGACCACAATATTCAGAATTAAGTTTTGGTAAAAATCAAAAGGTAACTGGTCTATCTTATAGCTGGAAAGATGATAATAATGAGAAGAAGATTGTCGATTTGCGAGGAAAAATGGATCGTGTTGATCTAGCTAAAGTAAATGATCGAGTTTTGGGAGAAGTAATTGATTATAAGTCTTCTGCTAAAAAGTTTGATCTAGGGCTCTTTGCTAACGGCATTTCGATGCAGATGATTTCCTATTTGGAAGTCTTAAAAAAGAATAACCAGTTCTTTGCACAAGATAAAAATTTAGATGTTTTAGGTGCTTTTTACCAGAATATAACAAGTAGTTTAGAGCGTTTGAGCAGTGACAAGATGATTTTGAGCAATTATCAGATTAAGGATTTAATTAAGGAAAGCACTAAGAAGCTAATGTATAACGGAATTTTAATTGCCGATGAAGAGATGTTTGACTTAATTGAACCAGGGATGGAAAAAGATCGGGCAACTTCTGAATTATATAGTAGTGTTAAAAGAAAGGTAAATGGCGACATTAGTTGGCCACGAAATCAAAGCTTTACCCCCGATCAACTGGAACTTCTTTTAGCATATAATTCTTACTTAATTAAAAATGCGGGAAGCGAGATCTTGTCAGGAAAGATTAAACTTGATCCTTACGTTTATGGTCAGCAAACATCCCTGACTTATTCTGATTTTAAAGATATTTTCTTCTTTGATGCCATGTTAAAAGAAAATAACTACCACAAGATTAAGGCAATTGACAAAAAGGCGCTTTTAAACCTAATCAAGGAAAAATTAAATTTGGATGGTGATGAATAGGTGACAAATTTTACTAAAGAACAAGATCAAGCCATTAATGATCATGGAAAAGATATTTTAGTTTCTGCATCTGCTGGATCTGGTAAGACTACAGTTTTGGTTGAACGTGTTTTAAGACGTATTCTTTCAGGCACGCCAGTATCGTCTCTCTTAATCATTACTTTTACTAAGGCTGCTGCACGTGAAATGAAAGAACGAATCAAGCAAAAGATAAGTGATCAGCTTGAAGTTGAACCAGATAACCAATTTCTGCGCAGTCAATTATTAGACATTGATACGGCTAACATTTCAACAATTGACTCTTTTTGTTTGGATGTAATAAGACGCTTTTACTATGTAATTGATCTTGATCCACAATTTAGTGTTTTAACTGATGAAACTCAGGCAGAACTTCTAAAAGAACGCGCCTTGCGTGAGATAGAAGCAGATTATTTAGAAGAAGATAATCTGGATTTTCAAGCTTTTTATGATAATTTTTCAGGAGATCGGGACGCAGACGGAGCACGCAATTTACTGCTGCAGCTGTATAATACAGCAACAAGTGAACCTGATTATGAAAAGTTTCTCAATAATTTACCAAGCTACTATGAAGTTGGTGACAATTTAGTTGACTCTAATTTGTGGCAGCAGCAAATAAAACCTCTTCTAATTAAAGAAGTATCTGATTTAAAGGCAGAAGTAGAGAATCTACTTGCAGAGCCAGAATTTGATGGTCCTGACTTGGTTAAAGTTAAAGAAAATTATGATATTTTTTCTAATCGTTTAGATTACTTTTTAGAGTCTTTAGATAGCGATCGTCCTTATAATGAGATTCGAGCTAATTTAATGAATTGCAAATTTGAAAAATCAGTCCGAAAATCTAAGAAATGGTCAGATGAAAGTGTAGAAGTATATCGAGAGAGTCAAGATTTAAAATCAGACTTGAACGATCAACTTAAGAAGATCTTTGCTAGCTTTTTTGTGGTTGAAGAAAAAGAGCAAGTGGCAGTCCTTCAAAAAGCAGAAAAATTAGTTAAAAAGATTGTTGAAGCTGAAAAGAAATTGATTCAAAAATTCGGTCAATTGAAACGTGAGCAAAATTTAATTGACTACAGCGATATGGAGCAATTTGCCTTTAGTATTTTGACGACAGATACTTCAAATGCACATATTGCTCAAGAATATTATCAGGAAAAATTTAATGAAATTCTGATTGATGAATATCAAGACGTGAATGCATTGCAGGAAAATATCATTAGGGCTATCAAAAAGAAGGGACAGAATACGCTTTTTATGGTTGGGGATGTCAAACAGTCAATTTATGGCTTTAGACAAGCTCGACCAGATCTCTTTTTGAGTAAGTATCACACTTACGGCAAAGACAATGATAGTGAAAAAATTATTCTGGCTGATAATTTTAGATCAACCAAAAGGGTTACTAAAACAGTTAATGACCTATTTAATCCGATTTTAACAACTAATTTTGGTGGAATTGATTATAAAAAAGAAGGTCAATTACAATTTGGCGCCAGCTATTATCCGGCAGATTTGCCAACAGCCAGCGAATATATTTTTACTGATAAAAAGCAAACCCAATCGGCTTACGAAGAACACTATGGCGATGAAATGGATTTTAGTGAAATTCAGATGGTAATTGCCAGAATTAAACAACTAAAAGAAGAGAATTTTCAGGTTTGGGATCGAAGAACGCAACTCAAAAGACCACTTGAGTATTCTGATATTGCAATTATTACGAGAACTAGAAGTGATAATTTACAAGTAATGCAGGAGTTCGCAAGGGCTGATTTGCCTTTATTTGTTACTGATGCTCAAAATTATTTTCAAACTTTTGAGTTAATTATGATTATGAATTACTTAAGGCTGATTGATAATCCTCAGCAAGATATTCCTTTAGTAGCTGTGATGAGGTCGCCGCTATTTAATTTCAAGGAACCTGAACTAGCACAAATTCGGGTTAAAACTAGAACCGGAAACTTCTATACTGCTCTTACCAGTTTCGCATCAGTTAATTCGCCCTTGGGCAAGAAGTGCAAGGAATTTTTACAGCAACTTGAAAGTCTTCGCTCATTTGCGGCTACGCATCGAATTTCTGAATTAATTTGGAGTATTTATGAAAAGACGCACCTTTTAGAAATTGTTACCGGCTTGCCAAATGGACAGCAGCGTAGAGTTAACCTCGAATCTTTGTATGAAAGAGCAACTTCATATGAAAGTGCTGGTTTTAAAGGCTTATATCAGTTTATTAGCTTTATTGAGCGGATGAGAAAAAATCAAAAGGATCTTGCGCAACCACTTTTAAGTGATAAAGCAGATAATGCTGTAAAACTAATGACTATCCATGCTTCTAAAGGTCTAGAATTTCCAGTTGTATTTGTTATGGGCTTAGGACACCACTATCAAACTAGAGACTTAAGTGGTAACTTCACAATCAGTCAAAAAGAATTAGGTTTGACGATAAAAGAAAAGAATTACCGGATTGATTCGCTTGTTAAGTCACTAGCTGATGTTCAAAAAAGACAGCAAATGCTAGAAGAAGAAGCCAGAATTTTATATGTTGGTTTAACTAGAGCACAGCAGAAATTGATCTTAGTTGCCAGCGTCAATGAGATTGAAAACAAGCAAAAGAAGTGGCTGACCGAGCTGGATCAAAGAACTAATACAATTCCATTAGTTAAAAAAATCAATGCTCAGTCACCGCTTGACTTTTTAGGGCCTAAATTAGAGCAAGAGCATGAATTTGACCAAAATATCCAAGATATGACACCGGCTTTAGAAGAGCAAGACAAGCTCTATTACTTGAAATTTGATCTCGATTTAAAGCCAGAAAAAGTTGAAAAAAATAACGAAAATGGTCAAGAATTAAATTCAAAAGTAAATAAAGTAGTTAAAAAACTATATGATTTTAAATATCCCTTTGAAGATGCTACTAAGACTACAGCCTATCAATCCGTATCTGAAATAAAAAAAGCCTTTAATGATCCGATGGATACGGAGCTTGAAAATTCACGACTTATTTCTTCAAGTAATCGTTATTTACAACCGATTGATGAAACACCAACATTTCTAGAAGAGCAAAAATTTACTGGGGCTGAAATTGGAACTGCAATGCACCTAGTTTTGCAATACTATGATTATGAAGGCAATAAAGATCAAGAAAATTTAGAGCAAGAAATTGAACATCTGGTCGAGTTAGGTAAGCTGAATCCTTTAATGGTTCCTTATTTGTCAAAAGAAGCTCTCAATTGGTTTGTAATGAGCGATTTTGCTAAGGAATTTTGGAATCAACCACAAAAACTGCACAGGGAAAGTCAGTTTTCAAGTTTAGTTAACGCTAGTGAGCTATTTAGTGATTTCTCTGATCCGGCAGCTAAAGTTTTAGTTCACGGAACAGTAGATGGATATTTTGAAACAGAGGAAGGCTTGATTCTGTTTGATTACAAGACTGACTTTGTTGATAAGACTCATGAAGAACAGGCAATTGAGAAAATTATGCAAAAATATACCGGTCAACTTCGTTTGTATGAACAAGCCCTAAATGAAATGCATGAAAATAAAAAGGTTATTGGAAAATATTTAATTTTGCTTGACGCAAGGAAAGTGGTCCCAGTAGACTAGAAACGGAGTAGAAGGGAGATTATTATGAAAAAAGCCTTTACAGATGATGTTTTTGCGGTCGTTGATCTTGAAACGACGGGCACGCAGCGTAATCAAGGTGATCATATCATTCAATTTGGTTGTGCAATCATCAAAAAGCGTAAGGTGGTAAAAACATATTCATTCTTAATCAATCCTCATCGCGAAATCCCTCAAGCTGTTGAAAATTTAACTCACATTAGTAATGAAGATGTATCTAAAGCACATGATTTTAATTACTATGCTCCTAAGATTCGGAAGATTTTGGAGAATACAATTTTTGTTGCGCATAATGTGAACTTTGATCTTCCATTTTTAAATTATGAGTTAGTAAACGCTGGACTAGAACCACTAACTGGAAAAGCAATTGATACGGTTGAATTAGCTCAAATTGCTTTTCCAACCTTCCCATCATATAAATTGCGTGACTTAACTGCTCGTTTAAGAATTAAGCACTTAAATCCTCACCGTGCTGATTCCGATGCCTTAGTTACTGCCAAATTGTTATTAAAAGTAATTAAGAAACTCGAAAATCTGCCTCAGGCAACTCTCAATACCTTAACTTCTTTATCAAAAGGGTTATTACGAGATACTGATTATATTTTTTATGAAATAGGCCAAGTTGCTCGTCAGACAAAGAGGCCATTAGCAAAAGACTTAATTCAGGTAAAACATTTAATTCTGAAAAAGCAGAATTTGTCTGCGCGTCATAATGCGTCAGCAAGCAAAGGAGAGTTCCCTCAAAGCGATGATGAAAAGAAAGAATTGTTTAAAAAGAATCTTCGCTTTAGAAGAGGACAGGTCAGTTTAATTAATAGACTTCATGAATTTGTCTATAGTGATTCTGATAATTCATTAGTTGTTGAAGCGCCAAATGGTAGTGGAAAGACTTTTAGCTATTTAATGGCTTATTCTTATGAACTTTATTCTGGCAGAAAATTAGTTGTAGCTACTCCTACTAAAGTTTTGCAGGAGCAAATATTAAAGCAGGAAATTCCACAGCTTTTGCGGATAACTCATTTGGATTTAGATGCTCAGATTGTTAAATCAAGCAGTCATTATTTAGATTTAGATGGTTTTTATAATTCACTTTATCAAACAGATAATCCGATTCAGCAAACTTTAATTTTGCAAATGGGGATTCTAATCTGGCTAACTGAAACAGAAACTGGGGATTTAGATGAGTTGCAGTTGACTAACTATCAAGCTCCACTATTTGCTTCTATTGAACATCCTGGAGATGCTAGAATCGGAACAGCGTTTGCTGATTATGACTTCTGGAACTTAGCGAGAAGTAAACAAGAGCAGGCTGATATTTTAATTACAAATCATGCCTATTTAGCTAACCATTATATGGATTCCATCTGGGGACAGAATCCGTTTTTGGTTATTGATGAAGCACATCGCTTTGTTGAAAATGTGGCAAGTTCACGAAATGATTCCCTTCAATTTGAGAGTTTCTGGGGGATGTGTAGTCATTTGCGTAATTTACTCTTTTATGCAGAAGACAGCGCTAAGGCTAGATTTGGTAATAATTTAGAATTTAAGTTGATTTTAGATAAACTTGAAAAGAATACAACTGACTTAATTCATGCTATTAATAAGGTTCAAGAAGCGCTTTATGATAATCGTAAGTTTGCGACAAGTTGGGAAGAGAGAAGACAAAATGCTGTCAGTTTAGGCTTTCAAGGACAAGATTTGTTTAGAAATGTAGCTTTGTTTAAACGTTTGTTAAGTCAGATGCAGGATCATATTGAAATTGTGCGTCAGGAAACAAATCAGCTTTTGTTTTTGCTATATCACCAGCAAAAGAATTTATTGACTAGCGATGATGTTTTAATTAAAGATCTTCAAGAAGAAGTCGACCATCTTGACTATTATTCAGAGCAGAATTATCTCTTGCTTGATCAATTAAGCGAACCAAAGAAATTAGACCATAAAGGCTTTGTGCTAGAGATAAGCAATGAAGACGATCCTTTATCAACGAATTTGACCTGGTTGATGCTGGATCCTGAAGAAGAAGTCGAGCAGCTGTACCATTACTTTGATAAAAAGCTATTCATTTCAGCTACTCTTGCAGAACAAGACGATTTTTCTTATACAATTAAGAACTTATATTTAGATCCTGAGAAGACGCTGACTTATCGAGCAAAGCCATCTTTTAAAGTTGAAAAACACTTGAAGGTTTATGCGCTTTCTGATAATAATGCACCTGCTGATCCAAATAGTCCTGAGTATGAAGAATTTATTGGTAATCTGCTTAAGCAGATTAAGAACTATGATCATGTTTTAGTTTTGTTTACTAATCTAGAGGTCATTAGGGATGTCTTTAGCAGGTTAAGCGAAAATAATAGTGCCTTGAAAGATTATGAAATTCTAGCTCAAGGATTAACTGGATCTAATGAAAAGATTGCTAAGCGCTTTGGAATTGCGGAAAAAGCCATTTTGCTTGGAGCAAATAGTTTCTGGGAGGGAATAGATTTTAAGCATAATGGAGTAGACTTAGCGATTGTTACTCGTTTGCCGTTTGAATCACCTGACCAGCCAGAAGTTAAACTCCGGACAGAATGTCTAAAAAAGCAGGTTGGTGCTGATAAGATTTTTGAAATTGATACGCTTCCACGTGCAATTCTGCGATTTAGACAGGGATGCGGACGTTTAATTAGAAATGAGCGTGATCATGGAATCTTTGTGATTTTAGATCAACGAGTTTGGAATAAGGCATATGGTGAGCAATTTTTAGCAGGGCTTCCTGTGAGTGCAAAAAAAGTTAGTCAGCAACAACTATTAAATGTTTTAAGGAATAGTAAACAAAATGAATAAATATGTAAAAAAAGGGCTTAAGGTTACGGGCATTGTAGTTGGGGTTATTGTGGTAATATATCTAGTACTTTGTATTGTATTTTACATTGCAACTAAACCAGCAAGCGATGCGGTAAAGCAAACTAATAGCGTTGCCCTTGAGAAGACCCCAATTACTAGGGTAACTAAGAATTATCATTTAAGTCGTAGCGTTGAAAGTAATAGTTTAGAAGGAACTAGCAAAAGGGGAGAAAAATATTACTTTATTTATCTTCCACACAGTAAGAAAGCCTATCTTTATCAAGCAAGTAAAGGTAAGAGTGAAGAACAAATTTTGCAAACTTTCAATGATGCTCATCCCGGACACGATAATCCTAAGTGCCAATTAGGTTGGTATAAAGGAATACCAGTGTGGGAAGTAACATATAAAAAGAAAAATGGTAATTATGGATATGTTCTTTATAACTTTAAAAACGGAAAAGAACTAGTCTATGCGGACAATTTGTAAATTTGTTAAACTAAAGCGTGATTTTTTAGTATAATGAAATTAAATTAAATTAAAAAGGTTGGTAAGTAATGACAGAATTAATCTCAATTAAAGATTCTTCTAAACATGTAGACCAAGAAGTTAAGATGCATGTTTGGTTAACTGATAAACGATCAAGCGGTAAGATCATCTTCTTACAATTACGTGATGGAACCGCATTTTTCCAAGGCGTTGTTCGTAAGAATGATGTTTCTGAAGAAGTTTTTGAAGCAGCTAAGTCTTTACGTCAAGAAGCTAGTTTCTATATTACTGGTACTGTTCATGAAGATAAGCGTTCTCATTTTGGCTATGAAATTCAAATTTCAGACTTAGAAATTGTTTCTAACAATGAAGGCTACCCAATTGGTAACAAGGAACATGGTGTTGATTTCTTACTTGATAACCGTCACTTATGGTTAAGATCTAAGCGTCCATTTGCTATTATGCAAATTAGAAACACTATGTTTAAGGCAACTGTTGACTTCTTTGAAAAAGAAGGATTCATTAAGTTTGATGCACCTATCTTTATGCACTCCGCTCCAGAAGGTACTACGCAATTATTCCACGTAGAATACTTCAACAACGATGCATACTTGTCACAATCTGGTCAATTATATGGTGAAGCTGGTGCCATGGCTTATGGCAAGATCTTTACTTTTGGACCAACATTTAGAGCAGAAGAATCTAAGGGACGTCGTCACATGACAGAATTCTGGATGATGGAACCAGAAATGGCATGGATGCATCAAGATGAATCTTTAGATCTTCAAGAAAGATACTTAGCGCATATGGTTAAGCAAGTTCTTGAAAACAATGAATATGAATTGAGAATCTTGGGTAGAGATCCTGAAAAATTACGTCCAACTACTGAAGGTAACTTTACTCGTCTTTCTTACGATGATGCTATTAAAATGCTTCAAGAAGCTGGTCGCGATATTAAATGGGGTGACGACTTTGGTGCCCCAGATGAAGGATATATCTCAGAGCAATTCGATCGTCCAGTCTTCATCGTTAACTACCCAACCTCAATTAAGCCATTCTACATGAAGAAGAATCCAGATAACCCTAAAGAATACTTATGTGCTGATGTAATTGCACCAGAAGGATATGGTGAAATTTTTGGTGGTTCTGAACGTGAAGGAAACTACGAAATTTTGAAAAAGCAGATTGAAGAAGCAGGGTTAAACTTGGAAGATTACCAATGGTACCTTGACTTACGTAAATTTGGTGGTGTTCCTCACTCTGGATTTGGTATGGGATTTGAACGTACAATTGCTTGGATTTGTAAGTTAGATCACATTCGTGAAGCTATTCCATTCCCAAGATTGATTAACAGAATGCAACCATAATAAAAATTAATATTAATTATAAAAGTTGAACTATTTTAGTTCAGCTTTTTTTGAAAGGAAAATCATATGGCGTCTTTTGCGACTATTCAAAATGAAGGTTTTACAGTCATTTCTAATAGTCTTTTACGTTATTATCCATCTTTAAAACTATCTGAGATTGAAACAATGCTCTTATTGCAATTGGAGTCATTTAAACAAGCTAACAATTTCTTCCCTAGTGATAATGACATATCTGAACGCATGAATTTATCACCGGTTGAGATTTCGCAATTAATTCAGAATTTAATTGATAAGAAATTAGTTGAGCTTGGTCAAAATAGGGATAATGATGGTCGAATTACTAACTTTTATGATTTAGCGCCCTTATATCAAAAATTAGATACAATTATTGATGAGCGGGATGTCAGCTCTCGTACTCAAGCTGAAAGTGATTTACGCCCAACGGAGAAACGCGAGTCAAATCCCCTTCAAGAGTTAGTAAGGCAATTTGAAATAGAGTTTGGTCGTCTGTTAAGTCCTATCGAAAAGCAAGAAATTGCTGCTTGGATTAATATTGATCACTACAGTCCTGAAATAGTGCAGTTGGCTCTACGAGAAGCTATTTTGGCACA
Organism: Lactobacillus isalae; assembly: GCF_947539375.1. Classification (NCBI taxonomy): domain Bacteria; kingdom Bacillati; phylum Bacillota; class Bacilli; order Lactobacillales; family Lactobacillaceae; genus Lactobacillus; species Lactobacillus isalae. The sequence continues at coordinate 690,996 of NZ_OX443569.1, forward strand.
AGTATATAATTTTAAGTATGTCGATCGAATTCTACTTAATTGGCAAAGACATGGTTTAACTACGCCAGATCAAGTTAAAAATTTTCTTCAAAGGAATTAGGTAGGTGATTAAATGGAAAAGTTGCTATCAGATGAAGAGGCGAGATTAGTTTTAAAACGAATTCTATTGCTTTATCCAGATGCTAAGGGTGAACTTCATTGGGATACGAAGTTTCATTTATTATGTGCTGTTTTAATGAGTGCACAGACCACTGATAAGATGGTTAACAAGACAACTCCGAAATTCTTTAGCGATTATCCTGATAGTGCCAGCTTGGCTCAAACAGATATTAAGGATATTGAAGAGCATATTCGGACTATTGGTTTGTATCGAACAAAAGCTAAGCATTTAAAAGAAACGGCACAAATTATTACTGATAAATTTAATGGAGAAATTCCTAAAGATAAAAAGACTTTAATGACCTTACCTGGTGTGGGGGAGAAGACAGCAAATGTTGTTTTAGCTGAAGGCTTTAAAGTGCCAGCAATTGCAGTTGATACGCATGTATCTCGTATTTCGAAACGTTTTAAGATAGTTAATGAAAAGGCTACCCCTCATGAAGTTGAAAAGCGTTTAGAGGAGTTACTGCCAAAAGAGGACTGGATCCGTACTCATCATGCAATGATCTTATTTGGAAGATATACGATGCCTGCTAGAACAAAGGATCAAGATCCATATTCATTTTTGCCACCATTAAACTAATTTTTACAAATTAAAATTACAACATAAAAAAAGCTCCAGAAGCCATATTTGGTATGACTTTTGGAGCTTTTTAGTAACTTCAATTATTGATTATTATTGGAGTTATTACCTTGATTTTGCGGTTGCTGGTTTTGATTATTATTTTGGTTATTTGTATTTTGTTGTGAATTATTGTTATTATTTTGATTCTCAGCCTTGTTGTCAGTTTGTTGACTATTGTTTTGATTCTGCTTATTTGAATTGGTGTCAGAAGTAGAGGACTGTTTTTGACTTGAAGATTGTTCAGAACGACTTGATGATGATGAACTGCTTTGAGACCGAGATTGACCTTTAGAAGAAGTATCATCTTCTGTATCAAATCTAGTGTCGATATCATCATCTTCGTCTTTACGTTTATCAACTGTTACTTCACTATATGGATTACTTGGAGCGTGCCCCTTAACAAACAACTGCCAGCTAGAATTGCTTGCATTAGGAGAAACAACCTTATCTTGCGTACCATTAGCAATTCTACGTTTAACGACTGTACTTGGTTTTGACCAATCTTTATTGGCTTTGTCAGCCATGAGATATGACATCATTTGCTTATATAGGAGTTGAGCAGAAGAAGAGCCGACACCAGATGGTGTACCATCTTTTAGATTGTCATATCCCGTCCAAATTCCTATTGAATATAGTTTGGTGTAACCAACAAACCAAGAATCTTTTGGTGAATTCTTATATTGAGGATATCTTACCAGCTCTTCATCAGAGTACTTAACTGTACCAGTTTTACCAGCTTCATATAAGTTCTTGATTCTTGCTTGTGTACCAGACCCCTTAGTTAATACCCCTTTGAGCATATCTGTCATAATGTAAGCTGTTGATTCCTTCATTACTCTAGTACCGCTACTATCGTAATTTCTAGTTAAACCATCTGGGGTTTCAATCTTAGAAACAAATTGTGGTTTATGGTAAACACCGTCATTAGCAAATGCAGCAAATGCACCAGCCATTTGAAGAGAAGATGCGTTGGCACCGATAGCTACTGATAAGCCTGAATCAGATGGGACATTAACGCCCATTTTTCTTGCAAATAATGAGGCACGAGCTACACCGACTTTACTTAAAGTCTTAACTGCTGGGACGTTTCTTGATTGTTCTAGAGCGTGTCTCATAGTCATTTTACCTTCATACTTATTATCCCAGTCATAAAGTTGGATATTAGTACCTGGGTAAACATATTTAGAATCGTCTAGCATATGAGAAGTTGGCCAGTTAAGGTATTCGATTGCTGGACCATAATCTAATACTGGCTTAACAGTTGAACCAGTGGAGCGTCCTGTTTGAACAGCTCGATTTAAACCAAGTTGAACTGATGGAAGTTTACGACCACCGATAATAGCAATTACATGACCAGTTTTTGGATCAACAATTGTAGCCCCAACTTGCATTTTATCGTTAGTGAATGGGACTGAACCATCGTTTACTAAGTCGTAGAGCTTTTGTTGTGCATCTTGATCGATGTTAACAGTAATCTTTAAGTTATCATTGTAAGGATTAAAGCCCTTGCTCTTAACTTCGCTAATTACTTCTTTAATGTATGGATCGTCAACTTTTCTAAGCTCAGAAGTAGCATTGTTCTTTTTAGGTTGCAAACCTTGAGTAATTGGTTCATTTACTGCTTGTGTATATTGAGATTTGCTGATTTTATCGTTTTTAAGCATCGCTTTTAAAACGATATCTCGTCTATATTTTGCCTTTTCAGGATATACATATGGGTCATAAGTAACCGGTGCATTTGGCATCCCTGCAAGGAGGGCAGTCTGTGCTAAGTCAAGATCTTTTAGATCTTTGCCATAGTAGTAGTCAGCTGCAGTACCCATACCGTAATTACCGTAGTTCATGTATACCTTATTAATATAGAACTCCAAAATTTGTTCTTTGCTGAATTCTCGTTCTACTTTCATTGAAAGCCAAGCTTCTTGAGCCTTTCTTCGAAGAGTTCTTTGTGAAGCAGCAGTGGAGAAGACGGAGAGCTTAACTAATTGTTGAGTAATTGTAGATCCACCAGCCGCAACTCCCTTGCTTTTGGCGTTAACTAAGACAGAGCCAATAATTCTAATTGGATCAAGTCCGATTCCTTCCTTATAAAAACGTCTATCTTCAACAGAGATAATGGCATTTTTTAGTTCTTTAGGAATCTCGTCATTATTAACATAAGTTCTTTTTTCAGAACCTAGAGAAAGAAGAAATTTTCCGTCTCTGGTATATAAGCTACTTGTTCCACCGCTTTGAAGTTGAGCTTGCGAGATGCTAGGAGCGTCTTTAGCGTAGTATGCAAATAAACCTACTCCTGAAACTACTACTAACATTGCTACAATAAAGAACCACTTGATTACTTGTAGCCAAATTCGTTTACGTGGTTTACCTTCAGGATGAAGGTTTGCCATTCTAGAATTAGTTGGCCTTTGATTATTATCTGCCATTCTTTTTTGTTCCTATCTATTTATAAAATTATCTATTGCATCTAAGTAAGGAAGCGTTGGTCGAAATCCGCTTTTAATTTCAATTGAATTATCGATTAATTCTTGAAGTGTCATCGAACTCTTATGGGGCGTCTTCCAGGCTTTTATTACAAAGCTAGCTGGGGTTACGAAGTAACGATTAAGAGTTACGAAGCGAATTATCGTAAAGCAGATTCCTTTTTGCTTTAAGCATCTTTCAAGATGAATGATTTGGTGTTCATGGAAATTTTTTAAAGGAAAAGATCTTTTATTTCTTGTTTCCTTAGCTTCAAAATCTAGATAATGTCCTTCATATACGCCATTATAATCAGTCGTAGAAGCTTGCCTGAAATAGGCTTCTTTAATAACTGCACGAGATCGTTTAGGATAATCTACTTTAACAATCTGGACTGGAGTTGGCTTTTTATGAACGACAGCAATATCTTCAAGGAGATAGTACTTATTAGATTCGTTAATTTGCTGTTCTAGGTTCATTCCACGATCAGAAAATACAACATCTTTACGATGCTTTTGCTTTCTGGGATGCAAAAGGTCAGTTTGATCTTTAGTATAATGTGTTAAACTGCCTGTTGGATATTTTACCATCAACATCACTCCTGCTTAGCATTATAGCAAAGATTTTAAATCATTTTTAGAGAAAGGGGAATCACTAAATGAAGCGTCTGTGGGTTACAGGATATCGTTCATATGAATTAAGTATTTTTAGTGATAAGGATCCTAAATTAACTGTAATTAAGTATGCATTAAGTAACTATTTTAAAAGTCTGCTCGAAGAAGGAAAAATTGACTGGGTAATTAGTGGAGCAAATTTAGGAATTGAGCAATGGGCACTTGAGTCCGCAATTAGTTTAGAGAATGAATATAATCTTCATACTGCTTTGATGATGCCATATTTAGAGTTTTCAAAAAGGTGGAATGAAAGTAATCAGATGAAATATCAAAATTTAACTGAGCAAGTTGACTTTACAGCTTCTACTTCTAATTATCCTTATATGAGTCCAGCGCAATTAAAAAATTATCAAAGTTTTATGTTAGAGCATACTGATCGGGCAGTTTTAATTTATGATCCTGAACATCCCGGTAAACCTAAGTATGATTACGAAGCTATACAAAAGTATCAAGAAGACCAGGATTATCCGGTAGATATAATTGATTTCTATGATTTGCAAGAAGCAGCAGAAGAATATGAAGAAAATCATCGACCAAATAATAACTTTTATTAATTTCTGTTAGGACTTTCAATCTAATTATTAGCTTGAGATAATAAGAATTTTTTTAGAAACTACTACTATTATTGCTTGAAGAATATTTATAACTTATACTGGTTATGTACGATAAAGTGAGTGCCATTGAGCTATAAACTAGTTAACACTTTATCGCCTAAATCAAAAACAGACAATCGTCTGTAATTAAGGAGTTTGACGAAACAAATGGCAAGTTTAAATGATATTCAACTAAATCCACAAAGTATCTTAAAGAAACAATTTAGAACTAAAATGAAGGGATACGATTCTGATGAAGTAGATTCATATCTCGATACAATTATTTCCGATTACAGTACCTTTGCAACTATTATTGAGGATTTACAAACTCAAATTAGCGAATTAAAGGCTCAACAAAAACAAGCCCCAAGTCAAAGTACTGCACCTAAATTAGACTTTAAAAATGAAGAAGTTGAGGATGACGTTAAAACTTATACGCCTCGTAATGTACAAAAGCCCGTTATCAGCAGTAATACTGATGACAAAGAAACACCTGAATTAACTACTAATGTAGCTATGATTCAACGTATTTCAACTTTAGAGCGTAAAGTTTATAACCTTGAACAAAGAATGAATCAACAAGATAGAACTTACCAAGCTAATTAAAACTATGATATAATAATTATTGCAAATTTCGAGCGATCGCGGTTAGCTTATGCTAGCTGAGGAAAGTCCACGCACGCACAAGCTGAGATGCTTGTAGTTTTTGTACTCAGCCCAATAAGCTGGGGGACTTGTTTTTAACAAGTTACGGCGGAAAAAGCACTAAATCATTTTTGACATGTGTGACTATCCTGAAAAGTGCCACAGTGACGAAGCAGTAAGGGAAACTTTACTGGTGGAACGAGGTAAACCCTGCAAGCGGGCAACCCAAATTTGGTAGGGGCGCTTTCGTCTAGGTAAATGAACTAAAGACGAAGTCATTTTTAATGAAGATAGATGGTCGCTGAAGATAGGAATTTAACCATGTCCTATTGGAACAGAACGTGGCTTATAGAAATTTGTTGGTTAGGGTTGAGCTTTGGCTCAGCCTTTTTTTATAGAAAAATTTATAAAGATAGAGAATCTAAAATGAAAGAATATACATTATATGCAACAATGGGCGCTGGATTTGAGAGTGTCGTTGCAAAAGAATTAAATAATTTGGGCTATAAAACAAGCACTGAAAATGGACGCGTATTCTTCAAAGGAACGCAAGCAGATATTGTTAAGACAAACTTATGGCTTAGAAGTGCTGACCGAGTAAAAATTTTGTTAAAAGAGTTCAAAGCAACTAGTTTTGATCAACTATATGATGAGGTTTATAGCTACGATTGGGCTGAATTGTTGCCAGTAGATGCACAATTTCCTGTAAAAGGGAGAAGTGTTCGCAGCAAGTTGCACTCTGAACCTGATGTTCAATCAATTGTCAAAAAGGCCATTGTAGATAAATTAACGGATCAATATCGAAGACGTGGCTTTTTGCCTGAAAGCGGCGCAGAGTATCCTTTAGACATTCATATTTATAAAGATGTTGCACGGTTAAGCCTAGATACAACTGGTCAGAGTTTATTTAAACGTGGATATCGTGTTGAACATGGTGGAGCTCCTTTAAAGGAAAATTTTGCAGCAGGGTTGATTGAGTTGACACCATTTGATGGCTCTCATCCCTTTATTGACCCGATGACTGGATCAGGAACAATTGCCATTGAAGCTGCATTAAAAGCCAAAAATGTCGCTCCAGGTATTTGGAGAAAATTTGCTTTTGATAATTTTGATTGGTTTGATAAAAAACTTCATCCTGAATTAGTAGAAAAAGCAAAAGCCCAAGAAAAGCAAGATCATGCACCAATTTTAGCAAGCGATATTGATCAATCAATTTTAGAAATTGCAAAGGTTAACGCTCATAATGCTGGAGTATTACAAGATATTAAATTTAAACAAGTTGCTGTAAAGGACTTTTCAACTGACTTAGAAAATGGAGTTATTATTGCTAACCCTCCTTACGGTAAACGACTTAAAGATCGTGAAGCAGCTGAAAAAATTTATGAAGAGATGGGACAAACTTTACGACCACTTTCTTCATTTAGCCAATACTATTTAACTTCTGATCCGCAATTTGAAAAGTATTTTGGTGCTAAGGCCACTAAAAAGAGAAAATTCTATAATGGTAATTTAAGAACGGATTATTATCAATATTGGGCAAATAAGAGATAAGAATGTTAACGCAAGATAAAAAGACAATCTTTTGGGTCATTAGCGATACGCATTTAATTGCCGATAGTCTACATGACCATGGGCAAGCTTTTTCACAAATGCAAAAAACTAGTCAGGGTAAAGATCTTTATTATCAAGAAACAGCACTCAGCGCTTTTGCAAGAATGGCAGAAGAAAAGAAGCCAGCAGCAATTATTGTTACTGGGGATGTAACCTTTAATGGAGAAAGAGTTTCTGCTGAAAAATTCGCTGAGCTTTTTAAACCACTGACTAAGACAAAATTACTAGTTGTTCCTGGAAATCACGATATTTATGATGGTTGGGCTAGAGAGTTTCGTGGTAAGAAACAATATTATGCTGGTCAAATAAGTCCTAGAATGTGGCGTAACATTTTTAAGAAATCATATGAAAATGCACTTAGTATAGATCGCAATTCGTTAGCTTATAGTGTTCAGCTTAATCCTGATTATTTGCTGATCTTGGCCGATTCTAATGATTACGGAAAAGAAGAATCATCTACTGCACCAGCTACAGCAGGTTTTTTAGGTAAGGAACAAAGAAAATGGATTAAAGAACAACTTCAATATGCGAGTCAAAATAACTTACGCGTGATTTTTTGTATGCATCACAATCTTTATGCTCATAATCCAGCGGTAAACAAGGGATATGTAGTTGATGATTATCGAGAACTACGTAAATTATTGGCTCAATATAATGTAAAGCTAGTTTTTTCTGGTCATATTCATGCTCAAAATATTATGCCACCACAAAATTCGTGTCCGGCTACTGAAATTGTCACAGCTAGCTTTTGTTCTAATGATCAAGGTTATGGTGTAGTTAAGGTTTCTCCTAAAGAAATTAGCTACACTTGCCATCATTTTAAAATGGATGGCTATTTAACTGATAAAGAAAAGCAGAACTGGACTTTAACTCATTTTCATGATTATTTAGAAAATATTCAATTGGGAACTATTTCAGCTGAACTCATGCAGAATGAATTGTATCGAAATCACGATGATTTAAAGACCGTTCGACAAATGGGACGTCTTTTTGGCGAGATGAATTATCATTTCTTTACCGGGAAGAATCATATTGACTTAGAGGAACTGCAAAAACTTAAAAAGTCTGCAATTTATCAGCGATTAATTGCAGAAAATCCACAGTATGAACTCTATTTACAGACTCTCTACGATACGTCTACGCATGATAATTTACATGTGAAAATTAGATATTAAAAAAGGCGAATACTACATGAAATTTGTAGTGTTCGCCTTTTTTAATCTTTAACTGCCTGAGAATTAACATTTAGAAGTGGTTTACCATTTTCATCAAAATAGGAATCTAAGTCTCGACACCAAATCATTGCCATTGTGTGTTGACCAACATGAACTCCAACTACTGGACCGATAATACTTTGATCAACCTTAACTTTAGGAAAACTTGTTTGATAATCGTTAATCCATTCAGCTTCTCTTTCTGCATCATCTGCATGGAAAATTGTTAATTGAATTGGATAAGGCATATTCGACGTTAGCTTATCAAAGTCCTTTTTAATATGATTGTAGGCACGCTTGTATTGTCTTTCTTTAGCAATTGCAGAAATTTTACCTTCGTTTTGTACATCCATTGATAGAATGGGCTTGATTTTTAGAATAGAACCGACAAAGCTAGCCGCATTAGATAAACGACCTGTTCTCTTCAAATGATTTAAGTTGTCTACCATAAATCTTACGTCTGTAGTGTTTCTTAAGTCTTTTAGGTCATGCATGATTAAGTCAATATCAGCACCAGCTTTTACTAGTCGCCCAGCTAAAATAGCAGCATCTGCTTCACCCGCACAGGTGATTTTACAGTCAAAGGGATGAATCTTAATCCGTGTTTCTTCATTTGCTACACTTAATACATTATTGTAAAAACTAGAGATTCCACTTGAGAGCGTAATAATAATTAAATCTGTGTAACCCTCATCAACATATTTATCAACATACTTTTTAACTGTTCCGACTGAAGGTTGAGACGTAGTAGGAAGAGTAGTAGATGTATTTATCTTCTCATAGAATTCATGAAAGCCAATGTCGATTAAGTCAAGATATTCTTTTTTGTCCCAAATAATTGGGATTGGTAAAACATCAATACCAAATTTTTGGCATTGTTCTTTAGTTAAATAAGATGAACTGTCAGTTAAAACGCCGATCTTCATAGTATTATTTTCCTCCATATTCTTGTTTTATATTATAGTCTAGAAGGCCTCTTTAAACAAAAACGTAAATCTGCTTTATTTTTGTTACAATAGAGATAATCAATAAACAGGGTGTGACCTAAATTCTAAATTATGAAGAAGCATTTTATATTTTTAGGCGCTACTGGCGTAATTTATTACTCCTGGCTCCTAGCACTAATTTTTGTAGCCTTTATTGTTGGGTATGAAAGCAACAAAGCAATTAGCTATCCCGCTATTATTTTGGGAGCTATCTTTGCTATTATTGCTATTTATACTTGGCTTAATTCTTATTTTAAAAAGGAAGCAAGTGTTTATTGGCTAAAATTACCGTATCGTCAAAAACTTCAGCTTCAAGATTTAAAGATTAAGTGGCAATGGAAGGCTTTTGTCATATATGAAGCAAAGAGTAAAATTAATACTTATTTGCTTCTTGCACTTAAAAGAAAGAAGAAATGAATTTGAAGTCAGATATCGAAATCGCACAAAGTACTAAGGAATTACCAATTACAGAAATTGCACAAAAGATTAATCTTCAACCAGATGAAATTGAACTCTATGGTAATGACAAGGCTAAGATTAGCTGGAGTGGCATTAATCGAATTAAAAAGAATAAAAAGCTTGGAAAATTAATTCTAGTTACTTCGATTAGTCCAACTCCTGCTGGTGAAGGAAAATCAACGATTACTATTGGCTTAGGGGATGCTATTAATAATCAACTTCATAAAAACACTTTAATTGCACTAAGAGAGCCCTCAATGGGACCTGTTTTTGGATTAAAGGGTGGAGCTACTGGTGGTGGATATGCACAAATTATCCCAATGGAAGATATCAACTTGCATTTTACTGGTGATATGCATGCGCTAACCAGTGCTATTGATACTTTAGCTGCTCTAGTTGATAACTATATTTATCAGGATAATAGCCTAGAGCTAGATCCTAATCGTATTTTGTTAAAACGTGGAATTGACGTTAATGATCGTACTTTAAGAAAAATCACTATCGGACAAGGTTCACGCTTTAATGGAATTGAGCATGAGGCTAGCTTTGCAATTACTGTAGCTAATGAATTAATGGCAATTTTGTGTTTAGCAACTGATATTGATGATTTAAAGAAACGCATTGGAAATATTTTAGTTGGCTTTTCTGTTAAGGATGAACCTGTTTATGTTAAAGACTTAGGGTTTGAAGGAGCAATTGCTGCTTTACTATCAACTGCATTAAAGCCTAACCTAGTGCAAACACTTGAACACACTCCAGCGATTGTACATGGAGGACCATTCGCAAATATTGCTCATGGTGCTAATTCAGTAATTGCTACTAATGCAGCTTTGCATTTGAGTGATTATGTTTTAACTGAGGCTGGTTTTGGCGCAGATCTCGGTGGTCAGAAATTTATGGATTTTGTTTCAAACCATTTAGACAAGCGTCCTGACGCAGTAGTCGTAGTAGCAACTGTGAGAGCTTTGAAGTATCAAGCAGAAGAAACTACTGATCATTTAGATGAAGAAAACATCCCTGCTCTAGAGAAGGGATTTGCTAATTTAAAACGTCATATGGAAAATATGGCTCATTATGGTGTACCTGTAATTGTATTGATTAACAAGTTTGCTAGTGATACTGATCAAGAACTAGCTAAACTAAAGGACCTTGTTCAAGACGATGGTTTTGAATGCGAAGTAGTATCCTACCATGATGAAGGTTCTAAAGGCGGGATTGAGGCAGCTGAAAAGGTGATTGAGTTAACTAATAAAGCTAGTGACTTTACATCTGTTTATGAGCCTAATGATTCTGTTGAAGAAAAGATCGCCAAAATTGCTCACAGTATTTATCACGCTAAAGATATTGAATATTCAGCTAAGGCTAAGAAGCAATTATCAGAAATTAAAAAGATGGGTAAGGATGAACTACCAGTAATTATTGCTAAGACGCAATATAGTTTTACTGATAAAAAGAAGATTTTAGGTGCACCAGAAGACTTTACTCTTCACGTTAAAGATCTGGCCCTTAAGAACGGAGCAGGTTTTATTGTGGTAGCAACTGGATCAATTTTAGATATGCCAGGACTGCCAAAACATCCAGCTGCTCTGGACATCGATGTAGACAATAGTGGAAAGATTTCAGGATTATTCTAATGAGTAAAGCTAAACAGGCCTTATATTTAATAATTTCTTTACTTGTAGTTGCAGCCGACCAATGGTTAAAGAACTATATTGTTACTAATTTTAAAATTGGTGATGAGCAAACTGTTATTCCAGGAGTCTTATCGTTTACATATTTACAAAATGATGGAGCAGCCTGGAACATTTTTAGCGGACAAATGATTTTATTTTATCTGATCAGTATTGCAGCAATTGCGGTTGTGATCTATTACCTTTTTAATCCTAAATATAAAAATGGACTCTTCGATACAGGTTTGGCTCTAGTTCTGGGTGGAATTATTGGTAATTTTATTGATCGATTACATTTAAAGTACGTAATTGACATGCTGCAATTGGATTTTGTTCAATTTAACATTTTTAATATTGCTGACAGTGCAATTACAGTTGGAATTATCCTGGTGTTCATCTATTTAATTTTTATAAGTGAAAAAGACTAAAGGATGGGTTAAATGACCAAAAGTTATCAATTAGTGATTGATGAAGAAAAGGGACGTTTGGATAAGGTAATCGCAGAGAAAATTACAGATTTAAGCAGAACCAAAATCAAAGAATTAGTTAACGAAAAGAATATTTTAGTTAATGACCATGTAGAGAAAGTATCTTATAAAGTACAAGCTGGGGATGTAGTAGATATTACCGTTCCTCCGGTAAAACCATTGACTCTAGAAGCTCAAGATCTGCATTTAGATATTGTTTATGAAGATGCAGATGTGATTGTGGTTAATAAGCCTCAAGGGATGGTAGTTCACCCCTCTGCTGGTCATCCTGACCATACTTTGGTAAATGGATTGCTTTATCATACGCAAGACTTAGCGGATAGTCCAGAAGGATTTCGCCCTGGTATTGTACATAGAATTGACAAAGATACTTCAGGCTTATTAATGGTAGCTAAGAACGATCGAGCACGTGAAAGTTTAGAAAAGCAGCTAGCAGAAAAAATAAATAAACGAGAATATTTAGCAATTGTTCACGGAAATTTTGAAACAAAAAATGGAGTTATTAATGCTCCGATTGGTAGAAATCCAAACAATCGAAAACAAATGGCAGTTAATCCTAAAGGGAAGGCTGCAGTAACCCATTTTACAGTTCTTGAACAATTTAAAAACTATAGTCTAGTTAAGTGTGTTCTTGAAACCGGTAGAACTCATCAAATTAGAGTTCATATGAAGTATATTGGACATCCCTTAGCTGGAGATCCTTTATATGGTCCTAAAAAGACATTAGCTGGTCATGGACAATTTTTGCATGCCGAAACTTTGGGCTTTTATCAGCCATCTACAAATAAGTGGTTAGAATTTTCTACGCCACTACCAGAGATTTTTGAAAAACAATTAGAGAATTTACGACGAGAAACGAAGCATTAATTTATGAAACGATATTTGATTCTTGAAGACGGAACAGCTTTTTCGGGGCACGGTTTTGGAGCACCGATTACAGCAACGGGTGAGCTTGCTATTCAAACAAGTAACTTCGGATACCAGGAGGCAATTTCAGATCCTGCTAACTTTGGTAAAATTTTAGCTTTTACGACTCCGATGATTGGCGGAAGCGGAATTAATGCAATTGATTATGAATCAATTGATCCTAGTGTGCGTGGAATAATCGCTAACGATATTGCTTTTCATATTTCAGCAAATCCAACTTTTCAAGATTTAAATGATTTTCTAAAAGAGAAAAGAATACCAGCTATTTATGGCGTTGATACTCGAGCACTAGTTCAAAAATTAAAAAATAAACAAGTAATCAAAGCTTCTATTATGGATACAGACGATGCACATGCTTTTGATCAAATTAAAGCGCTAGTTTTACCTAAAAATAAGACAGCTCAAATTTCTACAAATCATCCTTATGCTGCTCCAAATGTTGGTAAAACTGTAGCTGTTATTGATTTAGGACTAAAGCATTCATTATTGCGTTCCTTATCTTTGCGTAAAATTAACAGTGTTGTATTGCCATATAATGCTTCAATTTATGACATTATCAATCTTCGGGCAGATGCAATCGTGATTTCTAATGGTCCAGGAAGAGTAGAAGAAGTTGCGCCGTTTTTAAAACCAGTATTTGATAAGTTCTATGGTAAATTGCCGATTTTAGGAATTGGATTAGGTTTTTTAGCAATTAGCAATTACTTAGACTTAGAACTTTTAGACTTGATCCCAGCTTATAATGGCAGCAATTTTCCCGTTATTGAGCAAACTAATAATCGAATCTGGCAAACTGCGATGAATATCGACCAATTGGTTGTTCCAGATAGTTTATCTTTAAACCTTTCACGTAAGTACTTTGACTTAAGATCAGATTTATTAGCTGGATACAGTATTAAAGAAGATAAGGTTTTGGCAACAGCCTTTAATCCAGAAGGATCTCCTGGTAATTTTGATGCTGCTAGCATTTATGATCAGTTTATGAATATGATGGAGTAAAATATGCCTTTACATAATGAAATTAATAAGGTTCTGGTTATTGGGGCTGGACCAAGTATTGTTGGAGAGGTTTCAGAACTTGATATTCTTGCTAAACAAGCTTTAGCTGCCTTTGAAGAAAGCAATGTTCAAGTTGTCTTAATTAACCCTAATCCTGCAACAATTACAACTGATCCACATCCTGATGTAAATGTATATCTTGAACCAATGACGCTACCATTTGTGAAGCGAATTATTAGAATGGAAAAGCCGGATGCTATTATTCCAGCTTTTGGTGGAAAGCCAGCTTTAAGATTAACGCAGGAGTTATTAGAGTCTGGTATCTTAACACAAATGAATATTGAGCTTTTAACTATTAATAGCTTAGCCTTAAGTTTATCAGCTCCGCATAATCTCTATACTTTTCTTAAAGCAAATAAGATTGCAGTTGCCAATCAATGGCTGCTGGAAAAAGAAGACGACTTACGTCGTGTAATTGAACATGCTCATTTTCCTTTGCTTTTATCTAAGAAACAACATTATCGACCAGATAGTATGATTTCTTTAGATAGTTTGGCTCAATTAGAAAGATATTTTTTAGACGAAGAAAGTGATGATCATTTTAATTGGAAAGATTACCGTTTAACTGAAGATCTATCTAATTGGGAAGAATTAATTTTTGACATCGTCCGCGACAATAATGGTAATTTTTGTTTTGTTGGAAATACAGGTAGCTTAGAACCAGTTGGAATTAATTCCTCTGATTCACTATTAGTGACGCCAATTTTGACTAGAAATAATAATCAAATTCAAAAATTAAGGAATTGTTGTCGTAAAATTGCAAATTGTCTCAATTTACATGGTGCATTAAGTATTCATTTTGCCGTTAAACAAAATGGAGAAGATTTTAACTATAAAGTCTTAAGTGTAAAACCACGTTTAACGCAGACTAGCTTACTTTCTTATAGAAGCGGCGTGTATTCCATTGGCTACATTACTGCCAAGATTGCTCTTGGATATAACTTAAATGAAATTACCGATCCACAATCTGGAATCTCTGCTGCAGTTGATCCAGTGCAAGATGCATGTTTTGTAAAATTGCCTTATTGGTCCTTTACTGAAGCGGGATACAACCATTATGCTTTGAATAATAAAACGACTTCTGGAGGACAAGCTTTAGGAATTGGTCGTAATTTTGAAAGTGCCTTTTTAAAGGCACTACAATCAACTACTGGTTTTTCTAATAATGTGAAGACCTTTAAAGAAGAATGTGATAAGAGTGAAGAGGAAATATTGCGGGATTTAAGCCAGCCTAATGAAGTTCATTTGATTACGCTTTTAGCTGCTTTGGCTAAGGGTATTAGCTATCATACCTTACATAAGCTTTTACACGTACACCTAGTATTCTTACAGAAGTTTAATCACATTCTGATCTTATTGAAAAAACTGCAAAATGATGAATTAACTCCTGATTTAATGCTAAAAGTAAAGAAAAATGGCTTTTCTAATCGTTTAATTGCTGAAGTTACTAAGCGAGATGAAAAAGCAATAACTGATTTATGTAAAAAGTGGTCCATCAAGCCAAGTTATATTGAAATTGACGGGACTGCTGGTTTAATTCATCCTAATGTTCAAGCCGTGTATAGTAGTTATGGTATTGAAGATGAAACAAAGCCACTGTCTAATTCAAAAAAATGTCTTCTTTTAGGTTTAAAGCCATTTCAGGTGTCCTTAACTGGAGAATTTGATTATATGCTCTACCATGCTGCTAAGACACTAAAAGAGCAGGGAATAAGTCCAGTGATTATTAGTAATAATCCAGAAAGTGTTAGTGCTGCTTACGACTTATGTGATCGGGTTTATTTTGAACCAATTACATTAGAAAATATTCTTGAGATTGCCTGGAAAGAAGACATTAAGGAAGTCGTAACTCAATTTTCTGGTAAACAAATTAATGAATACCGGATGCAGCTACTAGAACATGGGTTAACAATTTTAGGACAACCTAATTTGAAAGAAATTTTAGGAGAGAACCATGCTGATGTTGTATATCAGGCTGGCGTTAATCCTGTTCCTGCACTTCAATGCGATAGCGAAGAAAATGTCTTAGAATTTGTAAATACAAATGGGTTTCCTGCTTTAATTGGTGGCACAAGCAATGGTAAGAAACAAAAATCTGCCGTTGTATTTGATTTACCAGCTCTACAGAGATATATTGCGGAAAATTCATTAGAGCACATGACTGTCTCTAAATTTATTGAAGGTAAAAAATACGAAGTAACTGCAATTTCAGATGGTAAAAATGTTACTATTCCAGGAATTATTGAACATTTTGAACAGACCGGTTCTCACGCCAGTGATTCAATCGCTGTTTATCGACCACAAAATTTATCGACTAATGATCAAAGGCGATTACGTGATAGTGCCATTAGTATTGCAACTAAGCTCCATTTAAGAGGTCCGGTAAATCTACACTTTTTATTGGCTCATGATCAAATATATTTGTTACAGATGAAAAGCTATTCAGGGCACAATGTTGCCTTTTTAACTAAGGCTCTTAAAAAAGATATTACTGCCATCACAATGAAAGTTTTATTGGGCAGTGAATTATCGGACTTAGAATTGTCTAGTGACATTTGGCCATCAAATAATCTGATCCATGTAAAAATGCCTGTATTCTCGTATTTATCATATCAAAGTGAAAATACCTTTGATTCTAAAATGAAGACGTCTGGAAGCGTAATGGGGCGTGCTAAGCATTTACCGACTGCTTTATTTAAAGGATATGAAGGTAGCGACTTAATGATCTCAACTTATGGGACAGTCTTCATTTCAGTTAAAGACTCTGAAAAAAATGATGCAATTAAAATAGCTGCTAGATTCCATCAATTAGGCTTTAAATTGTTAGCAACTGAAGGAACAGCAAATGTTCTAGCTGAAGAAGGGATTACAACTGGAATTATTGGAAAAGTTCAAGAGGGCAGCAATAGTCTACTTGAAAAAATTAAGCAGCATCGAATCAATCTGGTTATTAATGTGACAAGTTTATCTGATTCAGCTAGCCACGATGCAATCATGATTAAAGATGCAGCTTTAAGCACGCATATTCCTGTTTTCTCTAGTTTGCAATCAGCTCAAGACGTGTTAACAGTACTTGAAACATTGGCAATGACTACACAGCCTTTATAAGCTTAAATATAAATTATTATGTAAAATAATAAGCAATCAAAAAGCTCAATTTATAGAAAACTTTTGAAATTCTATAAGTTGAGCTTTTTTTATATTTTTTTACTTAAAACTTCTTGCTCATCGGGTGTTACTTCAATTGAATTTTGACCAGTATAGATTACGAATCCTGGTTTAGCGCCGTTAGGTTTTTTAATTCTTTTAACTTGCACATAATCAACAGGCACGTGGCTAGAATTTTTACCCTTAGAGAAGTAAGCTGCAATTTCAGCTGCTTCTTTAATGTCATCGTCACTAGGATCGTTGTCTTGTAAGATTACGTGAGAGCCAGGCATATTTTTAACATGGAACCAGTAGTTACGTTTATCAGCCTTTTTAAGCGTTAACCAATCATTTTGGTAATTATTTTTACCAACTAAGACTTTTTTACCATCGCTTAGCTTAAAAGTGTTTAAATTCTTTTCACTAATTTTTTTCTTACGACGGTGATTATTGTTCTGTTCTTTTAGATAGCCTTGATTAATTAATTCGTCACTTATCGCATCGATATCTTGCGGATCAGCATTATCAATAGCTGTTTGAATAGAGTCAAAGTAATCTAAGTTTTCATTTGCTAGTTTGATTTGCTCATTAACATGCTTGATTGAATTACGTAATTTTTGATAGCGAGTAAAATATTTTTGAGCATTTCTAGCTGGAGAAAGAGCAGGATCAAGTTTTATCTTCATAGGTTCGTTGTTTTCGTAGTAATTTGGGAGCTCAATACTTGTCATTCCAGCTTTTACTTCGTGAAGATAAGCATTGAGTAGTTCACCTTTAATACGATACTCTTCTGAATTTTCCGCTTGATCAAGTTGTTTACGTAACTTAATAATTTTCTTTTTGAGTTTTTTGAGCTCATTATTAACGATATTTTCAATTCTCTTTGATTTTTGTTTTACCCATTCACGGTTCGCTTGATCTCGATAAAATTCGTCAAGAACCTTATTAATGTCATCATCAGAGTATATTAGATTCAATTCTAAATGATATGGAAGATAAGTATATACTCGATCCTTATGTTTGATTGTCTGTAAAACATATCCTTTAGGTCTATTGAATTGATTGAAGAAAGTTTGAAGAGAACTGTAAGAAAAGTCGTCTTCTAAGTAGCCTGCAAATTCTTTTTTGTCATCCCCGTCTAATCCATTAAATTGTTTAACAAAATCAATTGGTTCAGGATACTTTGTTTTGAGATCGTTAAATTGATTAGCGGATAATTGAAAACCGTTAATTCCGGGAAGAAGTGGGGGTAATTCATAAGGAGCATGAGGAAGTAAGAGACGAGCGCGATTTTCATCGGGATTAATTCTTTTAAGCAAATCAATAATTTTATTATCGTCTGCATTATATAAAATGACATTACTATGTCTTCCCATTAATTCTACTGATAATACAAGCTGCATTTCATCGCCAAGTTCATTTCGATTAGAAAAATGAAAATTGACAATTCTTTCTACGCCAACTTGTTCTATTTCCTTAAGAATTGATCCTTCTAGGTACTTTCTTAAAACCATAACAAATGTAGGAGCAACATCGGGATTTGCAATTGTATCATTTGTAATATAGAAGCGTGGATTTTGAGCATTTGCAGAAACAAGCAAACGCTGATTTTTGCGATCTTTCCTAAAATTTAAAACTAGGTCTTGTTCAAATGGTTGGTATATTTTGGTAAGTTTTCCTCCAACCAAAGTAGGGGAGAGATCTTGCAAAAGACTATGAATAAATAAACCATCAAAAGCCATAAATATCCTCCTTAAAACAGTATATTTATTATACTCTTTAATAGTGAAAATTGCTTTATCTAGCTAGAATGTGATTTTTTCACTAATATTGTTAAATTTTCACAAATCTTGTGAAAATTTAAATTATGTCTTAGAATTATTGTTGATTAGAAAAAATGGGAAATATAAGTATAGGTGGTAAATAAAATGAATGTCTTAGTATTTAATAGCGTCAGTGAGAATATTAAGCGAGTTATTAATAAAAAGTGTGGATTAAATCTTTCTCAAACTCGTTTATTACTGTTCTTTGACCATCATCAAAATGAAACTTTGACGATGGGAGAATTAGCACAGGCATTAAGTATATCGCTTTCGACCCTCAGTAGACAAATTAAGCAGAAAAAAACAGCGTCTTTAATTAAGGTTGAACGTTCAAAGAAAGACTCTAGTAAGTCATTGAATTTAAACGCTGAAGGTTTAGCTAAGGTAGAAGAATTAAAGAATGTTTTAGATCAAATTGAAACGCAAATTTTTTCTACTTGGAGCGAGGAAAAAGTTCAAGATTTTAATAGTAAATTACAGATTATTGTTAATAACCTTG
Organism: Lactobacillus isalae; assembly: GCF_947539375.1. NCBI lineage: Bacteria > Bacillati > Bacillota > Bacilli > Lactobacillales > Lactobacillaceae > Lactobacillus > Lactobacillus isalae. Next base: position 710,035 of record NZ_OX443569.1, read on the forward strand.
CAACTGATGAAGCATAAATCATCGATTATATTTAAAAAACATCTAGTTTTATGATATAATTTCATTTTGATAAGTAATATTGCAGCATGCAACTTAATGCTGATATTTTAATTTTAAGGTAGGTTTTCACACGTGAAGATAGCACTCATTACAGATAGTACTAGTGATATAAGCCCAGAAGAAGCCAAGGCCAACGATATTACTGCAGAAAAGCTTTTTGAGCTAGAACGCGATGGAGCACCTTTTCCCAAGACTTCTCAACCTAGTCCAGGTACCATGCTCGAATTATGCCAAAAATTAAAAGATGAAGGCTATGAAGCAATTATTGCTATTCCGTTAACTTCAGGGATTTCAGGCTTTTATAATAGTTTAGTTAACTTGGCACATAATCATCCTGAATTCAATCTTTATCCTTATGACCCTGCAATGACAGTTCGTTCAATGGGAAATTTAGTCCTTGCAGCAGCTAAAATGATTAAAAATGGCTGGGAGCCTAAGGAAATTTTGGCTAAGTTAGACGAAATTAGAGATACGATTGATGTCTTATTTGTTGTGGATGATTTGAATAATCTAGTTCGTGGTGGTCGTTTAAGTAATGCAAGTGCAATTATTGGTACGATGCTTCAAATAAAACCTTTATTAACATTTAAAAAAGATGATTATCAAATTGTAAGTTTTGACAAAGTTCGTTCTATGAAACGTGCTGTTAAGAAGGCTGAAAATATCACTATTGAACGAATTAATAAGTCGCCTATTACTGATAAATTAGCATTGACAGTATATAATTCAAACGATTTAGAGCAAGCTACTAAGGTTAAAGATGATTTCCAAGCCGCTTTCCCTAATATGACCATTAAGATGTTCAACTTTAGTTCTGTAATTGCTACTTACTTAGGAGAAAAGTCTCTTGGTATTACTTGGATGGCTGATATAGATAAGATGGACTTTAGTAAAAAATAATCATAGAAAAATAGGAAGGCTAAAGTTGCTTTCCTATTTTTTTAATATAAATAATACTGTGAAATGTAAAATGAGAGTGGAATAAATTAAATGAAAAATAAATTTTTAAAGATTTTGGGTATAGTTGCTGGTGTGGGACTAGCCTTAGTAATCGTTTTTCAAGTGATTTTAACGATGAATACAAATGCTATTAAAAACTCAAGTCCTACTGCTGCTAACTCGGCGACAAGCAATAGTAGTGATAAAGAAATAATTGCTGAAGCACTCAATACAGACTTCAAAAGTTATAAATTTAAGGTGAAAAATTCACCCGGTATTCAGGCTACTAGAACTTGGACCGGTGAATATCAAAATGATCCTCTGAAAGCTCAAGCTAAGGTTGATAAGACTTCTATGTGGCTAAATGAGGATAAAGTTTATCAAAAGATGTGGGATAATACTGGCAGTCCAAAATGGAAAGCTTCATCTACAATGACGCCTAATAAAGTTGTGAGTCAATTTGATCCTGCTATTATTTTGAGTGGTAGTAAGGCAATTAAAAGTGACATGAAGCTCAAAAAATCAGGCTCAGTTTACCGCGTAAGCTACAGTGGTAATAGCTTAAAGTTCTGGAATAAAACCCACAACAAGCTAATTAAAAAACTTAAAGGAAATGCTTCTGGCTTAGATAATGAAGGTGCACTTAAACGATTAAAAGTTGAATATACTTTAAAAGAAAAGAGTGGCCATTTAGTTTTAACTAGTTTTTCATTCTACTTGCGTTTTGCGTATGCTGGATATGATATTTCTCAAGAAGGTATTTATACCGAAATTAATGCAATTAAAGTAAGCACCCCTAATGCATTAAAATCTAAGACTTCTAAAAAGAGACATAGAGTATATCATCCAAAGGCTGATGATAGTTTTGATATTGATATTGACTCAAATAATTCAAACACTCAATCTAGTCAATCAAGTGAAAGCTCATCAAGTAGTCAGCAGTCTAGTTCATCTCAAAGTAGCAAGTCTGAAGAACATAAAGAAGAAAAACAAGAGTCTCAAAGTCAAAGTAGTACGCCAATTCAATCATCAGACAATAAAGAGGCAAATCAACAATCTCAGGCTAATAACAGTAATAACAACAACGCGTCAGCAAATAGCAATCAAACTCAGGCACAGAATAATCAGCAATCAGCTGCAAATCAACAAAGTCATTAACATAAAAAAAGATTTGAAACTCCAATATTTGGATAATTTCAAATCGTTTTTTGTTTATCACGAAATTGATTTTTGTTTCTTACAGAATCACGCATCATTTTAAGAAATAAACTTGCAACATTAGAGAGCTGAACTCTTGAGCTCCAAATCAAACGATTGTGATCAATGATTTTAGGTTGAATAGGTAAAAAGCAAAGATTATCTTTAGGCGAAATTGGTAGTAAATCTTTGTAAATTAACAGGCAATACTGACCTTTTTTTACTAAGTACTGTAGATTATCTGGCAGGTTAAATGTAGCTACGATATTCAATTTTTGTGGGTCAGTACACCAGTCTCTAAAATTATCTGAATCGGCAGTATGTTTGGAAATAATGATTGGAAAGTTTTGTAAGTCTTCAGGAGTAATATATGATTGATTGGCAAGTGGATGGTCTTTATTAACAATTACGCCATATTCATTACTTTCAGGCAAGGTCAGACTGTTAAAGTTTTGCGTAGTATCATATTGTCCCATCGTAATACCAAAGTCTAATAGACCACGTTCAATTTTACCTTCAATCATAGCAGAATTACCATTAAAGACATGAATTTTTACTTGCGGATAATTTTGTAAAATTTCATTTATGATAGTCATTACACGTTTTATTGCCACACTTTCGCCAGCACCAATGTATAATTCACCTGATACTATTTTTGAATGGCGTAAATTTTGCTGTGTTTTATTTGTTAAAGAAATGATCTCCTCGGCATGTTCTTGAAGATAATAACCTTCTTGGGTAAGGGTAATTTCTTGGTGTCCACGATAAAACAACGTTACACCAAGTTCATCTTCGAGGTTTTTTAATTGTCTTGATAATGATGGCTGACTGATATGTAGTACATCAGCTGCTTTTGATATATTTTTTGCCTCACAAACTGCAAGAAAGTACCTTAAAACTCTTAATTCCATGAGTAATCCTCTCGTTTTTTAATTAAACTATGCATTCTTATTATAGTTTAATTGCTACTATAGTTGAATTAATTTGAAGCCTTATGTTTATCAATTTTGTTTAATGCTGCTTTCTGCTTCTTTTGATCTACGTGGGTATATAAATCAGTCGCCGTAGTGCCTTTTTGACCTAGTTGTTGTGCAACTAAAACTTGGTCTTTAGTAACTTCATATAATTCACTAGCAAGAGTATGACGTAATTTATGTGGAGTTAAAGGCTTCCCAAATGCAGCAGAATACTTATTAACCATCTTTTCTACTGCATTAGTTGTCATTCTTCTAGTTTTTCCGTGCCATCTCGTTAAAAAGAAAGCTGTATTCTCTTTGTCAGCATGATAACGATCAGTACGTATATCCTTATATTTTTTTAAATAAGGAATAGTCCAGTTAGCAATGGGGACACTATCTTTTTGGCCACCTTTGCGTGTTACGTCAAGCATTGCATCCTTGAGGTTGATATTACGAATATTGACGCCAACACATTCAGATACTCTAATTCCTGTACCTAGAATCAATGCAATAATAGCCATATCTCGTTCATGATTTTTCTTAAAAGCTGGTAGAGACTGCTTGTTACATTTATGTTCATATTCATTTTCAATAAAATCTAAAAATTGATATTTTAGATCACCCATATACATATGCGATTCTAATACGTGAGCTCGATAGTTCAGCGTTTTTGTGTCATTTAGAGAATTTATTTTTAACATTACATTGCGATCAAAATAAGGCTCGCCATGATTATTATCAGACGTGATCGTCAAAAACTTGTATAAAGAGCGTAAAGCGTTGATAGAACGATTGATTGTAGTAGGTGAGTTTAGACGTCCTTGTTGATTCTTTGTATGCTTGAGATGGTGAATATAAAGCATTACATCGTTTCGCTGCAAGCTTTCTAATGTTGTTGGTGTAATTTCTTTATTAGAGGAAGCGTTAGATAGTTTGTTTTCTCTCAGCCAATTAAAAAAGCGACGAATTTCTGTTAAATATTGGTATGTTGTGGTCAGTGAATGAGAGGTTCCAAGATTGTATTCTTTTACAAAATCAGGCATGTTTGCTAACTCTTGTCTAATAAGAGCTAAATATTTATTAGTTTCCAATTATTTCTCTCCTCGAACGTAGGTTTGTATATATTATATCTTATTTGATAGTTTTACAAAAGTTGAGTATATCCCCTAATCTTTTGGTAGTAGGAGAGAGGGGAGAATAGATAAATAATGTTTTAAGTGGAACCATGATTTAAGAAATATTGGCATAGTATCCTAAAATAGCCCGTATCTAGCATAAAATAAAGACTATTTTAGGGTAATTCTACTTGTTTGTTTAATAGTTAGAGAAGTCTTAATAGATCATGATTATATTAGTACGTCGTCACGGTAGCTATGCTATGTCTGGATTAGACAAGCAAGAGCTAACGGAGAACACGGTTTCTTAGTTTGTTGTCAAGGTAACGATCCATGGGGAAATTTTGAATAGAAAATAATAGGTAATAAAAAAGCCACTCTGGAGAATTGATTTTCTCTAGGGTGGCTTTTTTGCATATCATAATTTATATGATTTGTAAATAAATTCTACAAATACCCATTAAATTCACGGGAACTTTTTGGGAACTTTTTTGCTCGAAACTTGCAACTTTTTGATTAACTTTTACATTTTTTTGCATTTATGAATGGCTTAATGTAGCGCAGGATTGGCTTTGTTTTCGGAAGAGTCTCTTATACCTTTCATTAAAACAATAATTTTAATGAAAGGTATTAACAAACTATAGACTGTATATCATCCTTTGATTTTTTTAACTAACCATATACTATAGTTTAGCTAGCAGCAGTCCTACATTTTCAATCTATTAGTACCATGTATTTATATCTGTTTTTCTACACTAGAAATAATTGATCTTGGTTTTCTAGATGATTAAGACTAAATACTTACGATTTAAATTTAGAGTAAATAAACTGATTAAGAAAGAGATACGTAGATACTTTTTAGATATACTTTTAATCATTAACTATTAACTAATAATAATTTTAAAGACCGTAGAATCGTCATCTCAGCACTAGGTAAAGTATAAGACAAATGAATTGAAAAGGAATTAAATTAAATTTAATTCGATAATTGGTTAGGAACATAAAAATTAACTAGCACAAGATTGAAATTTTTAATTAAAAATCAAATGGTAATTAATCTATAATGGCTGCTAATTAAAAAAGTAAGTACTAATAAGCATTAGTTTCAATATAAATTAACTTTGCTGATACAATAATCAATTACATTGAGTTATTGGGTCAGTTTCGGGTGCCTATATATTTTTGCATTTAACTTTACATAATATATATTACACGAAGTATATACTCGATTATTACTGTGTCCTATTTCATAAGCTTTTTTATACAAATAAAAACTTTGAGACTTAACTTTAATCTCAAAGTTTTTTGATTAATTTACTTGCTAGAAAAATCTAGTTTTTTCCTTTTACTTAAAGAAATCGTATAAATAATATTAATTGTTCCTAAAAGTAAAACTGCAAACCAAATAGTTTTTAAAACAAAAACTTTTTGAAGCAATGCTGACACAATTGCTCCAAGTGCAAATGCAATAACTAAAAACATATAGTTAACAGCAGCGTTGTGCTGTGATTTATCCTCACCGAAGAAATATGCGCTCCAAGCAACTACAGACTTTTTTAAATTACCAGTTGTAAATGCATTATTATAGCCCATACCTTCAATTTTACTAAATGAAGCATTTTGGACTGCTAATCCAAATGCAATTACTGGAACTACGTAATAATTTGGCACACTTTTTGGAACAAATCCTACTCCTAGACAAATAAGTAAGATTGGAAATAGACAAAATACGCGCCAATAATTACTTTTTACATATTTATGAAAAAGCCCTACAAATAATAATCCCAAAGTAAATGCAATAAATGTAGTTGCTCTATTTAGCATTCCGGCAACATTATGGTCAGCAAATGCTGACGCAAAAAAGATAACGTTCCCTGTTTGCCCAGCAGATAAAGTATGTCCTCTTTGAATATAAGTGTAAGCATCAATGAATCCTGCTGAAAAAGTTAATGCAGTAGCTAAGATACGTGATTCAGATGGACGATATTTTTCGTTAGAAAGTAATCCCATAATTAACCTCCAAGTTAATTAATACAAATTAAAAACATGATCAGTTTAGACCATGTTTTAAGTGTATTAATCTTCAATATGAATATCTTTAATGATTACATCTTCTTTTGGCTTATCATTTGCCTTGTCACGTGGGACTTTTGCAATTTCATCAACAACATCCATACCTTTAATTACTTGACCAAAAACAGTATGACGACCATCAAGCCATGGAGTTCCGCCTTGTTTATATGCCTTAACTAATTCTTTTGGATAACCTGCAGCATCCATTTCTTTAATCATACGCTTGGGTACATTCTTATTTTGAACAATAAAAAATTGACTTCCATTAGTATTAGGACCTGAATTGGCCATTGAAAGTGCACCACGGACATTAAATAATTTATTTGAAAACTCATCTTCAAAAGGATGTCCCCAAATACTTTCTCCGCCAGTACCGTCGCCTTTAGGATCTCCTCCTTGAATCATGAAATCGCTAATTACGCGGTGAAAAGTAGTATCGTTGTAATAACCTTTTTTAGCTAAACGAACAAAGTTTTCAACTGTCATTGGAGCTTCTTTTTCAAACAATTGAACTTCAATATCTCCATGATTAGTTTGAATTAGTGCTTTTGGACCCTTTACTTTTTCTAAATTTAATTGTGGATATTCCATTTTTGTCCTCCTGATATATATTCTAGTATATTTTACTCTTTATTAGGCTACACTTCATTAATCTGTATGTTCTTTCGCATATTTTCTAATTGTATTTAACATAATTTGACCATATGCTTTCAGTTTGGCTTGGCCTACTCCTGAAATATTCAAAAAGTCTGATTTTGTTTTTGGCTTTTGCAGCGACATTTCTCTTAAAGACTTATCAGAAAAGATATAAAAAGCTGGTATTCCCTGCTTTTTAGCTAAATCCAATCGAACTTCTTTTAATTTAGTAAATAAACCATTTTCTTCTTGAGAAATTTGAGTAGAAAATTGGCCTGAATCGTTTGATTTTTCAGCGACTTTTTGAGTTACTCGTCTTTTGCCATCTAAAACGTCCCATCCTAAGTTAGTTACATGAACTAGTGGGTACTGACTATCAGTTAACTGAAGATAATTGTGGCTAATTAGATAATTTATTAATTCTAACGCTGCTCTCTTCCCCATTTTCAGACTGTTATAATGTTTTAATTTAGCTGCGTCAATTTCTTTCATGCGTTGATTATTAGCCCCTGTGACAACGTCTGCAACTACGCTTTTACCAAAACGACCATCTAATTCATAAATAGCTGAAATGATAGCTTTACTGTTTTCTGTAACATCTTCTTCAATAAATGTACCTAAACAGTTTGAGCATTTACCACAGGACTTACAAGTTTGACCAAAGTAATTAACGATAAATTCTTGAAGACATTCAGTTGTATTAACATACTTGGTAATCTTGGCTAATTTTTGATACTGGATTTTTTTATATTCGTCATCTAAGTCAGATTGTTCAATGAACCAACGATAAAGACGAATATCTTTGGGATGATAGATCAAAATTCCTTCGCAAGCTTCTCCGTCTCTACCTGCGCGTCCAGCCTCTTGATAATATGACTCTAAGTTTGGTGTACTATTAGCATGGATAACAAAGCGAACATTTCTTTTATCAATTCCCATACCAAAAGCATTAGTTGCAACGATTATTTGGACTTTATCAAATTGGAACGCATCTTGTACATCGGCTCTTTCTTTATTAGATAAGCCAGCATGATAGCTTGCAGTTAAAATGCCATTTTGGGCTAAATAATTAGTTAATTCTTCAACATTTTTTCTAGTGTTAGCGTAAATAATTCCTGATTGATTGGGATGTTGTTTTATATAATCTAAAAGATACAAATCAGTGTTTTTGGGATTATTGACTACTTTAAAACTTAAATTTGGTCGCGCAAATGAAGTAATAACAAAGTTTGCTGAAGGTATTTGTAATTGCTCTGCAATATCTTTTTGAACTGATGGCGTAGCGGTTGCAGTCAAAGCAAGGATATTTGGTTTACCTTTAATTGAATTAACGCCTTCCATTATTTGTCGATATGCTGGTCTAAAATCATGCCCCCATTGTGAAATACAGTGAGCTTCATCAACTGCAACTAAAGAAATATCTAAGAAATTTAACTGATAACGAAAATAGTCCATCGCTAATCGTTCAGGAGTTACATATAAGAGTTTTATTTTTCCCTCGTATGCCTGTCTTAAAATAGGATTAACTTTCTCTTGAGGGGTTGCTGAATTTAGCGCTGCAGCGTTTATACCATTTTGCTTTAATGAATCAATTTGGTCCTTCATTAATGAAATCAAAGGAGAGATTACTAACGTTAAACCAGGACTAACTAAAGCCGGTATCTGATAGCACATTGATTTTCCAGCACCTGTTGGCATTACTGCAAGCACGTTTTCTCTTTTTAGAACTAAATCTATGACTCTTTCTTGTCCTGGTCGAAAATTGTCATAGCCAAATACATCTTTTAATACTTTTACAGGTTTCATTTTTTCCTACTAAATAAAAAAACAAGTATGAAAGATCATACCTGTCTTTTCTAAAATCGAATTAAAAATAATTAAGCTTCAAAAGCATTAGTTAGTGGAGGAACAACTTGCTTCTTTCTTGAAACAACACCAGGTAACTTAACTTCTGAGTCTGATAACTTAGTATCAAATGCTTTTTCAAACTTAGCTTTAGCTTCATCACTACCTACTACTAAAGCTTCTGAGTCAGAGTCAAGAATATTAGTGATCAAGAGCATAAACATATCGTAGCCTTCGCTCTTTGAAGCTTCATCCATAGCCTTTAAGAAAGCGTCTTTACGTTCTAAAGCTTCTGGTAAGTCAACAACATTAATTTGGGCTACACGAACGTTGCTACCGTTTAATTCAAAGCTCTTAGCGTCTAAATCGATTAGGTCTTCTTCTGACTTATCAGCAATGTTAGTACCAGCCTTGAGCATCTTAAGACCATATTCCTTGTAGTTAACACCAGCGATGTTAGCTAAAGCTTCAACAGCTTCTTTATCTTGATCAGTGGTAGTTGGTGACTTTAAGAGTAAAGTATCTGAAATAATAGCTGATAGCATAATTCCGGCAATATCTTGTGGAATTTCAATTTCTTTTTCGTTGTACATTTGCCACATAATTGTACTTGTACAACCTACTGGAGCGGCACGGTAGTATAAAGGATCAGCAGTATTGAAGTTCATAATACGGTGGTGATCAACTACGTGAGTTACTTTAACTTTGTCAATGTCAGAAACACTTTGTTGAGGCTCGTTGTGGTCCACAAGCATAACAGCATCAACTTCGTTTGAAGCTGTTTTAATTACACGAGGTGCAGTAAAACCAAATTTATTTAAAGCATATTTGGTTTCATCGTTAGCTTCGCCTAAAGCAACTGCTTCGGTATCGTAGCCTAATTTATTTTGTAAGTATGAATATGCAATTGCAGTTCCAATTGCATCTGTATCAGGATTTTGGTGACCAAAAATCAATTCTTTTGCCATTATTATAGAGCTCCTTTAAAAATTATATCTATTTAATATTTTAGATTAAAGTTGAAACTTAAGCAAATCAATCCCGATAGAAAAAGCATTGCTTTTGATAACAATGCTTTTCTGATAACTAGATACTTACTTTAATGTCTTCTAAGCGGCTATCATAGTCTTTTTCGTCAATAAATTTATCCCACTCTTTTAAGAAGTTAACTAGGCGAGGTATTTCACTCTTATTCTTCCGATATATGAAACAACTTTCAAAGTTAGTTTCATTCTTGACATTTATTGGCGATAGAGTAATTTCAGCTTTGTGGGCCTTATAAAAACTCTTTGAGACATATGTATTATAGTTTGTTTGTTCAGCAAATTTTATTAGCTGATAAGGAGCGGTAAAAGTTACTGGAGTGTTCAATTCGTTATTTGGAAACTCACTAGCATAAAAGCGACGAACAATTTGGGGTAGATAATAATCTTTAGGGTAGGCAACCCACTTGTGCACTGCCATCTTGTTAAATTTTTCTTCTGGATTATGCGTTAAAAATATAACAGATTCAGGGTAGATTTGCTTAGCCATATATTGTTTCATATTTTTAACCGTTGCGTTGTGATCAGGCATATAAAGAACAGCTAGATCAAGTTGATTATTATCTAATCTATCCCAAAGCTCAGTTCTATTATAAAAGCCAATATGTAGAGTTATTTCTGGATATTTATGATTGAATTCAATTAAAAATTGATCAATAACTCTTGCTTCAATAGTAGATAATATGCCTAAAGAAATAGTTCCAGTATCTGATTTTGTATATTGTTGGATACTATCAACAGCATTATTTACAGTTGAAAATAGCGCCTTAGCTGTTTCTTCCATCTTTAAACCAGCATCAGTTAAGTAAAGCTTCTTCCCCATTTGTCCAAATAATGGAGAGCCTACTGCACGTTCTAATTTTTTAATTTGCTGAGTTAAAGCAGGTTGGGTAATTCCTAAGATTTGAGCTGCCTGAGTATAACTCATGTTGTCGATTAATTGAAGAAAGTAACGTAAAGATTTCGCGGATAAAACTGCATCAGTATTTGTTTTCATGATTGAATACCTCTTATATAAATCTGGAATAATATCTAATAAATAGAATCTTTAAATATATATAATTATTTTCTGATAGCCTTTTATTATAGCTTAATATATATCCCACACTTTTTATAATAACATCTGTACCTAGATATTTAAAACATTTACATAAAATATAGGCTATTTTTCTATAATTAATTATATTAACAAAAAAAGCTAAGAATAGCTTTTTTAAAAGGTTATTCTTAGCTTTTATTTAAAATAGATCTTCAGTTTTATCTCTTCCATCAGCTAGTGGTTGACCAAGGGTTAATGAAGTTGGTGTTCCATCAGTCATTGGATCTAGTACAAACGAACCGTTTGAGTAACGATCTCCTAGTGGATATTCTGAGGTATTGAGTTCAATGTGACGATCACTAGAAGTAGTTAAATGTAAAATATGATTCTCGCCATAACTACTGATTGCCATAATTCGATGAGGCTTGGTTTTAAGTTCACGTAATACTAATACTCCACGCTTAGCACGTGTTACTTTATTTATTAGGTTTAACTTAAGTTGCTTAAATGCTCCGCGCTGTGTAATAATTCCGATCTTAATTAAATCAACATATTTAGGATCTGCAAGAACATAATTTACGATATAGTCATCATCTTTAAGGTTAACAGACTTAACCCCTACTGCCTTAGATCCTGATGTAGGAATTTCGCTAATATCAAATCTTACAGCATATGCCTGATTAGTAATCAAGGTAATTTCCTGTTTACTATCTGGCTTAACTTGATCAATTCTTACAACTGTACTGTCTTTAGCTTTAAGCTTAATTGCAGTAATTGCACGAGACTTATATGTTCTAGTAGGCTGTAAGTCAGATAGAGCAACTTGTTTAATATAGCCATCATTTGTAGCAATTAAGAAGTTTTGACTTGCCTTTAAGTCGTTGACTTCAAAGACGCGAATAATCTCTTCGTCAGTATCAAGACCAATTTCTTGAGAAAGGTGCTGTCCAGTTTCCTTCCATTTTGTTTCTATTAATTCATGAACTGATCGGTAAATCAGATTTCCCTTATTAGTAAAGATATAGAGATTATCTAATGTTGACATTGTCTTTTCAAAAATAACCTTGTCCCCATCTGGTAATCCATTATCATTAGCATCAGTTGATTGGAAAGAGCGAATTGAGGAACGCTTAAGGTATCCATCCTTACTTACTAAGACACGTACGTCTTCATCAGCAACTAGGGCCTTTTCGTTAATTTCAATTTTGGCAGCTTTAGCTGTAATTTCAGTTCTTCTTGGTGATCCAAATTCTTTTTTAACTGCGTTTAATTCTTTAACTACGACTTTTTCTAAAACGTTATTATCACTTAAAATTTCATTGAACTTGTCGATTTTCTTATTTAATTCAGTTTGTTCTTTCTTGAGTTGGTTAACGTCAGTATTTGTTAAGCGGTATAACTGCAAAGAAACAATAGCTTCAGCTTGGTTTGGCGTGAAGTCATATTTAGCAATTAAATTCTTCTTAGCATCTTTTTTATCTTTAGAAGATCTAATTGTTTTAATAACTTGATCCAAAATATCTAAAGCGTGAATAAGACCTTCAACAATCTCTAGTCGTTGCTTAGCTTTCTTTAAGTCAAATTCAGTTCGCTTAGTTACAACATCTTTTTTATGAGTTAAGTATGAAGATAAAATATGTTTCAACCCAACTTGCACTGGAGTCATTCGATCAATTGCAACCATGTTGAAGTTATATGAAACTTGCAAGTCAGTATTCTTAAAGAGATAGTTTAAGATATTCTCACTATCTGCACCCTTTTTTAGTTCAATTACGATCGAAAGCCCATGACGGTCGGTTTCGTCCCTTACTTCGGAAATGCCATCAATTTCCTTATTCAAACGGATTTCGTCAATCTTTTTAACCATCATTGCTTTATTGACGCCGAAAGGAACTTCAGTTACTACAATTTGTTGGCGATGTCCCTTGATATCTTGAATGGTTGTTTTAGAACGAACTTGAATTCTACCACGACCGGTTTCATAAGCTTCTTTAATGCCTTTTGTACCAAGTACGATACCACCGGTTGGAAAATCCGGTCCCTTAACAAACTCCATCAAATTGTCTGTTGTAGCATCGGGATGCTTTAATAGATAAACAGCTGCTTCAATGACCTCAGCAAGATTATGAGGTGGAATTTCAGTCGCATATCCCGCTGAAATTCCAGTTGAACCATTAACTAATAAATTAGGAAAATGAGCTGGTAAAACAGTTGGCTCGTATTCCGTATCATCGAAGTTCAAAATCATTTGAACTGTTTCTTTATCTATATCTTGCAAAAGTAAATTAGAAATTTTACTTAAGCGAGATTCTGTATAACGCATTGCTGCCGGGCCATCCCCGTCCATAGATCCGTTATTTCCGTGCATTTCAATTAAAGGCTCACGCATTTTCCAATCTTGAGATAGGTGAACTAAGGCACCATAGATTGAACTATCTCCATGAGGGTGAAAGTTTCCCATTACATTTCCGACAGCTTTAGCGGCCTTCTTATAGGGCTTATCGTATGTATTATTATCTTTATACATCGCATAAAGAATACGACGTTGAACAGGTTTTAATCCATCTCGAATATCAGGAAGAGCACGTTCTTGGATAATATATTTTGAGTATCGTCCAAATCTCTCACCCATTACTTCTTCAAGAGGTAATTCCCTAATTCTTTCAGTAGTTTTTGCCATTTAAAAATATAACCTCTTAATCTCTACTTGTTTCTAGGATTGATCCATCTTCACCCATGCGGAATTTAACATTTTCGTCAATCCATTTTCTTCTTGGAGCAACCTTGTCACCCATCAGGGTAGTTACACGCTTTTCAGCAAGTTGTGCGTCGTCAATCTTAACTCTAATTAGAGTACGTGTTTCAGGATTCATAGTAGTTTCCCACAATTGATCAGCGTTCATTTCACCTAAACCTTTGAAGCGTTGCAAAGCAAATCCTTTACCCATGTCCTTAGAATCTTCACTTAGTTCCTCATCAGTCCAAGCATATTTAATTTTAGCCTTTGCACCATTTCCCTTTTGGAGCTTGTAAAGTGGTGGAAGAGCAATATAAACTCGACCTGCTTCAACCATTGGACGCATATACCTGTAAAAGAAAGTTAATAACAAAATTTGAATGTGAGCACCATCGGTATCTGCGTCTGTCATGATAATGATTTTGTCATAATTTGCATCTTTAATTTGAAAATCAGAACCAACACCAGCACCGATTGTATGAATCATAGTATTTATTTCTTCATTTTTGAAAATATCTTGCAATTTAGCTTTTTGCGTATTTAAAACTTTACCACGTAATGGCAAGATTGCTTGGAATTTTCGATCTCGACCTTGTTTTGCAGATCCTCCGGCTGAGTCCCCTTCGACTAAGAATAATTCATTTTTCTTAGGATTACGCGATTGAGCAGGAGTCAATTTCCCTGAAAGAATTTCTTTCTTTCGTCTCTTTTTACCGCTTCGGCTTTCATCTCTTGCTTTTTTAGCGGCTTCACGTGCATCCCTAGCTTTTTGTGCTTTTTGAACTAAACTTTGAGCAAATTCTCCATTTTCCATCAAATAGTAAGAAAGTTGCTCATAAACAATACTGTCAACAACGCTTCTAGCTTGCGGAGTACCTAATTTTCCTTTAGTTTGGCCTTCAAACTCTAATAACTCTTCTGGGATTTTAACAGATAAAACTGCGCTTAAACCTTCACGATAGTCACTACCCTCGAGGCCTTTATCTTTGTTCTTTAATAGTCCTTGCTTTTTAGCATAATCGTTAAAAGCTTTAGTAAATCCGCTTCTTGCTCCAGCTTCATGACTACCACCATCAGCAGTACGGACATTATTTACAAAGGAAACAAAATTTTCCGAATAACCATCATTATATTGACCAGAAAATTCTACCTCAATACCATTTTGCTTACCTGAAAAGTAAAATACATCTCCCATCGTATCCTTATCTTCATTCAAATAAGATACAAATGATTTGATTCCATCTTCATAGAGAAATTCATCATGATGTTCAGGTTCACGCTCATCAGTTAAAGTAAACTTAACACCCTTTAGGAGAAATGCTGATTCACGAATTCGTTCTTGAATTGTTTCATACTTATAAGTCGTGGTTGAAAAGATAGTGGCATCAGGTTTAAAAGTAATCGTAGTTCCATTTTTATCTTTGGTCTTGCCCAAATGTTTAAGAGTACCAATTGGATGACCACCATTTTCAAATTCTTCTTCATAAGCCTGTCCATCTCTAACAACTCTTACCTTTAAATAAGAAGATAAGGCGTTTACGACAGACGATCCAACTCCATGTAAACCACCAGAAGTTTGATAGTTCTTCTCAGTAAACTTACCACCTGCGTGCAAGACTGTCAGAATAACTTCAATTGTTGGAATTCCAGATGCATGCATCCCAGTTGGCATCCCTCGTCCAAAGTCCTGTACTGTGATTGAATTGTCCTTATGGATAGTTACATTGATTTCTTTACCATAACCAGCCATTGCTTCATCAACTGAATTATCAACAATTTCATAAACTAGTTGATTCAAACCATGTCGATCAGTTGAGCCAATATACATCCCTGGACGTTTTCTTACTGCCTCTAGTCCATGAAGAATCTGAATCGAAGAATCATCATATGAACTGGTAGTTTTATTTGTTTTAGCCAAATAAATGCCTCCATTTTTAACAGACAATCAAAATCAGTCCCACAGCCATTATAATCTCTGTTAAAATAGCTTTAGATTTTAAATGGGGTTGAAAATTGAATGTCTACGTTGAATTATTTACTAGTTTTTATTTTAGCATACTTAATCGGGTCCTTTCCTACAGGTGTGTTAGTCGGAAAAATATTTTTTCATGAAGATATAAGAAATTTTGGATCAGGAAATATTGGAACAACTAATTCGTTCAGAGTGATGGGTCCAGTAGCTGGAAGCGCAGTTTTAATCATTGATGTGTTAAAAGGAACACTTGCTACAGACTTACCATTACTTTTTCATTTAAAAGGACCAAAGTATTTATTATTAATTGCAGGTGCCTGTGCTATCTTAGGTCATACATTCTCAATCTTCCTGAAATTCAAGGGAGGAAAAGCGGTAGCAACTAGTGCAGGTGTCTTCCTAGGCTATAACCTAAAATTCTTTGGACTATGTGCGGTAATATTTTTACCAATGCTCTTTATTACTTCTTATGTAAGTTTATCAAGCCTAGTTTCTATCGTAATAATCTTTATTTGTTCCTTTTGGTTTCATGATATATTTCTTACAATCATTACTGGAATTATGATGATCTTACTGTTTGTGAGACATCGTTCTAATATCAAACGGTTAGTTAATCACCAAGAAAATATCGTTCCTTTTGGACTGTGGTATTGGTATAAAAAGTCCCATGGATTGCTCGATAAGAAATCTAAAATAAATAAATAGTAAGAACAAAAGACTGCTAAAGTTAATGCTTTAACAGTCTTTTTTCATAGATATTATACTTTATTCAAACAGATGTTCGCAAGAGAAATTTATATCCAATTTTTAGTAAGGATAGTTATCTAGGTGATCTTTTTCGGTAATTTTTCTTACTACACGACCTGGAACACCTAAGACAAGTGAATTATCTGGAATATCTTTGGTAACGACACTACCAGCTCCAATAACACAATTTTTGCCAATAGTTACTCCCGGACAGACAGTTACATTAGTTGCTAACCAGCAGTTATCTCCAATTGTAATTGGAGCCCCATATTCGATGTCAGCAATCTTGCCATCTTTTTGAAGGCGTGCATTACGCTGCTCAGGCAATAAAGGATGAAGCGGAGTTACTAATGAAGTGTTTGGTCCGCACATTACATTATCGCCTATCGTTACAGGACAGGTATCGAGAATGGTTAGGTTGAAGTTAGCATAGAAGTTTTTACCCAGCTTAGTAAATTTGCCATAGTCAACTTCAACTGGACCTTGTAAATACACTCCCTCTTCATGATCTGGGAAGAGTTCATCAATAATTGCTTTTCTAACTGCTTTATCTTCATCAGCAGTCTGATTATAATCTCTACTTAAGCGATGCGCTTTAGTTGAAATTTCTTTTAATTCTTTAGTATCTGGTCGATATGGTAAACCGGCAAGCATCTTTTTAGTATTTTCTTCCATTTATCTAAACCTAATTTCTTTAGTTATTTACTCTTTTATTTTATCTACTAATACATAAAATAGCATATTTTTGTTTATTTGATTCCTTAAGATTATGATAATAAATTGAAATGGAGGAAGCGGTCTGACCTACTTAGTATTAAAGGGATTGGTCCTGAAACGGCTGATGTAATTCTAATGTACGGAATTCAAAAAGGAGAATTTGTTGTTGATACTTATGCTAGACGCTTATTTGCATGCTTAGATTATCAACTACCTCCCTCTTATCAAAAGGCCAAAGACTTAGTTGAAGCTAATGTAGACCATTTTACACTGCGCAACTATCAAAACTTTCATGCCATGATTGTCATGTTCAATCAAAAATACAGGTTGCCAAAAGATTTTGAGAATACTTTCTTGCATGGCTACCAATTAAGGATTGAAAAATAAAAGAGACTAGCACTAAACTAGTCTCTTTTTTGATAAAAATATCTCTTATTCTGAATCACGAAGTTGTTTTAGACTCTCGCCAAAAATATTATCAATTACAGCTGGATCGCGGTGATCAAAGAATTGGCTTTCGCCCTTATCTAATTCTTTAATCTTGTCCATTTCATCTTGTGTTAAATTAAAGTCAAAAATATCGATATTCTCTTTTTGACGTTTCTCATGAACTGATTTTGGAATAACAATGATATCTTGTTGAGTAAGCCAGCGTAAGATGACTTGAGCGACCGTCTTGTGATGAGCTTCCGCAATACCTTTTAATACCTTATTATTGAAAATATCATGCTTACCCTCTGCAAATTGAGCCCAAGCCTCTACAGCGACGTCTCTTCCTTGGAAGAATTTAACATCGTTAGTTTGTTGGAACCATGGATTAATTTCAATTTGATTAATGGCTGGTTTATCTTCATGTGCAAGCTCTAAATTCATATATTGATCAGGATAAAAGTTTGATAAACCAATTGAGCGAACCTTACCAGCACGCTTAGCAGCAGCTAAAGCATTCCAAGCACCAAATGTGTCACCATATGGTTGATGAAGTAATACTAAGTCTAAATAATCAGTCCCTAGTTCCTTTAAATCATGATCAATTGCTTTAGTTGCTTTTTCAAATGACATATTAGAAACCCAAATTTTTGTAGTTAAGAAAATATCATCTCTATTAACTGCGCTTTCTGCTATTGCTTGACCAACGGCAATTTGGTTCTCATATACTTCTGCTGTATCAATCATTCTATAGCCATTTGCAAGGGCCATTTCAACTGTTTGTCTTGCTTTTTCGTGATCTGGTATTTGAAAGACCCCCAAACCAAGTAAAGGCATCTTATTGCCATCATTTAATGTAATTGTTGGAACTTTTGTCATAGTATAGTCCTCCTTTTTCTAACAACTTCATTTTAGTGCTAGAAAAGTAATAAATAAAATAAATAGGACTATTTTCTGGCATCGTTAATTAAATACTGAGTCCAATTATGTTCACGATCCCGATTATGTTCACGATCCCGATTATCAGCCATTACACCTTCTAGGTCATGAGCCTTATATGGTGCCTGGAGAGTATGATTTTCTTCTTTATTTAAGTTAATATTGATAGCTTCTTCTAAGGCATCTAAGTGATGAGCTTTTGTTGCTCCGACAATTGGGGCAGTTACTCTTGTTTTAAGCCAGGCAAGAGCAATTGCAGCCATTGAAGTGTTGTGATTTTGAGCTATTTTTTCTACTTCATCGATAATTGGGTGGTCAATATCGATAGTTTTACCATATCTTTATTACTTCAGCTAATCCTTTCTTTACTTAAATAGTATAAAAATTTTGAGGGATGAAATTGATGTTAGACTTGTTAATCAAGTGGCCAAGTTAATTTCAAATTCAAAATATATTTTTATGTTTGGCATAAAAGAATTAAAAATCATTGCGAAAAAAAGTTTCAATAATTAATCCAAACAAAGCTGTTTTTTATAGAAAGATGAACTTTTTGTTCAATGTAACAGATCTATCATAGTTACTTTTTCATAATTCTTCTAAATAAAAAACACAGTGGTAAATATACTACTGTGCTCTCTTACATAATTACAACATCTTATGCTTCTTCATTCTCTCTTCAAAAATACCATTTACTAGGTTTGTCATTTGTTGCTTTTCTTCTTCGGTTGGTTCAACATCTTTTTCAAAAGCACTATATAAATCAGAATGTTCTCTAGCAATTAATTTACAAGTCCCCTCAGTGGCATGTTTACGAAAAATAGCTGGTATTTTCTTTAAATATTCTGGCTTAACTAAGGCAATAATCTTTTCGTTTGCTGTCATTTTTATATACTTCCTTTCTTTCAATTAGTGATATTTTAACGACAAATCGTTTAATTTTCAAAAATAACTACAAAAATAGACCCCACGAAATCCATTTCCAAGGTCTTTATCTTCCTTAGTCCAATCAAAGTGATCAGCTAAACTACAGCCATCCGTTTCACAAACCATGCTACTGTCTTTTCCAATCAAGTCAATAGTAGAAAATTTTAGGCCTTATTAATTCCTTGAACTACTAATTTGTTCTCACTACTTCCTCCTATAGCTACTTTTCTAATATCAACCACGCTTTGAATATTTAAAATTAAAATAACAATTTTTAAACAATATTCTTTAAATATCTTGCTTGCTACGGGATCTTGATTTTCAATTAATTTAAAAGCATGGTAACCATCGTTTTTCTCCTCTTTCAAGTACTGAAGATAAAGGTAGCTAATAGTCCAATTTAATGAAATTGCTAATTATTTAAATATTAGCCTTCCATATTTACAGCATCGTTTTAAAAAAGAAACCGGCCAATCACTTATTCAATTTATTAATCAACAAAAAATAGCCCATGCAAAACATGAGCTATTATTTACCAATAAATCTATTAATGAAATTGCACAAAACCTAGGTTGTAGCAATCAAAGTAGTTTTTCTAGTCTTTTCAAAAAAATAGAAAAGATCTCTCCGATGCAATATAGAAAGCAGTATAAATGAAAGTAAACTAATTATTATCATTAGAACCAAAAATATCTAAGAATTGCAGGAATAAGTTAACAAAATCCAAATATAATTGAAGTGCTCCTAAGACTGCTAGACCGTTTGTTGAAATTTCTCCGCCAAATTGCAAGTAAATATTCTTCATTCTTTGTGCATCCCAAGCAGTTAAAATAGTAAAAATAATAACTGCAATAAATGAGAAAATATAATCAATTGCCGGATTTTTCAAAAAGAAATTAATTAGCATCGCTACTATTAGCCCAATTAGTGCTGCTGACGCATAGGATCCAATTCTACTTAAGTTTCGCTTTGTCACTGTTCCTAAAATAGCCATCACAATAAATACGGTAGCTGAAGCTACAAAGGCTGAAGCAATATCTTCACCAGTATAAGCTCCCGCAATGAAGGCGAAAGTTACTCCATAGATAATTGCCGTCAGCATTAGTAAAACAAAACTCATCCCTGGACTTCTAGTAGCATTGAAATTAATAATTAAAGTCAATGCTATTGGTAAAAGTAGTAAAAACCACATTGCCCAAGGATGACGATTCATTAAATTAAGCATCTGTCTAGCAAAAACAGTCATTGTTAGGTACGAACTTAAAGCAGAGATTAAAACTGCTAAAGCCATTAAACCGTAGAGTTTGCTTAAAAATGTATTTAGTCCGGATTCATCGACTAAGTGCCGACGTTCTGGTTCTTGATCAAAGTTATACATAATAGTCCTCCCATCTTTTCTCTTCATCCTTAATGTAGCACTTGAGAAGAGTAAAGAAAAAAGAAAGGTATTAGTAAAAAATTGTAATAAAAAGACTGGGCAGTCTCTTACTACTCAGTCTCAAATAACCATAAAAAACTATTTAATCATATGCTGATAATTCGTTTCAAAAATCTTTTTATCATATAAGTCTGAAATATCAAGATTTTCAATTGCATCAGTGACTATCTTATCAGCACCTGCTGGCATAACTGCAAATGGTGCATCAGTTCCAAACAAAACATGATTAATGCCAAAATAATCAAGTGCTAATTGTAAAGCAGGAGTATTACCTAAGATAGCTGTATCTACATAGAAATTCTTAAACATTTCTGCATGCTCTTGATCTAAAATGTGTTCAATTCTACCACTAAAGTAAGGAACCATTGCACCAGCATGGTGAACCAGAATTTTTAAGTTGGGTACTTTCTTAAAGATATCACTCTGAACTAGTTGCAACATAACTTGCGATAATTCATATTCCCAAGAAAATACTAAATTATTGTCAGGCTTTCGCTTATCAAATACTGGATGTAACCACAATGGAAGATTTAATTCAGCTGCTTTTACTAAAATAGGCTCAAATTCAGGATCAGCAATGCTTTTACCCAAATGTCTGGTAAAAATTTGGGCACCAACTAAATATGGATTCTCTTTAATAGCGTCTAAAATCTTAAGCGAAGCAGGAATATTGTTCATTGCTAACATCCCTACTCCAGCCTCAAATTTGTCTGGATAATTTGCTACAATACCAGCTAACTCTTGGTTAGCATTTACTGCAATTTCTTTAGCTCTTTCACCATTTACAAAATCTTCAGGATTAATATTTGCAAATGAAACAACTTGCTTAGTATTTTTATCTGGCCATTGCTCTAACCTTTCATCTAAACTAACCAAAGTTTCAATTTTGAAAAATGGATATTTTTGCTGAATAGTTGCATCAATATCAAGCATTGTTTGATAAAAATTTGGAGTTAGAATATGTGCAAATGCGTCAATTTTCATAATTTTTGCCTTCTCTATAAAATAATTCTTTCAAATTCATTCTATAACATTGCAAGCTTATTTTTTATAATCTTGACCATAAATATACTTGTGTAACTTTAAGTACTGCTGCTCAAGCTTCTTTTCATTCAAATTGTCTTTGGCAAAATAATATCTTTTACCTTCAAATCCTTTTGGCATATAGTTCTGCTTAGCGATCTGGAATGGTTGCTCAAATGGATTTTCAATTAATCCTCCGCCGGTTATTTCTTCAGAATGCTTATAGTGCATATCCCGTAGTCCTCTAGGCATGGGATGCTGACTAGGATATTGAGTATCTTGATCTAATTGTTCCCATACCTGGTCAAAAGAACCAGACTTAGGTGATAAACACATAAGCATGGTAGCAAACATTAATGGATACTTAGCTTTTGGCATACCTATCTTTTCTGCTTGATTTGCGGCAACCACAATTTGCGTTACTTGTTCAGGGTTAGCTAAACCAATATAAGTATATGGAATCTCACGCAGACGCCTAACTACCGAAGGTAAGTCGCCATTTTTTAGTAAAATAGTTAAGTAATATAGTGCAGCGTCAGTATCTGAGCCTGCCATAGAATCTGAATATGCCGCTAAGTAGTCATAATGCTTAGTAGCTTTTTTATCATATGCAAAATGTTGGTCTTTTACAAAGTCTTTGACAGCGTCTATTGATAATTTATCTCCGTTAATTGCGTGAACAGTTTCTAAAATATTGAGAGCCACGCGTAGGTCACCATCAGCCGATGTAGCAATCATTTTAAGTGCTCCCGAATCAATCTTGTCTTTTTCTATTTTTAAGACATCTGTCGTCGCCTTTTTTAAAACCGTTAAGATATTTTGATCGCTTAAAGCCTTAAATTCAAAAATCTGGCAACGTGACCTAACCGCAGGAACAATTGACATGATTGGATTTTCAGTGGTGGCTCCAATTAACATTACTTGTCCACTTTCAAGGTATGGTAAGAGATAATCTTGAATATTTTTTGTCATTCGATGAATCTCATCTATTAATAAGACAAAAGATTGATGAGGATAAGTATTAATGATTTGTGTTAATTTTAATTTATTATCAACTGATGCATTGAAATTTGCTAAAGGATAGTTATATTCTCGAGCAATGATATGGGCTAAACTAGTCTTTCCTGTTCCAGGAGGTCCCCATAGAAGGAGTGAAACTGGTACATGCTTGTGAATTATTTGATATAACGGTGCCCCTTCGTTAACTAGCCCTTCTTGACCTACCAGATCTTTCAATTGCTTTGGTCGCATTAAATCTGCTAATGGTTGTTTAATTGGCAATATTTTCACCTTCTATTTTTATAAACGGTTTCTATATCTTCTATAATATAAGAAAAAATTTTTATGCTAAAGTAAAAATCCTCTTTAAGCACGAATACATGTTCGATATAATTTAAAAAGCAAATATTTTTTGAGGTAGAAATTATGCTTAATTTTTAAAAAAATTTCTTTTTAAATCTAAAACAAAAACAAAATCAGGATAGTTTAGCTTTTCCAAGTGATAACTTACCGCTGTTCCCATATGTTGATGAAAATACTTTAGCTGAGCATCCTCTGATCGATGAATATAACTTAGCAAGAGTTTATAGTCTCAACAACTATTTGAATCACAAAATATATCATTCAAACAGGCATAAGTCTTTAGAAAAATATTATCAAAATATGGAGTCTTTGCACTGGATAGCTTTAGTTTCTGATATAGGTTGGCCTTTTGGAAATAAAAATAAACCAGCATTGCTGTTAGATAAAGTGTTTGCAGTTGATAGTGATAATAATTGTAAACTATTAGAGCGTCACGTTTGGCTTAATACCAAGTATATCAAGCATACTATTACTGATCCCCAGTCGATTGCCGTTGGTGATGCGATTAAAGGCGTTAGCAATATTGGAATCTATTTTGGACCTAAAAAAGAGGTCAAATATGAATTAAGAGAAACTGTAATTCTAGGTGCAGGCATTTTTGTCGGACCAGATGAAAGAAATGATCAAAAAACTGATATATCACACAAATTTATAACTGATTATGATAGACATAATGATTGGATTTTAAAAATCAATAATAAGAAAAATGATACCTTTGTTTCTAAAAGCCCTACCACACATGAACTTGCTACTCTTTTAGCCTTGTCTGGTACTGCATTTACTAATTATCAACGTTCAAAACATCAATCTTATATCGAAAGAAGCTTAGCTCATAAAGCTATCAAAAAAAGAAAGCAAAAGGCGGAAGCTCCTAATTTTACTAGAGAAGTAAAAAACATCAAGGAATCTGTCCATCAGACTATTAATCATACACATTTACCTCAGCGATATCATGCGCAATTTAGTCGCTATTTTTACTATAATGATCAAAATGGAAATTTTGTTCCGTGTGCTAAATTTATTGATGTATTTAATGAACTAAATGAGAGTGTCTCACAAAATGCTTTTTTTAAGATTAATCCACCTTTAATTAAACTCGGTCGCCTAAAGCCTGGGATGAAAATTAGTTTTTCGACCAAAGCTAAACTACCAAACCAAAGTGAAGATAAAGATCAAATTATTGAAATTTCTACAAGCTCTACAGCAACGCTTTCTCCAATACCTGATACAAATGATGCGCTAGTTGGGATGATTATGAGAGATAGAAATGATCAAACTCCAGATCACTTAATCTTTTTAGAAAAATACAAAGAATGGTGTCAAACTAACAATCAGCCTTTAACACAAAATAAATCTATTAATCCTGCAAAAGTAAAATCTTTTAGCAAAGAAGAAATTTCTCAACAATTAAATCTTACCGGATTGCAATTAGATAAGATAATTCAAAAATTGCAGATTAAGCCAGTTCATACAAATGCAAATGAAGAATACTTTAATGAAAGTAGTATAAAACAAATCGAAAAAGAACTTCATCTACGTCAAATGCTTCGTAACATTCGTCGTAATAAAGTCATGACAAAAGAATCTTTCGTTGATAAAAGTCAGATAACTAAAGCAAGCAAAATTAATCACACTATTCTAATGACTTCTTATGGCCAGTATTATACCGAAGAACTAGATATTTATACCGCTCGAGATATTAAAAATATGATCAAAGAGGCTAAAATTATCCCACTAAATTTCTATTTAAAAGTTCGGGATGGTGATAATAATAGGCTAAATTATATAAAAGCTAAAAATATTAAAGAATTCCGTCTGTTTAATTCATCCGAAACCTATCATATAAAATAAAATACTAAATATCTTTCACCATGTTATAGCTACTAATTCCATCAGGATCAGGGATATCATCAGAGGTTTTGCCTTCATTCTTAAATCCTCTCTTCTCATAGAAAGAAAATAACTTAGGTAGACAGGTTAATGTAATAGCCTTTCTTCCCTGCCCTTTTGCAACAGAACTAAGTTGTTCAAGTAAGGCGGTAGCAATCCCATGTTTACGATATTCTGGAGAAACTGCCAAACTTAAAATTGTTTGATACTGATCTTTTGCCTGATTAGGATGATTTTTAAAATATAATTCGTCAGTAATATATCTCTGGTTAAAACTTGGACCTAAAACATGCCCAATAACTTTTCCATCTTCTTCAGCTACCAAGAAAGTATCTGGATAATTTTTAATTCTTCCAATCATATCTTTTTTAGTTTGCTCTTTAGTCATTTGAAAGGCTACTGATTCTAAGTTTACTATCGCTTCTAAATCATTCATTGTCACAGTGCGAATAATCAAAGTAATTCACTCCTTCTTATTTTTATTAAAAGTACCACTTTAAAGTTTAATGTTCAATAATAAAAATTTTAATAAGTAGCAGTGTTTAGCTTTTCTCAAAAACATATTTTAAAATTGATTAACGTTATAGTGTACAGTATAATGTAGCATATAATAACTACTTAGCGTAGGAGGCGGTCATTTATGTCATTAGCAGCAACACAAACTGATTTTAGACAAAACTTCAAGGCTTATATGGATAAAGTTACTGAAGATCAAGAAACAATTTATATTCCTCGTCCAAAACAAAAGGGAGTAGCATTAATCTCACAAGATCGACTTGATTGGTTAGAAAAATATGCTAAAACTGAGCCCGGTACTCTTAAGCATTCTATAGCAGCCGAACATTTAATGGAATTGGGAATTATTCCAGAACAAGGTGAAAGAATCTCTACTGATAAAGAATATGAGAAATTTTGGGAACAGTTCAAATAAGCTATGAAACGTAAGAAAAAATTAGATTTTGTCCCTCGACCTGAATTTGTACATGATCTAAACTACTTGAGTAAATTAGATCCTACAATAGTATCTGAAGTTAAAGAAGCTATTTCAATTTTAAGAGATAATTTAGAGTTACCATCAGAATTTAATGATCATGATTTACATGGATACTATGAAGGAACTTCCGAATTTCACCTAAGAGATACACCCAAAGGATTCAAACCATCGGATAAAAATGATGTAGTAGTTATTTATAAGAAAAGAACTAAATCATTAGTTGTTATTGGTATTAGGATCGGTTCACACGACCATCTTTTTCATGATGAATACAAATTACATCATCGAAAGCCTAAATAATTTTAATAAAAATGGAGTTTCACAACATAAAAGTGAAACTCCATTTTTTAATATTTAATAGAAATATATCCTGGATTGCTACTTTCCAATATCGATCATAATCATATCATGATTTTTATAGTTCTCGTTAAAACCAACTTCCCATGAATCATATTTCACTAATTTTGTCTTTTGTAGCTTATTGTCTTCATCTAACTCATTTAATTTCACTTCGTCAAAGAGAACGTAAATATTCGTAGAAGTTCCATTTTGATAATGTAAGTTAATAGAAGTTATGTCATTCCAACGTAATAAACGCTTAGCAAAATTATTTTCTTTAATATCTTCATCAAACAATTCCATGACGTTAGTTTTAACTTTTTTCGCTAATTCATAATCAATTTGAAAGTGTGCATGCTGGCAACTAATTGTTGTTTCAATTTCATCAACTGGCTCATTTTTAAAGAGCCAGCGATGTGAGATACTTTTAGTTAAATCATCAAAATAAAATGATGGAACTGCATTGATAGGTAATGTCCCTACTTCACAATTTTCAAAAATAAAATCAATACTTATTACTTTCTTAGACATGGTTATCTCCATTTCTACTAAGATCGTCACATTGATTTAAGACACGTAACCTAAGTATACTACAACCTAAGATCATCAGTCTTCAATTCAAAATCAAAAATGTAAATGTTTGATTTACATTGCTTATTAATTCTAAATTCTTAACTTGATCAGGATAAAAGTTTGACACTCTGATTGATTATATTTACTAATTGATTAAACCTATTTAAAAAAGTAATCTACAGGAAATAAGAATTCTTATCTTTTCCAAAATACTTCTTTACGTCACCAACTGTTGAATTAAAATTTTTCATTTAAATCATCCTATCTTCCACGCCGATCAATTCTCTGAGGTTGAGTTCTTTGACTAGAGCTGACTGATAAAAATAATAAACCTAATAAAATTCCGATTATTTGTGACATAATTTTTATTTCCTTGCTATTTTATTTAACTTAACTTGATGTTTATTAGTAGTAGGAAGAAAAACGATTTAAAAAAATTACTATTTTTTATACTAGTATTCGAATTATTTATGAATCTTCAAATATTGCTGCTCAAACTTTTTCTCGCTCACGTTATCTTTAGCGAAATAATATCTTTTTCCTTCAAGACCTTTTGGCATGTAGTTTTGTTTAGCAATCTGAAATGGCTATTCAAATGGATTGTCAATTAAACCACCACCAGTTATTTCTTCTGAATGTTTATAGTGCATGTCGCGTAATCCTCTCGGCATAGGATGCTGACTAGGATATTGCGTATCCTGATCTACTCGTTTCCATATCTGGTCAAAAGAACCAGATTTAGGTGATAAACACATAAGCATCGTCGCAAACATTAATGGATATTTAGTTTTTGGCATCCCAATTTTTTCTGCTTGATTAGCTGCAATGACAATCTGCGTAACTTATTCTGGATTAGCCAAACCAATATAAGTGTAGGGAATTTCACGCAGACGTCTCACTACTGACGATAAATCACCATTTTTTAATAAAACCGCAAGATAATATAGGGCTGCGTCTGTGTCTGAACATGCCATCGAATCAGAATAAGCAGCTAAGTAGTCATAATGCTTTGTTGCTTTCCGATCATATGCAAAATGTTGCTCTTTTACAAATTCTTTGACAGTTTCTATTGAAATCTCGTCACCATTAATTGCATGAATAGTTTCTAATAGATTTAATGCTACACGTAAATCTCCATCCGCTGAACGTGCAATAATTTTAAGTGCTTCTTTATCTATTTGTTTTTCTTCTAAATGAAATATTTCTTTTAAGGCTCGAATTAAAACCTGACTAATATCGTTATCGTTTAAATCCTCAAATTCAAGAATCTGACAACGTGAGCGTACAGCTGGAACAATTGACATAATGGGATTTTCAGTAGTTGCTCCAATTAAAAGAATTTGACTACTTTCTAAATAAGGTAAAAGAAAATCTTGCAAAGTAGTTGTCATGCGGTGAATCTCATCAATTAATAAAATAAAAGATTGATATAGGTAAGTATTAATAATTTGCATTAATTTAGCTTTATTATCAATTGAAGCATTAAAAGTAGCTAGCGGATAATCATATTCGCGAGCAATGATTTGAGCAAGACTAGTCTTTCCCGTTCCTGTTGGACCCCATAATACAAGTGAAATTGGCACATGCTTTTTAGTGATTTGATAAAGTGGCTTACCTTTATCAATTAACTCTTTTTAGCCTACAAACTGTGATAAATCGTTAGGCCTAATTAAATCTGCTAATGGCTTACTTATCGGCATAAAATTCACTCACTCGTTTACTTATAGTAAATAAAATCTTCCCCTAATTATTATCACACTTGCGGTTTCATGACAAATTTATGTGTAATTATAATTCTTGAAACTAACTGTTAATAGACAAAAAAAGACTTGATGTATTACTATGTTAAAATAGCTGATACACCAGGCCTTTTTATTTGCCTACACATTTAAAATATTTATTCCAAGTAATAAAATCCTGTTTTGGAATAGGATTGTATAATCCTAATTCCATCAATTCATCTCCGCCATAAATTTGACCATTTTCTTGATCTTGATAATCATAAAATGGAAATATTCTTGGGTTAGATTTTTAGGAATTCAAGCTGGTCAATATGTTCAGCAATTAATTAACAATAACTTTGTCTTGGACATTAAAGATGCTACTCAATACGAAAACAAAATTAGACAAATTATTGGGTTAGATCACAAAAGCTTAGCTGATTCATTAAAAACAAACGGTATTACTTATGAAATTTTTGGTGATTTATTAGCTGAAATAAACGTTAAAAAAATAGAGCAGCATCATTCAATTGCTACCCTAGCTAAAAGATATATGGATTTAAATTATTTCGATGCAATTCAAATTCAAGACATTGCTAAGTCATTAAATGTGAATGCAAATTATTTAAGTGATTTATTTAAGCAAGAATATGGTATTTCTCCCAAGCAGTATTTAACTGAACTAAAAATAAAAAAAGCTAAGAAATTACTGTTAACAACTAAAAATACGATTACGATTGTCGCTAATTCAGTTGGTTTCAGTGATTCATTAGCTTTTTCAAAAATATTCAAAAAATATACAACTATGTCGCCAAAGCAATATCGAACAAAAAGGCTTAAATAGGTTAATATTTAATTTCTTAAATTTTTCATACAAGAATATCCATTCTGCCTAAAATAAATTCTTCTACTTCATTCTAATTTTTAAAAGCAAACTTTTGTAACAAGAAAATTTCTTCATCGTATTTACACTAGTAATACCATTATTTAAAACTAAGCGTTTCTCATTAATTATGAAATCTATTTTTTGAATTGATTATGAACATATTGGGCATAAAGTGGCGTAGACTTGATCAATTCTTCATGCGTACCAGAGCCAGAAACTGTTCCATGGTCGATAAAGTAGATCTTGTTTGCATCTACTATCGTACTTAATCTATGAGCAATTACTAAAGTCATTCGCTCCTTCATTAGTGAATTAAGCGCCTTTTGCACCATTGCTTCTGATTCAGAATCGAGACTAGCTGTTGCTTCGTCAAGTAACAAAATTTTAGGATCACGTAAGAATGCTCGTGCAATTGCAATTCTTTGACGTTGTCCACCAGACAACTTGATTCCTCGTTCACCAATTTGGGTATCGAGTCCGTCTTCCATCTCTTTAACAAAGCCATCTGCATAAGCCATCTTTAACACATGCCAGAGTTCTTCTTCATTTACTACTCTTTTAAGCCCGTAAACTAGATTTTCTCTAATTGTTCCCGGCATGACAGCTGAATCCTGACCGACTAACCCAATCTGACTTCGCCAATTAGCTAGGTCAATATCTTCAATATTTTTATTACCAATCAAAATCTTACCGGAAGTAGGTTGATAAAAGCGTTCAATTAAAGAAAAAACAGTCGACTTTCCTCCTCCAGACGGACCAGCAAATGCAACAACCGTGTTTGGCTCTGCTTCTACATTAATATCGTAAAGAATTTGTTTTCCTTCTTCATAAGAGAAATCTACATGCTCTAATCGAAGAGCCTTATTTGCAATATCAAATTGATGATTTTTACTGCTGTGTTCTTCATCTTTTTGGAGAATTTCTTGAAGTCGTTCAGTTGAGCCACTGGTTTTAGATAATTGATTGAAAAATTGACTAATGATAATCACAGGGCTCATAATTTGGAAAACATACATTAAAAATGAAATTAATGCGCCCATTGTCATAGATCCACTCATAACTCTGATTGCCCCGTAACCTAAAATTCCCAGAAACATAAGAGTCATTAACATATTGGTAATTGGTGAAGTTAAAGCATTAATCAGTGATTCTTTAACTCCGACACCATAAAGATTATCAATTCGGCCATTACCATTGTTAAGTTCTTTCTCTTCCCCATTAGACGATTTAACTAGCCTTATTTCTTCTAATACACTTGTTGCATCACTTGAAAAAACAGCTAATTCGTCTTGCCGTTTACGTCCAATTTTTCTTGATTGCTGCATTAAAGGAAGCATTGCTAAAACAATTAGTGGAATAGCAATAAACATAATCAAAGTCATTTGCCAATCCATTGAAAGCATAATGATTAAAGCACCAACAAATTGCAAAATAGCAGTCATAGAATTAGGCAATGTATTTGCAAGCAATTCTTTAACCTGCGAAGTATCATTTACAAGTCGAGAACTAATCTCTCCAGTTTTTGTATTATCAAAGTATGAAACTGGCATTTTTAGAAGTTTTTGCCAGACTTCTTTACGCAATTTAGCGACTACGTCTTCACCGAAAATTCCTAGAATCAAACCAGAGATCGAGCTAATTAACAAGCCGATAATAAATACGGCAATTGTCAGAATAATCAAAGATGGTTTTAGATCCTTGAAATTATTTATTAGTCGTTGAGCTAATTGAGGGACAAAAAGATTCGCCATTGTTCCAATAAAACCAAGTAAAACCCCAATAATTAGACGTGAATAGCGTGGTTCTATCTGATTTATTAATTTAAAAAAGTCCTTAAATTTAAACTTAGTCCGTGTATTTCTTTCTGAATACATAAGATACCTCTTTCTTAATAGTTAAGTATCTAACTATTTGGTTAAACATATTAAAACTCTTAGATATCTAACTGTCAATCAAAAAATCATTTTAACTCTTTTAAACTAGCGTTTAATTCTTTTAAGTCATTCTCTAATCGTTCCAGTAAATCATCATTAATGTATTCAGCGATCTTCTCATTAGACTTATTTAGCTGTTCTTTAATCTCTTCAACTTTTTCTTTTCCAGCAGGAGTTAAGTATATTCTTTTAATCCGAGCAGACTTCTCATCTATCTTTCTTATAATATAGCCATAGCGTTCTAAATTTTTGACCATATTAGTGATACTAGCATCCCTTAAGTGGAAATATTTTCCTAGCTCACGCTGCATTGCACCAGGATTGTTACTTAGATATATCAAAGTATGCCCTTGTTGAGGAGTTAAATCTGAGTTTGAAGCTTCTTTACCAAAATAATGCGTTAACTTCATCATGTAAGCACGCATAAGTCGATTTATTTCACGATATTTTTCTACTTTTTTTAACATCTGTTTATTCCATTCATCTATTTTATTTCTATTATACTCAACTATTTACTTTAAAATATTATGCAATTTTCTCTAATTATTGCAAAAGAAAAAAGCCTGGCCAATACCAGACTTATTTTAACGTGTTTCTGCTGTTCCTTATTTATAATTAAAATATGTAAATTAATTACAAAGGCTAGTGCTTATATTAGATTAACGATTACATCATTATATGTATAAAAATAAGTAAACTTATCTATGCCCTATCTCTATAAAAAGTTCTTTAATTATTTTAATTTTTCCTTGAAAAATTCCTCGAACTTATCAAATGGTATTTTGTCCATTTGGTCATACAAATCAGTATGAGTAGCATTAGGTACTTCGACTAATTCTTTTGGATCAGTTAATCTTTCATAAGCTTCTTCTGCCATATAACGTGAATGAGCCCTTTCACCAGTTACAATTAATTTAGGCTGCGTAATTTTTTTAATTCGTTGTTGTAATGGAAAATTGTAATAGCCCCAAGGACTAGTTGCATCCCAAATATGAGCCGAATTAATTGAACGTGGGTGATATGCACGTTTTACATAATAGTTAAAGAATTCAGTCGTTACAGGATCAGCACCTTCTGGCAATTCTTCAGGAAGTAGCTTATTAGATCTAACTGGATTGTCGTTTTCATCAAATGGTAATTCATGATAACCACCAACTTGTGCACCCTTGTCTACTTCTTCCCAACGTATTTGAGCTAAATATTCTTTTTCTTTATCACGTTGTGCTTCAGTCTTTGAGTGATTTAAGCCATCCCACATTGACTCAGCCATGTCATACATAACACTAGTTGCAACTGCTTTAATACGAACATCAATTGAAGCTGCTGTTAAAACATGAGAACCAAGACCGCAGATTCCAAGTGCACCAATTTTTTCACGATCAACAAACTTTTGTGAACCTAAAAAGTCAACTGCTGCACTGAAGTCTTCTACAAAAATATCTGGTGAAGCTACGTTACGTCGATCGCCTGAACTTTCACCAGTCATTGATTGATCAAAAGCCAAAGTAACAAAGCCACGTTCAGCTAAAGTTTGAGCATAAAGACCGCTTGATTGTTCCTTAACTGCACCAAAAGGTCCAGAAATTGCAATAGCCGCATATTTCTTTCCATTTTTAAACTTTTCAGGTAAGTATAAATGTCCTGCTAAGATAAAGCCATAGCGATTTTCAAATCTCACATTTTGAACATCAATCTTAGGATTAATCTTAAAGACTCTAGTATCATTTGCTAACTTTGACATATAATTTCCTTCCTAAGTAATCTCTATTTTTATTTAAACCTAATTTCAATATTACTATACCGACAAAGATTAACTATGTAAAATATTTTATAAATATACTAAAATATAGCTATTAACTATGGAGGATTACTTTAATGGAACTAAGAGTATTACGCTACTTTCTAGCTGTTTGCCAAGAAAAAAATATTACTAAAGCTGCTGAAAGTTTACATATTGCTCAACCTTCTTTATCTAAACAAATGAAAGACTTAGAAAATGAATTAGGTGTTACTTTATTTGTCCGCGGTCATCGCCAAATTTCTTTAACTGAAGAAGGTTATTTTCTACGTGATCGTGCTCAAGAAATGATTGATATGGAGCAGCAAACCGCACAAGCTTTAACCAATTCTAAACTTATCACTGGTACTTTGAACATCGGGACTGGACAATCATTCAAAATTAGGTCAATTACTAAAATTATTGATCAAATTATCCAAACCACACCAAAAGTCCATTTTAATTTTTATGATGGGGATGCCGATGATATAGAAGCTGGAATTAATGATGGCTCGCTTGATTTTGGTATTATTATGGGCGATCGACCTTTAGACGCTTTTGAAAGTTTGATTTTACCAGAAAGAAATCAATTTTTTGCGATTTTTAATAAAAATCTTGCTTTAGCAAAAAAGAATAAAATTACTCCAGAAGATATAATTGATTATCCGATTATTTCTTCTGGACAAAGCTTAGTTAATGACAAATTCAGAAACTGGTGGGGTAATCTATACGATAAAGTTAATAATGTAGCAAATTCCAATTTAGCTTATACCGCTTCACTTTTAGCCAGTGAAGGACACAGCGTTCAAATCACCTACAATAATTTATATGACAAAAACTTAGAGAGGTTAACTGCTCGTCCCCTGTCACCTAAAATTACTGATCCTAATATTGTGATTTGGAAAAAGAATCGTCGATTTTCTAACTTGGGTAATTTATTCTTAGAGAAACTTAGAAATTCCTTGAATGACTTTTAGACATCTTAATATAACAATGTTGCACTTATCTCTGCTGATAAATCAGTATTTAGAAAATTAAATAGAATTTTAACATTGCTGTTTTGACTGTTATTCAAAGTGACTCTTTTAATATATAAAAAAAGCATGAACTAAACGCTCATGCTTTTTTGAACCCCGAAATTCGAATAAAAACTTCAAGATTTTTATTAATTATTCAGATTTTTCCTTCTTACAGCAAACTTCATGCTGGAATGAAAAGTTCTCTAATTGTTCGTCTGATTAAATACAATAGTTTTGATTAATTTATAAAACTAATATCTTGATTCTTAAACAGATCATATACAATTAAATCTGATGAATCCAAATCTTCCTTGTTCATATCAACAGCACTAATTCTGCTGTTATCATAACAATTAAAGTATAAAATACCCTTTTCAAGATTCATACAACTAGTATACATAGTATATTCAAAACTATTAGGACCAACTTGATCCATTCCTTTTGCTTGTTCAACAGACTGCAAAATATGGAAGAAATTAGTAACGTTTTTTACTTCATCATTATCTTTTGGTGCATGATTCAATGCAAAGCATACTTTTACAAAACGTGATTCTGAATCCATTCCACCTGGTAAATGATGAGTACCTAAACTACGACTATATAATTTGAGGTCAACACCTGGAAGAAAATTATTCTCTGGTTCACCTGGGATAACTCCTGCATAATTTGCTAAATTAGTTAATTGTTCTGGGAATAATGGAGCATTAGTCATTGCATTGACTGGATTATCATAAATATGTAACCCTTCTTCATTTGTTTCAACTACAATACTCTTACCAGTTTTATCTCCAACAATCCAGTGTAATTCAGCAGCGGGCATCTCTTTTGAAAAACTTACATTAGAAATATTTGCGTTAGCTAAACCTTCCTTGACTTGATCAACTGTTTCATAAGTTGCAAGTAAATAAGCAATAAATTCAAATGAAGCAATATTCTTCTTATCTTTTGCCACTGGGAAATATTTTCCTGAACCAGCAAAACTTAAACCTGCGACTCCTAAACCTTTTTCATTAATAGCATCGCAATATAATGGAGTATTATCTGCAACAGCTGATACCCCAATCATTGCATAATGTGATTTTTGAGCAGGTAATTCTGTAAACTTAAATTCATAATTTCTTGGCGTAATAACTACTTTTTGACCATAAGCAATTTCATAATCTAAATTTCTGCCAAAATAGTGATCTTTTGGACTATACAAAATTGATGTACACATATTTTAAATATCTCCTTTAATTTAACATCTTTCACCTTGTATCTTACTCCTTATTTAAAAGATATTAAATTATTTTAATTTTAAATAGATTACGTTATTGCATAATAAGAAAAAACTATGAATTACAACTTAATTGGTAAGTTTAATTTTGTATTAATCAACTTAATCTTTCGAAAACAAATAAAAAAGTTTAACGTAAAATCAAATCTCTTTATTTCAATTTGTCATATTCTTCATCAGAAACTGGTTCAAGCCAGATATTTTTACTGTCGCCAACCATTACGGCAATATGAGCAAACCACGAATCCTTTGTAGCTCCATGCCAATGTTTAGTATTCGGATTTACAATAACAACATCACCTGGAAGCATTTTTTGTGCAGGCTTGCCTTCTTCTTGATACCATCCTTCACCTGCTACAGCGATCAAAATTTGAGGAACTGTATGCATATGCCAATTATTACGACATCCTGGTTCAAAACTTACATTTGAAACAGATGTTTTAGCTTCTTTGCTGCTTGCCAGACCTTTGAGGTAACTTGTACCTTTAAAGAATTTAGCATATGCCTCATTAGAATCACCAAAACCAAAAATACTATTTTTTACTTCTTCTTCATTTTTCACCATATTATTACCCCATTTCTAAATTCAATTTTATTTTAAAGCAGAAACATCATGATGCAAAATATTTATTTGTAATATTGTATTATACGTTAAAGGTATGGAACAGATTTAATTTATACGTGCTAACTGAGCTTAATATTTAAATTATTAACTAAAATTTGCTATATTTGTACTAACTATTGATAGAAAGTGTGATCTTATGAAAGTTACTTTTAAGGGCAATGAAGTTAAATTAATTAGCACACCACCTAAAGTCGGCAACGAAATGCCTAATTTCACAGTTTTAGATCAAACAAATCAAAATATTACTAAAAATGATTTACTAGGCAAAGTTAATTTGATCAGCGTTGTACCAGATATTAACACTCCTGTTTGCAGTATCCAAACTAAGATGTTTAATAAGAAAATGGATCAATTTCCAGAAGTTAACTTTTTAACTATTTCAACAAACACTGTCCAAGATCAACAAAAATGGTGTGCAGCTGAAGATGTTAAAAATATGCAGCTAATGTCTGATAAAGACCTATCTTTTGGTAAATCAACTGGCTTGTTAATCCCTGCATCAGGAATTCTAGCACGCTCAGTTTGGATTATTAATTCAAAAGGTGAAATTTTATATCGTGAAATTGTTGATGAAATTACGCATGAGCCAAACTATGATGATGCTTTAAGAGAATTAAAGAAGTTAGTATAAATTTTTAAAATCATATTGAACAAATCATGAGTCCGCACAATTAATTAAAATTTCAACTACCATTGCATATTCATTTTTAATAATCAATTGGAGGTTGAAAAGCAATTTTTCTTTTGCTAGAATTTGCGTAGATGAATAATTCCCACCGGGGAAAGAACAATTAAGAGTAGAACATATCTCGTTAGGTCTTAGAAGAGATGTGTTACTGCTCTTTTATTTTGGAGGAAAAATTATGACATGGATTTCTCTAATTCTTGCTGGATTATTTGAAGTTTTTTGGGCTACTACAATGAAACTTAGCCAGGGATTCTCGCATCTAGGTTGGTCGATTGCAACCGTTATTGGTATGATTGCTAGTTTCACTGGTTTAATTGCTGCAACAAGACATTTACCAATTGGAATTGCCTATCCAGTTTGGACAGGAATTGGTGCCGTTGGTTCTGTAATTGTCGGTGTTATCGTCTTTCATGACCAAATGAATACTCTAACCTGGATTTTTGTAGGTTTACTGATAAATGCAATTATCGGGATTAAAATTACATCTGGACATTAAAAAAGGAGCTTCTCTGCTGAAGCTCCTTTTTTAATCTAAAATATATCGTTTAATTAAATCTACAATCTGTTCATTAATTGTTGTAAAACTTTTAACAACACCTTGATAAAGATGTGCCAATCAGATTTTCCCATCTTTCTAAAAACAAAGTTCCAAGTACTGCTGTTATTGCCATTACTCTAGGAATATTAATTGGATTTATTTTAGATGTAATCGCAACGTCAATTAATAAATTGATCGGTAGTTTCTTTATTGTGGTATATAGTTCTAGTGTCTTACCTGGCATAGTACCATGGTTTGTAATTTTAATTTTTAATTTCTGAATTAAAGTTTAGAAAAAATAATCCAAACTTGTTACATGATCGTCCCTTCAAAATGCCAATCTTTCCCTTCAGCAATTACTTTTTATTATTTATACTACTTCTACTTCTTATCTTTATATTTATTAATCCTGATACAAGAGTATCGGTTTCAATTGGAGTAGTATTTTACTTATTATCACTTCAATGTATTTCTTCAAGAAAAGAAAACACGGTCATACAAAATAAATAATCATCATATATCATAAAACCCACGCCAATCTTATTTCCAAAATTAGCGTGGGGTTCTTTTTCTTAATTAAATTTATTTCTTACTAAAAATCAAATGCAAGCCGCCATCCTTTAGCTTCTTCACATCTTTGATTTCAAAGTTATCATCTACATAATCACCCAGAGTATCAAAAGCCGCTTTTTTACTTGCATCACCGCTAACAATATATGGAATACCCATTGACCGTAAAAATGCTAAATATTCTTTCTTAGCTTGCCTTGTCACTACCTAAATGGCATGCATTTTGTGACCATTGTATTCAAAGTAATTTACTGGCCAACCATCTTTTCCCTTACGATTAAAAGCAACTGACCAAGTTTCTGCTTCAACTTTTGGAAGCCAATCTTCATATCCAACATTTGAAGTATCATATTGACTTAAATCAACGTCAGCAGGTGCAGCATACATTTGAATTGTCTCTCGGTCATTTCCATCTGCATCACTTAAATGAAATAGTTCATCAAAATAATATTGACCTGAATAGTCACTACCGTAAGGTCCGTCAATTGAGACGTACATATGAACAATTACTTTACTTCTCTTCATTCATATCCTCTACTTTTATTATTTTAAATTCTTTTTAAAGAAATCTTCTACCTTGTCAAATGGGATTTTTTCTACATTGTCATAAAGATCAATATGCTCTGCATCGTCAACAATGTATTTTTCTTTTGGTTCATTTGCTAAATCGTATGCTCTTTCAGAAAAGGCGTGTGAATGAGCATGATCACCAAAGATAAATAAAATTGGTCTTGGTGTAATTTCATCAATATGTGCTAAAGCATCAAATTGCAACATTGATAAATCAGACGTCGTAGTAAATCCACCACGCGCATTTGCATGAAATCCACGTGGTACAGCATAGAATCTCATCCATTCATTAGTAATTGGATCAGTTTCTGGCAATGAATCGATATCAGGATATGGACGATCTGGGAAAAATGGTTTGTATTCTGATTCGTCATTAGCATAATCGACCCAACGTTGACGAGTTAACTTGTCCTTTAATTCATCAAGTTGATCTTTAGACAAATTCTGCATTCCGCGAATATCGGTAATATCATAAAGAGAGGCCGTTGCAATTGCCTTAATTCTAGTATCTACACTAGCAGCTGATAAACTAAAACCACCTGAACCACAAATGCCGATTACTCCAATCTTTTCACGATCAACAAATGGTACTTGAATGCCCAAATAATCAACTGCTGCTGAGAAGCTTTCTGCAAATAAATCTGGTGAAGAAACATGGCGAGGATCGCCTTCTGATTCGCCCATATATACTTGATCAAAAGTTAAAACTACAAATCCTCTTTGTGCTAATTCATTTGCCCAAACTGATGGACCTTGCTCCTTAGTTCCACCATAAGGTGCTCCAATAATTAAAGCTGGCAACTTATCTTTTAATTGATCTAAGTCTTTTGAATAGTATAAGTCACCTGCTAATTTTAAGCTGTACCGATTATAAAAGTTAATATGATCTCTTTCTACATTTTCATTAAGTTTTTGAATATAGCCGTATGCCATTTAAATTTCCTCTTTCCTGTTGTTTTTATAAGTTTGTAGTTTTATCATAGTACCTAAAGTCGACTTTAGGTCAAGAACTTTTTTATTTAGAAAGGAAAAATTGAATGGCTACTTTAACTAGAGAAAAAACATACTCAATTGGGCAAGTTGCTCAAATGTTTAATTTATCAGTACCTGCTATCCGTTATTATGATCAACAAAAATTGATCCCTAATTTAAAGAAGAACAAGTCTGGTATACGGCAATTTACTAATGAAAACATTGCTACATTAAAGATGATTGAATGTCTTAAAAACGCTGGCATGCCAATTAAAGATATTCAAGAATTTATGAAAATGGTTCAAAAAGGCGATGAAACTTTATCTGATCGATTAAAGATGTTTTTAAGTTTAAAACAAAAAGTTGAAAAACAAATGGAAGAAATTCAAAACACTTTAGACATGATCAATTTCAAGTGTGATTACTATGGTCAAGCTGTGGAAGATGGCACTGAAGACAGGGTTAAAAAGGAAATGCCTTTATCAAATATTATTAAATTAGATATGGAGGAAAAATAAAGTTGAATATTCCTTTAACTAAACGCGTTTCGATGATTGAATTGTTCTATGACTTAGTTTTTGCTTATATGATTTCACAAGCAACTTCCTTAATTCACCACTTAAGTCATGGAGTTATTTCAATTACTTCTCTATTTACCTTCTTTATTGTGGTTATCGTTTTTATTAATTCGTGGATGATTCAGTCAGTCTTTACCAATCGATATGGTGAAAGTACCTGGACAGATATAGCTTTTTATTTTATCGACATGATGGTATTGCTCTACATGACTAATTCTTTTTCAGCAACTAGTTTTCGTGATATGCGTATTTTCTTCACTGCTGCTGGAATTTTATCGTTTACACTAATGCTTCAGTATTTAATCGTATATTTCAAAACTTCTGAAATTGTTGATAAAAAGATCGCTCAATCTTACGTTTTAATTTTGCTTTTTAGAACCGTTACATTATTGATCGGTGGTTTAATTAACACTTATATTGGAAATGTAATTGCAATTGCTGGAGTAATTATCTCCTGGATGATGCCAATGTTAACTGGTAAATATGCTAAAGAACATCCGATTATTTTTTCACACTTGCTTGAAAGACTTACTTTGTTAATCATTATCACTTTTGGTGAAACTATTATTGGTATTGCTGATTACTTTAAGCCAACTATATTCTCAGTTTATTCAATTCTTATCTTCTTAATTGTAGCAGCTCTTTTCTTTACTTACATTAACGAATTCGATCACCAAATCGAAGAAAAGAGAACTGGTCAAACTGGATTTCTATTAATATACTTACACTACTTAATTTTATTTGGCTTGAGTCTAATTACCGTTTCGCTGAAGTTCATTAACGAAAGAGAAGCTAATACCGTTTTTGCAATTAGTGCCTTATATGGCGGGATCTTTCTTTTCTATCTAGGAATTGCAGCAGCCTTACACTATAATTTAGAAAAATTCAGAAATCAAAAGACACTTACCTTGCTTACCCTTCTTATAACTGTAGTTGGATATATTCTTTGCCTCTTCTTCCCTTCTTTTGGCTTAATTACAGTTATCACAATGATAATAACGTTATTTAGTGCAGCATTAAAAGTTAGTCTATTTTATACAAGATAAGAAAAACGTATTCTACTTTGAAAGTTAAATGTAGAATACCTTTTTTTTGAACCTTTTATTCAATACTATTACTAGCCTTTTGTAATATTAATATGCTACTATACGTTTAGTGAATAGCAAGGAAGTGTAAAATATGGCTGATCTAGAATTATTAAAAGAGCTAGTTGCTTTCGAGCAATATGGAACTTTAAGTGCAACAGCTGAACATTTAATGATAACTCAACCTAGCGTTACTCGTGGGATGAAAAAACTAGAACAAGAACTAGGTGTACCCTTATTTAATCGTGAAGTTAATCGAATCACTTTAAATGAAACAGGAAAATTAGCTGCCAAAAAGGCGAAGGAATTACTCCAAGCTGAGCAAGACTTTACTGAGGCAGTAATTAATTTTGGACACATGCAAGAATATATCAATATTGGCAGTGTTATTCCTGGTCCTCTACTTTACCTTGAAGATATTAAAGATGAATTCAATCAAACTTTAAAATTTAATCATCAACTAGTTAAGCCAGAAAATGTTGTTTCTGATTTAATTAATTACAAAGAACGTTTGATTTTTACAGATCAAGAAATTTTGGACAATGATGAGGTTGAATCGATGTTTCTTGGAATTGAAAAATTAGCAGTTAAGATAAGTGAATTCAATCCTCTATCTGCACGTGAAAGTATTACATATAAAGATTTAGCTGGTCAAAGTTTCTTGGTAGTCAATGATATTGGCTCTTGGAAGAAAATTATTGAAGGCCATATTCTTGATGCTAAATTTTTATTCCAAGAAGACTTAAATTCATTAGATGAACTAACCCAATATTCTAATTTTCCTGTTTTTAGATCGAATTTGACGCAGAGTCTTGAGAATCACAATACCGATAGTGGACGCATTTTAGTGCCTATCGAAGATGACAATAATTATATTGAAGTCTATGGGACATACTTAGCCAGTCAACGCAGCATTGTGCAACCTCTGTTAAAAGAAGTTGCCAAAAACTGGCCCCAAAATTTTGAAAACGAAAAAAAGTAGGACTCATGTCCTACTTTTTTAATGCTGTCAAAGAATAATTATTTTAAGGTCTATTGTGTAGTTGTTTAAAAATCAAAATATTAGCTTTTAATATACTGGCTTATCTGAGCCTTGAGTTGCAGGATCTGCAAAGCCAATACTTTCATCGCTATATTTAGAAGGATCGTTGATGATTGATACTACAACATCTGCAACGCTCTTTCTTGAAACAGATACACCAACATATTCTTCACCTTTTTGGGTAACAGTATAGTTAGTATCGTTGCGGTCATTAAGCCATGCTAAACGCATAACAGTCCAGTCAAGATCGGAATTTTCAATTGCTTCATCAGATAAAACCATTGGATTATCTGGTTCAACCTTACCATTAAAGCAGACATCACGGTTGTAATCACCAAACTTGCCAGGAACTTCATCATAGATTCCAAGAATATTAGAAGAAATCAAACGCTTAACTCCTTCTTCATCCATAATCTTGATAATGTCCTTAGTAACAGTGGCACCAGCACCATGATCAACAAATGAAACATAAACAATGTCTTGACCCTTAATTGCTTTTCTAAGGTCTTCAGGCTTATTAGCATCCCCATCAATAATAGTTACTTGATCGTTGTTTGCTAAATCAGAAAGACGGCTTGCATTTCTAAGAAACAAGGTTAAATGTACATCTTTATCTTCATTTAGAAGACGATCTTCAACTAAACGTGCGATTTGTCCATTTGCACCAATAATTGCTACATTTTTTGTCATAATATTTTTCTTCCTCTCTTAAATTCTTTACAAGTAAAAGTATATTGCGTATGCCCTATTATGAAAATTACTACTTAACTATAGGGCTATGCAGCTTCTGTATAGTAAATTAGATTTTTAAACTTCTAATACTATTGCCAAAGATACTCTCGATTGCTAACGGATCTCGATGATCAAAGAACTGACTTTGCCCTTTATCAAGCTTTGCAATAGTTTCCATATCTTCTTTAGATAATTCAAAGTCAAAAACATCGAAGTTTTCGGCCATTCGAACTTTATGAATTGTCTTTGGAATTACCACTAATCCGCGTTGAATTAACCAACGTAAAATAACCTGTGCGTTTGAGCGATGATACTTTTCACCAATTTTAGCAATAATTTCATTAGTGAAAATATCATTTTTTCCTTCTGCTAGTGGAGCCCAAGCTTCAATAGTAATATTTTGATTTTGATAATAATCAAGTTCCTCTGTACGTTGATACCAAGGCGAGACTTCAATTTGATTAATTGCAGGCTTTACGTTACTCATTAATTCAAGATTTTTAACTTGATCAGGATAAAAATTAGATACACCAATTGACCTAATCTTTCCCTCTTGTTGAGCTTCTTCTAAAGCTTTCCAAGCACCAGCAATGTCGCCATAAGGTTGGTGGAGCAAGTATAGATCAAGATAGTTTGTTTTCAATCGTTTTAAGCTCTCATCAATTGCTTCTTTTGCATCTTCATATTTGTATTGATTAATCCAGAGTTTAGATGTTATAAAAAAATCTTCCCTGTCAATACCACTATCACGAATTGCACTTCCCACTGCTTCTTCATTGTTATAAGCCACAGCTGTATCAAATAAACGATAACCAACATCAATGGCATCTTTTACAGCTTGATTGGCCTTAGCTGAATCAGAAATTTGAAAAAGTCCAAAACCTAACTGTGGCATTTTATTACCATCATTTAAAGTAATGTACTTCATTGTTTCCTCCATAAAACTTTATTTTCTTAAATGTTTATGCTTTAAGTATACTGAGGATCGAATAAATTAAAATTACTAGTATCTTATGGTGCTATACGCTTATTGCATACAAAAATAGCTTTCCAAATGGAGAACTATTTTTTACATAGTTAAATGTTCATCATGAAGTTGACTATCTTTAATACCTAGCTTTTTCAGATTTTCTCTAACTTTTAACACGATAGGAGCTGAGCCGACAATGTAGAACTGACCAAACCTTTTTTCAGGAATTGTAAGTATCTTATTCAATTCATCATCACTAAAACGATGCTCTTTAACATTTATTTCAACATTATTTTCTGCTAATTTTTCAATTTTATCTACAAAATAGTCTTTTTTACTATTTGTAGACCAAATCAGACGTATTTTTTTCTTTCCAGCATATTC
This sequence comes from Lactobacillus isalae, assembly GCF_947539375.1. Lineage (NCBI taxonomy): Bacteria > Bacillati > Bacillota > Bacilli > Lactobacillales > Lactobacillaceae > Lactobacillus > Lactobacillus isalae. The sequence goes on from NZ_OX443569.1 coordinate 754,392, forward strand.
CTTCGCTAAGCTTAAGAGTGGTGCAATCCCAGTTCCAAGTCCATAAAGAATAATCGGATCTTCTGAAGCCTTTATTTCTATATCAAATAAGCCATATGGACCATCAAGATGTACTTTTGTGCCAATTTTTACTTGATCAATCTTTTTTGTAAAGTCACCGACTCTATGAATAATAAAAGAAACTGAATCTTTATTAGGTTTAGAAAGCACAGAAAAGGGATGCGCTTCGCTAGAGATGCCTTTTCCTCTAAAAGAAACAAAGTAAAAATCACCAGCATGATAATTTTTTGCTTTCTTATTTAGCTTAATAGTTAATTGCTGAATTTGTGGTGTTATGGCTACACTCTTGCTAACTATGCCACTATTCCTCATATCTGCATCTACGATAAACTTTTGATATGCATAAAGTCCAATAAAAATTAAAGTGTAAATATCAAATATTAAAACAAAATACGGGACATTAGCAATTCTTGGAATTACATTAACATGTATCCAAATTAAAACGATTACAACAAAATTCAAACGGTGAATCCAAACAGAAAGCTGATGATTAAAAACTTTCTCTAGTCTATTCTTTATTTTTCTAAATGCTGCACTTCGGTCGCTAATCCAGCCAGATAAGAATATAATCGCATAAATAATTAAAAATAATTCTAAGTACCACGCAATATTACCTGTATTGCGAATAATTGCATGAAAAGTTGTTGATGAAAATTTATGAATAGTTGCAGCTAGAATAGCAAAAATTGCTAACATTCCATGCATCATGTAAGTTGATGGAACTCCAATTTTGCTAGTAATCCACTTTGGGCGAGTACTTAAATAAACGATAGCTAGCCACCAAACATAAGCTAAAATACCAAAATCATAGGCAATTAAATGATTATTACTATCTACTAAGCCAACATTTAATAAAATAATTAGCGGCATTGGCAAAATGGCCGCTAAAAGCAGCCAGATAATACCAAGATAAATACGATGTAATTTCATGATTTTACCTATTTCATATTAGTAGCCTAAGCCATCAAGCCAAGAATTAACATCGCTTCTCACACTGGAAGGATCATTCTTAACATTGTTGCCTTCGGTGGTAAAACCTTTACGAACCTTTGCCTTTGGATAAGCCTTACGTAAAGTTTCGGCAGTATTTCCTAAGCCAGAACCTTCAGCAGTAGTAAATGGAATTACTGTTTTTCCATTCAAATCCACATTATCAATGAAAGTTCTTACAATCATGGGATACTCACCCCACCAAATTGGTGCACCAATGAAAACGGTTGAATATTTTTTAACATTCGGTAATGCGTTTTTAATTGCTGGACGAGCATTTTGATCTTGCTCGCGTTGAGCTACACGAGTAGTAGCATCATAGCCATTTGGATAAGCCTTTTGAGGAACAATCTCGTAGCTATCGCCCTTTGTCTTTTCTTGGATAAAGTCCGCAACCCTTGCAGTATTACCACGACTTAAGTTTCCGCCATAAACTCCTTTAGTTCTTGAAAAGTAAACAACTAATACTTTGCCATTCTTACCTTTAGTCGTAACTTTACCGTTCTTTTTAACTGAAGTTTTAGTCGCAGTGTTGCTGTTTTGAGCTGAATTATTTTGACTACTTCGATAAACATTAAAACCGACAATTGCTGCTATAACTACAACAATTACACTTACAAAAGCAATGATTCTTTTCTTCATCTTAATCCCTCTATTCTTTACCAATTGATTTACATCAAGTATAGCGAGAAATTATTCATTAGAAAATTACTGTTTTTTTATACTAGTATTCATTTCATTTATAGTAAAAAAGATGCTCTTTTGAGCATCTTTTAATTTCAATTTATCGTTCAGGACGTAAAATATAACGTTGAATCAAGTCAAGCACCTCACTATTTTGGGGCAATGCTGAATGTTGTGCAAGTCTCCCTGTTACTGTGATTTGAGTATAATGTTTAACTACGCCTTGATAAATATATTTACCTGCTTCCACACTAGAAACAGGTACAAGACCATCTTCAACATAATTCTCAGTTCCGGCAACAGAATACATAATTAAATTTTTAGGTAAACGATTGCGATTAACCCGGAAATCATGAAGCATTTGAGTTTCACGATTTGCAGTTTCCGCAAAGTTGTAAGGCGAACCAATTGTCATTAAGCGATTAATTCTAACATTTCTACCAGAATAGTAATTTTCTAAAAACTCAGTATATATTAATCCTCCATTCGAGTGACCAATCCCGCTAAAATGATTAAAGTTATATCGTCTTACTAAAGCTTTGAATGCTTGGTTAAACATTCTTCCCTGTTTTTTAATATTGCTATAGCCATCATGATTATTTTCAAAGCCAACTACAATAAATGGTTGATTATCATTGGGTCTAATCGAACCTGCAAATGTCATATGTCCATCATTAAAAACTTTAACTTTCAATAAACTATGATTTTGATGATCATCACGATTTATTCGATCGACTAATCGATCAAATCGGTTTACCGTAGCACTTGATCCGGGAATCATAATTATTGGTGCTAAAGGAGAATTTTTCTGATCTTGCAATCTTTTGGCATTTTTTTGAGCCCAAATTGCACCAGGAAAGGCAAAGCAAAAAATGATAATAAAAATAGCAACTATACAAAAAAGTCTATTATATTTCTTCATTTTATTTTTCACCTTCCTGTATTTCTATTTGCTCCATCTTTTGAATGAAAGGTATGTAAATTAAAACGTCTATTACTAGTAGTAGCAGCATTACTAAAAGTGATATCCAATTACCACCACTTGCAATTAATGGTCGTAAAATTCCAGGAGTTCCTACAGGAGTTGGAAAAACTAAAGGTGGAAACATACCAATTGCGATTGCAAGAGATCCTAAAAGCATATTAACTATCGGAGTTAATACAAATGGAATCAGTAACAAAGGATTTAAAATTACTGGAATACCTAAAGCCAAAGGAAGATTTGCATTAAAAATTACAGGTATGGCACTCCAAATAGCAATATTTTTATTTCTTTTCTTTTTACTTATTATCAAAATTGCAATTAATAATGCTAATGTACATCCTATTCCACCTATTTGAGCGAAGGCATCAAAGAAACCAGCTGGAGTAAACGGATATGGTATTTTTTGATAACTCTTATTTAATAAATAATGATTTAGGTTAGCTGCTGCTTCATTATTAAAAACACTACTATTAAATTCAAGGCTTCCAGCAAAGCCGAGCCACATTAAGAGTGTTGAAATAATAGATACTAAAATAGACATCCAATAACTACTATGTCCTGAAAAGAAAGAAGTAATATTTTGAAAAGCAATTTGATCAAGATTATAAGTTCTAACCAAAGCAAATAAAATATGTAGCAATAATGCCAGAATTACACTAATTACAATTGGACGAGAACTGTTTCTTGCAAGATCAACCAATTCTTCGTCATTGTCTTTTTTAGAAATAGTAAATTTAGCAAAAATCAAGCCAACTACGTATCCTATAATAATTCCCATAATCAACCAATATGCTGAATAATATCTCATCTCAATTGCATTTTGATTACCACGAAGACTATGATGAAAAATAAGTAAATAACTAATTACGGAAAATAATTCCGCAAACAATGGCTTTATTTTATATAAAATAGCCGTCTCCCTAGCACTAATTAAAGCACCGTAAAGGGCTAAAGTTCCCGATGTAACAGTAAAGAGATCTCCTAATATCGCTCTTAAAAACCAAGCTTGAGGGAACCAACTATTTAAAGAAACTATTCTTCCAAACAAACTTACTGGATTGGCAAAACAATATGATAAAGTCCAACTAAACGCACCAATAAGAATAACTGGAAATAGAGTTATCATTGTTTTATTTGCCACTCTGATAAAACTAAAATTTTGATACTTAGTAATTGCCTTTAAAAATTTTGCATTCATTTTTTACTCCATTACCATAAAAAACTGTCATTAGTAAATAACGACAGTTTTATTATATTTAATTAAATAGCTGATTACCATAATGATTAATTATTTTACCCATAGTTGGTGCATCATGATCTCCACCTGGTTGAGTATAATATTCTAAGTTTTTTCTATCAAATTCAGGCAAACGCCACATGGCTCTAATTTGAGGCTCCATTGATCCACTTGTACCATCTTCTGAACCAACACCTGCTAAAATCTTAAATTTTAATTTTGGATGTTGCTGAGCAGCTTTTGCTAAAGCACGAGCAGTCCTTCTTGGAACACTAGAACCACCATCAGAAGTAACAGTCCAAGAGTCTCCAGCCATTGGTACAAAATATTTGAAGTATGGTAAATCATATTGGAAAACGTACCAAGTTGTGATTGATCCCATTGAGAAACCACCAAAAGCACGATGATTTCTAGATTTTCTTAAAGCTGAGTCAGAGGTATTTTTTGCATAAGTTTTATACTTACTTTCAACTGCAGGAACTAAATCTTTCATTAATTCTTTTTTAGCAAAACGTCTGTTAAGTGGATCATCATTATAATAATTACTTGATACTTGCTTAGAGCTTGGATAATAAGTAGGAAATACTACAATCGTGTTCTCCATTTTTCCAGCCCGGTTTAAGCTATCAAGTGTTCTTTTAAAGTTTCCATCCTGATATAAAGTAGATCTGCCTTTTTTTACTTCTGTTGAACCATGCAATAAATATAAAACATTATGTTTTTGATTTTTATTATAGTTCGGCGGTAAGTAAACAATTGCTTCTTTCTCATAAGTTCGATTATGATAACTAGTCTTATAAGAAATGGTTTCTGTTTGACTTTGACTAGAAGCCTGCACCTGATTAGTTTTAATAAAAAACATCACAAACGATAATAGCAGTAAAAATAGAGGTTTTGATCTAAATAGCAAACCATTCATTATTAGCCTCTTTCTTTATTTAGCAAGTAAATTTAATTTTCTTAACCAAGTTCTAACTTGAGATTTGTTATTATCATAGCGAATTCCATCTTTAAAAGTAGCGCCATCTTTTTCAGCTAATTGACGAATAACTTTTTCAGATGGACCGATTGGTGTACTCATGCTAGTAGTAAATGGTACAACTGTTTTCCCACTAAAATCATACTTATCAAATAATGTATGAATGATCATCGGTGGTCTGCTCCACCAAGTTGGATAACCAATGAGAACAGTTTGATACTTAGAAAAGTTAGGAATATTGGTTGCTAGTGCGGGATGAATGTTGTTCCGACGTTCACGGTCTCCTCTTCGAGCTGCACTATCGTAATCTCCATAAGCCTTTACTGGACGTAATCTAATGATATCTGCTCCAGTTTCTTTTTTTATATATTGAGCCGCATCCTTAGTTGTTCCAGTCAGTGAAAAATATACTATTAATGTTTTATTATTTTTTTTAGTTGTATTTTTACTTGTTTTGGTGACTGAACTTTTTGAACTAGAGGATTGTGAGGAATTATTACCTCTTGCACAAGCCGTAAATAGCACTACTGTAAATAGTCCTAATCCTAGCAATAAAATTATTTTCTTTAACCTTTTCATGATTATCCTTCTTTCTTATTTAACTTTAACTTAAGTATAGATTCATGATAAAAATAAAAAAATTACTTCTGTTCTATATCTCTATACGTAAAGTGTATAGTACTTTCTTTACCACTTGCTAATAAAAGATTAAACTTCGCTAACAATATCTAAAATTTTCGTCATCAATTATTCACATCTTAAAAATAAACTTGTTCTCAATGGAGATGATAACTAATATAAATGAAAATATTTCGAAAATTATTTAAATTAGCTCTTCCATTAAGTCTTATTTATCTTGGTTTTCATGCCTATTCCACTGTCCCTACAGTCAGAATGGCAACTAACGATTCAATTAGTACATTAAAAAGAAAAGTATCAACTCTCACAGCTGATGATATAAATCCGCTGAAATTGATTATTCCAGCTCCTGACACTTCTAATAGAATTCCTTCCTCGAAGAACTCTAATCAACAACCCAATCAACAAATAACTGATTCAACAGAAGAAAGTCAGGAATCATCTGGTAATCAAACATGGTCAAAGGCCAGTGCAAATGTTTTTATTAACATTTCAAACAATGATGAATTAAAAAATGCCACAAGAGATGCAATGGATAATTGGAATAAGACTGGTGCTTTTACTTTTAATGAAACAAATGATCGTAAACAAGCAAATATTACTGTTGAAGCAATTCAAGACGATACAACAAGTGCAGCTGGTGTGACAAACACTAGTTATAATCCACTAAACAATCATCTTTTGAATGCTCAAGTGAAATTGAATACATACTATTTACAAAATAGTGATTATAACTATAGCTATCAACGAGTTGTAAATACTGCTGAACATGAGTTAGGCCACGCAATTGGATTACAGCATGTAAATAATCAATCAGTCATGTATCCAGCAGGATCGTATTATTCAATTCAGCAACAAGACATTAATGCAGTAAGAGCTTTATATAAATCTGAATATGCATAAAAAAAGAGCAGGTCGTTTGACCTACTCTTTTTGATTTAACTATATTTATAGGATTGCGCCAACCACAATCAGTGCTAAACCGACTAATGTTGAAACTAATTCCTTACCATACTTGTGCTCACCTAAGATTGTCATTCCCCCAACAGTTGAAATGATTACACTTAATTGACTGTAAATAAATGCACTAGTAATACCATTCATTTGAGCTGAAATGATGTAAGAATAAGCACCAATTCCAAACGCTAAACCAGCTAAGACATCTAACCAGGTTGCACGTTGCTTAATCGTAGTGACCAAACGCTTAGTAAATGCAATATAGATTACAGCTCCTAATAGGATCCCAATAGTTTGTGGTAAGAATAAGGCCTGTGCATCAGCTTTTACTGCGTTAGGAAAGGCTGAATATACCCAATAACCAATACTAGTAAATATTAGCAACATAATATCTTTTGAAGAAATTTTCTTAGAATCGCCATTCTTAGTTACAGTAGTAAGTGAAACTCCAATAACAATTAGAATTAAAGCTAAGATACCTAAAACATATTGGTTTACTGTCTTCCAATCACCAAAAATTAGGACTCCAATAATTGTATTACCAATTAATTGAAAGCCAGTTGAAATTGGCATTGTTTTACTTACGCCAATTCTAGTAAAAGATAAGAACTGACCAACCTGTCCCATTGTCCAAAAAGCTCCAGAAACAATAGCTAATAATGAGATCTGAAGGTTCATGGAAGGTCTTTGAATCAAAGTAACAATTAATCCAACAAGAACTGCACCAATTCCAACTCCTAAAATTTGATTGACAGGTTTGCTTTTAGGAACCTTATTTACAATTAAAGGAATTAATCCCCAACCAATAGCTGGTAATAATGCAATTAAAATATTCATTTTCTTTTATCTCCTCATACTTAATACTTGTAATCTTTTAATTGATTTTAGTTTACTAGGATATCAATAAAGAAAAAAATGCCTATTTCTCATGCTACTATGCACTATGCGTATCATAAATAAATGTCCTTTTTAAACTATTCTATTAAAAAATACGCCTCCTAAAAGAGACGTATTTTTTATCGTGAACTAAATATATTCGCTAGCTTATATTTTAGATACTTTGGTAACGTAGCTAAATTTCAGTAGTAACGACGATTCTTATTAACTTTTGCAATCTCAGTCATTTCTTCATCAGTCAATTTGAAGTCAAAGATATCATGGTTATCGTGAATATGTTCTGGATTAGTTGAACCTGGAATTACAATAAAGCCCATTTGGGTGTGCCAACGCAAGATAATTTGAACATTGCTCTTGTTATACTTCTTAGCAAGCTTAGTAAAAATTGGTTCATTAATCAAAGAACTATCGCCCGAGCCAAGTGGATACCAAGCCATTAACCGAGTACCATATGGCTTTAAAATTTCTCTTGCTTCAGTTTGTGGGAAATATGGATGTGCTTCAGCTTGTAATACTTGTGGCTTAACTTCAGCAAAATCTAATACGTTCTTTAAAGTTGCACTAGAACGTTCAAAGTTTGAAATACCAATTGCTCTGATTTTACCCTCTTGATATGCCTTTTCTAAAGTTCTGTATGCAGTTTTCCAATCACCTGATGGTTGGTGCAAGAACAATAAGTCAATATAGTCAAGACCTAAGCGGTCTAAAGCTTTATCTACTGCATTAGGATCATTATATGAAGAAGTCCAAAGTTTTGTACTAATAAATAAATCTTCACGGTCCATGCCTGAATTCTTAATTGCACGGCCCACGCCATCTTCATTATAGTAAGCCTCAGCAGTATCAATTAAGTGATAACCATCTTTTAAAGCAGCTTCAACTGCTCTTTGCGCAGTTGCTGGTTGCATTCTAAATGTACCAATACCAAGCTTAGGAATTTTTACACCATTATTTAATTCAAAGTATTCTTCTGTCATTTTTAATCCTCTCTTCTGTGTTTCATCGATTACATAAATTAGTATAAAATCACAAAGTTATATTTAAAATTGTTATTTAATTATAGGGCTATACGTAAAACGAATAGCTTTTTTATCTTTTATTCATATTTAACTGCCAAAATTTAATTGCATCATTAATCCACCCCTCGGCCACAGTTCCTTCGCCAAGTCCAAAACCGTGTCCTAAGCCATGATATACATGAAACTCTGTGGGAATTCCCATTTTCTTTAAGTAAAATAGACGCATTTTCATTGTTTCCCAATTTGCAATCCAATCATTATCCCCAACGCAAACATAAGTGGGTGCATCAAATCTAGAAACTCTACTAAAACCGGTATATTGCATAATGACGCTATCAGCTTGTGGTAGATCAGTTCTCTGCGTTAATTGATGTAAAACTTCTAAATTACCAAGTTCAGCTGCCATTCTTGCACCGGCTGATCCACCCCAGAGCGAGTAATGATTTTTGTCAATTTCTAGTTGCTCTGCATGATCGTAAATATAAGTTATTGCTCGTGCTAAATCTTCGTAGGGATGAGATGGACGATAAATTAAAGCAAAAGCATTGTATCCCCTTCTGCTTAAATATAAAGCATGAGGGAAACTATCTTGCATCCCTGCCACATAAGCAAAGCCACCACCTGCATTATTAATTGCAAATGGCGCATCTTTCTTTCCCTTGAAGAAGTAAAGACCAGTGCCGGCTTTACTTGGATCTTGTCTAATCTCATCATCTGAATAAATCGAATAAAAGATTTTTCTTTTTGCTTGTTCTTCAGCCAAATAGTTAATAATATCAACAGTAGTATTAGGATTAATGTGGCTGTACCAAATATAGTGACTACTATTACTAATTTCGTTTAAAGTTTCTTCATTTTCAAAAAAGCGATCTACAGGAAATAATAGTTCTCCATCTTTTCCGAAATACTTCTTTACCTCACCAACTGTTGAATTTAAATTGAATTTTTTCATTTAAATCATCCTATCTTCCACGACGATCAATTTTCTGAGGTTGAACTCTTCGACTCGGTCTAACTGATAAAAATAATAAACCTAATAAAATTCCAATTCCGATCATTTGTGACATAGTTTTTATCTCCTTACTATTTTTATTTGTCTTAACTTGATGTTTATTAGTATAGAAGGAAAAACGATTGAAAAAAATTGCTATTTTTTTATGCTAGTATTCGACTTATTTATAGTAAAAATAAAAAAATATACAACAAAAAGATCGTTAAGAACCAACTAAATATGATTCAAAACGATCTTTATATACTATTTAACTTTTGAGCCACCAAAAACTTCTGACATTGGAATTTTATCTAAAGTTTTATCGATTTCAGAGACTTCTTCTGGCGTCATTTTAATTTCACCAGCAGCCAAATTATCTTCAATTCGATTTAAATGTCGACTTCCTGGGATTGGAACAATATATGGCTTTTTATTAATCATCCAAGCCAAGGAAATTTGAGCAGGTGTTGCATTATGATTTTTAGCAATTCGATCAACTAGAGCAATTAACTTCTCATTTTGCTTAATTGCTTCATCAGTAAATTGAGGCATTCCATTACGTAAATCACCTTCTGGAAACTTGCTTTGTGTAAATTGTCCAGTAAGTAAGCCATTAGCTAACGGTGAAAAAGCAACCAAACCAACATTTAATTCTTCCAAAAGTGGAAATAGTTTTTCATATTCACGATACATCATTGAATAGCGATTCTGAATTGCCGTTACCTTGCATACCTTATCTGCACGACGTAAATAATCCGCATTTGCTTCAGAAATTCCCCAATGTGTAATTTTACCTTCCTTAATTAGGTCAGCCATTACAGTAGCCACTTCTTCTGGTTCTACCTTAGGGTCAATACGATGTTGATAGTACAAATCAATATGATCAGTATTAAGTCGCTTTAAAGAACCTTCAATTGCTGCCCTAATTGCCGCAGGACTAGAATCGACTGCTAATTCTTGGGTACTACTTTTTCCTTCAACATTACTAATTCCAAATTTGGTTGCAATAACTACTTCATCGCGAACATCATGCAATGCTTTACCAACTAATTCTTCATTGTAGTTAATAGATCCATCTTCGTTAACACCACGATAAATTTCTGCAGTATCAAAAAATCTTTCACCAGCATCATAGGCTGCTCTAATTGTTTTAATAGCTTCTTGTTCTGGCATTGGTGAGCCATAAGCATGTGAAAAGCCCATGCATCCCAATCCAATAGCTGAAACTTTTAGATCTTTTCCTAAAATTCTAGTTTCCATAAAATCATCTCTCTTTTAAAGTTTTCGATCACAAAGAAATAGTATACGAGCTGTTACTATATAAAAAAATTACTTGTTAAGTATAGGGCTATTCACTTTTCGTATATTAAAAAAGTGTAGCAATGATTGCTACACTTAATGATTTTTAATTTAATTTTTCCATAAGCAAATCAAACCGTTATAGAAATATTGCATTGCAGCAGACAAGTCGTGTTCATTTCCCTCTTGTACTAAATAATACAAGTTTCCGTCTTTACTGTTGTTAGCATATTTAAAAATACCGCTTATGTCATTTTTCATTGCTTCGATTTGATTAGTAAAACTTGGATAAGCGAAATCTCTTGTCCCCGATGCTGAAAAAATAAAAAAATCTTGCCAGTTATGATTTTGTTTTCTAACCATTTCGGCTAAAACGTGACCATTATTTGAGATAGAACCACTAGAAGGCATGAAATATCTAAAGTAGTCTAAACAATATTGGAAAGTTCTCCATGTTGTAACTGAACCCATCGATAGACCGACAAAAGCTCGGTGATCTCTACTAGCTTTTAGACTCTCCTTGCTTCCATTTTCACTATATGTATGAAATGCTCTAGCCACCGCTGGCATCAAATCATTAACTAATTCGTGATGATAATTATTTGTTAATCGGATTGCTAATTCATAATCGCTACTATCATCCTGACTTAAATTGTTATAAGTCGGACAAACCACAATCATCGGCGTCATTTTCTTGTCAGCAATCGCATGATCTAAAACATATTTAAAGGGATGTAGATTTACCGGTGTCCCTAAATAAGTTGTTTCATTGCTCCATCCCCCATGCATTAAGTAGACAACATTGTAAGGTGTATTTTTATCATAATTATATGGAAGATAAACAACGGCTCGCTTATGTAAAATTTCTTCTTTATCCTGATATGTAAAAGATTCATAAGTTGAATAATCTAAGTTAACTAAAGTACCGGCTTGATTTGACGGCTTAAAATACTCTTGTGGAATCTGTACTAACTTATTTTGAAAAACAATTTGCGTCAATTTTAAAACTCCTTTTCATTAATACTTTCAAAAAAAGTATATGTCCGAAAAGTTCAACATAAAATTGTTTAATTCTTATAGCTGTATATAGATAATAAATAGTATTTTTATTCGTGCTTTCCTCTTAAAATATTTAAACCTGCAACAAGCATAATCACAGCTAGAATAACCATTACCCATTGAGCGCGATCAATAGAGATACTAGGAGAAGAAATGGTTGCAACAGATTCAGACACAATTGCCAAACCAACGGCCCCTCCAATTTGGTGAACAGTATTCACAACACCAGAAGCAGCTCCGGCAATATCATCAGGAATTCGAGCTACTCCAGCTACGGTTAAAGGACTCATAATAAGCCCCTGACCAATTCCGATAAAAATCATCGGTAAAGCTACTCCAATAAGATATCCCTTTTCAATCCCAAGACTAGCACCTAGTACTAATCCAAAAGTATCTACGACCGCTCCAGCAATTAGAACCTTGGTATTAGAAAACTTAAATGTTAATTTTGCGACACCAAGAGAAACAAAGAATTGTAAAAGTGTTAAAGGCAAAAAAGCAATTGCTGCCATTAAAGGGGTTAGCCCAAATACTTTTTGTAAGGCTTGTGGCATCAAAAAGAAGTATGACATACTTGCTCCAAGCATAAAGAATCTTGAAACAAGTGCACTTGATCGCTCATTATCTTTAAAGATTGTTAGTGGCATTAAAGGATTTTTTGCTTTTCTTTCAATTAAAATAAACATAATTAAAGCAATCACTGTGATAATAATTGCTACATTTTTAAAAGCAGTACCATTGATACTATAAATAAGACCACTAAAACCGATAATTGATGTTAAAGTACCCCAGTAATCGATGTTTCGATTTTGATCTAAGGTATTATGTGGATGAATATATTTAACAGACATAGCTAAAAGTACTAGTCCAACAATCATATCAATGAAAAAACCAACTCTCCAGCTAGAATAACTAGCAATAACTCCACCAATAATTAAACCCAAACTTGTTCCAATACCAGCAGTTGCGCCGTAATAAGCAATTGATCTAGTAAGCATTTTTCCTTGATAATAATCCATCAAAAGGGCCAAAGTTGCTGGAGCTAAGAATGCTCCACCTAATCCTTGAATTGCTCTCATCCCAATAAGCATTGCTTGAGAATTTGCAATTCCAACAAATAATGAAGCAACACTAAAAATAATCAGTCCAATTAAAAGGACTTTTCTTCTGCCCATTATATCTCCTAGTCTTGCACCCAGTGCTAAGAACCCTCCAAATGTTAGTGCATAAGCGTTGCTAACCCAGGCAATCATAATACTGTTCATGTGCATATCACGACTAATTTGAACAGTACTAGTAAAAATTAATGAATTATTCAGCAATATTAAAAAATATGAAATTAAAACAATTGGTAAAACAATTCCAAATCTTTCTTTACTTTTCATCATGATTCTCCCTTCAAGAATTGATAGAACAATTCTAACGACAAAATGAAGCCTTGAAAATTACTTCTCTTGTATGTTAGTTTACGTATAGCGCAAACTAGGAGATAAAAATGATTGAAAATTATTTATTGGAATATTTAGTTTCTTTTGAAGAAAATAAAACCCTGTCAAAAACTGCTAGCAAACTTAATGTATCCACTGCAACAATTAGTCGCGGACTTCAAAAATTAGAAAAGCAAGTAGGTGTTAAGCTTTTTATTCGCAAACCACAACGCATACTTTTCACGCCTGCGGGTGAAAATGCTGTTAAGTTAGCAAAAAAGATCTTGAAGGACCAGAATGACTTTATTCCAGCTATTCAAAATTTTGCTCAAAAAGAAATAATTGTCGCTTCAACAATCCCTTCGCCTTTACTTTTACTCAAAAATAAATTTAGAAATAATTCTGAATATATTTTTACTTCTACTCCACTAAAAAAAGGTAAAGCATTATCTAGCTTATTAAGTCACCAAGCAGATGTCATTTTCACAACAACCAAGGTAAATAATGAGCAAGTAAAGTCTCTTCCAATAGCTCAAGAAAAACTTTTCATTAAAATAACCAAATATAATCCTCTCTATAATCAGAAAACAGTCAATTTTTCTGACTTAAATACACATGAATTTATCGTCTTTAATGACATCGGAATTTGGAAAGAAATTATTAATGATAAGATTCCTCATGCTACTTTCTTATATCAAAATGATCCTGAAACATTTAATGAACTTGTTAAAAAATCTAATTTTCCAATTTTTAGGACGAATTTATCGCTTAAACTTGAGCAGACAAAAAAGCTTCAAGATCATAAAAGAAAATTAATTCCTATTAATGATCCTGAAGCTAAACAAACTATATATGCAGTTTTTCGTGTAGAAGATAGTTATAAGTTAAATACCTTTCTCTCTATTGCAAAAGAAGTATTGCATTAATAAATCATTTATCTGTCGACTTGTTTTACCCACTTTGTTACTTGCTTGTTTGCTTTGTCAACTTTATTACCATCAACAACTACAGTTTTGGTGAACCGATTATTCTTTCCACCTTCATCTCTAATTAGTCGTTTCATTACGGCAACTGAATCCCCTTTGCCGTAGCCACCTTCTGTTTCAAAGGGAGAAATTGTTTTATTATTAAATTGATTACCATACTGACGTAAAAATCCTTGCATTGGTTGGCTTAAAGTCATTGCCCATGTTTGATAACCAAGATAGATGTGATCATATTGACTTAAATCAGGCAGATCTTGAACTACCTTTGGTGGTTGATTATTTTCTCTTTCTCTATTAGCGCGAGCAAGAGTTTTCTTATAGTTAGCTGGATAAGGATTTTGTAATTGAATCTCAAAAATATCAGCATCAGTTCTTTGGGCAATTTTACTTGCTAATAATTCAGTTGACCCTGAACGAGACCAATAAATAATTATACTTTTAGAATCCTTAGTTATTCTTCTAACTGGTCCATTATCTTTATTAGTGTCTTTTCCATCAGATGGAGTACCATACCCACCATTCCAATTTGAATCACGCAATAATTGGTTAGCTCGAATTGGTTTACCATCAATCTTGCCAACAACAGGTCCTACCTTGTTCTTAGTTTTTTTAACTATACTAGCTTGAACTATATTAGTCTCATTATTAAATTGAATATTGTTTGAATATCCACCTAGCGCAACCCCAACACCAGTAAGTCCTAAAATAGTTAACATTTTTTTCTTTTTCATTTGTATTCACCTGCTCTTTTATTTTCTTATTCAGTAGTATACCTACTTGTTTTCAACTAAAAAATTACTAATTAAATATATGAGTATTCAAAATCTGTATAGTAAAAAAGTACCGACCCTAAATAATTTGAGAGTCAATACTTTTAATTTCTAATTACGTAAAGCTTTTAAACTAGCTCCAAAGATGCTTTCGATTGCTGCTGGATCTCGATGGTCGAAAAATTGGCTTTCATGTTTATCTAAGCTATTCATCGTCTTCATATCATCGCTACTTAGCTCGAAATCAAAAACGTCAAAGTTTTCTTCTATTCTACTCTTGTGTACAGACTTAGGAATAACTACAATTCCTCTTTGAATTAACCAGCGTAAAATTACTTGGCCATTTGACTTACCATATTTTTTACCGATATTAGCAATAGTCTCATTTGTAAAAATATTATGCTTACCTTCTGCAAATGGTGCCCATGCTTCAGTCTGAACGTCTTGTTGTTCATTAAAAGCAACCTCATTATGTTCTTGATACCATGGTGAAACTTCGATTTGGTTAACAGCTGGTTTTACATTGCTCATTAATTCTAAGTTCATTAATTGATCTGGAGCAAAGTTAGAAACACCAATTGACTTAATCTTTCCTTCTTTTTGGGCTTCTTCTAATGCTCTCCAAGCACCTGCTACATCCCCATATGGTTGATGCAATAAATATAAATCCATATAGTCCAAGCCTAACTTTTTTAACGAATCATCAATTCCTTGCTTTGCTTTTTCATATGTAAAATGATCTACCCAAAGTTTAGAAGTAACAAAAATTTCATCTCGATTAATACCACTGTTTTTAATAGCATTGCCAACAGCCTCTTCATTTCCATAGGCAGCTGCAGTATCAATTAAACGATATCCAACATCTAATGCATCACTTACAGCCTGCTCAGCTTGGCTAAGATCTGAAACCTGAAATACACCAAAACCCAATTGTGGCATTTTATTTCCATCGTTTAAATTTACATATTGCATAATTATAATCTCCTTTTATCTATCTTTTATTCTTAACAATTATTAGTATAGGAGCTGACTTAAAATAAGAAAATTACCGGATTAGTATGTTACTATACATTATATGAATGATGAAAGGTTGTTATCCTATGCTTAATCTTGAATTACTTGAAGAGTTAGTTGCATTTCAAGAATTTGGAACTTTAAGTGCAACAGCTGAACATTTGATGTTAACGCAGCCAACTGTAACACGTGGTATGAAAAAATTAGAACAAGAATTAGGGGTTACCTTATTTGACCGTTCTAAAAGCAATAGAATTGTCTTAAATGATACAGGTATTTTAGCAGCTAATGAAGCTAAGAAACTATTACAAGCAGAAAATGATTTTACGGAAAAAATATTAAATTATGATCGACTAAAGCACGAAATTACAGTTGCTTCAGTTGCTCCAGGTCCATTAATGCTTCTTGAAGCTATCAAAGATAAATTGAACTCCAAATTGAGTATTAATCATTCTTTACTTAAATCTGCTAAGATAGTCGCAGATTTGACTACCTTTAAAGAAAAGATAATCTTTACTGATCAAGAGCTTGAAACTGATGAAGTTGAATCTATGTATTTAGGAAAAGAATATTTAGCAGTTGAAATTGATCAATTCAACCCTCTTGCCGCTAAAAAGAAAGTATCTTTTAAAGACTTGGCTGGATTAAGCTTTATTGTGGTGGCAGATATTGGACCTTGGCGCAAAATTGTTGAAGCTAATATTCCTGAAGCTAAATTCTTATATCAAGATGATTTAGATGCACTGAGTGAATTAAGTAAATACTCTAATTTTCCTTTTTTCTACACTAATTTAACACAAGCTTCTTCTGTAAATACAGATCGCTTTGATAATGGAAATCGCGTACACTTAACAATAGATGATCCAAATAATGAATTAGAAATTTATGGAACTTATCTAAAATCAAACAGAAAACTAATTCAACCTCTACTTAAAGAAATTAGTAAAAATTGGCCAAAATAAAAGAGTTAAGACTGCAATTAGTAAAGTCTTAACTCTTTTATTTTTTAACCTAAGCTTCTTGTCTTTTCTTTTTTGACTCTATCAAATCTACAATAACTAACATTGCGGAAGCAACAAAAATTGAATACATCACTGCTGGTGGAAAAACAACTAATGCAAGTATTAATCCAATTGCCTTAATCGCTAGATCGGCGATTACAAGTTCAGCTGACATATCAAACAACATCTTAAATTTGTATTTATTTACCTTATCTAAAGAATAAGATATTCCAATGTTACTTAAAGATACTAAGATAATATCAATACCGTAAAATACTTGTGCTGTAGAGTTATCAAAGTTTGCAGCCACTAGATTAGTTGAATATGGGAAGAATGATGCAAAAAATAGCATAATTAAAGTCCAAGTAACAGTAGCATTAGATACTTTCTTTATCTTGTGAAACGCACGATGGTTATCAGCCCACATAAATCCTAACCAAAAGAACGAAACAGCATAGGCAAAAAAGCTAGTTCTAATATCCCATAAACCTGCCCAACTAACTACTTTTGGCTTTTCAAGTTCCAAAACCAAAACGGTCATAATAATTGCTAAAACTGCATCAGTAAAAGCGGCTAATCTTTCCTTATTCATTTTATCCCCTCTAAACAAAAAATTACGTAAATTATTATACTCTAAATTTACGTAATTTTTATTAATTATTAAGCTCCCATTCCACCATCAATTGCATAAATTGATCCATCTACATAATCAGCTTCATCAGATGCAAGAAAAGCAGCAACATTTGCGACTTCTCTTGGATCTCCCATTCTTTTTTCAGGGATTCCTTCTTCAATTCTAGCTAAGTGTGCATCTGCCTGATCCTTTGGCAAATCAGTAACGTTCCAAATATTAGTCTTAAAAGCACCCGGAGCAATTGCATTAACTCGAACATGATCTTTTGCTAAATCTATAGCCCAACCACGCGTAAAGTTTTCAATTGCAGCTTTGGCACCAACATATAATGAAAGATTAGGACCAACATGAGTTGCACCTACACTCGACATATTAATAATATTTCCATGAGATTTAATTAGCATTGGTAAAGCCTGAATAGTCAAGTTAACAACCGAACGTACATCCAAATTAAATGCCCGATCATAATCAGTCATCGTAGCTTTTTGAATTGGCTGAACAGGACACCAACCAGCATTGTTAACTAAAATGTTAAGCTTTCCGTAATTTTCTTTGACATAATCAACTAATTTAGTTACGTCTTCATCTTTAGTTAAATCACCAACTACGTAAGAAATATTTTTATTAGCCTTGGCAGTTTCTTTTAAAGTTTCTTCATTGCGTCCAGTAATTACAACTTTAGCACCTTCGTCAGCGAATCTTTCAGTAATTGCCCGTCCTAATCCTGATCCACCACCAGTAACAATTGCAACTTGACCAACAAATCTTTTCTTATCTTCTGACATATCAAACACTCTTTCTAAAACTTGATTACAAGATTAGTATAAGAAGTTTATTTGATAGAGAAAATTACCTAATTTTTATACCACTATGCAATTTCAGCATAGTTTTTATTTACTTTTCGATAATCATTCCTTGTGAATTTCTATAAAAGTGTCTCAAGAAATTCCATGAATAACTAGCTTCAGATCTATGAGGAACATGTTCAGCACCATCAATCAAGATAAATTGTACAAACGGATAACGATAGCCATCTTTCTTATAATTATTTATTGTCCACCGCCTACTATCAACTTTTCTAGAAAAGTTTTGGTCGGGTTGATAACCCCAATACGGTACTTTGGCATAGTTTGCTTTAGTAGAAGGAGAAATCATTTTATTCATAATCAGTAATTCTCTAATTGCACGTCGTTCATCAATGCGAACCATTGGATTATTATTTGAATCATATTCTGTTGCCTCACGCGAACCAGCAACTACTTGAAATGGCATTTGGTAGCCTTTATTTTTTTCAAGATCTACCATCCAACCATATGCTGCAATTCCTGCAAAAGTTTTAGGGTGTGTACTCGTCAATGCTACAGCTGATGCTCCACCATTTGAAAATCCTAAAACATAAACACGACGATTATCAATGTTATAACGTTTTTTAGCTGCTTTAACTATTTTCATAAAAAATGGCACTTCACTGTAAGTAGCAGCATTATCATAGTCAGGACTTACAACGATAAAATTCTTCTCTTTAGCTAGCTTAGCCCATCCTGTTGAAATAGGCTCTTTTCTAGGATCACCGCCAGTAGAATTTAAGTATAAAACTAAAGGTATTTTTCTTTTTGAATGCAAATTCTTTTTCTGAGCATATACATACACTGTTCGACCAGATTCTGTAAAACGCTGAGCTGTTTTAGTGGCAGCTACAGCATTAGTATTTAAAAAACTCTTTTTTACCCGGCTCAAAGGAAATGCTGTTACTATAGTTAAAATTGCTATTAAACTACTAGCTGCAATAAATAGTTTTTTTCTCATATTAATTACCATCTTTCAAAATAAAGACTTTTTTACAAAATTGGTCTGAAAATAACCTCTACTAGTAACAAATAAACTTACTAAATTTTTTCTTTATAGCAAGTATAAAAAAAACTGAGTCTCAAACTCAGTTTCAAAATATAAAATTATTTTTGAGAATTGAAATCCATCTTCATATTAGCGTAGCTTTCTTCCAAGCTATCTGAAGGAATATAATATCTCTTATTCTTGTTAATCTTAGCAATTTCTGCCATATCTTCATCGCTCAAGCTAAAATCAAAAATATCAGCATTTGACTTGATATGTGCAGGATTAGTTGAACCTGGAATTACAATATTGCCTTCTTGAATATGCCAACGCAAGATAATTTGAACATTAGACTTGTTATACTTCTTAGCTAGTTCAGTAAATACAGGCTCATTAATTAAACTTGCATCCCCGTGGCCTAATGGATACCATGCCATAATTCTAGTACCGTATGGTTTCAAGAATTCTTTTAATTCAGTTTCTAGAAAGTATGGATGTGCTTCAACTTGCATTACTTGTGGCTTAATTTCAGCTATCTCAAATAATTTACGTAACTTTTCATCATGGAAGTTAGAAATACCGATAGCCTTAACTTTTCCTTCTTTATAGGCTTTTTCAATTTGCTTATAACCTGCTTCCCAGTTACCTGCTGGTTGGTGAAGGAAAAGTAAGTCAATGTAATCGATACCTAAACGGTTTAAAGTATCATCAATTGCCTTTTCATCTTCATACACAGTTGGCCATAATTTTGAACTTATGAAAATATCTTCACGCTTAATGCCACTTTCTTTAATACCGCGTCCAACTGCTCTTTCATTCATATAACCGTTAGCAGTATCAATCAAATGATATCCATCTTTCAAGGCTTCAACTACTGCTTTTTCAGCAGCATCGGGTTCCATTTGAAATGTACCAATACCCATCTTTGGAATTTCAACATCATTATTTAATTTAAAAGTTTCCATAAAAAAGATCTCCTTATTTTTCTTACTTGATTTATGATTTAATTTTCAAATATATTTTATTAAGTTTTACTATAGAAAAAAATTACTATAATTTTATAGTTCTATACACTTTTTGAATAGTGATTCTTAATCACAAATCTAATGTTGATTGATAGCATTATTCAACTTAGTTTTATTTTTCAAATATAGAACCACAATAATTGGAATAATTACTAACATTATTGGGTAATACAATTTCAAGGATAGGTAATTAGCAATTAAGCCGCCTAAGATTGGTCCAACTGCCATACCAATATCCAATCCTAAATAAAATGTTGAACTAGCTAGTCCCTGCTGACTCATTGGTGCCAATAATAAGGCTGTCGATTGAGAAACAGAAAACATAATGCCATATCCAATTGCCAGTCCCGCTGCAGCTAATCCCATTAACCAATTATTATCCATGATTGTTAAAAAGATTAAATATATTACTGTTGCTAAACTACATACCCAAAACCATTTACCATATGGAACCGTATCAAAAAGATTTTTCAAAGCAATTCGAACAATAAATAGAACAATCGCATAAATTAAGAAGAATGAACCAACGGAAATATTCAGATGACGTTCACTAGCATAGCTAACTATATCTGCTTGAGTTGCGAAATATGGAATTGAAAGTAAGGAAATAATAACAGCAACCGGAAGAACATCCTTTTGAATTATTTTAAAACCTGGTCTATCTTTTATTTCACTATTTTTAGGACGAACGTGATTACCAATAAATTGAATCAGAATAATCATCATTAAATTAGCAAGTGCTGATAAGCCGATTGTCAATCGATAACCAATAACTTGATAAATGTTAATTGAAACAAAAGGTGCTAATGCCATTGAAGTAGCATTAAGTAAACCATAATATCCCATCGCTTGACCAACATGATCCCGCGGTACTAAAAAAGAAAGCCATGTTGCTAAGCATACGGTACATAACACCATTCCAATTCCGTTAATCAATCTAAAAATTAATAATAAGCCTGCACTCGGTGTAAAAATATAACCTAGAATACCTACCAAGCTCAGAATTCCACCAATAAGAGTTAACGAAAATTTCGAAAATTAATCGGATAGATTTCCTGCGATTGGTCGAAGAAACATTGAGGTAATACTCATTACACTAACTATTACGCCGGCAAAGGCACTACTTGCACCTAAATTTTGAGCATATCCATTAATTAAGGGATTAAGTGACATTACACTAAATTGAAATAAAAAGGTAACAATCATTACTAGAATTGTATCTTTTGTAAAAATCTTTTCTTCTTTTTTATCCATAATAGTTCTTTCTTAAAAAGAATGTAGTAAAAAAATAGAAACTAAAGGATGTTAATTTATCTTTTAGTTCCTACTTAATAGAATGTAAGTGATTTTAATTTTTATCCGCGTCCGCCTTGGAATGATGGGTAAAGTGTCATACCACCATCAACGAACATCGTAATACCAGTTACATAACTTGATTCATCTGATGCAAGCCATGCTGCAGCTGCTGCTACTTCGGATGGATCACCAATTCTACCCATTGGAATCATTGAAGTAGTAATCTTCTTTTGTTCTGGGTCAGCAAACTTCTTGGCGTTAATTGGAGTATTGATAGCCCCGGGCCCAATAGCATTTACACGAATATTTTGCTTTGCATATTCCATTGCTACAGTTTCAGTGAATAGCTTTACCCCACCTTTACTTGCTGCATAGTGGGCAAAGGTTGGCCATGGAATTTGTTCATGAACACTGGACATGTTAATGATATTCCCCTTCTTATTGTGATCAGTGAAGTAACGAAGAGCCATCTTAGTACCTAAGAAAACACCAGTCAAGTTAACATTAATAACTCGATTCCAATCTTCAAGTGACATGTCTTTAGTAGCAACTTGGTTTTCCATACCAGCATTGTTAACCCAAACGTCTAAGTCACCAAAGTTCTCAACAGCAGCATCAATTAACTTTTGTGCTCCTTTATCAGAGCCAATATCTGCTTGAACAATGACTGCATCCCCGCCGTTCTTCTTAACAGCATCAGCAGCTTCTTGAGCGCCTTTCTCATCTGAGTGATAGTTGATAACTACCTTCATACCTTCTTGACCGAATCTTTCAGAAATTGCAGTACCAATTCCCTTTGATCCGCCAGTTACAACAGCTACTTTATTTTTTAATTCTGAATAAACCATATTCATCTTCCTTTTTTACTTACTTTTTCAATGTTTGATTTAATTATATAATCTTATTTTTCTTAATAAAAATAATTAGTTTGTATAGCGCTATTCAGCTCGTGCATAGCATCAAGATTAGTTGAGATAGTTGATTACTTCATCAAGATTATTATTCATTGTTGCTACCACATTTAAACCTTTAGCTTGTTCTCTAAAGTCTTCGTTATATTGATCATCATTTTGACCAACACTAGTATTCAGTGAAATAACCTTGCCTTTAAAGGCTTGAACTTCTTGTAAAAAACTAATTACCGGCGTTGCCACTGCTGCACTCCAGTTAGGACCAGCAACAACAAGAGTGTCATACTGATCTAAATTTGGAATTTTTGATGTTAAAGTTGGAAAGTTCTTATCCTTTCTTTGCTTTTTAGCAACATCTGCAGTTTCAAACATATCATTTGGAAACGTATCGGCTGGAACTGTAATTTCAAAAATATCACTATTAGTTTTCTCAGCTAGCTCTTGTACTAAATTCTTAGTTGAGCCACTTTGAGAGTAATATGCAATTAATGTTTTGCTCATTATTTTTGTTCCTCGTTTTATCTTTAAAATAATATCAATTCAATTTACAAAAATAATATTACCCGCGATTGAAGATAATTAAAATTATCATCTTTTTATAGTAGTATTCATTTCATCTATAGTAAAAAAGTTCTGAGAAACTCTTAAGTGAGTAACTCAGAACTTTTTATTTTTTACATTTAAAGAACCACCGGGTAGGCTGTTCTTCTTTCATTTCTAAACTAAAGTCAGAGCCAACTTCAATCGAATTAAAGCCAGCTTCTTTCAATAATTGCTTAATAGTATCCAATTCATAAGCACGTTCATAATGTGTTTCAGACAAACGATTATACTCACCATTTGGCAAACGATTGAAAAACGTTAAATCATGAATTACGCCATGTTCAACGTCATCATCGGCATAGCTTTGCCACATAAATGCCCGACTATGATCTTCATCCTGATAGTTATACATAAATCCTGGGTAAATATCATCCGTTTGATGTGGTGTAATCACATCAAATAAAAACACACCGTCATCCTTTAAGTGTTTAACTATTTCAGAAAATGTTTGCAATAAATCCTGTTCATCATCTAAATAGCAGAAAGAATCCGCATAGCATGTAATTGCATCATACTTTTCAAGAACACTTAAATCACGCATATCGACTTGAACTAATTGCAAGTCCACATTACTTTCATTTTGATGTTGATCTGCCAAGCTAAGCATTTCATCTGAAAAGTCGGCTACCGTAACATTCACTCCGTCTTTTGCAAGAAGGACAGCTAATCTTCCGCTCCCTCCTGCTAAGTCGAGTAATTTGCAATCTTGCTTTTCAAGATTAGCTAAGGTAAATTTTTCCCAACTTTTATACATATCAGAGTCAAATAATTGATCATACAATTGGGCAAAGGTTTGATAAATCATATTTCATAATCCGATCTATTATTATTTTTATTCTCTTAATCTTAACCTAATTACCCAAAATATTAAAACTATTTATTAGTACTTCTAATTTTTTTCATATCCCAACAAGTCCAAGCCATTAATAAAATAATTAATGCAATCACTATATATGCCAAGATAATCGCGTCTTGCTTAGGCATCATCTCAAATGAAACAAACGTTGCTGGTAAATTGTACAAGTTCAAGAAAATTAAAATAATTGAACTAATCCAGCCTAAAATAGACCATATTCTTCTATTTTTAAATTGCCCCATCATTCTTTTGTCATCAGTCATAATTAATAATGGAACAATTGAAAAAGGTACAGCAAAAGCTAAGAATACTTGTGAATTTTCTAACAGCATATTAAGTGCAAAGTGTTGCTGAGAAATTGTGTCATTTGCTGTCATAACAACGCAAATGATAACTGGAATTACAGACAATAACCGCGTAAACAATCGTCTGGCCCAAAGTGGCATCTTCAAATGAATAAAGCCCTCCATGACAATTTGACCAGTCAATGTTCCAGTAATTGTCGAATTCTGTCCTGATGCAAGAAGAGCAATTGCAAATAAAACAGATAAAATTCCAGTTTTAGCAACTGAGATTAGAATTGGATTACTCAACATTGCAGTATTGCTCAAGGCATCGTATAGGCCAAAAAATGAACTATCTTTAACTGCTCCGCTTTTAAAAACAGCAGCTCCCATTATTAATAAAAGCACGTTAACAAAGAATGCCAGAATGAGTTGAATATTTGAATCCCAAGTAGTAAAACAAACTGCATTTTGAACATCATTTATATCATCATGATTAATTTTTCTTGTTTGACAAATTGATGAATGCAGATAAAAATTGTGTGGCATAACTGTTGCCCCCATAATCCCTAAACTACCTGTTAATGGTGAAAGTCCATTAACTACTGGATGTTGCGCAACTAGTTTAGGACTTGGAAAAATGGATAAAAAAATCTGATTCCAATTAGGCTCTGCTAACATAACTTGATAAGCAAAAAAAAGCAAGATCACCATTATTAGACAAGAAATTAAGGCCTCTATCTTTCTAAATCCAACTTTTGACAATAATAATAGTAGAAACACGTCTAAAATAGTGATAAATGTAGCCACAACTAGCGGAATTTTAAATAAAAGATTCAAAGCAATTGCGGCTCCAATAACTTCTGCAACGTCTGTCGCCATAATCGCCAATTCAATTACAATCCAAAGAATAAAACTTAATCTTTTACTGGTTCTAGCACGAATCGCTTGTGCTAAATCCATTTGCGTAACAATTCCCAATTTTGCTGACATATATTGCAAAAGCATTGCCATTAAACTAGAGATTAAAATAGTGGAAATCAATAAAAAATTAAAGCTTTGTCCACCATTAATTGAAGCAGCCCAGTTCCCTGGATCCATATAGCCAACAGCAACTAATGCACCAGGACCAGTATAGGCGAAAAGCATTCTAAAAAAATTCTTAGTCTTAGGGACTGCAATTGTACTGTTAATTTCAGCTAGCGATTTACCATTTGCGTATGAAATAAAACTATGATTTTCCATCAGTAACTCCTATCCATGAATTCCAAGTGTCATCCGAGCAATTCGTGACATCATACTTGGATTCCATTGCGGATACCAGACGACTTTAATCTGACAGTCATTTATATTTGCTACGCTTTTTGCTGCTTTAGTAATTGTATTATTAAGCCACTCACTTAGAGGACAGCCCATAATAGTAAGAGTCATTGTGATCTTACAAGTTTTATCAATTACTTCAATTCCATAAATTAATCCCAAATCAACAATATCAACTTGCAATTCTGGATCAATCACATCTTTTAAAGCATCATAGACGGCTTTTTCTTGATCAGATAAATTTTCTACTTCTAACATTATCCAATTGACCCTTCCATTTGAAAGCTAATTAGCCGATTAAGCTCAACCGCATATTCCATCGGTAATTGCTTAGTGAAGGGTTCAACGAATCCCATAATAATCATCTCTGTTGCTTTTCTTTCAGGGATACCGCGACTTTCAAGATAGTACAATTGATCCTCAGAAATTTTGGAAACAGTAGCTTCGTGTTCCATTGCTACATTCGAATTTTCAATTGCGTTAGTTGGAATCGTATCTGAAGATGACTGATCGTCCATGATAATTGTGTCACATTCAACATGAGCTTTTGATCCATCCGACTTTTTCGAAAACTTAACACTACCGCGATAATCTGTTGAGCCTCCGCCTTTAGCAATTGACTTTGAAACAATTGAACTAGAAGTATTCGGTGCATTATGAAACATCCCTGCTCCCGAGTCCTGATGAATTCCATGATGTGCAACGGCAATTGAAAGCATAGTTCCACGTGCTCCCTCGCCGTTTAGGTATACACTCGGATATTTCATGGTGACTTTAGCTCCTAAATTTCCGTCGACCCATTCCATCGTTGCATGTTTTTTAGCAACAGCTCTCTTAGTCTCTAGACTATAAACATTATCAGACCAGTTTTGAATCGTAGTGTAGCGACAATATGCATTATCGAGGACATTTACCTCAACAACGGCCGCATGAAGAGAATCCGATAAATATTGCGGAGCCGTGCATCCTTCAACGTAGTCAAGATGTGCTCCTTCATCAACGATGATCAAAGTTCGTTCAAATTGACCTGAATTTTCTGCATTTAATCTAAAATAAGCTTGAACTGGAGTCGGAACTTGAACACCCTTTGGTACGTAAATAAACGTACCGCCTGACCATACAGCACAATTTAAAGCAGAGAATTTATTTGAATCAATTGGAACTAATTTACCAAAGTATTTCTTAAACAAGTCAGGATATTTCTGCAAAGCAGTGTCAGTATCAGTGAAAATAATCCCTAATTTATCAAATTGCTCTTTCATTTTGTGATAAACCATTTCTGACTCATATTGAGCAGCTGATCCAGCTAAATATTTACGTTCTGCTTGCGGAACTCCCAGCCTTTCAAATGTATCTTTAATATCTTGCGGTACGTCTTTCCAGTCACGGTATTTTTTATCAGTCATTTTTTGATAATAAAGCATATCATCTAAATCAAGACCTGAAAGATCAGGACCAAAGCTTGGCATTGGCATTTTTTTGTAAATATTAAAGGCTTTTAACCGGTAATCTAGCATCCATTTCGGCTCGTGTTTTTCAGCCGAAATTTGCCGAACTACTTCTTCAGTTAGTCCACGGCCTGTTGAAAATTTTGGTTTTACATCATCATGAAAGCCAAACTGATAATCTTCGTCTTTAACTATATCCTCTGCTTTAGTCATTTTCTTCTTCCTTTTCTTTACCAAGTAATGCTCGGTCCAATCCCCACCAAGCTAAGGTAGCGCACTTAATTCTTGCAGGAAATTCCATAATATTTACTAATACCTGAGCATCTCCTAACGATTGCAAATCTTGCTCTTTGTGCTGCTTTCCAGCTGCTAGATCAGAAAATATTTTTGAAAATTCAAGCGCTTCTTCAATATTTTTCCTCTTCACTAATTGAGTCATCATACTAGCAGAAGCCTTACTAATGGTGCATCCTTCTCCATCAAAAGCAATCTCTTTGATTTGATCATTTTCAACGAAAATCGTTAAATGAATTCTATCGCCGCAAGTAGGATTATAAACTGTAGTCTCATTAGTAAGAACTGCCAATTTACCAAAGTTGCGTGGCATTTGTGCATGATCTAAAATTACAGCCTTGTATAAACTTCTTAACTTATCTAAACTCACTGAAAAACTCCTTTACTTCTTGAAGCGAGCTCACTAATTTATTAATATCATCTTTGCTATTGTAAATAGACAAGCTAGCGCGTACAGTTGATTCAGTTTGTAGACTCTCCATTAAAGGTTGGGCACAATGATGCCCCGCCCTAACTTCGATTCCATCTAAGTCCAGAGCTGTTGCCAAATCATGAGGATGAATGTCCTTCAAATTAAAAGACAAGACGCCAGTTCGATTACGATTCTCCTTTGGACCATAGAGTGTTAAGCCAGAAATTTTTGATAATTTTTCTAAAGCATAAGTAGTTAGCTCTGTCTCATGTTTTTGAATGAACTTTAAATCTAATGAATTTAAATAATTAATTGCAGCTGCTAACCCAATTGCTCCAGAAATATTTGGTGTTCCAGCTTCAAATTTTTGTGGTATTTCTGCCCAGCTTGCTCCTTTTCTAGTTACATTGGCAATCATTTCTCCGCCAAAGCGATAAGGTAGCATCTCATTTAAAAGACTTTTTTTGCCATATAAAACTCCAATTCCTGTTGGAGCAAACATTTTATGACCCGAAAATGCATAAAAATCTGCATCTAAATCATTCACATTAACCGAAAAATGACCAACTGCTTGTGCACCATCAATTACGACAACTGCGCCTTTTTCATGGGCTAGTTTTATTACTTTTTTAACTGGATTAATTGTTCCTAAAACATTACTCACATGAGTTAAAGCTACAATTTTAGTTTTCGAGCTAATTTTAGTTTCTAAATCCTCAAGATCTAAATGACCATTCTTAGTTATTTCAATAAACTTTAGCTGTGCTCCTTTTCTTTTGGCTAATTGCTGCCAAGGCAATAAATTACTATGATGCTCCATAATTGAAACAACTATTTCGTCTCCTGCACTAATGTTCTGTTCACCAAAACTTGTAGCAATTAAGTTCAAACTATCAGTACATCCACTGGTAAAAATCACTTCTTTATCGCTATTTGCTCCAATAAAGTCAGCTACTTTTTGCCGACTTTTTTCATAAAGATCAGTTGCTCTTAAGCCTAAAGTATGAACACCGCGATGAACATTGGCTCGATTCATTTCAGTAAAGTTTCTTATCTTTTCTTCAACAGATATTGGCATTTGACTAGTTGCAGCATTATCCAAATAAACTATTTGTTCATCATTGATCTTTTTATTAATAACTGGAAAATCAGCTTTAATTTTCTTTACGTTTAGTTTGTCCATCGATTAACTTTCTCTCTAAGATATCAATCATTTTTTGTCGAACGTCTTTATCTGGAATTGCATCTAAAACTGCGCCGAGAAAGCCGCGAATAACTAATCTTTGAGCTTGATTATAAGGAATTCCGCGACTCATCAAATAGTTCATTTGAATCTTATCAACCGGGCCAACACTAGCCGCATGAGCAGCGATAACATCATTTTCATCAATTAAAAGCAGTGGATTTGCATCCCCGTGCGCTTCATCAGACATCATCAATACACGATTTTGTTGATCCGCTTTTGAGCCATGTGCCCCGTGAACGATTTGACCAATTCCATTAAAAATTAAGCGAGAATTTTCTAATAAAACTCCTCGTTGATTAATTAAGCCGATTGAATGAGGTCCTCGATTAGTCACACGATTGTTGATACCAACTTTTTGATCACCAGTTGTAACAGCTATCGCCTTTGAATCAGCAAAACTACCTTCTCCAATTAACTCTGAATCGAGATCACCAATTGTGTTTGAATCATTCATGAATGCAATCGCCCATTCAACATGCGCATCCTTTTCAATTTTTGCCCGACGATTAAAGTAAAGGTGCGTTTTTTGACCAAGTTCATCAAGCGAAGAAAATTCAACATGGCTACCAGGACGAGCAAGAATTTCAACCATTAAGTTAGCTGATTGGACTTGCTGTCCTTTATTCTGAATTTCTTCTAAGAATTTCACCTTGCTGTTATTATCAGCCACAATTAAGATATGTGAAATATACGGATCTTGAGTTGGGCTTAAGGAAATAGTAATCGGTTCATCTAAAGTAGTATTTTTAGGAATATAAAGAAATAGACCAGAATTTAAGTAGGCATAATGATAAGCAGTTAACTTATCTTCACCTTGTTCAATTACAGAAGCTAATGACAGTTGAACTAGATCAGGATAGTTCTGACTTGCAGTAAAAAGATCTGTTAGAATTATGCCCTTCTTTTCTAAATCTTTTTGAGCTGACTTTAAAGTAAAATCAGCCTGATTACGCCAAGAGAAATCTTCTTTTTTAATTAGTGGCCAATCTTGATAAGAAAAACGTTGCATTTTAGGATATCGCAAGTCATTTATTTTTTTGAAAGCCTCAACCCGTAAATTAGTTAACCACGAAGGTTCATTATTTTTATAAGAGAAATTAAGTAAATTTTCTTTACTTAGCATATGAGCCTCCTAATTTTCATCAACTAGTTTAATATCTAAGCCAAGCTCATCTCGTAAGCCAGCATAACCTTCTTTTTCAAGCTTCTTAGCTAGATCAGGACCGCCGTCTTTTACAACCCGTCCATCCATCATTACATGAACTACATCTGGAACAATATAATCAAGCAAGCGTTGATAGTGCGTAATCATTAAGGCTCCAAAACTGTCTCCTCTCATGGCATTAACTCCACGTGATACTACTCTTAAAGCATCAATATCAAGGCCTGAATCAATTTCATCCAAAATACCAAAGCTTGGCTTAATCATTAACATCTGCAAGATCTCATTGCGCTTCTTTTCTCCACCCGAAAAGCCTTCATTTAGATAGCGCTCAGTCATTGCTTCTTTCATATCCAATAGATCAAGATTTTTATCTAGTTCATTTAAGAAAATCATTACTGGAATTGGGTTATCTTTTGGACGACGTGCATTAATTGCAGCTCGTAAAAACTCAGCATTGGTTACCCCTGGAACTTCAGCTGGATACTGCATTGCTAGAAACAGCCCTTTTCTAGCCCGCTCATCAACTGGCATATCAATAATGCTTTCATCATTTAATAAAATGTCCCCTTGAGTTATGTGGTAACGCGGATTTCCCATAATTGTTTCAGACAAGGTAGATTTACCTGTTCCATTTGGTCCCATAATTGCATGAATTTCACCAGTCTTAAGAGTTAAATTCACACCTTTCAAAATCTTTTTTCTAGCTTTTCTATCCTTATCTTCAACTTCAACATGTAAATCTTTAATTTCTAGAGTAGCCATTTAGATCCTCACTTTTATTCGTTATTCTATATTTAGTGCTATATATCATTGTCTATACACAATATATAGATAATATAAACCTATTAAAACTATAATTTCAGTCTTGACTTTTAATAATCAATTTTAAGTCTTACTACAATAGGCCTAATCGTTATTTATTTTTAACAAAAAAGTCTGCTGATTAATCAGCAGACTTTTATATTAATCTTCTTCTAATGAGGAAGTTACTTTTTTATTTTTTACAAAATGTACCATCAATCCAATTGCTAAACCAAGTAGAGCTGGAACAAGCCAAGATAATCCCATATTAGCTAGGGGCAAATGATTTCTTAATGAAGCAACTGCTAAACCAAATGAACTCTGACTAACAACATTTGGAAAGGCTACTACCATGTCTCCTAAAGCTGGAACAACTGTAAAGACAATTACAAATAAGTAAACAACGCCATCCGTCTTAAACAATGGTGAGCAAACAGATAATACGATTAATACCATTGATAAAGGATATAAGAACATTAGCATTGGTGTTGACCAAGCAATGATCGTATCTAATCCAAAGTTAGCAGCTAAGAACGAAGCTAAGCAACTAAGTGCTAACCAAGCATGATAGCTAACTTGTGGGAAGTGCTTATGGAAGTCTTGCGCAAAGGCAGCAACTAAACCAACAGCAGTGGTTAAACAAGTAACAGTTAACAAGAATGCAAGCAATGCTTGACCAAACACACCACCGTAAACATTAACAATTTGATTAAATGCAACCCCACCGTTATCTGAAACTTTAAAACGACCTAAGGACATTGCACCCATTAAGATCAATAATAAATAGATAAAACCGATAGCTAATACAGCTAATAAGCCAGATTTAGCAACAACTTTTGAAACACTTTTTGCACTCTTTTGTCCCATACCACGAACTGCTGTAACAACAGTCACCCCAAAAGCTAATCCGGCCAAGGCATCCATTGTGTTGTAGCCTTCTAAGAAACCGTTAACTAAAGCGCCATGCTTGTAAGCTGAAGTAACAGCCGCAGTTTGAGGATTACCTAAAGGACGAGCAAATGCCACAACGAAGACTAAGAACAATAGAGCTAAAAATAGTGGATTTAATACTTTACCAACATTAGACAAGATATTGTTTTGATGGTAAGAAAAAGCAAAAGCTGCTAAGAAGAACAAGGCAGAAAAGATTAGTAATGCTGGTCCTTGCACGTTTTTAGGAACAAATGGCGCAATTCCAACTGTAAATGAAACTGTTGCTGTTCTTGGTGTACCAAATAAAGGACCGATTGTTGCATGGATCAAAACCATAAAGACTACTGCAAAGGTGGCACCTAAAGGTTTTCCAATATCGTAAACACCATCAGCGTGAGTAATTGCTACAGCTAAAACTGATAGTAAAGGCAGTAACACACCTGTAATTAAAAATCCAACTGCTGCTGTTCCCCAATTTGATCCAGCTAATTGCCCCAAATGTAATGGAAAAATTAAGTTACCGGCTCCAAAGAATAAACCAAATAGCAAAGAAGCAACTACTAAATAATCCTTCCATGTTAATTTACGCGATGTATGTTCTGTCATCATATTCTTTCCCTCCAAAAAAATATCCCTGAATACAAAAAAAGTCCCTCAACCAAATTACTTTGATTGAGGGACGCTTCAGCGTGGTACCACCCTTTATTTATATTGCTATTGCTAACAATACCTTTCACGTGCGGCCAATTACTTGGCGATACGTTGGCACTATAACGGGTGCTCCCACTTCTTCTTACTTAAAATTAAGAATTAGAACTCGAAAGTGATTTTCATCTAGCCTTAGAATTTATCTCCTCACACCTAACGAGACTCGCTGCAAATTAAGATTAAACTACTCTTCTTTCTCTTTGTTTTCAGATTAATTAAATTTGTTAATTATTATTTTAATATAAGTATCATAAATGTCAATGTTTTTTTATAAATTTTTGTCTATTTAATATTATGCTAGTTTAACTCAAGTATTTTCATACGATGCTTTGGTGCTTCTTCCGTATACCTACCAATTAAATCTTCAATACTCACCTAACTTCTTTTAAACAAAATTACTTGACCGTATTGTCACCTGATAAAGTGCTCAAAATAATAGTGCCATCATTATTTGTACTATTTACTTTTGCCACTGTTCCGTTTTTCCCAAAAAGTGAATTGTCTCCGCTTAAGGTACTCAATTGATATTGCTGAGCTTTTACATCTTCAACAATATTATCGCCAGAAGAAGTTGAAACCTGAAGTTTACCAGAAACTTCGCCATTTTTCATTGTAAAGTCACCACTGGTTAACTTAACTTTCCCTTGCTTTACTTTTACCCTCTTAAAATCAATATCGCCTGAAGTTGCAGTCAATTTAACTTCATCTACTTGCGTCTCTTTCAAACTTACATCTCCACTCACTACAAATAAAGATAGAGAATCTAGTTTTAAATTCTTAATATCTGTATCTCCGCTAATTGTTGAAACACGTCCTGCACTTAAATGGATATCTTCAGGAACTGTAATTATCAAATTTCCACCATCGTTATAACTAACTATATTTACTTCAAAGATTCCTTTTTTCCATAATTTACTATCTTTGTGATCTATCTTTGGCTCCTTAATTTCAATAGTATCATTAGTCAATTCTACGCTTGGTTCTTCATCTGATAGTCCTTTATAGTGAACTTCAAACTTATCGCCGGTTTCAATTTTGAGGTCAAGATCAATCAAATCAATATTTAGGTTAGTAAAACTGTCGTTACTTAGAACCTTGTCAATAACTTTATCTTTCGTATCATCACTCTTATTAAAAAACATTTTATGTACCTCTTTTTATCATTCATTCACTAATCTTATTTAAATTTACTATCATAGAGATACTTTTCAATGAAAGTTAACTAAGTGGTTAAAAATTATACCTAACATGAAAAAAAGACAGCATGAGCTGTCTTTTTATTGATTCTATTTAAAAATTACTTTTCATTAACAATAATTAATGATTTGATTGCTTCACGATTACTCATTGCTTCATAAGCTTCTTGAATATGATCTAAATCAAAGCTCTTAGTAAAGACTTTTCCTGGATTAATCTTATCATCAAGAACTGCTTTTAATAATACTTCTTTATCAGGCTTAGTTACTGAGGCAATACCACCGCGAAGACCAACATTTTTCCAGAATAGTTGGTTTGATTTTGGTTCTGCATGTGGTACACCTACTCTACCAATTACAGCACCTGGGCGAGCAATTTGTCCAGCTTGTTCAATTGCACTTTCGGCACCAACGCACTCTAAAACCGCATCCGCACCAGCATTTTCCTTGGTTAAAGCAAGTACATCTTTAACTGCTTGTTCATCTCGGCTAGATACAATATCAGTCGCACCGAATTCTTTACCTAATTGTGCACGATCATCGTGGTGTGATAAAAGAATAATCTTTTCTGCCCCCAATAACTTAGCGCCAATAACACCGGCAAGACCAACTGCCCCATCTCCAATTACAGCTACAGTATCACCAGGTTTTACTTCAGCATTTAAGGCAGCGTGGTAACCAGTTGCCATTACATCTGACAAAGTTTGAAGAGATGCTAATTGATCATCAGTATAATCTTCGGGCTTACCAGGAATTTTAACTAAGCCAGAATTTGCTGGTTCATATTTCATGTACTCTGCTTGATAACCGCCATTAGTTCCTGGTTTTTGATTTAAGCAATTACCTTCAAAACCATTGATACATGCCACACAGTGACCGCATCCATGAGTAAATGGGACAATGACAAAATCATTTACTTTAATATCTTTTACATCATCGCTTACTGCTTCAACAACACCAATTGCCTCGTGGCCAATTAATGACCCACTTTCACGATCAGCAATACCTCTAAACCACCATAAGTCTGAACCACAAACACTAGCTCTAATTACTCGAATAATAGCTTGATTTTCTCCATCAATCTTAGGCTTTTCTACTTCTTTTACTTCTACTTTACCAGGTTCTACAAAAATTGCCGCTTTCATACTCTATATCCTTTCATTCCATTAACTTACATGTTTAGTTTAAATGAAAGTATTAGTTCATAAAATTACTAAAAAAACATACTACTATACGTAATTTAAATAGCAATAATTACATATAGTCAAAATATCCTTTATTCAAATTTAGTATCCCAGTCAGGATCATTATTTGCATCAAAACACATTGCAATTTGTTCTTTAGTATTTCGATCAAGTGATAATTTCGGTAAATCATCTAAGGCAAAATATTCACAAGCATCTGTTTCATCATTTGGTGTAAATTCTCCATCTAATTCTTTACACAAGAAAAAGATTTTAGTGACATTCGTTGCTAAAATTGGTTTATTATGATGATTCCGATCTTGCACAGCAATAATTTTTACTGGTTTTACCCTTCGACCTGATTCTTCAAATGCTTCTTTAATGCAATTATCAGCAACTGTTTGATCATAGTCATTCCATCCTCCTGGCAACGACCATTCCTGAGACATCTTTTCCCGAACTAATAAGATTTTGTTATCTTTGAAAATCGCAGCCCTAGTTTCAATTTTGGGAGTTTGATACCCTTCATCCCCTAAGAAAAGCGTTTTAAGTTTCTCTTCTGGAATTCCAGTTCTAGCCGACATCATTTCACCAGCAATTCTACGAATTTCTTCATAGCGTTCAAGATCAAAAACATCATGTCCGTATTTTAATCCAGCTTGAGCTAAACTTTGTAAATCCATCGCCCAATTTGCAATTTTATCATTTGTCTTCATTTTTTAATCACCTGAAAAATTTTATAATTAAATTAATGACTAGCAATGTAGTCTTGTAACTCGCCTAGCCTATCAATTTTAAAAGTAAAAGCTCGCATGCCTAATTTCTTTGCAGCATCAGTATTTACCTTCAAGTCATCAATGAATAAACTTTCTTCTGGTTTCAACATATAACGAGCAAATAATTTTTCATAGATTCTTTTATCTGGTTTCATTAATTTCTCTTGTGCTGAAAAAACGTATCCATCGAAATAATTACCCATTTCAGAATCTTTAACAAAGTTTGCAAATTGCATTCCCGTATTAGACAAACCATAAATTTTGTAGCCTTTTTGGTGCAATTTTTCCATATAATTAAAAACTGGTTCATAAAAATCAACATTTTCGGGCCAAGTTACCATAATTTGTTTAACCTTGCTCTTTAAATTATCTGGAACACGATCCACAAATATTTCAGTTGCTTCTTTTTCCGTAATCTTTCCAGCATCAATCTCGGTCCACTCTTTAGATTCAAAAATTATTTTTCTTAATAAATCATGATCTGCTGGACTTAATTCATAATGATTCAAAATTTCACCGGGGTTATAATTCATAATTACGTTGCCAAAATCAAAGACAATATTTTTTAGCATTCGACTATCCTCCATCATTCATAATCTATAACTAAAATATGCGCTTTTAATAAAAATCTTGCAAGAAAATATCTAACTTGTATATAACATTTCATCTTAGCACTTTACTTTTACTGTAATTATTACTTCATTAATGATGATTGGTCTATTAATAAATCAATGCAGATAAAGTTTTGCTATAATTATTAAAGCTAGCTTATTTATTGCTATAATTATTAAAGCTAGCTTATTTATTATAGGAGTAACTCATGCCAAGAAATTCCAGAAAACACAATTTTGATCAATTTTCAGATCAAGAAAAAGAAAAATTAAACAACGTTAAAAAAGAATTAATTGAAGCTCAAAAAAATGAGCCTGAAAGTCTACATGAACACTTGCAAGCTTTTAATGATGGTGTAATGGCAATCATCATTACAATTATTGTTTTAGAAATTCAGCCTGCACTGCATGAAGTTCATTATCAACAGTTCATCAATAATATTATCGTCTTTCTAATCACTTTTTTTATTGTGGCAGACTTTTGGTATGATCTGCACTTAGCATTTTCTTACTACATTTTTAAGCCATCAAAAACAATTGCTATTTTAGACTTCTTTTTCTTAGCTGACTTGTCGCTTTTACCAGTCATGACAAAATGGATTATGGCAGAAACTTCCACTTTTGCTGTAGCAAACTTTGGAATTGTATTTTTAATTGCTAAGATTTTAGAATATTTAATTCAATATTTTGGAGCTAGAAAAACAGCTAAATATTCTCAAATAATGAACATTATTATCAGTCGTTCTTTCATTAGAAAAATGACCGTAACTTTATTTTTGAACGTTATATTAATTATCTTATCATTGTTTAATGCTAAATTAGCGATGATATTATATCTAGTTATTCCAGTTATTTCATTCCTGTTTCCAGTCAAACGCACTAAAATAATATAGTCAAAAAGGCACTAATAGATTTATCTTTTACAAAAATCTATTAGTGTTTTTTTCTAGTTCTTATCTTGTTCCTTGCAATGACTCTTGCACGCACATTCCTTGTCATTCACCATTTTGCAATGACAAATACCATCTTTTCCAGCGCAAGGACAACCTTTCTGACATTTCATTCCTTTGTGACAATATCCATTTTTCATTTTCATCGCCTCTGCAATATATTATGTTCGCAGTATTCTGCTTTAGCAAATTTTCTATACTAATAATAACTAATCATATTGCTTCACTATCTCTTTTAATTGTTTAAGATAGCTTTCTTTTAATTCATCAGGATAAATAATTTTCACATTACTACCTAATGAAATTAAATAATTAATCAAATAATGTAGTTCCTCTCTATTATATTTGCCATCCAAATAAATTTTTCCTTTATCATGAATAATATTCATAATTGGATAAGAATTATACTGGACTTTTTGTTCTCCTTCTTTTGTCAAAATGCAACGATATGAAATTTGATAATATTCTGTTTCATATTGCTTAAAACTAGCTACTAACTCTTTTCTATTAATTAAACTATCTTGATTAATAGCTATTTCAACTTTTTGAAATTTATCTAGTCTTAAAATCTTCCAAACTGCTGATTTTTCATTATAAGCATGACAGAACCAATTTCCTGCTTGAAAAAATAGATCCAATAATTGGAAATTTTGCTCTTTATTTGAAAGTTGTGAACTTTGCACATTAATTCGCCTATTATTAATACAAGCATCAATTAAAGTTTCAAAGTACTTTACTTGATTTAAACTCGGTTGACTATTAAAATGAATCACCTTATCTTGAAGTTTAATCTGTTCTTGTAGTTTATACGATAAACTTTTAAGTAATTTCTGCTTAATTTGATCATATTCATTACTGTAAGGCGTAGTAGAAATCTTTTTAATTGCTTCTAAGGCAAAGAAAATTGCATTTATTTCTTGCGTATTAAATCTAATTGGCGTTAGAAGTTTATTATTAGTTAAGTGATAACCGCCTTGACGACCTGCTTGCGTATAAAATGACAACCCCAATTGTTCTAAATCTGTAATATCACGCAATGCTGTTCTTTCTGAAATTGAAAAGCGATCTTCTAACTCCTTTAAATGAAATATTTTCTTGTCACTTAAATAAATTAATTCTTGATTTAGTCTTTCTGATTTTTTCATAATTTCAATTTATTCCGTCAAAAAATGTCAGTATTTTCTTATATAATAATTCTACTGGATAAAAACGACAAGAAAGGATTTAATTATGGTAGACATTTTAAATAATCATACAAGTAATCAGGAGTTTTTAGATTTTGCAGTAAATCAAATCCATAATGTTGATGTAGCAACAACTCATCATGGCGAACCAAGTGCACAAGTATGCGATTTATTGCTTAATAAAAACGGCAAATTATATATTGCTACTTCTAGCCAAAATCCATTCTTTCGAGATTTAATACCAACCAAAAGTTATTGTAAATGGCTACAAAGGAAATGGAACAATGGACTCTTGTGGTTTTTCAATTAAAGGCATTATCAAGAATGTAGACCATCAATACATTGATGAAATTTTTGAAAAGAATGCTTATCTTAATGAAATTTATGCAGATAATATCGAAGTTGCAAAAGAAGATTTAAGAGTACTAGAAATCACACCACAAAGCGCAGGTTATCTTGATCATCGCACCACTCCTATTTTTATGAGAAAATTTAAATTTTAAACATATCCAAAAATGTCGATAGACCATTATATGAATCTATCGACATTTTTATATTATTTTTCACATTTAAAAAACCAACGAGTGGCATTTTTATCTTTCATCTCTAAGCTAAAATCAGAACCTACTTCAATAGAAGCAAAACCTGCTTGCGTTAGCAATGATTTAATAACTGGCAATTCATACGCTCTTTCATAATGAGTTTCAGACAAACGATTGTACTTCCCATTTTCCATTCTATTAAAGAAAGTCAGGTCGTGAATTACCCCATGCTCAACATCATCATCTGCATAACTTTGCCACATAAAGGCTCTTGAATAATCTTCATCCTGATAATTATACATAAAGCCGGGATACACATCATCAGTTTGATGCGGAGTAATTACATCAAAAAGAAAAACACCATCCCTCTCTAAATGATTAGCGACTTCTGAAAATACCTGGAACAAATCATTTTCATCATCTAAATAACAAAGCGAATCTGCATAACAGGTAATCACATCATACTTTTCAAGGCCACTCAAATCTCGCATATCAGTTTCAATTAACTGCATGGAAACATTGTTTTCAACGCTATGTTGACTAGCCAAACTGAGCATTTCATCGGAAAAGTCTGCCACTGTGACATTGATTTCATCTTTTGCTAATAAAACAGCTAATCGTCCACTACCACCAGCCAAATCAAGCAAATTACAATCTGCCTTTTTAATATTAGCCAAAGTGAATTTTTCCCAATTTTTATACATATCTGAATCAAATAATTGATCATATAATTGAGCGAAAGTTTGATATATCATTTTATAAATCCAATCTTTACAGAAGTTATCTATAATTCTCTCATTAATTTGGAACAATGGCGATAAAATTTTGGCTTTATTATGTATAATTTTATGCTCTTATTCACTTTAAAACTAAAAATTTTAGTATTTTCTTTACATCATAAATAAAGGATTGAAAATCTCCTGACACTTGTGACATCTTTTAGTTCCAACCATTTAATTGATATGGTAAACGTAAACCTACTCCATAATTTTGATAATCTAAAACTTGAAATTTAACAAATCACGCTCATTTTGACAGCGAGCGGTAAATAAAAACTGGAATTGGTACTTTGATACCTTTTCCAGTTTTTTTCTTTAAGAAAGGATAATTTTATTTATGATCCTAAGCAAACATCAAAAAATATGGATGGTGATTACTCTTTTATGTGGTAGTTTTACGACAGCTTTTTCAGAAACATTAATGAACAATGGATTACCAACAATTATGAAAGAAGTGCACGTCGACGAAATGACTGTGCAATTGTTAAGTACCGGATACATGCTAGTTGCTGGAATGTCGATGCCATTAACTCCATTTTTAGTGAAAAGATTTTCCTTAAATAAACTCTTCACAACTACAATGTCTATCTTTTTAGTTGGGACCCTTATTGCTACATTTGCGCCAAATTTTTCAATCTTATTAATCGGTCATCTAATTGAAGCAATTGCTGTAGGAATTAATATGCCACTGGTTTCTAGTGTCTTATCACTCTTATTTCCACCAAACCAAAGAGGAACAGTTATGGGATTAGCTGGAATTATTATAAATTTAGGACCCGCAATTGGCGATTTCAGGAATTATCGTTGAATATTTCTCTGGGCGCATGCTTTTTATTATTTTAATCCCAATAAGTATTCTCGTAATTCTAGCTACACACCTCTTCGTTAAAAATATTCTTACAAAACAGTCGGATCATTTAGGCTTTTACTGTGTTATTTCATCAATTCTAGGCACAGGTGCTCTTTTATACAGTCTGGGACGAATCGGACAAACTGGAAAATTAGGATTAGAAACAATTCTTTTATTAATCTTGGGTATTTTAGTAATTATTTATTTTATAAGGCGCCAATTAAAGTTAGAACATCCTCTATTAGAGATACGTGTTTAGTAAGCGTCAAATAAAATAGTGTACTTAAAAACCGTCCCAGTTACTATTATACTGAGGAGGTTATTTAAGTTCTCTTATTTACAATTTATTTGGAGGTTTTCTTGCCATGGTAAATAAGCTTCAAGGGTTTTCGAATTTAAAATCTCTTCATTCGGTAGTTTTTGAAGTAAGTAATTCAAGTCTTTTTCAGGGGTCAAGTCCATTTCTTTTATAAGTAATAGTCTGAACGGCGGTGTCGGGGACGTTCTCCGTCATCTTGAGCATCAGGTTCATCAAAGAGACTTGTTTGTCCATTTAAAAGCATTTGTTCTGAAGACTTGCCAAAGCGTTTTTGCGTTAGGTAAGCTACTTGTTCACGGAGGAGCTTAATCTCATCAGTAAGGTTTTGAATAGTAGTTGCCTGTTGAGCAATAATCTTTTCTAGATCTGTTTTGGCCATGATGTTAACTTCTCCCCTAAATTTGTTAGTTAAAAGAATATCAAAAAGCGCGCGATGTTAAGTGTTAGTAAAATTCGCGCGCTTTCGTGTTCTTTATTTTTGGACTAATTGCGAAGCCCTTCATTAACCAATCAACTTGTGCAGAAGATAAAGCTTGAACTTCATTTTGATTTCGGAGCCAGTTCATTTTTCCATTTTCAAATCTTTTATAGAGCAGCCAGAAGCCTTCGCCGTCCCAATAAAAGCCTTTGAAACGATCTTTTCTGCCGTCGCAGAAGAGAAAAACTTTACGACTAAAGGGGGTCAAGCTCAAACTGTTCTTTGATTAAGATTGCTAGGCCATCAATGCCTTTACGCAAGTCAGTCTTACCACAAACGATATAGACTTGGCCCAAGTCACTAAGCTTAATCATGACAAAATCTTTTCTAAAAGCTTATTCATAATTTCAGGATCTAAACTACTATAGAAGCTTAGTTCTAAGTCATTTTTCTTCAAGCTAAGCAATAGATTATTACGTGGTAGACGAGTCTTTTTCGGTCTCACTGGATGGTTGAATGCCACAATTAGCTGTTGTTTTTCAATCATATTCTTAACCTCCATCAATTTGATGAGATTAGAATACCGGAAAAATAAGGACTAAAAAAGATACTCGGTTATATGACGCTTACATTTATTCTAATTAATAAATATATAGAAAAAGGCGATATTTCCTCCCAGAAATATCGCTCTTTTCGTATCAACTATTTATGATTAGTTATTCTTTTTTCTCTTGTCTCCTAATCCAAATAATGAAAGTACACCAGCTAATCCAAGTAGTACTGCACCAGCAAGAGTTAAGCTAGAATTCTTCTTACCTGTTTGTGGTAAAGTAGCCTTCTTACTTACGACACGACGATTATGATGTGCAGCAGTATTACTCTTAGCATGAACTGAGTTAGTAATTACAGTATCAACATGCCTACTGTTTTCTTTCTTAGTATTAGTTTCTCCATGGTTAGTAGTTGGTTTAGTGTTATCTTCATCATTATGACTTAGTGTTAGGTCAGTTGATGAACCATTATTTTCGTGATTGCCATTGTTGTCAGTATTATTCTTAGCTGGAATCGTAATAGACTCAATAGCCTTGATACCAGCTTCAACTAGTGCATCAACGTCTGCATTAGTTATGGCGTTAAATACCTTATTCTTAGTATCAGTAGCAATCTTAGTAATTTGACTAATTAAATCATCCTTCTGCTTTTGATCAAGATCAGCAGCATTAATTTCTTCAGTCTTCTGCTTCAAAGCATCGTCAATTGCTTTAATAGCCTTATCTTTACTTTCAACTAAACTTGGAACTTGAATACTGTTGATGTCTTCTAAGCCCTTAGTTTCTGCTTCCTTAACTGCATCATTTGTTTGTGCTTCATTAATTGCCTTAGTAGCATCATCAGCTGCCTTAGTTACTTGGTCAATTAAATCTTGCTTAGTCTGAGGGGTTAAGTTCGTAGCATTAGTGATTTCTTCAATCTTGGCTTCTTTAGCAGAGGTGATTGCTTCAGTAGCATCCTTTTGTGCACCATCTAAAGTTGGAATGAATAAGTTAGTAATTTGATCAATTGCTTGATCACGAATTTCAGTAACAGCATCGTTTGTAGTTATTGCGGGATCATTGATCTTATCAATTGCTTCTTGTGCAATCTTGTTAACTTGATCAATTAAACTCTTTTGTTCATCGGCACTTAAATTCTTAGCTGCTTTAATTTGACTATTCTTAGCACTTTGAACTTGCTTAATAGCATCAACTCCTGATTGCTTGGTTTCATTTAAACTTGGAACATTGACATTAGCAATATCTTCAATACCCTTGTTTTCAGCCTTATTAACTGCGTCATTGGTAGTTGCTCCATTAATTGCATCATGAGCTTTTTCTGCAATTTCAGTTGCATTGTTAATTAGATCAGCTTTTTCTGAATCACTTAGGTTTGAAGCATTGTTAATTTCGTTCTTCTTAGCATCTAAAGCATTGTCGATTGCTTGGTTTGCTGCTTTCTTAGAATCGTCTAAGTTAGTGAAGTTAATATCATTGATATCAGCAACTCCCTTATCTTCTGCTGCCTTTACGTCAGTATTAATAGTTGCTTTATTGATATTATCTTTAGCAGTATTAGCGATATCTGTTACTTTATTAATTAAATCAGTCTTTTCTGAATCAGTTAAGTTTGTAGCATTATTGATTTCGTTCTTCTTAGAATTTAATGCATCGTCAATTGCTTGGTTTGCATTCTTCTTAGCATTATCAAGACTTGGAATTGAAATATTTTCAATGTTCTTAACACCAGTATCTGCAGCTTCCTTAGCTTCATCATTAGTCTTAGCTTGATTAATGTTATCGATTGCTTCAGTGGCTGCATTAGTTGCTTGATCAATAAGATCTTGCTTTTCATCTTGACTCAAGTTAGAAGAGTTA
Source organism: Lactobacillus isalae (assembly GCF_947539375.1). NCBI lineage: Bacteria > Bacillati > Bacillota > Bacilli > Lactobacillales > Lactobacillaceae > Lactobacillus > Lactobacillus isalae. Next base: position 798,375 of record NZ_OX443569.1, read on the forward strand.
TTGATTTCAGCTTGCTTTTCGTTTAAGGCTTTGTTGATGAGATCAATACTTTCCTTCTTGATGTCGGATAAACCAGGTACAGTCACATCAGCGATAGCTTTTTCACCATTAACTTGAGCAGTTTCAACAGCTGCATTAGTGGTTGCATTGTTAATATTGCTCTTAGCGGTATTAGCTGCTTCAGTTGCTTGATTGATTAAAGCTTGTTTTTCTTCAGAAGAGATATTAGTTGCGCTGTTAATTTCATCTTCCTTGTTCTTCAAAGCCTGATCAATTGCAGCGTTTGCTGCGTCTTTAGCTGGAGAAGTAGTTGGAACGTTAATGTTATTAATTTCCTTAACTCCTTCTTCTTGAGCACGAGTTACTTCTTCAGGGGTAGTTGAGTCTGCAATCTTTTGTTTTGCATTATCTGCTTCATTATTGATTAGATCAGTGTAAGCTTGTTTTTCTTCATCAGTTAATGAATCGCTGATTTCCTTAAGCTTACCAGCAGCTGCATCGTCGATAGCTGTATTAGCAACATCTTTATCAATTGCTAATTTTCCATCATCGACTGCCTTCTTAACGTCGTCGTTACTCTTAGCATTATCAATTGCTTCTTGTGCTTTCTTAGCAGCAGAGTCAATTTGATCTTTAGCTGCTTGTTTTTGCTCATCAGTCAAGTTGTTATCTTGATCAATTGCCTTCTTAGCTTCATCAACTTCGTTGTTAAGATCAGTAGTTGCTTGTTCCTTAGCTGCTGATTTAGCTGAGATTTCAATACTATTGATCTTGTCAATACCGTTGTTTTGAGCTTCTGCTACTGCAGCGTTGGTAGTTGCGTTATCAATTGCAGTATTAGCAGCGTTTTGTGCGTCAGTAACTTCTTGCTTCAATACAGCCTTTTCTTCGTCTGTTAAGTTTGAAGAATCAATTGCATTGTTCTTAGCTTCGGCAGCTTCTGCTACTGCCTTCTTAGCTGTTTCTTTGGCTGCTGATTCAGCTGGTACTTCAGTATCATTAATATTCTTAATGCCACTTTCTTGAGCACTAATTACAGCTTCTGGAGTAGTTGCATTATTGATTGATTCTTTAGCAGTATTTGCCTTTTCATCTACTTCATTGTTTAAAGCAGTCTTTTCTTCTGCTGTTAATGATGACTCAGAAATTTCTTTCTTCTTACCAGCAACTGCATTATCGATTGCTGCATTAGCAATGTCTTTATCAATCGCTAATTTACCATCATTAATTGCTTTCTTAACATCATCATTGGTCTTAGCATTGTTGATGGCATCTTGAGCGTTCTTAGCATCAGAGTCAATTTGATCCTTAGCAGCTTGCTTCTCTTCATCAGTCAAATTGCTATCTTGATCGATTGCCTTCTTAGCATCGTCAACTTCGCTGTTAAGATCAGTTGTTGCTTGATCTTTAGTAGTGGATTTAGTTGGTACTTCAATAGAGTTAATTGCTTTAATACCATTTTCTTCTGCTTCGGTTACTGCAGCATTGTTAGTTGCGTTATCAATTGCAGTATTTGCAGCGTTTTGTGCGTCAGTAACTTCTTGCTTCAAAGCAGCTTTTTCCTCATCAGTTAAGTTTGAAGAATCAATTGCAGAATTCTTTTCCTCAGCTACTTTAGCTACAGCTTCTTTGGCTGCTTGTTTTGCTGTTGATTCAGCAGGTACTTCAGTATCATTGATATTCTTAATGCCATTTTCTTGAGCACTAATTACAGCTTCTAAAGTAGTTGCAGCATTGATTGCTTCTTTAGCATCTTGAGCCTTTTGATCTACTTCATTGTTTAACGTAGTCTTTTCTTCGTCTGTTAATGGTGATCTAGAAATTTCGGCCTTCTTGCCAGCAACCGCATTATCGATTGCTGCATTAGCTACATCCTTATCAATGGTTAATGTACCAGCGTCAACGGCCTTCTTGACATCATCATTGGTCTTAGCATTGTTGATGGCATCTTGAGCGTTCTTAGCATCAGAATCAATTTGATCTTTAGCTGCTTGCTTCTCTTCATCAGTCAAATTGCTATCTTGATCGATTGCCTTCTTAGCCTCATTGACTGCAGTATTAAGGTCAGTTGTTGCTTGTTCCTTAGTAGTTGATTTAGTTGGTACTTCAATGCCATTAATTGCCTTAACACCCTTGTCTTGAGCTTCAGTTACTGCTGCGTTAGTAGTTGCATTATCAATGGCTTGATCGGCAGCACTTTGAGCATCAGTTACTTCTTGCTCCAAAGCAGTTTTTTCTTCAGCTGTTAAGTTTGAAGAATCAATTGCACTATTCTTTTCATCAGCTGCCTTAGCTATAGCTTCCTTAGCTGCTTGTTTTGCAGCTGATTCAGTTGGCACCGAAGTCTCATTGATATTCTTAATACCATTGTCTTGAGCAGTGGTTACAGCTTCTGGAGTAGTGGCATTGTTGATTGCTTCTTTAGCATCTTGAGCCTTTTGATCTACTTCATTGTTTAACGAAGTCTTTTCTTCGTCTGTTAATGGTGTCTTAGAAATTTCTGCTTTTTTACCAGCAACTGCATTGTCGATAGCTGCATTAGCTACATCCTTATCAATGGTTAATGTACCAGCGTCAACGGTCTTCTTAACATCATCATTGGTCTTGGCAGTGTTGATGGCATCTTGAGCGTTCTTAGCATCAGAATCAATTTGATCCTTAGCTGCTTGCTTTTCTTCCTCAGTCAAGTTGTTGTCTTGATCAATTGCCTTCTTAGCTTCATCAACTGCTTTATTAAGGTCAGTCGTTGCTTGTTCCTTAGTAGTGGATTTAGTTGGTACTTCAATACCGTTAATTGCCTTAACACCATTGTCTTGAGCTTCAGTTACTGCAGCATTGTTAGTTGCGTTATCAATTGCAGTATTTGCAGCATTTTGTGCGTCAGTAACTTCTTGCTTCAATGTAGCTTTTTCTTCATCAGTTAAGTTTGAAGAATCAATTGCATTGTTTTTAGCTTCCGCAGCTTCTGCCACTGCTTTCTTAGCTGCTTCTTTAGCTGCTGATTCAGTTGGCACTTCAGTATTATTAATATTCTTAATGCCACTTTCTTGTGCAGTACTTACAGCTTCCAGAGTAGTTGCGTTATTAATTGCTTCTTTAGCAGCTTGAGCTTTTTGATCGACTTCATTGTTTAAAGCAGTCTTTTCTTCATCAGTTAATGGCGATTTAGAAATTTTTTCCTTCTTACCAGCAACTGCATTGTCGATTGCTGCATTAGCAACATCTTTATCAATGGCAAGTTTACCATTATTAACAGCACTATTAACCTCATCATTAGTAGTAGCATTATCAATTGCTTCTTGGGCCTTCTTAGCATCAGAGTCAATTTGATCCTTAGCTGCTTGCTTTTCTTCATCAGTCAAGTTGTTGTCTTGATCGATTGCCTTCTTAGCCTCGTCAACTGCAGTATTAAGGTCAGTTGTTGCTTGTTCCTTAGCAGCTGACTTAGTTGGAATTTCAATGTCTTTAATTGCAGCGATTCCGTTTTCTTTAGCAGTTGTTACTGCTTCATCAGTTGTTGCACTGGTTATATTTGATACTGCGTTACTGTATTCTGCTTGAACTTTATCTTTCAAAGTGTTCTTTTCATCAGTAGTTAGATCAATAGCATCATCAATTGCACTATTCTTAGCATCACGTGCTGCATTCAATTCTTCAATAGCTTTGTGTTGCTTCTGAACTAAAGTTGGAATAGTAATGTTATTAATGTTATCTAAGCCAGTTGTTTCCGCACTCTTGACTGTATCATTAGTTTGAGCAGTCTTAATTTCCTTAGTTGCATCATCAGCAGCTTTATTGGTTTGATCAACCAAAGCTTGCTTTTCTTGATCTGTTAAGTGAGTAGCGTTGTTAATATCATTCAGCTTAGCATTCTTAGCACTTTCAATTGCATTAATTGCATCTGTTTGCGCACCGTCTAGAGTTGGAATAAATAGATCAGTAATTTGCTTGATTGCATCATCACGGGTTGCAGTAACTGCATCATTGGTAGTAGTTGATGAATCATTAATCTGAGCAATTGCATCGCTAGCAATTTTATCTACTTGATCGCTTAACTCTTTTCGCTCTTCAGCGCTTAAGTTAGATGCAGCAGAGATTTGCTTATTTTTAGCATCTTGAACTTGCTTAATTGCATTGATTGCATCTTGTTTAACTTGATCTAAACTTGGCACAGTCACATTAGCAATATCTGCCATACCCTTATTTTGTGCTTCAGTTACAGCATCATTGGTAGTGGCATTCTTGATATTGTCTTTTGCATTTTTAGCTACTTCTGTTGCTTGATTGATTAAGTCTTGCTTTTCATCAGTACTTAAGTTAGATGCATTATTAATTTCATCTGTCTTAACTTGCAAAGCATTGTCAATTGCAGTGTTAGCTGCCTTCTTAGCATCTTCTAGTGAAGTAAAGGTAATACCTTTAATATTATCAATTCCAGCATTAGCTGCATCGCGAGCATCATCATTGGTAGTGGCATTTTCAACATTGGCCTTAGCAGTAGCTGCTGCTTCAGTTGCCTGATCAACTAATTTTTGCTTTTCAGTGTCATTCAAGTTAGAAGCATTCTTAATCTCAGTTACTTTAGAGTTCAATGCATCATCAATAGCTTGGTTAGCGTTCTTCTTAGCCTCATCAAGACTTGGAATAGTAACATTTTCGATGTTCTGAACACCAGTAGTTGCTGCAGCCTTAGCATCATCATTTGTTTGAGATTGGTTGACGTTGTTAATTGCTTCAGTTGCGGCATTAGTTGCATCATTGATCAAGCCTTGTTTTTCATCTTGAGAAAGGTTAGATGCATTGTTAATTTCGTCAGTCTTGGCATCTAAAGCCTTGTTAATTAAATCAATACTCTCTTTCTTAACATCAGACAAGTTTGGAACTGTTACATCAGCAATTGCTTTTTCACCATTTGTTTGGGCAGTATCAACATCGGCATTAGTAGTGGCGTTGTTGATATTGTTCTTAGCAGCATTTGCTGCTTCAGTTGCCTGATTAATTAAATCAGTCTTTTCTTGAGGATTGATGTTAGATGCGTTGTTGATTTCATCAGTCTTCTTTTGAAGAGCATCATTGATAGCAGAAATTGCATTATTTTTAGCTGAAGAAGTAGTTGGAATATTGGTATTAGTAATCTCATTTACACCATTTGTTTGTGCATTGGTTACTTCTTCAACAGTAGTTGCATTAGCAATATTTTGTTTTGCATTATTTGCTTCAGAATTAATTAAATCAGTGTAAGCTTGTTTTTCGTCAGTAGTTAGTGGATCTTGAATTTCCTTAAGCTTACCTGCAACTGCATTATCGATTGCTGCGTTAGCAACATCTTTATCAATTGAAACCTTACCGCTGTTAACGGCATTGTTTACCTCATTGTCAGTCTTAGCACTGTTGATCGCATCTTGAGCAGTCTTAGCCTCAGTATCGATTTGGGACTTTACAGCTTGCTTTTCTTCATCAGTCAAGTTGCTGTCTTGATCAATTGCTTGCTTAGCTTTTTCAACTTCATTATTAAGGTCGGTGATTGCTTTTTCCTTATTTGCTGATGTTGCTGGAACTTCAATATTCTCAATTGTCTTAACACCATTGTCTTGAGCTTCAGTTACTGCTGCGTTAGTAGTTGCATTATCAATGGCTTGATCGGCAGCATTTTGAGCATCAGTTACTTCTTGCTTCAAAGCAGCTTTTTCTTCATCAGTTAAGTTTGAAGAATCAATTGCACTATTCTTTTCATCAGCTGCCTTAGCTATAGCTTCCTTAGCTGCTTGTTTTGCAGCTGATTCAGTTGGCACCGAAGTCTCATTGATACCCTTAATACCATTTTCTTGAGCAGTGGTTACAGCTTCTGGAGTAGTTGCATTATTGATTGATTCTTTAGCATCTTGAGCCTTTTGATCTACTTCATTGTTTAACGTAGTCTTTTCTTCATCAGTTAATGGTGATTTAGAAATTTCTGCTTTTTTACCAGCAACTGCATTGTCGATAGCTGCATTAGCTACATCCTTATCAATGGTTAATGTACCAGCGTCAACAGCCTTCTTGACATCATCATTGGTCTTAGCATTGTTGATGGCATCTTGAGCGTTCTTAGCATCAGAATCAATTTGATCTTTAACGGTTTGCTTTTCTTCATCAGTCAAGTTGTTATCTTGATCAATTGCTTTCTTAGCTTCATCAACTGCTTTATTAAGGTCAGTTATTGCTTGTTCCTTAGTAGTTGAGGCACTTGGTACGTTAATACCATTAATTGCATTCACGCCATTATTTTGTGCTTCAGTTACAGCAGCATTTGTTGTTGCATTATCAATGACTTGATCGGCAGCATTTTGAGCATCAGTTACTTCTTGCTTCAAGGCAGTCTTTTCTTCCGCTGTTAAGTTTGAAGAATCAATGACAGCATTCTTTTCATCAGCTGCCTTAGCTACAGCTTCCTTGGCCGCTTGTTTTGCAGCTGATTCAGCTGGTACTTCAGTATTAGTGATGTTCTTAATACCATTTTCTTGAGCAGTGGTTACAGCTTCTGGAGTAGCGGCATTATTGATTGCTTCCTTAGCAGTAGTTGCCTTTTCATCTACTTCATTATTTAACGTAGCCTTTTCTTCATCAGTTAATGATGTGTTGGAAATTTCTTCTTTCTTACCTGCAACTGCATTGTCAATGGCTGCATTAGCGACATCCTTATCAATTGCTAATGTACCAGCATCGGCAGCTTTCTTAACATCATCATTTGTCTTTGCATTGTTGATGGTATCTTGTGCATTCTTAGCATCAGAATCAATTTGATCTTTAGCTGCTTGCCTTTGCTCATCAGTTAAGTTGCTGTCTTGATCAATTGCTTTCTTAGCTTCATCAACTGCTTTATTAAGGTCAGTTATTGCTTGTTCCTTAGTAGTTGATGTAGTTGGTACTTTAATACCGTCAATTGCATTCACGCCATTGGTTTGAGCTTCAGTTACTGCTGCGTTAGTAGTTGCATTATCAATGGCTTGATCGGCAGCACTTTGAGCATCAGTTACTTCTTGCTTCAAGGCAGTCTTTTCTTCCGCTGTTAAGTTTGAAGCGTCGATTGCATTGTTCTTTGCAGTTGCTGCTTCGGCTACCGCCTTCTTCGCTGCTTCTTTAGCAGTTGACGTAGTTACTTCAATACTATCAATTGCATTAATACCAGTATTTTGTGCTTCAGTTACAGCAGTATTTGTTGTTGCATCATCAATGGCTTGATCGGCAGCATTTTGAGCATCAGTTACTTTTTGCTTCAATGCAGTTTTTTCTTCATCAGTTAAGTTTGAAGAATCAATTGCATTGTTCTTTGCAGTTGCTGCGTCAGCTACCGCCTTTTTAGCTGCTTCTTTGACTGTTGATTCAGTTGGAACTTTGATGTCATTAATTACAGTAACGCCAGTATTTTGTGCTTCAATTACAGCATCATTAGTCGTTGCCTTAGTAATTTCTTCCTTTGCCTTATCCGCAGCCGTATTAGCTTCTTGTATTAACGCAGTCTTTTCATCAGTAGTTAGATCACTAGCTGAATTAATTTCTTCTAATTTCTTAGTTAAAGCATCGTCAATTGCTTTATTTGCATCCGACTTCACAGTATCTAAGCTTGTTGGAACAATCTTCTTAATTGCATCAACACCATCTTGGCCTGCTTGAGCTGCTTCGTTGTTTGTCGTAGCCGTTTCAATATTGTCTTTAGCCTTATTGGCTTCAGTAGTTGCTTGATCAATTAGATCTTTCTTTTCTGCATCACTAAGATTATCAGCTTTATTAATTACTTCAGTTTGAGCAGTAAGAGCATCATCTACTGCTTTAGTTGCTGCCTTCTTGGCATCTTCTAAGCTTGGAACAGTAACATTATTAATATTAGTTGTTCCTTGATCTTGTGCAGTCTTAATTGCATCAGCTGTGATTGCTTTATCAATAGCTTCCTTAGCAGTATTAGCTGCATCGGTTGCTTCTTTGATTAATTGATCTTTAGTTGTTTGATCAATATTATTAGCATCGTTGATTTCCTTAGTCTTAGCGTTAAGGGCATCATCAATTACATCTTTTGCAGCATTTTGACTATCAGTAACGCTTGGTACCTTTACATTGTTAATTGCATCTACACCAGCTTGGCCTGCTTTAGTTGCTTCGTCATTAGTTGTAGATTTTTCAATAGCATCCTTTGCTGTATTAGCTGCATCAGTTGCTTCTTTAATTAACTGATCTTTAGTTGTTTGATCAATATTTTCTGCGTTATTGATTTCCTTGGTCTTATCAGTTAATGCTTGATCAATTTCTTTGGCTGCGTTAGTTTTAGCATCATCTAAACTTGGAACAGTTACATTGTTAATGTTCGTAATTCCTTCAGTCTTAGCAGTATTAACTGCATCGGCATCAGTTGCTTGATTAATCGCAGTATTAGCATCATCTGCTGCCTTCTTAGCATCAGCAATTAATTGATCCTTAGTAGCTTGATCGATATTAGTAGCGTCAATGATTTCGGTAGTCTTAGTATCTAAAGCCTTTTGAATATCTTCAGTAGCAGTATTCTTAGCATTTGCAAGGTTAGCATCACCATTCAAGCCAGTAATTGCATCGGTAATAGCCTTTGCTGCACTGTCTACTTGTGCCTGAGTTGCATTAGTATTCTTTAAGATCTTTTGACCAGCAGTAATCGCATTATTAAGAGCTTCTTGGTTTGCTTTATCAGCATTAGTGTAATTACCAGTTTGCTTAGCATTATTTGCATTGGTTAAAGCTGTTTCCAAGGCTTCAATATTAGTAGCCTCACCTTTAAGGTTATCTTTTGCTGCATTAATTGCATCTAAAGCATTCTTTACTTCACTTGCTGATGGATTTGCTTGATCCAAGACTGCTTGACCTGCGTTAATTGCATTATTATATGCTGTTTGAGCTTCGATAGTACCGTTGTAGAATGCAGGCGTATCTCTTACGTTTGGTGCATCTTTGACAGCAGCTTCTAAGGCAGCCTTGTTTGCAGCTTCAGTCTTCGCATCCCCATTTAGGTTATTATTCGCAGTTTCAAGATCTTGAAGAGCTTGGTTTACTTCTGCTTGAGTTGCATTAGTTTTATCTAAAACTGCTTGTGCATCAATAACTGCATTATCATACGCAGTCTTTTGTGCTTCGTCGGCATTAGTGTAATTATTGCTTGCCTTTACAGTATCAGAATTTTTTACTGCTGCTTCAAGAGCATCTTTATCAGTCTCCGTACCATTTAACTTACTTTCTGTAGTTGTAATGGCTGTTAAAGCATTTTGAAGATCTGCTAAAGTTGGATTCTTCTCACTAAGAATATTATTTCCTGCAACAATTGTATCTTTATATGCATTTTGCAAATCTTCAGTTGCATTGTAGTACTTAAAAGAATTTTCAACATTTGTAGCATTATCAACCGCTTTTTGTAATGCATCTTTTGCAGCAGAAATATTACTATCACCGTTTAAAGCTGCTTTAGCATCAGTAATTTGCTTAATTGCTGCTTCTAGTTGAGGTGAAGTTGCACTAGTATTTTGAAGAAGGGTATTTCCTTCACTAATTGCACTTGTGTAAGCTGTCTTAAGATTTGGATCTGCTTGAGTATAGTTAGTAGTCTCTTCAATAGTCGGAGCCTCAGTAACTAATTTTTGCAATTGATCACGGTATGAATTAGTCATCCATTCAGAAACTGTCTTGGTGTCAGTATCACTAGTTACAAAATCCTTAGCAGCATAAACAGAAACCTTATCGTTGTCGTTTAACTTACCTAAATTAACACTAAATTTACCATCAGTACCAGTTTCAACACTATATGGTTCATTAGATGAAGTTGGATCACCAGTTTGACCAATAGTCCAAAGAGTTTTGTTATTAGTAGTAGCAACTTGATGAACTACGCCATTTACCGAAATATAAACAAATGCACCAGTAGCAGCAGCGTTATTGGCAATACCACTCATAATGTAGTTTCCATCGGCATCCTTGGTAAAGCTAACATCAGTTAAATCAACTCTTGGACCGGAAGTAATTAAATTGATTGCATTTTTAGCATTGTTGCCTGTTTCACGAGCGTCAATGGTCGTTTGCTTGTCATAACTAGTTACCTTGGTAACTGTTGGAGTACCATTAGCTGCATAAGAAATATCAATTGTTCCGATTGGTTGACCTGATTCAGAAGTCTTTACAGCTTGGAATTGAACTTTACCATTCTTAATGGCAGTTGCACTTTCTGGCATTGTTATATTGAATAATGTTGGTTGAGTTGAAGTGAAGATACTACCACTACCTAAACTTACAGCAGTTGCTTGAGCCCCATCACCAGTTACTTGGAAAGTACCGTGGTGATTAATAGAAATTGTTGAAGTACCGGCAGAAACTAATAATGCTCCGTTATAATCATTTAAATTAGTACCATTAACGCTAAATTGGCCACCATTAACATCAATTTTAGAGTCACCACTAATATAAATTGGTGCATCAATATCTTTGTTGTAAGGAACACCATCTACATTTACATTCAAAGTCCCTTTGTTTTCAATAGTAGCCCCCTTAGTCAAATATAATGCACCTGAAAGCCACTTATCTGTTGATAATTTGTTTAAACTAATAGTCAAATTGGAACTTTTGTCAATATTGATATTAGTGGTACCCTGTGATGCAATACCTCTACCAATCCTATCGACTCCCATAAAGTTTGGCTCAGGAGCAGTTTGAGTATGTGGTTCCAATGTAACTTGAGCACCATTGACTCCATTATTACTCTGAAGGTTAATAGCGGTAGTTCCACCATCAATTTCGATTACATTACTACCATACGTTTTTAGGGTAACATTACTATCAGCCGCAAAATTAATAGAATTATTTCCTGATCTAAATTGAAGAACTTGTTGATTACCATTTCCTTGAGTAGTTTGATTCTTTTGATTTATCGGACTGGTATATCCATTCACAGATTCAGCTGTAACATTTCCCTTAAAGTTAACAGTTACGCTTGGTACTGAAGTATCAGTATAAACTAATTGAGAGCCATGAAAAGTGACATTATCAAATGTATATTCCTTAGCATTTTCAATTGGACTCCAATACGACCGATCATATAAATCAAGCTTACTAAAGGTAACCCCACTTTTACCTGCCATATTAAATGAATACCCATTAAAGTCAACAATGTATTTCTTATTATCATCTGCAGATTTAATTACGATATCTCTATAATTTTTAATATTCACAATGTGACTTTGATTTATACTCTTAGTACCTAAATCAATATCCGAACCGACATTAATAGTAGTAGCAGTTCCATTTTGAATAGCATCAATTAAACCATCAGCATCTCTAACAGTTACTGAAGTAGTATCTTCACTATCATCAGATGCAACGGCAACTTTACTTTCAGTAGCTGATTTTGCACTTAAGAAAGAAGCGCTCTTAACTATGTCATTCAACTTAAGTGTATTAGTTGATACATCAGAAGTTTCATTAGTTTTTACATCTGCTGCGTTATTAGTATTAGAAATAGCATCTGTCTTTATAGTTGATTCAGTCTTCTTATTTGCTACTTCATTGGTATCGTCATTTACTTTTGCTTGTTGAGTTGCATTAACAGTCTCTACCTTAGTAGAATTTTCTGCATTTTCAGTAGCAACATTCTTTTCTGAATCTGCTTTTTGTTCAGCGGTAGTATTAGTCTTAGCAGTTTCTGTAGCAGTCTTTTCATCTTGCTTGGTTTCAGTAGCGGTATTATTGCTCTCAGTTTTAGCTGAGTCAGTAGTAGCGTTAGCTTCATAACTAGCAACAACTGTACTCTGATCAAGATCATCAGTTACTGTACTTTTAGCTTGATTAGTATTTGATTTTTCTTCACTCTTATTTTGAGTAGCTTGATTATTATCATTGGTATTTGCTACAACTGTTTTATCGCTGTTATCAACAGTATCAGCTGATACTTGCTGACCAGTATATAGGCTAAAGCTTAATCCAATTAAAACAGATGCAGCCCCTACACTAAATTTACGAATAGAGAAACGCTGTTTTTCGTCTCTAACTTTTTCATTTTTCATCTTAATATTATTTTTTGAGACCATATTTTCCTCCAGCATCAAAAATTTAAGTTCGTTCAATTATAACGAAGTATATTTATTGATATTAGCTTAAACTTTGAGTTTATTAAATTATATTTTTATCATCCCTTATTAACCTATTTAATCTAACATCATTGACCTTAACACCATCAATATACTATCGAATACAATAAATTACAAACGATATAGTAACATACATCGTCACCCAATCATATACATTTATAGAATTTATACGAATTTCTTTATAATTTATTCTATGTTCTATATCTTATAGGAGTAGCAAATCTTACCGACAATTTTTTACTATTCACTTTTCTTATTTGCACATATTACACTCTTTTAAATAACAAAATTAAGAGTTGATACGCGCCCATTTTAATTTCTGTCAAGTTCTCCACAAAAATTGGTTATGTCCTTCATACTATTATTCTTACTAACTACTTTTTAACCATAAAAAAATGGAGCTTTCACATTTACTGTGAGCTCCATTTTCTATACAACCTATCAAATTTTACTTTTGCTCTCTTGCCTATATTACAATCCGTTGAGCTGCAACTTGTTCAATAAAATACTCATCATGTTCAACCAACAACATAGCTGGTTTTACTTCTTTTAACAGTCTAATCAATTGATCTTGATTAAACACATCTAAGTAATTCGCTGGCTCATCCCACAAGTATAAGTCAGCTTTCTCAACTAATGACTTAGCAATAGCAACCCGCTTTTTCTGCCCCATACTCATCTTTTCAATCGGCGTCTCAAAGCTTGAACGCGGGAATCCCATCTTTTTCAACATATTAAGCAAGTCTTCATATGATATCCCCTGCTCTTGAGTAAATTTTTTTAAGCTTCCTTTATATGTAGTGAAATTCTGAGGTAAATAGGAAATTAACAAACCACTAGCTAAGCTATACTTTCCCTGATGTTTAACTTCTCTTGCTTTTCCCAGCAATAACTTTAGCAATGTCGACTTACCAGCTCCATTCTTACCTTCAAGCGAAACTACGCCGTGATTCCTTACCACTAAGTTTAGATCAGTAAACAATTCCTTATCTTGAATGCTTAATCTTAACTTCTCTGTTTCAAGCAGAACTTGATGGTAATTAGGGCAATAATTCATCGTTAGGCTTGGTACATCTTCAATATTAACCATTAATCCTTCTTTTTCTTCGATCCGCTTATCCATTCTGTTTCTAGCACTAATGGATTTCTTCATCATCTTCGCTGACACATGGCCTAAAGCTGCCTTATTGATTCTAGACCTCCGGTTAATAATGTACTGCGTTTTTTGACCAAGTTTCTTTTTAGCCTCTATCTTTTGCGCCCAATGATAGAACTGCTCTTTTTGATTGTGAAGATTACTAATTTCACCAGCTAATTTCTGATTTTTTTCACGGTTGAACTCGTCGCGTGCATTCTTAACTTCTTCATAGGTCGCAAAGTTTCCTTGATATAAGTGAATTTCACTATTCTCAATTGCTAAGATATGATCCGTTACCTGATTCAAAAAGTCCCGATCATGGCTGACCACAATATAGCCTTGCCGATGCCCACGCAAATAATTACTTACTTCCTTACGACTTGCTTCATCTAAGTGATTCGTAGGTTCATCAATTAAGGGAAACGAATTTTGATCAGTGAAAGACAAAGCCAGCAAGATCTTCGTCTGCTCTCCTCCGCTTAAGCTATTAAACGATTGCCAAACTAGATTTGGATCGGCACCTAATAAATTCAACTCACGCTCTAACTCCCATTGTTCGAATTGCATCTGATTTTGCAGTTCATATAAAGTAATATTTTTAGGATCATTAATTGAAACAGGATAGTAAGAGAATCTCAATCTAGTTTGTATCTTGCCTCTTCCTAGTAATTTCCTATTTAATATCTTCAGAAACGTTGTCTTCCCACGTCCATTTCTACCAACTAAGCCTAAACGCCAAGAACTGTCTAAATCCAAATTCAAATTATTGAAAATATTATCGATACTGTCTTCATACCTAAATGATAAGTTTGAAATTTTAATACTACTCATCAAATCACCTCGAAAAAAGAGCCTGCACTTATGACAAGTACAGACTCTTTCTATTTTTAAGATATCAAAAAGAAGATAGTGCCTAACTTTAATCTTGTCAAAAGTGCATAGTCTTTCCTACTAAAATAGAATCCTTATTTAACTATGCTTATTTTCACAAGATTAAAGACGCAACGGCGACCCTTCTTTCTAAGAGATGAATTTCAATTGATAAAATTAGAATATCATGAAATATTATCGCCTTCAATAAGAAATATACTAGTTTTTATCATTTATTCCATAAAAACTTAATCAAAGAGCGATCAACTTGAGCATTTTCGTGTAATTTTGAATGTTGTGCATATCGACCATTAACTTTTAAAACTCGATAAGTACTATGGCCACTACCAATTAGGTATTGGAGAGATAAGGAAGAAATATTATCTACACGACCATCACTACGGTTACCCAGGTCACCAATGATATTTAACACCTTAACATGTTTCTTATTATAAAGACTTCTAACTTTAGTCATTTGCTTATAAGTTGAATTCATCTTATTTGGTTTACCATTACTACTCAACTTCATCCCTTTAGGTTGCTTTATTGACTTAGGAATCCCATCAAAAGTCAAACCAGCAAAATGTCCAGCAATATCAACCTGTTTCTGAATTTGTGGCATGTGTTTTTTATCACCATTTTGAAGCATATAGTAAATAATTGAAATATTACCTAAAGAGTGACCAACCATGTTGATCTTCTTAATTCCATACTTCTTTTGCAATGCTTTTACTACGTTGGTTGCATATTCGCCATGCTTATCAAAATTAAGTTGACGGTTATTTTCATAATTAACTTCACAGATTGGGTTCTTAGCTCCTTTATTCCAAGTTCCAACTAAAGTAACCTTACCTGTCTTGGATACTTCTGCACGAATAACCGACTTAGTTACACCAGCCTTTTTGGCAGCATCAACCATATGCTCTTCAGCATGGTAAGAAGAACCTCCACCATGAAAGAACAAGGTTGGCGTTGAAGTAATTTGCACCTTTTTACTACTATTATTACTTTGGCTTGAACATCCTGCCAAAATTAAAAGGATGCTGGCCATCAATAAAATAAATAAATTTTTCTTCTTCATTTTTCTACTTTTTCACAATTGCAATCGTTGCCTTAGCAACTGGATCTGATACCATCAAATCAATTGGATATTGACCATGATATTTATTATTAAAAGCATCGGTAACGTCTTGAATTAAAGAAGCATTATTAACTGGTTGATATTCAACTTCAAATTTTCGACCATTAATTTCTACTTGGCCACCATTTTTAGTGCCTGCTTGATACCACTTAGTATCCTTAATTCCTTTAGCACCACGAATAAAAACTTGCTTATCTACAACTACTTCCCAAACTGGATTATCTTCCGCAAAGCTTGATTGGTCATCGTTATAAGGACGATTCTGCAAGGTTTGCGCATTCTTAAAAGCTGCTATTTCTTCATCAGTCCATTGTGCCATTAATATCACCTTTAATCACTAACTTTAATGTAGGATTTAATTACTTTTCTATCTGCCATATCTTGGTAGGCTTCATTAATTTGATCTAAAGAATAAGTCTTAGTAAATACTTTACCGGGATTAATCTTGCCATCTAAGACTGCCTTAAGTAATACTTCTTTATCATAAGTTGTAACTGATGCAGGTCCACCAGCAACACTCATATTCTTAAAGAAAATTAAACCTGGATTTAATTCTGCTCCGTGTGGTAACCCAACACGACCAACCAATGAGCCAGGTCGACCTACTTGAATAGCTTCTTCATTTGATAACTTACTACCAACACATTCTAATACTGCATCAGCTCCGCCATGTGTAATAGCAAGCAAGTTTTGAATTCCTTCTTCATCACGCTGCACTACATTATCTGTAGCTCCAAATTCACGAGCCAACGCTTCACGGTCGGGGTGACGACTAGTTGAAACAATTTGTTTTGCTCCACGCAACTTAGCCGCAATAATTGCTGATAAACCTACAGCACCATCGCCTAAGACGATTACGGAATCACCTGGTTGAACATTAGCAACTCGAGCCGCATGATAACCTGTTGCCATTACATCTGCTAATGCTAAAAACGACTTAAGCATCCCTTCACTGTAGTCTTCGGGCTTACCAGGAACCTTAACTAATGACCATTGTGCATGTTGAAAACGCACATATTCAGCTTGATAACCACTGGAGAAATTGTCACCCAAGTCATGATTCATACATACACCGTCAAAGCCAGCTAAACATGCTCGGCAGTGTCCACATCCATGAGTAAATGGTGCAATTACAAAATCGCCTTTTTTAACAGTAGTAATATCTTTGCCCACTTCTTCAATCACACCGATGATTTCGTGACCAGCATTTTCATGGCCTTGTTCTTCTAAACCACGATATGCCCATAAGTCAGAACCACAAACACAGGTACGAAGGACCTTGATGATTACATCGTCATCCTTTTCAATCTTTGGCATTGGCTTATCAACAACTTTCATTTCGCCAGCTTTAACAAATTCTGCATATTTCATAAATAGATCTCCTTATTTAATACTCCTACCTAATTTATAAGCCTTTTGAGCAAACTTTTCTAATTTTTGATCGTTCCATGAATCATCCGCATAAATTTCATCAATTATTTGCCAGCGCATATAATCACTTAACTTATGTATATGTAATTTCACAGCATCCATATCTTCTTGCGTACCATACCCAGCCATCATAAAGACCATCTTTTTATCTTTAAGTTCATGATTATAATCATAAAAACGATCAATGACTGCCTTAAGTTGGGCATTAAGACCAAAATAATAAAGGGATGAAACTAAAACAACAATATCAGCTTCTAGCAGCTTAGGAATTACTTCTTTTTCTACTATGTCATTATCTGGAATGCCAACTTCCATACCTGGTGCGTGTTCTAACTGCAAAAAATGAGGTGCACTTTCGCCTTGCAAACCTGCATCATAGCGATAAACTTTATTTTCAGTTTCTCTTATTCCTTTTTCAAATTTATCAGCTAATTTATTAGAAGCACCATTAAAGTGCGGACTTCCAGTTAAAATTACTACTTTCGTCATAAAGCCTCCTTCTTTTATATTCAATTTTCATAATTAATTATAGTTAGTCGTCTAATACTTGAAAAATCACAGTTTTTAATGCTAGTATAAATTGAATTTATTGTAACGAGGTACATATAGATGATCGAAAATTACTTATTAGAAGAACTAGTAACCTTCGCAAAGTACGGAACGGTTGCCAAGACAGCAGAAGTTCTTGGATTAACTCAACCAGCCGTTACTCATTCTATGAAAAAGCTTGAGGAAGATTTAGGCGTTACTTTATTCATTAGAAAGCCAAACAGACTCTACTTAAGTGAGACCGGCAAATACACAGCACGTGAAGCAAAAAAGTTAATCGACGATAATCTTGATTTTACTAAACGGGTCAAACAATTTGAAAAAGACCAAACCACGTTAATTGTCGGCATTAATGCACCTGGTCCTGGTATTGTTTTACGATCTTTACATGATAAAAACATTCAAATTGTAAGTGAGTTAGTTGAATCAAATTTTAAAAATTTATTAGCTGAGCACCAAGTGACCTGTCTTTTGCTTAACTTTCCTATTAACGATCGGGATATTGGTTCAACTTACTTAGGGACAGAATCCATGTCTGTTAACTTGCCAGCTAATTGTAATCTCAATCAACATGAGCAACTGTCATTTAAGATGCTCAAGGGGAAGACAATCTTAAGTCCATCGCCAATTGGATTTTGGTCTAAAATTTATCAAGAGAAAATTCCAGATAGCAAAATTATTTTTCAAAATGAATCAAGCGAATACAGTGAGATTCTTCAATACTCTGTTTTACCTTTCTTTACAACAAACTTGACGAGTTTAGATTCTAAGTGGGGACATAATTTGCCTGATAACCGTAGCGTGCGTCCCTTAAAAGACGAAGTAGCACATCAGAAATTCTACGCTTGTTACTTAAAACACAATAAGGATCGAGTTCAACCTTTAATTGAAAAGTTGCAAGATCAGTGGAGTAAATATGATCAAAAGTAAACCTCTAATCAAACAGATCACTCTATAATAATTTCTTTTAGATACATCCTTAAAGTAAAAGCTAGTGCATCAATTAACATACACTAGCTTTTTGTATATTCAAAATTCAACTTTTAAACCGATTAATTTTTAAAATTTACCGATAATTGCAATAGTAAGATATTTTCATGTTTATCAAATATAATTTTTCTTGAAAGGAGCTAAAAAGATGAAATTTAAATTGCTAATTAATCCTCACAAAGAGGAAATAATTCAAGCACAAGTACATCAAAAAAGTATTTTTACTGATAATTTAGAAAAGTTTGTTTTAACAAATGGTAATTCAAATTCAATTATTGCTTACGACGATAAAGATATTATTATTTTGCAACTAGAAGACATTATTATGATCACAATACTTAGTAATAAGGTATTTGCAATTTGCGTAAACAATAAAAAGTACCATCTACGTAAACGTATCTATCAATTAATTAATGAATTGCCAGATAATTTTTGGCGCATTAATAAATCTTCAATTGTTAATCAAATCTATATTGATCGCTTTGAAGAAACTAAGACAGCGGGTGTAAACATTGTTATGAAAAATGGTCTTACAGATTATGCTTCTAGACGTTGTTTCAAAAAAATACGAAAGGAGCTAGATTAAAATGAAAAAATTTATCTTAGATTTTATCAAAAGAGGTCTAATTGCAGCTGGCTTCGGTCCCTTAATCTTAACTATTTTCTATTACGGCTACAATTTTGCGATCGGTTACAATCCAACTTCTGTTTTAGAAATTAACAAAAACATTTTATCTAGTTTACTTTTAGCCTTTATTGCTGGAGGTATCAGTGCTGTATTTAAGATTGAAAAACTATCTCTTGGAATCGCTACTTTAATTGATGCTGTAGTAATTTATCTAGATTATCTATTCTTTTATTTATTTAACAATTGGATTGAAATGAGTTTTATGTCATTAATTATCTTTACACTTTGTTACATAATTGGCTATATTATAATTTGGTTATGTATTTACCACCAAGTTAAAACTCAGATTCAAAAAGTAAACCAAAAGTTATAAATTTAACGAATTTTAATTAAAATATGCTCTAATAATATAAGTAATTATTATATGAAAAAGAGGTACGGAAATTATCCATACCTCTTTTTCATTTTCTTTATCCTATATATCTAAACTAGCAAAAACGCAAAGCAATATTATATTTTATATCTTATCAGTTTAAAAGAATAATTTACTCATGATAATCATAAAAATCATCAAACAAGTTGAACTAATTGCAGCAGCACCAAAGACTGTACCACCACGCTTAAAGATCACATTGAAATTAACAGAAATACCTAAAGCGGCCATTGCCATTCCCAAGAATACGTATGCGGCTTGAACTAAACCATCCAAAACTACTGGTGGAAATGGTAAGAAAGTTCCCAAAATACTAGTTAAAATGAAGCCACCCAAGAACCATGGAATTGGTAATTTTTTAGGTGCTTGTGTATGATCTTGCGCACTTTCCTTAACTAGTCTTCTTTGGTACCAGTAACCTACAATCAAGGCAACCGGTGCTAAAAGCAGAACGCGAGATAGCTTCATAATCAAGGCACTGTCTAAACTAGCTTCACCAAAAGCACTTCCTGCAGCAATAGCGTGGGCAATTTCATGTAGAGAACCCCCAGCTACAATTCCAAATTGTGAATCAGTCAATCCCAGCATTGGCTTAATTACAATTTCTAAAAGCGTAAAGACTGTTCCCATCACGCAAACTACGGCAACTGCAAGAACTTCATTTTCTCTCTTGCGTTCTTCATCGCGGCTCTCAATTTGGGGAGAAACACCCATTACAGCTGCTGCCCCACAGATACCAGTACCGCAAGCAGATAAAACTGCTAATTCATCTTCAGCACCAAATTTTTTACTTAACCAGTAGGTTAAGACGATAGTACCGCTAACGCCCAACATTGCAACTAAGATAGTCTTAATGCCGGCATCAGCTAACTTGGTTAAGTTAAGTCTAAAACCTAGTAAGATAATTCCAAGTCTCAAAAACTTATTAGAAATAAATCCGATTCCGGGTGCTGCTTCTTCTCTAACTCCAACTGGTAAAACTTGTAAAGAAATTCCTAGCAATAGTGCAATTACTAAGGCACCGATTAAGTTAACATATGGTAATTTAGCAAGAAAAATTCCTGCAACAGAACATATTAAAGTCATTACAGCAGCTAGACCAAATGATTTACTTTTAACAATACTTATCAATAAAAATACCTCCATTTTAATTGTCTATTCCAACCCAGGAAAATTTACGGAATATACAATTATGTAATGTTATAAATTGATTCTCTCTAGAAAGTAAAATTCTATAGATATTATATTATCGAATTTTAAGCTAAAAGTAAATTGATATGCTCATAAAATCACAAATATTTTTACTGAAATAAAAAGGATGAAAGCCTAAATCACACTTTCATCCTTCAATTTTGTGATATTATTCATAAAGTCTTTCAGATCAATTACCGTTTCAAAAGTAATAAAAAATAGTAATGCCTTAATCCATGATCGACTAAGCAAGAAAAAGAAAATTATTGCCACTATAATTAAGCCTACAGCCATAAATAAGGCTAAAATTGTCATCTTTGCCCCAAATGCACTTATTATTTCCTTAAAGCTACTTGGTTCATTGTTAACTAATAAATATAAAGCACGATATTGCTTACTATTTCTTATTTTAAAAGAAAGAATTGTAAAAACAGTTGCAACTATAATCATTACTGAGCCAAGTAATCGAAACAGTATATCCATTGGAGCTTGCCTAAAAAGCAAAATACCACCAATAATTAGTAGCACATCGGCGATTAAATTATAACGTAGACGCTTATGTTCTAATTTAGCAAAAATTAATTCATTTGAATCCATAATTCATATCCTTTAATAGTTTCATTATTATCAGTATACTGTCTAAAATAAAAATGACCAAGAGTGATTTTGACTCTTGGTCACTTAATTTCAATCAACGTCCTTTATGAACTGTATCGTTTTCAACTGGAATTAGTTTACTTTTAACATTAATTGCTACATATAAAAGACTCATTAATCCAGCTATTACAAATAATTGGGACATACTCAAGGTCTCCTTTCTTGAAACCTTCCCCCACCGCTTATCTTACAAGGATATGTCTACATTTCAAAACAAAAAGACTTGAGTTGCTGGCGTCAAAGACAGCCAAATCCAGTAAAAAGTCATCATAACTACTGCAACATAAGATATAATGGTTAAAAATTTTTCGAAACAACCACCAACCTTATAATAAATTGGTGACTTTTTCTTTTTCTTATAAAATGGTGCTAGCCATTCTACTCCCTGCTTACTGAAACTATCTTGAACTAAATGTAAAAAGTAACCAATTATCAGTCCAAACCAAATGGCACTCCAATAGTTCTGCGAAGTAAGGTTATTTATCCGAATGGGGATAAACTTATTCATCAGATAATATAAACCACCGGAAAAGATTGCCCAACCAAGAAAAGAATGAGTGATTCCACGGTGTTTAAGGAAAAGACTAAAGTTAATCACTGACTTCTTGCTTGCTGAACTATTATATTCATCAATATCAGGTAAAGAAGCGCCGATTGCAGTTGCAGCTAGAATAATGATGTTATTAACTGGATCAATTAGCAAATGATTAGTTAATAATAAACTTAGTTCAACAATTGCAATACTGCAAATCCGATGCGACCTAGTCAGCACTTCTTTTCACCCTTTCTATAGAACATACATTCTATTGTACCAAACTTAGCACTGGAATGGGAACTTGTATACACCAAGATACAAAAAACGGCCAGCTTTTACACTGGACGTTTTTAAACTACTTAATTCAAGCAACTTAACATAATTATTTTAATTTAATCAATAACTTCTTTTAATATCTTACTAAATTCTGCTACTTGCGAATTCTCTGGCTTAGCAAGCAAAACATATTTTTCACGCATTTGCTTACCATCCCTAAGCAAAAATAACTTCTGCAATTGGTCATCATTGATATGACTTGCTGTTATTTCATTCATTATTAAGTAACCTGACCCAGATTCAACCATCAAAATTGCTTCACCTAAAGTTTCAACTGCAATCAGATCGTTCTCTATTCTTAAGATATCTTTTAGATAATGATATTCACTCTTCTCTTCCGCTACTGTAGCTACCATAATGCAAGGCATATTTCCTAGCTCAGTTAATTCAATAGTTTGTTGATACTTATTAAAATTACCCGCCTGAACTAACGCAAGTAAGGCAATATCACCCACTGAATAGCTTTTAAGTGTCTGATAAATGGTATTTCTAGCATTAACTAAGACTGCATCTACTTTACCATCTTGAATTTTAGGCTCAATCTCATCATAGTTAATTGGTTCTAAATCTACTTTTGCATTTTTATGTAAAGTCTGCCACTTAGCTGCCGCCTGCTCTAATTCATGTCTACCCAAATTCTTTAAATATCCAATTTTCATTTTTTCACCCATATACAAAATAAGACTTTGATCTCTCAACCAAAGTCTTAAATCTTTAATTACTTAGCCTTATCATGGAAGGCAATTGTAAATCCATTCTCCCAAACTTCATTTGGAGCAATGTGATTCATGCCACGCTTGTGCTCTAATTGACCATCACTATCTAAAGTATCAGCAATACCCCACCAAGGTTCAATACAAATGTAATTACCGGACTTAGGATATTGTGACCATAAACCTACAAATGGTGCATTTTCCATCTTCACATTGATATGATATTCACTCTTATCAGTTCTGATCGAAATCTTGTTAGGTTGCTTTAATTCAAAGACCCAAGCATCGTCTTTAAATAATTCATCACTAATTTCAAACATTGAGTCAGTGGCAAGTAGTGAACGATTATCCCAATCAAGATATGGAGCCTTTAATGGGATCTTCACATGGTCAATTGAAGGATCAAACTTGAAGTAATAATCATTCTTCGTCAAACCGTTATCAGTTGGCAAGTTAAAGCCTGGGTGACCACCAATACCAAAGATCATTTCCTTAGTATCAGTATTAGTTACAGTAAAGTGTTCTTCAAGCAAGTTATTAACTAAGCTATAAGAAACTCTTAGCTCAAAATCGAATGGATACATCTTTTTAGTATCTTCATTAGAAGTTAGAAGAAAAACAATGTGCTTATCATCTTGTTCTTCAACAGTAAACTTGGAATCTCTAGCAAAACCATGTTGTCCCATATGATAAGTCTTACCATCATAACTATATTGATCATCTTTTAATCGACCAACTACTGGGAATAAAATTGGTGCATGACGACCCCAGATTTCAGGATCAGCTTGCCACATATATTCACGACCACTGTTTACATCTTTAACGCTTTGAATTTCAGCACCCTTATCAGAAAGCGTTACTGTTAAAAAATTATTTTTTAATTGATAATCCATAATTTAACTTCTCTTTATCTACTAAAATTACAAAATAAATTTTGTTAAGTCTTTATTAATAATTATATCACTCAATTTTTGGTCAACATACTTTTGAGTAATTGTAATTTCACCCATGTTCATATCTGGACCTTCGTAAAGCACATCTTCAAGTAATTTTTCTAAGATAGTAGCTAAACGACGGGCACCGATATTGTCAGTTCCTTGGTTTACTTCAAAGGCAATTTGAGCGATACGATCAATTGCTTCTTGAGTGAAGACCAATTTAATGCCATCAGCCTTAAGAAGTGCAATATATTGCTTCAAAAGTGAGTTTTGAGGATCCTTCAAAATCTTGACAAAATCTTCTTGAGTTAAGGCATTTAATTCAACACGGATTGGAAAACGACCTTGCAATTCTGGAATTAAATCGCTTGGCTTGCTCTCAGCAAAAGCACCCGCTGCAATAAAGAGAATGTGGTCAGTTGATACAGGACCATACTTAGTAGAAACAGTTGATCCTTCAACGATTGGCAAGATATCTCTTTGTACACCCTCACGAGAAACTTCACCAGAAGTCTTCTTGTTACCAGCAGTAATCTTATCAATTTCGTCGATAAAGATAATTCCGTTTTGTTGGGTACGTTCAATAGCGCGTTGATAGAGAGAATCATAGTTAATTAACTTCTTTGACTCTTCTTGAATTAAAACTTCACGTGCATCTGAAACCTTTAAAGTACGCTTAACTGTCTTCTTAGGCATTAAGTCACCCATCAAGCTCGACATATCAATTCCCATTTGGCCCATCATATCGCCC
The DNA here is from genome assembly GCF_947539375.1 of Lactobacillus isalae. Classification (NCBI taxonomy): domain Bacteria; kingdom Bacillati; phylum Bacillota; class Bacilli; order Lactobacillales; family Lactobacillaceae; genus Lactobacillus; species Lactobacillus isalae. The sequence goes on from NZ_OX443569.1 coordinate 822,804, forward strand.
ATTGGGTTAACCTTTGGTGCTTGTTCAACTTCAATTGTAACTTCACGATTTTCAAGCAAGCCCTTATTAAGTTGATCAGCTACGCTCAGACGTTCATTACGAATATCATCAGTTACTTCTTCATTGTCTTGTGGCTGATTCATATTGAAGTTACCAGAAAGCATTTGCATCATTTGCTGCATCGAGTTTTCACGGTTTTCACGCTTAATACCTGGCACAATCAATTTAACTAAACGGTTATTAGCCTTTTTAGTTGCTTGAAGCTTAACACGTTCGAATTGGTCTTTTTCTTCCATGCGAACAGCTTCTTCAACTAAATCACGGACCATCGATTCAACATCGCGTCCAACGTAACCCACTTCAGTAAACTTAGTTGCTTCAACCTTTACAAATGGTGCGTCAACAATTTTAGCCAAACGACGGGCAATTTCTGTCTTACCAACACCAGTAGGACCAGCCATTAACATGTTCTTTGGCGTAATATCTTGTTGCATTTGCTTAGGTAGCTGCAAACGACGGTAGCGGTTATATAGAGCTACCGCAACAGATTTTTTAGCTTCGTTTTGGCCAATAATATATTTATCAAGTAATTCTACAATTTGTTTTGGAGTTTTTTCTTCAGTCAAAATATTTCACCTAGATTTCATCAGTAGTAATGTGGTCATCAGTAAAGACATCAATTCCAGAAGCAATCTTAACTGCTTCTTTTGCAATTTCACTTGCGCTCATTCCATTGCTGTGGCGAGTCATTGCAATGGCTGCTGCTTGTGCAAAATTACCACCTGAACCAATAGCTACCACATCTTCATCTGGTTCAAGAACTTCACCATTACCAGAAATTAATAATAGATCCTTATCGTTAAAAGCAATTACCATAGCTTGTAATTTAGCTAAAGTTGGATCCTTTCTCCAGCTTTGTGCCATTTCAACAGCGGCTCTACGTAAGTCACCTGAGTAAGTTTCAAGCTTGCCTTCAAGCATATCTTGCAAGCTCACTGCATCTGCAACACCGCCGGCAAAGCCAATTACTACTTGATCATGGTATATTCTTCTAATTTTTTTAGCAGTTGCTTTAGCGATTACCTTTTCGCCTAAAGTAACTTGACCATCACCTGCGATGGCAGTTTGGTTGTTATATCTAACAGAACAAATTGTTGTCATATTATTATGCCTCGTCTTTCTTATCTTTTCTTGGGAAAAATTTTTGATAATCTGCTTGTAAATGTTTCATCGTAACATGCGTATAAATTTGCGTTGTTGATAAGGACTCATGTCCCAATAATTCTTGGACACTCCGTAGGTCAGCTCCATTATTAAGCATTTCAGTTGCAAAAGAGTGTCTAAGCATATGGGGATGAACCTTTCCACCAACTCCAGCCTTAATGAAGACTTGCTGCATAATATATTCAATTCCGCGACCAGTTAACCTTTGCCCGCGATTATTTAAAAATACATAGCCTAAGTCTTTATTTTGATCAAGCAAAGCCGGCCGGGCAGTATCACGATATTCTTTTAAAGCATCAAATGCATCTTTTCCAAAAGGAACATAGCGATCTTTATTACCCTTCCCATGAACTAAGATAATCTTTAAATCAAAATCAATCTGATCTAGCTTCAAAGATGCCATCTCACTTAAACGCATCCCTGTCGCGTAAAAAAGTTCAAACATTGCGCGATTTCTCACTACCAGCTTGTCATGTCCGACAAGACTATCAAAGACTTGCCGCATCTCTTTTTCATAAAAGAACTGTGGTAGTCTCTTCTCGCCCAATCTCAAACTAATCGTCTGCATGGGATCAATTTCTAATACTTCTCGCTTAACGAGAAAGCGATAAAAAGATCTCAAGCTCGACATCTTACGTGCCTGGGTTGTTCTGGACCTCTTTTGACTAGCTAAACTTTGTAAAAAAATTTCGACATCGCGACTTTTAACTTGGCCCCAGCCGCTAAAGCCTCCATTTTCTTTAAAAAATTGCTTAGCTTCATCTAAGTCATTTAAGTAAGAGCTTACAGTATTTTTACTATAATTGCGTTCATAGTTCAAGTAATCCTGAAATTGTTTGATTAATTTATCATTTTCTTTAGACATTATTAATCAAGCTTCTTTTCTTCCTTAAATGCTTCAAGATCTTTCAATGCTCGCTTAGAAATTTCCAAGTGTCTTTCTTGCTTATTTCTAACCTTGTAATCTAATTTTGGTAAAAGAGCATAAGATGCATTCATTGGTTGGAAGTGCTTAGCACTAGTAGTTGTAATATAGTGGGCCATTGAACCTAAGGCTGTTGACTTCGGAAAGACTAATGTTTCTTCACCTAAAGCCTCTCTAGCTGCATTAATCCCAGCAACTAACCCAGATCCTGCACTTTCAACATAACCTTCAACGCCAGTCATTTGTCCAGCAAAAAATAAACCAGGTTGTTTTCTAGCTTCATAGTTTGCATTTAAAACTTCCGGACTAGCAATGTAAGTATTGCGGTGCATCTTGCCGTAGCGTACGAATTTTGCGTTTTCAAGACCTGGAATCATTGAAAAGACTCTCTTTTGCTCGCCATATTTCAGGTGGGTTTGGAAACCAACGATATTGTACATCGTGCTTGCTGCATTGTCTTGACGCAATTGCACAACTGCATATGGAGTTTTTCCTGTCTTAGGATCCTCTAAACCAACCGGCTTAAGTGGGCCAAAGAGCATAGTTTTTTCTCCTCTTTTAGCCATAACTTCAATTGGCATGCAGCCTTCAAAGACATTTTTATCTTCAAAACCATGCAAAGTAGCTGTTTCTGCCCCGACTAAGTTTTTATAGAAATTATAGAATTCTTCCTTAGTCATTGGGCAGTTTAAGTAAGCAGCTTCACCTTTGTCATAGCGAGATTTTTTATAAACAATGTCACGATCAATTGAGCTTGCAGCAACAATTGGCGCAGCCGCATCAAAGAAATGAAGTGAATCAGTGCCACAAAATTCTTTGATTTGCTCAGCCAAAGTATCGGATGTTAACGGACCAGTTGCAATAATTGTAATGCCCTCTTTTGGTATCTCAGTAATTTCTTCTTCGTGAACATGCACATTTGGCAAGTCTTTTAAGGTCTGAGTTACTACCGAGCTGAACTTATCTCTATCAACTGCTAACGCTCCACCAGCAGGAACTGCTGTCTCATCAGCTGCCTTCATAATTAAAGAATCAAGCTGACGCATCTCTTCTTTTAATAAACCAACGGCGTTTGAAAGTTGGTTAGATCTCATTGAATTAGTACATACTAATTCCGCAAAATTTGCAGTTTCATGAGCAGGCGTATTCTTCTTTGGTCGCATTTCATATAAATTTACTTCGATGCCACGTTTAGCTAATTGCCATGCAGCTTCACTTCCTGCAAGACCTCCGCCAATTACGGTTACATTCTTTACCATGTAATCTTTCCTTTCTGCTCGACTCTTTCAAGTCTATATAAAAATGATATCATTAAACCGCTTTCGTTTTAATGATATCATTGATTTTTATAATAATTTAATTTTCTTCTGGCTCTTCACGATAATCGCCGTTTGGACAAAGAATGACTAAGCCCTTCTTATTCTTCTTTTGAACTAAAAAATGACCATCATTTGGACAATTACGACCAATTGGTTGATCCCAAGATACAAAGTCACAATCTGGATAGCGAGAACAACCATAGAACTTACGATTACGCTTAGACTTCTTTTCGATAACTTCGCCTTTGCCACACTTAGGACAAGTTACGCCGACCTTTTTAACAATTGGCTTAGTATTACGGCAGTCTGGGAAACGTGAGCAGGCATAGAACTTACCATAGCGGCCCATCTTGATAACCATTGGTGCCCCACAAATATCGCAATTAAAACCAGCTGGTTCATCTTTAATTTGAACCTTTTCAATTTGTTGATCAGCCTTAGCTAATTCTTTAGAAAATGGCTTGTAGTATTCATCTACTACCTTAATCCAGTTCTTCTTTCCTACTTCAACGCCATCAAGATCGTTTTCAAGTTGAGCAGTGAAATCAACATTAACAATATCTGGAAAGAATTCCTCAATTAACTTGTCAACAATTTCACCTAACTCAGTTGGTACAATTGATCTACCTTCAAGTTTTACATAGTAACGTTTTTGAATCGTATCAATTGTTGGCGCATAAGTTGATGGACGACCAACACCGTTTTCTTCAAGTGCTCGAACCAAGCTAGCTTCAGTATATCTTGCTGGTGGTTGAGTAAAGTGCTGACGATCATCAGTCTTTTTAAGCTTAACCTTATCGCCTTCATTTAATTCAGGCAATTCATTGCTCTTTTCTTTTTGATTATCGTAAACTTTGGTAAAACCAGCAAACTTAAGTTTTGAACCAGTTGTTCTAAAGGTTACATCATTTTGTTCAATATCAGCTCTTACTGTATCGTAAACAGCTGGTGTCATTTGACTGGCAATAAATCTTGACCAAATCAAAGTGTAGAGACGATATTCTTCAGTTGTTAAATATTCTTTGACTGAAGCTGGCGTTCTGAAAGCTGAAGTTGGACGAATTGCTTCGTGCGCATCTTGAGCATCAGCATCATTTTTAAAATGTTGCGGCTTAATTGCAGCGTAATTTTCGCCATATTCTTCATGGATGAATTTTGAAGCTTCATGCTTAGCAACATTAGCAATACGCTTAGAATCAGTACGCATATAAGTAATTAAACCGACCGATCCTTTACCAAGGTTAACACCTTCATAAAGAGATTGAGCAATTCTCATTGTTCGACGAGTACGATAGCCTAAACGTTTGTTAGCTTCTTGTTGCATAGTGGAAGTAGTAAATGGAGCTGCAGGCTGACGTCTTCTTTCCTTTTTGACTACCTTTGTAACTTCAAAGTTCTTCCGCTTATCAATGCGTTTTAAAACATCCTGAACTGCTTCATTATCTGGCAATTCTTGCTTTTTACCTTTAATGCCATAAAAGGCACCCTTGAACTTTTCCTTGCCTTTTTCAAAATCAGCATCAATTGTCCAATATTCTTCTGGCTTAAAGTTTTTAATTTCGTTTTCGCGATCAATTACTAACTTCAAGGCAATTGACTGAACACGTCCAGCAGACAAGCCTTTCTTAACCTTTTGCCACAAAATTGGACTGATTGAATAACCAACCAAACGATCAAGAACACGACGTGCTTGTTGAGCATCAACGATATCCATATCAATTGTTCGTGGATTCTTAAAGGCATTTTTAACAGCGTCTTTAGTAATTTCATTAAAGGCAACTCGGTTATGCTCTTTAGGATCTAAGTTCAAAGCATGCGCAACATGCCAAGCAATAGCTTCTCCTTCACGATCGGGGTCGGAAGCAAGATAAACGTATTTAGCCTTTTTAGCTTCACTTTTTAATTCTTTAATCGTATCGCCTTTTCCACGAATGGAAATATATTTTGGTTGATAATCATGGTCTACATCAACTCCCATTTGGGACTTGGGTAAATCACGAATATGACCTTTTGAAGCGATAACATGATAATTTCTACCTAAATATTTTTCAATTGTCTTAGCCTTGTGAGGCGATTCGACAATAACTAAATTCTTTTTATTTTTTCGTTTAGTAGGCATAAAATGCCCCTTCCTTGCACAATTTCTACCAAATTCTAAAATACCAAAAATTTCACTCTTGTCAACTAAAGTAAGTTTTTAAAGTCAGCATTAACTAGTGGATAAGCACCTGCTGCAATCAACTCATTAGGCCCTTCAGATAAGGGACTAGAAACAGGGCCAGGAACTGCAAAAATATTTCGATTTTCTTCTAAAGCAATATTTGCAGTTATTAAAGAGCCTGATCTTTTTCTGGCTTCAGTGACAATAATATTTTTACTTAATCCCGCAAGGATACGGTTTCGTTCAGGGAATCTATAAGGACGCGGCGGAGTATCTGGCAAATATTCGCTAATTAATAAGCCATTAGCCACAATTTCTTCTTGCAATTTCCTATTTTCTTGCGGATAGAAATGATTAAGTCCATTCCCAACCACAGCAATTGTCTTACCATGGTTATTTAACGTTTCTCGATGAGTAATTCCATCAACTCCACGCGCTAACCCACTAGCAATGACAAAATCCTGCTCTATTAGCTGCGGAATTAACTGTTTCAAAACAAAGCGGCTATAGCTTGTGGGCTGTCTTGCGCCAACTCTAGTCGTAATTTCTTTTTTAAGCAAGGATAAATCTCCCCTAGTAAAAAGAATTGTCGGCGCATTATACATCTCACGGAGTTTGCCTGGATAAATCGAATCAAAGATAGTAACTACATCGCACTGTAATTCGATTCTCTCAATCCAAAAATTAAATTTATCATTTTTCATTGCAGCTAATACAAGATTTTTGATATTTGATTTTAATTGTAAACTTTCTATTTTGTCAACTGTTATTTCTTCGCTAGCAGTGAAATTTTCTACAATTTTTCCTAAAGTTGTAATTCCGATACCTTTTTGCAACTTTAGTCTCAAACAAAATTCTTTTAAATTCATAAAATAAAACCTCCACTATCAAGTACGCAAAAGTGAAGGTTTATTTTTTATTTATTTTTCGTATTCGCTAACTGGAGCAAAAGATCGACGGTGAATTGGGGTTGGACCATACTTTTTCAAAGCTTCCATGTGTTCGCGCGTTCCGTATCCTGCATTATGTTTAAAGTCATATTCTGGGTAAACTTCACCATAAGCATCCATTAAATTATCACGAAACACCTTGGCTACGATACTAGCAGCGGCAATTGAATTAGACTTAGCATCCCCATGAATTAATTTAACTTGCGGAATATTTAAAGGCACATTCATCGCATCAACTAATAAAGCATCTGGCTTAACTTTTAAGCCTTGAACTGCATGCGCCATTGCCACGCGATCTGCTTCATAAATATTGATTCTATCGATCACGTCATTATTAGCTAATCCGACGCTAACGCTGACAGCTTTTTCTAATATTTTTGGAAAAAGTGCCTGTCTTTTCTTAGGAGAAAGTTTCTTTGAGTCATTAACATCAATTAAATCAAAATCGTGTGGCAAAATAACTGCCGCAGTAACTACAGGACCAGCTAGTGGTCCTCTGCCTACTTCATCTACTCCAGCGACAAGCTGATTTTTTTGCCAAAATTCCTGTTCATAAGAAAAACGATTTTGAAACTGAGCACGAGCTTGTGCAAGCTTAGCCTGTCTTTTTTCGTAGCTAATTAAGAGCTTTTGGACGCCTTTTCTTTCGTCAGCTTTTAATTCATCTAGTTGTTTGTCACTTACTTCTCCTTGAAGTAAGTTTTTTATTTCAGTAATGGTCATCGAAGATCAAACGTAATCCTTCCCAGTTTTCCTTTACGTAAGCGTTGAAGCATAAAGAGTGAAAACTTGTCGTAGTCATCTCTCATACCATATTTATTAGTCATAGCTAACAATAAGTCTGGATTAGACATATTTTCAAGTTCTTCACTACTTGCTTGCGCAAATTTAGCCAGATCTTTTTCATAATTTTGCTTCAAAAATTCAATTACAAATAAGGCTACATCATCTGGATGAAAAATATCAGCCTTAATTGCTCCACAGGCAGCAAGCTTATAACCTACTTCTTGATCGGAAAACTTTGGCCATAAAATTCCTGGCGTGTCTAATATTTGAACATTTGTCTTGGTCTTTAACCAACTTTGACCACGAGTGACGCCTGGCTTATCACCAACAATTGCGGCATTTCTCCCAACCATTCGATTAATGATTGTTGATTTTCCGCAGTTTGGAATACCAGCAATAGCTACTCGAATCATTGGGTTTGATGCACCCTTAGCAATTAACTTATCGGTCTTTTCCTTGCCAGCTAACTTAATAATCTTAAATAGACTAGTCATATTCGTATTATGCTGAGCATCCATCGAGATTACAAAATTACCCTCGTCTTGATAATAACGAGTCCATTTTTTAGTCTGAATTGGATCGGCTAGATCAGACTTATTCAAAATAATAATATGAGGTTTCTTCTTCGTTAATTGTCCAATCATTGGATTACGAGAAGAAACTGGTAAACGTGCATCTAACACTTCAATTAAAACATCAATTAAGTCTAAATTATCTTCAAGTTGATTTTTAGCCTTATTCATATGTCCTGGATACCATTGAATAGTTGCCATTTTTAGTCCTCCATATCCTTTAGATTTAAACTCAATGCTTTCTTTAAAGCAGGATTGTCATCTTGCAATTTTTGAGCAACTGCTAAATAAAGTTGAGCTTGTACTTGCCCATTTACTATACCATCAGCTGTCAAGCCGTGAGACTTTTGGAACTCAATTACTGCATTCTTTGTTTCATCATCGAATACACCAGTAACATGCTTTGGCATATACCCCAGAGCAGTCAAATACTGCTGCAATGTAGCTACATCAACGCCAGTCATATCTTTCTTCAAAATACTCATACTTTGGAATTGCGGCAATTTCGCCAAAGAAGATTCTGGAACTGGATACGTTGGTTTTATACCTTTTTGGTTAATCCAAGTACCATTTGGAGTAAGCCATTTGGCAACTGTATACTTATACTCTGAATCTTCAGTTTGACCAACTTGTTGCACTGTTCCCTTACCGTAACTTGTTTGTCCCACTGAAACTGCACGATGGTTTTGAACTAGAGCAGCTGTAAAAATCTCGCTTGCACTTGCAGTATTTGCGTTAATTAAGATAATTGGTTTTAGGGATGTATGGAAACCACCAGAAAGTTTTTTATCAGAACGAATCACTTCTTTTTGAGTGCGATCCTTATACTGCATAATAACCTTGTTGTTTGGCAAGAAATAAGATGCTGACTTCAAAGCCGCATTCATCTCGCCGCCTGGATTATCCTGCAAGTCAATAATTAACTTAGGGTACTTCTTAGTATCGATTGACTTTAAAGCAGTCTTCAAATCTTTAGCAGTATTTACATCAAACTGCGTAATTGTAATAATTGTCGCATTATCTTCTGTTCGCTTTGTTAAGCTAGATTGAGAAATTTTAGCCCGCGTTAAAGTAACATTAAAGGTTGAATTAGCACGCTTAAGTTTCAATGTCACCTTTGTTCCAATTTTTCCTCTAACTAAAGAAGCGACTTTAGCAAATTGAGCTGCACTAACTTTTTTATTGTCAACGGCCACAATTTCATCGCCGGGCTTAATAGTACTTTTTGAAGCTGGAGAATTAGCAACAATCGAGTCCACAACAACTTTATTATTGCGTACTGCCATCTGAATACCAACTCCACCAAAACTTGAACCTTCTAAGATATTATTAACCTGTTCTTGATTTACTCCACTTAAGCCTTCTGAAAAAGGATCATTAAGACTATTAAGCATCCCACTAATTGCCCCTTGGCGCAATGTTTGCGGTGAAACTTTTTTATAATATGAACCTTGTAATTGCTCATACACTTTTTCAACTTGATAAAAAGGCGACTTTAATTCCTTAACTTCCATTAATCCAAAGGTCAAACCTGCACCAATTGCCGCACCAGCTATACCGGTTAACAAAAATTGAGCATATTTGGGAAGATGCTTCTTTTTACGCTTTGAAGTTTCTTTATTTTGATGAGAATTATTGGGTTCTACTTCTGCCATATTAGCCTCAGTTCATATTGTCTAAATATAATTGATATGCCTTGTCAAAAACACTCATGCTTGGCAAATAGCCAGCATTTAGTTCTAAATATTCTGATAGCTTTTCATAATTTTCTTCTTGTTTTGGAAAAGAACTATCATGTTGCGCATTATTAGCAAATTGAGCAATATCATCTACGGATCCTGGATCTCTTTGCGTCATCAAAAAGCGATAAAAACTTTCACGATAGGCCATTAGTATTCCTCCATTGTATAGAAGACTGCATATGCACCGCTACCTGCGTGAGTTGCAATAATTGGACTGGTCACACGGGCCAAGACCTTAATATCTGGATTGATTTCTTTGATCTTTTCAGTCCAAACCTTCATATCTTCAGGAGTATCGACATAAGAAATTGCTACTTCTTTAATCTCATGCTTGTGTTCTTCGATGTCCTTCAAAATATGCTTGTCGCAGTTTCTAGAAAATTTCTTACCGCGTCCCTTTTTCGCAACCTTTAAATTACCACCAGGCATCTGCAATTCAATTCTAATATTTAATAAGGTAGCAATCTTACCAGCAAGTGGCCCCAGACGACCACCCTTTATTAAATTATCAAGATTTACAACCATCATATAAAGCTTTTGCTTTTCCTTAAGTTTTTCAACATGGTCAACAATTTCTTCAAGGCTCTTGCCCTCTTGAGCGTCCTTAGCTGCAGCTAATACTTGATATGCCTCTGCTCGATCAGTTAATTCAGAATCAATGAAAGTTACTTCTTTACTCTTACCAATCAAGTCAGCAGCTTGTCTTGCAGCTTCAATCGTTCCACTTAAAGAGCGGGCAAGAAAAATACCTACAACTTGACTACCATCAGCAGTTAAGTCTTTGAATACTTTTTCAAAAATTCCGATTGATGGTTGACTGGTCTTAGGTAATTCTTTTGATTCATCCATCTTTTTCACAAATTCTTCGCGGCTAATGTCGACGCCATCTGTGTAAGTCTGACCATCAATGGTAATGGTTAATGGAACCACAGTAATGTCATATTTATCAATTTCTTCAGGAGTTAATTGAACTGAGGAATCAGTTACTACTTTAATCTTAGCCATTCTAGCTCCTATCCCCTATTCTTCTTTAATTATTATTCTATGTTAGAATTTATTAAGTACAATCTCAAGTATATCAAAAATATAAAAATGAGTTAAAATTTATTAAATAGATTATAAAGTATATAAGGCGGAATCAATGAATGTCTTTTAAACAATTGTGGCAAGAGCCAAAAGATCGCTCAAAAACATACAACATTTTAAATAATATTTTTAGTGCAATTACTCACGGCATTGGCTTTGGCCTAGCAATCGCTGGCTTAGTCGTTTTAATCGTTAAAGCTGCTCGCACGGGAAGCGCCTTAAGAGTAACAGCATTTACGCTCTACGGCTCTAGTTTGATTATTCTATATCTTTTTTCAACGCTCTACCATAGTTTGATTTTTACAAGAGCTAGAAGAGTTTTTCAGGTATTTGATCATTCCTCGATTTTTATTTTAATTACTGGAACTTATACACCCTATACTTTGGTTGCAATTGGCGGGGCCAAAGGTTGGATAATGTTTGGAATTATCTTAGCTTTAGCAATTTTCGGCATCTTGTTTTACATCTTTAATCAAGGAAAGCATATTGTTTTAGATACGATTCTGTATGTATTAATGGGATGGATCGTAATTATTGCTTCTAGCACTCTTTATCCAGTTCTGGGACCAACTGGTTTTTGGCTCTTAGTTTGGGGCGGGATCGCCTATACAGTTGGCGCCATCTTATTCTCAATGCGCGGAGTTCCTTACATTCATGTAATTTGGCACATGTTTGTTTTATTGGGTTCGATCTTGATGTATTTTTCAATTTTACTTTACGTTTAAAAAAGGCAAGTAGTGATTTTATCTCACTACTCGCCTTTTTTGTTAGCTATTATTAATTATTTAAAGAAAGAAATTCGGTAATTGCCGCTTGGTTATTACTAATCATTCCTTCAAGAACTGCTTTTTTAATTTCTTCTAATAAAAGTCCAACTCTAGGTCCAGCTGGAATTCCATTTTTTAATAAAAAGTGTCCATCAACTACTAGGTCATGATTATTCTTAATTGGAAGAGCTTCATAGCGGTCTACTAAAGCACTACCATTAATTGGCTGTCCTAAAATATGAGCTAGGTCAATAGTCGAAACAATAGTTTCTAAGCCTGCTTTGAACAAGTCGTAATTATTTGGAGCACGTGAACTAATTAAGTCAAAGAATGCCACGATGTCAGCAACTTCTCGCTCCATTGCATTAGAGTTTTTCCACATTCTCATGAAATGAGGGATCTTCTCATTTGGCAATTTTAGTAAAATAATCATTAAAGCCCATAGATTAGCTTCATTAGTAGGACTAAAATTAAGTTGAGGATAGAGAGACAAGTTCTCTTTTTTACCTTTAAAACCTGGAACCTCTTCTGATAAACCAGTATCTAAGAACACCTGGAAGGCCTTTTGACTACCAGGTGCAATTCCCATCTTTACAAATTCATCACGAATACGTTCAACAGAAATCTTGCTAAGCAATTCATGGTTGTCACTAATTGCTTGTTCAGTTTCTGGCTCAAGTGTAAATTGCAACTGACTCATAAAGCGAACTGCACGCATCATTCTTAAAGCATCTTCATGAAAACGATTTTCGGCCTTACCAACTGCGCGAATAAGATGCTTTTCTAAGTCGCCTAAGCCATCAAAGTGGTCAATGATATTACCATCAACGTCCATTGCCAAAGCGTTAATTGTGAAGTCTCTTCTCTTCAAATCTTCTGACAGATTTTGTACAAAGGTCACATGATCGGGTCTGCGGAAGTCTTGGTAACCAGATTCAGTCCTGAAAGTTGTAATTTCATAGCTTTCATCATTATACAGAACTGTCACAGTCCCATGCTTGATTCCTGTATCAATTGTCTTTTTAAAAATTTGTTTAACTTCTGCTGGATAAGCACTTGTTGCAATGTCAACATCATGAATATGACGCTTCAAGAGCAAGTCTCTAACACTTCCTCCGACAAAATAAGCTTCATATCCCGCTTCATTAATTTGTTTCAAAACTGGAAGCGCAGCGGTAAAAACTTCCGGTAAATTAGTGATTTTCATATATTCCCTATTCCCCTTAATTATTTCTTCGTTTGCAATATAAGAAAGAAGGAAGTAACATGACTAAGATTTTCAATAAACAACTCTTCAAACAATTATTTTTCATAACTCTTGGGTGTAGTATTTATGCTTTTAGCTTAGATGCCATCAGCATCCCTAATAAACTAGCTGATGGTGGAATAAGTGGTATTGCGCTTTTACTTAGATATTGGTTCCATATCAATCCTGGTCTATCAACGTTACTTCTAAATATCCCTTTAATTATAATCGGATATCGTTTTATGGGCAAACGGCTGCTTGCTCTGACCATTTGGGGTACGCTTTGTCTATCCTTCTTTTTATCATTTTGGTTGCACATTCCTATTATAAACCAATTAGATTTAGAACATGATCTTTTTATTGCCGGTGTCTTAGCTGGTCTGTTTTCTGGCTTTGGAATTGGTATTGTCTTTAAATATGGTGGAACGACCGGTGGAACTGATATCATTGCAAGAATCTTAGACTTAAAATTAGGTATTCCTGTTGGTAAAACACTTCTTGCGCTTGATGCCTTTGTTCTAACAATCTCACTATCTTACTTAGACATTAAACATATGATTTATACCTTACTTGCTAGCTTTGTATTATCTCGGATCACAGATTCGATTCAAGCCGGTTCTTATGCTGCACGCGGATTGTTTATTATTTCAAATAAGTATGAAAAAATTGCCAAGATGATTGATATACAACTAGACCGCGGCTATACATTCTTAGATGCCGAAGGTGGTTATGATCGCTCTGCTAAAAAGATTATTTATTGCGTAGTATCCCCTCGAGAAATTAGTCAAGTAAAAGATTTAATCTTGCGTGAAGATCCTAATGCCTTTGTTTCCGTAGTTGATGTTCACGAAGCATTAGGTCAAGGCTTTACCTACGAAAGAAAAAAGAGACATATTTTCTTTAGAAGATAGTAGTTAAGAAGAAACTAGTCGTTGTGGTTAGTTTCTTTTTTTGTAAGCATAAGTTCATGCATAGCATCCATTGGAAAAAACAATGAATTATCTTCAAAAATTGGCTGATCAAATTTTTCGCTGCTATGGATATAAGCAAGGTGTTTTTCTACATTCTTTCTATACTCAATCGCGTCTTTATAAATGATTTCAAAGTATAATTTATTAACTAAGGTATCATTTATATCATAATAAGCAGCTAATCCATTGTCTCTAAAAGCTGTTCTATTACTTGATCACTCTTCGTTTGATTCTATATGAATTCCAATGCTCCATGCTCTATCTTTCCAATACCATATTGCTTGTTCAAACCATTCATCTTCATTGGTCTCATTAAAAGCTTGGCTTATATTTTGATCATTCTTTAAACAGAGATAATTATAGTGAAAAGATTTGGAAAAATGAGGCAAAAGCATTATTGCTTGTTCCATTATGTATTGAGGTTCTTCATCAATAAGTTTTTTATTTTCTTTCTTAGTAACATCTATCGTCTCAAAATCTATTTTTTCTTGATCTGCTTCAAGCCAAAAGTTTATCCCACTTAAATTTAGATTTTTCATATTATTCCTTTCGACATTATATTTAAAATATCTTCATTAGTTTGGAGTTAACTCCAAACTTTTATTTATCAAATATAGCGCCCTATTTTACATCAATTAAAAAACGAGTATTATAAATTAAGGATTTTATTTATAATATGGAGGAAAATAATGGAAAATAAGATTACTTGGGCAGCCTTCTACGAACTATCAGAAATTTATATTGCACCTTTAAATCTAATTTGGTTTTTATTTGCCAGTGCAATTGCCTATCAAGACTTTCACTATCTAAACATTATCAATATTTTACTTTGTTTCTTAGATGTATTTTTATTTGATCTAGCAGTTAATATTGCAGATGACTATTTTGATTATTTGCACGGTAAAGATCCACATTTTTTAACTGTTACTAGTACTATTGGTCGAATGAAACTTTCACTACCGGCAGTTAAAAAATTAATGGTCATTATGTACGTTGTTTCATCTATTCCAGGTCTAATTTTAGTATACCGAACTAACTATATCGTTTTGATACTAGGGATGATTGGCTATTTCTTCGGGATCTTTTATACTGCTGGTCCTAAGCCGCTTAATGCAACCAAATTTTGTGAATTAATTGTTAGTGGGATGATTTCAGTTTTTATTATTGAAGTCGGCGTGTATGTTGCCATTTGCGGACAATACACTTTTACCTGGACCACTTTCTTAACTACCCTACTTAAGTGTTTACCAATATTCTTCTTATTTTTTGCCACGCAACTAGCTAATAATACATGTGATTTACAAGAGGATATCACAAATGGTAGACGGACATTTGCCAGTTATCTTGGAACCCAAAAATCTGTTTATTTACTGAAGATCCTTACGATCCTGGCCTTTATTACTCCGATTCTTTTAGCAGCTATAAACCAAATTAGGTGGCTTAATACCCTAGTTGTGCTCATAACACCATTTTTATGGAAAAATTTACAGACTTTCTTCAATAATCCAGACAAACACAAAACCTATATGATCTTCATCAAAAACGAGTCACTATACTTCACAATTTATATTGGTCTATTTTTCATTTTGGCCTTAATAAAAAGATAGCAAAAAACGGCTCTATAAAAAATCCTGTTGATGGATATCTATGATATTCTATCGACAGGATTTTTTATTGCATAAATAAAGAGGCATAAGCCTCACTGCATTAAATCTTCTGATTCCACTCTAAAGAATAAAAGTGATTGCTTATGTCCTCTAACAATGATTGTATTAAATTTCATCTCAATATTGAAGACCCTAATATTGTTTTTTCTGATTATTTTAAAAAATTTATTAACGGCAAGTTTCATAAGGTCTACGTAGCCGAACTGGTTCTGCCTGCTTGTCCTTTTTAAGCATAATGGCCACTATACTTCTAACGTGCGTTTTATTACTGCTGATGCTAGCCATCCAGTTACTATCAGACTTAATAAACAGCGTGTTTTATGCAATGACTGCCTGAAAAGATCTATGGCTCAATCTAACCTTGTTAATAAATATTGCCATATCTCTAACGCATCCAAGCGTAAAGTATTAGCCGCTCTAACAGAAGATCGCTCTATGACCAGCATTGCTCGTGAGCATAACTTATCAGTTAATACGGTTCAAAGAGTCTTGGAATCTTGTTCTTCTAAGTTCTACGATGGTTTAGATCACCTTCCTGAGCACTTAGCTTTTGATGAGTTTAAAGGCGTTGGCAAGAAGCTCCACTTTATTTGTTTAGATGGTGATTCTCACCAAGTAGTCCAAATCCTTAGAACGCGTTTTAAGCCTGAGATTTTGCGCTACTTCTATAAGTTTACTCCGAAGGCTCGGGCTATGGTTAAGACAGTAACCATGGATCTTAACTGCTATTATCCAATCGTGACTAGAAAGCTATTTTCTAATGCTCAGATTGTCATCGATCGTTTTCACATCGTGCAAATGCTCACCAGATCTTTTAATAGCTTACGAGTTCAGACTATGAAGCATTTTAAGAAGCAAAGCCGTGAATATAAGCTATTAAAATCTACCTGAAAGCTTTATCTCATGAAGTATGATAAGCTCAATAAGAAAACGCCTTGCTATTACTGGCATTTCAAAGACTATCTGACTCAAGAGCACGTTGTTTTAGATGGCTTAGACTGCAATCAAGAGCTTGAAAACACATATTGGGTTATGCAGAACTTTATGGCTGCTATCCAAAACAAAGACGAAAAGCAAATTATTCACTTCCTTCATTCAAAACAAGCTGTCGGCAAGCAAATGCATCAGACATTATTAACTTTTAAACGTAATTATACTGGCGTACTAAACGGCTTCTCTTCCAGCTATTCTAATAGCTGTCTTGAAGGTGTCAATCGTAAAATTAAGCAAATTGAACGTACTGCCTATGGCTATAGCAGTTTTAGACATCTATTAATTAGAATCAGACTGGAAGAAAATATCATAAAAGAAAAGGAATCAAACAACTATTCTTTAGTTGCTTGATTCTCATTCAAAGCTATTCATCAACAGGATTTGCAAAACAGCCAAGATATAAGAAAGAAACTAGTCGTTGTGGTTAGTTTCTTTTTTTGTACTTAAGCATAAATTCATGTATCGCGTTCATTGGAAAAAATAGCGAATTATCCTCATGTATAGAATTAGAATATGCTATTTCATAATAAGATGCTATTGCGTCCTCACCAACTCCTATTCTATTGGTGGACCAATCTTCATTTGTTTCAAGATGAATTCCTATCGCCCAAGCTTTATTTTTCCAATTTCATATTCCACGCTCAAACCATTCATCACCATTCGTTTCATCACAATTATCAATTATATCTTGATCATTTTTTAGGCACAGATAATTATATTTAAACTATTCTCGTTTCTAGTTACGTCTAAAACATTAAAATCGATTTTTCTTTTATCTGCTTCGCGCCAAAAATTGACACTAACTAAATTTATTTTTTTCATATTGCTTTATTAAAGTCCTATTTTATTTACTAAATGTAAGTAGCGATTTGGAGTTAACTCCAAACTTTTTCTGTTTTTTATATATTTTTAGAATATACTTAATCATTTCAACTAAACTCTTGCGAGAGTTAAAATAAGAATCCTATGATATCAATGATTTTCAATACTTTAAAAAACAAAAGTTTATTTTTCAATCTATTTACGGTTAAAAAAACGGTCGAAAAGCTTTTCAACCGTTTTTACAACCGCATTGTGGTTGTAAATTAATTTATATCTAAATAAGCTAATAGAAGCTCACAAAACATCATATCTGCCCAAGAAAACCATTCTCGAGTATATTTTCTAGGATTATTAGGATCAAAACTTTCATGCATTGAGTTGGTTCCACCAGTTGTATGACTTAATACATCTAAAATATTTATTTGCTCTGCTTTCTCCGGTTGAGTTAATGCCAATATTATCATCGCAAGTGGCCAAATATATCCACGAGGAGAATGTTGACTTCCTTGTCCGCACCAATATTGACCAAAATAAAAATACGGATTTTCACTTGATAATAAAACTTTTCGCGTATTTAAATAAATTGAATCATCTTGTGAACAATATCCAATATAAGGTGCAGCAAGTAAACTAGGAATATTAGCATCATCCATTACTACTGAATTACCTAATCCATCAACTTCATATGCATATATTTTATGTCCATCTTTCTTTACGATGCCATATCTTTGTATGCCGTCTTCGATTTCTTTTTCTAACTGCTTAGCGCAAAAAACAATGTCATCATTTTTTAAAATATTCGAATATATTTCTTGAATATACTTTAATATCACCACCGCAAACATATTAGCTGGTATCAAATAATTATACCTACATGCATCATCACTAGGTCGAAAACCACTCCAAATCATTCCAGTGTATTTTACTTTATTTCCTCTACCATGGTGTGCCAGAGTTTCTGTTACTAAATCTGTATCTCTTTCGAAATAATAATTTGAAATTTCATGATGTTGCTCAGTTTTAAACACGTTTAATAATTTTAAAACGCCTTGATTAAATTGTTCATCAAACTGAGATATTTCACCGACTCTTTTATACAATAAATAAGCTAATTGAATTGGATAGCATAAAGAATCAAGTTCGAATTTCCTTTCCCATATCCAATCTGTCATGTCAGTCTGATCCTCTGCATAATGCTTCCCATTAGGAAACTGATTAAAAGCATTAGCATACGGATCTAAATTCATATTAAAAAATTGTCGTTTAAGAACCTTTAGAATAATCTGCTTTATTGCTGGATCTTTCTTGGCTAAAGAAATAAAAGGACGTAATTGAGCAGATGAGTCTCTCTGCCACATTGCTGGAATATCGCCAGTTATAACAAATATTTTATTGTCTTTATCAGGATACAGTGTTTCATTTAAAGTCTTTAAATATCCTTTTTTGAAAATTTTATATAAGTTTTGATGAAAATCACATCGATTTTCTACTTTTTCTAAGTAAGAATCGAGTATATGATCATCTAAATTTATCATTTAAATCACTTCTTTAAAAAAATTCCATAACTTCTAATCTCACCAGGTCTAAAATTATAAAGTTCAAAACTATTGGCATCTACAGCGAGTGTTTTTTCTACCTTATTATTTAAATCCATTTTTAACACATTAACTATAGATTTAAAATTCAGCCTCCCTGCTTTTTTTAGCGTATATTTATTAGGATTATAAATTCTCAGCACAAGTCCAGTATTGTCATTACTAGTATATAAACTAGAAACTACTAATTCATCACAAGTTAGATTAAATAATTTTTTATGTGTTAATAATTCTGAATTTTCATTAATCCAAAAATGTTGTAGTGGATTAGTATATTCATCAATCTTTTGCTCCTGGAACCATAAAAATGGTGATACCATTTGACTTCTCAAATTTTGTAAATTTGCAGGATCAAATTTTGTATTTATGACTAACCCACAAGATATATGCTGCATTCCCTGTAGTTGACTATCTGGCGTTGGAACCCACTTATTAATTAATCCAGAAGCGTCACCTGGACGTCTAATCATATCTGGACGTCCCAAAAAACCTACACATCTAAATAAAGTTATAGCAATTTGTTGAAATTTTTTACCAATTAATTGATATGCTTTTTGTCCGTTAGATAATACACTCCAACTGCTTTGCTTATCATGACTGTTAACAAAATGAAGAAGTGGACGGATAGCAGTTGGCTCTTCATGATAACCTATTTCTTTCCAATCATATAAATGCTTATCAATAACCGGTCGTTTGATGTATCCAAACGCCGTATCAGCATATGAATATGTAGCTTTTACATTGGTATTAACAATCAATCTTAAGCGGTGATCCTTCACCTCATTATCTATATCAAAATTGAGTTCAATTACTGGCGAATTAGCTTTTAATATTAGAGTAAGACAATATTTTTCTTTCTGATTTCTAGCTTTCTCTGATCGAGCTTTTAAGTCTTTAGGTAGGATCCATGTGCCTTTTATGATTAATTTAGAATATATTTTTCCTTTGTATGCCTTAACGTCAGCATCCTTAAAATCAAGATCTATAATCCAATCCTCATAAGCTGGTGAATAATCATATCCATCACCCTCATCTCCACCATCTTCTAACTGCAAAATATTTTCATATTTTCTTTTACTTCTTTTATCCAAAAGACCTATTTTTCCATTACTAAAACTTAACGAATAATTATTATTTTCAATTGTTTTACTGTCAATAAACTCAATACTAAATGATCCAGATTCTTTTATTTGGTAACTGGTCCAATCTAAAGCATCTACTTCGACCAAAACAGCAATAGTAGTTCTATAATAAATATCCTGTTTCATCTCAGCTTTATTTTTACGCAATTCAGCTGCATTAACTTTTTCTTGGCCTAACACATCGAAATCTACATATTTTCCAGTTGAATTTAAGAGTTTAAAATATTTACTTTTTGTACTTAAGATTACTTTTACTACTTCACTCATCTTTTGAGGTTTTACATTCCAAAAGAATAAGTCGCCATTATCAGAATTAGAAGATAATTTTCTCAAAATATAGTATTTTAAAGCATCTGCTAGCTGCAGAGCAATTTTGCCTCGTTGCTTAATATCTTGATTAGTTAAATCAGAATTGCATCCACCGGAAGAATCATGCGCCATTCCTCTACAAATTGTCTTCCAAATCATATCAAGCATACCCGTCTCAGTCTCAATGCCATGATATTTAGCTATTGCCATTAAAGGCTCAATTTCATTAATCATTTCATCTTCTAATTTATTATAAAGATATTTAATATCAGCTCTTGAGGAATAAATGCCTCTATGAATCTTTGAAGAACTAGGATCAATAAATTCTCCAGTATATTCTGGTAAATTTGAATTAGCTATCTGTTCAAAATAGGATGGATAGTTATCCTCCACTAATCTATAATCCTTCTGAATTCCATTAATATAATTAATTCGGTCCTTCAAGTTGAAATCAACTGGACGTTGATCTCCTCCTGCTGGATAAACCAAATCATCTAGTTTTGTATCCGATGAAATTTGATGTAATAACTTAGGATAATCTTCATTTTCAATCAACTGTGATCCCATTGCATAACTATTTTTGATCTCAGCAACCAATACTTTAGATTTATCATCAGAAGTCCAATAGAAATACCTTGCATTCTTTTCTTTCGGCATTCCTCGCCAAAAAACTGCATTTTCTATTCCAAAACCTTGATAAATCTTAGGCATGTCTTGCCCTTGTCCAAATGAATCAGGTAAATATCCAATTTTCATTGCTCCACCTAATTTATCAGCTTCTCTAATACCTAATTGCAGATTTCTTACTATTGATTCACCTGGGGAAAGCAACTCATCAATTTGTGTAAACCATGGTCCAACAAATAATCGACGTTCTCTAACAAATTTTTCAATCGTTTCTTTCTTATCAGGATTAGTTTCTAGATAATCTTCAATAATTGCCATTTGTCCATCTAACAGGTAATAATCTAGTTTATTTTCTTCTAAAGCTTTTAAGACTTCATTTAAATGATATGCGAATTGAACACGCGCATGCTGACGAGTAAAATACCATTCATAGTCCCAATGGGTATGTGCAATTACATGTACTTTTTTCATAATGTTGCTTCCTCTTTAATTTAAGCAGTTGCTCTTGCACCGGCATGTTTACCTTCAGCTTGAGCTTTTTTATGAGCTTTCATTTCTTGTTTTTGGTTTGCCAAAACAAATGGTGCATACAAGAAAGTATCAAGAATTACTAAAACCAATGTTAATACAACGGGACTTAAGTGAAACGCACCCAAAATCCATGTACTTACAAAGATAGGTTCACTACCAGTATTAAGGACAACTAATGGAACTACCCAACCAATCTTAGTGACAATATAAGCTATTACTGCATTGATAATTGGAACAAATACCCATGGAATAAACATAATTGGATTTAAAACGATTGGAAGACCGAATATAATTGGTTCGTTAATCCCAAAGCATCCAGGAATAAATGCTAATTTTGCCACTTCACGCTCCATAGATTTCTTTTTACAGAAAATTAAAATTGCAAGTAACAATCCAAAAGTAGCACCAGAACCACCAATCATGGCATAAACATTAGTCATGGTATTAGGAGCAATCATAATTCCTTTAAAACTTTGTGTTTTAGCATATTTCGCTACTTGCTCCAAGAAAAGTGGTAGCCAAAATCCTGAAATAATTCCCCAAACGATATTAAATCCATGCAATCCAACAAACCATAAAAGCTGTTCAGCTAAAATAACGATAATAATAGCTGGTAATCCAGTACCTACAGAAAGTAAAGGCTTCATTAAAATTTGAGAAATCATTTGTACTAATGAATTAAATCCTAATGCTTCAAGACCTAATCTTGCAACACCAAAGATAAGCAATACTTCAAGCATCGGAATCAAAGCAAAGAATGAGTCAAAAATATTTTGTGGCACGCTAGAAGGCATTTTAATTGCAAATTTCGATCTACTAAACCGAGAATATAGAAATACGGAAATCATGCCTACTAGTAAGGCTGTAAACATCCCCTCGTAACTGAAAAAACTTGTAGCAAATCCTTCAACTACTTTAGCTTTAGAATTATTAAAGTTAACATTATTTGGCACCATTACAAAATACGTTGCAAAGGAAAGTAATGTTGCAATAAAGATATTCATGTTCTTATTTTTAGGATCTTTATGTAATTCCTTAGCATAAGAATAACCACTTGAAAATAGAACTGTTATACCGATCATTCCTAACGTAGCGGTACCAATATAGCCACAAAGTTTATCTAATTCAACCAGCCAAAACCAAGTAATATGTTGATTATTAATTAAATTATCTAGTTCTGTTTTAATTAAATTTGAAAATGACCCAATAACAGTAAACGGAATAATTCTGATAAAAGCATTCTTTAATGCTTGTAATACACTATTGCCATTTACCCATTCTGAAATAGCAAGTAATCTTTGTTGGAGTTTATTCAGATCGAATTTCATCGTTCTTTCCTCACATTCTATGAATATATCTCCCTAAATATACCTTTTATAGAAAGCGCTTTCTTCATTTTTAGTTATACACCCGTTTTATATAATTGACAACGTATATCTCAAAATTTGTAAATACAAATTTTAAGAATGGTATAATAGACTTAGATTAAACATAGAAAGAACTGAGATAGATGAGTTTATATCTAGATATATATAATGATATTAAGAGTAGTATTCTAACCAATCATTATCGTGCTGGAAAACCTCTTCCCACTCAAGAAACTTTAATAAAAAAATATAATACTAGTCGAGTTACTTTAAAAAAAGCACTAGATAAACTTCAAGAAGAAGGACTAGTTTATAGTCATCAAGGATCTGGGACCTTTGTAAGACCACATTTATTTGACACTGATGATGAATTGCTCCCTTTAGATTTGCCAATTGGAACCACCTATACTCACCGTGATCAAAAAATAACCAGTAAAGTTTTATACTTTAATGCACGACTCCCAAACGAAGTTGAACAAAAGAAATTACATCTCTTTCCAGAAGAACCTGTATATGAAATTAAACGTATCAGATATATTAATGATAAATTCCATAGCTATGAACACACTATAATGCCTACTAAGATAGCCGTTATAGATAAAGATGTCTTAAATCAGTCAATTTATGGATATTTAGGATCTAAAAATATCTTTTTAACTGATGCAAGAAGAATTATTTATGCAGAAAGCACAACTCAAGAGTTGGCTAAACTTTTAGAAATTAAAGTCAATACACCCTTACTAGTTATTGAACAAGTTGCTTTTAATCAAAATGGAATTCCTTTTGAATATTCCAAGTCCCGTTTTATTGGAAATCACTCTCATTTTTCTATTGATATTCATCGTGATATGAATGATATTTTAAATTATTCTCAAAAATAAAAAGCGATAAGTCTTAATTGTGAAGCTCATATCTACACTTCGCAATTGGATTTATCGTCTTTTTTATATATTTATAATTTTAGATATATTTCCTACCTGAAATTTAACCTGATTAGCTCTAACTTTCTTCATTTGATAATCATAGATGCTGAGACTAGTTTTAGATATTTTAAATACAATCACTTTAGATTGTCTCGGTGGGATAGAAGTCCGCTTAAAGCCTTTTAGCAACTTATATCTTGGTAATACGTTTCCTCCAAACAGAGTAGCAAATAATAAAATTGATGTTTTAATTAAATACTGACCTGTATTTTCTACCTCTATTTTTATTTTAATTAGGTCCTCAATGTTTGAAATTTTTAAATTCTTGTATTTTAAAGTAGAGTAAGATAAGCCAAATCCAAATGGATACAATGGTAATCCAGGCTCATCTACATAATTATACTGTTTAGAGTTTTTTCGCTGATAATAATAAACTGGTAATTGCTGACTATTTCTTGGATATGAAATAGTCAAACGTCCTGAAGGAATTGCATCTCCTTTTAATAAATTCGCTATAATTTCTCCACCTTCTTGACCAGGATACCAACCAATTAAGACAGCCCTTGATTTTTTAGTTGCATTTCTAATATCATATGGTCTTCCTTGAATCAAAATAGAAACAATATTCTTATTCACTTCATGCAGCGCATTTAATAATTTATCTTGATTACCACCTAATGACAGATCAGCTAAATCCAAATTCTCACCTGTATCCATATTTTTATCAGATGACTTAACTGCCCCGTTGTCTAAAAAATCCGCCCCGAAATTTCTTGTACTCGATCCACCAAGAACCAAGATAATTATGTCACTTTCTTTAGCTAACTTAATGGCTTGGTCGAAATTAGATATATCATTAATACTTCGTACCTCACACCCCTGACAATACCTAACTTGTGACTCTTTAAACTGGTATTTAATTGAATTATATATAGTCTTCTTTTGAAAAAATTTGTTTTGTGGCGAAGTATAATCTCCTAACATATTATAAAAATGATCAGCATTTGGACCAATTACTGCAATTTTTTGATGGACTTTATCATTTAAAGGTAAAAAGCTATCATTTTTAACCAAAGTAATACTTTCTTCAGCTAACCTTTTATTAATATTTTTTGATTTTTCCTGTATTTTATGTAATTTTTCTTTGGGATCAGTAATATAGGGATGATCAAAAAGACCAAGAAGGAATTTAATCTGTAATACATGTCGAACAGCTTGATCTAAATCAAATTCAGAAATGACTTTCTTTTTTATTCCCTCTTCCACTTTAGTATATGTATCATCCCATAAACTTAGATCGACTCCAGCTTTTAAGGCTAAACTTGCTGCATAATTTGGATCAGAAATTGCATCACTTAAGCGATCTAAAGCTAGACCATCTGCCATAATTATTCCCTTAAATTTATATTTTTCTCTCAATATATTCTTCAATAGACGTTGATTTATGTGACATGGCACTCCATTGATATCATTATAAGCAGCCATAATACCAATTGCATTTGCACAAGATTTAAGAAGTGAATAATATATTTCTTTAAAATCTCGTTCTCCAATAACTACCGTCCCAGAGTTGTGCCCACCTTGGGCCTCTCCTTGAGCTATGCAGTGTTTTAAAACAACCCCTATACGCTTATGATTCGGATTAGCTTGTGCAACTGTTTTTAGTGTAAAATCTCCCATTTCATTTATTAAGCCATTTTGAAATCCATCAACCGTAGCTGTAGTCATTTCACTAGTCAAATACGGGTCTTCTCCGAAACACTCTTCAGTTCTTCCCCAACGAGGATCCTTAGCTAGATCTAAAGTAGAAACTAATGCAAGATTCACACCTTTACATGCTAATTCTTCAGCTATTAAATGCGAGCTACTTCTAATTAATCGTGTATCAAAAGAATTTCCTTTACCAATATTAGTAGGATAAGAGATCGAATCTAAGCCTTGATGACCATGTGGGCACTCTTCTACTAATAAAGCCGGAATATGCAATCTAGAGTTTTCAATTACAGTCTTTTGAATTTTATTAGCAACCTTCCAAGCATCTTGAGGTAAAACACCATTTTCATAATTAATTTGCGACCAAGGATCTGCTCTAAATACACCATAAAGTGCACCAATACCTCCGCCCCATTTAATATGATCAATAAAGTCTTTTTTTATTTTAATCGCTTTACTTTGATGATCAAATGAGTAAGTTTTCCAACCATAAAGGTGTTGGTTAATTTGACCTACTTTTTCTTTAATCGTCATTCGTTTTAATAAATCTTCTACTCGCTCTCTGATAGTCAAATCTTTGTTTTGGTATGGTAGCATATTATCACCTCTACAGTCATTTTAGACCCGTTTTTATAATTGTAAACATATTTTATGAAATTTGACTATACAAATTTCATAAAACAAAAAAAACGCTACTCTAGTAGCGTTTTTTATACGACAAATACTATAAGAATTAGTACTCCTTATGCTTATTCCTTCACATTCTTCAAAGCCTTGCGGACGGCTTCGCTGATTGCGCGACTTGTAGCAGATGCACCCGAAACTGCATCAACATCTGGAGTGTTTTCTTTAACAATCCGCTCTGGAATGACCTTTAGTGCTCGCTTGCCGACATCTTCACTTTCGTGATTTTGTACAACTTCGACATTCTTAATTCCATTGTCATAGGTGACACGCACAACAAGCTTGCCACCAATACCGGCATTAGATTCGCCCAAATATTGGTCCTTATCAAGCTTAATATCCTTAATCTTATCACCGTCAGCTAATTCGTTAATTCCGTTATACTTATCAGAAGCTTCAGCCGTAACCTCATCAGTAACGTTAGCTGCTTGCTCGCCTGCAATCTTACCAAAAATCAAACACTCAGCTAAATTGCCACCGCCTTGATACTGATTTGCGTTAATACCACCTAATTCACCAGCACCATACAAGTGCGGAATTGGATTGTTATTAACATCCAGAATTTCAGCTTTAGTATTTCTTTCTGGTCCTCCCTGCGTATTCAAAACATTGTAAGCCATCTTAATTGCATAAAATGGACCATCTTCCGCAAATTTAGCCATTGACTTAATATCTCGACCAAATTGATCATCATGACCATTTTCTACAAAACGGTTAAACATCTCGACTTGTTCCTTTAAGCCGTTTGCATCAACGCCTGTATTTTTAGCCAGCTCTTCAAGCGTATCAGCCTTAATCAATTTTTCATTGAACTTATCGTATGGAATCTGCCCTGCTTCAATAGTTTCATATTGTTTTTGATCAAAAATAATATATGGCTTCTCATGACTGCGTGGAACGCGCCAAATACCGTGATCGAAAATGTGTCCATGACGGTTGGGACCAGCTTCGTTAAAGTAGCGCTTACCATCATCTACTACCATCAATACGCTACCGTGGTTAAGCTCAGGCCAACTGAGAACTAGCTTAGATCTCTCGCCTTCTGGTGTATCAAATGATAAACCATGCAGTAAACCAAGCGACTCGTAATTATACATATGCCACATCTTAGCGCCGACTTCTTGTGCCATCGAAATACCATCACCCTTGTTGTAAATAGTACCTAATGGAGCAAGTTTAGGAGCAGCCAAGTAGTTTTGTATCATTTCCTTGTTATTTTCAAAACCACCTGTTGTCAAAATAACGCCTCGTCTAGCTAGGACATTGATCTTTTGACCTAATTTTTCAATCTGAACACCCTTGATCACTTTAGAAACTGGATCTTGAATCAAATGACTAGCACGTGCCTCATACCAGACATCAATCTTATCTTTACGATCTAGAATTTTTTGTCTTAAAAGTTTCCAAAGAGCTGCATCAAACCATCCATTATGAACCAATGTATAGTCATGTGCTTCATGTCCCTTTAGTTCAGGATATTCTTGAGCAACTTCAGCCCGATATTCCTTTGGTATCTTACTAAAGTCATTAATAAAACTAACTGGTTCAACGCCTAAGTACTTCTTCACATATTCCCGCATGTTACACATTCCGCGTACATAGGTTTCAACCATATCTTCTGGCAAATCCATCGGATGCGTTAAGCCATGATAGTATTCCTTTAACTTGTCATAATCGGTCCCGGTGCCAAGAAGCTGGGCAGAATATCTAGTGTTGCCGCCTTCATGACCATAAGGAGCAACATCAACAATTAATACTTTAGCGCCATTATCAGCTGCGAATCTTGCAGCAGTTGCGCCTGCTCCACCAAAACCTAAAACAACAACATCATAATTTGCTTTCCAGTCAATAACTGGAGACTTTGTTTCTTGTTCCATATCTATTCCCTCGTCTTTTTTGTTATCGCTTACAAGAGATATTATAAGCGTTGACTAAAGCTTTGTATAATAATTAGCTATGTGGTGGGGATAGTTGTTATTTAATTTTAAAGTTTATGCAAAATAATTAAAATAAATAGTTTCTAAGTCAGGCGATAACTTATTTTCTCTAAATGCTTGTATCAATTTGCGTTTTATTTTATTTTTAATATCTTTATCTGAAGAAACACTTTCTAAAATATTTACTTCGAACTCTTTCAACCAATCTAATTTAAACTTATTATAATCAAAATTCTGATAATTAATTAACCACTGATCTGCGGGCATACCATATCTCTTAATAACATCTCTCACATCTTCACTCGTATATTTACTTCTTACAACACATAATCTTGTTAAGAGATGCGTTAGTTCTTTTACTTTATTTGGTAGCTCTTTTACTTGAAAAGCCGAAATGTCTTTACTTCGCAAATAATTGATTAAACTATTTTTTTCTTCTTCATCTAAGTTAATAATATTAAAGATAGCAAGATACAATTTTATCCTAAATCTATCATAGTCATTGTTAAATTCTTTATCTTTAAAATAATTTTTTATCTTATTTCTAACGCTATTATTAGCCAACCCATATAGAGAAATTATTACCTCATCCATATTATTTTTTATAGCTTGTTCAACTAGTGATATATTATCAAATGACTCATCAATGCTTTTCAAATATTCATTTAAGAAGCAGACTCTCTCTGAAGCCATTGCTAACTTATTTTCAATAATCAAATTTATATTTTTGATTATTATCTTTTTTAACTTCTCTTTGTTTTGATTATTAATTAATTTTTGGCGTTTAATATTGATCAAAAACTGGCTAATGAGATTTTGATTAGTGACAACATAAGAATATATCAAGTAATCATCAATAGAATTCAATATTTTATTAGCTATTTTAGTATTTAGTTTTAAAAAACCACATAAAGCTATTAATTTCCAATATAAATCATTTCTTATATCATCTTTATAATGTGCCTCGATGATATTAGGAATAATCGTTTCCAAATAATCGATGCCCTTTTCGTTTAGATTAATGAATGGTTGATATTGATACTTATCAAATAGTTCATATATACTTTTGGAGCTTGAAGAATATTTAATTATTAAAAACAAATCAAAAGCATCTAAATATTCTTTTTTTATATTACCCGTATGAATCAATGGATCAAAAGTATCTTTTTTTCATCGGACGCAACAGAAAAAAGTATAGTGCGAATATATAACTTATAATTATCATTAATATCTCTATAAAAATCTAATAATAAATAATTTTTGAAAACAAAATTATATAAGTCCATTGCTTTAATCTGAGCTTGTTCATAACCTGGAACACCGTGAAAAAACATATAATCTGTATTTGCTTGTTTAGAAGTTTTTAGGTTTAAATCATACAAATCTTGAAATATAGTATAAGAATAGCTCCAATGATCAATATCCCTTATTAGGGGGACTTTATCATTTATGTCATCCGATCTTTTACTAAAATCAATATTACTTATTTCATCTTTAATCGCTTCGACTGCAGATTCATCAATCTCAAATCTATAAGATGCCTCGGTAATAATTTTACCAATCCATTTTCTATTAAATTGTGAAATATAATATAATCCATATGCTCTTTCTTCAAAAAGTGCAATACTTGCTTGTTTTAAATAATTATAGCTAGACAACAGATCTCCCAAGTAATAAGCTATGCTCGCCTGCTGAAGAAGAACTTCACCACTATTTTTTTCTAATAAAATCTCGTTTTTATTTTTTAATTTATTAAGCATTTGCCAGTTAAAAGTATATACATACTCCTCTATATTTGTCTTTTTCGTAGGAGTATCAAATGTTATCTTTTTATTATCACTTTTTATTCCCTGAATCATGCTTTTATGTAGTATATTTAAAATTGTTTTTACTTTTTGTTTTTCAACAGGATCTTGTATATCATCTAAATCAGAACAAAGTATATTCAGCGTTTTTTGTATCTTCTTACTAGTATTACCTGCAGATAAAAACAAATTATCTGCAATATAAAAACCACGCTTCCATAGTGCACTATTCAAATGCTTTATAGTTATATAAGGAAAGTCATTATACTTTTTTAGTTCAATATATATATCATCAATTAAATTAGACGTTCTATCCGGTAACAGAAAATAATCTAAAACATTATTAAGATTCATACCGACATTCGTTGAATCAAAGCTATCTTGGTTTAATTCGCTTGCATATATAATTTTTACCCCAAGATTTTTATAATATAACTCCTCATTTTCATCATATATACTATCAGCATTAACTAAATAAGAGAATCGCATATTCTCACCAACAATATTTTTTACCCAAGTAAAGATCTGTTTTAAATCTGGATCATTAAAAGAATAACCAATAAATAAAAGAACTTTAGATCCTATGATTGATTTAATATAATTCTCTATCAGCTTGAAATTTTTAGAATAATTTAAATAATCTTCTTCTTTCAATACAAAATTATCATGTGCGAAGTCCCCATGCATTTTTATTAATTCTTTATTGTATTTTCTATATGGTATATCTTTATCTTGCGAAATTATCTGTCTAATTTCTCCATATTCTTCTGATGCACGTTCAATAAGATTATCATAATTTGTAGTAATAATAGAGCGCGCATTAAATCTTAAAATTTTACGATGAATATCAGATACTGGCAAATTTATACCATCTTTAAATATTTCTCTCATTAAAGTATTGTATGCTTGTTTTCCATGAGAATTATAGTAATATTGTGGTATTTTTAGAAAATCACTGTTTTCAATTTTACCAAGTCCAAGTAAATTTCCTATGTGTTGCACTGCATCTTTCCAAATAGGCATACCAGAATTAATTGATACACCTGCTCCAATAAACAAAACTAATTGATCAGCATCTTTGGCTTCTTGAATGATTCTTTTCGCTTCTCTGTATGAATTTGGAATATTTATTTCTCTATTCATATGATTTAATGCTCCTCTTTCATCCCTAATTGTTTTTCGCTTTCTCTAACGCCTTTTGCAGCTCTGGATCAACAGCATGAATATACAAACCATGCACACCACGTGTCATTAAAACATTGAATTCATTTTTTAATAACATATCAGCATAACTCTTAGTTGAATCACGTTTCTGCGTCGCTTTACTGTTAGAACTTTCTGCTGGATCATGGATAATTCGACCATTACGATATTTTACAGAGGGACCAAGTTCAACACCAACATAGTTCAAATCAAAACCTTGTACTGTGTAGGTTGATCCTATTTCCGCAATAGTATAGTCTTTTTCTGCCCATGATTGATTACTATATTTTACGGTTCTATGTGCTCTATGCTTGCTTTCATATTTATCTCGTTTATTAATCTCATAGTTCCATGGCATATGCCAATCGCCCTCAGATACTTCCCAATATTTTTGATTTTTTGGCGGTTGTGTTTTTCCTCCTGAATATTCCCAATCAAAAGTTGCAACCATTCTGCTAATTCCATTTTTTTGATCTTTGTTCTTTTCCTCAATGGCCTTTTGCATTTCCTCAGGAGTCTTAAAAACTTTGATTTGATATTTACTATCTTGAGGTATTTTATTAATGATTCCATTATCAATAAGATTACGAAGCCAATCTATTGTAGCTTGAGAAGCGTCAATTCTCATTTGATTTTTCAAATAAATAATATTTTCCTTACCTGCTTTTCGTTCCAAATCAGCAAATTTTTCATCTTCTAAAACAGAAGCTATTGACAAAACTTGCGCAGGATCATAAACGGCCATAACTACTTTTGCTCGTTTTAAAATATCTTCTAACATATTCTTTCCGTACTTAGCATATGCTTGATTTCTTTGTGTCAGTAGTAAATGCGCTTCATCAATCAAAGCTATATCAATTTTTTTCGATGGCTTAACCTTATTTATAAATGTAATTGGCTTAGCCACCAGTACTTGTTCATCTTTATCAAAGAGTTTCTGTGATATTTTTTCATATACCTTAAGTTGTTCATTTTGGTTAACAATCATTGCTACTGATAATCTTTCAGCTTTTTTACCTCCTCTTTGCTCTTTTGCAGAAATTTGATCTTCATGTACCAAATCATAAAAAATATTGCTCATTAACACAGTTTTACCTGATCCGGCATTTCCCTCAACTAAAATCAATTGACCTTCAGGCAGATTTTTATTTTTTTGAACAAATAAAGTTTCATTGATTTTATCTATAACCTTAGATTTTGCTAACAATTGTTCATTCGTTAATTTATTAAATGGTGAAGCTTTAAATATAGCTGAAGATTCAATAATTTTACGTGCAGGAAATAAATCGTCATTTTGGTTACCTAGTTTTTTCCAAATCAGATTAAATAAACTATTAAATTCATCTGAATCATAGTATCTATTTTGCTCATTATGACGTCTATTATTTAAACGATGTACAGCTGGCACACTACTTAGATACTGCATCAATCTATTTTCTATGTCTAAAGTCATAGATTTATTAAAATGCTCGTGACCAATTACAAACATATTTGCATTTTTTGAATTTTTGAAGTTAAAAAAATCATCACGTTTAGCTGGATCTGCATCTAAATGCTGTAATGTACGTCTTTGAATATCATTCGTTTCACCAACATAAACTGTGTATTGTGACCTTTTACTATTTATCGGATCATTAATGACATAAACAGTCGGGAACTCAGTTAATAAAACTCTTTTTGTTTCATCCGTAGCATATTCTTCACTAATCTGTGTATTTAATTGACTAGCTGTTTGAACGTTATATTTAGTTTTATATATTACCGGTGATTTTAGATTTCTTTTTGTCAAACTAATGTACTCTCTTTCTACTCATTAAATTAAAATATATCACAGTATTCATTAAACAAAAAAGCCCATTTTCAATTTATAGAACTCATT
Organism: Lactobacillus isalae; assembly: GCF_947539375.1. Taxonomy (NCBI): domain Bacteria; kingdom Bacillati; phylum Bacillota; class Bacilli; order Lactobacillales; family Lactobacillaceae; genus Lactobacillus; species Lactobacillus isalae. Next base: position 855,750 of record NZ_OX443569.1, read on the forward strand.
TTATACAACTTCACATAATTAAAAATATGAATTGCACTAAAGCCTAACCTTCCCTAAAATATATTCCCGTGTTCGCTTCCTTTAAGAACATACGTTCGATATAATGCTCATATAAATTACTTGTAGGTGAAATCATGATTCTGAAAAAACTTTTTCAACCACGACGGCATGCTAAAGAATTCCATATTTTTATTGATGAAAGCATCTCGTTTCAATCTCACTCAAATAATACAACTGAACAGTTTTATACCGGTTTTTTAGTCATTCCAACTTTTCAGCTCAGAGAGCTATATGATAGGTATTTTCAAAAAATCTATCGCTCACATCGTAAAAGAGAGAAAAAGAGTGTAAATGTTTCAGACACGATGAATCGGTTAGCTTTAGATATTGTTAACCCCTTTCTAACTAGCGCTTATATTTATCAACGCCCTACTTACCATAAGCAGGATACTTCACTTGATAAAGCTATTGTGCAGCAAGTGTTAATGCTTCAATCTTACATTTACCCAATTAAAAAAATTATTGCAGATCTACGCCACCACAATCCTACTGTTGACTTAAAATTACATATTTATCTTGATCAAACTAATTTGAATTCTCAGCTTGAAAGTGAATATTTTAGCTGTAAGTTACTTTCCCAGATTATCAAAAGTTTAGGCGAAGAAAACCATATGCTTTTCAGCTATCAAACGTGCGACAGTAAGAAAGAGTTAGGTATTCAAATGGCTGATATGCTCGTTGGGGTCTATCGCAAGCAAGAAAAACATGGCGTAAATGATGAGAATACCACTATCATTCCTTTTAAAGTTACATCAATGATTGATACTCTAGATTTTCAAGATCAAGACACCTTTTTGAAATTATATGTTTTAGTAAGTCTTACAATGAAAAGTCCTACTAAAAAAGATTTAACAGCTTTTAAAAAAGTACTTAAGAATAAGCTAGACTTGGATTCTCACCAACATCAAAAAACAAATAACTTTAATACTATAAGAATGAAATTAACTAAGGCAAAAACTAAAACGGATGAAGAAAAATTTAACCGCAAATTTGTCAAAATTTTAATCTCATTGAATAAATTCCTACTTAAAATTTATGGGCAAGAAGTGCCAAGTGCGTACATTAACAACTTAAGTCGAAAATATAATCATAAAAGCTGTAATCGTTCAATCACTAATATGCAACGAAATATAAACAAAGTACAATTAAGTAAACTTAAGATTTTTATACTTAAATTAGGTGTTAGAAGATTTAACAAACAACTGGATAAATTATTATAAATAAAATATCCCTCAAATTATCTTCGAGGGATATTTTTTAATATCAAAGTCTATTACTTTCTAAACAGTTGCTATACTACTCTTCACTATTCAATTCATCTAGCATATCTTGCATATCAATATCGTCAGGTTGAACTTGCAAATACTTCTTAATTAATTCCTTAGTCGTTGGAATTTCACGCAATTCATAGAACAAGCTAATCATTTGTCTCAAGAAGCTTGCATTTTGTTGAAAGGCAGGATAAGCAAGTAAGAATTCACTCTTAGCCTTATCATAGTCTTCAAGTCTTTGATATGAGATAGCCATATTCCAGTGAGCTTGTGGTTCAAGCTCTTCATCATCAAGATCCTTAAATAAGGCAATATTAGCCTCATCTTGGTGCTGGTGAAGATACAAGTTAGATAGTTGCAAGCGCAAGTCACTATTGTCTGGAGCGATTTCTAGGCCCTTCTTAAGCAAGCGTTCTGCTTCATCCAGTTGATTTAAATTAGCAGCTGCTTTAGCACCCAAACTATACAAGACTTCATCTAGTTCATTATAAGAAAGACCTGTCTGAGCCGTTCTCAATACTTCTTCATTATTATCTTCTGCGACATAAGCTTGAGCAAGCAATGGATATGCATTTACATAGTCCGGTTGAGTTTCGATCACTTGATCTAAGTACTTAATTGCGGCTTTGTTGTCGCCAGCAGATAACATAATTAGACCTGCTTCATACAAAGCATCAATACTCAAGATATCATTTTCATGACTCTTAATTTCGTTTGCTGCTTCTTCGTACTCACCTAACTTAGCAAGACAAGCGGCGATTCTTTGGCTTAAAACTACCTCACCAAAGGTCTTGTTTTCTTTTGCAAGCTCACGATACAAGCCTAATGCTTCACCATAGTCGCCACTTAAATAATCAAGTTCAGCTAAGCCAAAGTTAATTGCATCTTCTTCAGGAGCCAATTTATGAGCTTCCAAGAGCTTTTGACGAGCTGTTTCGATCAGGCCATTACTTTGGTAATAATCAGCCAAATCAAGCAAACTTTCGACATAAGCATCACTTTCTGGCTTTACATCATATAAAAGCTGCAAGCCATCGTCTTCATCGCCATCATTTAACAAAATCTCAGCTAAGTATACCTTAAACAAATCTTCTCTTGGAAATTGTGCAATCAAATAACGATAAACTTCCTTAGAAAGATCAGTAAAACCAAGATCAGTTAAATTTTCAGCTAACGAGGCTAAAACTTCTGGATCATCATTATCAAGTGCTTTTTTAAGAAGAATTCGATTATCAGAAAAATCGTGATTTTGAATTGCATCTAATAGTTGTTCAGAATAAGTCATTTTTTCACTCTTTTCGTTTGTGCTAACACAATAATTGTACACAAAAAACGTGCCAAGCTATACAACTTAGCACGTTTTTATTTTGCTAGTAACTGAACAATTACTTAACAGCATCCTTAAGAGCCTTACCTGGCTTGAATGCAGGAACCTTAGAAGCTGGGATTTCGATTTCAGCCCCAGTTTGTGGGTTACGACCCTTACGAGCTGCACGGTGACGTACTTCAAAAGTACCGAAACCGATCAATTGAACTTTTTCACCCTTAGCAAGATCTTCTTGAATAGAGTTAAAGATTGCATCAACTGCAGCAGCAACTTCTTTCTTGGTTAAGTCAGTTTTAGCAGCAACTTCAGAAACTAATTCTGCCTTGTTTGCCATTCCACTTCACCTCCCGAAATGAACTAATAATATTTTAAAACAAAACCTTTGAAAATAAGAAAAATGATTTATTCATTTATTCCCTGCAATAAAATTAGCACACTAAGACGCTTAGTTGCAAGCTTTTTCGCAGATATATCCTTATTTTTTTGAAATTTAAAGCTTATTTACGTTTTCTAGCTAAGATTTTAATCGGAGTTCCTACAAAATCAAAGTTTTGACGTAACTGATTAATTAAGAATCTTTGATATGAGAAGTGCAATAATTCAGGATCATTTACAAAGACAACAAATGTTGGTGGAGTCACTGCAACTTGCGTCATGTAATAGATTCTTAATCTCTTTCCGTTAACAAGCGGAGTTGGTGTGATTCTTGTCGCTTCAAGAAGCAAGTCATTCAAGACGCTAGACTTAATGCGACGAGTTTGATTATCGTGAACTTCCTTAACCAGTTTCAAGATATTTGGAACTCTTTGACCAGTTTTAGCGGAAACAAAAATAATTGGCGCATAGTCCAAGTATTGGAACTCTTGTCTAATTGTATTTTCAAAATCCTTCATACTTGTACTATCTTTTTTAGGGAGATCCCACTTATTTACGACAATAATTACGCCTCGGCCTGCATCATGAGCATATCCAGCAACGTGCTTATCTTGCTCACGAATTCCTGTGCTAGCGTCTAAAACTAGCAAGGTAATGTCACTTTCTTCAATAGCGCTTATTGCTCTTAAGACAGAATACTTCTCTGTCTTCTCATACACCTTCCCACGACGTCTAATACCAGCCGTATCGACAATAGTATACTTTTGCCCATCATTAGTAAAAGTCGTGTCAATGGCGTCTCTCGTCGTTCCTTCGATGTTAGAAACAATAACACGCTGTTCACCTAAGATAGCATTCACAAGTGAAGACTTACCTACGTTAGGACGACCAATCACACTAAAGCGAATTGAATCATCTTCATGTTGATTAGCTTTATCACCAAACTCACCAACAATGGCATCTAGCAAGTCACCCATTCCAGTTCCGTGACTACCAGAAACAGGAATTGGGTCACCTAGACCTAAACTATAGAAATCATAAATATCAGTTCTTTGTTCAGGATTATCAGCCTTATTAACAGCCAAAATAACTGGCTTCTTAGTTCGATAAAGCATTCTAGCAATTGTTTCGTCCATGTTAGTCATGTGTTGGGTAACATCCCCTAACATCACAATTACATCAGCTTCATCAATCGCGATTTCAGCTTGAGCTTTAATTTGCTCTTCAATTTCACCAGAGTCTAAAGTAATACCACCAGTATCAATTAGGATAAATTCATGGCCCATCCATTCAGCACGGGCATAAATTCTATCTCTGGTAACTCCGGCCTTATCTTCAACAATAGCTACACGAGAATTAATAATTCTGTTAAAAATAGTTGACTTACCAACATTTGGTCGTCCAACTAAAGCAACGATAGGTAATGACATATTATTTCTACCCCTTTCTATTTATCTAAGAAATAAAAAAAGCTGACCGGAGTCAGCTTTTTTTAGACTAATGACGATTAATCCTTATCTTTAAGTTGATCACCAATAATGTCACCTAAAGCAAAACCGTTGTCATTGTCATTCATGTACTTATCAGCTACAGAATCTTGACGACGACGTGGACGTGAGTTGTTTTCACTCTTAGCAGCATTAGGATCAGCTTGCTTGATTGACAATGAGATTCTTCTGTCACTTGGGTCAACACTTAAAACTTTAACTTTAACAGTTTGACCAACCTTTAAAACATCACTTGGCTTATCAACGTGCTTGTTAGCAATTTCTGAAACGTGTACTAAGCCTTGAATTCCATCAGCTACTTCGATGAATGCACCGAATGAAGTCAAAGTCTTAACTTCACCTTCAATGATGTCACCTTCGTGTAAGCCTTCAGTAGCTTCTTCAAATGGGGATGGTAAAGTTTGCTTAATTGACAGGGAGATTCTGTGTCTATCGTCATCAATACCGATAACTTTAACCTTAACATCTTGACCAGCCTTCAAAACATCGCTTGGCTTGTCAACATGCTTGTAAGAAATTTCTGAAATGTGAACTAAACCGTCCACACCACCAACGTCAACAAAGGCACCAAAACCAGTTAAACGTGATACTTTACCTTCAACAGTATCACCTACAACCAATTGTGAAGCAACGTTTTCGAATGCTTCTTCACGTTCTTTTTCGATTAAGTCTTTTCTTGAAAGAATTAATCTGTTCTTGTTAGGATCAATTTCAGTGATCTTCAAGTTCATCTTCTTGCCAATGTAAGGCTTCAAGTCAGAAACGTAACGGTTAGAAATAAGTGATGCTGGTAAGAATCCACGTGTACCAACGTCAACTAATAAACCACCGCGAACAGCACCAGTTACAGTACCTTCAACAGTCTTGCCTTCTTCGAAGACCTTTTCTAATTCTTTGTAAGCTTCTCTTTCCTTCAAACGAGTAACTGAGAAGAAGAATTCACCGTTTTCTTTATCGCCACCAGCTCTTCTAAGAACTAAAGCTTCAAACTTATCACCAGGTTTTACCAATTGGTTCAAATCTGCATTACGGTCGTTAGTGAATTCACGCTTAGTGATTACACCTTCAACACCTGCATTTTCAACACCAACAGCGATTTGACCATCTTCAACACTTAAAACTTCAACGTTAACAATGTTGCCGACTTCAACTCCCTGCATTTCTTTTAGAGCATCTAAGAATTGATTACTATTATCTGTCATAATTACCTCCCAATATCATACTTTATTTTAAAGTACTTGATATCTTTTTTCCACACTTTTGTTTAATTTTTTTGCTTTTTTTGAATTATCTCGCTTATTTTGGCTACAACCTCATCAATTGTTAGGTTTGTCGTATCTAATTCGATCGCATCGGCTGCCTTTTTTAAGGGAGAAATTTTACGGTGAGAATCTTTATAGTCTCGAACTTCAATATCATGTTCAATATCTTTTAAGTCTTGATGGATTCCCTTTTCTTGAAAATCTAAAAAGCGTCTTTTAGCTCTTGATGCAACACTTGCAATTAAGAAAATCTTTACCTCTGCATCTGGTAAAACTGTCGTTCCAATATCACGACCATCCATAATTACATCGTGCTTACCTGCCATCTCACGCTGCAATTCAACCATCTTTTCACGAATTGACTTCAAGGCTGATACTTGCGAAACATTTTCGGTAATTTCCGGTGTTCTAATAGCAATCGATACATCCTTGCCATTTACATAAACCTTTTGTTCACCGTCTTCTTGCTTAAAATCAATTGTGCTCTTGTCAACTAGGTCTAAAATTGCCTTCTCATCCCCATAGTCAACGTGATTGTCGTGTGCAATTAATGTACATGCTCGATACATTGCACCAGTATCGATATAAATATAGCCCAAATTATGTGCGATAATTTTAGCAACTGTACTTTTACCCGCAGATGCAGGACCATCAATAGCTACTTGCATTAAATAATTGAGTCCTTTCTTTTTTCATATAGAATAAATTTTACCACAAAACAAAAAGCAGAAGTCAATCGACTTCTGCCTAAACATAATTCTTTTAGAAATTACGTCTTACGAATTTTTCTAAGACTGGCAATAAAGTCTTAGCTAATAGTAAAACGACAATACTGTTAATTAAACCCTTAATTAAATTGAAAGGAATAATTGCAGAAACAACATAAGTTAAAAGCGATGAATTTAACTTAAAGCCCATTAGGGAAATATACATTGGAGTTAAAACAAAGTAATTAGCTAATGACATCACAACTGTTAAAGCTAATGTTCCTACAACTAAGCCTAAAATTTGGTATTTAACCTTGTCTTCATGCTTTTTACTAATGTAGTAGAAAGGCAAAATATAGGCTAGACTTGCTAGAAATGCTGCTAATTGTCCAATCATTGAAATTGGATTAAAGCCTGAAATAAAAAGGCTCAATAAGGACTTAAATAATGCAATCATGGTTCCGCCCAAAGGGCCAAAAACCAAGGTACTTAGTGCAACTAACGAATCAGAAAAGTCCATCTTTAAGTAATCAAAGCCTGGAATAATTGGTACTTCAATTTTCATAATTAAAAATGCTAATGCACCAATCATTGCCCAAGCGAGCCAATAAGCGAGTCTCACATGACTTAAACTAGTTTTTCTTTGCATGGTATATTTCCTCCATAACATACAAAAGGCCTGTTGCTTCAGCAACAGACCTTATTCATCTAAATCATGTTTAGTTTTTAAGTCTGTCTTCTTCCATCTAGACTTTAACTATCGGTACCTGAGGTTCAACTACATCGTAGCTCGCGGACTCTAACCGCCGGTCGGGAATTTCGCCCTGCCCTGAAGACAACATCCTATTATTTACTTTTTACAAGTAAATAATAATACTTATTAAGTTGATTGTAAACAATATTGTTTGCAATCTATTTTAATTTAATTGATTGACCAATACTAATACTATCAGCTGATTCTAAACCATTAAGTTGCTCTAGGTGATGCACTGAAGTGTTATTTTCACGAGCAATCTTTGATAAAGAGTCACCTTCTTGAACTGTATAAGAACTTGGTGCTCTGTGTTCAGTCTCAGTAGAACTATTTTGCCAAGTATTTTGATTAGTTTGGTAGTTTTGCGTTCCTTGTTGAGTTTGATCCTGAGTAGTGGTTTGACTAGTACTTGACTGGTAAGTCTGCGTACTGCTTTGGCTAGATTCACTACTTTGAGATTGTGATTGACTAGTTACTACTGGCGTTACGTCTTGCGATTGACTTGAAGATTTTCTTTCTTCTTTCTTGCTACTACTCTTAGACTTACTCTTCTTGGATGAGCTACTCTTGCTCTTTTTGCTCTTATGCTTATGAGACTTAGAAGAAGAGCTCTTAGAAACCTTAACACTCTTTTCAGCTAAGTTATTAGAGCTAGAATGCAATTTTGAAGATACAATCGGAATTAAGGCAATCAAAATTATCGCAACAATAATTAAACCTGCCCATAGTTGACTATGGTTAGTACCCTTTGAATTATTTTCTGGTCTGCTAGGAGTTGGTTCAGGCGCAGGCTCTGAATGACGATGATGCATCGCACTTCTAGACGTTGTTGGACGCTCAAAATGCTTGTAAGGGCCCTTAGGTTCTTTATTGTCCTGAGATTTATTTTCCTTCATTCCAAAATCCTCCACAATTTAAGTTTATTAGTTTTATTCTATCATAGCTTTTAAATGAGCGTTAGTCGGCTAAGTGATTTAAACGAAAGACTTCTTCATGGGTTAATTCACGATATTCACCAGAAGTAAGTGACTTCAAAGTCAAAAAGGCATACTTTTCACGAGATAGTTTTTCAACAAAATGATGAACTGCTTCAAACATTCTTTTAACTTGGTGATAGTGGCCTTCATGAATTGTCAATTGTACAATTTGAGTCTTCTTCTTTTCATCAGTCTTTAAGATCTTCAACTTAGCTGGAGCGCTCTTGCGACCATCAATTCGAACTCCATGAGTAAGAGAGCGGATGTCTTCTGGAGAAAGAATCCCCTTAATTTTTGCTACATAAACCTTTGGCACTTCATTGCGTGGGTGCATTAGCTTATTAGCTAACTCCCCATCATTTGTCATTAACAATAAACCAGAGGTGTCATAATCAAGTCGACCAACAGGATATAAACGATATGGTACATCCTCAAAAAAGTCGACCACTGTCTTCCTGCCCTTATCGTCTTTTACAGAAGAAATTACACCACGTGGCTTGTAAAACAAGTAAGTATGGAGTGCTTCTTTTTCAATCGGAACCCCATTTACTTCAATCTTGTCACTTGGTTCAACTTTAGTTCCAAGCTCTGTAATTCTTTTACCATTAACAGTTACTTGCCCAGCCGTAATCATCTTTTCTGCTTTACGTCTTGAAGCAACACCTGCCTGAGCAATTACTTTTTGTAGTCTTTCAGCCATTTTATTCACCTTCATCAAAATTAATTTCTTTATTATTTCTATCATCCTGATCAAACAAGTTAACCGGATTATCATCTGCTTCAAACTCTTCAATCACTGGTAGATCAGCTAAGCTCTCATAGTTGAAGTATTGTAAGAAATAATCTGTTGTCACATACAAATTAGGATGTCCAGGGACGTCTTTTTTACCATCTACCTTAACTAATCCACGCCAAACTAGCGTCTGCAAAGCTCCAGACGAATTCACTCCTCTTAAATCATCAATTTCAACTCGAGTAATTGGCTGCCGATATGCAATAATAGACAGAATTTCAAGTGCTGATTGACTTAGATTCTTTGACAAATCTTTTTGGAAAAATTTAGAAATAACATCCCCGCACTTAGCACTCGTAGTTAACTTGTATGTTTCGTTAATACAAATCAGTTGCAATCCTGAATTTTCGTCATTCCCTAATCGATTCTTTAAATGCCCAGCCAATTCTCTTAAAGCAGATGGAGAAATCTCTAATAATTGCAGCAAACTATCTGTCTCTAAGCCATCATCCCCTGCTGCATATAGTAAGGCTTCTAATTGTGCTTCTTTACTTGCCATTAGTCTCAACTTTCTCTAACTCTAGATCACCAAAGTCTCTGTTTTGCTTTACTAAAATTTTATGATCACGACACAACTCTAAAACTGCTAAAAATAGCCCAATTACTTGATCCAGATCTTGAAAATTTTTAATACAGTTAAAGAAGCTGGTTGATTTTTTGTGATGAAGTCTTTCTTTTAGAAATGTTGTCATTTCTTCAATTGAGGTTTCGTGAACTTCAATTTTACCTACTTGTGGTTTTCTTAACTTAAATCGTTCTAAAACGACTTTAAATGTATTTGCAAGTTCATCACTGGTAATTTCTCCTAAAGGAAGTGGTTCAACCTCTTTTTTAGGAGAAACGGAAGGATCTTTAGCCACTGTAATTGGCATTTCTTCGTCTCTCTTTTTAAAGTATTCCGCAATTCTTTGAAAAACAGAATACTGAACCAATTGCTCAACTAATTCAGCACGCGGATCTTCTTGATACTGATCTTCTTCAATAAAGTCATTTTTTGGAAGTAAATATTGTGACTTAATCCTTAAAAGAGTTGACGCCATCACAAAATACTCGCCAGCAATTTGTAAGTCCAAAGTTTGCCAGCGAGCTAAATTAGCTAGATACTGCCCCGTAATTTTTGCAATTGGAATATCATAGATATCAATCTTCTGCGATCTGATTAAATGCAAAAGTAAATCTAATGGTCCCGTAAAGTTAGGAAGATCTAAAGTTAATTCGTCAACGTTATTCATCGGTTTTCTTTTCCTTTAAATAATTTAATAGAAAGGCCCAATCAGGCAAAGCAGTAATCATTTTATCAGGATAAAGATGCTTTAAATCATTCATTATTAATTGTTCTGTTTCTTGGTCTCGCATAGTTGGATCAAGAGACAAATAACGAATAATAATAAAATCTTTCTCTTCTTGGATACCAATAATTCCTCTTGCATTACCTTTTTGCTTATAAATAAGAACTTCAAACTGATTAGAGTCGCTAGTGTACAGCTTCATTTCTTCCTGTAAGTTCTTAATATTTTTAAAATCTGGAAGATAAGACAAATATCCCATCACAGTTTTTTCGTAATCTTTTTTATATTTGCTGATCATAATAGTTAGGCACGTGGATGTGCTTGATTATAAACCTCCAAAATATGTTTCTGCGTCAGATTAGTATAGATCTGCGTAGTAGTAATATCACTATGTCCCAAAATTTCTTGGACCACACGTAGATCTGCCCCATTTTCTAGCAGATGCGTAGCAAAAGTATGTCTAAGCGTATGCGGTGTTACATTTTTTGTTATTCCAATAATTTGGCAATACTTTTTAATCTTTTGCCAAACAGCCTGCCTTGTCAATTGATGACCATGATTATTCAGAAAAATCACGTCAGTAAATTGACCGCTTTTTAAAACTTGCGCATCTCTGACATCTTTTTGATACTTTTCTAGCCATGATAACGCAACTTCAGTAATTGGCACAAGTCGTTCTTTCGAACCTTTACCAAGAACTCTAATAATTTTCAAATCAGCGTGAATATCACCAGTTTTCAAATTTATTAGTTCGCTAACCCGCATACCAGTTGCATAGAGGACTTCTAACATCGCCCGATCTCTGATTCCTAATGGAGTTGTCGTGTCAGGAGCAGCGAGAAGTTTGTCAACTTCTTCCTCGCTCAAAGCAGTTGGTAATCTACGCTCACTTTTTGGTGAATCAATTTTCACTAAGGGATCACGTTCAATTATATCTTGTCTTAAAAGCCATTGATAGAATTTCCGCAAGCTTGAAATCATTCGACTAATTGAAGTAGTCGCCTTCCCCTTGTCTTTTTGAGTAGCAAGAAAGGCATCGACAACTAAATAATCAACTTCCCAGCTTGTTTCATTTTCATCTTGTAAGTAATTTAGGTATTCTTCTAAATCAGTCCGGTAGGAAATAATCGTATTAGGACTTAATCCGCGTTCTACCTGACTAAACCGTAAATAATCCTCCAAATTATCCTTCATCATCTGCGTCTGCATCTTTTTCTACCAAACTAATTGTTCCAGCATCCTTATCTTCAGTAATTAATCCATTTTTCAATAAGTGACCTAGAGCACGCTTAAAGGCTGACTTGGAAATTCCAAAGTGATTCTTAATTTCTTGAGCATCACTCTTATCATAAAATGGCAAAGTCTTAGTAGCTTCACGACGTAAACTTACTAAAATCATTTGAGCATCATCATCAATCTCTTCAAATGCACGAGGTAGAACACTCAAATTCAATCTACCATATTGACTAACTCCAATCACGCGAGCCTTAATTTTTTGACCTATACGTAAAGGACGGAACATTTCTGACTTATGGACAAAGGCTAAATAATATTGATCAGTAATTACAAAAGAACCAACTTCATAGTTTCGATAAACTGTTCCTGACATATTCTTATTTTCTAGATGTGCAGGAAAATTAGCAGCTAATTGTTCAAATACATCTTCTTCTGCCATTTTAGCCCAAATACGTTCTTTATCATCAGTTTCAAGCCGTACGAGTAAACGATCATCTTTCTTTGGCCATTGATCCTTTTCAAGGGGAAGATCATCTAAAGAAACAACGACATCTTTGTCATTTAAACCAATGTCTAAGAATACACCAAGGTCACGACGTACTTCAGTTACTGTAGCCCAACCGTATTGGTCCTTTTGAGCAAAAGGATAAAATTGCGTCATTTCCTTCTTTTTATCTTTATTTTCATAAATAAAGCCTTGTACTTCATCGCCTAAATGGATTGGTTCATCTTGCGTAATTTCAATTTTTTTCAGTTCAAAAGTTACGCCATCAACTTGTACATAAAAAGCAGATTCATTTTCATCAGTAACTTTTCCTTTTCTTATTTCACCTAACATATTAGTGCCTCAATCCTTTTAAATTGTCTGTCATCTTATAGTATAAGGAAAAAAAGACAAAAATAAAATAGCCAGCTTTCGCTGACTATTTTAATAAGCTATTTAATTCAGATTAAAGGTTAGTTGCTTCACCTTGGTAAACAGCACCACGACGAGCATCAACAGTAATCTTAGAACCATCCTTGATCTTTTCTACTGCATCAGTAGCACCAACGATAACTGGGATACCAAGTGAAAGACCAACAACAGCTGCGTGGCTAGTTAAACCTGAAGCTTCAACTACCATACCTGAAGCCTTCTTGATTGCTGGTAAGTAATCCTTATCAGTAGTCTTAGCAACTAAGATGTCACCATCTTGAACTTTGTTGTTAGCTTCTTCAGCAGAAGTTGCAACTACAGCTTTACCAATAACTGATTGTTCACCAACGCCTAAACCTTTAACAAGTTGGGTACCGATTAATTGTAACTTCATCAAGTTAGTAGTACCAGTTTCACCCAAAGGAACACCAGCAACGATAATTACTAAGTCGCCGTCTTTTGCAAGACCAGTTTCTTTAGCAAGTTCTGCTGCCTTGTCAAACATTTCTTCAGTAGTCTTAGGCTTTTCAACCAACATTGGCTTTACACCCCAAACAACACCTAATGAGTGTTCAATCTTTTCGTTGAATGTCATTGCGATGATGTCAGCGTTTGGACGGTACTTAGAAATCATACGTGCAGTGTAACCAGATTCAGTTGCTGCGATGATAGTCTTAACGCCCAATTCTTCAGCAGTTCTAACAACTGATTCACCAATAGCTTCAGTAACGTTTGAACCCTTGTATTCTTCAAATCTTTGAAGAGCTAACTTGTTACGCTTAGCAAGTTGCTTTTCAGTACGCATGTCAATTTCAGCCATAGCCTTAACAGCTTTAACTGGGTAAAGACCGTTAGCAGATTCACCTGAAAGCATAGTTGCGTCAGTACCATCAAGAACAGCGTTAGCAACGTCAGTAACTTCGGCACGAGTTGGACGTGGATTTTCTTGCATTGAGTCAAGCATTTGAGTAGCAGTAATAACTGGCTTACCTAATGCGTTACATCTTCTGATTAATTCCTTTTGTACAAATGGAACATTGATAAATGGAATTTCAACACCCATGTCACCACGAGCAACCATTAAACCATCAGAAACCTTTAAGATTTCGTCGATGTTGTCAATACCTTCTTGTGATTCAATCTTAGGGAAGATCTTTACGTATTCACAATGTGCTTCTTCAAGCAATTGACGAATGTCAAGAACATCTTGTGCTTTACGAACGAATGAAGCAAAGATAAAGTTGATACCTTCCTTTAAACCGAACTTAATATCGTTAGTATCTTTTTCAGTGATACCTGGGAGGCGAATTTCAACACCAGGAGCGTTAACACCCTTCTTAGAACCAATTAAACCAGTGTTTTGAGCTTCACAAACTAATTCTCTCTTAGCATCGTCTTTGTCTTTAATCAAAAGGTCAACTAAACCATCATCGATTAATACGTGACCACCAACGTGGGTATCATCGTAAAGACCATCGTAGGTAACGTGGATCATGTCCTTGTTACCCTTCTTAGTGTCGTCCATAGAAATACGGATAGTGTCACCAGTGTTAATAGTGAACTTGCCGCCTTCTTGTTCAGTAGTTCTAATTTCGGCACCCTTAGTATCAAGTGCAATGCCAAGAAGTTTACCAGTCTTCTTTTCAACTTCACGAACCATGTTCATACGTGCACGGTGTTCATCATGGTCACCATGTGAGAAGTTGAAACGGAATACGTTTGCGCCTGCTTCAGCTAATTTAGTAATAGTCTCAACATCATTTGAGGCTGGCCCTAAAGTACTAACAATTTTAGTTTTCTTCATCTTGAAAAAATCTCCTATAATACAAAATCAAAAACTACTTGGCTAAGTCTTTGTTTAATGAGTATAACGCATAATTACCGTGGTGTTTTGCATCAAACAAATCAAGAATATCATGGTGAGTAAGCTTGTTGTTTTCAATACCAACAGCTAAGCCGCCTTTACCTTCAAGTAATAACTTAACAGCATAAGCACCCATTTCACTTGCTAACACACGATCACGTGTTGTTGGGCTTCCGCCACGTTGCATGTGACCCAATACGTTAGCACGAGCGTCAAAGTCGCCATACTTAAGAAGTTCATCCTTAAATTTTTCAGCGTCCATAACACCTTCAGCTAAAACAACAATTCCATGCTTCTTGCCATTAGCAAATCCTTGCTTCAAGTTTTCAGCAATTTCCTTAATGTCATAAGGTTCTTCTGGAATAACAATTGCATCTGCACCGGTAGCAACACCAACGTGCATTGCGATATCTCCACAATCACGACCCATAACATTAACAACAAATACACGTTGGTGACTTGTTGCAGTATCACGAATCTTATCAATGGCATCCATTGCAGTATTACATGCAGTGTCAAAACCAATTGTGAAATCAGTGTAAGGAATATCGTTGTCAATTGAACCAGGAAGACCAATAGCATTATAGCCATGTCTTGTAAGCTTCAATGCACCGTGGTAAGAACCGTCACCACCGATAACAACTAAAGCATCGATTCCATGTTTCTTTAATTGTTCGATTCCCTTAAGTTGAACTTCTTCTTCCTTAAATTCGGGGAAACGAGCTGAATAAAGAAAGGTACCGCCGCGGCTAATCTTGTCCGCAACTGTTTCAGAAGTCATTTGGAAAATATCACCAGCAACTAAACCAGCGTATCCATAACGAATTCCGCAAACTTCGATACCGTTTGCCAAAGCTGTACGAGTGACAGCTCTAATGGCAGCGTTCATACCAGGGGCATCTCCACCACTAGTTAAAATACCAATCCGTTTCATGAATTCACCTCTACGATTTTCTGTGTTTTACTCACATCGATTTTATCGTACCATTTTTTTAACTCATTGTCTTCAAAAAAAAGCCTATTTTTTTCTTTAATAATTACCGTTAAATAAATGTTTTCGCTTTCAATCCTATTAGGATCTACTTTACTTAGTTTTACAAGTTTTTTCATTAATCTTTGAAATTAACCTGACGAGCATTAGATAGTAAAAATTGCGTCTTAGTGGGAGTAAAACGATCACTTTGCGTTTTTACTTGAAGCAAATAAATCTCGCCAATTTTCAAGTTTTCCTCTAACCTTTCCCAAACTTGAGGGAAAATCGTAAAGTCTTTTTCACCGCTACTATCGCTAAAGACAGCAAAAGCCATGCTATCTCCTTTTTTAGTAGTAATTTGCTTCACTTTCATTAATTTTCCAACCGCAATTCCCTGTTCATTATTTTCAAAAGCCTGCAATCTTTTAGCATTATACTTTCTAGCATATTTCTGTACAGCAATTATTGGATTAATGCCCGTACTAAAACCCATCGCTTCAACTTCCATTGCTGATTTTTCAGCTGGAGTCGGCATTTTTTCTTCTTCTACTTTTGGCTCTAGCGTTTCAAACAAAGATAAGTTAGATCCAGCCATTTTTACGCTTTCAACTAAGTCTTTATTTATATTTAAGAGTTCATTTCGGTTAGGAGATAATCGATCAAATGCTCCAGCCTTAATCAAGTTAGCGATAGAGTCAGCACTTAACAAGTTATTATCGATTTTCCAAAGAAAATCCGTCATCGACTTAATTGGACGTTTGATTTCTAATATTTGCTTTAGTAAATCACTTCTTAAACCCCGAATTGCTCTTAAACCGACTAAAATTTTGCCATCTTCTATCGAAAAATCTGCCTTACTCTTCTCAATATCCGGTGCTAAAATCTTGATCCCCGCTTCTTGCGCCTGCATTAAATACTGAGCGATCTTATTTCGATTGCCCAGATTGCTATTTAAAAGTGCAAGGTAGAAAGCTGCTGGATAATGAACTTTAAAGTAAGCAAGCCAAAATGCAATTTTACTATAAGCAACAGCGTGCGACCTGTTAAAACCATAATTAGCAAATTGAGCAATATAATCATAAACTTTTTCAGCTGTTTCTTTCCTTCGTCCCAGCTTAATTGCACCTTGTACGAATTTTTCTCGTTCTTTTTGAATTACGTCCGCATTTTTCTTAGACATCGCACGTCTTAAAAGATCAGCTTCCCCTAAAGTAAAACCTGCTAAAACTTGGGCTGTTTGCATAACCTGCTCTTGATAAACAAGGACCCCATAAGTCGGTCCTAGAATTTTCTTTAAACTAGGGTCTGGATATTGAACTCTTTCATTTCCATGCTTTCTATTAATGAAATGGTCAATGTTATTAATTGGACCTGGACGATATAAGGCATTCACGGCAACAATATCTTCAAAGCTATCTGGATGGAGCTTCTCAAGAACATGTTTGATACCATCAGATTCAAATTGGAAAACTGCGTCTGTGTCGCCGCGTTGAAACAAGGCAAGTGTTTCTTGATCATTCAGAGGAATTTTATTTGGATCAATTACTATTCCTTCATCCCTCAAAGCAGCCATTACATTCCCTAAAATTGTTAAGTTTCTTAAACCTAAAAAGTCAATCTTAAGTAACCCTAAAGATTCAACATTTAACTTAGTCTGTTGAGTTACGGGAATTCCTAAAGGACCGGCTTGTAAACCAACAATTTCAGCTAATGAATCATCTGTAATTACTAATCCTGCGGCATGGATTGAATAGTGTCTTGGTATATTTTCTAAGTGCTTTGCAGTAGCAAATAGAATTTTACTAAAAGAGTTCGTATTAACTAAAAGCTGCAACTCTTTTGAATTTTGATAAGCTTCAGCTAAAGTGATTTTCCCCTTAGTATGCGGAATTGCATCTAGCCAGCGATAGGTTTCGACCTTATTTAAACCAAAAACACGACAAACATCTCTTACGACTTGCTTGGCTGCTAATGTACCAAACGTTAAAATTTGTGCTGCATGATTCATCCCATACTTTTCAAACATGTACTTAATTACTTCATCCCGTCGGTTATCAGGAATATCTAAGTCAATATCAGGCATTTGCTGCCGAGCCGGATTTAAGAACCGCTCAAAAAGTAAATTGTATTCTATTGGATCTACTTCGGTGATTTTCAAAGCATATGAAACAAGAGACCCAGCTGCAGACCCTCTACCTGGTCCAGTCGTAATATGTACACTATGTGCAAAATTCATTACATCCCAAACAATAAGAAAATAATCATCAAATCCCATTTCGTTGATTACTTTTAACTCATAATCTAACCGTTCTTGATATTTGGCAGGAATTTGTCCATTAAATCTCTTGGCAAGCCCATTCTGTGCTAAAGAGTGCAAATACTCTTTTGAAGTTGGAAACTTATTTTGCTTAAACTTGGGTAGTTGCGGATCCTGAAAAGTAATTTTGGCATTGCAGCTTGCGCCTATTTCTCCTGCATTTTTTAGCGCATCTTCAATTCCAAACTTACGATAATTAACCTGCAATTCTTCGCTAGTCTTTAAATAATGCGAACCTGCTTGTTTAGCTAATTGTTCGACATTTTCTAAATGAGTATTGCTCTTAATTGCTTGTAAAGTTCGTCTTAAAAATTGTTCATTTCGATTAAGATATTGTCCATCCTCAACTGCTGCTAAAGATAGGTCAAATTGAGTCGACAACGAGCGCATATAATTTATATATTCTCGCTGCTCTTGATCAGCGTAAACGCCAAGGTAGACGGATGAAGATGTAGGGACAGTTTCATTAAGTTTACGAACATAGTTAGCTCCCATTTTAGGATTATTAGTCTGAAGCATTTTAAGTTCGCTGTGTAAATTGCTAGGAGTCACAATAACTAAATGACCAAGATATTTTTTCAACTCTTCAAAAGTTAAAATATTATCCTTTTCACCATTTTCCGTTAAAAGATTGACCGCACTTGATAAGCGCAAAATATTTTTGTAGCCCTGATCATCTTTAGCAATAACAATTAAATCATATTTGTTAGCTTGATCAATTAAACCGTTAATTCTTAATTGCATGCCTAACAAAGGCTTAATTCCAGCCTCTTTAGCTGCTTTATAAAAGTCAACCAAACCATAGGTAATATTAATATCGGTTAAGGCAAGTGCAGAATACCCCTTTTTCTTAGCATTTTCAGCTAAATTTTTAACTTTAGTTGGACTCTCAAGTAACGTAAAGCTACTAAGGTTTTGCAAACTAACTGCTCCCATATGTTCACCCTTTCTAATAGTTTAAGTATAGCAAATTCTCTCTACTTCGCTTGCGAAAACCTCTTATTTTTGCTAAGATACCTAGCGAAAGAAGGAGAGATTATGCGCTACATTATTACAATGATTTGGTCATGCATTTTTTGCGAAGTTATCGGTTTTATTGCTGCATCCTTAACTCAGATGCAATTTAATCCTATGCAATCTTTGATTATTGGCGCAGTCTTTGGCTTGCTATTCGCAATTATTATTCCCGCCATTACTGCTAAAAGTTACAAGGATAAAAGTAAGTACAACAAACTTTAATTGAACTAAATTTGAATATTTTAAAAAGCTGTTTCATCACGAAACAGCTTTTTTTTGATGTCTTAATTAATAAAATTTGTAGTTCTTACTTGTATCGACTTTGATATCGCCATGAGTAAGATATTCACTAAACATTTGAACGTAATCTTGATCAAATATCTTCTCAATTTTATCCATGCTATAAGCTGGATAAAAACCACCACCTAATGCGCGGTAATTATTAACAGCTAGCTTGTACACCTTATCATCTTCAATGTCTTTTCCATCTAAAGTTACTTTAGTTAGACGATGACCTACTGGCTTAGAAAGATCAGCCTCATATTTTACCGGGTAGAAAAGATCAAAATGATATAGCATTGGCTTTGGCGTAATCCAGCGATCGATAAACTTAATCTTGCCGTCTTTATCTTTTTCTAAGAAACCAGCAGAATATTCAATAATTTCTTTCAATTCTTTGCCAGTTAAGTTAACAATACAGAGCTGGTTTGCATATGGATAATTGAGCAACACTTCTCTCATTGTCACATTTTTTGAAAATCCATGAGCAGATTCAGACATAATTGCTGTTGCTGAAACATCTGCTCCAGTAAACCAAAGCTGCATTTGTTGAATAAGGTTAATGAAAGGTGCGCCTTCAATTCTACCCTTAATTGCATCTTTAATTGGCGCAGGTTCAGATAAATGAGCAATTGGCTGATCTAGCCACTTTTGTGTTTCTTCGTCCAAGCTTTTAACGATCTTTTCAATTGCAGGATCAGGAGCGTAGTCTTTACTATCAATCAGTTCGGTAGTCATATCATTAATTTGGACTTTACCATCTTTATCCTTGTCAAAGTCAATTACTACCTTACCTACTGCTTCTCCGCGATAGCCTGGTTGAACAATTGCTGTATCACGAGTAACCAAATTTAAGCGACGGTGCTGATGACCAGTTAAGAAAACATCAATTTCTGGAATTTCAGTTAAGATCTTATAGCCTTCATTTTCGCCTGTATGAGGTTCTGTTGCTTCTCCAGTCAATGGATCACTTTCAAAGCCCCCATGATACATAGCACAAAGAATATCAACTTGTGGGCGCAATTTTTTAGCTAATTTAGAAAGCACATCATAGCCAGAAACAAACTTTAATCCTTTAATATGCTCTTCTGATTCCCAATGAGAAATATACTGAGTAGTAATTCCCATAATACCAATTTTTAAACCAGCCTTTTCAATAATGGTATATTCTTTACCAAAAAAAGGTACGTTAGTTTCTGCGTCTAAGACATTATCGTTAATAAATGGAGCACGATTATTATCAACATAGTAAGATAAATAATCTAAGCCGTAATTAAAATCGTGATTACCTAATGCGCGTGCATCATAACCAACTTCATTGTAAGCTTCAGTGAACTTACGTAAGCCCTCATCCTCGGGAAGTTTTTGTGTAAAGCTAGCTAAAGGAGAACCTTGTAAACAATCTCCACTATCAGTAACTAGAACATTCTCAGCACCATATTTTTCTTTTTCACTTTTCACAACGCTACTTACACGACTAAGAGAAATTGGAGCATCGTAGTTGTCTTTATCTTGATAATCAGTTGGCATTAAAAAGCCATGCGTATCACTTGAATGTAAAATAACTAGTTTCATTAATCCTTATTCCTTTAATCAAAATTTATATAAAAAAAGACACCCCAGGGTGTCTTTAATTAATCGTTGTTTTGTTGCTTGTTTTCGTTAGCAACTTGACGGCCTTTGTAAAAGCCCTTTGGTGAAACGCGGTGGCTTAAACGGTATTCACCAGTAGTAGCATCGTAATGCATTGCTGGTGTGGTTAATTTAATATGACCACGACGTGAACGTTTCTTTTGCTTAGAAGTTTTTCTTGCAGGAACTGCCATTAGTTAGATCTCCTTTTTTATAGAATTGAGACTTGCGAACCTTTAAATAAACAAATTCACTAAATACTCACGTATTTCAATGATACAATCTAAGAGCCGATAAATCAAGTCCAATCTTATTTTGTAGCTTCAGAATTATTAACTTTCTTCAATTCAGCTATTTGTTTATCTTTAGATTCAATTTCGCTCCGATATTTATTATCTAATTCTTTCTTCTGTTTTGCTAGTGCTTTTTTTACATCTGAGGAGACTTTTTCACCTCTTCCAATTAAAAGAGAAACCAAAGCTCCCAAAAGTAACATAATAACTAAGACAATTATTAAAGGCATTTTTGGTTGGAAAAAGCCAAAATTAATTGCTACAGGCTCTGTATTTAAGCAGGCAAAAATTACTAGTACTAAAACAATTATTAATCCAATTACAAGGTTTCTTTGTTTATTCATGATTTTGCCTACTTTCTACTAGCAAATTTTAAGCTTGCCCAATCTCCAATACGAGGGAAAATTTGGTAAAGCTTAGCTAAAGTAGCTAAACTCAACGGTAAGTTCAACTCACGACGGTTAGAACCAAAGAAGTGAACTACTTGCCAAGCTACATCATCTGGATCAAGCATGAAGCGTTGAACATTATTAACATAAGAGCCGCTTTCATCTGCGATATTGAAGAAATTAGTGTAGACTGGTCCCGGATTAACTGTCATAACTTTAACGCCAAATGGCTTTAATTCTAAACGTAAAACGTTTGAAAATTGGATAACAGCTGCCTTGGTAGCACTGTAAGCAGCTGTTTTAGTAGTTGGTACAATGCCAGCAATGGAACCAAAATTAATAATTTGACCATCTTTTTGATCAATCATGACACGAGCAACAAGACGCGTGAAGTACATTAATCCTAAGACGTTAGTTTGGAACATATCAGTTACTACTTGAGGTGAAGTTTCTAAAAACTCCTTAAACACGCCAAAGCCTGCTGCATTAACTAAATAATCAATATGGTCGACATGACTAATAATTTCATTAAAGGCACGATCAATTTGATCAGCTTTACTAATGTCAGTTGGAAATACAAAAACATCGTTTCCTGAAAGTTGACGAGCTTCGTTAGCAATCTCCTCTAATTTATCTTGATGACGCGCCATTAAAATGACAGTCGCCCCACGACTTGCACTTTCTAAAGCAATTGACCGTCCAATGCCACTAGAAGCTCCAGTAACTACTACTACTTTGTCCCTTAATGAATTACTCATATTATTATCCCCTCAATGTGATTTCAAAATTATCTAGGTCATTAGCTAACCGTGTATGCTTGAAAATCTTTCTTGCTTCATGTTCTAACTGCTTTCCAGCTTTTCCAGTGTAGCGAGCAGAAATATGCGTTAAATATAGTTCTCCAACATGATGATCTCGAGCAACACGAGCTGCATCTACACACGTAGAGTGAAAATAGCGATGTGCCATTTTTTCTTCTTCTCCGTTAAATGTTGCTTCATGAACTAAAACATCTGCATTATCTGCTAGCTCACCAATATTTTTGGTTGGACGCGTATCATAGATAATTGTAACAATTCTCCCTGGTCGCTCCTCTCCCAAAAACTCTCTTCCATCTAGCTTTTGACCATTGCTTAAAGTAATGGTTTTTCCAGCCTTTAATTGACCAAGAAGTGGACCATTTGGTACATTGTACTCTGCCACTTTATCCATCAATAACTCGCCAGGACGCGGCTTTTCAACTACTCGGAAACCGAAACTTGGTACACGGTGATCTAAACGCGCAGTGTACACGGCAAAAATATCATTTTCAAAAATCAAGCCGTCTTCTTTTAGTACAGCGTACTTAATTGGATATGATACGCGAGTTTTTGAAACTCTTAAAGAAGTTTGAACGAATTGTTCAATTCCAGCCGGCCCATAAATTGTTAATGGTCCACCGTCACCTTGAAAAGAGCGAGATGAAAGAAATCCTGGAAGGCCAAAAATATGGTCACCATGTGTATGCGAGATAAAGATTCGTGTTACTTTTCTAGGTCTAATGTTAGTCTTTAAAATTTGATGCTGAGTAGCTTCTCCTACATCAAATAGCCATACTTCATTTAATTCATCTAATAATTTAAGCGCGGTACAGGAAACGTTTCTACTTTTTGACGGTTGCCCTGCACTTGTTCCTAAAAATTGTATTTCCATGAAAACCCTATTTCTAATATTTTCCTTCAGTAACTAAAGTCTTAGTTACATAGGCACTGTAAAATTTCGATCCTGTTGGAGTTGGGTGCGTATGATCATCATAGAACCAGTCTTGATGACTACCAGCAAATTCATGCCATTTGATAATGGTTAAATTTGGATATTTCTTAGTTGCCGCATCTAGTTCGCCATTAACTTGATCTTGCCAATCACGAGTTGGAACATGCGTATTAATCCAAAAAACATGCCTCTTTGGTCCGATAATTTGCATTAAATGATCAAGATCTTTAGGCGAGAAAGGTCCGTTCGTTCCAAGTCCAATCAAAACATTGTCATTCAAGGCACCCTTTTCTTTATATTGCTCAAAAAGTGGAATAGTATCACTTAATTGACGAGAAACAGCGGCATCGACAATTAAGTGCGGCATTAACTTTTGTAAGTTTTGACTAGAACCAGCCATCACAGAATCTCCAATTGCCGTTACCTGAATCTTTTGAGCCAGCTGCAAGTCAACTTGTGAAATTCCATATTTTTCAAAATCCTTATTCACTGGCTTAGTAGCTGCAGCTTTTTTAGCTTGCTTCAAAAGTTCAGCCTTTGAAGTTGGAGAAGACTTCTTTTTAGACTGTGCTTCCTTAATTAATTTTTTATTACTTTTTAGCTGCTTACTACGGTTTGACTTGATTTGCGTTGCTAATTCAGAATGATTTGGATTTTCTGCCTTCACAGTTGGTGCCTTAATAATTCCAAAACTACCTAAAATAAAGACAATTACTCCTGTTGCAAACAAGGCTTTTGCTTGATAGTGCTTGGCTTCTAAGTTTAATGCTTTAGTTAAAAACTGCCTTACCTTTTCCCAGTTAATTCGACCAAAAGGCTTTTCAATGAAGCGATAACTTAATTCAGCAATTACTAAAATTAAAATAATCTCAATTGAATGATACAAAACAACATGGTCGGCAATATCTTTCACCTTATCTTCAAAGAAAATCATAACTGGAAACTGGTACAAGTAAATACCATAAGAACGTGATCCAATCCAGTTAAAGACTGGGTTAGTTAGCCACTTATTCCAACTGCTACCAGGATGAGCAATTACTCCGACAAAAATCATTGTTACTAGCGAGAATAAAAACATCCCTCCACGATAGGCAAAAGCTTTTTGCGGATTAAAAATCGGACTAGTAGCCATTAGTAAAATACCAACTAAAGCTGCACCGCCAATAATGTTTAAAAATCTTCTATCACTTTTTTCAAGATTAGCATTTAATTTCCAAGTTGGCCAAAAGACTGCTAGCATTGCGCCTAGCCCTAAAGAAAAGAATCTGGTGTCAGTTCCATAATAGATTCTACTTGTATCAACACCAGGTTTAAATAAAAATGCCATCTCTAAAGCAGAAAATAGTGTTAAGGCTGTAATTGTCCAAAAGATTGTTTTTTTCTTTTTGGCAAACCTGACTAATAAGAAAATCACCAATGGCCAAACTATGTAGAACTGCCCCTCAATTGACATTGTCCATAGATGAACAAATGGTGATTCATTAGAAGCAAAACGTTCGAAGTAGCTTTGTCCATTTTTTATCTGCCAAAAATTATAGACATTCAGTAAATTAGTAACTACTATTTGATTCAATTTAGCTAGAAGATTTTGCTGAAAAAGTAAGATATAGGCACTACATCCCCACAATAATGCAATCATCTGAGGATACAGTTTCTTAATTCGTCTTACATAAAAAGACTTAAAATCATACTCTCCCCGCTCTTCATAGGCATGAAACATATGGTCTGTCACTAGGTATCCAGACAGTACTAAAAATATCGGTACACCTAAATATCCACCCATAAATTGATTTGGATTAAGGTGATAAAGAATTACTCCAATAACTGCTAAGGCACGAAGTCCGGCATAACCCGTAATAAAGCGGTTCTTTCTTTTCAAAAGTCTTACTCCCAACTTTTTTAAATTTTACTAATCTACAAATTCAAAAGTAAAGTCAGCTATTGAAACATCGTCGCCAGTTACTGCTCCATTTTCTCTTAAAGCTTCATCAACACCCAAACGCTTTAATTTACGAGCCAGAAGCATAATTCCATCAGTATGATCAAGGTTAGTTCTTTGAACGAGACGCTCTAGCTTATTGCCAGTAACAATAAAGCTATGTTCACCGGTTCTCTCAACTTTAAATCCTTCATCTTCTGGCTTCTTATAAACGTATTCTTTTTCGGCAACTTTAATTTCTGCTGGTTTTTCAGCTTCCTCTTTAGCAACTTCTGCAACAAGATCAGCTGTCTTACCCATTAACTCACTAACACCCTTATGAGTAACGCTTGAAATAGGATATACAGTCTTATCTCCTAATTTCTTCTTAAATTCAGCAAGTTTTTCTTCGCTTCCAGGAATATCCATTTGCGTTGCTACAATAAGTTCTTTCTTAGTTGTTAAATCTTTAGTGTAACCTGCTAATTCCTTGCGAATAGTCTCATAGTCTTCATAGGCATCTCGGCCATTATTCGGATCCATTGAAACTAAGTGCAAAATAACTTTAGTACGTTCAACATGGCGTAAGAATTGAATTCCAAGTCCAACACCCTTAGATGCACCTTCAATTAATCCTGGTAAGTCTGCCATTGAAAAGTCACGACCATCAGGAAGAACTACCATTCCTAAGTTAGGAGTTAAGGTAGTAAATTCATAAGCAGCAATCTTTGGCTTAGCCTTAGTTACAACAGATAATAAGGTTGATTTACCCACTGAAGGAAATCCAACTAATCCTACATCTGCCAAAACCTTTAATTCTAGGCGTAAAGTACGAAATTCTCCCGGCTCACCGTTTTCAGCAATTTCAGGAGCAGTTCTAGTTGGAGTAGCAAAGTGAATATTACCTCTTCCGCCTTTTCCTCCATGGGCTACTACAAGCTCTTGCCCATTTTCAACTAAATCACCTAAAAGTTCACCAGTATTAAAATCATAGACACTTGTTCCCATTGGTACTTTTAGGCGTACATCTTTTGCACCACGTCCATATTGAGATTTGATACGGCCATTTTCGCCATTATCAGCCTTAAACTTACGTCTAAAGCGAAAATCCATTAAAGTTCTTAAGCCGGAGTCAGCAACTAAGATAATACTACCGCCTCGGCCACCATCTCCACCTGCTGGACCGCCAAGTGGAACATATTTTTCATGTCGAAAAGCAACGGCACCGTCGCCGCCCTTTCCTGCTTGTACATCAATTTTTGTTTGGTCGACAAACATTATGTGTGCCTCCTTTATATATCAATTTATAATTAAAATTTTCCTTAAAGTTTCTTAACTATAATACCATATCAAGCCCTATTAAATCAGGTCTTTTCTAGGTTAATTTATAAACTCAATTTTACAGTTTGCGCTTGTGGAAGAGTTAAGCCTGCTTCTCTCAATTCATCAACCGATGCTTCTTTAATTTTCTTTAAAGAACCGAATTTTCTAAGAAGTTTGTTTCTCGACTTAGGACCAATCCCTTTAATTTCATCTAATTTACTTGAAAGAGCATTTTTAGCATGTGTTCTGCGGTGAAAAGTAATGGCAAAGCGGTGAACTTCATCTTGAATTCTAGTCATTAAGTAAAAGCCTTCAGACTTGGGATTCAAAGGGATCAATTTTAATTCTTCACCTTGAGTTGGATCTCCAAAAATCAAGTGATTAGTTCTGTGATGATCATCCTTAACCATCCCGGCAACTGGAATATTAACATTCAGTTCATTTCTTAAAACATCTAAACATGCATCAACTTGAATCTGTCCTCCATCCATTAAAATTAAGTCCGGCATCTTTTTATGTTCTTTTAACAAACGGCTATAGCGTCTCCGAACCACTTCACGTGTATTTCCAACTTCGTCAGCCGCATTTTGATGCTCAACTTCACCTTTTAACTTATATTTACGATACTCATGCTTGTCTGGCTCGCCATCTGTAAAAACTACTAAAGCTGAGACTGGGTCTGCTCCTTGAATATGCGAATGGTCAAAACTTTCAATTCGATGTCCGTAAGGTAATCCCAGGGCATCAAAAATTTCCTTTTGTGCACCCTTGGTCTTACGGTTTCCTAATTCTAACAAGCGGAACTTTTCATCTAATTTTAGCTTAGCATTATCATGTGCCATTTCTAACAATGCACGCTTTTGGCCTCTTTGAGGAGTTCTTACTGGAACGCCTAAAACTTCAGATAAAGCTTCATTGTCAATTCCAGCTGGAACTAAGACTTCTTTTGGCAAAACACGATTTCTTTGCCCATAAAATTGTGCAATAAAGGATACAAAGGCATCTTGAGGCTCGTTAGTATCCGTCAAAGGAAATAAACGCGTCTCTCGACGAAGCAACTTAGCTTGTCGTAAGAAGAAAATTTGAATTGAAATCCAAGATTTATCAACATAAAAATTAAAAATATCTCTTTGTGTATGATCGTTAGAAATAATCTTCTGCTTTTCAACGGTTTGCTCAATGTATTTCAGTTGATCTCTAATTTCAGCAGCACGTTCAAATTCTAAATCCATTGACGCCTGCGCCATTTTTTCAGTTAAATCCTGCTTAACCTGCGAAATATCCCCATTCAAAAACCGCTTTATTTTTCTAATTTGAGCATCATAAGCACTCTTTGGTACTTCCTTAAAACATGCACCTAGGCATTGTCCCATGTGATAATAAAGACATGGACGACCTTGATGGCCTGAGCATCTTCTCAATGGCCAAACTTTTTGAATGAACTTAAGCGTTGCTTGGGCAGCATAAACATTTGGATAAGGTCCAAAATAGTAGCCATGATCCTTATGAACAATTGATGTTAGACGTGTTTGCGGATCGCGTTCATTAGTAATTTCAATATAAGGATAACCTGTTCCTTGTTTTAATTGCACATTATAGTAAGGCTGATATTTTTTAATTAAAGTGATTTCTAATAAAAAAGATTCCTTATCTGAAGAAACAGTAATAATATCAAAATCACGTATTTCACGAACAAGTTCGGCACGTCTGCCAACTTGCTTACTCTTAAAATAGGAACGAACGCGGTTCTTTAAGTTTTTGGACTTTCCCACATAAATCACATTGCCATTAACATCTTTCATTAAGTAGCAACCTGGTTTATCTGGCAAAAGTTTTAATTTATTTTCAATATATTCCGTTGCCATTAATTATTTTTCCTTCCTATTAAAATTCCCATAGTATTTTATCACGTTCCTTCTTAAAACCAAGTAAGATGCCTTTTTTATTTACGCAACCATTCATTTTCTTATAAAATAGAATGTAGACAAAAAGAAAGGTCGCAAATAAATGAAAAATATTTATTTTAATCATGATGGAAACATCGATGATTTAGTTTCACTTCTTTTGCTATTGCAAGCGCCTGATATCAAATTAATTGGAATTAGTGCAATTGATGGTGACGGCTATATTGATCCAGCAGTAGAAGCTTGTCGTAAAATGGTAGATAAATTCAACTTACGCGGCGACAAGCTAGAAGTAGCCCGCTCTAACTCACGCGCCATTCATCAATTTCCAAAAGAATGGCGGATGGCAACTTATTCATTTAATTACTTCCCTATCTTGAATGAAAGTGGAGAAATTAAAACTCCCGAAGCTGCTTTACCTGCTCACTTAGATATGATCGATAAAATTAAAAAAGCAGATGGTCCCGTTACCCTAGTCATGACAGGTCCAATTACTGACCTAGCAAGAGCCTTAGATGAAGATGCTTCCATCCAATCAAAAATTGACAAGGTTTACTGGATGGGCGGTTCATTAGATGGACACGGTAATGTAGTTAGCGTAGACGCAGACGGAACGCAAGAATGGAATGCCTTTTGGGATCCAGAAGCTGTAGGTCGTGTCTTAGATTCAGATCTTAATATTCAAATGGTCGGTCTTGAAAGTACTGAAGAACTTCCATTAACTGATGAGCTGCGTCAACACTGGGCTAGTTTAAGAAAATATCCAGCTATTGACTTAGTCGGCTTAGGTTACAGTTTAATTATCTCAGTTCCTAATGCAGAACTATACTTATGGGACGTTCTAACAACTATGTCTGCTCTATATCCTGAACTGGTTGAAACTCGTCAAGTTAAGGCAAATGTAATTACTTCAGGTTTAGCAAGCGGTCGGATGTTCATTGACCCTAATGGAAAAGAAATTACTGAAGTTACAAAAGCAGATAAAGATTCATTCTTTAAGAAAATAGATAAAATTTTAGAAAGACAATAAACATATAAATGACAATTTGGTTAACACAATTTATCGAAAGCTTTGGCTATATTGCCATTATTCTTTTAATTGCCGTTGAAAATATTTTCCCGCCAATCCCTTCTGAGGTAATTTTGACACTTGGGGGATTCTTAGTTAGCGGAACAAAATTAACTTTAATTGGAGTTATTTTAGCTTCTACACTTGGTTCAATTATTGGAGCAATAATTTTATTTTCTATTAGTCGTAACCTAACTTTACCAAGACTAGAAAAATTGCTTGAAACTAAACTGTTCAAGCTTTTAGGTTTTAAAAAAGACGATGCGCAAAAAGCAATTGACTGGTTCGATAAACATGGAATTGGTGCAATTTTTTACGGTCGCTGCATCCCTGTTGTAAGAAGCCTAATCTCAATTCCTGCAGGAATTGCTCATGTTGGCTGGACCAAGTTTTTAGTTTTAACTACATTGGGAAGCTTAGTTTGGAATAGCGTTTTAGTTGGCTTAGGCCATTACATGGGGAAAAATTGGCAAGTTGTAGTTAGAATCTTTGATGATTATACACTTGTAATTATTGCTATCCTATTAATTTTATTTATCTACTTTGGAATTAAATGGTATAAAACTAGAATCAAGAAGTAAAATTTTGCTGTATACTGGTTGGCGAACTGGAAGTTCGCCAACCTTTTTTGTTATAATTTATTTTATTGTTAAAGTAACAATTACATTTATGTTAATGAGGTACAAAAAATGATATTTCCTTATGAAAAAAATTTTAATCAATGGTGTAAAAGTCAAAATCTTGCACCAAGAACAATCACATCAATTAATCAGTCGCTCTATTACTTTTGGAATTATTTTTTACAAAATTCAAACTCAGAACCCAAAATTACTAATGTATCCGCTCAAGATATCCGATCTTTCATTGATCACCTAGAACAAGATCAAAATAAAACAATTAGTACGATCAATAAGTATGTTACCCACCTAAAAAAGTATTTCTCTTTTCTTTACGACCATCAACTGGTTAAAAATTATCTTTTTATCGATCTTCATGGCTATACTTTTGATCGAACACCTCATATCTGTATTGACTGGATCGACCAATTAGACGAAATTATAACCTGGCCTGAAATTAGTTTGACATGTAAAAAAGTTCTAATTTTAATCGCACATGGTTTTGATCCTAAAAACTTTCTTAGCTTAACTACGAGCGATCTTGAACAAGTCAAAAATGCTAATTATCAAAAGATTTTACAAGCCAATACACTCGACAAGCCCCTAGTCTTTCAAACCAAATCTGGTAAAGAAATTGCAGCTCTTACTTCTTTAACTAGAAAAATTGCTCCAGATAAAGAAATTCTTAATTTTGATCTCACTCCTGGTAAGCTTCGACTTTCTTATATTTACTATAAAGTAAATGATCCTAGTCTCTCAGACTTAAAATTAATGGAAATCCTAAATTGCAATCGAAAAAGTTTAACCTATTATCGTAATCAATTGGATAAACTTAAATTAGCTCCCTTTACACCAAAAAGAACGGCCTAAGTTAGCCGTTCTTTTTATATTCTTAGTTTTAAATGCCTTAATACCATGCAGGCTTATCGCCATCTGTTCCTGGCTTGTCTAAGCCAACATTTGCTTTAACATCTTTTTCTGGATTTTCAATTAAATTAGCGATATAGTCAGCCACGCTTAAGCGAGATACTTCAGTTCCTTTAAATGGCGTTTCAGCCCCCACCGTCTTCTCATAGCTAACTTCATCCTTATTAGTTAACCATGCAGGTCTAATAATTGTGTAGTCTAAGTCGCTAGCTGTAATTTGATCAGCCGCTGCGCGATAAGTTGTTAAATATGAACCCAAAATATTTTTATTCCATTCTCCAAACTTTCCAGGTACTTCATCATAAATTCCTAAGGAAGAAACCCAGATCAAACGCTTAATATTATTTGCATCCATTGCCTTAACAACGGTTTTAGCCTGATCCTCAATATTTGAGCCAGCCAAATTAGCATAAACAAGATCAACGCCTGCTAAAGCAGCCTTTAATTCTTCGAAATTACTTGCGTCGCCTTTGATTACCTTTTCTCGAGCCTCATTAACTTGATTTAGCTTATTTGGATGACGTAGATATAAAATCATATCAATATCGTCTTTCTTTAATAGCATTGGTTCAACTAATTGAGCAATTTGACCAGCAGCACCTAAAATAGCAATTTTTTTCATTTTTATTTTCCTCGCCTTATTCAAAAATAATTTTAATTCTAATAAAAACTCTTCAACAAATATTAAGCTAAAGTGCAAACTTGAATAATTTCAGTCATAATTTTCTCCTTACCTAGCTATCCCTACTTACAATTTAATAGTAATACTTATTATTAATAAGTCAACTATCTATTATTGATTTTATTATTTTTTCTTGAAAATTCGTATAGATTTACATTTTTAAAGCATTACAATAGATAAAGGAGAACGTTACTAGATAGAGAGGTAAAAAAATGACTAATAAAAGTTCTGTACCTAAGAAATTATCCTTTATATCAATATATTTCTTAGGTATTAATGCGGTCATTGGATCAGGAACTTTCCTGCTACCTTCTGTAATTTATCGTTACATGAACCTAACAGCTATTCTTGTTCTTCTATGTACTGCTGTCACCGTCAGCATGATTGCCCTGTGCTATGCTGACTTATCAAGCCGTTTCACACAATCAGGAGCCGCCTGGCTTTATTCATATAATGCTTTTGGTCGCTTTTCTGGTTACGAGTTGGGGATTTTCACCTGGTTTTTGGGATGTACAACTCTTTCAGCTGAAGTAGTTGCTTTGCTGACGGTTTTAAAGAGTTTTCTACCAATTTTTAAAAATAATGCTGTTTACATTAGTAGTATCATCTTTTTAATCTTACTGTTTTCAATCATTAATTTCTTCGGTAGATCCTGGGTAAAAATTGTCAATAATATTTCAGCTGCTGCCAAGATTATTACTCTGATTGTCTTCATTATTGTAGGAGCTTTCTTTATTAAAAAAGCAAACTTCACTCCTGTAATCCCGCATGCTGCATTAACTGGTGTTACACCATTCTTTAAACATTTCGGTGATGCATTTACACCAATCTTTTATTTGTTTACTGGCTTTTCATTTATTCCAATTGCTGCTAAGCAAATGAACAACCCAGAAAAGAATATCCCACGTGTCTTAATCGCGGTTATGACTAGTGTGACAATTCTTGACTGCTTAATGTTATTAGTAGCAATTGGCTTGAGTGGTCAAAAGTTAGGAACCTATTCTAATCCTCTGGCTAGTGCCTTAAAAACTGGGGTTGGCCAATGGGGCTTTGCCTTTATGATCATTGGGATGTTAATTTCAATTTTTGGTGTTGCCTTTAGTGCTTCATTTAATACCCCATCATTAATTGCTTCACTTGCTAATGAACATGGGATGTTACCTAAATGGATTGGAAAGAAAAACAAACATGATGCGCCTTGGGTTGGAATTATCTTTACAGCTATTTTATCGGCTGCCTTAGCTACTCAAAGCTACCTATTTCTTGTTTCCTGCACGGTTCTAGCATCATTTGTTCAATATGTGCCATCAATTTTAGCGGTTATTAAGTTTAAGCATAGCAATGAATATCCTACTCATGGATTTTCTCTTCCTGGAAAATATACAATTCCAATTATTGCTTTAATTATTTCTTGCTATATGGTTACTAACTTTACCCCTAAGACTTTGCTCTTAGGAGCAGTTGTTGCGGTAATTGCAGCTGCCTGCTACTTCTTCATTGATAAAGATGAAAAATTAGAAAAAGAACATGAGGACTTTTTAGCTAAATTACGGCATACAAAATAAATGCATATACAATAAAACGAGCTTGCGAATAAATCGTAAGCTCGTTTTATTATACTTAATTTTAAAGTTTGTTCTTTAACTTTCTGCCCCAAATAGCTACTGCACCAATAGCTGCTACTACTAAACCACCAACTACAACAAGTGGATTGACAGCCTTTCCTTCAGTTTCTGGTAATTGTGTTGCAACAGAAACTGGATTTGATGTTTTCTTACTATTTTTGTCTTTATCTTTAGAAGTGTTTTCAACGCTGACATTCTTTTCAGTAACTGTAGTAGAGCCTAAATCTTTTACCACTACATCTTTATTAGCACTGTCATCGCTAGTCTTATTTGCATTCACTTTAGCAGTAGACTTTTCTACATTTTCATTTGAACTACTACTTTGCTTACTTGCATCTGATGAAGATACTGAAGCTGAAGAGTTATTGGTTTCATCAGACTTACTCGTCTTAGAATCTTGTGCTGCAGTATCTTTAACAGTTACATAAACAGCTAATCTTGATCTAGATCCATCTGGGAAAGTTACATAAACTGTACCATAACTTGTGCCCGCCTTATTAATCTCAGGAGCTTGATCCCAATTTGCAACAGTACCTGCTGGAACCGTGCTCCAATTAGAAATACCACTTGTTGCGTCTGGTAAAACACCCTTACTAGTAGTTAAAGTTTTGACTGTTAAAGGATTAGTGTAAGCTTGTAAGTTTTTATGTTGTTCAAGCTGAGTTTGATAAGTCTTAGCTTGATCACTAGCTGCATTTGCACTATCAGTAGTTGCAGCAAAAGCAGTACCATTCAAACTTAAGGAAGCAAGCATTGCTGCTGCACCTAAACCTGTAATTATGTTTCTTTTCTTAATTTGTCTCATCATAATTCACGCTCCTCAGCAAGGTAAGCTATACTTAAACTTGCTGTTCTATTTACTTTTATTATACAGTAGTTTTACAAAAATGTTACAAATTAATAGAATTTTTACATTCTTTGTAATATTTTAAGAAATTGCTATTATTAGCGCTTTCATTATCTTTATATCATAACTACTTTTAAAACAAAAAAGTTATGCTTAAAATCGTGATCAGACAATAAATCTAATTGGCTAAGTAAGTCAAGGCAACCTGTAATTGTGTTAAATCACTAATGGTTTGCGCAATATCTTCTTGATCGACAATTTGATAAATTTCTGAATTATCTTCATCAAATTCAAAACCTGCTCCAATTACAATATCAGCAGCCTCTTCAAGTAAATCAAAATTCTCCTGACTTGGATCTAACTTGAATAAAGTTCCTCCATCATCAGTAATTCGGTACGTGCCATCCATTTCTTTCTCAATCCAACAATAAACTAAATCTCCATATGCTCCAATCAATGGGGTAGCAACTTCAATATCATCGCCTGCTTGAATAAAATGAATATTTTGTTTAAGCCAATTCATCGAATTTTGTTCAATTGATTTTAATTCGGAATCTTTCATGTTTATCCCTCCTGTGCTTTCATTAAATTATAACTTAGAAAGACAAAAAAAAAGAAGCTAAACCATAGCTTCTATAATTCTTATCTAGTAAGTTGAGCGAATTCAACTACCCGATTTAATAATTGAGCAAAATTATTTACTTCGCTTCGCAAATCATGACCATTAATATAATCACGAGTCAGCTCACCGCGATCATCAAGTAAAACGCCAAATTCGCTAGCTAAGCGTGCAACATCGGTTGCAATACTTGAAAAACTGCCGATATTATCATCAATCGCTCTAGCAGTAAAGAAGCGATCATTTAGGGCATAAGTACCATTAGGGTAAACGATTAGATTGAAATGAATTGTATCATTTAGTCCATCAACTATATTAGTAGAAACACGATATTCATTCTCATCTACTGGTTCGATAGAAAATGCAGAACTAATACCATTATCATCTCTAAAAGATTTCATTAAAACGTCTTCAAGATCATACATAAGCTTGACCTCCAACATCTTTATTTAACAAATTAATTAACTACACTTTCTATTATATCTTTTCTCAAAAAAATATGTTCTTTAAGCTCTGAAATTCAAAAAATAATATATTATTTTCAATATAGCGCTATTATCACATAAATTAGCTGTCTTATGTTAATAATTTTGGTTATAATAAAGAGAGTTTTAAGTGGAGGAATTCAATTTGAAAAAGTTAATTGTTGGTGCTTTAAGTTGTGGTCTTTTATTACTAGCTGGTTGTCGTAATAACTTAGTGGAACCTAAACACAAGTCTTCCGCAGAAGATTACGCAATTATCCAGTCTTCTTCCCATAAAAAATCCCACAAAAAAGTGGAACAGCCTAAAAAGAAGAGCGAAGACAAAAAGAAAAAGACGGATGATAAGTCAAAAGACGAAGATAAAAAGATGGATGATCAAATCGATACTCTAAATACTAATGATGAGACTAGCTCAAGCTCTGAGTCTCAATCAAGTTCATCTGTTCCAGCTTTAAGTAACTCTAAACGCGAGAATAATGCAGAAAATAATAGAAGTTTTAGATCAAACTTTGGATCCTCTTTATACACTATTCCGCGTCAAAATTATAGTTATTACACTCCTCAGCGTAGTTACAATAATTGGTCAACAAATAGTAATACTAATTCAAACAACCAGAGTTCTGCAACAAGTAGTTCGAAGTCAGAATCAAGTGCTTCTTCTAACACTTCATCTGAAAATTCTTCAAGTTCAACTGAAGAAAATCAAACACCGGCTACACAGAATAACGATTCTAATTCAGCCGAATCAAGTGAAGAAACTCAAAACGACTAATATTAAAAAGGCACTCAATCAAAAGAGTGCCTTTTTAATATATTTGATCTATTTTTCCATCTAGCAAGTGTTCACTTATATCTTTATCAAAGAAAACCGGCAAATCATGATCAAAATTATAGGCTAATTTCTTACTTTTCAGTTCTTCTTTTGTCATCCAAGACAGCTTTCCTTCGTCTGAAGATTTTACTCTTCCAGTAAAATCGGTCGCAATATAAAAGAATACTAAGTATCGCTCATCATTTTTATCAAAGAATTGCTTTACACCAACTAAACGCGGATCTTTAATGGATAGTCCTGTTTCTTCTTTAATTTCTCTAACTACAGAATCATGAAAAGACTCGTGCGATTCAACGTGTCCACCAGGAAAAGTTAAGCCGGGCCAAACAGGATCATTTCGATCAAGAACTAAAATTTTATCTTTTTTCTTAATCATACACATATTAGTTAAAGTTACAGGTTCAGAGCGCTTCATTATTTAAAGTTCACTTTCTATAATAATTAAGTTTTATTTTACTACTGTCGATTCATTTTTCTAAATACTTATTTATTAGTATAATTAATATACATAGAATAATTATTAGAAGGAATTAAAAATGACTTTGCAAATTAATACCCGCGTTGATTCTATCACATGGCCACTAAATCAAAACTTAACTAACCAAGAAATAATCTCTCAATTAGAGCTAACCGTAACTGAAAATGGGCAACTAATTTCAAACGATAATTTAAGTATCAATAAAAAAGCTGTCAATCGTTCAGAAGCAGGCGTTTATCCGGTAATCATTACTGCAATTGGTTCTAATAATGAATATGCAACTAAGAAAATTCAAGCTTGGGTAACTGACAAAAATAATGTAAGTAGTGCTACTCATCCTCCAGTGCGCCCTACTCCTGCTCCGCAGTATAAGGCACCATCTCAAACAACTAGTCCAAAAAAGAAAAGTAAGAAAAAAGTTGTGTATATCGTACTTGGAATTCTTGTGCTGCTAATTGCTATTATTTTTGGAATCTCGGCTTGCCAAGCACATAATGACACGGTTCAAAATGAACAAGCACAAAGCAACGCACTTAATAATACTAACAGCAAGTTAGATAATTTGTCTGAACAAAATAAACAATTAATGCAGCAAAATAAAGAACTGCAAAGCGCTATTAATACCTATAAGCAGGATCAAAATAAAGAAGAATTACAAAATCAGTTAAATCAAATAAAAAATGAAAATCAACAATTGAAGAATAACGCAACTAATAATCAAGCCTTGCAAAACCAAATCGATCAACTGGGCTCTACTATCGATCAAATC
This sequence comes from Lactobacillus isalae, assembly GCF_947539375.1. Lineage (NCBI taxonomy): Bacteria > Bacillati > Bacillota > Bacilli > Lactobacillales > Lactobacillaceae > Lactobacillus > Lactobacillus isalae. The sequence continues at coordinate 892,836 of NZ_OX443569.1, forward strand.
AAACAAAATCCAAATCAGGCCGATTCATTATTAAATCAAATGAAAAATAATCAAAACGAATTTATGCAGAATTTAAATGCAGCCTTTCAAAAATTAGTTAGCGACTTTCAGCAAATGATTGGTAAATAGATATTTTAAAAGGGATGTTTCTGGTGTATAGAAACATCCCTTTTTTGATGACTCCACGTGGTGTGGAGAATAATTTTTCATCTTAAAAATTGATTCAATATAGTCAAATTCACCTTTTACTAATAAATCAACAATTTTATTATCATTTGCATATATGCTCCTACAATTTCATGTTTTTTACCATCGTCAATTAATAGATATTTATGTTCAAAAATGTCATTGGTACCTTGAAGACCAACCCATGAGATACCTTTTTCAATGTAGGGCGTTACAACTAAAATCTTTAATTTTTTAGTCATTATATCTTTTACCCTATACAAAATTTTACTTATACTACTTCTTAATTATAAATGAATTCAATTACTAAATGCATTTGGGTCTATATACAACTTCTCAATAGCATTAATTGAAATAGATCTATAGAGATTGTATTTCTCGTAAAATTATTTTCTTCATTAAACATCCAAAATGATGCTGGATCTCTCTCCTACTTAATTTTATCGCTATTCTTCAACCGTTCTATCCTCTTATCTAGCGGAGGATGATCAGAAAACAGCCGATCAAGCCAATTACCTGCATTTGGCAAATTAAAATATAAGTGTTGCAAAGTCAAATCCTGAGAACTAATTCCTGGTGTTGATTCACTTTCATCCATTTTTTCAAGTTTAGATAAAGCCGAAATCAAACCACTCGGCTCACGCGTTAAGTCAACTGAACCTATATCGGCTAAATATTCTCTCTGGCGCGAGACTAGTAAAAACAAAAGTTTAGCCAAAGGAATACCAACGATCGAAATAATCCCACCAACTATAATTAAAAACATTGCAAAGAATTTAATAATCAGTCCTAGCCATCCCTTGCTCTCGCTAGTCAATACGCCCCAACCAAACAATACAATTCCAATTCCAGTCATAGTGATCAAGCTCGTCAAAGCACTCGCTAGCACTGTAATACGTGTATCGTAATTTCTAATATAAGAAAGTTCATGGCCAATAACGCCTTGAACTTCTTTCTTGTTCATCATGCTCAGAAGTCCTTGCGTAAGAGCTAAACTTGCATGTTCAGGATCGCGTCCTGTTGCAAAAGCATTTGGATCTGGATCAGGAGTAATATAAATTTTAGGAACAGGCAAGCCCCCTGCTAAACAGAGTTCCTCAACAAGTTCATATATTTCAGGATCGCTTTCTTTAGTGATTTCAACCGCATTCGTAACTTTCATTAAATGCTGAGTTGCATCAAAGTAAACGTGCGCAATATAAATTAATCCGATAATAAAAAATCCAATTCCTACATATGAAGTAAAAATCATCCCAAGAAAAATACTTAATACCAGTATTAAAACTGTATACAATCCCAAAATGATCCATGTATTTCTCTTATTTTGTTCTATTTGTTTATATAGCATTTTTCACTCCAACTATTTATGCTAAAAGTCTATGAACTAATTATACAAAATTTTCAATTGATAATACCTAAAATGTCAAAAAATGCTATTATTTGAATTAAGGATGACTGATATATCAAGGACCTTTTAGTGTATTCTCCACGTATGTGGAGATGATCCTTTGACGGTTATTAACCCAAATAAAGTTAATTCGTGTTCTCCACGTATGTGGAGGTATTAAAAAGGTCTGTTATCACCAAGTAACAGACCTTTTTCTTATTTAAAATATTCTAATTTGCCAAGTAAACTTTAATTACTAACTCCAAGTTTTTACCATCCCAATGGAAGTTTTTTACTCGACCAAATAAAAGATTCCCAGAGTCAATCAAACGACTAAAAATCAAATTATGTTCACGTGGAATATAACCTAATTTTAATCCATACGGAGTAGCTACAGAAATAGCATTTTTATCGTATTTGTTATCAGTCTCACGTATTAATAAAACTGGATCATTCTCTTTTAAACGCGGAATCACCTTATCTTCAAGATGTAAATAGTCAGATCCACGCACTTCACAACCGTATAAAAATGTGCTGTGACTTTCCCCTGATTGTTTATAATAGACTTTTTTCAAATCAGTAACTTGATTTTCTAACTTATCAATTCTGTCCATTAAGTCTGTGATTAAAATATCATCATTTCTATAAATGCTCATTGTCTGATACACTTTCTTTTCTATGTAAAAACTTATATTGCCTAATATCTATTGAATAATAGTGGGTTTCTTTTGCTAAGCATTTTAATAAAAAATATTCTTGTTTTACATTTCTAAACAAAAAACACCCTCATTAGTAATATAAAGGTGCTTTCCTCGCAATAGACTCCGTAGAGTATTTACCGCTCTTCCTTGTAACTTTTACTCTACTATATATTCTATTTAAGTCAATGGCTTCATTTAGAAATTGATGATTACACATACAACTTTAATAAACTCTACTCGTATGCAGAAAATATAAAAGCCCATTAGCTTAGCCAAATTAAACGCTAAACTAATAGACTTTTTCAATTAGTTCAAATATCACAATAAATCGACTAATTTAATAATAAACTCACTGTAGCTATTGCAATGAACTAATTGGCTCACATTATTAATATCTGTCACAATGTTTGATAATTCATCAAATACATCCCTAAACAACTTCTTATTATCAGGATCAATCGCGAGGGCAATAACTAAATATACCTCATTGTTATTACTCCACTTAATACCACGCGGATTAATAATAATAAAACCACGGCTCTTGTTGGCGGACATTGTTAACGAATGCGGAATTGCAACTCTACCAAACGCTGTACTCGACATATCTTCACGATTATACAGCGCCTGCTTAAAATTCTTATCAACGACTCGTTCTTTAGAAAATCTAGAACCAACTAAATTAAAGCAATCATCTATATTAGTAATTGCATCACTTTTTTCAAAATCTTCACTATTAAAAAACTTAAATAAATTCTCTTGAAAGATATCCTTTCTAAGCTGATGTTGCTTAGTAGTAATTGCAATCGTTAATTTCTGGATATCATTTTTTAAGAAAAACTGTGAAATATTAACCGTACTTATTTTTTCGTCAACATAATTTGTATCAACTGCGATAATGAGATCTATTTTTAGTTTCCTTGCATGCAATTGAATAGGATCATGAATTTCATCTTTAATATTAATATATTGAGCAAAATGCTTTTGAATCTTTCTTGTTAACACAGCTGCATTGTCATAATACTGGGGGATTAGTATAACCGCAGCTAACTTTTGTTTATCAGAAATTTGTTCTGCCATTGCATTTCCGATATGCATCGCAATATATCCAATTTCATTATCATCAATAGTTATATTCAGCTTTTGAGAAATTCTGTCCGCTATAATTACTGCACATTCATAAATAGTAGGCGACGAATTTTTGATATTAGTTGCAATGGGATTATGCTGAATTTTTTCTTGACGAGCTCTTGCAATTAAACGATCTAAATGAAGAGCAAATCGATCCTTAAAATTATCATTATCTAAATTAATATGATAATTGCTCCAAACATAGCTAATTAAATCTGCCACCACGTCTGCTGTTTCTGGATTAATCTTATTATGTAGATTACTATCCTTATCAATAACAGATGCCTCAACGATTAATTCTAATTCTTGAAAATCCGGTGATTCAAACTTTATTGAAAGTGCATTTTCAACTGATTCTACAATTTCACACGCGAGTGCATTTTTATCGTTAATATTATAATATTTTTCAAGATTAGATTTTGATATTACATGACCGTGTTTTAATCTTGCAAACACAATTACAAAATGTAAAAGAATATTATTCAAATCAAAGGTATTAAGATAAATATTTCGGTGATTAAATGACTCTAAGATTGTTTTTCGAAGCAAGCTAACATCAATATCCTTAAAATTCTTTTGGATAACTTCTTGATTCATAAAAGTTCCAGAAGTTTCTTCATATATTAATGCACTCAACAAGCTTCTCTTTCTTCGCTCTTCACCAATCAACTCAAAGTTATCACCATGTCTATCTAGCTTCATTCCAAAAGAAGCTACCTTATTTTTTACTTTATTTAAATCTTGTAATATTGTAGTTTCACTCACATATAATTTGCTTGCAAGATCATAAAAATTAATTACTGAATCTTTTGTAATGAAATAATTAATAATCCAGTTAATTCTCTCCTTAGAACTACTCTGCGTAGAAACTACAGTCTTTTCATTTTCAGAAACTTTTTTATATTTTAACTTATAACCTTTAATACTAGATTCTATTGGATACTTTTCTGCTTTCCAAAAACTAATGTAGTTTTTAATTGTTCGACTGGAAACACCAATTTCGATGGCTAATTCTTGAGATGTATGCCAACTTGGATTTTTCTGTAAGTATTTTAATAAGTTATCTCTCTTACTCATTGACAACCATCCCACTTTCTAACTAGATTTCAGCGCCATTAGAAGAAATCACATTTTTATACCACTTATAACTATCCTTCAAATAACGTTTACCGCTACCTTTTCCTTCATCATCTAAGTCAACATAAATAAATCCATATCTCTTAGACATTTGTTGTGAAGAACAAGAGACAATATCAATTGGGCCCCAAGCACAATAAGCAATCACATCCGCTCCATCATGAATGGCGCGCCCTACTTGTTCAATATGCGCTCTTAAATAATCGGAACGATACTGATCATAAACTTCATGATTATCTTCTAATTCGTCATATGCCCCAAGTCCATTTTCAGCAATAATAATTGGTTTTTGATAGCGATCATAATATTGAGAAAGTGAATTATACAATCCTTGTGGGTCTACCGACCATCCCCAATCGCTTTGCTTTAGGTTAGGATTGTCACTGGTGTCTGCTGGTTGCATTTTATTCTTCGTAGAATCAACCATCTTAGAATAGTAATAAGAAATAGCTAAAAAATCCATCGGATTATCTTTGATTAGATTTAACTCTTCTTCAGTAGTTTCAAGATGAATATTGTTATCAGCAAAATAATTTAATGCAAACTTAGGATACTCTCCTCTAAATTGCACGTCTGTAACAAAATATTGCATACGATTTTGTTGCATAGCCAAAACTATATCGTCTGGCTTGCTACTTGCTGGATATACTGTTCCATCAGCTACCATCGTTCCAATATGAAGATTAGGATTATGTAATGATTTTGCATATTTTTGAATAGCTGCAGCCGCAACAAATTGATTATGCATAGCCTGGTACAATGCTTCTTGCATATTCTCGTACTGATCGCTAGCTACTCCGACAGAAAGCCATGGTTCAATCTGGACCATATTGATTTGATTAACTACAATCCAGTACTTTACCCTATCGCCAAAATGATCGAGTAAAACTTTACCAAATTTTTCAAACATTGGAATAACTGCTTTATTTGGCCAACCACCATATTTCAAAGTAATATTGATAGGCGTTTCATAGTGATTCATGGTAATAATTGGTTCAATACCTAGCTTTATCATGTAATCAATCATTTCATCGTAATGCTTTAAAGCAGTTTCATTTGGATTTTTATCATCTCCATTTGGAAAAATTCTCGACCAATCTAAGGATGTTCTAAAAGTTTTAAAACCTGCATCCGCAAGAAGTTTCAGATCTTCCTTGTAATTATGATAAAAATCAATGCCAAATCTTTTTGGATAGTAATCAGTTGTATCCTTGGAATTCTTTTCTACTTGTTTAACCGTCATTCCTTCGGTCTCAATTTTTTGAATTTCAGCATTTGATAAATCTTTCAAATAAGGTTGGACGTCTGATGAATTTAAACCTTTTCCATCTTCTTGATAGGCGCCATCAGCTTGACTGGCTGCTTGTGCTCCTCCCCAAAGAAAATTTTTAGGAAAATATGGATACTTGTTTTTCCGCATCTTAATCATTATGTTTCTCCTTTTCATCACGCTTTTTAAATACTTTAATTAAATGAACTGTTAGCTTATACTCGCTATTAATAGTCATTAAAGTGTCTTGCGCATGTGTGAACAGAACAGAATACTCAACCTTCTTACCTTCTGCCTCTTGTTGAATTTTTGCTGTTTGCAAACGGTGAGCTATTACTAGTTTTTCCTTTGCTTTCTCCATATTTTCTTCTGCAGACTGGTAATCAAAATCGGCAACATTATCTAATGCTTCAGAGATTAATTCTCTAGCATCTCCAGCATTAATAATTATTTCCATTGTGTCTTTAACAGATTTGTCATTTTCATTCATCTTAAACTCTCCTTATGCTTTTTCTTCTTTAATTAAACTATTGTCATAAACCTTCAAGAATGGATACCAAATTAAGCCACCTACAACAAATAAGATTAATAATAAAATTATTGAACTAATAGCTGGACTAACAATCCAAGTCACAAACGGAAATGGAATATACCACATTTGCATTAAAGAGTGAGGAATTGGAGACAAACCAGCTTTAAACCATAATGAAGTAATTAATGGTAAAACGATTCCGTTAATCCAAAGCGGAATCATTAAATATGGGTTCCAAACTACGGTACCAAATACAACTGGTTCATTAATGTTAAAGATTGAAGGTAAAATACATGCTTTACCTAGTGCCTTCATTCTCTTAGATTTAGTTGCAAATAGCATTAATAAAACTAATGGTAAAGTACAACCAACCCCGCCAATCCATGGAAAACTATAAACCAATTCGCTAGTAAAAATATGAGTAGCGACATGACCAGCAGCAACTTCTCGTGCATTAGCTGCAATTCCAGCAAGCATCACAGGTTGATCAATAGCTGCTAAAACCCAACCTGAAATTCCCATTGAATAAATAAAACATTGGAAAAACAGGAATAAGGTAAATCCCCACCAAGTATCTAACGATGTAGCTAACGGTGAAAAAATATTTACAATTAGTTGATAAAAGTTAAAGTGCAAGATATCTGATAATAACCAACCTGTTGCGATTACTACTGTGATTGGTAACATCGAATCAAACCATGCAATAACAAAATCTGGCATTGATGTATCATCGCTAAAGAATGAGAATTTACCGAATGCTTCCATAATTAGAGCAGTATAGATCCCTACAACCAAGGCAACAAACATACCACCAGCACCGAGTTCGGAAAATTGGTAAGAAATAATTGATCCACTCTTATCCCAAGTTGGATTAGCAAGCATCAAAAACAAAGCAACTGATGAAAGGCCTGCAATGATTCTTTGCTTGTTTAATTTCATATGTTCCATAAAATTAAACGGAAATAGAAAAGCAATAAAAATTGAAACTAAGCCAAATGTAAAACTACTAATTGGTGCTAAATTTGGCCACCATTTCCAAAAATTAAGCGGAATATTTAATAAAGTAATAAAAGAACCAACAAAAATAAATGGAAGTACTTCCAAAATAGAATTTTTTATGGTTACAATCCAACCGTTGTTAGCTATCTTCTGCGCTCTGGGTGCAAATTTAGTATTTAGAAAATTCATAAAACCGTTCATTTTATTTACCTCTTATGAATTTAACTTAGCTGACTTTGTAAGTCTTCAACTGCTGCTTTGCCATCTAATATTGAATAATAATCTGGCTTCATTAAAATTACTTTTACTTTGTCAGGTACTTGCGCTTTAATTGTATCAAACTCTGCCTTTAAGTGAGGTCCTACCATTAAAGCGTCAATCTGATCTGCATAGTCACCTAATTCTGCTTCACTCCGAGCCTGAATCTTGTAATCTAAACCAGCCTTCTTTGCTGCTTTTCTCATGTTAGCAGCCATAAAGCCTGATGATGCACCTGAACCACATACTAATAAAACATACTTAGTCATTTTTAAATCCTCCATTAATACTTTCTTTTTATTTCTCTTGACACTTATATAGTATTAAACAAGCGCTTACATTTAAAATACACTTTTGCACCACAGAGGTGAAAAATGGTTTGGAGGGTATAAAAAAGCCCATTGCAAAAGCAATGGACTAATAGTGTAATTATGACTAATTATCGTAACTCACTATAAATTAAACTTTAATGATCTTAGCAACCATCTAAAACGGACTGCTTGGCTACGGCTTGCACTAAAGTGATCTAAACCTTATTGATCTAACAACCATCTAAAACTCACCAGCTTTGCGTTTACTTTGTGCCAGGGATCTAAACCTTATTGATCTAACAACCATCTAAAACTACCTTCAGCTACGTACATCAACATCTTTCGATCTAAACCTTATTGATCCAACAACCATCTAAAACACGTAATCTTAGGTGCTACACCCAAGGAATGATCTAAACCTTATTGATCTAACAACCATCTAAAACTGTTTCTGTGCCATATTTACAAGGCTACTTGATCTAAACCTTATTGATCTAACAACCATCTAAAACAGACAAAAGTAATAAAAAGAAGTATTATATGATCTAAACCTTATTGATCTAACAACCATCTAAAACTGGCGAAACCAATGAACTAGATTCTTTTTGGATCTAAACCTTATTGATCTAACAACCATCTAAAACCGTTTATATCTTTAACGTTCAACCTGGTTTTGATCTAAACCTTATTGATCTAACAACCATCTAAAACTTATGAAGATACTTATTGTTGATATTATGCGATCTAAACCTTATTGATCTAACAACCATCTAAAACAGCTTGCTAATTTGTTTTGAGCTTCCTTAAGATCTAAACCTTATTGATCTAACAACCATCTAAAACTTATGAAGATACTTATTGTTGATATTATGCGATCTAAACCTTATTGATCTAACAACCATCTAAAACTATAATTAGTCATGTAATAAAAATTAAGAAGATCTAAACCTTATTGATCTAACAACCATCTAAAACAGCTTGCTAATTTGTTTTGAGCTTCCTTAAGATCTAAACCTTATTGATCTAACAACCATCTAAAACGGATCGTCTGGGTTGTATCGAGTGATGGATGATCTAAACCTTATTGATCTAACAACCATCTAAAACTAGAATTATACTCGCCATTAGGATAATCATGATCTAAACCTTATTGATCTAACAACCATCTAAAACTATCAAAAAATACATTTAACGCCTTTACCAGATCTAAACCTTATTGATCTAACAACCATCTAAAACCTCCAACTTCCCCCGTTAAAACGGTAAGAGGATCTAAACCTTATTGATCTAACAACCATCTAAAACATTCAATCTTGTTTTAGATCTAACATGTGAGATCTAAACCTTATTGATCTAACAACCATCTAAAACCGAAATTTTATAATCAGTTTTTAATCAGATAGTTAGTACCAATCAACAAGGTCTTGATCAATGTAGAAATAATCAACATCTTTTGGAAAAACCAGAAAATCCGCAGATGTGAATTCTATTAAAATTAATTTCAACTTCATTTCTTTTAATAGATCATTTAACATTCCTAACTGAGCTAAATTTAAATAATGAGCTACATTACAAGCAACAGGTATAGAATGCAAATTATAGTTTTGATGTATTTTTAAGATCGATTCAATTATAGCATATGGTTCCTCTAAAAACTTAGTATCTAAATGCAGATTTTCTAACTTCAAAAACTTCTTCAAGTCTTCGTTAAATTCAAGTTCTAGAGGTAAATCTTCAAGCAACAATGAATCTTGTATTATCCCTTCTAATTCATGATATGTTTTTAATATTTCATTACGATTCGTTTCATTGAGTTCTTCAATATATTCTTTTATAATAACGGGCATATATTTGTCAAAAACATTTCGATTTAATACTGGATCAGCGATAAAATCAAAATCTTTAATTATATCTAATTGATTATAATCATCATCCGAACTTAGAAGCATATCTTTCTTACCTTGAAAACTCCGAATTAAATCTTGATAAACTATCGGACTAGAAGTTGCTATTACCTTTATTCCACTACTTTTCATAACCATCTTTTTATGAGATAAATAAGATAAAATCATAAAATCACTGTCCGATCTGAACTATTTCTTACATCATCAACGGGATTTCCAACTAAGAAATGCATATCATTGTATTGTTTCTCAGTAACCATTAAAGATTGAACGACGCCACTAGTTGGCAAAAAACTTTTAATTCGTTTTTCCAGAAAAATTGCTGTTTTTCTACTTACACATACTCTTTCATATATAGAATATTGAATCATTAAGAATCCTTCGTTAATTAGCCTTTTACGGAACTGACGATACTCTCTTCTTTCACTAGCCGTCTCAACCGGCAAATCAAACATTATCATTAATCGCATCATTCGGTACCTCATCCGTTAACTCCATTTCTATTTTTATATTATCAATTTCTCCACTTAAAAATCTTAGGCAATCCCTAACATAAACTGTAATTGCATTAGAAAGTAAAGTCTTCCTACCATTGAATTTTATTTCTAAACTAAGCAATTCAACTAATCCAAATTTAATATCAGGCGTAAATTCATCAATATTTTCATGCGCTTTAACCCAATAATCTACAAAAGGTCTAAAAGGCTCCATTAAGTCTGACCCCAAATTAAATTGGTTTTCTTGGGAGTGATGATGAATACCTAAATAAGATAAATAACCATTTACCGCAATTTCACGATTAAAAGCTGAAAGTAAAATAGCATATCCATAATCTAAGGCAGCATTTATTGCACCTGAATTTCTTCTTATAAAATCTTTGCCAAACATACTAATAAAATATTTTCTAGCTGCAGCTGCTTCTCGATTAGTTGAATCATTCAATTCCATTTGATCTAATTCATTTTGAACATCATCCCAAATCAAATTATAATTTTGCAATACCTTAATTTGATTTTGAATCTTCCTTGCTACAATTTTCGTCCACAAAAGCTCTTTTTGCTTTTCATCCCAATTAAACTGATTTTTTAATTTAGCAAGACTTCTACTATTCGGATAATAATCTATTGTTTCACTGACAGGTTGGTATTTATCATCAACGAAAATTATTTTAGATTGATTTTCAGCTAGTTTACTAATTAGTGCACTTGTAATTACTGCTTGAGAGGTTGATACCAATAATAAATTGATATCGCTAATAGGTATCTGATTAATCCCATCTCTTGTTTGCACAATCATCATATTCATTGAATACGTTAATTTAGTATGTTGCGTAATTATTACCGATCGCCATCCCATATGTTTCCTCCTTGTATCTTTTGCCTATACATGATATTATTAATTTGTTGGGTAGCTCCCAACTCTAAACTTTATTGATCTAACAACCAGATTTAAAATCAAGCAATGCATCTTTTGATGCAAAGTTTCAACACTTGTCCCGAGCTATCGAGGGACTTTTTTTATACAAAAAATAGGGAATCACATTGGTGGTTCCCTATTTTCTTTACAAATCTGAAATCTTAACGCGTTTTTCAAATAGACCTGTTGGAGATTGATAAATTAATTTTGCATTTTCAGATAATTTTACACCTGTAGGAATCTGTAATTTTCCCAATTCCGTAGATAATCCTAAAGACTTAATCTTAGGCATTACAGCATTATCATGTAATCCATTTAATACCTGCAAAATTGTGTCTTTTTTCTCAGCTAATGATAGATCAACAAATTTTTCTCTCCCAGCATGTAATTTTTCTCTAAATTTATTAATATCAAACAATGGTAGATATTTATCAATATTTGTAAGAATTTCATCATATGCTTCAACCAAAGCTTTCTCCTCTTCAGTATCATTTTCACAATTATCAGTAATTGCTTGCATAGAATATTGAGATAAAGTTAATTGCTTAGCATTTTGGACATACGTAGAACTTGCAAGCATAAATTTCTTGTCACCATCTAAAATTACTTGCTTATATGGGACTTTTTCTTTAACAATCTCAAATGAACTAATTGTTTTATTTTTCTTTCCATTCTTGCTATACATAATTTCAGGTTCAAGTACCTGCTTTAAATAAGCATTATAGTGACCTTTTTTCTCAGCTTTTCTTAAATTAATCAATTCACGCATTGGTACTCCGAACACGCGATATTCGGTTCCCTTTTTCTTATTAATTCTAACAATAACCATATAGGCATCGGAATTATTTGTATATCCGCCATATACTTCAGTAGGCATATCTTTCTTTTTAGGAATCAAATTACGTGATTTCTTTCTATCACGTGATAAACGTGGATAGACCGTCATCTTAAACATTTCCTGATCGTGAGTTTCGGTTTCTCGAGAAACAAGCATGTATTTATAATTATATGCATGTTTCAATTTTTCAATTATATCTTTTTTGTCAAAAACCTTTTTCTTAGTTTCACGACTGATAATATCGTTACCCTTGTTTTCAAAAATTTGCGAAATAAAATTATATCTTCTTGTTTTATCATAAATTATCTTTTCTTTTTCAGGTTCGGAACTAAATTTTTTATATTGTCCATATACAAAGAAAGGACGTAAATAAGGATAAACTTGATAAAGAATATTACCACAAATAGCTGAAAGATAGGCATCAATTGCATGATGATAATCATTGACTTCTCTACTCTTATATAAGTTTAAATGCTTTCGTAAATAATGATTATATCGAGCCTTAACAACTATTATTTCAGTATCAGGATACTTAGATTGCAAAATTGTTGAAACCAATTTAATAATTTGACTCGTTTCAACTAATTGTCTATGTATGAAACCTGAAGATTCATATTTATTAATCTTATCTGGATCAATAATTAAATTATTATACTTAGTCTTTGTAATTAATCCCTGATCTTTCCATTTTTCCCACATATGATGAATCGTCATTCCCAAGTCAGTTGCCATATGATTTCCATATAATTTAACTGGTACATTATCCGATTTACCATTATTGACTGCTTTTTTAACTAAAACTCGGTTTTCCAAGGAATCATCTTTAATAAAGCTTTGTGGAAGAATGTGATCTATATCATATTGTTCTAGATCATCAATATCAATTGGTTCACCCGTATAAGCATCTCTACCAAGTTGCATAAAGTATAAATAATATTTATCTTTCAACAATTTTTGATCTTTAGCAACCCTTTCCAGCTCATTTCTAATAGTCTCTGATGCTAATTCATTAGATAATTCTTTATAAACTTTGCGTAATTTATTTGCTCGAGTTTGACTTATTTTAGCATTATCGTCTGCATCTCTAGTAAACTCAATTGCAATTTGCTTAGGAACCTTTCCTGAGGCTGCTCTAACAATATCATCAACGACTTTAACTACTTGGCGGATTGCTTTCTTATTAGCTGGTGACGTATAAGCCTCACTTAAAATATCTTCTACACTTGTGTCAACTAGTAAATTTTGGTTAGCAACTGCAATAGCATCTTTAAAATCAGCTTGATTTACAATTTGCATAAAATTATTTTGACTATCCCAAAGTTGTTCAATAATAGTTTGACCATTATTGTCAGTTAATTGTGATAATAATTTCTTCGATAATTGACCCCAACCTTGCATTCTAATCTTGCTTAGTTTGTCAATTTGTCTATCACTGAGCCAGTCTATAGTTTTCAACTTTTCTTTATAAATAGCCTTATCTTCAAAAATAGTTGACCATTCGATGATCCGTTCAAAATCTTTATTATAGCTAGGATTATCAATTTGCTGATCAAAAATCTTCAAATTTTTTAATTTATTATAAGTTGTCAATCCAGAGTTAAATTTCTTTTCATCGGATAAGCCCTTAATCTCAACATTAATAAGTTTATAATTTTCTTTCAAATAGGATTTAAGCTTATTAGTAGTTACAGTTGAATTCTTCTTAAACAAGTTATTATATAGTTCTTGTTTTAAAGGCACAGATATTCGCTTACCATTAATTTTTATGTTATTAAGTTCATTTAATACTGTAAACTTTTGATAAAGTAAACTGTTAGCTGGTAAAACATCTTCACCTAATAAGTAAGTATCTTTAGTTGTCATTCTTTTAATGAACTTATTTGCTGATGCCATTCGATCTACCTTTTGATCAAAATTCCAAGGAGTAATCTGTCCTTGCCCCTTACGTATCATCCAAGCAAAATTTTGATTTTTCTTTGTTTGGTTATTTTTAGTAGATTCGTTTGGTGAAATTAATGGTCCTACATAATAAGGGACTCTAAATCTAATTAGTTCATCAAGCTTATATGGGGCTTGCTTTAAATGTGAAGAAACAGGATTTACCTCTTTCAAAAATGGATAATACTTTCCCTGATTTTCAATAATTTTGTCTAATTCAAGCTGATGAAGCTGATATGGAATTACTCCATTTTCATTTGTTCTCTGTTTTGGCATGAATGAATCTAAGGCAATTGCATCTAAAATTTCTTGAGATTCCTTTGAATCATCTAAATTCTTTTTAACTTCTTTATAAAATTCTTCTTTTGATAAAGTTTTCTTCTTTCCTAAAACGTCTTTAGCCTGAAGAATTTTTCCATGTCGATTGTTGACATACAAGTCATAAGCCAGGGCTAATTTCTTAGCCTTATCTCGATCGGGATGATCAGAAATAACCTGTTTCAATAATTTCAAATCATCTGAATGATTCTCATACTTATCAATCATTGATTCAGATAAAGTCTTTCCCTCTTCGACAATGTTACTTAAAGTAATTGCATTAGCCAATTCTCTAATTACTGCCAGAATTTCTTGTTCATTTTCATTAAGATCACTAATTAAATTTTCGAACTTATTATCGGCATCCACATCAGTAAGCTTAAATTCCCAATCATCTGCTTCATCTTTACTAATGTCTTTTAATAAAATAATTTCAAATTTAGTTTTATAACCTAAAATAGCATTTACTATTTGCTTAGAAACATCCTTTATTAACTTAGTACGTTCCTTATTATCAGTTTTTAAAGAAAGTAATTGGTTAATTTCCTTAACTTTATTTATCTTGAAGACTTTTTTATCTCGAATAATATTTTCAATTTCTAATGCATTATTACTATCAAGCTTTACATTAAATTCTGAGTCTAATCCTTCATATAACTCATTTAATTTCTTTAAACTACCTTTTACATCTATTTTTGAAGCTTCAAAGTCTTTTACAGGTGTATTATATAAAAAATTACCGCGGTATTTCACAATATGGTGAATTGCAAGATAAACTTCTCTTAAATCAAATTTTCGATCTTCAGTCATCAACTTGTAACGAAGATGATAAATAGTAGGATTATCAACATAAAACTTCTTATCTTCAAGAGATGTTGGATAAATTATTGAAGATACATTTTTTCTTGTATCTAAAGGTGAGAGACCAGATTCTTTTAAACGAGCAAAAAAGTATGGATCAACTTTTGCCATATGAGAATCAAATATCTCTTCTAATAACTTTAATCGCCACTTTCTTCTTTTAATTCTTCTTCGTGTTGTTCGAAAAGCCCGACGATCAGCTGCCGAATTTTCTGCATCAAATAAGTGAGAACCAATAGCAGTTTTTCCATGCATTCGCAGAATAGTATTTTTAGAGTCCATTGCTACCCAGCCACAAGAATTAGTCCCGATATCCAAGCCCACAATATAATCTTTGGTTATTTTTGTCATATATTTTCCTTTCTAGTATTTAATCAGCTTAGCATTTAAGCGCTTTCTTACATTGTAAAAATAATATGAGCAACTCCTTGATTAAATTTCATTGATCTAACACCCATCTAAAACTACTAACTAAATCAAAAAGATTTGCTCACGTTTATATTTTACTACTAACTAAATGTTTTCTAAACAAAAATTTATTAAAAACTTCTTTTACTCCCCTCGATACTTCTTCAAAATAGCTAATTTTTGCTTGGCGTCTCGGGACTTCAAATAGTCATCGTCAAATTGCAAGAGAGCTAAACGTTTTTTGTAGGCTTTTTCTTCTTCAGTTGTATCAAAACCAATTAACTTCAACAAACTGATTCGCTGCTCAACTGCTTCTGCTGGAAAGACTGATAATTTATCAACTTGTGCTGTAACACTGGCGTTTAAAATACGATGCGTATAAATACTTTTATTCATGTACGCAATTTTGTCAGCAAGTAAATAAATTTTCCAGGTGGTTAAATCATCTTCAACTTTTGCATTAATTAGATAAACAATATTTTTAAAAAGTTCTCGCTTATACAACTTTCCCCATGGAACTACGAAAACCATTGACATGTTATAGTAGACGGTTCTATATTCCAACTTAAACCAGTCTTTTGGCGAATAGCACTTTTCAAAATAATCATCCTCGTTCATCCAGTATAAAAATGCGGATTTCTCTTCGTCGAATTCGTTAAAATTGCCAACTGCAATATCTGCATCGCCTTTTTTCAAAAGATTATACAAATCTTCAATATGAGTTTCCGGTAACCAATCATCATTATCGACAAATGAGACATAATCACCACTTGCCATAGCTAATCCAGCATTTCTGCTAGACCCAACGCCACCATTTTTCTTATGAAGAACCCTAACCTGACCATATTTTTGTCTATACTCTTCACAAATTTTAGGTGAATTATCGGTTGAGCCATCATCTATCAAAATCAATTCAATGTTTGAATAAGTTTACTTCAAAATGCTATCAACACACTGATTTAAGTACTTTTCATCATTATAAACTGGAATTATTACTGATACTTTTTTCATGTTTTTCCCTAGAGCTTTCTAATATAAGAATAAGTATTAAAAGCTCATTATACACTACCCCAACACGAAAAAGGACCAAGCCTGCGCTTGATCCTTTTTATTCGGTATTATTTAATTCAAAGTTTACTTCCCCAACTCATCAAAGAAGCCGTCGGCCTTTAAAATATCTAAGTAACGACTAATAGCATCAGTCCAAGTTGGAAGTGGCTTAAAGCCATTTTCTTCTAACTTGCTCTTATCTAGGCGAGAGTTAAACGGACGAACTGCCTTTGATAAGCCGTATTCTTCAGTAGTTACAGGAGTTACCTTAGTCTTATAGCCAGCCTGCCGATAAATTTCTTTAGTGAAATCGTACCAAGAAATGTAACCAGTCTTAGTACCATTTTCATCATAGTCGCCTTCATTTGCTGGTAATTCTGCATTAGTTGCATGGTAGTAGCCGTACTTATCAGTTTCAATCATGTCTACCAATAAACGAGCTAAATCAAAAGTGTAAGTTGGTGTACCTACTTGATCACTAACAACCTTAACTTCATCATGGTTTGAACCAACTTTAAGCATTGTCTTAATAAAGTACGTAAAAATAGATAATGCTAAAAATTTACTCATATATTCAACTCACTTAGCTATGCTATCTAAAACTACACTTACCACAACTGGCTGGATGTTCAAATTAGACAGTTAAATTCAATTAATTATCAGTTTTATCTTTTGGTTTCTTCATATCTAGACTAATTATTTTATCTTTATTCTTTTCTATTGGTTTTCCTTCTTTTCTTATGCTTAACCCTAATTCTTTTCCTCTTATATCTTTTGCTTTTAATTCTCTGTATTCTATATCAGCTTTTAAATTTTTGACTTTATTTTGTTTATGCTTACTCCAAATATCTTGACATGTTTCTATTAATCCTTTCTTTTTCAAATTTTCTTTTCCTAATAACAATTTTAGAGATTTATTTAGTATAAATACAAAGGATCCAAAAACGCCCGATCCAAATACAACTTCTATAAAAAAATGTATATCATTAATCGAATGTGTTACTAAAGTAAAAAAGCCAGGAGAATTTATATTTGCTTTCATGTCAATGTTATTACTTTTTTCTTTTGGAAAAACGGAAACTAACTTTGACCAATCAGAAATAGAAAACTCTGAGCCCTTTGAAGTATGAACACGAAGATAGAATTTACCTTCATATTTGTATACAGGAGAAACTAAATTAAACAGCTTTGTTTTATTATCTATGTCAAGAGATGCCACTGCTTGGTGAGCATTCATTATCCACGCTAATTCCTTTGGGAGATCATTTCTATTGATTATAGAAATCCATTGAACAGACCTTCTTTTTAGATAACCAGAAGGTTTATAGGAGATATCTTGATTTTCATAATCTTTTTTCAATTTTTCAATATTCGTAATACTCTCATCATATGGATCACCAATAACAATTCCTAAAGCAAATTCATATGAATGTTTAGCAGGAACTAAAATAAAATCGCCAATCTTAATCTCATAGACAAATAGATAGGTTTGTTTTGCATGAATCGTTAATTGTGCCTTTGCAGTAGTAGATAAATTATTTATTGTTGTTCTGTTATCTTTAATGTACTGTTTGAACATCAATTGCTTAATATCTTCAAGCGTTACGAATTCTTGTTTCTGCAGTTTTTTAATATTATCAATCGTCAGCTTATTGTATTTAATACCGATATAATCATTATTTAAAAAATCAGAAAAATATTTACCTCCTTCAGCACGTAACAACCAAAAATTGGTCTTACGATTAAACTTAAGAATTGAAATTTCAGAATTCATTTTATCTCTCCCACGTAGTATTATAGTTCTATAAATATATAATAATATAAATTATGATGATGCTACACCTCTAATGGAAATTTGAATCTGAATTAAAAATTCATGATTTTTTATATAAATTAGATAAAAAGGAAAATGACTATATGCTAGCTATTTTGCTCTAAAAAACTAATTATTACTTTACTAGCTTTACCTTTTAAAAAATTTTTCTACTATCTACATATGTCATAGTTCTTATTTCTTCAATAATGGTAAATGCTCTTCTTCAATATCAAGAAATCTTTGCATAATCAAAAACGTTTCATTCATGTAAAATCTTATATCACTTTCAGTAAGTCCTGTTGGCTCTCCGTGTTTAAATTTTTCATTAGAAATATAAAGAACAGCTGATGTCAAATGAACGATAAAACTGACATTTTGCTTATTAATCCCCTTTTCTTTTAAATATTTACCTACCTCGGATCGCATAAAATCATGTTCTGGAGCTTTAATTTGATTTTCAAGAGATTTTTTATTACATAAAATATCACATAATAAAAATTCAAACGATTTTCTTATATCATTCCCAGCTTCTGAATAGTATCTGCCCTTTAACATTTCTATGCTATTTTTCCAACATTTAAGTGATTCTGGATGATTAATCTTCAGTCTTTCTGCAAAAATTTCTTGAGCTGTCACTGCATCAGAAGTAAATGCAGCTAGTTGCTCAAATAATTTTTCTTGAACCTCAATATAATTATATTTCATAACAAATTCATTTATAAAATTAAAATCATCTTCTATTGTAATATAGCCTGCATCCAAAATTTGTCCTATAAAATCAAGCTTATTTGCATCTGGAAAGTCATTAATTGTATCACAAAGAACTTGCCAATCATATCTATCATCATTACTCTCAATTTTAGCAATATCTAAATGATACTGAAAAATATATGCATTTAATACATCAATAACTTCATCCTTATTAAGATAACATGCAATTCTTTGACATATCCTATGTACTGTAATAATTGGCACTATAATTTGATTCAATTCTAACTTCTCCTACTTATTGAGCTATCATGTACATTTTACCTCAATTTACTCACAACAAAAAAGAGGCCCTCCAAAAAGCCGCTTCTCCTTATCAAGTCCTCCAACTTTCTACTCCAGAGGATGACAGTCGCCTAGTTGAAAGCATTTTTTGTGTTCAATATGTACTCAACCGTGATTGGTTTATGACCAATTAAATTACTGAAGTCGCTACCCAGTACCTCCAAATACCCTTCTCGAACGGTCGTACCGAAACCATTCTTTCTGAAGTTGCTTTAATTGGACTCTTTGAGAAATCGCCATCTGTATTTCTCGGCATACCGATACGATTGATATAACTGTATAATTCTTCATCAGTCTTGCGAATGTGAGAAATATGATTGCCAGACACACCATTAGCAATATCTAAAAACTTCTGATATGTAAATGGCTCAGATCCATTAATATTCAAAACAGTGCGGTGAAGTAAATCATTGTTCAACGCTCAAGCGGCACTTAATGTAGCATTTTTTCTAGAAATGAACCAGATTCTTCCACCGGTCATCTTCTTTTCAATATTGTTTTCATGATTGTTAACTGCGCGATAAGAATCAGTAATGAAAACTTCAGCAAATAATGAATTGTGTAAGAAAATATAATCTAATGAGGTATTTTGAATAATCGATTCAGTATAACCGTGGTCTGCATTCTCGAAAACTTTTTAAACCAGCTTTTCCATATTTCTTAAATAATATAGTCAATCCATCACTTGTAGAATGTGATGAAATATTCAATTCATGTTGAATTTGTCTACTTTCCAGATTGTTTTTATATAATTCAATTGATTTTAATTTAGTCTCAACTGTATATTTGCTCATAATAAAAACCCCAGATTGGATTTATGTCCAACGCTGGAGTTTAAACTTCATTGATCTTTCATTCGGTATTATCTAATTAAAAACTTACTTCCCTAACTCATCAAAGAAGCCGTCAGCCTTTAAAATATCTAAGTAGCGGCTGATAGCATCTGGCCAAGTTGGGAGTGGCTTAAAGCCGTTTTCTTCTAACTTACTCTTGTCTAAGCGAGAGTTAAATGGACGAACAGCCTTTGATAAGCCATATTCTTCAGTAGTTACAGGAGTTACCTTAGTCTTGTAGCCCGCTTGGCGGTAGATTTCTTTAGTGAAATCGTACCAAGAAATATAGCCGGTCTTAGTACCATTTTCATCATAGTCGCCTTCATTTGCTGGTAATTCAGCATTAGTTGCATGGTAGTAGCCGTACTTATCAGTTTCAATCATGTCTACCAATAAACGAGCTAAATCAAAAGTGTAAGTTGGTGTACCTACTTGGTCGCTAACAACTTTAACTTCATCATGGTTTGAACCAACTTTAAGCATTGTCTTAATGAAGTTAGAACCATTTACACCAAATACCCAAGCAATACGAACGATGAAGTACTTGTCCAAGGTATTAGCAACAGCTGCTTCACCGCCAAGCTTAGTTTCACCGTAAACATTTAACGGCTTGTAACCCTTAAAATCAGGTTCCCAAGGAGTAGTTCCTTGACCATCAAAGACATAGTCAGTTGATAAGTAAACCATTGGGGCATCTAGCTTTTTAGCAACATTAGCGATGTTTTGAGTTCCATCAACGTTAACTTTACGAACAGCAGCTACCTTGTCATCATCTTCAGCCATGTCAACTGCGGTCCAAGCAGCACAATGAACAATAACGTCAGGATTTACTTCAGAAATAACCTTATCTACAGCTTCTGCATCAGTAATATCTAAAGAAACATAAGCTGCCTTGGTAACACTGCTTCCGTCAGCAACACCAGCATATTCAGGTGCTAAATCAGAACCTACGCCTTCATAGCCACGCTTAGCAAGTTCATTCATTACGTCATGGCCAAGTTGACCATTAACGCCAGTTACAAAAACTCTCATTTAATTACCTCACTAATTAAAACTTAAAAGTATCCTTTAAGCCTTTCCATTCTTGGTCACGGTCAGACAAAGTTAATTTAGTACCATCGTCAAGAGTATAGCCACTAGCATCAGGACTGCCTGGGTAGTCGCCCTTAAGGTGTGGCCATTCAATACCAATTTCAGGATCGTTCCAAGCCATACCACCTTCATCGTTTGGATGCCAGAAATCATTAACCTTGTAGCAGAATTCAGCTTCATCACTTAAAACAAGGAAACCATGAGCAAAACCTTGTGGGATTAAGAATTGCTTCTTATTTTCTGCAGTTAATTCAACACCGTACCACTTACCATAAGTCTTAGAATCGCTACGAAGGTCAACAGCAACATCGAATACTGAACCACGAACTGCGCGAACTAATTTAATTTGTGGGTATTTCTTTTGGAAGTGTAAACCACGAAGCACACCCTTAGTTGAACTTGATTGGTTATCTTGAACAAAGTTAATGCTAAAGCCAGCATCCATCATGTCTCTTTGATTAAAAGTTTCCATGAAGTAGCCACGATCGTCTCCATGAACAGTTGGAGTGATAACTGCTAAACCTTCAATACCACCAACATTTTTTTCAACTTTAATTTGTCCCATTTTTAAAAGCTTCTTTCTTAAATTAAAAATTTTAGTAACGAACTTTACCTTCAGCAACAGACTTTAAGTGCTTACCATATGGGCTCTTGCCATAGTGCTTAGCTGCTTCAAGTAATTGATCCTTGTCAATCCAGCCGTGAATATAAGCAATTTCTTCTGGAGCTGAAACAGAAACGCCTTGACGTTCTTCAATCATCTTAACGTAGTTAGAAGCGTCAACTAAACTTTGCATTGTACCAGTATCAAGCCATGCATAACCACGACCCAAAAGTTGTACACCTAAGTTATCGTCTTGTAAGTACATATCGTTTAGACTAGTAATTTCTACTTCCCCACGTGCACTTGGCTTAACTTGAGCAGCCTTTTCACTTACACCAGCTGGGTAGAAGTAAAGACCAGTAACAGCATAGTTACTCTTAGGTTGTTCTGGTTTTTCTTCGATAGATACAACATTATCATTTTCATCAAAACCAATAACACCAAAACGTTCTGGATCATTTACGTAGTAACCAAAGACAGTTGCCTTACCTTTTTGAGCATCTTCAGCAGCATTCTTAAGCAACTCAGTAAAACCATTACCGTAGAAAATGTTATCACCTAAAACCATGGCACATGCTTCACCGTTAATGAAATCTTCACCTAAGGTAAATGCTTGAGCCAACCCATCTGGACTTGGTTGAACCTTGTAAGAAAGGTTAACACCAAATTGTGAACCATCACCTAATAGTTCCTTAAAACGTGGAGTGTCAGCCGGAGTAGAAATAACTAAAATATCTTTAATACCGGCTAACATCAAAGTAGATAATGGATAATAAATCATTGGTTTGTCGTAAACTGGCAATAATTGCTTACTAGTTACTAAAGTCAATGGATATAAACGAGTACCTGAACCGCCTGCTAAAATAATTCCCTTCATGCTGAATTAGTCCTTATCTAAAACTTGCTTCTTACCGTACATTTTGTCGTAATAGTTTTGGTAGTCACCAGAAATGATGTTTTCCCACCAGTCTTTGTTGTCAAGGTACCATTGGATAGTCTTCTTGATACCATCTTTGAACATAGTTTCTGGAAGCCAGCCTAATTCGTTATGAATCTTTTCTGGATCGATAGCGTAACGACGGTCATGACCCTTACGGTCAGTAACATGTTCGATTAAGGAGTAAGGCTTGTCTAAGTAATCACAGATGAGTTTAACAATATCAATGTTAGCCATTTCGTTGTGACCACCAATGTTGTAAACTTCACCAGGCTCACCATTTTCTAAGATAAGGTCAATTGCGTTGCAGTGATCTTCAACGTAAAGCCAGTCACGAACGTTTTTACCATCACCGTAAACTGGTAATTTTTCATTGTTTAATGCTCTTTGAATCATCAATGGAATCAATTTTTCTGGGAATTGATATGGACCATAGTTGTTAGAACAACGTGAAATGGTTACTGGCAAACCATAGGTTTTACCGTAGGCACCAACGAGTAAATCGGCACTAGCCTTACTTGATGAGTAAGGACTTGAAGTATGAAGTGGAGTATCTTCGTGGAAGAAAAGATCTGGACGATCTAATGGTAAATCACCGTAAACCTCGTCAGTTGAAACTTGGTGGAAACGCTTGATACCGTATTTACGGCAAGCATCCATTAAGACAGAAGTACCGATAATGTTAGTTTCCAAGAAAATTTCTGGATTTTCAATAGAACGATCAACGTGACTTTCAGCAGCAAAGTTAACTACTACATCAGGCTTTTCTTCTTCGAATAACTTGTAAACACCTTCACGGTCACGAATATCTAACTTAACGAACTTGAAGTTAGGGTTATCCATAACATCCTTTAAAGTAGATAAGTTACCCGCATAAGTTAAACTATCTAAACAGATAATTTCGTAATCAGGATGCTTCTTTAACATGTAAAAAACAAAGTTTGAACCGATAAAACCGGCACCACCAGTAACAATAACTTTCATAATTAGGTCTGCCTTTCTTTATTCATTACTTATCATATAACATTACGTTACGTCACCTTCAAGAAAATAAGAATTTTTAATTCTATAGAAAAAGATCAAGCACTTAACTTCATGTGCTTGATCTTTGTTACTATTTCTTACAAATAAAGTAACCTGCATCTTTAGTAATGTGGAAACCATCGCTTACTTTATCGTCAACAAAATTTTTAAATTCATTATAGTGATCGAGTAAAATCGAATTTTGATTACCATGACAAGATAAGATGTAAGAAATTACCGGCGTAGATTCAGACAATTCAACCGCATCTTCATACTTATGACAAGTAACATCAGTAAAATCATGGGATAAAATTTCTATCCCATTGTCTAAGCCAAAGCGATCATATAAATTAGTTGAAGACAAGACAATCTCTGGATTAAATTCTTGAACTAAATCAGTAATTTCATGCATATGCCTTTTAGAATAAGTCGAGCAAGCAAAAGAAGCGCCCTTTTTCATTACTCTCTTTACTTCTTTCAAGGTCTTAGGAATATCGTCACAGTAGAAAAGCATATGGTTAGCAATTACCAAATCAAATGTATTATCCGCACAAGGTATTTTTTGTGCATCAAATACCGCATATTGAAATTCTGATCTATCCCTAATTTCACTTTTCGCATCAGCTAAGATACCTTCAGAAATATCAGATAAAACAATGGTTAATCCTTTTGGAATTCTATCTAGATTTTGTGCCCATAAAGTACCATTACCAGCTCCTAATTCTAGAATCTTCATCCCCGGCTTTAAGTCTAGTTGTCTAAACAACCAATGAAACCATCCCTCTTTATTAAGAGAATAATCCCGATGAAGTTTGATTCGCGCAGAAATATTAGAAGCATTTTGGTATTGACTACTTAGGGACTGATTCATTGAAGTCAAATGAATCAAGTCTAACATCTTGCTCCAGTCTACTTCTTGCCCTGCCTTCAAAGTGCTACTAGTTGAATCAATGGCTGCAGCAACATTTTGCATTTCTTTAAGACGTTCTTCCACTAATCTTTTTTGAATCTGCAGAGAATCAAGTAAAAGCTGCCTGTCTCCTGATCCTAAAGTCATCTCTCGGATGTCTGTTAAAGAAAATCCAAGATACTTTAATAGGAGGATTTGTTGCAATTTGGCAAAATCAGTATCAGTGTAGAGTCTTGCACCGCTCGCCGTGTGTGTTGATGGCTTTAATAAATTTTTTTGATCGTAATAGCGAATTGTACGAATTGAAACATGCGCCTTTTTCGCAAATTCACCGCTTGTATAGTAAGTTGGCATAGAAAACATCAACTCAATTCTTTAAGTACTAGATTTATTGCAGTTAATATATACTCCTCTATTGTGCTACCCTTTTTAATTTTTTCTCCTCTTAATTCTAAATGTCATATTTTTAATATATAATATAGTCAACTTTACAATATAAAATATTGATACTAGGTAATGACATCAGATAGTCAATTGAGAATTAGAGGCATTTAATAGGCAATTATTATTCCATTATATGCAAATACACTATCTTTTTTTACTTCATTTTTTATTTTCTCATACTTTTTTATAATTATATTTTGCAAGTCAAATAATTCTTCCTTAAAAGTTGTCTTAGTGTTCTTTGAAGAACTTAACTTAACCAAATTTTTATTAATAAAAATTATTACGGAAGTATCATTTATCGTAAATCTATTCCCACAAAAATCATCTATTACATTATCTAAATTCAATTCCATATGAGATAATCCCTCTTTAGTAATTCTCGAGTACAAATCATATACACTATAATAATCATCAGGAATCTCTTTAAATTCAGGATCGATAATACTTAAACTAATTTGTTTACTATTTGGCTGTATTTTTTTTCTAAAGCTCGAAGCTACAACGAGCTTATTATTTGAAAAACTAATTCGATTATTGGTTTTTACTTTACCTAACTGATTTACAGCCTTCTTTATTCTGGTGCTAGATACTCTGTTTTCTGATATAGTTGCTTTTGCTTCTAACCAAAAAACATTTCCGTTTTTATCCCATCCTATAAAATCTGGCCCTCCGGTTTTATTAGCTTTTTTGTATTTGAACGCAAAATGATTCATACTTACTAAGTGTAGTTCTTTATAGGCATAAATGACTGTCATTATCATACCAAGTATAAAACTCGTACTAACCTTAAATGACGTCTCCAATTTTAAAAATGGCGTTAAAGTAAATTGCTCTCTTTCATTAAAAACGCTCTCGATATTAAATAATGGAATAATATTCGTTTTACCTTTATTGATCGCACCTATTAAATCAGCAGAGCGATTGGGTATAATTATTTGTAAAGCATTAATATCACTATTTTCTAGTTTAATCCTATTTGTCGAATCACTAATCTTATCTATATAATTATCAACATTACTATACATATTACATTCAATCATTTCCATTGTTCTCTCTTCTCGATCCTATTATTAAAACAATGTTGTCCTTCTAAATTAAAATTTACTAATACTATGTTACCGCCAAAAATTAAACGCTGTTGAAAAAAGAGAAAATAATCTATTATTCGCTACTACAATTGGACTACGAGACTGTTTCATTTTTTATAAAGAATGTCTAGAAGAAAGAAGCAATCTAATTCTTTACTCAAAGAAAATGTCTGTCTAAACAACAATCTTATTATTGCAATAAAATATTTATCCTAGTGAATTCACAGAGAATATAATGTTAAAGAAGACAAAAAATAAAGCAGCCTAGCAACGATCTTGATATCCTAGACTACTTTTTTAAATTTTCGGTGCTTACTTTATAGCACTTCATCTATTATTAAATACGCTAGGGTTAAGATTAATTTACTAATTCTGGATAAGTATTATATCTTACCATTTTAATTTTTAATTCTTCCCTATCATTTTTTCTAACTTTAACTTTACTTTCAATTTGTTTATCAAATAACACAACATTAAAATTATTTGGATCACGGTCAACCATTGTACTACTATACTTTATACCCTCAAAATTCAATTGTGCAATCGCACTTAAATATTGAGTTGGAAGATAATCTAAACTTTTATGGTTAGTTCTTATAGGTGTCTCCAATTCTTCTACAATAGTATTTATAGTTTCCTTATTTAATTGATATACTTTAGGATAAATAGTATCTAACATGTTAAAAGGTGATAATTTTGCAATTCTAGTCAAATCAACCACTTTAATATTTTTCACTATTTCGATTGGGGCTATCACAACTTTATCGTTAAAAGAAGATCTTACTTCTCTAATAGCTATATTTTTCTTACTGGCTAGATAGAGCATCCCTACTCCTCTTGGATTCATCCTACCATCCCTACTATCCAATATTTTTTTAGGAGGGATAAGCATATCCTTTTCTTCCCTAATATCGTCAAAGCTATCAACAATTCTCGCTCTGAACAATAAAGAATTCTTCTGTAGCTCTTCAACAGAATATTTCATTATATTAGTCAATAATTCTTTATCTAGGTCTGAATTAAAGAAACGATTTCCATGTAAAATATTTTCTTTAAAACTATTCCAATCTTTATTTTTTATGATAGAATAATCTTCTTTAAATTGATTATTGTATAAATCAGGAATAACTAATGGACTTTTGTATATTGGATCATCTTTATCAAACGAATCTTTTAACAATTCAACTAGCACTGTACGTATCTGATTCTCATTTATATTAGTTGAAAATATTTGCCAATCATTTTGAATTCGATCAATCAAGGTCTTACCCGTTAAACTACTGTTATCTATACTAGATGTAGTATCATAAAGATTAACTAAACGCCCCATATCGACTTTTATACTAACAGTATCATCATCCGTATCAAAAATATATTCTCGCCTATTATGAATATCACATTTTTTTAGATTCTTTAAACTTAATATCCGCATTCTCAAATCTGTATCTTTGAAACAATTAGCACATATTTTCATTTTGTTATTCCTTTTTCATCAAGTAGCGATTCATTATTTCAAAATGATGCATTAATTCAAGTTTTTTTAGATAACCTAACCCTGAATATTTATCATGCAAATATAAATTTTCAAGTTCTTGTAAACCTACCGAATCATTTTTATCCTTATCAAAATCTGCAGAAGAATACCATCTATTCATTTCTTCTAATGCTTCATGTAACTTATTAGCCGGATTATACATATCATCATTACTTTTTGATACAAAATGTTTCAAACGAAGTGCATTATTATCATCAAAATATACTATATGAATTGCAACAGCAAAAGGTGCAAATCCCGAATCCGAATAGTCTTCACCAATTATTGAATAATCACCATATCCATAAAAACCTGCACTCTTATATAATTTATGATAATTAGAAAAATTTACATCCGGATATTTTAAATAGTCAGCATTTCTATCCTTTTTGTCAAAAGAATCCGTAAATACAACTCTAGGCTGCTCTGGTCTTATTATAGCGTTGTAATCTAAATCATACGGAGTAACATTTATAGTTTGAATATCATCACAATCTAGTCCTTTAACCGGTGATGTATAAAATAAAAGATCACCTTTATTAAAACCATTTTTTTGATTCTCTAAAACAATTACACTGTTTCTTAAATATTCATTACTGTCTATTATACTTTTTAATTTATCTAAATCACTGTATTCACCCACTTGTGGATTACTAATTATATTTAGGACATATTTATTCTCATTAGAAACCTTAATTAAACTATTAAACGTCCCATTATCTCTAACCGGTTCAATAATTGGTGATATATAACTAGATTGAATTAAATTTTTTTGAATCAATTCTCTAATTGCTACTAATTCGTACAATTTTCCTCTTAAATATGGGAAATACATATTTATCCCTCTTTCATTTTTAAAATATTTATTAAAGTTTCTATTTGCTGATCTTTGAGTTTAGAAAAATAAATAAGTTCTCTCAATTCTTTTGGACATTCTTTTAATAACGTTGCTTTTCCTTTGAACCTATTTAAATTTCGTTGTTTCAATGCGAACGTAACACTCTTCTGTTGTTCACTCACTGACAACGTTGAGAATAAGCGATAATTAGCATCATAATATTTTGATGCACCCACTTTAGGAAGTTCTCCAAACTTTTCTTTATTAATTTTTTCGAACTCAGGTTTTCTTAATAATTTAAACAAAACTTTGCTGTCCAAATTCTGACTATGTAATTGAGGTTTTCTCTCTATATGGATTTGATTTCTATTAGTAAGAGTAAATATTCCAACATCTTGATTTACAATTTTTTTAATTTTATTAACGTATTTTTTATCAGTAATTACATTAACATATGAAAAAGCTTTGTAATAATCGTCTATTTGTCTATTCAATCTCTGCAAAGTATCCAATTCTGTTTTTATTTCATAAACTTGTGCTTTTCCATTCATAACAAGGAAATCAGCTATTGAATTTGCAACTGGCACTTCTCTCAAAGCACTGGTTGTATTTGGGCTATGTCTACCTAACACAATATTATTAAGTAACTGATTTTTATAGAAATATTCATTCCTATGGTGATTTCCTAAATAAGCATATATATCCTTTATCTGTGTAGCTAAATCCTTAGATGTTATCCCGTATCTTTCAGTTGCTTTTTCGACATATTTCATCGATTTATATTTCACTAAAGAATCTAATTCTTTTGCAGTAAAGACGCGATTTAATAAGATATCCACTTGAAATCACCTCTATCCTTTTAATTAATTTAAAATACAAATATTAAATAGTTCCTATTAATTCTCTTTGAGTATAAATTATCCTTATATTTTTCCTTTATTAAAGAATTCTTCAACTGAAAAACATCTAAAACATAGTAGTGTCACACGAAAACTACTATTTGATATTTTACTAAGTAGTATAAAGTAACATTATTGATAATTTAGCTTCATTATACAAATAAATCTTATTGCAGTTTTAACTATCCCTTCCTATATAATCTTTGAAGAACCTGTAATCTCTAACTCACCATTTGAATTAATTCAAATGCTTCATTTTAAGCGCCAAATCAACAGTCAGCAATTTTCTATTACTTATTTCTTTTGACTCAACTTTTAGATAATTACTAAATTTCTTGTCTAGTTGAGATGTCTAATAAATGATATCGTCATTATAAAAAGTTCCTTTAGAAATCTTACTTACTTGGATCCTCATCATTATAACTCCTTGACACAGTATATCGCTCCAATTAACTACTATATAACATTAGTATAGCCCACAAAATTCTACTTTCTTTTATATTCTAAATGGTATAACCATACTATTAATAAATTTAATCTCTTGATAAGACTAATAATTCGCCGATTATAGTAGCTGCGATTTCTATGTTTACTACGTTATCAAAAAATTTTTTATTGCTTAATTGATGGTACTAGTTATCATTTTAAATAACCACTTGCAACTACTATAATCTATAAAGCCACGATTATACTAATAAATACATTTAACGTCAATCTAACTTCTTTATTAGAATAAAAATAGAGGCCATAAGCCTCACTGCATTAAATTTTCTGATTCCTCTCTACATCATACAGATGATTACTTACATTCTCTTTTAATAATTGTATTAAATTTCAACTTGATATTGAAGACCCGAAGATTATTTTTTCTAATTATTTTAAATGAGAATATTAACAGTAGGTATCACAACATATTTATTACTAAATATACTCAGACTTCTTGTTATCATTCTACTAATCTTATTTCTAAACCCAAATTGCTTTTTTTCTCTTACGGAAGATTGCTCAATATCTAGCATTGGTCCCAATATATAATATATCGTTCACAATATATTAAACTCTAGATCCTCAAAATTCTATGATAGTGCTGATCATATAGCGGAATATTCAGTATTTGATGAATTCAAACTTTAAAAAGATATCATGCATAAAGCCATAAATATTATTTTTCAATATTCTCAGAAATCTTATCTCATGTAGTAGATAAAGTACCTTAAAGGCTATCTCACTCAGGAACATGTTGTCTTAGACGGCTTAGACTGCAACAAAGATATCGAAAATACATATTGGGTTATGCAAGACTTTATGGTTGTCATTCAGAATAACGATGAAAAGAAAGTTATCCATCTACCTCATTCAAAACAAACTGTCGGTAAACAAATGCATCAAACTCTATTAACTTTTAAACGTAATTATTCTGGTGTCCTAAATGGTATTGTCTCAACTTATTCTAATGGCTGTCTTGAAGGAGTTAACCGTAAAATTAAACAAATTGAGCGTACTGCTTATGGCTATAGAAATTTTAAACATTTATTAATTAGAATTAGACTCGAAGAAAATATTATAAAAGAAAAGGAATCAAACAGCTATTTCTTAGCTGCTTAATTCCTTCTTAAAACTATCCATCAACAGGATTTGCAAAAGAGCCCTTAATTTCTCATTAACATATTTATCTATTAGATTTGATAGTAATGTCCATCCCTATCAAAGTAGTATTTTTTCCACTTACCGTTTCCTACATAAGTGTCGTAATAACCATCTTTTGCCATATTTCCATTCTTATCGAAATAA
The DNA here is from genome assembly GCF_947539375.1 of Lactobacillus isalae. Taxonomy (NCBI): domain Bacteria; kingdom Bacillati; phylum Bacillota; class Bacilli; order Lactobacillales; family Lactobacillaceae; genus Lactobacillus; species Lactobacillus isalae. The sequence continues at coordinate 924,343 of NZ_OX443569.1, forward strand.
TACCATTGGCCACTTGATGTCTTTACCCATTCTTCTGTTGCTCTTGTACCATCATTTTTCGCGTAGCTCCAAGTTTTATTATCAGCATCGTAAGCCCAATGATTTGCTAAATAATGGCCATTTTTATCAAAATAATATGTTTTCCAATAATCATTTACACAACGAGTTCTAAACCAACCGTTTGCTGCCATAGCCTCTGAAGCCGTAAAGTAATACCATTGACCGTCATTGTTTTTTAACCATTCTTGTACTGCAGGTATACCATCATTTTTCGTATAAATCCACATCTTATCAGCAGAATCATAAGCCCATGCATTAGTCATATAATTACCATCTTTATCGAAGTAATACGGTTTCCAGACGTCATTCTTTAGATGAGTGTCTAAAAGCACATTTGTTGGCATCATCCCAATATTATCAAAATAATACCAGCGCCCGTTAGGTGTCTTTACCCATTCTGCTAGTGCTTGGGTTCCATCATGCTTTGCATAGCTCCAAGTTTTACCGTATGAGTCATATACCCAATGATCTATTAAATAGTGACCATTCTTGTCAAAGTAATATTTCTTCCAGTTACCATCTTTTAACTGAGTATTATACCAACCATTTGTCACCATAACTCCGGCGTTATTAAAATAATACCATTGGTTATCTGATGATTTTACCCACTCTTCTAATGCTGGAGTACCATCTGAATTGGTGTAACCCCAGAGATGATTATTTGAATCATAAATCCAATGATTGGTTATAGGGGCACCATTTTGATCAAATTCAGTGGCTAAATGAAGATTTACTGGATGACCATCTTTATCAAAGTAATATTCACCTTCTGAAGGTGTATCATACCAGCTATTTGTTACCATAACCCCATTATCGTTAATATAATATCTGGCTCCATTGGCTCCTTTTACCCATTCTTCTAATGCTTGAGTTCCATCCTTTTTTGCATAGCTCCAAGTTTTCTCATATTTATCATAAGCCCAATGGTTTATTAAATAGTGACCATTTTGATCAAAATAATAATATTTGGAATCATTCTCTCCCGTGGAAATTGATTCCCATCCATTAGCTGCCATAATTCCGCTAACATCAAAATAATACCAATGACCATCTGGCATTTTTAACCATTCTTCAGTTGCTTGTGTACCATCTTTTTTTGCATAACGCCAAATATTCTCATCAGAGCTATATACCCAATGATTGGTTAAATAGTGACCATTCTGATCAAAATAATATAATTTTCCATCGGTATCAAACCAACTATTTGTCACCATATTTCCGTTAAAGTCAAAATAATACCATTCATTATATTTACTCTTTACCCATTCATCATTGGCCTGTACACCATCTTTTTTTGCATAACTCCATGTTTTGCCATAAGGATCATATGTCCAATGATTGGTTAAATAATGACCATCTTTATCAAAATAGTACTTTTCCCCATTATTTTCTTTTTTCGAACTAGTAGAAAACCAGCCATTCGTAGCCATATTTCCATTTTGATCAAAATAATACCATTGATTATATTTGGTCTTTATCCATTCTTGATTGGCATCTGTACCATCACTTTTTATATAACTCCATGTTTTGATATTAGAGTTATATCTCCACTTATTTGCACTATCTTTATTAACTGAATACAACGACATAGTTACTGGAGCTGATTGATGATGCTTAGTACTATTTGAATGTTGGACTCCATTTTCTTCAGTTTTTGTTTCCTTACTTTCTAGTAATTTCCCATTTAAATTATTTTGAGTACTAGTACCAGCAGACGATACTAAAGAATTCTGGTATTTAGAAGTAGCCACTGAGTTTTGAACTATTACATTATTTTTAGAAGTTCCATTTTGATTAATTATCTTAGAATTAACTTGTTCGTTATAAGGAGAACCAGTTTTGACATCATCTGCCTTAACTTGTGAAACGCTAAATTCTAAAAAGAGTGCTCCTAAAACTAAAGATGATAGGCCAATATTCAATTTTTTATGATTATGCATTGTTAGATCACTTTCTATACTTATATTTTTCCATAAAAAATACATCTTAATTTTTGCACAGAATTCAATCACTTACAAGTAGACTTTAAACATAATATTTCATTAAATATCCAATATTTTTACTCAATCTTTCTTCCGCCCAAGCAAACTCTTATAAAAACTAATTACAATTAAAATCATAACTATACTAGTTGGTAGTGCAGCAATAATCGCCACTGATTGAATATTATAAACAGACTCCCCAGTCAGAATCAGTACTAAAGGAAAAATACTAAAAGCAATTGCCCAAAATGCTCTCATTTTTTTACTTGGAGTTTCTTCTACAAGTAAATTCTTGTATGAGTATTTGGAAATGACCATAGTTATAGAATCAAAAACCGTACAGTATAATCCTATCATTGCCCCACTAAGAATAATTAATCCCCATTCATAATGAGGTAAAGTTTTAAAAAGAGTAGTTATGATTACCGGATAAGAAACGTCTTTGCTTAATAAAGCTGTAACATTGATAATTCCTCGAATTTGTTCTCTAATCCCAAAATTACTCAAAATAATAAAGGATAAGAAAGTGCCACTCAATCCCCAAAAATATGCACCTAGAATAATTTCACGAATTTTTTTCCCTTTACTGATACTTCCAATAAAAAATGGAGTAGCAACACACCAAACAATCCAATAGGACCAATAGTATACAGTCCAATTTTGAGTAAAACTATTAATTTTATTTGGCAGTGCTAAAGAAATAAAATTAGTAGTTAAATTTCTTATTGCAGCTCCGCCTGCCAAGAAGTCAGAACTCACTCCACCTCCTACAAGTAAGACATATAATAATAAAAGTCCAAACATAGAGAAAGCTATTACTGAAAAACGGCTCATTGCTTTTAAGCCAAGTAAAGAGACCGATAAATAAATTATTACTATCACTGCCATTAAAATTAAAGACCAACCTTGTACAGTTCCTATATGAAACAAAGTTTTCGCAACTTGAGCTAATAAAGGAAGTGACATTGAAAAAGTAGTGGCTGTAGCAGCAACTAAAGAAAAAATTGCAATTAAATCAATAATCTTACCTACAAGACCATCAATCGCTTTTCCAAATATTGGTCGACAAGCTTCAGAAAATTTTTGCTTTTTATTTTGCGATACATAAAGCATATATCCAAATGCAACTGCCAGCATAATATAAAATGACCATGCAATCGGACCCCAGTGAAATAATGAATACGTCAACGACCACTCAAATGGATTATTTTTGCTTTGAATAGTCGGCTCTCCAATATACATCATCCACTCACACAAGGAATAAAAAATGACATCCGCTGACATTGTAGAGGTAAAAATCATCATCCCCCATTTAAGAGGTGGATAAATTGGCTTATCGCTTTCCTTTCCTATTTTTATATTTCCTAATGGTAAAAAAGCTAAGACCAACGTACTTAATAAAAATAGAATTCCTACCCAAAGATAATAACCAGAGAAATATTTATTAATTTCCGAACGAATATTTACTAAGAAACTTTTTGATTCATTGGGGAAAATAAGAAATATACAACTTAAAAATAAAACCGATAATAGAGGAATAGAGATCAACGAAAGATCTATTTTAGAAATTTTTTTCTTCATCTTACTTTACATATCTTTTATATGAAGAATCTATATCAGCTAATTCTTCAATACTATCAATTTCAACAATATCTTCTTTATTTATTTTATGTACAGAAAGGTTAAACTTATCAGCATAGATAAACATTGGAACGTCATCCCAATAAATATCATAGTTTTTATTTTCAAATTCCTTTTCTACAAGTTCTCCTAGTATAGCACTATCGTTAGCATTCCATTTAGAAACACTGTATAGCCGCCAACCATGGTCGCCACCATCTCGATCACAAGATATAACTCTACCTTTGTTATCAGTATGCATTATCCATTCATCTGACCATTCATTAATTAAACTTCCTGCATAACCTGATTTTTCAAAATCAGCACTTAAAATTTCTGGATTATAGATTAATTGATCACCATCTAAAATGATTGTATTTTTTAACTCTTTTCTAGCCACATATAGAGAAGAAATATTATTATACTTGTTAAAATATGGATTATTAATTAGCTTAACACCAGCATACTTTTTGGGTAAAAAATCAAACTTATCTGCTAAATATCCCGTTACGATTGTAATATCATTTATATTTTTCCGATGCAACGCCTGAATAATACTTTCGATCATTCTAGTTCCATTTACCTTTACTAAGGGTTTAGGCGTCTCATTAGTTAAAGGTCTCATTCTGGTTCCTAAACCGGCTGCCATTATTATTGCATTATCTAATTTAGTCATTCTTCTTCTCCAAATACTTTAAAACTAATTTACTATACTCTTTTGCATAACGATATTGTGCGATTGAATATTCACCAAAATCTAGTCCTAATGATTGCTTATATTCACACCAGTTACTCCACAGTAGTCCTCCTACAGCAACATAAGCATAAATTTTATGTCTAATATTATCTTTACATTTATTTTCATAGTAAATATCTATTAGTTCATCGATTTCGTCTTTATTATAGCCAGCATAAATGGCATACATTGCAATATCCAAATCAGGATCCTGCATACCAGCATATTCCCAATCGATAAGAAATACATTTTCGTTCTGATCAATCAAGAAGTTATCTGAATTGGCATCTATATGACATAAAGACCATCTATCAACATTATCTTCAATAAATTTTTTTAGCTTGAGAACATTGTCCTTCGTTTCTGAATAATCTCGATAAGCTGAATCTGTACTTCTAAGACTTTCATAAAAATCTATCTGCTTCCAAATGCCAAAAGTATGATTAACTTGATAGTTTTGCTTATGAAATTGTCGTAAGACATTCATACTATTTTTAACATCTTGAAAATTATTTGCATCGCTATTTCTAGTATTTTCTAGAAATTCAGATATTTTGTATCCATTATCTGGATTTAAATATAATATTTTTTCAGTATATGGCTCTGTTTTCACTTTTTGGTAAACATCATACTCTTCTTTTCGATCGATCAGCTTATCTGTTCCTTCACCAGGAATCCGCATAATATACCTTTTATTATTAACTGTAAAAATGAACGATCTATTTGTCATTCCTTTTTTTAAAGTATGAATATTATGAATATCTTTTTTATTTACCTTTAAAACTTGTTCGATAATCTCAATTGCGTCATTTTTTAAATGAGTTGATCTTGAATCTAAGTCTAGCAATTGTTCATAAGAATTAATTTCAGCATGTGAATCATCAGAAATAACTTTACCATTTAGCAAGAACGTTTTTTTATCCTCTAAAACATCTTCCCAGAAAGAAGTACGATGCTCCTTTTTAATCATTTCTTCTAGTCTTTTTGAAACAATTTTTCCATGCGTACTATTTATATATGCAAGACCAATCATTTTATTTCCATTTGATGCCTTAAAACGCACCTTACCATTATTTTTAACTTGCCAATCCGATCCCGTTACTATTTCTTCCCCAAATAAATACCACGATTTATCTTCAACCGTAGAAAATGGATTAGTTTTAAACCATACATCACAAGGGAGAACATAAGTATTGGATATAGCATTATTAACTAAAAATAAAGAGTAGATATTATTCCAATCCTTATAATGAGAATTAACAACTAAATTGACATTATATTTATCAATTAAAAATTCATAATGTTCCTTCATGAAGCCGACTACAATTTCAATATTTTTAATTCCCACTTCATGTAATTGTTTAATCATGCGTTCAATTAAAGTTTCACCTTTAACTTCCAGCAACCCTTTTGGTTCCTCAGTATTAATAGGCACCATTCTCATCCCATATCCTGCTGCAAGAATAATCGCATTTTTTGGATGATGAGACTCAAAATATACTTTGGCCTTAGTAGTAATATTGTTATTTTGGTCTATAAATTTTTGCCCTTTTAATTCACTAATTATCTGATTAACTTTTCCAAGTGAGATATTAAGCTTTTTAGCTAAATCTCTTTGGCTAATACCTGGTTTTATTGTTCTTAATACTTCAATTTCTTTTGTGTTCATATTTTATTCCTTTTTATTTTTGCTGAACACTATAAGTATATCATATAAACATTTTATTCAAACCAATATCAAATAATTACTTTACGATTATAAAAAAAGAGTTAAACAACTATACGATAGCTGTTTAACTCTAAATTTAATCACATTTATATCATTAATTGCATTTACGCTAAGCAATATATCCCATACTGTTCATATAATATGATCTACCCTTTTCATCTGTAATCCATGTATTAGTATATGGCACACCATATTCATTTAAATAGAACCAATGCCAGCCTGTACTATCTGGTAATAATTGCCATGAATCTTGATAATGCTTCTTGGCTACCTTTCCATCAGAATGAACAAATACCCAATCTCCATCAGAATTTCTTCTCCATCCCTTGTTATAGTCAATATGACCCATATTATTCATATAATATGTATCATTATTACTATCTGTGATCCATGTATTCATATATGGGACGCCATATTCATTTAAATAGAACCAATGCCAGCCTGTACTATCTGGCAATAATTGCCATGAATCTTGATAATGCTTCTTGGCTACCTTTCCATCAGAATGAACAAATACCCAATCTCCATCAGAATTTCTTCTCCAACCTTTGTTGTAGTCAATATGACCCATATTATTCATATAATATGTATCATTATTACTATCTGTGATCCATGTATTCATATATGGGACGCCATATTCATTTAAATAGAACCAATGCCAGCCTGTACTATCTGGCAATAATTGCCATGAATCTTGATAATGCTTCTTGGCTACCTTTCCATCAGAATGAACAAATACCCAATCTCCATCAGAATTTCTTCTCCAACCTTTGTTGTAGTCAATATGACCCATATTATTCATATAATATGTATCATTATTACTATCTGTGATCCATGTATTCATATATGGGACACCATATTCATTTAAATAGAACCAATGCCAGCCTGTACTATCTGGTAATCTATCCCATGAATCTTGATAATGCTTCTTGGCTACCTTTCCATTAGAATGAACAAATACCCAATCTCCATCGGAATTTCTTCTCCATCCCTTGTTGTAGTCAATATGACCCATATTATTCATATAATATGTATCATTATTACTATCTGTGATCCATGTATTCATATATGGGACACCATATTCATTTAAATAGAACCAATGCCAGCCTGTACTATCTGGTAATCTATCCCATGAATCTTGATAATGCTTCTTGGCTACCTTTCCATTAGAATGAACAAATACCCAATCTCCATCGGAATTTCTTCTCCATCCCTTGTTGTAGTCAATATGACCTATATTATTCATATAATATGTATCATTATTACTATCTGTGATCCATGTATTCATATATGGCACACCATATTCATTCACGTAAAACCAATGATTTCCCGTACTATCAGATAAATGTTGCCATGAATTACTATATTCTTTTCTAGCTACCTGTCCATTTGATAAAGTGTAAACCCAATCTCCATCAGAGTTTCTTCTCCAACCTTCTTGAACACTGTATGCACTTGCCCTTAAAGATTTCGTATTAACAGATGCTACAACTGGATCTTGTGCCTGTTTCACATTAAAAGTAACTGTATTAGTTTGTGCTTTCTTATTTTGTGTCTGTTTCAAGTTTACTTGATCATCAGAACTTTTTAAACTCTCTGTGTTCAGAGATGTACTATTAACATGGTTTTTATCACTATTTATTTGTGTTACACCTTGTGTTTGCTTCAAATCTTTATTAGTACTTACTGATATATCAGACCCATTTTGTTTTTCTTTTGCAACTACTTGTGTCTCATTACTATTACCAACAGTATCTGCCTTTACATTAGTAGTTACAATTACATTAACACCTAATCCTAATAAAACTGATGATAAGAATATACTTCTTCTCAACCTTTTATTCATTTGCTTTTTCCTCCTTAAAATTACTATCTTATTATAACTCAGAGTAAATTTATTTCATTCTATATTTTATAAAAAAACGCATTATTTACTATCATTAAAGCAATAATACGTTTTCTACAATTATAATTTTAATTCTTTAAGATCATGTCTTGTTTTTCTATCTTCAGCGGGTGGCAACTGCATATAGTCACCATATAATTTTGTTAACATTTCATCAAAATTATCTGAGATTGCAAAATTTGAATTTTCAAACTGAGTAGGATGAAAATTTTTAAAAGAATTCGTAGAATATGTTTCCTTTTTCCCATCACTACCTAAACTGTTCAAATTTCTCACAAATTTAGTAGATCCTTCTAATTTTAGGCTCTCATTTGCAATTCTTTCACACTTGTCATACAAATTATTTATATCTGCAAAAGCATATAATTTCTGCAAAATTTGAACCACTTTTTTCTTTTTTCCTTTTCTAGCATCTAAATTAACATACTTTGCCATTAAACCTAATCTGTAAAATCGATAGCGAAAATATTGCCAATTACTTTTAAATGCATTATCGGAAATAGCATCGATTGGAAATACATCAATAAATACACCATGATTAATATTATGGTTAGAAAGAAAAGTTTCTTTAAAAATAGTTCCATTTAATCGAATTTTATCAAATAAATAATAATATTCCGAATCAGTATGATGCGATTGATAAAACATATTTTTAGGTAATTCTTTAGGAGCAATTTCACGTAATTTATTGAAGTCTTTTCTTAGCATATAGACATCTATATCATCATCCCATGGAATAAATCCTTTATGTCTAACGGCCCCAATCATTGTGCCTGCCGCAACAGTATAATTCAAATTATACTGTTTACATATTTTGTCAAATTGTTCTAAAATCGTAATTTCATATTCTTGAACTTTTTTTCTTTCTTTGTCTGTTAAAAAATGTTTCATCTTTTATCCATCCTTACCGATTTTTTCTAAATTTTTCTTTAATCAGTTCTAAGCCCGGACTATTAAAGTAAAACATTAAAACTAAAATTACTGTCATGCCTCCAATCATTACTACTTTAAAGAAAAACTGTATCCAAGTAGTAGGATAGTAACGATTAGCAGACAACAATTCTGCAAGCATTAAACCAAGTGTAAAAATCAAACTTTTAATTATTCCTTTAAAATATACCCAACTTGATATTCCGAAATATTCCTTAAACAGTAGAACTGGTTCAAACCAAAAATAAGTAGTTAATCGAGCAATAGCAGAAGCAAAAAGAATACCTGCCAATCCAATAGTTCTTCCCATGACGATCGACAAACCTAAATTTATAATTGCTGTTAATACCATGACATATTTAGTTTGTTGATAAAGTCCTGTTGCTTCTCTATATACCCAAATTGGTAAAAGAATTATTCCTAAATAGAAATTAATAATAATTGCAATCAAGACTTCATTACTCAACACATATTTATTTCCAAGCCATAATCTAATAAAATCTTGAATTAAAAAGGTAAATCCACAAACACAAATCGTTGATAAAATGACACTCATAGACTGCATCATTTGGAATACTTTAAATCTTCTTTCAGCATTTTCTTTAACCACTAAGTTTCCTAAACTAGCCGTTAAAGAATAAAAAACTGTATTAATTAAATTTGTAGCTCTAGTAATAATTAAAGAATAGTTTGAATATATACCAACTACACTAGTCCCTATTAATACAGAAATCAATGTATTATCTGTTGCATTTAATAATACACCTGAAATTTTATATAAAAACACCGAATACAAGTTTTTAAAGATCTCTTTTACATCTTTAAAAGGTAATTCAACCTTCTTTTTAATAAAAGGATACTCTTTTTCTGCTACATAAGAACAATAAAAATTTTGCATATACGTAAATGCTACTTGAACACATAAATAAACAGTATAATTATGCGTCAACCACAAGAATATAGTCATAAAAGTAGTTTGTAATATACTGAAAATACTTCTATACTTATTTAATTTATATTCTTTTTGATCAGCTGTTAAAATTGAAGTCTTATATACGACCAAATAAGACGCAACTGTATTAGCTAAGAATAAAAGATAATACAATGTTATATGTGGAATTGGCTTATCTAAATGGATTAAATATTTTAAAAAAGGTACCAAGGCTACCCCTATAACAGTAACTGCCAATGCGATAATTCTATAAACTTTTTTATACAGATTAATCAAACCTGCTAAGCGCTCATAGTCATGTTTTGCTAACGGATCATACATACTGTAAGTTAACGCAACACCAAAACCTAGATCAGCTAATGATAACATTGATAAAATATCGCTGAACAAACCAGAAATACCTAAATAATTAACACCTAGTATCCATATAAATATAGTTCGATTAACAAAACTTAATATAAGCGTAACCAATTGAAAAGCTAAACTAAAAATAATATTTTTTATCGAATTAGTTGTTCTTGACGCCATTTAATCCCTTTTCCTTAATAATTTTTGCAATTTCGGAAAATCTTTCTTCTATTTTGTTATTGTTATCAGAAGATTGTTTTTCTACTACTTCTAATTTTTGATCCATATCCTCAATTTTATCTATTAAACATATATTTTTTCTATTTTTTATCCATTGGTATACACCTAATATTTTGGGACTTTTACTTTTTAAAACGATGCAAGGGGTATTTGTAAGATACGCAAAAATCATACCATGTAAGCGATCAGTTACCACAAGTTCAGATTGACGAACCAACTGTAGCTGTCTTTTTACACTTTCCTTAGCATCAGAAACAGATTCAAAATCATGATACATATGCATATCAGATTCTAATACAGTATTAAATTTTTCTTCAAGTTTTGTGAAAATTTTATTTTGTTCTTCCCATATTAACGTTTGCTCACTATCATGTCTAAGTAAAATAAGAGCTCCTTCTCGTTGAGTATTATCCTTATCATACATGGTTCCATTAAAGCCTAACATCAATACCATATCAGGTACTAGATATGCGTCTACTTTTGGCATGTATTTATGTAATAACTCTAACGACTTATCGTCTCTTACAAAAACTGTTAAATTTTTACACCTTTTATAGACTTCATATGTATTTTCTAAACTCTTTTTCCCTTGTTCCGAGTTTTCATAGAAAAAAGTTTGAGGAAATATTATTAAATTTTTGTCTCTTAATTTAAAGATTGCATCTTCCTGAACCTTATGAATCCCTGGATAAAGAGTACCGATATTTCCTCCGGCTTGAAGTGCAACAATATCTTCTTTGGTTATATAATTTTTTACTTTTTCTACCATATATAATTGGCGCTGTGGAATAGGAATGATTGTATAATTAGGAAAATATTTATTGATAAACTCAAACTCTCCAAACATTAACGCCTGGTCACCTAAATTACCATATTCTGGCGTTCCTATTATATAAAACTTCGGCCGATTATTTTGAGTAATTTTTTGAAGTAATTCTTTTTTATCTTTATTACTTTGTTTTTTATTCTTTATTGGGCGATATATTTTCTTTAACTTATTACCGGCATTATATAATAAAGAAATCTTATCAGATCGTTTTAAAAACAAATAGATTAATTTATTTTTTTTCCCTGGTATATCTTTATATGTTGAAATCGGAATGGATAAAATATTATTCTCTACAATTTCTTTTAGCTTTAATAAGTCATTACTTCTACTTTTAACAAGCTCGCGTAAAATTCCAATTAATTTAACTATTTGATAACTATAAACCTTTTCTTGTAGTCTTGGCTCAATAGAAATTATTTTATTTTTTGCGAATTCTAAGGCATCAATTTGATCTTTATAATTCGATAAGGATTTATTTTGAATAATTCCCTCATCATTTTGCCGATAGAAATATTCTACTTTATTTATACATACTATTCTCTTGCATTTCTCTAAAAGTGATGGCATTGCATAAATATCTTCAAAGTTTTTTCCTTTTGGAAAAACACTTTTACTAATAAGTTCACGTTTATACATTTTCCGCCATACATGATTTGTAAGAGATGTATCTTCAATAAGCAAATTAAATGCAGCTTTTCTATTCAAAACCATTTTTGATTTTTCAAATAAGGAATTAGCTTCTATTCTTCCATCTGGAAAAACATTTGCAAATTGACAAATACTCATATCTGCATTTTCATTTTCCATTATTTGGACTAAATTTGAAACCATATTCAATGAAATCCAGTCATCAGAATCAACAAACAGAATATACTTTCCAGTTGCTTCACTTAATCCAACATTGCGCGCATCCGATAAACCTCCATTTTGTTTATGGATTACTTTTACTCTATCATCTCTTTTTGCCCACTCATCACATAATTGAGGACAAGTATCAGGTGATCCGTCATCAATTAATATTATTTCTAAATTTCTATATGTTTGATGGACAATAGAGGTTATACATTGATTTAAATAATTTTCTACATTATATACAGGAACAATTATTGATACTTTATCCATTAATCCCTAATTTCCTTTCCTTACTCTTCCCACACAAGATAAATCCTACAAATAATGGCAAAATTGTTATTTGCTGCATCAAGTACGGATTAATCGAACAACTATAAATACATAGGAAAATTGTAAAAGCCATCAACAATGTATTTTGTCTTGATCTAAAACTGGTAATAATTCCACTAAAAAAAGGAATTAAATATACTACAAATCCAATTATTCCTAATTGAAATAAATTAGCCAAGATTCCATAGTCACTTAAATAAAATACCGTCCACCTATATTTAGTTTCATCATCATACCTAAAACCAAAACCTAACCAGGTGCTTATTTCTTTCCATTCATTAAAAAGATATTGTATGCCATCCAAACGAGCTTGTGTAGAACCACCATATTCTACTGAATTAACAGAAAAAGTACTAAAGAAATTAGTTAAGAAACTAAAACAAAACATAATAAGTAGCACTAAAAATGAAATTATAAAGAATTTATTTTTAACTGAATTTGTTAAAATAAACGCCATAATAGTGAAAACAATTATATAAGTTAACATTTGAAATCTAGACTGATAAATAATCATCGAATAGATAAACAAGTATAAAATTCCAATAAAGAACAAAAACTTATTGCTAGACTTTGTTTTAAAAAAATTTATAACAAAATACACAAACATAAAACCATCCAGAAAAGTTCCAGTTAATCTCGTTAAATACTTTCCAAATATTAACCGTCCCCATGTTTCTTTTCCGGCAAAAAAAGCTGGTGCTAAATTAATGCTTGCAAAATTAAACAAAAGCCACAAAATAGTCCTTAATCCTAATGCACTACATCCTAAAAATACAATATTTTTTAAAAATTTTGTATTTTCACTGATATTTAACTCATATAACGGAAAAATTAATAATAATAATAAAACTCCCCCAAAAGTTATAAATGCGCTACCTAAAGACATTCTTGTGAAATTAAGTGCTCTAATTCTAATTAGTTGAATAAAAAAAATCACTATAGCTAGCACTACATATATGTTAATCATAGGATAATGCACATTCTTTTTATTTGGTTGACTAAGATAAATAAAAAAAGTAACTATAGAAATAATAATGGAGAACAAAAAACTTTTTCTATCAAATGCTCCAAAAAGATTTAAAAATCCCAGATTAAGAAAAAAAACTAGGTATATGCTAAATGCATATATATTTTTATATGTTATTTTCATTTTTTACACTCTTCATTTTTTTATAAACTACTTTATATACATGGGCTCGCAAAAGGATTCCTTGTAAAATACGTTTAACTTTCATTTTAATATTTGGAAAACTAGCATATTTCAGCATCTTTAAATACTCTTTAGAATACTTAATATATATTCTTTTGTTATTGCTATTTATTCCAAAATTAATTGCTTCTAGATCAGATACTAAATTGGAATAAACAGCTAAACCATAATTAGGAAATTGAATTAATCTTATTCTGTTTAATATCTTTCTAGAAACAGTTAATCCATCCATTACTCTTTTTTCAGTATATTTACCAGATAATCCCGATTGATTATCACAATACCAATAGTATGCATTGCTATCTCTAACAATTTTGCAATTCCAATTATTAAATAAGATCGTACAAATACTGAGATAATCCTCCTTATAGGATATTCCCTCATCAAATAAAACATTTTTCCATAAAGAACGTTTAAAAATAAAACCAAAAAGATATGTATTAATATATCCGGCAAGTATTTTGTTTAAAAGTTCTTTGGCAGTTATATCATTTTCGTCTACTAGACAATTATTAATCACGGATTCAGCTTTATCTGAAGATAATGATGAAATTACATTAATAGGAAAGATTGCTATATCAGATTTAGTGGATTTTATTTTATTAACATATTTTTCAATAAAAAGTTTTTCAATTTTATCATCTGCATCAATAAATATTAAATATTCTCCACTAGCATGTTGCAGTCCAAGGTTTCTTGCAGAACTAACTCCTTTATTTTCTTGATGATATAATTCAAATCGATTATCATGGGTTTCTTCAATATATTTTTTTACAATTAAATAGCTCTCATCTTTAGACCCATCATCCACTATAATATATTCAGAATTTTGATACGTTTGCTCACTTAATTCATTCAATAATCTTCTAATAGATTCATCGGAATTATACATGGGGATAATAACACTTACTTTATTCATTTAATTTTTCCTTATTATTGAGTAAATATGAATATACAGTTTCTTGACCATCAGAAGTTAATAAATCGTAATTTTGATGAAAGTTAAGTTTATTAAATAAATTTTTATATAAAAACTTATTTACTTTTGCTGACATCGGATCATTCAGTAATTTTACCAGCCCTAATATATCCTGTTTATTTTTAAACAATTGCTCATTCACTAAATCGTTTAACCATGTTTCCTTTTCAATAGCAATATTTAAAATATTTTCAATTAACAGATAATTAATCAGATCATCTTCATTCTTTATATAAGTCTCCATTAAATCGAAGGCAAAACTAAATACTTTTTTACTTCTATCACTGCTATTTCTTCCTAGTAAAAAAGGAGACAATTTATTTGTTATATCTTTCTTTTGTGCTTCTTTTCTTATAACCGCAAAAAAATCCATAGAAAACACGTCATCTGGGATAGGTTTTGATACAAAAATCGTAGAATCTAACCATAAAGCCGAATGCTTTTTTAAAATATTTAATCTGATATAATCTGACTCTAATTGTATTGAAAATTTTTTACTTAAAAATTTTTCTTTAACGATTGGATCATAATCCACCCAATCAGATAAATTTTCTCGATCGAGCACAACTACTTTATGCCCATTAGAATTCCTTCGCATACTCTGTATACACATTTTTACTAATGGAGGCGCATTCTTTTCACCTTGATACCATAATACAAAAATTGGGGATTTCTTTATTTTATTCATTAAAATATTTCTCCACTATATCTCCATAATTTTCCAACAAATATTTTCTTATGTATTTATCTCGTTTCAAAGTAATATAATGTTCAAATTTTGAAGAACTACGGTGACACATTAATATTAAAATTTCAAATATTATATATTGTATCCCATATTTTTTTATTCTTTTAGGTTTTGTTATTAATGCAAAGCGTCTACTAAAGTTCGAAATCAAATTTTTCATACTTACTACCCTAATAATTTTTGATACTCATGTTCTAAATTTTGAGCACAATCTTTAATATCATAAGAATTATAAATTTTTAAATTAGTTCTATCATGTTTTATATTTTTTTCTTCCATTATTTTTCTAGCCCATTCTTCAGCACTTAATGGAAGAAATTCTACAGAATCACTAATCTTTGCTGCATAGGGCACATTCTTCGATAATAAACATGGTAATCCAGCATATTGTGCTTCAATTGCAACCATGCCTAATCCTTCCCATCGAGAGGGCAACACAAACAAATCAAACATGGAGTAGTATTTATTAACTTTACTAGTAGAAGGCAAAATTAAGAAATACTTTTCTAAAGACATTTTTTTAATATCCTGAATCAATGATTTTTTTTCTTCACCATCGCCAATTAAAATCATTTTAAATACTACGTTTTTTTGCGCTAAAATTTTTGCAACCTCTAGCAAAAATTCTTGATTTTTCTGTCTCCAAAAAAGTCCAACATGTCCAATGACAAACATATCATCTGATACATTATATTTTTTTCGAAGAGATTGTCTTGCTTTTCTATTGTATTGTATTGATTCTACGTCAATACCATTTTTTATAATCTCATATTTATTTTCACCATATAATTTTTTGCCAGCATCATCACTGCTTGCAAACCGTCTATCAGTATGTTCATTAAGATATCGAGAAAATAATTTGCTTATTAATTTTGCTTGATATTCTGTATTATGCGTATGAGTAATTTTTTTTGCATTTGAAGATGAACAAGCTAAAAGTTCAATTGCCATGGTAGCGCTATTGCCATGTATATGAATTACATCATAATTTCCATTTTTTATTATTTTTTTTAATCCAAAATAATACTTAAATAAATTCTTCTTCCTTGGTAAATTATATAATTTAGTTTTATTTTCTAATGGCATTGTTTTCAAAATCTTAGGATCAAAATTTCTAGAAACAATATCAATTTGATTTTCATGCTTTAATTCATTATAGTAATTTCGTATGTGAATAGGAATTCCACTCAACTTAAAATTAACAGTACAAATTTCTAAAATTTTCACGTCTAGTTCACCAAGATTTCGATAATCTTACTTAATTTTTCATTAAATTGCTTGTTATTACTGCTTTCACCAGAGTTTTTAGTTTTCACAACTTTATCGTAGTTTTTAATTGTATTAGCAAGCTGCTCTATATCATAAACAGGAATTATATTATTCATTCTTTTATCAATTAATTCAGTAAAATCAACCTGATGATTATTAACATGTTCATGATATTTTTCCTGTCTTGGGACAACAATCGGTACCTTTCCAAATTGAAGTGCTTCAATGAAACTTGACGGTCCACCATGAGTAATTACAATACGTGCCTCTTTTAAAGTATTTTGCATTTCTTCAAAAGACATCATTTTATGATTATCACAATGAACTGGTTGATACGTACTAAACCCAGTTTGAATAACTACTTTTTCTTTGATCGTGCCGTCAGCTACTAAATCATCTATTTTTTTTACTAAACGATTAAAGGGCTGCTCATGTGTTCCTACAGTAACAAAAATCATTCTATCACCTTAAAAAATACTTCCTAAATTAATTGCTTTAGGATAAACTTTCTTCATTTCTTCCCATTCAACAATAAACTTATCTGTTATAGGATACACAAGTTTTCCTGTAATTGTTGGTTTATCATATCTATCAAAAACTTCGATATAAACGGTTTTTGCTCCCATTAATTTTCCGATATAAAAAAATGGAACTGCTACTGCAGCCCCACTAGAAATAATTACATCAGGACGTTCTTTACGGAGCACTTTAATTGCTAAAAAAGTATTACGAATCAAGTTTTTTAAATTACGGTTTGTTGGATAGTGACAACCATACATCTTTTCTCCCTTGAGTTTACTTCTTGCATCTTCTTTATCAAAAGTAACCCAAAATCTATCTTTATTCTGCCAAAAGGGTTTTAACATATAAAGATGAGTTAAGTGTCCGCCACTTGAACCAACTAAACAAACTTTCATACTTTTAACATTTCTCCTTAATATGCACTATTTGGATGAATAACAACTCCAACAGTTTTCAATAAAATCTTAAAATCAAACCATAAACTACTATTATTAATATATTCAAGATCTAATTCTACCATTTCATCAAAATCTGCGTCATTACGCTTAGTTACTTGCCAAAGGCCCGTACAACCTGGTATTACAATTAAACGCAATTTATCATATGGCGTATAATCTTCTACTTCCATTGGTAGAGGTGGTCTTGGTCCAACTAAAGACATATCGCCTTTCAAGACGTTCCAAAGTTGAGGCAATTCATCTAAGCTATATTTTCTTATTACATGACCAACTTTTGTTACACGAGGGTCATCTTTAATTTTAAACATAGCCCCATCAATTTCGTTTTGTTCTTCTAATTGTTCTACCATTTTATCGGCATTGACAATCATAGAACGAAACTTCCACATTTTGAAAGGTTTCTCATCTTTTCCAATTCTTTCTTGTGAGTAAAAGGCTGGACCACCATCTTCTTTTTTAATCAAGATAATTAACACTAAAAAAAGTGGCGATAATAATATCAAAGCTATTCCGCTAGCTAAAACATCAAATCCCCTTTTAATAACATGATAGCCCCAACGTCCTTTAACTTTTGACGGATCTAGTTTTATTTTCTTAACCTCTTGTGCCATCATTTAAAACTCTATCCCCCAATAAATTTAAAATAACCAAAATCTTTTCTTTTTCTTCAATGGTCTCCAATTTAAGTTAACGTTATCAGAATTAATAATATTTCGTGCATTTTGCTTAAAACTATTAGCAACATCCAATCCTTGCGTCTTTTCTAACTTTTCATAAGCATCATGCATTCGACTTTCACGTTTTGGCAATGTATGAGCATCTGAAGCAAAAGTTGCCACTTGTCCTGCTTCTACAAATCTATCAGCTAATTTTTCAATTTCTTTACCGAATACTCCCACATACGAACTAGCTGTAATTTGAGTTAAACACCCTTGTTCGATAAATTCCTGTAACTTTTCCGGATGGGCTAAGATCCCAGAATTTCTCTCAGGGTGAACAATGATTGGTGTAATACCACGACCGAGCAACTTAAAAGTCATATCCTTGGCATAAGTTGGTACATCTTCACTTGGAAATTCCAATAACATATATCTGCCATCTTCATCACAAAACAGAATATCATCATCATCCAGGGCTTGAGGTAAATTACCATTTAAACGAACTTCTTGACTAGGAAAGACCTTTAAAGGAATATTATTTTCTTTTAAAGCCTTTTGAAAAGCAGTAGTTTCTTTTATGATATCTTCTTTATGATTTAGGTATTTTCCATTTAAAGTGTGAGGCGTCATCAAAGCATGAGTAATTCCATCTGCTACTGCTGCCTCAGCCAAACCTAACGATGAATCCAAATCAGGAGATCCATCATCAATACCTGGCAATATATGCGAGTGAATATCAACTAATACCATTTTCTTTACTTCGATTCTCCATCTTTTTGTTGACCATATCCATAGCCATATCCGTAACCGTAGCCATATCCGTAACCATCTGGGCCAGTTCTTACGTCATTCATTACATACCCTAAAACATGTGTTTTAGTTAGCTTAAGCATTTCTAAGGCACGTTCAATACCTGCCTTTTGGGTAACACCTTGTCGAACAACAAGTACTACCCCGTCCATTTCACCAGCAAGAATTTGGGTATCAGAAACTTCAAGAACAGGAGCAAGGTCTAAGACAACCAAATCATAGTGCTCTTTAACCATATTTAAGAATGCTCGCATTCTATTAGAACCCAATAATTGTGCTGGGTTAGGTGGAATAGGACCAGCAGGCATAACTGAAAGATTTGGAATAATATCCTCTCTTACAATATCTGCCATGTCTACTTCATTAGAATGTGAAGTTAGAATTGTGGTTAACCCTACTCGGTTAGGAATATCAAAAGTTTGATGTAGTGTAGGTCTATGAAGATCGGCATCAATTAGTAATACCTTCTTACCAGCTTGAGCCATAGTGACAGCTGTATTAACTGTAACAGTTGACTTACCTTCACTTATATTAGCAGAAGTAAAGGCTAAGGCCTTAATTTGATGATCTACACTTGTAAAATCAATATTTGTCTTTACAGTTCTAAACTGTTCACTAACTGGATTTTGTGGCTTAGCTACAGTGATTAACTTAGCACCATATTGCATGGTTTCATCGGTACCACGTTTTTTACGTCTATTAAACAATCCCATTTATACGCTCCTATACTCGTTTCTTCTTCCCAGAATTATTATCATTATTAATACTAAAACTATTGGATAAGTGGAAGTGTGATACATGACCTAAATTAGTTAATCCTAATTCCTTAGTCAAGTAATCATCGTCTCTTACTGTAGTATTAAATGAATCACGCAAAATTACTAAAGCAATGCTGATAATTAACCCCAACACAATACCTGCTAATGTAAAGAGTGTAGTCTTTGGGAAAGTCTTGCTACCACGAGAAGCAGGAGAAACAATAGTCACATTGTTTACATTCATAATTGTTTTAATTTTACGCTTAAAAGTCTGAGCAACTGCATTTGCAATTGCTTGAGCCTTTTCAGGATCGTTACTTTTAGCACTAATAGTGAATACTTGAGAATTTTGTTGTGTAGAAACAGAAACAGACTTTTGCATTTCACTTGCACTAACACTATATCCACGTCCAGCTCTTCTAACTACTGCTGGTTCTGCTGGACTAACTAATTTCTTAGTACCATCAGCTAATGTACGATATTTAGCCTTCTTAGCAGGTTTCACTACTTCAGTAGGATTCTTGATCCATTTAGAAGCATCTTTTAAGATAACTGGATTAGTAACAATATCCTTATAGGTATTGATTACCTGAACATCAGCCTGCTGTGCATTATATGCCTGATTTGCATCATTTGCATTACGTTTCTGGTTAACTAAGATTTGAGTAGTTGAAGTATATTTAGGTTCAACCACAAAAGCAGCTAAGATAAACCCAACTGCTCCTAATCCAATTGCCCATAGAATAATAGACCAGATATGTGCTCGAAGGAGCATCCATAATCTACGTAAATCGATTGTATTTTCAGTTTTTGTACTGTTTTCCACTTTTTCCTATTCTCCTGTCTTCAAGGTTTCCGGCTTAAGCCCTAAGGCAGCACGTAACTTATTACTAATTCTTTGACACTCTGCTTGACTAACTGATTCATAGGCAACGCCATTCTCCCAGTCGCCTTGTCCATGAGCGTAGTCAGTAGTTACATTATCAGTCGCATGACGATAATTTTGAGCTAAAGCAACCATATTGTCAAAAGTTAAATTCGTCATGGTTTGCTTAGAGATTGAGTTCAAGAATGGTTGGTTAACGACTGTCTTGTACGAAATGGAACTCTTTAATAATGCCATAATTACAAGTCTTTGTCTTTCTTGACGCCCATAATCTCCTTTGGGATCATCATAACGCATTCTACTAAATGCCAAAGCTTTCTTCCCATTCATGTGATAAGTTGCGCCCTTAGTAAAATGATAGCCTTCATAATCAAATGTTAATGGCGACTTAACTGTCACTCCTCCAACTTGATCAATAGCCTTCTCTAATCCGCCCATGTTTACCATCACGTAAGCATCAGTTGGAATATTAAAGTACTTCTTGATCGTCTTAACAGTCTCATCTACACCGCCATAAGTATAAGCTGAATTAATCTTGGCTGGTGAATAGTCTGGATAATCCGGCAAGTTAACTTTCATGTCTCGAGGCAAGCTAACAACTGTTGACTTATTAGTCTTAGGGTTAATAACCATCATCATAATGGTATCAGTTCTACCCTTGTAAGAACGACCAAATTCACCTGTATCTGTTCCCAGCAAAAGCAAGCTCATTGGCTTTTTATCCTTAAGAGTATCGCTAACCTTCCGATCACTAATCTCGTTACTCATCGGATTATACATATTGTTAGTGGCAACATGGATATTGTGCCAAGCGATAATAACCGCAATGATATCTACCACAAGGAAGACACCTAATACAATCCAAAAGATACGCCAAAACTTTTTACGTCGATGATGACGGTGATGATGTGAGCGATGCTTTATGTGATTATCACTATTATTATGATCCATTTTATTCCTCTTTTATTTTTTGCTTTTTAGTAACACTAAAAATCATTATACAAAAAATGTTTAAAAATTCATAGAAAATTCACAATTGGCTTAAAAAAATATCTTTATTAAATTTAAAACATGCTCTAAATAGCGTCCTAACCATCTTCACGCATATAAGTATACTTTCACCCCCCCCATAAAATCAATATGAATTCATTGAAAAAGTTATTATGTTATTTATTCAAAAGAGGATTTTTCTTATTTTTACAATGATTTTCGTAATTTTAAGAGCAGATCTTTTTTCACTCTCTGCAAAGTTCTTCTGGAGCATCCCGCCTGCTCAACCAACCCAGAAATTTCTCTTTGCGCCAGCAAATGTTCAAAAAACAAGAGTCGCTCAAGCTTGTTTAACTTCTTAACTTCATCTTTCAAAACAACTAAACTATCCCAGTCAACTTCTGCTTTTGCAAAATCTTGATCTGTTTCTAGCTCGTTATTTATTTCTTCATTTCGTTCGCTCCTACGCTGGTTTTTCCTTAACTCATCTAGCGTGTGCCAGAGTATTTTCTTAAAAGCTAACTTATCAATATTTTGACTAGGACTTTCTTCAATCATCCCTGCATAAATCAAGACCCCGTCTTGAAACAAATCAGCATAATCTTGATAATTCGCTCTAACTCCAGCTGCCTTAATTGCTCCACCAACTAAACGACGATTTTCCCAGGCTTTAATAAAACTTTCTTCTCTAATCATGTGATCATTCCTTTTAAGTAATGTCACAAGCGCTTGTGCATTTAGCATAGTATCAAGAAGAAAATCTTCTTAAAATCCAAGACTTGATAGGCAAAAAGCGTTGCAAACTCTAACTTTCTATTCTTTTTGCGCTAACTACTTTCCTGCATTTACTATGATCAGCAACTCAATTTCTGGTAAAGAAAAAACACGCTCAAAAGCGTGTTACAAAATTGATTTAATTCTTCTAGACAATCGATAAATCAGATTATGGTCATGCACCTGCCAGTCCTTAATATCAAAAAACTCAGCACAATGGCGACCATAATTTTTATGAAATTCTTCAATTGCTTCCTCAGCTAAGTCAGTTAAGTTCAAAGCATTCTGAATCTTAGTTAAGTAAAAGTATTCTTGATTAGCAACTAAGTTATTCTTTCGGCACTTGCAGAGATTCAAATGAAAGCCATGCGAATTCGCATACCTCACTAACATTTGTCCTAAAACATGATTATGAGTGATTCCCTCAGCTAATCGCTTGTACAAGTGCGGTGCACAATCTTCAAACTCAAAGTTGTAACTATAACCATTCTCTTGATACGAAAAAGTCACTTTTCCTTCTTCTTGCCGTACTGTCTGCATATGATGCAAACCAATCCAGGAAGTATGTTTTTCCGAATGAGCTCTAAGCGAAAAATATGCGATCTCGCCTAAAGAAATTGTATGACGATAATAAAAGCCAAGTTCTTTTTGCAGCTTCTTTTGTAAAACAGCCCCTAAAATCATTTGGTCTTTTAGCAAATGATTAATCAATTGACGACTGTTTTTCTGGCATAAAATAATACCATCTTTTTTATCAAAAATTACTGTCTGATATTTTCCTCTAATTGGACTTTGGTGGAAATCATATAAAGCTACCATGTTTTCATTTAATTCATAGCTTATATTCTCAGACACAAATGGTATAAGGTATGAGGCTAATTTACTACTTTCTAATCTCTGCCTAATTAGATCTTTGGACCAGTTATTTAAGCTTTCATTATGTGGTAGTCCAATGCTAAAAAGATTTAGTTTATTTTTCATTTTCATCTCCTTTTCCAAAATTATATAACAACTATTATTATGAATTATAATAATACCAGAAAATCACCATATAAAAAAGATCCTACGCCCATAAAAACGTAGGATCTTAAAATAACTTTTAAAAGTTTAAAAACTCTCCTGGCTTCATCCCTAAAGCTGCTCCAATTGCTGTTTTAAAGGTTGAAACATCTTGAACACCATCAAATTGCTGACCAGCAATAATAAAGTAGGGAACCGATTGAATACCGCGACTTTGCAAGTCTGCTTCTTCTTGCATGACTACATCTTGATAATCATTTGATTCTAATAATTTCTTTACTTCATTTAAGTCTAAATTATTTTTCTTTGCAATTTCAAGCAGCACTTCGTGATCTGCCAATTCCTTATTTTCAGTAAAGTAAGCATAAAACAAGTCATCGGCTAATTTTTCAATTAGATTAGAATCATGGTAAGTATTCTTAGCCCATTGAACCATCCGGTGAGCGTCCATCGTATTAGTGTTATAAGCAGTTGCTTCATTAATTGTCAGCCCCGCTTCTTTACCCAGCACCTTAGCATGATCATAAGCTGCATTTGCCTTACTTAAAGGAATAGCCTTTTCATAAGCTAAAAGAGCAGCATTGGTTGACTTAGTTGACTTAGGAGCATCTAAATCAATTTGAAAAGCATTTAAGTCATAATCAATCTTATCTTGAACGCCTAATTCCTTAATTGCCCTTTGCAAGTAAGTTTCACCAATGTAACAGTATGGGCATGCGTAATCGCTCCAAATTGAAATTTTCATTTTCAACTCTTCTTTCTCTTAATTACACTCTCACTATTACAATAGGAACTTTAAGCTAAGAAATCAACTATTTCCGCTTACGTCTTAACTCTTCTTTAGTTGTAACCAAGTCAATAATTTTTTTTGGAGCCAAATTTGGATACATATGAGTTAAATATGCTAATAATTCAACGAAATTCAATAAGTAACTAGTTAAGTTATTTCCTTCCATCATCCCGCCAGTGAAATTATTATCCTCAACATTTGCAAATAAGTAAAAGTCGTGAATTGTACCCATCTTTTGATAAGTCAAAAGCTCACTGAAAATATCATTAATTTGCTTACGAATTTCTTTACCATCATCAACTTCTCGCTTAATTGGCAAATCAATTGCATAAACATGTTCTTTACCATGAGCTAAGCCCAAATAAGATTTTTCTTCAAGCATCATATCGCTAATTTCTTTGAACTTTTCATCAGTAAAGTCCATATTAACTTCTAAAGTAGTTAAATATCCTACTAAGGCTTCCAACAAGTCTTCTTCAGTCCTAAATGATGGGGTTACCAAGTAGACATAGCGGTCAGTTTTAACAAATAAGAGAAAATAAGTTAAATTTAACCGCTGCAAGTTTTTACTATATTTAATTAGTGCTTTTTCTAACCGCAAACTTTCTGGTGTTTCTAAGTCAAACTGTCCGCCCTGATAAGGAGCACGATATATTTGCCAAAAATCTTCTATCTTAAAACCATCAATATTTCTATCTTCAAAAGCTTTCTTATTAAGTAACTTGGCTGGAGCAGGTCTTCTTTTGTTTAAATCTTTTATAACAGCCACGGGGTTAAGAAGCTTGCGATTAGCATATTCCATTACCATAACTTGAATGTCATGATACGTCGACATATTCTGATCGCTAGTATCATGGAAGAAAACGTCTCCTATTTCTTGATTATAGTTAACTACTAAAACATAATCGCCAATTGAACCTTCACTAACTAATTTTTCCGCAAAATCAACCACATCTTCTACTTGCTTTTCTGCTCGTTCAAATTTATCATCAGAAAGTTTTTGATTAGGTCGCTTTAACTTCTTCATGGCATTCACATTAAATAGATCATTTTCTAAGTCGCCCTTTAAGACATCAATGAATTCACGATAATCTAAGTCAAGCGTTTGGACAAAAGTTCCAATTAATCTAAAAATTAGTCCTTCAGCTCTTGCTGGCTGATAAGAACGTCGTAGATTATCACTAATGAATGTTTCATCAAAATCAGGTGTTTGTACAACCACTGCTAAATCAATTGTATTTGGTGTTTCATACACCATATCGAGTAATTCTTTCATTCTCTTACTTAACATTTTTTATTTCCTACCTATTTCAATCATCTCGCTTGTCATCTATTATACGGATATTTATTTTTAGACACAAAAAGCCTGCCGAAGCAGACTTTCAGCTAGATATTTTCACCATACATAATATTTGAAAAGCTACCATTTAGTGACTTATCTTGGCTAACATGTAAGTTAACAATATCGCCCTTACCAGATTCATCTACAAGAACAATTGGCTTTTGCTTGTGCCAGCAAAAGAGAAAAGTCTTATGTTGACCATTTTTAGTCAAGTCATGGTTATAAATAGCCAATACATCATAGTCATAATGATGCTCGCCTTGGGGACTCCAGCCAATACTAATCTTTTTACCATTTAGCTTAAAAGTATCTTTCTTAAATGCATCTGGGTAAATACGGCTTGCAGTAGTCAGCTTATTCTTACCATCGTATTTAGTGTAAGTCTGCTTCTTGTCTTTACCATACTTGTCCATCTCTTTAACAAGTTTTTGGTCTTTTTTCTTATTCCAATACTTCTTTTGAACAGTTTTAGAACTTTTAGTACTATTATTACTAGTCGAATTTGAATTATTTGAACAAGCACTAGCCCCAAGTAAGCTGAGAGCTACTGCGCTCATTAGCAATATTTTCTTCATCTGTATTTTTCTCCTTTTTCTTCCATTCTTATCCTACCATTAAATCTTAACTTTCGGACCTTTTTAAACCTACATAAAAAGTGCAATTTCACTTGATAAGCAAAATTACACTTTAAATAGAAGAAATTTAGTAATAAGAGGCTAGTTTGCCTTCTGATATATTAAATTGTTAATTGCTTCAATCAAAGCTTCTTTAGTAGGCAGACCTTCGTCATGATATTGACCGATTTCAAAGTATGGCACTGCATCTGCATTTCGATTAGCTAAGTCATTTTCATCTTCAATAACTACATCTCTATATTCTTCACTAGTAAGAATCTTTTTGGCAGATGAGGCATCCAATCCAGCGTCGTTGACTATTTTTGATAAAACATCATCATTAGCTATATTTTTGTTTTCAACAAAGTAAGCTGTAAAGATCTCATCAATTAACTTAGCTGTTTTTTGGTTTATTTGCGTATCATTAGACCATTCAGTTAAGCGCAAAGCCTTCATCGTATTAATAGGAAGCGTATTTGCATAATCAATAGTTAAACCAGCATCTCTAGCCTGTTCAGTAATATTTTGAAATCTTTCACGAAGTTGCTGTTTGGTTAAACCATCTTTTTGCATTAATATCTCTCCGCGTGTTAAGCGTGGATTTTCAGTAGCGGTTGGATCAATTTGAAAAGCGCAAAAGTTATATTCTAACTTATTTTGATCAATACCTACTGACTTTATCGCTTCGTTTAACTTATGAAAAGCAATATAACAAAATGGAGATGCATAATCCATCCAAAAATTAATTTTCATAGTATGCCTACTTTCTTGCTATTCACTAGCTTTTTTAATCAAAGCCTTCAAGTCATCATCAGAAAAATCTTTACCATATTTACTTTGTAACTCTTCCAAAATGAAACCATTATTACGGTCACGATGGATCATTTCACGTACATCTTTAATAATTTCTTCTCTTTCACGATCAAATGTCGGAACTGTCATAATCACAGCCTCCTTTCATATATAATCCGCTCTCATCTTTAATTGTATGAGGATAGTAGCTTAATGACAAAAATTTGAGCTTCACATAATAAAAAGATAGTCCTTCTATAAGACTATCTTTTACAGGTCATGCTGATATTTTTTCAAAAGAACAACTGCAATCCAAATCGAAATAAATGACGGTAAAATAATCACTACTAACAAATCTGGATTTAGGATGTGGACATTTTTTATCATCTTAGTGATGGTATGGATTTTAGCGATATTATTAAAGATCGATTGATAAACCGTAACGTAGATCAAAGACCACTGGATGCAGTATTCAATCAGAGTTAATGTAATCTCCGAAATCTGATGATGCTTGCTAAATCTCTTTAACCCTTCATACATAAAGAGGCCCGATAGAATTACAAGCGCTGCTAGAAGTAAGAATAAGTTTCCTAGCTTCATGTCGTGAATTCGATTAATAAACAAGGCCGCAATTCCAAAAAAGATCAAGAAATTAATCGTACTAAGTATAAGGAGTCCTAAAAATAAGATGATTGCCTTTAAAAAGTAGAAGCGATTTTTAGAGGTAAAAATATAGCCCGTAACTACTACCGCCAAAATAATTAAGAATATTGGTAAAACTTGCATTAGTTATCTGACTTCTCAATCTTATTAATCAAAGCTTCACAACCACGGTAAATATCCTGATAAGCTGCTTCAAAGTCACCCGTGTACCACGGATCATCAACATCCATCATAGAACCAGCAAAGGATAAGAGCTTATATTCCTTTCTTTCTGGATCTCCTGCTGAAATATGATTCATGTCAAAAAAGTTTTCTTCATCCATACCAATAATATAATCGTATTTAGCATAGTCACTCTTGATCATTTTTCTAGCTTGACGATGGTTAAAAGGAATACCATGTTCATTCATAACTCTTTGTGAGCGTACATCAATATCATGGCCAATACCACCAATAATTGCATCTTCAGTTGTAGCAGCCGATGCAATTTCATATTCAGTTTCTTTACCAAGCTCTTTGACAATCTTTTTAGTAATAAACTCAGCCATTGGTGAACGACAAATATTACCATGACAAACAAATAAGATTTTCTTAGTCATTTTTATCTCCTATTTCCTTAAAGTATATATTTTAATTCTAAAGCTAACTCATTTATTTAAGCAAGAAAAAATACCGACTAGAGCTTATTAGCTCCAACCGGTATTTTTCTTTTTCAAAGGTTGTTGAAATATTATCAGTTCAATATTTTCAACGTATTTTATTATAACAAAGTTAGATAGATTTAATCAGTAAATTATGCAATTTTTTTAAATTACA
Source organism: Lactobacillus isalae (assembly GCF_947539375.1). Taxonomy (NCBI): domain Bacteria; kingdom Bacillati; phylum Bacillota; class Bacilli; order Lactobacillales; family Lactobacillaceae; genus Lactobacillus; species Lactobacillus isalae. Next base: position 952,957 of record NZ_OX443569.1, read on the forward strand.
TATTATCTTCAATCCAGTTCCAAAACTTATCAACGTTTAATTTAGAAACACTTGAAAATGGTAAGAACGATACATTTTCTTGTTTCAAATCTAGGCTCTTGCCGATTTTTTGTTTAATTTGGCTTGCTTCCATCTTCTTTAGTTTATCCATCTTAGTTGCTACCACTAATATTGGAATATCAAGATAGAGAGCATAATTAAACATATTGATATCATCAGCAGTTGGATCGTGCCGCGCATCAACTAAAAGAACTAGTCCCTTTAAATCAGCACGAGTTTCAAGATAATCTTGAATCATTTCGCCAAAAGCAGCTCTTTGCTTTTTAGATACCTTGGCGTAGCCATAACCTGGTACATCAACTAAATATAACTCATTATTAACCTTATAGAAATTAAGCGTTTGAGTTTTACCTGGTTGCTGAGAAGTACGAGCTAATTTACGACGATTAACAATCGTATTAATCAAGCTCGACTTTCCAACATTTGAACGACCAGCTAAGGCAAATTCTGGTAAATCATCTTTAGGATATTGTTTTTCAGAAACTGCACTAATTACAAATTCAGTATCTACGACTTTCATTATTTAGTCGCCTCACTCGTTTTTTTAGCCTTTTCATCCTTATAAGTGATCTTAGGCTGTGCATGTTTAGTAATAACATCCTTGGTAATTTCTACCTTTTGAATGTTATCCTCACTAGGTGTGCGGTACATAACGTCCATCAATGAATTTTCAACGATTGAACGTAAACCACGTGCACCCATATGACGACTAATCGCCATATCCGCAATCGCCTTGAGGGATCCTTCAGTAAATTCAAGATCAACGTCATCAAGAGACAATAATTTCTTGTATTGCTTTACTAGTGCATTCTTAGGTTCAGTTAAAATTCTGATTAAGTCTTCAGTACTCAACTTATCAAGCGTAGTGATAATTGGAATACGTCCAATAAATTCTGGAATCAAACCGAACTTAACTAAGTCACCAGTAGTGAGGTTCTTTTGCCAATCATCTGCATCTACTTGGTTAAGTCCATTTTCTGCACCAAAACCAATTGTCTTTTTACCTAGACGGTTCTTAACGATATTTTCAATACCATCGAAAGCACCACCAACGATGAATAAGATATTGGTAGTGTCAATCTTAATCATCTGTTGTTGTGGATGCTTACGTCCACCTTGAGGTGGAACAGAAGCAATAGTTCCTTCTAGGATCTTAAGAAGTGATTGCTGAACACCTTCACCGGAAACATCACGAGTAATTGAAACATTTTCTGCTTTTTTAGAAATCTTATCAATTTCGTCAATGTAAATAATTCCACGTTGTGCTCGCTCTAAATCATAGTCAGCATTCTGTAATAATTTAAGCAAGATATTTTCTACATCTTCACCAACGTAACCAGCTTCAGTTAATGTTGTGGCATCTGCAATAGCGAATGGAACATTCAAAATTTTAGCCAAAGTTTGAGCCAAATATGTTTTACCTGAACCAGTTGGTCCAATTAAAGCGATGTTTGACTTTTGAAGTTCAGTTCCTGAACTATCAATATCCATTTGACTAATACGTTTGTAATGGTTATAAACAGCAACTGAAAGAACTTTCTTGGCACGATCTTGGCCAATTACATATTCGTCCAATTGCTTTTTGATTTCCATTGGCTTAGGCAAATCTTTTGTTTCTTTGATGGAATCTGCTTTTAATTCGTCATCAATAATTTTTTTGGAAAGATCGATACACTCGTTACAAATGTAGACTCCATTTCCAGCCACAATTTTTTTAACTTGTGACTGTGGTTTACCGCAAAAAGAACATTTTACTTCTTCTTGTTCAGTAATTTCATTAGCCATGAGCCTTCCTCCTTTTCACTTACTTTATGTCAAAATAAGCTTAGCAGTTCACTTTGACAGAGTAAAGAAAATTGTCTTATTAATTAATAGTAAAGAAAAAAGCGACTGTCATAGCCGCCCTTTTCTTAAACTAGTTATCAACTATTATTTATCAGCCTTTTTTGCGTCATCTTTGGTTGACTTCTTAGCACTTGATTTCTTAGTAGCTTTTTTAGCAACTTGCTTTGCCTTGTCAGCAACTAAATCAATAGCTTTTCTGATAGCAATATCATGCTTAAGCATATCATCACTCAAGCTACGACGAACAACTTTTTCATCCATGTTGTAGTCGTGTGCTAAGTCCTTAATTTCTTGCTTGATTTCATCAGCAGTTGCGTCAAGTTTTTCTTCTGCAACAATTGCTTCCAAAACAAGGTTAGTCTTAACACGTTCTGCAGCACCCTTAGCTAATTGTTCACGCAATTGAGCTTCAGTAGTACCAGTTAACTTGAAGTAAGTTTGTGGGTCAATACCTTGACGTTGCATGTTGCCTAAGTATTGGTTCAATTGGTTTTGAACATCTTCATCGATCATTGCTTGAGGAATTTCATCAATAGTTGCATTTTCAACTGCACCCTTGATTGCTGCATCTTGGATAGCGTCTTTTGCGTCATCTTCCTTGTGCTTCTTCAAGTCTTTCTTGATCTTATCTTTTAGTTCATCAAGTGATTCTACTGAATCATCAACGTCTTTAGCAAACTCGTCATCTAACTTAGGTAATTCTTTAGATTTCACTTCATGAATCTTAGTAGCAAAGTGTGCTTCTTTACCAGCTAAGTCTTTTGCACCGTAATCTTCTGGGAAGGTTACAACAACATCTACATCATCGCCAGCCTTGTGACCAATAAGTTGATCTTCAAAGCCAGGAATGAAAGTACCTGAACCTAATTCTAATGAGTAGTTTTGAGCACTACCGCCGTCAAATGGCTTACCATCAATAGTACCAGTGTAATCGATAGTTACAGTATCGCCCTTAGCAGCTTTGCCGTCCTTTAATACTAATTCAGCATTTTGTTCACGACGCTTGTTTAATTCTGCATCTACGTCTTTAACTAAAACGCGAGTACTTTGCTTAGGAACTTCGATACCCTTGTAGTCACCTAACTTAACTTCTGGCTTAACAGAAACAGTAGCCTTCATTTCCCAAGGCTTGTTCTTATCCATTGAAACAGGAGTAATTTGTGGTTGACCAACTGGATCAATACCAGCTTCCTTAACTGCAGCAGTGTAAGCTTCTGGTAAAACAATGTTTAAAGCATCTTCGTAAAGAGCTTCTTCGCCATAAAATTGATCAAAAACAACACGAGAAACGTGGCCCTTACGGAAACCAGGTACACGCAAGTTCTTCTTAACACGTTTGAAAGCTTGATCTAAGCCTTTTTTTACTTCTTCTTGTGAGATTTCAAAAGTTAATTCACCGGATGTTTTACCGGTCTTTTCCCATTTTACAGACATTAATTAAATACCTCCGATGTCAAATTTGGGTTTGCTATTGCACACTTAACTATCTTACCCTAAACGCTGCTAAAACACAAATCCAGAGAAAGATTTATTAAATTTTTGGATAAAAAAAAGATGTATCCTAAGATACATCTTCTTTTAAGAAAGTTTGGAATTAGTCAAGGATTTCAGTAACTTGACCAGCACCAACAGTCTTACCACCTTCACGGATAGTAAACTTAGTACCCTTTTCAATGGCAACTGGCTTGATCAATTCAACAGTGAATTCAACGTTATCACCAGGCATAACCATTTCAGTACCTTCTGGCAATTCAATCTTACCAGTTACGTCAGTAGTGTGGAAGTAGAATTGTGGACGGTAATCTGAGAAGAATGGAGTGTGACGACCACCTTCATCTTTGTTCAAGATATAAACTTGACCCTTGAAGTTCTTGTGGGTTTGAATTGAACCAGGTGCAGCTAAAACTTGACCACGTTCAACTTGATCACGGTCGATACCACGAAGCAATACACCAACGTTATCGCCGGCTTCACCAAGATCAAGAGTCTTGTGGAACATTTCCAAACCAGTAACAGTTGACTTTTCAACCTTGTCAGTTAAACCAACGATTTCAACTTCATCGCCGACCTTAACAGTACCACGGTCGATACGACCAGAAGCAACAGTACCACGACCAGTGATAGTAAATACGTCTTCAACTGGCATTAAGAATGGCTTGTCAGTATCACGTTCTGGAGTTGGGATGTATTCGTCAACAGTTTCCATTAATTTTCTGATAACGTCTTGTTGTTCTGGGTCACCTTGAAGTGCCTTCAAAGCTGAACCACGGATAACAGGAACATCGTCACCAGGGTAATCGTATTCAGTTAACAAGTCACGTACTTCCATTTCAACTAAGTCGATCAATTCTGGATCGTCAACTAAGTCAACCTTGTTTAAGAATACAACGATGTATTGAACACCAACTTGACGAGCAAGTAAGATGTGTTCACGAGTTTGTGGCATAGGACCATCAGTTGCAGCAACAACCAAGATAGCACCATCCATTTGTGCAGCACCAGTAATCATGTTCTTGATGTAGTCAGCGTGACCTGGAGCATCCATGTGAGCGTAGTGACGATTCTTAGTTTCGTATTCTACGTGAGCGGTATTAATAGTAATACCACGTTCCTTTTCTTCTGGAGCAGCATCGATTTGTGAGTAATCTTCAGCTTGTGCCAAACCGTCTTCTGCCAAAACAGTAGTGATAGCTGCAGTTAAAGTGGTCTTACCATGGTCAACGTGGCCGATAGTACCAATGTTAACGTGCGGCTTAGTTCTTTCGTAATGTTCTTTTTCTGCCATTAATATGACCCTCCTGTAAATTTGCAAGAAGTCCGTTGAGTAAGTAACGGATAATTCTCTGTTGATTATTATACTACTTTCAAAGGTAAAAGCCTAGCTCGTACCCCTTTGAAAATATCCTTTATTGATTATACTAGATCCACAGAAAATGTAAACCTTTTTTGCTCAATATCGGAACTAAAAATCAGAATTTGTTGCTTTTTCATATGCCAAATATTCATATATTTTATTTAAAAGTTTCTGATTTGCTCCGCCTTCCTTTTTTTCAAGGTATTTTCTAAAGTCATGAGCAAATTGGTCAGGATCTTTAATATAATCCCTCAAGCGTGGATAAAGCATCCCCAAGCAAACATTCATCTCACCAATCATCAAAGGTAGCTTACTTGGATCTTGTCTGAAATAATCAGCTAAACTTACGCAAACTTCTCGATAAATTGGACTCTTTTCAAGTAGATCTGTTTCTTTAGGAATAAATTCTTTTAACTCTCCTAAAATATAAACTTGAATTTTTTCACTATATCCAAGTTTTACTAAGTCTTCACATAAAGATAATCTTAATGCGAAGTTAGGAGATGGATCTATTAAAATACTTTTTGCCAAATTAGTAAAGTTTTCTGCATTTAAACAATATAAAAGTAAATAATCCCTTTCCTGGATATATTTAAGCTTTCTAAAGTTGCGCATTATTTCTAGCTGTTTAATTTGGCTAACCGGTTCAACTTTAACTGGTAATTTTTTATCCAGTAAGTATTCAAGTTGGTCTGCTTCAATTGCGTAATGCTGAAAAGCCAAAATCTTAAGATAAGTATCATATACCTTCTTATTAGAAAAAAGGTCAGGCTCTTCCTTAATCAAAGAATATGCCTGATCTCCCTTCTCTTGGCTTAAATATATCTCACATAACTCACAAACAATATCTGAATCATGACCTAACCGTAAAGCTTCAAGCAAATACTGCTTAGCTTGTGGTAAGTCATTATTTTCTTTTGCCTCTTTGGCTAAAAGAAGAAAATTGTCTTGGCTTGCATGTGTCATTAAGCTTTTGCCTTCTTTTGTTCTAAATCTTTTTTATGATGATTTCTTCTAGTTGGGCGCTTTTCTGAATTATTTTCTTGATTATTGCGTCTTGCCATTGCACGGTGTCTGTTTTGGTTAACTTCCATTACAACTGGCAATACAACTGGACGACGTCCTGTTTGCTTGTAAAGATACTTTTCAACATCATTTCGAACATCTTGTTTTAATTCAGTCCAATCAAATTTCTTATGTTCAAAATTATTGTTAACTGCTTCTTTAATTACATCAGCTGCGCCATTCATTAAAGCGTGGTTAGCTTTGATATAAACAAATCCTCTAGTTGAAACGCGTGGTTCTGAAATAATCTTCTTTTTCTTTCGATCAATAGTAACCGCAGCAATAAAGACACCATCATCAGATAAGACTTCACGGTCTCTTAAAACAATATTACCAACGTCACCGACACCAGAACCGTCAATCATGATATCTTCGCCAGGAACAGCATCTGTACGATAGAAACGTCCCTTTTCTAGAGCATATGCATCGCCATTATGTGGCAAGAAAATATCTTTCTTGTTCATGCCGGCTTCAATTGCTAAGTCCTTATGAATTTCAAGTAAACGATATTCACCAATAACTGGGAACAAGAATTTAGGCTTAAGAGTATCAATTAGCAATTGCAAATCACGCCCAGTTGCGTGTCCACTAGTATGCTTGTCTCTTCCCAGTTCCTTAACAGTACCACCTGCACGATAAATCATATCGCTAGTTTGAGCCACCATTGTTTCAACTGAATGTGAAGGAGTAGTAGCAATAAAGACTAAATCGCCCTTCTTTATCTTAATCATGCGATGGCGGTTTGTAGCCATTTTTTGAAGCGACTTAAGAGGCTCGCCCATTCGACCAGTTTCTAAAATAACTAGTTCTTTATCAGGAATCTTCTTTAAATCTTTGCTGTGAACTAGGAGGCCTTTAGGAACATTTAAGTAACCTAATTTCATTGCAGTATAAACAATTTTGCCAGCATCCCTACCAGTTAAGAAAACATGTCTTCCAGTTGCAGCTGCTGCTTGGAAAATTTCTTGAACGCGGACAATGTTTGATGCCTTAGCTGCAGCAATAATGCGACCATCATAATTTTCAAAAATATTATAGATGTATTTTTCAATGCTAGTTTGACGGTCATTTGGAAAGTTTGCTTCAGCATTAGTTGAATCACTAAGAAGTGCTAAAACTCCCTTTTGAGCAATTTCAGATAAACGAACAAAATCAGTTCGGTAGCCTTCTTTTGCTGACGGATCAAACTTAAAGTCACCAGTGTAAACAATTTCTCCTTCTTTAGTAGAAATATCAATTCCTAAAGAGTCCGGAATTGAGTGCGTAGTCTTAAAGAAAGATACATTTGCATTCTTAAATTCAATTTCAGTATCAGCATCAATAACGTGGAAGAGATCATTTTTACGACGTCTATTTTCACGCTGAACCGCAATCTTAGCTAATTCAATAGTTAACTTTGAACCAAAGACTGGAATATCATAGTCTCTTAAGATATATGGCAAGGCACCAATTGAATCAGCGTGACCGTGAGTTAAAAAGATACCTGCAATTTTATCGCCATAATCGCGGAAGAAATCCAAGTCAGGAATTACAACGTCGATTCCTAGCAATGATGAATCAGGATACTTCAAACCTGCATCCATAATAAAAATTTCGTCTTCTACTTGAACAGCGTACATGTTTTTACCATTTTCACGTGCGCCACCCAAGATCATTATCTTAATCTTTTGTGACATTTTTTTGCTTCTTTCTATTTTTTACTTAAATATTATTTATGGATCTTAATGATCAAAACGAAGTTAATCTAATTAATTTTACCATATAATAATATGAATTTGAAAGAAACAAAAAAGCTACTCTTTATAGCAAAGAGTAGCTGAGGTTTATGAATTATTAAGATTAACGACGTAAACCTAACTTGTTGATTAATTCACGGTAACGTTGAATATCCTTGTTCTTCAAGTAACGAAGTAAGTTACGACGGTGACCAATCTTCTTAAGCAAACCAACGTATGAGTGGTGGTCTTGCTTGTTAGCCTTTAAGTGGTCGTTCAAGTTGTTGATATCACTAGTTAAAAGTGCAATTTGAACTTCTGGAGAACCAGTATCGCCATCGTGACGTGCGTATTCTTTGATTAATTCATCTTTCTTTTCTTTTGAAATAGCCATTAGAAAAATACCTCTCTTTTAAATAATTGCCATTAACAACGTTAACCGTCGGCGGCGGGAAAACAGCGTTAATGGTTCCAACAAATAATAATATTACATGGAAGTTTTTAAAAAAGCAAGCCTAAATTACCTTGCACCAAAAGCTTCTATTAAGTATAATTAACGAGTAAATCTATTTTATCGAGGTGATTTTGATGCCACAAATTAAATCAGCAATTAAACGTGTTAAGACTACTGCTACTGCTAACAAGCGCAACGCTGCTGAATTAAGTAAATTGAGAACTGCTGTAAGAAAATTCAACGAAGCTGTTGAAAATGACGCAAAAGATGTCCTCGATTTAGAAGTTAAAGCTGCACGTGCTTTAGATAAGGCTGCTTCTAAAGGTCTTATTTCTAAGAACAAGGCTAACCGTGATAAGTCACGCTTATCTAAGAAGGCTGCTAACAAGTAATCACTTGCTTGACACTTTATATTAGGCAAAATAAAAGCTCGGAGAATTTTCTCCGGGCTTTTTTTGTCGCCTAAATTTTTAATAAAAAAAGTTTCAAGAACTCATCCCCGCGATAAGTTCCATTTTTATATCCAAAATCAAGTTCAATTGCCTGTTTCAGAAGTGCAGTTAATTTATTCAAAGAAACTTTATTCTCCATTGCTAACTTTACTCGATATGGATTTACCTTTAGTTCCTTAGTAATTTGATCTTTACTCCAGCGTCTATTTTGAAGAACTTTAACACATGTCAAAAATTCAATTTGCGATTCAAAAATAGCCAGTAACTGAATCGCACTCGCTCCTTCCCTTAAATGATCATCTAAACGCTGCATAGCTTCTTGATAATTTTTATTAAAGGCTGCTGTTAATATTTCAAAGATATTTTCCGAAAGAGAGCGATCAATATTTTCGTTAATTAAAGTCTCAGTAATCCTCTTGTCTTCACCAACAATATTTTTTAACTTTAAATAGTTGCTCAAAGAAACATCAAGGACCTGATCACTTCTCTGCATCAGAATCTGAAGTGCCATGTTAGTGATCTGATAGCCTTCTTCTTTACTAATTGCCTTAATTACTCCACTTATTTCATAAGGTTTAAGCGTAGTTTCAACGACATTAACATGTTCAAGCAAGAACTTACTAATCTTTTTTCGGCGATCTATCTTTTCATAATTAGCTACAAAAACAACTACATCTTCTAAATCAGCTAGATGTTCGATAATTTTAGTCAATTTTTCAATCTGTTTCTTATATTTTTGTGGGACTTTAGCCATCAAAAAGAAAGGATTCTTAACAACAACAGTTTTTTGAGCACTAAACAATGAAGATTCTGTCAGCGTAGCCATCAATTCATCCAGTCCATCTTCAAGGCAATCAACAATTACTTGATCAAGCTCAGAAAACTTCTTTTGATTGAGATAGTTACGCACCAAATAATCATTAAAGAAAGAATCTGGCCCTTGAATCAAAAGATTGGCATTTTTCGGATTAGTCTGTTTAAAAAGAGATATTAATGTCATTTTGCATTTCCTTTATAAAAAGTCGTAATTGTCTCACCTTTAAATGGTGAGTAATTCCAAGTAATTGTACCACTATCTTGCGTGTTTAAGTATGGAATACTCAAGTCTTCCAACGTTTTCAAAGTCTCTTGATGGGGATGTCCAAAGCGGTTATTTCTACCTGAAGAAATAAAAACAAGTTGCGGATTTAATTGTTTTAAAAAATCAGGATCGCTAGAAGTCTTACTGCCGTGATGGCCTAACTTGAAATAGTCTACCTGTAAATTATAGCGATTCAAAATTTCTTTTTCTCCTTCTCGTCCTAAGTCTCCAGTAAAAAGCCAACGTTTATTTGCTAGCTTAAAAGTTAAAGACAGAGAATCTTCATTTTTACCCAAGCCTGGTTTAAAAGGATAAACCACGTCAAAATCTAAATCTTTAGTTTTAACTTTATCTCCCGCAAGTAAGGGAACCAATTGAATATCACTTAAATGTCCATTTATTTTCTTTCTAAAAGATTGGTTATCTGTTAATCCTCTAGCAAAATATAATTTTTCTACTGGAATCTGATCTAGTAATGCTTTTAAGTCGCCAATATGATCAGCATCTTGATGACTTAAAAAGACGCCGTCTAAGTGATCAATTCCTTGTGCATACAGTAAAGGAATCGTAATCCGATTTAACTGCGGTTCACTTTTCTTTTTGCCGAAATTCAACTTACCACCGGTATCAATTAAATACGACTTACGATTTAAGGGTGTTGTAATCAAAATACTATCACCTTGACCGACATCAATAAAAAACACCTGTCCCTTTAGCGGAAAATGAATTAAGCAAAAAAAGCTAGCATAAGTTCCTAACAAAATCGGTCTCAGCTTTAATTTTTTGACATTATTTTTAGACATAATAATCAAAAATAGTGTCATGCCTAATAAAAATAATGTTTGTAGCCAATTTATCTGTCCAAAAGTAACTAATCCTAATTGCTTATCAGCTACAAAATTAGTCGCATTGGCAATCACTTTAAAAATCGGTTCACTTAGCTCTACAATTGCTGGCAAACACCAAAATGAAAAAATCACGATAAAAGTTAATGGCAAGAGCACAAAATTAAAGATTGGAACAATTAAAAAATTATAGATAATCGTTAACACGTTAATTCGGTAAAAATTATGCAATAAAATTGGTGTAATTAACAAATTAAGAACTATATTTTGTCTAATTTTCTTAAAATTTTTACTTATTTCTAGTCCAAAAACTAACAAGTAACTTAAGATAGCTCCGCTGTTTAAAAACAACAAAGGATTAAACATTAAATGTGTTAAAGCCACTATTCCTAGCTTGTCGCCACTACTAACCATGATTTTCTTTCTTTTAAAGAAAACACCCCAAAAGTAGCTTAAACTCGCACGTACAAACCCAGCTTGAAAATTAGACAATAAGATTTCGATTACTAAAAAAGCAATACAAAATATCGTAACATCTTCTTCTGTTCTCTTCATCACTGTCCCTAGCCAGGTAATACCTAAGATATATAAACTTACGTGTAAGCCAGAAATGCTCAAAAGATGAATAATTCCAAGATCACGATAACTATTAAGCAATACCTTATTTTCTGCACTCGGATTTTGCGCTAAAACCATTTCACTAGCAAAAAATCTTGTAAATTTCGGCATCTTTTCAAAATAATCCATTAACAGCTTGCGTAAAATATGAGTCCAATCAAAAATAGAAATTTCTTTAGGATAAAGTTGATAGCTATCAAGTTTCACTCGCTCCCTTATTTTTTTACTCCGATAATATTTTTGATAATCGAATTCACCAGGGTTAGTTGCAGGCATGATATTTTCAGTTTTGGCCTTGTAATTTACTAAATATGCAGCATGGTATTTGTTTAAATATTTTTGAAACGACTTATTTGCATTACCATTAATTAATATTTTGTTCTTTCCAGCTTTTCCTTCACCGTAGAAGAAATTATCACTCACTTTAATTTGATCGCTATAAATTAAAATTGGTTCTCCAGCCTTAAATTTGCTCGTTTTTTGACTAACAAAACTCAGTGCCATCATTATTCCTAAAAATAATATGATCAACTGCTTATATTGCGAGAACTTATAAAGTATCAATAAAAAAAATATACTTAAAAGAATTATTCCGATAGCAAGCTGAGAAAATTTAGTGGCTTGCAAGATAAGAAAGGTTATCGCAATACATCCCAAACTAAGCAACAAATAAAACCCTGCTGCATAAAAACTAAAGTGCCAGCTGATCTTTGAGCTTTTCAAAAGTCTTTTCACCAATTCCTGTTACTTTAGTTAGGTCTTCAATTTGCTTAAAACCACCATTTTGATCACGATACTCAATGATTTGTTCTGCCTTCTTTTGTCCAATTCCATTTAATTTTTGTAGATCTTGAACTGTTGCCGAATTTAAATGAACTTGCTCTGAACTAGAATTAGTGGAATCAGATGAAGTCGAACTATTGCTAGAACTAGTTGCTGCTGGAATATTTTCTACTTTTTCACCAACATGCGGGACATAAATCTGATCTTGATCTTTCAAAAGAGCTGCACGATTAATAGCACGTGTTTCTGCCTTATCAGTTAAACCACCGCACATTTTTAGCAAGTCATTTAATCGTGCTCCATTTTTCAGTGTGTAGACACCGCTATGTTTAACGGCTCCTGCAATATCAACTGTTACCGTGTTTTGTTTAGACGATCCATTGAAACTTGATGTAGAAGACGGGCTTTTAGTTTCGCTCTTAGAAAATTCTGTAGACTGCGTTTTGTTCCTTTCGCTTAAAACTTGGTTATTATTGACCGCTGGCTGATTATTCTTCTGAATGAAATATCCTCCGCCTAAAACCAAAACAATAACTCCAATTACAATGAACTTCTTTTTGATTATGAATTCTTTTATTTTTTCAAAATCCATTTTTTATCACCTCATTATTTATTACGAAAAAAAGCAGCAATTTTTTTGCTGCTTTCAATTTATTTTTCTAAATAATTTAGTGCATCTTCAAAACGGGCTACAGGAACAATTTTCATCTTAGTGTGAATCTTCTTTGCTGTTCTTACTGCTTCAGCATAGTTTGTTTCACTCTTTTTAACGCCTTCTGGTTGGTCAGTTGGCGCAAAAAAGACTTTCATTCCTTGTCGACTAGCTGCTATTACTTTCTTATCAACGCCGCCAATCATCCCCACTTTACCATCATTATCAATTGTGCCAGTACCAGCTATCTTCTTAGAACTAAGATTTTTACCAGTAAATAATTGATAGCACTCAAGCGTAAACATCAACCCAGCTGAAGGGCCGCCAATATCGCCAGCGTCGATCTTAACTGCAGGCTTTGTCACTACTTGAGTATGGTCTACTAACTGAATGCCAATTCCATAACGTTTTGTTCCCGCTAGTTTTACAGTTTTTCCAGAAAAAGTTAAATGCTTATTTTCTCTAATAACTTCTACCTTCACCTTTTTGTCTTTTAGAGAAGAAACATACTTAATCAGATCTTGACTAGACTTAAATTTTTGACCGTTTACGCTAACTAGGACGTCTCCAACTTTTAGTTTATTTTTAAAAGTTGAATTCTTCATAATTTCCATCACATAAACGCCTAAAAATTCTTGTCGATGAGGGACATTTGCTTTTTTTGCAGCATAATAAATCGCATTATTCTGACTAGTTTCCATGTAATACTGCTGCATTTGATTATATTCAGCACTACTTGACGTTCCCATTAATTCGGCTTTTGAATAACGACTATCCGCCGACCTCAGGAAACTAGTCAAATAGTCAATCATAACTGCAGGTCGTTCACTCACAGTTACGAGATAAAAATTAGGATTGGCCTTTTTAGTGCTTTTGACATACTTACTAATTTGAAAAGCCTCACCTGGAGCTTCAATATAGTATTGAGTAGGCCACAAACAAAAGACGACTGCTATTAAAAATGCTGCTATTCCAAGCAGCCAAAATTTTATCTTTTTATTTTTCTTCATTGTTTTGATTCCTCAATTTTTCTTCCAAAGCAACTGCAACTGGATTTGGAACTAAAGTTGAAACATCTCCGCCAAAAAATACAGTTTCTTTAATCATGCTTGAGGAAATAAAACTATCTTCGGGACGGGTAAATAATAAAACTGTATTTAAGTTTGGATCTAATGTCTTGTTAATTCCAGCAATATCACGTTCATAATTAAAATCGGCCGTATTTCTCAAGCCGCGAACAATAGCTCCTGCATCAAGCTCATGCGCTACTTCAACGGTTAATTCTGCGGGACGAGCAATTACTTCAACATTGTCATCATTTTCGAAAACTTTTCTAGCTAAGTCTAGTCTTTCTTTTTCATTAAAAAGATACCTCTTGCTGGTGTTAGTCATAATCACCACATACAGTTTTTCAAACATTCTCGCTGCTGCTTCGACAACTTCAACATGTCCATTGGTTATCGGGTCAAAGCTTCCAGGAAAAATTGCTTTTGTCATTTTAATCCCTCTTATAAACTTTTACTTTTGTTCTTCCTAACTGATGATCCTTAACAATGACAAAACCAGGAACTTCTGGTAATTCATCATGCTCATCGGTTTCAGCTACAATAAGCGCATTAGCATTTAATAGATCATTTTCAAGCAATTTAGTCATAATCTTAACAATCTTTTGCTTAGCATAGGGAGGGTCAAGAAAGATTAAATCAAATTTTTTCCCTTCCTCATTCAAAATCTTAATTGCACGATTATCACTACATTTTAAAACTCTAAATCTATCCTCTTCTTTAGTTAACTCGACATTCTTCCTAATAACTTGGCAGGCTTGTCCACTAATATCAACTAAAACTGCACTATCATAGCCACGAGAAACAGCTTCAATTCCTAAAGCTCCACTTCCTGCGTAGAGGTCAAGCACTTGACCGCCATCAAAAAATTGACCTAAAGAATTAAACAAAGAACCCTTTACCTTATCACTTGTTGGCCGTGTTGCATTACTTTTTAAAGTGTGTAAATTACGTTTAGCGTATTTTCCTGCAATAATTCTCAAACCCGTAAATCCTCGTTTTCTTCTCGTAATTTTTCTGCTTTTTCCTTCAAATCACGCATCATTTCTTCTTCATGTTCAGCAGAAAAGTCAAGCTCATCAGTTTTAGATGTCTCTACTGACTGTACATAATTCTTACTTTTTAGTTCAGCGATTACCTTAGATGCATATTCTGAACTTACATATAGAACTACATACTTATTCTTACGCGAAAAATAAATAATATTGCCAAACCGGCGTAACTTGTATTGATCGCTAATTTGATAAAGCCAAACAATTAGCTGCGTGCGCGCAGTCATTTTATTATTTGGCTCATCTTTAAAAACCAAACTCAAAGTACACTCCTACTTTCTATCAATGTTTTCTTCTCAGCAGCGGAAATATTTAAGACTAAACCTAAAGCAGCAGTTAAAACTATCATTGAGGACCCACCATAAGAAATAAATGGCAAGGTTACCCCAGTAATTGGCAATAGACCTAAAACTGCTCCAACATTAAAGAGCGTTTCAGTAAAGATCATGGTTACGACACCAAAGCAAACTAAAGCATTGAATTGTGAATCAGCATGGATTCCGACTTCCATAATACGCCACATTAAGAAAAACAAGAGGCTAATAATAACAATTGCCCCAATTACACCTAATTCTTCAGCAGTAATTGACAAAATAAAGTCAGTATATGGCTCTGGTAAGTAACCCCGCTTTTGCATACTGTTACCTAAACCAACCCCAAATAAACCACCATTATGAATTGCATAATAGGAATTAACTAACTGAGCACCACCAGTTTTTTCTAGCTTAAATGGATGAACAAAAGCTAGTAACCGCTGGAACTGATAAGAATCTTTAATAAAGCCGGGTGTCCAAACTAATAGAACTAGCATTAGTAAAACAATTCCAACAAAAAGCCCAATAAGCCAATAAACGGCTAACTTAGTTGGAATACCAGAAACACTGTACATCACAAATACGATCATGAACAAAATAGCTGATCCACCAAAATCTGGCTCTAAAATAACTAGCCCAATCATCGCAAATGAAATAACCGTTGGCCCAAATAAATTATGCCAAATTTGACCTGGAATAAACTTTCCATCACGTCTTGAGAGGACAAATGCTAAATACAATACCAAAGATAATTTAGCTACTTCCACAGGCTGAATATTGATAAAGCCCAAGTTAATCCAACCAACTGCTCCGTTAACAGCAGCTTTTCCATGACTAATTACTTTAAGAACAATCAAAAACAATAGCATTAAAAATGAAACGCCTAAATAAGACATAACAAATTTTCTATTTTTGAATACTTTTAATTTTAAAGCAAAACATGGGATTCCAAAGAATAGAACTGCAGCAATAAAATATATAATTTGCCTTTTCATATATACACTAGGTGAAAAGCCATTTACTAACAAAATATCTGAGCTTGCTGAATAGACCATGATAACCCCAATGGTTGACAAAATAAGGTATGGGATCAAGATGCTATAGTCTAAGTATCTTAATTTCTGTCGCACGATATACCTGCCCCTTTAGTTAAATAATCTTTCTTATTATATCACTACCTTTACATATAAAAAAAAGTAGCTCAATAAAATTGAGCTACTTTTAAAATCAAATAAGAATTTAACTACTTGTTACGCTTCTTATCTGCCTTTTTTCTTTCGTTAGTGTTTAAGATCTTCTTACGTAAACGAATGCTTTCTGGAGTTACTTCACAGTATTCATCGTCATTCAAGAATTCGATAGCTTCTTCCAAAGTCATAGTCTTAGGAGTCTTAATTGAAGCTGAGTGGTCCTTACCTGCTGCACGGGTGTTAGTTAAGTTCTTACCCTTAGTTACGTTAACAGCAATATCACGTTCACGTGATGATTGACCAACAATCATACCTTCGTAAACTTCAACACCAGCACCGATGAATAATTCACCACGTTGTTCAACTGATTGAAGTGAGTAAGTAGTTGATTGACCTTGGTTAATTGAAACCAAAGCACCGTTACGACGACCTGGTTCCCAGTTCTTAACTACAGGCTTGTATGAATCAAAAGTATGGTTCATAATTCCGTAACCAGCAGTTTGAGACATGAATTCATTGTTGTAACCAATCAAACCACGTGATGGAACTAAGAATTCAAGTCTAGTTTGACCATTACCAGTAGATTCCATATTCTTCATTTCACCTTTTCTTTGTGAAAGAGAATCGATAACTGAACCTACGTATGCATCTGGAGTATCAACTTGAACTGCTTCAAATGGTTCACACATTTGACCATCAATTTCACGGTAAATAACCTTAGGACGTGAAAGTTGTAATTCAAAGCCTTCACGACGAAGTTCTTCAACCAAAATTGATAAGTGCAATTCACCACGACCAGAAACAGTCCAAGCATTTAATTGATCAGTTGGTTCAACCTTCAAAGAAACATCAGTACGAGTTTGACGGATCAAACGATCTTCAAGTTTCTTAGGAGTAACTTGATCACCTTCACGACCTGCAAATGGTGAGTCGTTTGCAACGAAATCCATTTGAAGAGTTGGTGGATCAATCTTAAGAAGTGGTAACGCTTCAGGCTTGTCTGCAGAAGCAATAGTTTCACCAACGTAAATATCATTAATACCAGAAATAGCAATAATGTCGCCGGCCTTTGCTTCTTGAATTTCGTTACGCTTCAAACCGAAGTAACCAAACAATTTAGTAACACGGAAGTTTTGAGTTGAACCATCACGCTTCATAACAGTGATGTTGTCACCAACTTTAACTTTTCCGCGGTAAATACGGCCTACACCGATACGACCTACATAGTCATCCCAATCAAGCATAGTGATTTGGAATTGTAAAGGTTCGTCAGAGTTATCAACTGGAGCAGGAATGTTCTTAACAATAGTATCAAAAATAGGATCCATTGTTTCTTCTTGCTTAGCTGGGTCTGAATCATATGAAGAAGTACCATTTAAAGCAGATGCGTAAACAACTGGGAAATCAAGTTGTTCATCGCTTGCCCCTAATTCGATAAATAATTCAAGAACTTCATCTAATACTTCCTTTGGACGAGCACCTGGACGGTCAATCTTGTTAATAACTACGATTGGCTTAACACCAGCTTCTAAGGCCTTCTTAAGCACAAAACGAGTTTGTGGCATAGTACCTTCGTAAGCATCAACAAGCAATAAACATCCGTCAACCATGTGCATGATACGTTCTACTTCACCACCGAAGTCAGCGTGTCCTGGCGTATCCAAAATGTTGATTGTAGTATCACCGTACTTAACAGCAGTATTCTTAGATAAGATAGTAATACCACGTTCACGTTCAATAGCATTGGAGTCCATTGCACGGTCTTCTAGGTTCATGTGCTCTGGCAATGTATCTGATTGTTTTAATAATTGGTTAACCAAAGTAGTCTTACCATGGTCAACGTGTGCGATAATGGCAATATTTCTAATATCGTCTCTTCTTTGCAAAAGAAATTCCTCCCCGAACTTCATAAAAAAACTGTGACTCCAGTCACAGCTCTCTTATGCAAAATAATAATGCAGTTATTGAAGCTTTATATCTCTATAGTTTCGTTTTACAATTCTACTCTAAAAATATAATGCCGTCAACGGAAGTACAAGCTGTGAACTGTTTATTTTTAACAAAAATATTATACCAAAAACTTCGATTATTGCCGTCTTTTCTTTCAATTGTTATCATATTCATAGCAAATTTAAAAATTAAGGAGATATCTATTTTGATTTTAATGCATGATATTACGCGCGATGGCAACCCTGTCCTAAGACAAGTTGCTAAGCCTTTAACCTTCCCATTAGCTGATGAATACAAGGAACTAGCTGATGAAATGATGCAATATTTAATTAACTCTCAAGACCCTAAAATTGCTGAAAAGCATCAATTAAGAGCAGGTGTCGGTTTAGCTGCTCCTCAAGTTGGTAAAAGCATCCAAATGGCTGCTCTTTTAGTTCCAAATGACAAAGGTGAAATTATCTTCAAAGAAGTATTCGTTAATCCTAAGATTCTTTCTGAATCAGTTAGAAAGGCTTGTCTTGCAGAAGGAGAAGGTTGCTTAAGTGTCGATAAAGATATTGAAGGCTACGTTCCTCGTCCTGATAAGTTGAAAATTCGCTACTACACAGTTGATGGCGAAGAAAAAACAATCCGTTTAAAGGATTATCCAGCAATTGTTGCTTCTCATGAAATTGACCACTTAAACGGTCACCTATTCTATGACCGCATCAATAAGCAAAATCCTTTTGATTTAGCCGAAGATACCATTGTTATTTCTTAAAAACTAGCTTTTGAATTTTTAAACTAGGCGTTAGGACACGATGTTCTATCGCCTTTTTCCATGCTATATATGAAGTAAATTGGTATACTTAAAAGTAAGTTTATGATAAAATTTTAATAGCTATGAATTTCTGCGGTTTTGCGCAGAAGTTTTTTTGAACGTTTTAAATATAAGGAGATTATAAGAAATGATCTACAAAGTTTTATACCAAAAAGACCAGATCGTTAATCCAAGAAGAGAAACTACTAAAACTCTTTTTTTAGAAGCAGATAATGTAGTTGCAGCAAGAACTATGGTTGAGGATAATACCCCCTACAACATTGAACTCATCCAAGAATTAACTGGAAACTCACTTGCTTATGAAAAGCAAAGTCCAGATTTTAAGCTGACAACTTTCAAATCTGAAGATAAATAACGACCTTGAAATTAAAGAATAACGAAGTCGGCGTTTTCGCTATAGGGGGTCTAGGCGAAATCGGCCGTAATATGTACTGCGTTGAGTACCAAGATGAGATCATCATCATGGACTGCGGTATCAAATTCCCAGAAGACGATATGATGGGAATTAATTATGTTATCTCAGACTATTCTTACCTAATTAAGAATAGAAAGAAAATCAAAGCATTAGTTGTCACTCACGGACATGAAGACCACATTGGTGGAATCCCTTACCTTTTAAAGAAGATTCCTGAAATCCCAGTTTATGCAACACCATTTGCTCTCGCTTTAATCCGCGGGAAACTTGATGAACATGGGATTTTAAATTCTAGTGAACTTCATGAAGAGCATGAAGATACTGTTTTGAAGTTTGATAAGCTTTCTGTTAGCTTCTTTAGAACAACCCACTCAATTCCCGATACTTTAGGAATTGCAGTTCATACTCCAGAAGGTGCAGTAGTATTTACAGGAGATTTCAAATTTGACTTAACTCCAGTAATGAACCAACCTGCTCCTGACTTCCAAAAGATGGCTAAATTAGGTCAAGAAGGCGTACTTGCCCTCTTATCTGATTCAACTAATGCTGAAGTTCCAACTTTTACAAAGTCAGAAAGATTTGTTGCTCATTCCTTACACGATATCATTACTGGAATTAAAGGCAGAATTATTTTTGCAACCTTTGCTTCTAACCTTTATCGTGTATCAACTGCTATCAAAGCAGCTGTCGACACTGGAAGAAAAGTTGCAATCTTTGGTCGCTCAATGGAAAACGGAGTTCAAAATGGTATTGATCTCGGCTACTTAGATATTCCTGAAGGAACTTTAGTCGATGCTAATGAAATTAACCATACTCCACCTGAAAAAGCAATGATTCTATGTACTGGTTCCCAAGGTGAACCCCTTGCTGCTCTTTCAAGAATTGCAGATGGAACTCACCGTCAAATTTCATTGCAGCCAGGCGATACAGTAATCTTTTCATCTAATCCTATTCCAGGAAACACCACTAGTGTTAACCATTTAATTAATAAATTAACTGAAGCTGGTGCTAATGTTGTTCATGGTAAGATTCATAACGTCCACACTTCTGGACATGCTGGTCAAGAAGAACAAAAGATGATGATTGAGCTAACAAAACCTGAATACTTCATTCCTGTTCACGGTGAATATAGAATGCAGGTCGTTCATACTGAAACTGCTCAATCTACTGGAATGGCAAAAGATCACACTTTCGTTCTGAAAAATGGTGATGTTCTTGCTTTAACTAAGGATTCATCAAGAATCGCTGGTCACATTAATATTCCAGATGTCTTCGTTGACACTTCTGGTAGCGATGATGTTGGTAATATTGTTGTTCGTGATCGTCAAATTTTAGCTGAAGAAGGTCTTGTAGTCGTAGTAGCAACTGTTGACTATAAACACCAACGTGTTCTAGCTGGACCAGATATTTTGAGTCGTGGTTTTGTTTACATGCGTGAATCAACTGAATTAATCAGTCAAGCACAAAAGCATGTCTACCATATTCTTAAGACAGAAATGGCTAAAGACCCACAACCAAAAGAAAATGAGATTAGAAAAGCAATTATTGAGAATCTTCAAGATTTCTTATATTCGAAGACTGAAAGAAGACCAATGATTTTGCCAATGCTAATTGAAAAGAAATAAGATAAGCCCCATCCGGGGCTTATTTTTATATAAGTTAGGCTATTAATAATGAAAAAAATTCATTTACTTGTAAATCTAAAATCTGGAAGTAATAAAGGCGAAAAAGCCTTGAAAGAAATTGAAACTATTTTAAAAGATGAAAAAGTAGTATATGACGTTCAAATTTCTACTTATCCTGGACAACTGGTTCCAATTGCGACTAAGACAGCTAATGACATCCAGAATAATCACGAATGTATTGTTGTCATTGGGGGCGATGGTTCTTTAAACCAAGCCCTGAATGGCATAAAAAATTCACTTTATCCTGATACTCCCCTAGCCTATTTTCCAGCAGGTACTGGAAATGATTTTGCTAGAGCAGCTAAGCTTCAAGATGATCCTTTAAAATTTATCAAGCATCTAAAAAATCACCCAACAGTTACAAAAGTCGATTGCGGTAGGTATCAGGACTTAATTACAGGCGAAGAAAAATATTTTGTTAATAATTTAGGAATTGGCTTTGATGCATATGTAGTTAACAAAACCAATCACTCAAAGCTCAAAACTAAGTTTAATAAGATAAATCGTGGAAACTTAACTTACGGAATAAATATTGCTCAAGCACTCAAAGGACAAGATAATTTTAGGGTCAAGATTTCAGCCAATAATCATACTTATTCTTATGATCACGCATACCTAGTTACTACAACTAACCATCCCTATTTTGGTGGTGGTGTTCCAATTTTACCAATTGCTAATATTCATAATCGAAAATTGGACATTGCAATTGTTGAAAAGCCTAACATATTTAAATTTTTGTATCTCTTCTCTAAGCTTTTAATTAATGGATCACATATGAATAGCAATCAGTTTCATTATTTTGAAGCTTCTGAAATCGAAGTTAAAACTTATCAATCAGAATATGGTCAGCTTGATGGAGAGGAATTGAATAATAGAAAATTCCATTTAAAATTTAAAGTTGATCACTTTAATCTTTTAAGGTAAATATAAAAGCCAACTCAAAATGAGTTGGCTTTTTTGCTAGTCCCTTGCTTTTAATTCTATATCTTCCATTCCAATCATTGGATCAATTTTACCAGAATATATTAAATCCGGAGTTAAGATATAATTTTTAGGTTCATTAGTTTTTTCCTTAACTTCAGTTTGAACCTGCTCTGGTTCAGTATTTACCTTAGAATCATGCTTAACAACTTCTTTTAGTCCTAGTTCATGCCTGATTTTAGAAGCTAAATCTGTTTTACGGTCATTGCCTGGGGTACGTAAGGCCATAATGTAGGCCTTCTTTTCTCCTACCATAACCAGATTTTTCTCAGCACGAGTAATCGCCGTGTAGAGTAAATTACGTCTCAACATCATATAATTCTGCATAGTAAGATTCAAAATAACTAAAGGAAATTCTGATCCCTGTGATTTATGAATCGTAATGGCATAAGCACGAGTAATGTCATTTAAATCTTTAACGTTAAATTCTATTTCTCGACCATCAAAATCAGCAATCAATATCTTCGCCTTATCGTCAGGATTAAGTCCAATAATTTTGCCAATCTGGCCGTTATAAATATCCTTTTCGGGATTATTTTGCAATTGTAATATCCGATCACCAATTCTAAAACTTTCATTATGCGCTTCAATTACCTTGGTTTTAGAAGACATCGGATTCATCACGTCTTGCAAGATATCATTCAAGTGGGTAATTCCGCCTTGACCATTATACATAGCTCCCAGGACTTGAACATCGTCCTTTTTAAACCCACGCTTAATAGCCAAATTAACAATCTGATCAATTGCATCTCCAACTAAACTTGGTTGACACGGAATAAAAGAATAGTTTTTAGTTTTATTAAAAATTATCTGTTCAGCATCTTCCTCATTAATTGCATGAGCTAGCTTGATAATTGACGAGTCTTCTCCCTGTCTATGAATTACCTGCAATCTAGTAGTTGGAAAAGCTTCTGATCTAATCAGGTCACTAAAAATATTTCCTGCTCCAACCGAAGGTAGCTGGTCTTGGTCCCCAACAAAAACAATTCTTTTTGTTGAATTAATACCCGATAGCAACTGCTTAAACAAAAACATATCAACCATTGACATCTCGTCAATGATTAAAATTTCACCATTTAATTCATTAACATCGGTTGCATCGTTTTCTCCAATACCTAGTCCTAACAAACGGTGAATAGTTTTAGCAGAAATATCAGTAATTTCACTCATTCTCTTAGCTGCTCGACCAGTTGGTGCCGCTAATAAAAATGGTGGATCTTCACTATATAAAGCTCCACTTGGAATCTCAGCAAGTTCCTTTAAGCACATCAAAATTCCATTGATAATTGTTGTTTTACCAGTACCCGGTCCACCAGTAAGAATTGAAATTGGATTATTTAAAGCATTTTTAATCGCAGTCTTTTGAGTTTCGTCATACTTAATCTCAAGCTCTTCTTCAGCGTGATTAATTGCCTGCTCAATTTTTTTATCGCTGAACTCTTCTTTTTCCACCTGATTTTTGACTAGACGCTTTAATTCATTGGCAATATCAAGTTCAGTTTGAAAAATTCCTTGTAAGGCTGCCTTATCGCCTGAGACAACTACTTTGCCTTGTCGCTGAAGTTCATTCACGCTATTTGCTAAATCATCATAAGAACTTGCCTGAATCAATTCATATGCTTGAGTTAATAAGTCCTCGAGTGCTACATAAGTATCTCCTAATGTACTTAAAGCAGTCTGCAAAATACTTAAAATTGCGCCCCTAACTCTTCTTGGATCATTTAATTCAATTCCAAGTGCTTGACCAATATTATCTGCTGTCTTAAAACCGAAACCTCTAATTTCACCAACCGCTTGATAAGGATCTGCTTCAAGTTTTTTTAGGGAATCTCCATGATAGGCTTTATAAATATTACCTGCAATTTTTTTGTTAATTCCATATTTGGCTAGCTTAATAACAATTTCTGAAAAAGAATCCATTTGATTAATGCCAGACAATAAACTGTCTTTTTGTTTTTGCGTTAAATCAAGATTCTCAATTTCAGTCGGATTAGACTTAATTAAGTCTAAGGCATTCGTGCCCAGACTATCAATAATTTTCTCAGCAGCCTTTTTACCAATTCCAGGAAATTTATCAGAACTTAGATACTTTGCCAGACTTCCCTCTTCATGTGGTAAAACTGGTTCATATGAACTAATACGAAATTGTTTACCGAATTTTTCATGCACCACAATTTGACCGACAAACTTATATGTCGATCCAATCTGAATATCACCAAAATTTCCAGTTACACGGATATTTTCACGATCATAATCCGGTAATTTACTAATCAGGTCTACATCAACAATTTTGAAAAGATCCTGATTATTTTCAAAAACAATTCCATTAATTCGTCCAGTAAAACTAGTTTCTGCCATTTTTACCTCTAATCAATTTTGCTACAGCATTGTATTGCTTCTGTGCTTGTGCAAAATATTTAGGATCCTGCTCTTTTGATAATTTAAAGTAACTCTCTGCCTTATCAGGATTAGTATCAAATAAAGTTAAGCCTAGCAAAAAGTTAACTTTTGCGTTCCTTTGGTCTTTTATAATTTGACTATAAGTTTGATTAGCAGATTTTAGATCACCTAAGCTAAGCCAAATATCACCAAGCAGCTCTAACGTTCTCTCATCTTGATTTTTTAAAGTTAAGGCATAAGCCAGAGCCTTTTGATATTGACCTAACTTCATAAAAATCAAAGCTTTTTGATACATGGTCTCTTCATCATCAGGAATCGAATTAAGCAAAGCTAGCGATTTAGCAAATTCTCCCTGCATATAATAGCAAACAGCAATGTTATAAGTTAAAGCCTCGGGTTGATCAACAAGACCACGAGCTTTTTCTAATAATTCTAAAGCCTGATCAGCAGCATTTTGTTCAATTAAATAAGTTGATAGTTGTAGATAATTTTCAATATTTTTAGGACTATCATTTATTTTTTCGATTAATAAGTGTATGGCATCATCAACCTTGCCAGCATCATATAAGTTGGCTATTTTTTTATCCATTTTAAATTGTATCCCTACTAGTAA
Organism: Lactobacillus isalae; assembly: GCF_947539375.1. Taxonomy (NCBI): domain Bacteria; kingdom Bacillati; phylum Bacillota; class Bacilli; order Lactobacillales; family Lactobacillaceae; genus Lactobacillus; species Lactobacillus isalae. The sequence continues at coordinate 977,865 of NZ_OX443569.1, forward strand.
TCTTTCGATCTAAGTAGCTAGTTTCATTCCATGCTACTTCATTGAAAGTCTTCCCGTGATTTTCAGTATCCAGAATGGTAAGGCTGGTATTAGTTAAACCGCCACGCTTTCTAATATCGGCAATATCATAACCCTCTAAAGTTCTAATTAAGGCACACAGAGCAGCTCCATGACTTACTAATAATACTTTATCATCCTTGTTAGGATATCTTTTTACAATATCAGCAATCAATTTCTTTCCACGTTCTATCATATGGTCAAAATTTTCACCATGGAAAGTTGATGGGTCATAACGATCAGGAAAATAACGAAATGCTTTTATTTGATCTGGATATTGACTTTCAGCATCAACAAACTTCATTCCTTCCAGATCTCCTAAATTAAACTCCTTTAAACGGTCGTCAACAACGACTGGTACAGTAATTCCCATATCATTTCTAAGCATCACAGCAGTTGTTAATGCACGTTGTAAGGGACTAGAATAAAAGGCTCTAAACTTTGTTCCTTTTAGATATTCAGCTAATTTCTTAATATCTTCATAACTTTCAGGCAAAAGAGGTGAATTACCACTACCACCTTGATAGCGCCCTTCTAAGTTCCATTTTGTTTTTCCATGTCTTACAAAATATAATTGCATAATTTGCTTATCCCTCCACTTTTATTACTATTATAAGTTTTAAAGGGAGAAAATAACAGTTTATAAAAATAAAAAAGAAGCCTCAAAGCGACTTCTCTTAAACTATACTAATTGTAATTGCTTTTCATTTTGATATGCACGATCAATCGTAGCTCCACCTAGGCATTCTTCACCATTATAGAAAACGATTGCCTGTCCTGGAGTAACGGCACGTGCTGGCTCGTCGAATTCAACATGAACTGTGTTATCCTTTGCATGATAATGCATAGTAACACCAACATCTGGTTGACGGTATCTAAACTTAGCAGTACACTTCAAATCAACATCATGATCTGGCTGACCAGTGAAGAATGAAACACCACTTGCATCTAAGCTAGTAGCATATAAAAGCTTGCTATCGTATCCTTGCTCAACAATTAATTCGTTCTTCTTTAAGTCCTTACCTACTACAAACCAAGGATCTGTTGATTCTTTGGTTGAACCCAAACCAAGACCAGATCTTTGACCAATAGTATAGTACATCAAACCAGCATGCTCACCTACTACTTTACCATCAGGAGTAATCATCTTTCCTGATTGAGCTGGTAAAAACTCACTCAAGAACTTTCTAAAGTTACGTTCACCAATGAAACAAATTCCAGTTGAATCTTTCTTCTTAGCAGTTGCAAGACCGGCAGCAATGGCAATTTCACGCACTTGTGGCTTAGTTAAATTAGCAAGTGGAAAGATTACCTTTTTCAATTGATCTTGTGAAAGTTGACTTAAGAAATAAGTCTGGTCCTTATTACCATCCTTTGGACGCATCATATGCACAACGCCATTTTCATCAACTTTCGTTGCGGCATAGTGACCCATTGCAATATAATCTGCATCCAGATCCATTGCAAAGTCTAAAAATGACTTAAATTTTATTTCTTTATTGCACATTACATCTGGATTTGGAGTTCTGCCTTTTTTGTATTCATTTAAGAAATACTCAAATACTCTCTCCCAGTAATCCTTTTCAAAGTTAATAGAATAGTAAGGAATGCCGATTTCATCTGCAACTTTTTTTACATCTTCGTAATCTTCAGTTGCCGTACAAACTCCGGAATCATCAGTATCATCCCAATTCTTCATGAAGACGCCGACAACATCAAAGCCTTGTTGTTTGAGTAAAAGTGCAGAAACTGAAGAATCAACTCCACCACTCATACCAACAACGACTCTAATTTTGCTGTTATCTACCATTTTATCTTTTTCTCCTTTTAGCAAGGTGCAATAATCTGACGATCTTCAAGATCCTTTAAAATGAAGTCAAGCAGTTCAACCATGGGTGCCAATTGTTTATTCTTAAAAATATTAACCTTTTGCAAGCCATTAGTATCAGTGACTACCATTGTTAAATGATCTAAATCTTCATTAATTGTCAACTTCAATTGACAGGTAGCATTGTAAGGAGACTCATTATACAAGGGATGCTTGTACATGAAATTTCCACGCTTTGTCTTTGTAAAACCTGCATCAATTAAAGCATAACGCTTAATTTCTGGATTAATCGTAAATTTACGGTTATCGCCATTAATAATTACTGTATTTGCCATAAAAATATCACTCTCAATATTATTATCTTATTTTTTGTAAGTGTCAAGTATATGATTTTCAATAATCATTATACATTAAAACAAGTTCTAGCCAAAAGCTGGTTAGAACTTGTTAATTACTTACTTAATCGCTGACACATCTTAACTAGATTTTCAGCAAAGCTCTTAACTTCATCTTCTGTGTTAAAACGACCAAAACTGATTCGAATAGATTCTGCAATTCGAGGAGAATCTTCGCCGTACATTGCTTCTAAGACGTGAGAAGGTGTAAGAGAACCGGCAGTACATGCAGAACCACCAGAAACCGCATATCCATTTAAGTCTAAATTAGTTAAGGCAGAATATGTCCCTACACCCTTGAGCCATAAGTTTAAAACATGGTGAGAGACTGCTCCTTCAAGTGAGCCATTAATCTCATAATCAATATTATTTTGATCAAGTGCAGTTAAAATTATCTTCTGGAAGTTTTTGTATTTTTCTTGAAGCTGCTTCTTATCCATCTCGTTTAATTCTTGAGCAGCTACGCCAAAGCCTGCAATTCCTGGAACATTTTCAGTACCTGGTCGACGTTTTAACTCTTGTTCTCCTCCTAAAAGCAAGTCGCTTACTTTTAAGCCATCTTTTTCATAAAGAAAACCTAAAAATTTTGGACCATTAACTTTATGAGCAGAAGTTGATAATAAATCGATGTTCATTTCTTTAACATCAATTTCAATATTCCCAAAACCTTGCACATCATCAACATGGAAATAGGCATTGGAATCTTTTACTAATTCTCCTATTTCCTTTAGAGGCATAATTGAGCCAACTTCATTATTAACTGCCATTATTGAAACTAAGATTGTATCTGGTGTTAATTCTTTCTTTAAGTCATCCAAGTTAATGTGACCAGTCTCATCTACATCAAGATATACAATTTCATATCCTTCTTTGGCTAAGCGTTTCATTGGATTCAAAACAGAAGGATGTTCAATCTTGGTCGTAATAATTTTCTTTCCAATATCTTTTCTAGCACGCGCTGTTCCGAAAATAGCATTATTGTTGCTTTCAGATCCACCACTAGTAAAAATAATCTCCTTATCTTGAGCATTAATCGTTTCTGCTAATTGGTGGCGAGCTGTTTCAACTACCTGACGTGCTTGACGTCCAAATGCATGTTGACTAGAAGCATTCCCAAAATCATTGGTCATCTCACTACTAATTTTTTCAATAACTTTTGGATCCATTGGCGTAGTTGCCGCATTATCCAAGTATATATTTTTTCTAGTCATGTTATACATATACCTCTTTATCTTTCTTACATTTTGGAAGTGGCTATTATATTTTAACATAAAAAATAGACTAAGTTCAGATGAACTTAGTCTATCATATCTTAATCTAAAACTGTCTCTTCAAGATAAGATGAAATTACACTGGCAGCCTTAGCTCCAACTTCTTTAACAAACTTGTCAAAGTCGTTGTCAGCATTAGCGTCACCATTGTCTGAAATAGCACGAATTGCGACTAGCGGAGTATTAAAGTGTCTTGCAACTTGCGCAAATGCCGCACCTTCCATTTCTACTCCAAGCGCATCAGAGAAATTCTTTTTAATCTCATCCTTTTGGTTTTCAGAAGCTACAAAGCTATCACCAGTTACAATTAACCCTTCTTTAAAAGGTATATTTTGATCTTTTAAATATGATGCAAATTTGGTACGAAATACATTATCTAATGTGTATCCTGCAGGTTCCTGTGGAATTTGACCTTCAACATAATTACCAGCACTAGTATTATGAGCGTCATAATACATAAATTTATTAGGTAAAATTAGATCTTTCCTTTTAACATCTTCTTGTAATGAACCAGCAGAACCAGTCATAAAAATTACATCAATCTTTTCTTTAGTTAATAAACTAGACAAGTTCATAGCCGCGTTAACTTTACCAATTCCACTCAGCCCCAAGTAAATGTCATTTCCATTTACTGAAAAATGATCAAATTCAGTTGTACCAAAGGTTTCTTTAGTTTCAGATTTGAAGTGCTTTTTATAGAACTTAGCTTCTTCTTCCATTGGGACAATAATTGCAATTTTCATTTTTTACCTCTAAATTTAAAGTTTAAATAAAGCGAACAAAATTATAACTAGCAAAACGACAACAATTAAAATTGCATAATTCAACCGTTTCTTTAAACGACTAATTTTATTTTCACGCTCTTCTTCAAGAGAAGAATTTTCTCGTGGTTCAAATTCTGAATGACCTTTAGTTTCTGTATTTTGATCTACTACATCAAGTGACTGATCATTCTTTTTTTTACGTTTAAATTTATCAAAAATATTTTTAACTTTTTCTTGTCGTTGCTTCTTACGATAATCTGCTCGTTTTTCAGTCATTGCTTTGGTTTCCTGTTAAAATCATATTTTCCCAAAATGTAATCGCCATTACAGTCTTGGCATCCATAATTTTTCCAGAAGCAATTAACTGCTTCAATTCAGGGAGACTGTACCATTCTTGGGTTAAAAATTCATCTTCATCAAGAGGACGCTTATTTTCAATCTTCGACAAAGTATCGCAATAGAATAAATGAATTTTTTCATCGCAAAAACCTACAGACGTGTAAAACTCACTTACTTTTTCCCAATATTCTGCCTTATAGCCGCCCTCTTCATTCAGCTCTCTTTTCATCGCATCAAGAGGGGATGCATCTGTCTCATCAATTAAACCTGCCGGAATCTCCAAAGTTAATTGTTTGATAGGCTCACGCCACTGCTTTACAAGCAACATCTTTTTGTCATCATTGATAGCAATTGCTGCACTAGCATCCGGGTGTTTAACTATCTCACGAGTAGCTGTTTTTCCATTAGGTAGACTAATAGTCTCGACATTTAAGTCGATAAGCCTACCTTCAAAAATGGGCTTATTCGAGATTTCAGTTTCTCTCAGATTCACTTAATTTCTCCTTTTAGTCATGATCAACATAAACATTGATACATTGTAGACCTTTTTTTCCTTGCGCTAATTGATAACGAACTCTTTGACCTACATCAAGTTTTTTATAGCCTTCTTCTTTGATTGACTTATAAAAAACAAAGTAGGATGAATGAGTTAGATCATCCTCAATAAATCCATACGCAGAATTTGAATCGAATTGTTTAACAGTACCTTTACGCATTATTTTTCTAAGCCTTCTTTTTCTGCTTCAGGAAAGTTTTCAGCAACAATAGCTGCACAACGTGCACACAATTCTGGGAAGCGTGTGTCACTACCAACATCGGTTGTAGTACGACGACATCTTGGACAAACCTCACCAGCAGCGTGTTCTACTACAATTGAAGCAGTTGGCAACTTCTCAACATTTTCAGGAGCTTGTTCATCACTGATAGTTAAATCAGAAACAATCAAGATTTGTCTGATATTTGCATTTAATTTATCAAGAAGTGCCTTAGTTTCTTCAGTTGGATAAAGAGTAACGTGTGCTTCAAATGACTTACCAATTACCTTGGCACTACGTGCTTCTTCAAGTGCCTTCAAAACATCTGAGCGAACCTTCATGAAGTCGTTCCAGTCTGCTAAAACTTCATCTTCATTAGCAAAATGTTCTACTTCTGGCATGTTAGCAAGTTGAACGTAGTCTTCTGGTTCCTTTAAGTAGCCCCAAACTTCTTCCATAGTATGTGGCAAAATTGGTGTCATCAACTTAGTTAACTTCACTAATACGTCGTAAATTACAGTTTGCATTGAACGACGAGTTTCACTATTTTCTGGATCAATGTAAAGAATATCCTTGGCAAAATCTAAGTAAAATGCTGATAAGTCATTAGAAATAAAGCTGAATACCTTCTTATAAACACTATTAAAATCAAACTTATTGTATGCTTCAATAGCTTCTTCAATCAAGTGATTCAACTTGATTTCCATGTATTGATCAACACCAGACATATCTGGGTAAGCAATTGAATTTTGCTTAGGATCAAAATCAGAAGTGTTTGCAAGCATAAAGCGCATAGTATTTCTAATCTTACGGTAACTTTCAGCAGATTGACGTAAGATATCTTGAGAAACTGCAACGTCAGAAGTAGTATCTGCTCCTGCAACCCACAAACGAATAATTTCCGCACCCATTTGCTTGATTACATCATTAGGTGAAATTACATTACCTAATGACTTAGACATTTTATGTCCCTTATCGTCTAACACAAATCCTTGTGATAAAACTTGCTTATAAGGTGCTTTTCCAGTTACGGCAACTGAAGTAATTAAACTTGAGTTAAACCAACCACGATATTGATCGCTACCTTCAAGGTATAAGTCTGCTGGGAAGCCCAAACCGTCTCTTTCTTGCATTACACCAGCCCAGGATGAGCCTGAGTCAAACCAAACATCTAAGATATCAGTTTCTTTTCTAAACTTACCGTTTGGTGAGTGTTCTGACTTAAATCCTTCAGGAAGTAATTCTTCTGCAGTGTGAGTGTACCAAGCGTTAGAACCTTCCTTTTCAAAGATCTTAGCAACGTGTTCAATTGTTTCTGGAGTAACAATTGGAGTATCATCTTCTGCATAGAAAATTGGAAGTGGAACCCCCCATGCACGTTGACGAGAAATTACCCAATCACCACGATCTTTGATCATGTTGTAAAGACGAGTTTTACCCCAAGAAGGAATAAAGTCAGCTTTTTCAATTTCTGCTAAAATTTGATCTCTAAATTTATCAATTGAAGCAAACCATTGAGTAGTTGCACGGTAGATAACAGGTTTCTTAGTACGCCAGTCATGTGGATATGAGTGAGTAAAGAAACTAAGTTTTAAGAGTGCTCCAGCCTTTTCAAGCTTATCGGCAACAATTTTGTTAGCATCGTCGTAGAACATACCAACTAGGTCTGGATCTGGAACTTCCTTAGTGAATCTACCTTGCGCATCCATTGGGCCAAATACTGGTAAACCATAACGACGCCCAACATTGTAGTCATCTTCACCAAAACCAGTAGCGTTGTGAACTAAACCAGTACCGTCATCATCAGTAACGTAAGTATCATTCATAACTAGACCATATTCGCCTAAGCCAGTTTTACCATAAAGAGGATGCTTGTAAGTCATACGATCAAAATCAGTACCCTTTAAGGTCTTAAGAACCTTATAGTCTTCCCAACCTAAATCTTCAGCAACTGCTGAAAGTCGGTCAGCACCAATTACGTACTTTTTACCGTTAACTTCAACAACTGAGTAATCGAATTTTGGATTTACCGTAATTCCGACATTACTTGGAATAGTCCAAGGAGTAGTAGTCCAAATTACTAAAGAAGTATCAGAATCTAAAATTCCCTTTCCATCTTCAATTGGAAAAGCAACATAAATTCTTGGTGACTTGATATCATGGTACTCAACTTCTGCTTCAGCCAAAGTTGATTCACTTGACCATGACCAGTAAACAGGTTTTTTACCCTTGTAGATGTAACCTTTTTTGAACATTTCACCAAAGACTCTAATTTCTTCAGCTTCAAATTTAGGTTGCAATGTGATGTATGGGTGATCCCAATCTGCCATTACGCCAAGGCGTTTAAAATCTGCCATTTGCTTTTGAACTTGTTCTTCGGCAAATTGACGGCAAAGCTCTCTATACTTTGCACGATCCATAGTTTTACGATCAACGCCCTTTTTAGCTAATTGTTGCTCAACTGGAAGTCCATGAGTATCCCAACCAGGAACATAAGGAGCATAGTAACCATTCATATTCTTAAAGCGAACGATAATATCCTTGGAAATCTTGTTTAGAGAGTGTCCCATATGAATATTACCATTAGCGAATGGAGGGCCATCGTGAAGGTCAAAACGAGGTTTACCTTCGTTAAGCTTTAATCTTTGTTCATATAATTTATTTTCTTCCCACTCTTTTTGCCATTGAGCTTCACGTACTGGAAGATTACCGCGCATTTTAAATTTAGTCTTGCCTAAATTTAATGTATCTTTGACTCTCATAAAAAATCCTTTCTTAACAAAAAAAGCTCCATCCTAAATAGGACGAAGCTTCTCGTGGTACCACCTAAATTGAATAGAATAAAAATATTCTATTCCACTTATTTTCTGTGTATCGTACAGAAAAACGTTTAAGTCAATTGGCAGCTGATTAACTTTCGACGAATGTTAGTCTTTCACCATCACTAACTCGCTAAGATGTCTACTTGTTGGTACTGTCGACTTAAATTTTAGTTATCTTTTAAATCATCTGGGAAAATAATCACTGGGCCATCACGACGTTCAGTATTCTCTTCTGTCGCATGCATAGTCTCTTTAACTGGACTATCTCCAGCTAAAACTTCTGTATTATCTTCCTTTTCTTGAACAGAGTTTACTTCATTTACAGCATTATTGTCAACCTCTGGATTAGATGCCACTACATTTTCTTCAGTTGATTGAACATTGTCATCCATTGGCCCATCAGGAATTGGTGCATCTTCTAAAGGTTGAGATCCATCTGCTGGATAAAGACGGGAGCGACCATAATACTTATCAAGGTAGTATTGCCAATCAGAATCACTTAATTCTTTTATCTGATCTTTTAACATACCTTGGATAGCTTCTCTAAAGTCTTCAACTTTTGCTTTGAGTAAATCATAATCATGATTCAAAGTATCATACTGACTTTGGAGCTCTGCTTTCTTTTTATCGCCATCCTCCTGTGCCTTTTTAAGTATATCATCGGCATCTTGATTAGCCTTCTGGATGATTTCTTTAGCTTCTTTATTTGTTCTTTTCTTAATTTCTTCAGCATTTTCTTGTGCTGAAATTAAAGATTCATTAATTGAATCTTTTACTTTTTCAAACTTATCAACTTTTTTCTTTAATTCAACATTTTCATTTTTTAAATCAACAATTTGATCAAGTGCATCCCCATATGCATCAACAATTCGATCTAAAAAACTATCTACCTGCTTGGAATCATATCCACGAAGCTTGGTACTAAACTCCTTATTATGAATATCCATTGGCGTTAATGTCATATTATCACCTTTTCTTTGCCTGCCATACCTTTATTTCAAGTCGTTTCTTACCTTTCTTCGTAGTGGTAAGATTAATAATTTCATATCTACCATAATGGCGAATACTAAGCATATCCTGTACAGAAACAATTATATTAGATTGCGTTACAAGATGCCAATTTAATTTCACTTCTCCGTCTTCAATAATCTTCTTAACTTGGCTTCTGCTTAAATTGGTAATCGCGCTAATGACAGCGTCGAGCCGAAGCGATATTGCGACCGCACTCGTTTCTATACTATCATCTTCTTGCACTAAAACACTAGATAAAGGCACCTCATGCAATTTTACTTTTGTTCTACCAATTCGATCAATTTGTTCAACAAAATAATCTTTTAGTTCACTCTTAACAAAGAACTGCCAATTTTCATTTTCGTCATTGATAATATCACCAAAAGTGTCTAGTTCAATACCTAAATGCGTTAAAACACCCAAGATTTGACTATGTGTAAGATCCGACCATTTTTGCGGATAATCAATTTCAAAAAGTGTAATTTTAAACATATCAGGATCATATCCTTGATCCCAATCACATAGAAACATTCGCTTTTTTTCTGCGTTTGCAAAGCCGCCAAAACTATACAATTGTGCATAGCCACCCACAATTTCTTTAAATATATACTGCTGTCTTGGATTCAAGAAATCTGTAAGTATTGGTTCGCTTTTAAATAAAAATCTATTAAAAAGACCGACGAAGTAATCTACCGTCGGTCTTTCACTTTCATCAAAATGTTGATAAAAACTACTAGCTTGTCTTTTTTCCATTTTACCTAATAAGTATGTACCTAATTATATTTGCTATCCAATAAAGGACATAGTTATTTACAAAATAAATTACTAATAAAGCCACAACAGGAGCAAAGGAAATTCCTGCTATCGGTGGAATAAAACGTTCGAATATCTCTAAATAAGGCTCAACGATTTTTCCCAGTACTCGTCCAACTTTAGTCACAAGCAACCTTGGAATCCAAGTTAGTAAAGTATAAATTACAATCAGAAAGCTATAGATATTCAGTAAATCAGAAATAATCCGTAATATCCAGCCTACAATTGAAAATATCATTAATCCATTTTATCTTTCTTTTCAACTAATTCGGCAATTTTACCGTCAGTCTCAAATTTTGGTGGAGTTGCTAAGAAGATTTTATCACCAACGCGTTGAATTTCACCATTCAATGCATAAACAGTACCAGTGATGAAGTCAACGATTCTACGAGCTTGTTCGTCATCCATACGTGCAAAATTAATAATAACAGCCTTGTTATTTAGAAGATTTTGAGCAACTTCTTTTGCATCGGAATATACACGAGGTTCATACAAAACAATCTTGCTAGTAGCACTAACACCAGAATTGATAGATACAACATTAGCTCTTCTTTCATTCTTTTGAGCTTGAGGAATTTCTTCTTGTTGTTCTTCTGCTTCAGTGTAAGGTGCTTCATTCATCTCATCATCTTCAGCAATTCCAAAAAATCTGCCTAATTTATCAAAAGCCATAATTTCTTCCTCCAAATACTAATCTTGACGACGATGTTTGAAGAATGGAATATCATTATCTGATTCATCATCTGCACTAGTTTCAATTTGAGAAATGCTAGTGGAGTCGTCTGAACTGAATGAATCAAACTCATCGTCATCTTTTTCTTCGTTTTCTACTGGTTGTTGTGGACGATTGTTCTCTTTTCTATCTTGCTTCCAAACGCTTGTGGGGTCAAGTAAAGTATCTTGAGATTCTTTCTTTTCTTCTTTTACTTCAGGAGTAGTTTGTACAGATGCTTCTTTGGTAACTGTATTTTCAACTTTAGCTTCTGCAGTTTCTGCTGGTGCAGGTGTAGCTACTTCTGCTTGTTCTTTTTTAGCAGGTTCAGGAGTTACTACTTCTTGACGCGCTGGGCGTGAAGGACGACGAATTGGTTGCTTTGAAGCTTCTTCTTCAGCCTTTGAATCAATACCAGTTGCAATTACAGTAACTACTACTTCATCACCTAAGTTTGCATTAATTGATGTACCAAAGATGATGTTTACGCCATCGCCAGCAGCCTTTGAAACAATATCAGAAGCATCTTGAGCTTCAAATAAAGTTAAGTCTGGTCCACCAGTGATGTTAAGCAATACTTGCTTTGCTCCATCAATTGAAACTTCAAGAAGTGGAGAAGAAATAGCAAGCTTAGTAGCTTCAACAGTTCTGTTTTCACCACTAGCACGACCAATTCCCATCAAAGCTGCTCCTTGATTTTCCATGACAGTCTTTACATCAGCAAAGTCAAGGTTCACATAGTCTGTTGAAGTGATCAAATCTGAAATACCTTGAACACCTTGACGAAGCACATTATCAGCTTCTTTGAAGGCGTCCATCATCGGAGTCTTCTTATCAACCATTTCTAACAAACGGTTATTAGCAATGATAACTAAAGTATCTACATATTGCTTTAATTGTGCAATACCTTCAGCTGCATTTTTTGAACGTTTTGGACCTTCAAAAGTAAAAGGACGTGTAACTACCCCAACAGTTAAAGCACCAGTTTCACGCGCAATCTTAGCAATTACAGGAGCAGCACCAGTACCAGTACCGCCTCCCATACCCGCAGTAATGAAGATCATATCAGCACCCTTTAAAGAATCTTCAATTGTTTGTTGACTCTCTTCGGCTGCCTTTTGACCAACTTCAGGATGAGAACCTGCACCTAGCCCACGAGTAAGCTTAGGTCCAAGTTGAATCTTGTTTTCTGCTTTATTACTATTTAAAGCTTGTACGTCAGTGTTAGCTGCGATAAAGGAAACTCCTTGTACTCCTTCATCAATCATTCGGTTTACAGCGTTACCACCGGCACCACCAACACCGATTACTTTAATGACTGCATTCTTGTTGTCATCAGAATCGAAAGTAAAATCCATTACTAAACCACCTTATTTTTAATCAAAAAATTTCTTAAAGAATTCTTTGATTCCTTTTTTATTATTCTTCTTATCATCATTCTCTTCAGACGTAGAGACCGTTGATGTAGCACTAGTCTTATTATAATCTTCTTTCTGCTCCATTTCACTAGGAGTTACGCGTCTTTTGAAAAATTTCATATTTTCTTGAGACGAAGATTGATTAGAAACAGGCGAAGTGACCTGATTTCCATAAATAACACTGTTAACCAAGTAGTCAATATCAGCCAAGTTATAAGCATAGTTTACTACGCCGTAGCCTGCTGCATACATTGGATTTCGCAATCCCATTTGATCAGGTTGGAAAATTCTAGCTTTTACGCCAAAATCTTCTTTAACAATATCATCAATGCCTTGCAATGCACTAGTACCACCAGTAATTACAACACCACCTGGCAAGTTAAATGCATCATGTGACTTTAATCCCTTTCCAATTCGACTAAATGTCTGATCGAGACGAGCATTAATTATTTCACTTAGATACTCTTCATCAATCATCTTAGGAGCATTTTCGCCTACTACATTTACTGGGAATTGGTTATCACTAGAAGTTAAACTCGGATCGGCATAACCAAACTGCAATTTGATCTTTTCAGCTTCTTTTTTCGACGTATTTAAAACAACTGAAATATCATTGGTAATGTCAATTCCGCCTTCTAAATCAATTGTTGCATACTTAATTTTATTCTCATGAATTACAGTAGCTGTAGTTGAACCTCCACCTAAATCAAGAATAATAGTTCCAAATGTTCTCTCTCCCTCGTCAAGAGCAACACTGGCAATTGCTAAAGGTGTAGGAACAAAGAAATTATTTTGATAGCCTGCTCTTTCAATAGCCTTTCGGATATTATGCAAATCTGCACTTGGTGCAGTTAACAAAATACCATGCACTTCAAGAGAGTGTGCGATCATCTTTCTTGGATCGTCAACGTCAGTTTTTCCATCAATTAAAAACTTATTGGGTAGAAAAGCAATTGCTTCTCGTCCATCTTTCAAGGCGGTATCAATTGCAGTTACCAAGACGCGTTTAACATCATTGTCTGTAACCTCTCTACCATTTTCTTCAATATTGATTAAACCAACTGCATTTTCTAATTGAAGTAGTCCTACTGGAATACCAGTTACTACACGATAGATCTTAGAATTTGTCTTTTGTGCTACTTTTTTCAAAACAGCACTAATACTTTCAGCCGTTTGATCAATATCGACAATCTTTCCATGCCTCATTCCTTTAGTAGGACCATTTGCAGCACCAATAATTTGCATTTCATTAGATGCAGTGTCAGCGACAACTGCTTTTACGCTTGTTGTTCCTATATCCAAGCCTACAAGTAAATCAGTTTTATCCAAGGTAATGCCCCCAAAACATAACTATATAATAAATTTTAACATATGGTTTTAGTTCTAACTAATATCAAGTCAGTCCCAATTTGACTTTTTCTGCTTGTGTGAGCGGTCTACTATAAGCTCCAATTTCAAAGTCAACTACAGATGGTTCCTTAAGCTGACTTTTAATCTTGTCATAGTAGCGTATTTTACTTTTAATTGTCGAAAGATTACCAATAACAATATTATTATCTTTCATCACTAAAATGATCTGTGTCGGTCTGCGCGTTTCACCACTCAGCATTTTCACTTGGTCACGTATATGTTGTGGGAGACTGGCATAAACCTTGATATCTTCACTAAGAGAAACTTTTTGATTATATCCAATAAACAAAGGTTTGCTTTTATCAATTTTGTTACTTGCAATAACTTGGCTACCAACTTTTCCAGTAGCTAGTATTTTACGGTAACCATCGCCTTCATGGATATATCCGATCACTGGTCGCTCTTTAATATTTAAAATTAGATGATTAGTCTTTTCTACGCCCACCTGTACTTTTTCTATTTCAGGAAAGGCAGCTGAGAGTTTTTGACTATATTTTTTACCCTTCAATAAGCAAAATACAACTTTATTTTCTGGGGTAATATCTAATGTCTTAACAACCTGCTTACTATTTAACTCAGGAGCGCCTTTAACTTGTACACTTGCCACATTAGCTTTTGGTGAAATATAGTAACCTAAAGCTAAAATACAGCATAACGAAAAGAAAATTATAAAACCTAAACGAGTTAATAAAGCATGACGTCGCTCAGCTTGTAGTTTAGTCAGTGAGGCAGAGACCCTTCTTTTCTCATTGTTATTAGCTTTATTTTTATAATCAATCCATCCCGATAATTCTTTCTTAGGATCTTTCTTGGTTATTTTCTTTTTGGCCACATGCCTCACTTCCTTTCATTATTTATTCTTTATCAAATTTTCCATCACTGAGATAACTTGATCAGATGCATCCGGCACACCTAATCGCTTAGAAGCTTCACTCATCTTCTTTGCATAATTTGTATCTAGCAAAATATGATCAATTGATGAAACAAAGTTATTTGGATTTAGGTCATCTTCTGCAATAACTAAAGCAGCTCCAGCCTTCTCCATATCCATTGCATTCTTCATTTGATGGTTATGAGTAACATTTGGACTAGGAATTAAAATTACAGGAACACCCAAAGCAGTGAATTCAGCTAAACTAGTTGCTCCAGATCTTGCAACAACACATGTCATTTGTGGTAATAAGCCTGGCATATTGTCGATATAAGGAACAATCTTAATATTTGAGCTAATTTCTTTACCAGCTAATTTCTTTTTAACGTCCCCATAATATAGTTGTCCAGTTGCCCAAATAACTTGATAAGGCTTAGTTTCAAGTTCGGATAATGATTTTTCGACAATTTGATTAATTGCTAAAGCACCACGCGAACCGCCGAAGATTAATACTGTTGGCATATTAGGATTTAAATCCCATTTTTTAGCAATATCGACATTTTCTTTATTGAGACCTAGAACTTGCTGAGAACGTGGGTTACCCGTTTTAACTAGTTTTTTCTTTTCTGAAAATTGCTTAGCTGCATCATCAAATGTGTAACAAATTTTGTCAACATAATGAGCTAAGAACTTATTAGCTAAACCAACAACAGAATTGGATTCATGGATAATAGTTGGGACATGCATCTTAGCTGCTTCATAAACTATCGCACCTGATACATAACCACCGGTTCCTACGACTACATCTGGCTTGAAGTTTTTAATAATTTGCTTTGCTTCTTTAGTAGCCTTGATGAAAAGCTCAATTGTTTCAAAATTCTTCAAAGGATGTTTTCGATCAAAACCTTTAATTTTTAGAGTTTTAAAAGGAATACCAGCTGCTGGAACTATCTTAGATTCTAGTCCGCGATCAGTTCCGACAAATAAAATTTCATCGTCTGTAACTAACTTACGTTCTTTCAAACGTTCAATCAATGCCATAATTGGGTAAATGTGGCCACCAGTTCCGCCACCAGAAAAAATTACTCTCATTTTACTTAGTCTTTAATTCCTTAATAAATTTTACAAAAAAGTCTCCACGTTCTTCAAAAGTATTAAATTGATCCCAAGAAGCACATGCTGGTGAGAACAAAATAACATCTCCTGCTTCACTCAATTCATATGCCCGTGGAACAGCTTCTTGTAGAGTATTAACAATTACAATATCTTTAATCCCTGCTTTACGAGCAGCATCAGCTAAAAGATATTTAGTTTCACCGTAAAGTACAATTGACTTTACATGTTTCTTAAACAGTGGAACTAATGAATCAAACATAAAACCACGATCTAATCCACCAGCAATCAAAACTTCAGGTTCTTTAAATGAAGGAATAGCTACAGTAGCAGCTTCAATATTAGTAGATTTTGAATCGTTATAAATCTTACGATCATTGTAAGTCATCACATATTGCAGACGGTGTGTAGCACCTGTAAAAGTACTTAGTGCATATTGAATGTCACTGTCATCTGCACCCATCAATTTAGAAATAGCAATTGCTACTAAACAATTTTGTTGGTTATGAATACCTGGGATCTTGATATCGCTGATCTTCATAATCTGATGATCATCTTTACTTTCAAGATATTCATCACCAATAAAATAATCTGCCATCTTATCTGTTTCTGAAAATGTTTGAACTTTGGCTTTGGTCTTCTTTAATTCTCTATCCAAAATATCTTTTTGATCAAAGTTAGCAATGAAATAATCATCTTGATCTTGAGATTGAGTAATTCTAAGTTTGGCTTCCACATAATTATCAAAAGTCTTATGATAATCAAGATGGACATTATTATAAATATCAACGATAGCTGCTACCTTAGGCTTAATATCTGTTACACCTAGCAACTGGAAACTAGACATTTCTACTACAAGCAAATCTTTACTAGTTGCTTTTTCAACAACTTCTGAAATTGGTACACCAATATTACCAACTGCATAAGCATGACCACCATTTTTAGATAAATGATGATCCATGATTCTCTGAGTAAGCATTACTGTAGTTGTCTTACCATTTGAACCAGTAACACAAACATATGGTGCTTCACTAACATTAAGAGCAATTTCAGGCTCAGTGATAACTGGAATATCTAATTTTAATGCTTTTTCAACCATTGGATTTTCATAAGGAATACCGGGGTTTTTAACAAGATAATCAAATTTTTCCTCATCAAAAATCTCTACTGGATGATATCCTGAAATAACTCGAACGCCTAACTTCTCTAATTCAGCAGCTCGATCATCGTTAGATAGATCTTTTTTATCATTTAAGGTAAGCTTAGCTCCTAATTTTAAAAGCAGTTTAGCTACAGAAAAACCACTTTTTCCTAAACCCAAAATCAAAATATTTTTATTTTCATATGTTTTTATTTGTTTCATTTTAAAATTAACCCCAGATAATTAAATAGATAATACTTCCAATTAAACCAACAATCCAAAAGACAATATCAACTTTCCATTCAGACCATCCAAGCATTTCAAAGTGGTGGTGAATCGGTGTCATCTTAAAGATTCTCTTTCCAGTAGTTTGGAAAGAAATAACCTGCAAGATAACACTCAAAGTTTCTAACACAAAGACGATTCCGATTAAAAGTAATGACCATGGACGGTGAAGGAAGATTGATACAGTAGCTAATCCACCACCAAGAGCTAGTGAACCTGCATCCCCCATGAAAATTTTAGCTGGCTTGTGGTTAAAGATAAAGAAACCAACTAAACCACCGATTACACTCATGGTAAAGATAAGAATAATCCAATTTTTTTCTTGGTAAGCTATCCAAGCATAAGTAGCATAGGCAATAATAGATAAACCTGTTGCTAAACCATCTAGCCCATCAGATAAGTTAACAGCGTTAGAAAATCCAACTAACCAGAAAAGTACTAATAAACTGAACAAGAATGAATTTCTTACCATCCCCGCAAATGGAATATATAATTCAAATGCAAAATGATCGCTAAATGCAAGTGCAATAATTAAAGCCGCAATAATAATTTGACCCAATAATTTTTGCCATGCTCTTAATCCCAAGTTGCGTTTAAAATACAATTTGATTCCATCATCTAAGAAACCAATAATTCCATAGCCTAAAAACGCAATGATTAAAATCCATGCAGTTTTATTAATATCTTTTTGCCAAAGCGCAACCCATAAAGTTGAGATAACACTGGCAAGCATAAAGACAACTCCACCCATAGTGGGGGTACCAGATTTTTTCTCATGCCATTTTGGACCTTCATCTCTAATAACTTGTCCCTCATGCTTCATGCGCATAAAGCCAATAAACAACGGTAAGAAGATAACCGTAAGAGCAAAACTGCTAATGAACGGTATCAAAGAAAACTGCATTTTGTATTACTCCTTTAACTTTTTTACTATTT
The DNA here is from genome assembly GCF_947539375.1 of Lactobacillus isalae. Taxonomy (NCBI): domain Bacteria; kingdom Bacillati; phylum Bacillota; class Bacilli; order Lactobacillales; family Lactobacillaceae; genus Lactobacillus; species Lactobacillus isalae. The sequence continues at coordinate 995,806 of NZ_OX443569.1, forward strand.
TAAGTTTACAGATAGCTTACTATTTTTATCAATTACTTTTCCAGCTGAAATAGACTGCTTAGTAACTTTCCCTTTTCCGTTAATCGTAATCGGAATATCCGTAGTAGTCATAAAGCTGTTAACCTCATCTTCAGTCCAGCCAACCATATTTGGACAAGTAACTTGCCCTCCGGTAAACAAGAAAATTTTAGAATCAGTATCTTGCTTTACGCCAGCACCAACTGATTGACGACTAACTGTCTTGCCAGTTCCGATAACTTCAACTGAAACTCCAGCATTATTAGCGTCTTCTTTTGCTTTTTCAACGCTTTTACCAGTTAAAGCTGGTACAGACACTTTTTCATTAACTTTTGCCGAAGAATCTGAAATTGAAATCAAACGATTCATAATTGGCTTAAAGATAGAAGAAAGAATCGTTTCTGCTGGCTTGGACATCTTTTGTGGTTGTTTCATGGTTAAATAAACACAATATCTTGGATTATTAGCAGGAGTTACTCCAACCACTGAGAAAATATAATTATTATCCCCTGTTAAATAACCACCATGAGGTCCTGCAATTTGAGCGGTACCAGTTTTTACTGCAATACTCTTTCCAGGCATTTTGTAAGCCGCTCCAGTACCATAGGAAGCATTAACAACATCCTGCATACCTTTCAGTACTGCCTTAGCGGTCTTAGCGGAATAAATAGGCTCACCAACCTTTGTTCGGTGGAATTTTTCGACTACCTTACCTGATGGAGAAACTATTTTTTCAACAAATTGCGGTTTCACCATTTGGCCGTTATTTGCCAAAGCACTATAAGCCTGCATCATTTGCATTGCATTAACGTTAACACCCTGTCCAAATGCAGTAACTGCTTGATTCAAAGGCGTTGAAAAGTTTAAAATCCCAGCCGTTTCTCCAGGAAGTGTTACTCCCGTCTTTTTACCAATTCTGTATTTATTCAAATATTCTTTCCAAGTCTTTGCTCCCATCTTTTGTTCTAGCTTTACAAAACCAACATTACTTGATCTAGGAAAAGCCTGACTAAATGGAATCGTTCCCCAACCACTATTATTCCAGTCGTGGATTGTTGAACCCTGAACTGTTACTGATCCAGACTTGTATTGTTCGTTAGGATTATAATTGCCACTTTGAATAGCACTTGAATAAGTCAAGACTTTAAACACAGAACCTGGTTCATATGAATCTTGAACTAACATATTTCGCCATGAAGTATCCAAACCCTTTTTAGTTTGAGGATTAAAAGTAGGACGCTGGGAAGCAGCTAAAATTTTACCAGTCTTAATATCTTCTACAACTGCTGTTAGTGCTTTAGGCTTATATTTATCTTGAACTTGCGACATTAAAACTTCTAGATAAGTTTGCAATCTTGAGTCAAGTGTTAAGTAAATATTATCTCCATCTTTTGTTGCTCGAGCATTCTTCTGGCTATTAGGCAATTGATAGTTTTCAGCATCTACAAATGCTTCACGATAACCATCTTTACCAGCTAATTGCTTATTAAAATAAGCTTCAATTCCCATTGTCCCCACTAAATTACTAGTTCCTTGACTCTTTTGTGGTTGAGCCAGACCAATAATGTGAGAAGCAAAATTTCCATTTGGATAAAGGCGAGATGGGGTTTCAATAAATTTAATTCCTGGCAACTTCATATCTTCAATTCTATTCTTTTGAGATAAAGTCAAACCAGTACCAGCCGAACCAAATTCAACCTGAAAAGCCTTATGTTTAGGAGTTAAATATGAATATATTTTTTCTTCACTTAATGGAAGTACTTCAGCCAATTTTTGTGCTGTTTTGCGCTTATTAGTAACATACATTGGCTTATTATGGTAATCAATAGAACTCTTATCTAAAATTGCATACACGGTAAACACATGAGCATCTTCTGCAAGAGTTAAACCATTCTTATCATAAATAGTTCCTCGAGTTGCCTTTAAGACTTCATTTCGACGGTATATTTGATTTACACGCTTATTCAAATCTTCACCGGCAACTTGATTTGAAATTCCTATATATAAAAATCTACCTATAAATACAAGAAAAACCAAAGCCAAGACTAGCTGGAGGATTCTCCCCACCGTAAAGCGGTAGCCGTGGGCTTTGGATCTATTTCTATTTAAGTTATTAAACTTTTTCATTAACGGACATTCCTAATGTTACTCTCAACCAAGTGCAAGCCTTGATCACGAGCAATTTTATTAATTCTAGTAGTTGACGTTAATTCACCAATCTCCTGACGAAGATCAGTGTTATGACTTTTTTGAGAAATTATTGTTTGCTCAACATTTGCTAACTGATGCTGTGCACTAGTAGCAGAAATGCTGGCTGAAACCAATAAGATCATTAATCCTAAAGTAATGAGTGAACCTAGAACGACTAAACTTTTTTCGAATGCTGTCCAAGGAACGCTTTTGGGATTAAGAACAATTGCTTTCTTTGGCTGCTCAGTCTGCTGTTGACTTTGTTGATAATTTAAATTTCTTGCTGAGCTATCAGCCATTTTCTTCTCCTTAAATTTTAACTAAAAACTATAATTTCTCTGCAACCCTTAACTTGGCACTGTGTGAGCGGTTATTTTCCTCTAATTCATCACTACTTGCCATGATAGGTTTGCGACTAACCAGCCGCAATGTTGGTTTACTGTCAGCCGGAACCATCGGCATTCCCCGTGGTATCTCGACTTCAGAATACTTCTTAAAGATCTTTTTGACGATCTTATCTTCATGAGACTGAAAAGTAATTACGCTAATTCGGCCACCCGGCTTCAATAGCTTAATTGCCTCTTCAAGAGATTCTTGCAATACACCTAATTCGTTGTTAACTGCAACTCGAATTGCTTGAAAGCTCTTCTTAGCAGGATGCCCTCCACTTCGTCTTGCATATGCTGGAATCGCATCTTTAATCACATCAACTAAATCAAATGTAGTTACAATAGGTTTTTCTTTTCTTCGATCAACTATCTTTCTAGCGATCTGACGAGAAAACTTCTCATCCCCATACCTATATAAAATGTCACTTAGTTCTTTTTGAGACCAAGTATTGACTATTGTATAGGCATCTAACTCTTGGCTTTGGTCCATCCTCATATCTAATCGTGCATCAAACCGATAAGAAAAACCACGTTCAGGTTGATCAAACTGCGGAGACGAAACTCCAAGATCGTAATAAATACCATCTATTCCATCTGAAATTCCCAGCTCTACCAGATTTTCTTTCAAATGACAGAAGTTATCATGAACCAACATTAATCTTGGTTCAGCTCCTGGTTTCAATTTCTCAGCAAAACTCTCTTTTGCCATCGAAATTGCATATTCATCTTGATCAAATCCAATAACAGTTCCTCTGTTCAATTTACTGAGTAAATATCGAGCGTGACCACCACCACCAAAAGTTGCGTCAACATAAAGACCATCATCTTTTGGATTTAAATTGTCTATTGTTTCGTGCAAAAGCACGCTTTTATGCTTGAATTTCATAATTTTCTATAACTCGATGTCATCCAAGTCTTCTGCGATATCGTCATAGTTTTCATTGGCTTCTTCCGAGAAATCATTCCAGCGTTCTGCTGACCAAATTTCAATTCGGTCGGAAACACCAACAATCACACATTCCTTAATGAGTGCGGCATGCTCTTTCAGTGTCATGGTCAGATTAACACGTCCTTGCTTGTCGAACTCACTCTCCATCGCACCTGAGTAGAAAAGTCGCGTAAATTTACGCGCACTTCTCTTCGTCAGTGGAAGTTTGGCTAACTTAGCCTCAATTTTTTGCCATTCTTCAATTGGATAGCCAAAAATACAGCCTTCCATTCCACGAGTAAATACCATCTTATCACCAATCTCGTCTCTAAATTTGGCCGGTATAATTAGCCGCCCCTTGCTGTCGAGATTGTGATGATACTCGCCCATGAACATGGTCTAGCCCCCTTTCCAATGAATAATTTACCACACTTCCCCACTTTCTACCACAAGTTTTACACTTTTTATTTAGATATTCTGTTATTTTATGATAATTAAAATTTTATTCAAAATAAAATGCCCTTATCTCAAGGATAAGAGCACTTTAAGTTTTTATAAAAATTGTGGGGAGTTCGTTATAATAAGAGCAAAATTAGAAGACCAACATACCAAACAATTGATGAAGCGGCTAAATAATGCCACAACATACCAAAAGTTTTTCCGACAGAAATATTTTTATTTTTGACAGCCGTATAAACTGACACGATTACTACCAAAATAAAGTATAGTAGAAATCCATAAGGTAAAAAGGATGGTTGCTTTGTTTCTTGCGTTAACAACTGGCAAGCAACAATAAAGAAAAATGGTAAAATATCATAACCGCTAAATTGTGCTTTAGGAAATAGTTTAACTAAAAAAGCAGCAACCACAATTCCACATAATGGAATCAAAAAGATAAGCAAAAAATTCATGAAAGACCTCCAATAAGTTTATTTTAAACTATTTCAATTAAATATAAAATTATAATTAAAATCATGGTACACTAGAATTATTAATTTAGGAGGGACACATGAGAAAACGTAAGAAAAAATCTGGATTTCAAAAATTAACTATTGTTATGGCCTGGTTCATGGCAGTTATTACCCTTCTTGGTGTAGTAGCTACTGCTCTAATTGGAACTGGTGTCTTTCAGTTTTAAAATATTTTGCATGTTAAAAGGAGTCGCGATATCGCGACTCCTTTTTTGGTTTAAAAATAATATTCTTTTTTCAAAAATGGATACTCTTCTGCAAGTTTTACCCAGAACCAATAAGTACATAAGACTAAAATCAAGCACCACAATAAATTAGATAAAATACTGCGTGAAAAACTAGCAAAAGATAATTGAATTAAACCTACTAAGTTCAACATCAAGAAAACATAAACACTTACACAGAAATAAGTAACTAAACAAATTAATAAGCGAAACCAAAATACCTCTGGTAAAAATCTAGCGCTTTGTTGAAGAAGAAAGCAAATCAAAGGAAAAGCAACAGTATAGATTCCAATTATTCCTAAATAGTAAAGATCTGCTATTACTCCTAATCCCAAACAAAGCCAGATATTCGCGTCATTTTTATCATCACATAATGCTATTAAAGTAATTCCAATAACTGTTAACCAACAGCTTCCAGAAAAACTTTGATGAAAAATAAAAGTCTGTAAATTAAAGGCTAATACTCCATCTAAAATTAGTGCCATAAATAAGGCAATGGCAACATACCATCGACGTAATTCTGCCATTACTCTTCAACCTTTCTTTTAATTACAGACACAACAGATGGATCATTAAGATTTCCTGCAGGTTGAATTTCAACAACATCAGATAGTCCAAACGTATCACGCGTTGTTTTCTTAACTGTACCTACTAATAATCCTTTTGGTGATAAACCACCCATACCACTAGTATAAACACGCGTACCCTTTTTTAACTTTTGACCATCAACAACTTGAGTAAATGCCAATTGATTATTGCTAGTAACAGATATTACCCCATGAACCTTTTTACCATTGTCTGCATCTGCTTCAACAGCAAACTTATTTGTTGATTTATCAGTTGTAGTAATCAATTCAACTTTAGAGGTAGTACTGTTTACTTCTACTACACGTCCGATAACCCCTTTACCTGACATAACCGGCATGTTTTTTCTGACACCCGCTCTTGATCCTTGATCGATGATTAATAAATCAGACCAAGTATCTGCAGCACGTGAAATTACCGAACCGTTAATAATAGTATAGTCAGTTAGGGTTTTCTTTAATTCTAACGCCTGCTTTAATTGCGTATTTTCAGATTCAAGTGAACTATTACGAGCTTTAGTTTGAGCCAAGTTATCAATTTGCTTTTTCAAGTGATCATTTTCAGCTTGAGCATTAAACAAGTCCTCAACGTTGGCAACGCCATTAGAAACTAAATTTATTGGCCAGTTAACTACCCTAGTAACAATAGAAACTGTATCATTACCAATTTTTTGAACTAAGAAAGGTGATTCTCTCTTATTACGTAAGCGAACGGAAATAGATAACATACTTAAAACTAAAATAACTAGCACAAAAATCGTCAATAACTTTTTGTTTTTGAGAAATTTTTTCATCTACTACTATCTTCCTAATTTACAAGTTAATAAAAAAGACCGGCTTTCACGCCGGTCTCTAAATTAACGTCTCTTACGCATAACTTCAATATTTTTGAGAGATTCACCGGTACCAATTGCAACACAATCAAGTGGATCTTGAGCAATAAAGACTGGAACTTTAGTAGCATCAGAAATAACTTCTGGCAAGTTCTTTAATAGAGCTCCACCACCAGTTAACACAATACCATGATCGATAACATCAGCAGCAATTTCTGGAGATGTCTCTTCCAAAGTTTCTTTAATTGCTACAATAATATTTTGAACTACTTCTTGAATAGCTTTTGCAACATCTTCAGCATTAATATCAATTGATTTTGGTAATCCTGTTACTAGGTCACGACCACGAATATTCATAGATTCAATTTCTTTTGCCTTTTCAACTGAAGCAGAAGCAATTTGAATCTTAATAGTTTCAGCAGTTCTTTCACCAATTAATAAATTGTAATTTTGATGAATGTAAGTTGCGATAGCACTGTTAAACTTATCTCCAGCCATTCTAGTAGAACGAGATGAAACAATACCACCTAATGAAATAGTTGCAACGTCAGTAGTACCACCACCAATATCAACAACCATTGAACCTGTTGGATCCATAACAGGAAGACCAGCACCAATAGCTGCTGCAAATGGTTCTTCAATAACATATGCTTCACGTGCACCAGCAACTCTAGCTGCATCAATTACGGCTCTCTTTTCAACTTCAGTTACACCAGAAGGCACACAGATCATAGCTGCAGGCTTTGAGTTACCAACTGTCTTTTCCATGAAGTATTTAAGCATTGCAGCAGTTGTATCGTAATCGGCAATTACTCCATCTTTCATTGGACGAATAGCAACAATTGAGCCAGGAGTTCTACCAATCATTTCTTTGGCTTCTGAACCGACGGCAATAACTTCACCCGTTTGAGTGTTCTTAGCAACAACAGAAGGTTCACGTAAAACAATACCCTTACCTTCAATATAAACGAGTGTGTTGGCAGTTCCCAAATCAATCCCAATATTTTTAGATCCTAATCCAAACACGCAAAATCTCTCCTTAAATTTATCTCTTTAATTATTTTAGCCTAAATCGTATCTTTATTTAGTCTTAGATATTATAGCATAGAAACTCTAATGTAAAAATTTGCTTTAAGGAATTTTGCCCATACTTAAGGAAGACTTAAAGAAGTTCCATCTCTCGAAAACTTAAGTAAGTGTTATCAGTCACAATAAAATGATCTAGAAAATCAATTCCCATGCATTTACTTGCTTCTACTAGTTTTTTAGTAAAACGTAAATCATGCTGCGAAGGTTGCTCGTCTCCGCTTGGATGATTATGCGCAATAAAAAAAGCAGTACTATTATAGATTACGGCCCAGCGAAAGATATCTCTAGGATGGGCTACCGCTCTGTTTACCGTTCCTTGAAAAATTAGTTTTTCAGCAATAATTTTATTTTTAGAATCAAGATAAATACCATACAACTCTTCTTGCTTGCGGCCACACAACTTATCAGCTATATAGCATCCCACTTGTGAGCTAGAATAAAAACTTTCTATCTTCTTGCTATTAACGCTCTTTATTCGCTCTAATATCAGCTGCAATAGAATAGCCGTTTCATCATCACATTCAGGACTAGCTGCGTACTGCCATAATTCTTTAAAACTCTTTATTCCCACTTGATTTAATAGCTCAAACAAGCTATCAAACGTAGCAATATTCTTTCTATCTAACGATTTAGCTAATTTCTTTACTAAATCAACATCAGTTTGCAATAGTTCTTCTTTTTTCATAAATATCAATTACTCCTTTGATATTTATTACGAAAAAACTACTCAATTTTTTCAATAAAAGTATAAAAATCTTTACAAATTAATGTCGCATTCTTTTTATCTAAATCTGTTGCTTGCTTTAAGTCTGGAACCATTACGCATTTTAAACCCGCAGCACTTGCAGCCGCAACACCGGTACTTGAATCTTCAAATACTAATAGATTATCTGCCGGAAGTTGCATCTTTTTTGCCGCTAGCAAATAAATATCTGGTGCAGGTTTTGCTTTAATTTTTCCTGCCTCAACGTCTTTATAACTTAGATAAAAATCAAAATAATCTTTTATTTTTAAAACATCCAAATTATGGGCAACTACTTCATCGTAATTACTTGATGCAATTGCTAATTTAACCTGCCTTTTCTTAAATAGTTGTAACGCCTCTAGCACACCAGGTTGAAGTTTTAGTTTTCCTTCATCAGTCCATTTCCAAACCAATTCATCAGTTCTTTTAATAAACTTATCTCGATCCGCTTTAGTTTTAAAATGTCGATGATAAAACTCTTCCATTTCTTTAACTGAGGAGCCAACTAGTTTCAAATAGCTGTCGTCAGGTATATCCAAGTTTGCTTCTTTGGCTGCAACAATATTAGCATCCCAATACAACTTTTCTGAGTTAACAAGTAACCCATCCATATCAAAAATGACGCCTTCAATTGGTTCAGTGATATCTTTAATTTTCATTTTTACCTCTTTTGCAGTTAGCCAAAACTGCACCAACTAAATAAAAAGACCCTGTCACTAACAGCATATCATCTGGCTTCAATCTATTCTTTAAATTATTGTATGCTAGTTCAAAATTTTCCTCATAATTATATTTTTCTTGAGCTTCTTTAGGAAAATCTTCTAGCTTAGCCGCTCTAGGATAATTTATTCGCGTTAAAGTAACCTTTTCATCCTTGAATAATTCTGTAATCAAACCCAAGTCCTTGTCTTTCATCATCCCAAGAAGTACATATAACTGGCCTTTATTCTTTTTTCGAACTATTTGAAGTAAATTTGTCATTGCTTGTAAATTATGTGCTCCATCAACAATTATTTCAGGCTTAGTTTGAACTACATCATATCTGCCGGGAATATGAGTTTCATTAATTGCCTCTTCGATCATTTGCTTGCTTAAGCTCAAATTCAAAAGCTGAATCGCTTGAACTGCTACCCCAATATCATAGGCTTCTACTAATGGACGCAGCAAAAATTGATAACAATTCTCTGAATCTCGATATTTAATCGCATTTTTAGATACTTCAATTCGAAAATCTCTCCCCAATAAAAAGGACTTTGAATTTTTACCACGAGCTTTATCGAGCAAGATCTTTAAAACATCTTTTGGGATATTCCCTAGTACAACAGGCCGATTCTCTTTAATTATGCCACTTTTTTCTCTAGCAATATCTGTTAAAGTAGGTCCAATTATTTTTTCATGGTCAAGGCCAATAGTTGTAATCACACTGACTTCAGGAATAATTACATTAGTCTTATCATGCTCTCCACCAATTCCAACTTCGATTACTGCATAGTCGCATTTCTTCTGAGCAAAAAATTGAAAAGCCAGAGCTACTTCATATTCAAATGTCACTAGAGAAAAGTTAGGATCATCTTTTCTAAGAGTATCAATTGCAAGTTCGATTTCATTAGCCTGACTAATCAGATCGGCATCACTTATATTCTCACCATTTAATTGAATTCTTTCATTAAATTCATAAATATAAGGAGACACAAAAAGGCCAGTCTTTTGACCGGCCTTTTGCAATAAACTACTCAAATAATAGGATGTCGACCCTTTACCATTCGTCCCGGTAACATGAATAGTCTTAACACTATCTTGGGGATTATTTAACTCTCTTAAAATCCTTTTGATATAGCTTAGATCATTCTTAGGATGGAGCTTTGGCAATGAATATATTCTTTTAATTACTTGGTCAACATTAGTAAATCTCACTTCTATTTACTTTCCTTTAATTCTTTCATTCGTTCACGAACACCAGCAAGTTGACTTTCGTAGTCAGCCTTCTTTTCTTTTTCTTTATTTACAACAGCTTCAGGAGCATGAGCAACAAAGCCTTGGTTTGAAAGTTTCTTTTCAGCTCTTTGTACTTCTTCTTCAAGACGCTTTTCTTCTTTTTCCATCTTCTTAATTTCATCATCAACATTAACTAATTCAGTCAATGGGACAAAAATTTGAGCGCCCGGAATCACAGCAGTCTTAGCAAGTTTCGGTGCTTCAATATCAGCTGAAACTTGTAAATCTTTAGGATGTAAGAAGTTTTCTACATATTCAGCATTGTCATCTAAAATATGTTTATTTGCTTCATCGTCTAATTGAATCATAATATCAATTTGTGAAGACATAGGAGCATTAACTTCCATTCGAATATTACGTACAGCTTTAATAACTTCAATTAAGAAGGCCATATCATTATCTGCTTGCTTGTTTTCAAACTCTTCATGAGTTTCAGGATATTTAGCAGTCATAATTGATTTACCTTCATGAGGCATTGAAAGCCATAACTTTTCAGTAACAAATGGCATAATTGGGTGCATTAAACGTAAGATTTGATCAAGAATCCAAATTAGATTTTCTTGTTTTCTTGCCTTTAATTCTTCATCGTCGCCATTTAAAGCAACCTTAGAAATTTCAATATACCAGTCACAAAAGTCATTCCAAATGAAATTGTAAAGTTCACGACCAGCTTCACCGAATTTGTATTCATCAAACAAACGGGTAACTTCTGATACAGTGTGATTTAATCTATCAAAAATCCAGCTATCTGCTAAATCAAATTTAGTAGTATCTGGCATATGAGCTGGTTGAGCATCAGCTGGCAAGTTCATAATTACAAAACGACTTGCATTCCAAATCTTGTTGATGAAGTTCCAGGCTGCAGCTAACTTCTTTGGATCATAACGAGTATCTTGACCAGGAGCAGTACCGTTTAATAGGAACCAACGTAAAGCATCAGCACCATACTTATCAACAACATCCATCGGATCAACACCATTGCCAAGTGACTTACTCATCTTACGTCCTTGTTCGTCACGCATTAAACCATGCAAAACGACATCCTTAAATGGACGCTTCTTAGTAAAGTGAAGACCTTGGAAGATCATTCTTGATACCCAGAAGAAAATAATGTCGTAACCAGTAACTAAAGTATTAGTTGGGAAGTAACGTTTAAAGTCAGGATTATCTGTATCTGGCCAACCTAATGTTGAAAATGGCCAAAGAGCACTTGAGAACCAAGTATCTAAAACATCTGGATCTTGTTCCCAGTTTTCAATATCCTTAGGTGCTTCTTCACCAACATAAGTTTCACCAGTCTTCTTATTATACCAAGCTGGAATACGGTGACCCCACCATAATTGACGAGAAATTACCCAGTCATGAACGTCTTCCATCCAGTGGTTCAAAGTTCCTTCAAATCGCTCTGGAACAAAGTTAACTTTGCCGTCAGTCTTTTGATTCTTAAGAACTTCTTCTGCAAGTGGCTTCATCTTAACAAACCATTGCTTAGAAAGTCTTGGCTCTACTTGAACGCCTGAACGTTCTGAGTGACCAACTGAGTGGACGATTGGCTCTACTTTAATTAAGTAGCCCTCTTCTTTTAAGTCCTTTACTAAAGCTTCACGAGCTTCAAAACGATCCATACCAGCATACTTACCAGCTTCTTCGTTCATAGTTCCGTCATCATTCATTACATTAATTCTTTCAAGATTGTGACGGTTACCTACTTGGAAGTCGTTAGGATCGTGCGCTGGTGTAATTTTAACTAAACCAGTACCAAATTCTGGATCTACATGTTGGTCTTCAATAATTGGAATATGACGGCCAACAAGTGGAAGTACTAATTCTTTACCCACAATATCCTTGTAGCGTTCATCCCCTGGTGCAACAGCAACAGCAGTATCACCAAACATAGTTTCAGGACGTGTAGTTGCAATTTCAACAAAGCCTGATCCATCTGCAAATGGATATTTCACATGGTAAAATGCACCCTTGTCATCTTTGTGAATAACTTCTATATCACTAAGAGCTGTTTGTAATTCTGGATCCCAGTTAATAATGTATTCACCGCGGTAGATTAGTCCTTCGTTATATAATTGAACGAAAACTTTTCTAACTGCTTTGGATAGACCTTTATCAAGGGTAAATCTTTCTCTTGAATAATCAAGAGATAATCCCATTTTAGCCCATTGGCCCTTGATGATATTTGCATATTCATCTTTCCAGTCCCAAACTTGCTTAACAAAAGCTTCACGCCCCATTTGGTGACGATCTTTACCTTGCTTGCGCAATTTTGCTTCAACTTTAGCTTGAGTTGCAATACCAGCATGATCCATACCAGGAAGGTAAAGAGTATCATAGCCTTCCATTCGTTTGAAACGAATTAATGTATCTTGAATTGCTGTATCCCAAGCATGTCCCAAGTGCAACTTACCAGTTACGTTTGGTGGTGGAATAACAATTGAATAAGGATGAGCTTTTTTATCGCCAGATGGCTTAAAAAGATCTTCATCAAGCCACTCTTGATATCTCCCCTTTTCAACCTCATTAGGATTATATTTAGGTGCTAAATCTGTCATTAAAATTCCTCCAATAAAAAAGTCCTAGACAACTTATATTGTCTAGGACGAAATTTTCCGCGGTACCACCTACGTTAGATATACAAATGTATATCTCTCTTATAAGCGATAACGGCGCTGAAGTGTCCGGATTAACCTACTAAAGTTCAATTAATCAGCTAATCAAGCTACTCGTAAAATTCTTAAGTCTCTCAGCATACTGACTTTTCTCTGTAATGCGAATTTACTCCTCTTGATTCTTGCTTTGTTTATGATTATAGCATGAAAGAAAACAAGATAAAAGGTGAGAATTAAGCTCTATTTTCTCTAATTACTTTTACTAATTGGATTAAAATGGTTGGAATAATTGCTAAAACCACAATCAGCCAAACTTCTTGTCCGCTTAATGGCTGAACGGCAAATAATCCATGAAGTGCTGGTACAAAGAGAATTAAGGCTAAAAGTGCAGTGCCTAATGCAAAAGCTGCCAAACTGTACCAATTATTTTTAAATCCAATCTTAAAAATACTACGCTGTGAACGACAATTAAAGCCATGAAGTAAACGTGCAAATGTTAAAGTTGAAAAGGCCATAGTACATGCAATTGCAGGACTGTCTTTTAAACCAATTAAGAATGCAGCAATAACACTCAATGAAATCAAAAAGCCTTGCGTACTTATTTGAGTAACAAATGGTTTATCTAATAAGCTAGCTTTAGGATCTCGCGGTTTACGCTTCAAAATATCAGGATTTCCTGGCTCCATTCCGATTGCTAAAGCTGGAAGAGAGTCAGTAACCAAGTTAATGAATAAAAGTTGTACTGCAACAAATGGCACTGGCAATCCCGCAATTGAAGCAAAAAGAACTGTAATAATCGCTGACAAGTTACCTGATAATAAGTAGCCAATCGCATTCTTGATATTTTCATAAACAGTTCTACCATTAGCTACAGCCTTGATGATCGTAGCAAAGTTATCGTCAGTTAAGATCATACTTGCGGCATCTTTTGACACCTCAGTACCAGTAATTCCCATGGCAACCCCAACATCAGCTTTTTTAAGAGCCGGTGCATCGTTAACACCGTCCCCAGTCATTGATACAATGTGGTTCTTTCTTTGCCATGCATTAACAATTCTGATCTTATTTTCTGGAGAAACACGAGCATATACTGCAACTTTTTCGATTTGTTGATCTAATTCTTCATCGCTTAGGGCATCTAATTCTAAGCCAGTTAATGCCAAGTCTCCATCTGTAAAGATACCAATCTTTTTAGCAATTGCTACTGCAGTCACTTTATGGTCACCCGTAATCATCACTGTTCTAATACCAGCTTCTTTTGCACGGGCAACGGCTGCAACACTTTCCTTTCTTGGTGGATCCATTTCTGAAACCAAACCAATGAAAGTCAAATCTTTTTCAGTATCTGTAGATAATTCTTCATCGCTTTCTTTGTAAGCAAATGCTAAGACTCTTAAGCCATTTTCAGAAAAATGATTATTTTGTGCTAAGATCTCTTTTCGATCCTGCTCAGTGATTGGCCGTACTTCATCCCCAAAACGAATATTTATACAACGCTTAAGTAAAACATCGATTGCCCCTTTAACGAAAATTGTAGGAACAGTATGTATCAGGTGCTTTGTACTCATCAACTTTCGATCAGAATCAAAAGGTACTTCTTCCAAACGATCTAAGTGATTTCTCAATTCACTTTCTGATAATCCTAACTTTCCATCTCCAAGATCAATTCCCGGAACCTTGCGATACATTTCAAGCAAAGCTGATTCTGTTGGGTCACCAATCTTCTTACCATCTGAAAAGCTAGCATCATTATTTAGAACTACATCATATAGTAAATAACGATGTAATTGATTACTTAAATCAAGTTCTTCAGGTTTAAGAATCTTACCACCGATATAAATATCTTCAACAGTCATCTTATTTTGAGTCAAAGTTCCAGTTTTATCAGAACATATTACAGAAACCGAACCCAAGGATTCAACAGCTGCTAAATTTTTGATAATGGCATGTTCCCTTGCCATTTTTTGTGTTCCCATAGCTTGCACAATTGTAACAATCGAACTTAAAGCTTCTGGAATAGCAGCAACCGCTAAAGCCACTGCAAATAACAGAGCATCTAGTAAAGGTTGTCCGCGCCACATTTGTAATCCTAAGATCAAGGCACAAAAAATCAAAATTGCGGTTGCCAAACGAGAAGAAAATTGATCAAGTGAAACTTGAAGGGGCGTTCTACGCTCCTTAGTTTCATTCATTAAAGTAGCAATTTTACCAATTTCAGTGTCCATTCCAGTTGCTGTAACCAAAACATTTGCCCGTCCATATGTTACAAGCGAACTAGAATAAACCATATTTACTCGGTCTGCTAAGGGAACTTCCTTATCAAAGGTCGTATCAAGCTTATCAATATTTGTTGATTCACCAGTTAACGAGCTTTCATTTACCTGTAATGAAAAGTTATCTAAAATTCTACCGTCAGCAGTAACCAAGTCTCCTGCCTCAAGTAAAAGAATATCGCCTGGGACAACATCTTTTGCAGCAATTTCCTGCTTCTTGCCACTCCTTAAAACTTTAGCAACAGGCGCTGATAGTGATTTTAAAGCTTCTAATGATTTTTCAGCCTTAACATGTTGCACAGTTCCTAAAATTGCATTCAAAATCAAAACAACAATGATTACTGCTGTACTTTCTAAATTACCGGTAAATGCGGAAATTATAGCGGCAACGATCAAGATAATGACCATTAAGTCTTTGAATTGTTCTAAAAAGACTTCTAAGATGCCTTTTTTCTTACCTTCCACTAAGGCATTAGGTCCCACTTGAGCTAATTTTTCTTGAGCGGCCTTATTAGTCAAGCCCTGCTTTTCATTTGCTCCTAATTCTTTTAGAAGCTCTTCTTTACCTTCACGATAGTATGCTTTCACTTAAACCCTCCATCTAATGGAAAAACCAGACTTTGGCATAAAAAAAGAGACCATTGTCTGAACAAAAAACGTTTAGCCAATAGTCTCACCATTTAAACTTACAGCGGAAAAATTATTTTCGTTCTGACGCCGTAAGTACACCTTATGCCGGTTACTCCCTATATGTTGATTATAAGTTTATCATTTTTCATTTAAGCTAGCAATAAAAAATTTACTGTTTTATCCATTGAGATCCACCTAAATTATAGGCAATTTTTCCCTGCACTTTTTTCTCTGCAAAATAATTCCAGCTACTATTCTTAGGTAGTTTCCTGCCAGAGCATTTTTCAAAGGAAGGATCTGTATAAATCAATGCTGCTTGCTGCAATTTGATTTTGCCTTGACGCAATTTTGGAGCAAAGCCATCATAATTTTTAAATTTATCATAGCTAACCCAAATACCAGGTTTTACATGATAAAAAAGTTGATTATTTTTCATTTTTACCTGATCTACATAAAATGAATTTCCATTTTTTAAATCCATCTGCCCAGAAATTGATTCACTAGGGAAAGAAATATCGACATATTTTATTTTAAAAATATTATTTTTATGCAAAATTTGAGCTAGTTTAACTGGATAATCAGTTAAGATGCCTGATACTTCCCCGCCTTGTAAATATTGCTGCATCTTTTCTTTCGAATTAACGCCCCAGAGCAAATAATCTTTCCCCGTATCATTTAAGTAATTTGCAGCTTTTTTTGAATAAAAATTATTCGCATAAGATTGCGTTAAAGGCGATATTTTAAAATCACCAGACAATTGAGCTGTAGGAATTTGGTGATCAAGTTTTAAAGCATTAATCAGAATAGCTTTAGAAAATGACTCTAATAAAACACGATTCTCTAGATGATATTGCTTAATTAAATCAAGTAAAAGCTTAATATCCTTTTCACTATCTCCCTTAGGCTCAATCATAAACCTCACTTTTGAATTGCGATAACGTTTAAATACTTCTTCAAGACTATGAATAGATTCACCATTTTGGTTTTTATACCTCAGGAGATCTTGATAAGAACTATCACTAATAGTTTTATCGATACCGAATACTCTACTTAAATTCTCATCATGACTTACTACTAAGACATTATCTGATGTTTTTTGTAAATCAAGCTCTAAATAATTAGCTTGCACACAAAGTGCTCG
Source organism: Lactobacillus isalae (assembly GCF_947539375.1). NCBI lineage: Bacteria > Bacillati > Bacillota > Bacilli > Lactobacillales > Lactobacillaceae > Lactobacillus > Lactobacillus isalae. Next base: position 1,012,434 of record NZ_OX443569.1, read on the forward strand.
ATCATAAGCAACCCAGCTATGTTCTGCAAACTTCCCACCTTCATTATCTCCGCGATGCGCGATATTTAAAAAACCACAAGTAAAAGGAAAAACCAAAATGAAGAAAACAAAAATAACTTTTTTCATAAACCTTTCCTTACTTAATTTCTTTTCGATCTATTTCTTTGTATTTTCCACGTTTTAAATCAGCCGGCAAACGCAATTTTCCCATTGAAAGCCGGTCTAATTCTATTACCTTCATCCCGACAGCCCTAAACATACGCTTGATTTGATGATACTTACCTTCTTGTATTTCAATCTCAATCTCTGATAAATCTTGGGCTCTATCTTGTTTTAAGATCTTTAACTTTGCTGGTTTTAACTTGGTACCATCCCCTAAGATCATTCCACTGGCAAAAGTTTTTACTGTTTTTTCATCAGCTATACCTGCTATTTTTGCACGATATATTTTGGCAACGTGTTTATTAGGCGCTAATAATTCATGAGCTAACGCACCATCATTTGTTAAAAGGAGCAAGCCGGTCGTATCCTTATCTAACCTACCCACAGGAGCAATTCCTTGATAGCGATCCTTATCATCTAATAATGAAATAACAGTTTGCTGACTCCTGTCTTCTGTGGCAGAAATTACACCTTTAGGTTTATTTAATAAGAAATAATGATATTGCTGATAGCTAATCTTTTCACCTGAAACTACCACTTGATCATCTTCTTCAACTTGTTGCTTCGGCGTTGTTACTAGTTCACCATTAACAGTCACTACTTTATTTTTAATAAGAGTATGAACTTGTTTCCGCGAGCCAACATTCATATTGGCTAAATACTTATCAATTCTCATCTGCTATATCTTTCTAAAATAAAAAGCGCTAGCTTTTTGCTAGCACTTTTTTACAATAAATCTGCGTCTTCTTGAGCCTTGTCATCCAAGAATTTTTGATTTGGATAAATTGGTGTAATCTCCATTCCATCAATTGCGCGTTGGATCATTCCTTCAGCATCAAGTCTACCCTCTAACTTACGAGCTTCGTCTAGCTTAGGCTTAGTCTTTGGACGAGGTGGCGCGAAAATTGTACAACAATCTTCAAATGGTTCAATAGAAAGATCAAACGTACCAATTTGTTCAGCCAGCTTAATGATTTCAGTTTTATCCATGGTAGCCACTGGACGGAGCACAGGTGTAGAAGTTACATCGTTAATTGCAACCATTGATTCCAGTGTTTGAGAAGCTACTTGTCCAACTGACTCACCGTTAAAAATTGCCAAACCGCCACGCATGGCACGAATGCGATCTGCTAATTGAAGCATAAAACGACGCTGGATTGTCATCAAATAACCTTCTGGCAACTTTTCCTTAATCTGTTCCTGAATCTCAGTAAAAGGTACCGCAATAAAGTTAATCTTTCCTGAATAATTAGCTAAAATTCCAGTAAGTTCCTTTGCTTTAGCAAGCGCCTTTTCAGTAGTGTATGGAGGACTAAAGAAGTGAACCATATCAATTTCAACTCCACGCTTCATTGCTAAATAAGAAGCTACGGGAGAATCAATTCCACCTGAAAGCATCATTACAGCTCTTCCTGCTGTACCAACTGGCATTCCACCTGCACCATGAAGGAGTTGATTTGAAATATAGATTGCATCTTGACGAACTTCAATTCTCAAGACCAAGTCAGGCTTTTTCATCTTAACCTTTAAATTATCCATATTATCAAATAAGTAGTCACCAATCATAGTGTTTAATTGATTTGTATCATATTCAAAGTCATGATCACTACGTCTAGTATTAACTTTAAAAGTCATTCCATCTTTAAAAGTTGCTTGCATTAATTCAAGCGATGCTTTCTTAATGGCATCAAGATTTTTTTCAACTTTGATAGTTGGTGAATAAGTTTGAATACCAAACACAAGCTTTAAGCGTTGATCAATTTTATCAAATGGAGCACCATTTAAGACAATATGCATCCGATCATGCTTAGGATGTATTTCAATTTCTGGAAAATCTTGCAAGGCTCTAGTTACATTCCCTGCTAGTCTTCCAATAAAATCTTTACGATTTTTTCCTTTAGTGGATAATTCACCGTAACGAACCATTACTTCTGTATATTGCATATTTTCACCTTATTTCAAATGATTAATTTCAGCGAAGTGCGTATATATTTTATCAAAAACTGAAATAAATTGCTCAGCTTCTTCTATTGTATTACTTGGATCAAAACTCAATCTAATTGCACCGGTAGCTAAATCATCTTCTATTTTCATTGCATTTAATGTTCCACTTTCGACACCACTTCTTGAAGAACATGCACTAGTAGTTGAAACATAAATATCCTTTGATTCAAGTGTATGAACCAAAGTTTCTCCTCGAATACCTTCTAAAGAAAAACATAAAACACTAGGAATAAAGTTATCGTTTATTGGAGAAAAAATGTGAATTCCAGGCTTTCCATCAAGATAGGAAACAATTTTCTTTTTAACTGCTAACTCTTTTTCAGCATTCTTCTTTTCATCTGATAAGTAGAGTCGCATTGCTTTGGCTGTTGCTGCAATTGCAGGCAAGTTTTCTGTACTTGAGCGCAAACCCTTTTCTTGACCACCGCCATCAATTAATGGTTTTATCATCTTACCTTCTTTTTTATAAAGAATACCAACTCCGCGAGGTGCATGGAATTTATGAGCCGATAAACTCATCAAATCTACACGATCAGTAAATACCTCATCCCAAATGTCCTTTCCTAAAGCTTGGACATTATCGACATGAAAAGTAACATTTGGATAATCGGCTAAGATTTGACTAATTTCTCTAATCGGCTGAATCGTACCAATTTCATTATTTACGCCCATAATTGAAACCAAAATTGTTTCTTTATCAAGAGCAGCTTTTAAATCATCCGGGTTAACTTGACCATTTTTATCAACTGGTAAAACAGTTACACGAAAGCCTAAATCTTCAAGTGCACGTACTGAATTCAAAACAGCAGCATGTTCAACACTCGAAGTAATAATATGGTTACCAAATTCTTTTTTAGCTAAAGCAGTTCCCTTGATAGCCCAGTTATCTGATTCACTTCCACTTGAAGTGAAAAAAATCTCATGTGGTTTTACATTTAATAAACTAGCAATCTGCTTTCTAGATGCTTCCAAAAGTTGATGAGAGCGATCTCCCATTTTGTGTAAGCTTGAAGGATTTCCCCAGATATCCTTTGTTACCTTATCATATGTTTCTAAAGCAGCAGGGTAAACTGCTGTTGTAGCACTATTATCAAAATAGATCATTTTCTTTCTCCCCTAAAAAACGACCATTAAATGGTCGTTCGATAATCATATAAAATCTTAACTTAAAAATACTATTGCTTCAATCATTTACTCTTCTTCTTGCTCGCTGTAGTATTCTTTTTCGATTCTTTGATAGCTTCCTGGTTCTACTTTTTCTAAAGCAGTAGCAATTACATCCAAAGCTTCTTTATATTCGTACTTATTTTGATATAAGTCATATGCTTCTTTTCGAGCACGTTTAATTGCTGGATTTGAAATGTATTTGTTTGAATACTGCATCGTCAATTCAACCAAATCAGAAGAATTTAGAATTTCGTCTGCTTCCTTCTTTAAACGTTCAATATCTTCTTGAATTTGAATCAATTCGCTAGATATTTTTTCCATGTTAATTCTAACTTGATTCAACTCATTGTCAGTATGCTTAACCTCATTTAAAACCAAAGTATACATCTGAATGAAACTTTCAGGTTTACCAGGTAGCTGACGACGTTCTACTTTGCGATAAACTAAAGAAATCTCCTGTTTGAAATGAATAATTGAATCATTAGCGATCTTTTCGGCATCAAACAATCCATCTACATCACCTGAAAGTTTCTTTTCAGTTTTTTCAATTTCCTTTAAATTATCAAGCATTGTCAGCCATTTATTCTCAATCTGCGAATAAACACCGTTGCCGTCAGCAATCTTTTGACAATCAACATCAAAATCAGAATTCATTCGACTAACCTGACTCTTTAGTTGTCGAGCTTCAGCAAGTTCACCATGAGTTAACTCATAACTTTGATCAACATGCTCTAACTTAGCTACAAGCTGATTAGATGCGTTACCTACATGGGAAAGAATTTGAAGAATTTTATCTTGATTATTATCAACAAATGGGCGAGCTTTAAATTCTTTGGTAAGAATATCGTACAAGCTATCAATTCGTGTACTTATTTCCTTATTATTCTTTTCCACCTTTTCAAGTTCTAGCTTATTTAGGCTCTTTTTAGTGTTATCAACTAATTCACGTAAGCTCTTAATCTCTTCTAAGACATCAACTTCAGTAATCTTATACTTATCTTTCACCATTTGGCGGTAAGTATTGCTAAGTTCATTTAGTTGATCTGGAAAGACATTTTTTAGCTCTTGATCAAAATTCTCTACCTTAGGAAGATCAGTCTTTAAAGTACTAAGTTTCGTATCAATTTTAGTTAATACCTTTTTAGCTTCTTCATGATCTCCTTCACCTGATAAATTCTTTACAGTTTGAAAGTCACTTTCTAAGGTTGCTAGATCTTCTTCAATCTGATCAATTGCATTTCCGTAATTAAATGATTGCGACAATATTTTTTTACGCAATTGTTGATAGTCCTTTGACAAAGCAGCATAATGCTTTTGATTATCACGATTTGCCTCTAGTAAATTAGTAAAGATCTGCTTGCTGCGTTCAACATTATCTTGATTCGTTTGCAGTAATTCCGTTGCTTCTTTAATTAATTGACGCGTTTTTATTAAATTAAATTTTGCATTAAGTCCAGCTGCTTGTTCAAGAAGATGCTTCAATTCTCCAACATCTTTGGTATCAACTTTTTGATATACTTTTTGCCATCTTTTAAAAGTTTCCAAGCTTTTACCGGCTAATTCCATTTTTTCTAGACGTTTAATATCTTCTTCAACGCTCAGATCTTTTAATTCATCAGTTAGCGCATCTAATTCCGCAATCTGATGATTAAAATATTTATTAAGAATAACAACTGTAGCAATAGCAGCAATTATAGCAATTAATATTACAATAATAAGAATAGATAACCCTGATGACATAATACCCTCCATATTTCATATTAATTATACCAGACTTCATCTCAATCCCAGCCAGAAAATCCTTACTTTTACTTGCTTTAAAACTATTTTCTTACTATAATAGTCTTCGTGTAAAATATTTGCAGCAATAAGTGACAAGAACGTCAACATCTTGAGGCGTTTAGTGAACGAGTAACCCGCGCTGCACTGGGCGAAACATGCAACTCGAGATGCACGAATGTTGAACTTATTTCTCATATTTTACTCCAAAAAATTATTATTTTTTATGGAGGATTTTTTATGTCAAGATATACTGGTCCAAGTTGGAAACGTTCAAGACGCTTAGGTATCTCACTTTCAGGTACTGGTAAAGAAATTAGCCGTCGTAACTACGCACCTGGTGATCATGGTCCTAACAACCGTGCTAAGGTTTCTGAATATGGTCAACAATTAAAGGAAAAGCAAAAGTTACGTTGGATGTTTGGTTTAAATGAACGTCAATTCCAAAACTTATTCATCCGTGCCGGCAAGATTCGTGAAGGTAAGCACGGTGTTAACTTTATGGCTTTACTTGAAAGACGTTTAGACAACATCGTTTACCGTTTAGGTTTAGCTTCAACTAGAGAACAAGCTAGACAACTTGTTAACCACGGTCACATCTTAGTAGATGGCAAGCGTGTTGACATTCCTTCATACGAAGTTAAAGTTGGTCAAGAAATCAGCTTAAGAGATAAGTCAAAGAACTTGCAACAAGTTAAGGACGCTTTAGATGCAGTTGTATCACGTCCACCATTTGTTTCATTTGACGACAGCAAGATGACTGGTACTTTAGTTCGTCTTCCAGAACGTGACGAAATGGAACCAGAAGTTGATGAAGCTCTTATCGTTGAATGGTACAACAAGAAGCTTTAATATTTACTGCTTCATTACAAAAGTCTTTCCTATTTTGGAAAGACTTTTTTGTTTTCTTCTTTTCTGCTTTGTTACACTATGAATGTGACATTGTTTACTATAAAGGAAAAATAAATTATGACTGAAGATTTAAATACACGTCTAGAACATGCAGCCAAAGGAATAACTCCTCAAACTTGTCCCGATGAACGCAGAAAGTACTTAGGCTCTCTTCGCGAACGAGTTTTAGTAAGAATGACTGTGGCAGAAACCAATAATCACAACTTAGATACCCTATTCTTAAAAAATATTAATGACTTTAATGGCTACACTATTTTAATTAATGGAAAAATGCCTCAAAATGATTTTATTAATAAATTAATGGGAATATGTTCTCAAAAAGATATTAAGTTCACTTTAATAAATGATGATACAGCTAAAAATGAACCGGATGCTACGGGAATCTTAGTCGTTTCTAAAACAGCTATTAACCATTATCGAATTGAAATTAATCAAGTTTATGCACCCGAAGCTCCTCATGAGCAACTTTCAGAACCTAAAAAAGAAACTTTTTGGGATAAACTATTTAGAAAAAAGGACTAAACATGAAACCTCTTGCTTATCGTATGCGTCCAAGAAACTTAGATGAAGTAGTCGGACAAGAACATTTAGTAGGAAAGAAAAAAATAATCAGAAGAATGGTTGAAGCAAAACTATTATCTTCAATGATTCTTTATGGTCCACCAGGTATCGGTAAAACAAGTATAGCCAGTGCAATTGCTGGGTCAACTAAATATGCATTTAGGAAACTTAATGCTGCAACAGATACAAAAAAGGATCTTCAAATTGTTGCTGAAGAAGGAAAAATGAGTGGTACTGTTATCTTACTTTTAGATGAAATTCATCGTCTAGATAAGACAAAGCAAGATTTTCTACTGCCACTGTTAGAATCTGGCAATATTATTTTAATTGGTGCAACAACAGAAAATCCATACATCTCTATCTCTCCCGCAATTCGATCCCGCTGCCAAATTTTTGAATTGCATCGTTTAAAAAGTGATGATATTTCAAAAGCAATCGACAGAGCTTTAAATGATCCTGAAAATGGCTTAGGTAAATATAATGTTGAACTAACCAAGGATGCGAGAGCTTTACTAATAGAAAAAGGAAATGGTGATTTAAGATCAACTCTTAACGCTTTAGAGTTGGCAGTCCTATCAACCGATCAAGAGCGAAAAGAAAAAGATCACCATGATAAACTCGTCATTGATAAAACTGAAATGCAAGATTCAATTCAGTTTAAGTCTCAAAATTATGACTCAAATGGCGATGGTCATTATGATTTACTCTCCGCTTTTCAAAAATCAATCAGGGGTTCCGATACTGATGCTGCTCTTTATTACTTAGGAAATCTTTGCGAATCAGACGACCTCGTGGCAATCTGTAGACGCCTATTAGTAATTGCATATGAAGACATTGGACTTGCTAACCCTCCTGCTTGCAGCCGTGTAGTCAGTGCAGTACAAGCTGCGCAGATGGTCGGACTACCAGAAGCTCGAATCATCTTATCAAATGCCGTAATTGAACTTTGCCTTTCACCAAAGAGCAACAGCGCAATTACTGCCATTGATTCAGCATTAAGTGATATTCGAAGTAAACAAAATGATCCAATTCCTGATAGCTTAAAAGATGCTCATTATAAGGGTGCGGATAAACTAAATCATGGAGTTTCTTATATTTATCCGCACGACTTTAACGGGGATTGGGTTGCCCAGCAGTATTTACCAAACAACTTAAAAGATGTCTCCTACTTTAAGCCCAAAGGAAATTCTAAAGTTGAAGATGCGCTCAAACGACAATATTTACGACTAAAAAAAATGCAACATGATGGCTTACAAAAGTAGATTCAATTTGTTGACATTAAATATATCTTTGCTAGAATAGATAGTGATCTGAGTTGATCAACCTAATTACAAAGTTGACCGATCAAACTAAAGACGTTGGAATTTATGAATAACATCTGAATCGGAATACTAGCTTGACCTAGGATCCATATTCACTGCGACATAGATTCAATTTTTGAACACTGCGGGTTCAACAAGCGTCATTATGTTGCAGTCAACTCAGATTTTATTGAAATTTAAGGAAGCGGCGTAAGCCGCTTTTTTTATTAAGTGAGGATTAATTAAGTGGTATTAAAAGTTTTAATGCTAATCTTTATTTTATTAGTATTTATCACAGCTTGGTATTTGATTAAAAGTAAAAATAAGGGCCAGTTTATTATCTTTACTTTTATTGGCAACAGAAAAATCAATACTCTGTTTTCTGTTACAAGTCTTATATTAGTTTTAACCGGTATTGTTGGAATTATCATTTTATTTACATTGCCTAAAGTATTTAACTTTATTACTTTAATTGTTGCTGCTATGGCAATTTCAATCTTCTCTTTTACTTTTATGAATTTAAATGAATAGTTTTATTACTCAATTTAAATCAAATTTTGGTAAAATATTGATGGAGAGGTGATCAACATGTTAAAACAATACCAGCATATCCAAGTTGCCGTAGATGGTTCTAAAGAAGCTGATGTTGCATTCAGCAAAGCTGTTGAAGTAGCCAAAAGAAATGGCGCTACTCTTGAAATTTTACACGTAGTAGATACTCGTGCTTTCCAAGATGTTTCTAGCTTTGATTCTGCAATGGTTGAACAAGTATCAGAAGAAGCAAAAACTAAGATCGAAGAATATTATAACCGTGCAAAAGAAGCCGGCGTTAAAGATGTTCATTATTCAATTGAATTTGGTTCTCCTAAGAATATCATTGCTCACGAATTTCCTGAAGAACACAACATCGACTTAATTATTCTAGGTGCCACTGGTTTAAATGCAGTTGAAAGATTATTAATCGGTAGTATTACTGAATACGTTACACGGACAGCTGCTTGTGATGTTCTAGTAATTCGTCAACCAGCTGCACAAAACGAAGATATTAAGAAAAACCAAGAAAATTAACGGTATAAAAAAAGCCTCGTCAAAATTAATGACGAGGTCTTTTTTATACTATTAAAAGTCTCCAGCAGTACTAAAAATATAATCTTTATGATGCCATTTCATTGATAAAATTAATCCAATTCCAATCATATTTCCTAGTAAGGCTGATCCACCTTGAGAAACAAATGGCAAAGGAATACCAGTCAATGGTAATAAATCAATGCCCATTCCGATGTTTTCGAAAACGTGGAATAAAATCATCATAATTATTCCAGTAGAGATGTAAGAATAGAAGGCATTTTTAGTTTCAAAAGTAATCTTTACCATTTGAAAGATTAGATAGAAATAAATCAAAATCAAAGCACAGCATCCTACAAATCCTAGGGATTCACCAATCACAGAAAAGACCATATCTGACGTTCTAACTGGAACATAAACACTCACTTTTCCAAAACCATGACCCCAAATTTGTCCTGATCCGACTGCCTTCATGCTTTGCCACAATTGGTAAGCTCCTGATGAAGTATCTTGCGACGGATTAAGCCATGAATTTATTCTTTGGAACTGATAAGCTCTAAAATTAAATGCACTTCCTAAGAATGCCTGTCCTCCAGGAGTAGTAACTAATAGAATAGCTGTTGCACCAATGATAAATACCAAACCATAAACTGGGACAATTATTTTCCACGTAATTCCAGAAACTAAGATTACTCCACCAACAATGGCGAAGAAAACCAACATAGTACCAAAGTCATTTTGTAGTTTTAATAATACTGCAACTGGAATTAGCCATGCGAATATCTTTCCAATTAAAAGCCAGTCCGTTTTAAACGTATGAGCATATTGTTCATTATGTCGTTCTACAACTCTGGCTAACATTAAAATAAATGCTGGCTTCATAATTTCTGACGGCTGAAAAGTTAAGGGTCCGAGTTTGAACCAACTTTTAGCACCAGTATCCGCAAAAACCTGTCGGTTATATAAAAACAGAACTGCAATAAGTAATACAATTCCAATTCCATATACGATTGGAGCAATTTTAAAAAGTTGCTCTGCATCAAATTGCATTACAAAAATAACTAGTCCAATTGATACAAGATACCAAACTGCTTGTGTAATAACCGCCTTTACGGGACTACCCATTTTAGGGTCATTTACAGTAGCGACCCAAATGCCATACAAACTGATGACGGCTAATAAAAAGACTGGAACTACTACACCCCAAGCGATGCGATCATACCAATCTGCTTTATTTTCAACTTTTGTCATTGTATATCCCTACTTTGTTTATTTTTCATGCAAAGTAAAGTATGAAAGCAATTCATTAATAGCACTTTCTAAAGTCTTAGAATAAAGACTATGATTTGTTTTAGAAGATACTACGTGGTAGCGTTCTTCTTCTTGTTCAATAATTCCAATTGAACGCTTGCCTGGAATAATAACTTCCCAGGTAGGTGTTGAAGTGCCTTTTCTTTCGTTAACTTCAATATCAATACTTTCCAATTTTCTAGACATATGTAATCTCCTACTTTTTATTCGAATGAAATGCCTGCGCAATAATTTCGTCTTCATATCTTTCAGGATGAGGATTACGACGCAGTGTAAAATAATCCGGTACTGGATCTACTCCTCCCTTAACAAAGGGATTGCAACGCAATATTCGCGATGTTCCCATCATTAAGCCTAAGATTGCCCCATGCTTTTTCAAAGCGTCAATCATATAGGTTGAGCATGTAGGATAATACCTACATGTTGGCGGCAAAATTGGAGAAATAAATTTTTTATAAACATTTACCAACCCAATTAACAATCTATTCATTTTAACTTAAAAATTCAAAAAAATGAACCCATGTGGTAGGAAAGAAAATTGCAAAAGGATTACCACTTGCGACACCGCATCCAATCAATGCTCCAATCAGCATTGTTACAAACAAGTACAAAAGAATCTTTCCCACTTTTTTTAAATGCTTACCTACTAATGAAAAATTAAAACTTTCTCTGTTCATAATTAATGTCTCTGGTGATTTTCAATATTTTTAAGTAATACACCTGTACCATTGGCAACTGCTTCTAATGGATTATCAGCTTTTAAAACAGGGACTTGAAGATAATAAGTAATCAATTTATCAATATTTTTAAGTAAAGCCCCACCACCAGTTAACATAATACCTCGATCAATAATATCAGCAGATAACTCTGGCGGTGTTTGTTCTAAAACTTCTTTAGTGGCTGCAACAATTGACATTAAACCATCTTCAAGAGCTTTTTGTACCTCTAATTCGTTAATAGTAACTTGTTTTGGCAATCCATCAACCATATCACGTCCACGAACAGTCATTTTCTTAGTTGGATCAGCTTCAAAAGCGGTTCCCAACTGAATTTTGATTTGTTCAGCAGTGTGTTGTCCAATTAAAAGGTTCTTGCTTCTCTTGATATAACTTGCAATAGCTTGATTCATTTTGTCACCAGCCCAACGAAGGGAACGAGAAGTTACAATTTCTCCCATTGACAAAACTGCGATATCTGTCGTACCACCACCAATATCAATAACCATGTTTCCTTGAGGTTTAAAGATGTCTAAACCAGCCCCAACAGCTGCAACTTTAGGTTCAAAGTCTAAATATACACGACCGCCTCCAGACTTCTCAGCAGCTTGAATAATGGCTTTTTGCTCAATTGAAGTAACCCCAGTAGGAGCACAAATTAAAATGTTAGGTTTTGACATAAAACCTTTTACATTTAATTTTTCAATAAAATAGCTTAACATTTCTTCTGTAATATCAAAATCAGCAATTACACCATTCTTTAAAGGTCTAATTACTCTAATATTACCTGGTGTACGCCCTACCATCTTATATGCCTCAGTACCGACTGCGACAACTTTATCTTTATCAGTATCAACAGCAACAACGGAAGGTTCATTTAAAACAATTCCTTTGCCAGATACGTTTATCAGAACATTTGCAGTTCCTAAATCAATTCCTATATCTCTTGCCACGCTAGTGCCTCCAGTATTTAATCATTAAAAATTGTAACATAAATACCGCTGTACTTTAAGAACAAGTACAAAGAACTAGTATTCTAAATAATTTCTTATGAAATTCATTAAAAAAGCATTTTTAAAGCAAGTGACTGATCAACTAAAGCTAAAATAAACTGTCCAACTAAAAATCCTAAAGCAATGGATACAAAGAGCAAAAATACTTGAATTTCAAAAGTATGTCCTTTTTTAAATAGTTGATCCACTCTCAATCCTTTTACTGCTCTGAAAGAAAAAGCAATAGTTACTAAATACGTTATAAGACTAACAATTGCATGTATTCCTACTTGTTTCATCATATAATTTTCTCCATAAAAAAAGACGAACAAGATGTTCGTCTTTTTCTTTTATTTGCCGTAATTTTCACGTACATGCAATCTGTTAACCGCACGACGTAAAGCAATTTCAGCTTCTAACATTTCTCTCTCATTATGCTTTTCTTTAGCTTCTTGCATGTGTTGTTCTGCCCGCTTCTTAGCTGACCGTGCACGTTGAACATCAATGTTTCGAGCACGTTCCGCACTATCTGCTATAATTGTAGCTTCATTGTTTGAAAACTCGATGTAGCCACCGTTAACAGCGATATGATCAATACGATCATTCATTTCATGCGTTCTCTTTACACGAACTTCACCAATAGCCAAAGGTGTAACAATTGGAAGGTGATCATACATAATAGTACGTTCACCATCAATTGCCCTCATTGCTACCATAGTAGCATTATGAGAATAGACAATCCCATCAGGTGTTACAACGCTAACTTTTAAAATCTTTTCTGGATCTGCCATAACGCATCACCCTACTTTGCTTCTAGCATTGCTTTTGCTTCAGGATTTTTAGGAGTAACTCCCATCTTTTCAGCCTTCTTAACAACGTCTTCAATTGGTCCAACGTTACGGAAAGCATCTTCTGGAAGATCATCTAATTTACCATCAATGATCATCTTGAAGCCTTTAATTGTTTCTTTAATTGGAACATATGAACCTGGAAGACCAGTAAATTGTTCAGCAACAAAGAAGTTTTGTGAAAGGAAGAATTGAATCTTTCTTGCACGTTCAACAATTAATTTTTCATCATCTGATAATTCATCCATACCTAAAACGGAAATGATATCTTGCAATTCTTGATAACGTTGCAAAATATGTTGAACTTGGACAGCTACTTCATAGTGTTCTTCACCAACAACTTCAGGATCAAGTGCACTAGAAGTTGACTCAAGTGGGTCAACAGCTGGATAAATACCTTGTTCAACCAAACGACGTTCTAGGTTAGTAGTAGCATCCAAGTGAGCGAATGTAGTTGCTGGAGCTGGGTCAGTATAGTCGTCAGCTGGAACATAAACAGCCTGAATTGAAGTGATAGATCCCTTCTTAGTAGAAGTGATACGCTCTTGTAGTTGACCCATTTCAGTTGCCAAAGTTGGTTGGTAACCAACGGCACTTGGCATACGACCAAGAAGAGCGGAAACTTCAGAACCAGCCTGAGTGAAACGGAAAATATTATCAATAAACAATAATACGTCCAAGCCTTCAACATCACGGAAGTATTCCGCAATAGTCAAACCAGTTAATGCAACACGCATTCTGGCACCAGGTGGCTCGTTCATCTGACCAAAGACCATGGCAGTCTTTGATAGAACTCCAGATGCCTTCATTTCAAAGTAAAGGTCATTACCTTCACGTGTTCTTTCACCAACACCGGTGAATACTGAAATACCACCGTGTTCTTGAGCAATGTTGTGAATTAATTCTTGGATAATAGTTGTCTTACCAACACCGGCACCACCGAATAGACCAACTTTACCACCACGAACATATGGTTCAAGCAAATCAATAACTTTAATACCAGTTTCAAGAATTTCTTCACTCGTACTTAATTCATCGTACTTAGGTGCTTCTTTATGAATACCTTCACGTTTTACATCTTTACCTAAAGCAGGACCACCATCAATTGGATCACCTAATACGTTAAAGACACGTCCTAAAGTATCTTTACCAACAGGAACAGAAATTGGAGCACCTGTGTCTTCAACTTCCATTCCACGTCTCAAACCGTCGGTAGATTCCATTGAGATAGTTCTTAAAACACCATCACCAAGTTCTAGTGTAACTTCAAGAACAAGTGTATCACCGTTATTGTTTGTGACACGTAAGGCGTTATTAATATCAGGCAAATCTTTATCTAGTGGGAATTCCACATCAACGACAGGTCCAATAACTTGGACAATTTCGCCTTTACCCAAAACATCTACCTCCTTTTCTATTTTATTCTAAGGCATTTGCACCACCGATAATTTCGGTAATTTCGGTAGTAATTTGTGCCTGTCTTGCTCGGTTCAATTTAGTCTTCAAACCAGAAACAACATCATCAGCATTTTTAGATGCACTTTGCATTGCAGTCATTGAACTTGCATGTTCTGCTGTTTTAGCATCCAAAATAGCCCCAAAGATCATTGATTTAGCAAATTGAGGTAAAACCGTCTTTAATACTGAATCAACATCTGGTTCAATGATGTAATCCTTTGGCATTGTATCTTTATGATTAATATCAATATCAGAAATTGGAAGCATACTTTCTACTCTAAAAGCAGAAGTTAATGTATTTACGTGGTGAGTATAACAAACGAAAAGTTCGTCATAAACTCCATTTAAATACATCTTCACAGCAGTTTGAACAATATCTCTTACTTCATTATAAGTTGGAACATCACTCACACCGCTATATTCATACACAACATTAAGATTTTGCTTCTTAAAGAATTGTGCTGCTACACTACCAACTGCCAAAATCTTAACGTCTTTATCTTGAGCGTCGGCATCTTTAAAGATACTCATCATATTCTTAATAACTTGACTGTTATAAGAACCAACTAAACCTCTATCCCCACTGATTACTAAATAACCAGTAGATTTAATCTTTTTACGAGGTTGAACTAAAGACGCAAGAGTACCTAAATCAAAGAAATTACTGTAATCGATGCTAGCAGAGCCACCAAATTCGTTGTATTCTTTAGTTTCTTTACCCAATTGTTTAACAATTTGTGAACTCATTAAGTGAGAAACTGTTGCTCTAACTTTATCGTTGTAAATAGTATATTCTTGATCTAGTTTTTCAGTTCTGTTCAATTTAACACCAGAAACCATTCTCATAGCCTCGGTGATTTGACCAGTCTTCTGGATTGAAGCAATCTTTTTTTTCAGTTCAAGGAGAGATTCTGCCAATGAAAAAACCTCCTCTTCTATTTCTTACTGATTGAAAAACCTTCGTTGAAGTTCTTTAAAGCCTCATTAAGCTTATCTTCCTCAGGTAAATCTCCTGTAGTACGGATTACGTCAAGTAAGTCATTATAGTTACTTGCGAAGTAATCATATAATTCAAGTTCATAACGTTGAATATCAGGTACAGGAATTGCATCCAAAAAGCCATGTGTTAAAGCATAAAGAATCAATACTTCATCTTCAACAGGTAGTGGCTTGTGAAGTGGCTGCTTCAATACTTCAACTGTACGACGACCACGATTTAACTTAGCCTGAGTAGCTTGATCAAGATCACTACCAAATTGAGCGAAACTTTCAAGCTCTCTATATGAAGCCAAGTCCACACGCAACGTACCTGCTACTTTCTTCATAGCCTTGATCTGTGCACTACCACCAACACGAGAAACAGATTCACCAGCGTTAATGGCAGGACGAGTACCAGCAAAGAATAAATCAGCTTCCAAGAAAATCTGTCCATCAGTAATGGAAATAACGTTAGTTGGAATATATGCTGAAATATCTCCAGCTTGGGTTTGAATAAATGGTAAGGCAGTCATAGAACCGCCACCAAGTTTCTTATTCAACTTAGCACTACGTTCTAGTAAACGAGAGTGTAAGTAGAATACGTCACCTGGGTAAGCTTCACGACCAGGCGGACGACGAAGAAGTAAGGAAATTTCACGGTAAGCAACGGCTTGTTTACTTAAGTCGTCAAATACAATTAATACATCCTTACCATTGTACATAAACTCTTCACCCATAGCAGTACCTGCATATGGAGCGATGTAAAGCATTGGTGCTGGTTCACTAGGTCCAGCTTCAACTACGATTGTGTAGTCCATAGCACCAAATCGTTTTAAGGTTTCAACAGAGTTCTTAACTGTTGATTCCTTTTGACCAATGGCAACGTAAATACAAATGACGTCTTGTCCCTTTTGATTAATAATAGTGTCCAAAGCAAGAGCAGTTTTACCTGTCTTACGGTCACCAATAATCAATTCACGCTGTCCTCGACCAATTGGAACTAAAGCGTCAATAGCTTTAATACCAGTTTGTAAAGGTTGGTTAACGGATTGTCTATCCATAACACCAGGAGCTTTACTTTCAATAGGTCTAGTCTTATCAGTCTTAATCTCACCTAAACCATCTACTGGTTGTCCTAATGGGTTCACAACACGACCAATTAATTGATCGCCAACAGGAACTTCCATAATTCGACCAGTACGCTTAACTTGGTCACCTTCACGAATATCGTCAAAGCGACCCAAGATGATGATACCAACATCATTAGCTTCTAGGTTTTGCGCAATACCATATGAACCATTAGAAAATTGTAATAATTCACTTGATAATACGTTGTTTAGACCGTGAGCACGGGCGATACCGTCACCGACGTAGGTAACAGTACCAACTTCGTTGACGTTGAGCTTATCATCATATTTCTCAAGTTGTTGCTTGATCAAAGCGCTAATTTCTTCCGCTTTAATGCTCAATGGTTTCACCTCTTTTATCTATTTTCAATTAATTGCTCACGAATTTGTTGCAATCTAGTTCTTATAGAACCATCAATAATTCGATCCCCGACTTTGAGGATGATACCTCCCAAGATACTGGAATCCACTTCATTTGTCAGAATCAATTCCTTAAAGCCATACTTCTTGGCATAAGCTTGACTAATACGATTTAATTCATCTTCTTCAAGCTTAATAGCACTAACTGCTGTACCAGAAGCAATATTTTTATCTTGGTCATACAATGCATCGAATGCATTAATAATCTCAGTTAACGCATTAAATCTTCTGTATTCTAAGAGAAAGTCTAAAAAGTTCTTTGTCTCAGCAGAAAATTCATTACTAAAACTAGATAAAAATTCTTCTTTTTGATTCTTTCGAATAATTGGATCGCTTAACAAGCGTAGCATGTCAGGATTTTCTTTAGCTACTTGAAGCAACACATTCATATCTTCGTGTACTTCATCAAGCTTTTTAGCATCCTGTGCGTAAGCAAACAAAGCTTTACTGTATCTGGAAGCAATTTCTTCTCTACTTAAAGCCATTAGTCATTCAGCCCCTTGATAAATTGATCTACCAAGTCTTTCTGATCTGCAGCAGATAAACTCTTACTAATTACTTTTTCAGCAATTGCAACAGAAATATCCGCTACTTGATCACGAGCTTCGTTTAGAGCATCAGTCTTTGCTTGTGCAGCATCTTTAGATGCTCTTTCTCTAATTGCGGCAGCTTCTTGATCAGCTTGACTAATAATACTATTCTTAGTCTTTTCCGCATTGCTCTTTGCAGTAGAAAGAATTTGTGTTGCCTCTTGTTTAGAGTCTTTCAATGCAGCTTCACGTTGATTAGCAAGAAGAGCTGCCTTTTTACGGTCGCTTTCTGCTTGATCAAGATCACTGATCACCTTTTGACGACGCTTTTCCATCATCTTTGTTACTGGGCCCCAAGCAAAATGCTTAACTAAAAGGAGCAAAGCAGCAAAGATCAAAAGATAGTAAAGCGTATCTCCTAACTCTAATTTTAAGGCTGCAAACATAAATTGCATGTCTCAACCCTTCTTTCTCGTAATTACGATCTTATCTCTAAAACGCAAATTACAGGAAGAGAATCAAGAAACCAATAACGATAGCCAAAATAGGAACGGCTTCGATCAAACCAACACCGATAAACATAGTTGATCTTAAGTTGTTAGCAGATTCTGGTTGTCTTGCGATACCTTCAATAGTTTTTGAAATAACTTTTCCGTTACCCCAGGAAGCAGCTAAAGCAGCTAAACCGGCGGCAATTGCGGCAGCTAAATATTTCATAGAAAAAACCTCCGTAAAATTATTCTTCAGTAACCTTCTTACCAATGTACACCATCGATAGAGTTACGAATACATATGCCTGGATAGAGCCAATAAAGACAGAGAAGCCTTGCCAGATTAAAGTTAGTGGAACCGAAGCGATGACGGTAAACCAACCCGCACTCTTTGCAAAACGTCCACCGATTAAAGTTAGTAAAACTTCACCGGCATAAATATTACCGTAAAGACGTAGTGACAACGTCAAGAAATTAGTGAATTCCTCGATAATATTGATTGGAAGTAAAAATCCAACTGGTTTTGCATAATTTGCAAAATAACCTTTAGCACCAAACTTCTGAACACCAAAGTTATAAGACAAAAGCAATGTCATCATCGCCATAGTCATTGTAATCAATGGGTTGGCAGTTGGTGATTTGACAAGGATATGGTCATTAATTGAAAACTCAAAGAACAAACCCAACTGGTTCATAAAGAAGATGAACATAAATAGGGTAAAGGCATAAAGAGATAGGTGCTTTTGTGCATCTACATCAGCAACATTATCTTTAACAATTCCATTTGTAAAATCAATTAGATATTCTAACAAATTTTGCTTTTTATTAGGTTTCAAAGAAACATTGCGTCCTAAATACCAAACAAGAAAGAAAACCGCAATTGCGACTAACGTTCCCCCTAAGCAGTTAGTTACATTGAAATTCAAGCCGAATAAATTAACGACTACAGATTTCTCATTCACTTCGTGACCTCCCTTCTTGTGCTGAATACCTCAAACACACTAAAAATGATAACACCCAAAAATTTCAATTTCAAAATATTTTTGAGTAAAATTACTTAGTTCCGAACAATCTATCTCCTGCATCCCCTAGACCTGGGTAGATGTAACCGTTATCCATTAATTTTTCATCTTCTGCTGCAGCATAGATGTCAACATCTGGATTTGCTTCTTGAACAGCCTTTACACCTTCAGGAGCAGCTACTAAAACAGCTAATCGAATGTTCTTTGCGCCACGCTTCTTTAATGCCTCAATAGCCATATTTGCTGATCCACCTGTTGCAAGCATTGGATCAACAATAATACATTCACGCTCTTCAATATCTGGTGGCATCTTGAAGAAATATTCATGTGGCTTCAAAGTTTCTTCATCACGATACATTCCAATATGTCCTACCTTTGCAGATGGGATCATTTGAAGAACACCATCAACCATTCCAAGACCAGCACGTAAAATTGGCACAATAACCAACTTCTTACCTGCTAATTCCTTTTGAGTTGACTTTCCGATTGGAGTTTCAATCTCAACATTCTTCAATGGCAAATCGCGTGTCATTTCATACACCATGAGTCCACCAATTTCACCAACAATTTGACGAAATTCATTCGTACCTGTATCTTTCTTACGAATGATTGTCAACTTATGTTGGATCAACGGGTGATTCAAAACGGTAAACTTACCCATAATGGCCTCCTATTTTAAAAATAATACTTCGTTCATTATTTTAACAAATTATTAGATAAATGTTTCCTAAATCATACGAAAAAAGGCATGTTTTTCTACATGCCCTTTATTTTAATGAAAATGATGACCAGCAGCGGCCTTATTCAAACGATTCATGTAAGCAGCACTAATATCTCCATGATCAAATCCTTGAACGTAGATACGCTTAATTTTGCTCTCACCATCAAAGTATCTTAACGCACCAAATAAATTATGAGCGGCTTTATCAATTGTTTTACCTAAAGTATATTTATTAGGACTATCAATCTTTTCTAATACTTCGTCTAACGCAGCCACACCAGTTTCATCATTCCACTTAATTTTCGAGAAATCTTCTTCCTTATCAACGATGAAAACCGGAGCGCTAGGCGCATAATGACGATACTTCATCCCTGGAGCCTTAGGTACACCCTTAGTTTGTGTAGTACCCTTATTCATTAAAACTTCTTCTCCTAAAACTGAAGAAATTTCCTCGGGAGTGATTTCACCTGGACGAAGAACAGTTGGTGTCTCAACTGACAAGTCAACAATTGTTGACTCTAAACCAATCTCAGTTGGTCCGTTATCAATAATTCCCGCAATTTTTCCTTTTAAATCATGATAAACATGTTCTGCAGTTGTCGGACTTGGCTTAGTTGAAGTGTTAGCAGATGGGCCGACAATAGGTTTCCCTAATTCACTAATCAAATCATGAGTCATTTCATCATCTGGACAGCGAAAAGCTGCAGTTGGAAGACCGCCCGTTACGGCATTTGGTAAGCTACCCTTTTTAACAAAGAGAATAATAGTTAGCGGACCAGGCCAAAAATGCTTAATTAGCTTCTTTGCTCGTTCAGGTACCTCGTTAACATAGTTCTCCATCATTTTCTCATCAGACACTGTCACAATTAACGGATTGTCGCTAGGACGTCCCTTAGCTGCATAGACTCCCTTAACAGCTTTTTCATTAGTTGCTAATGCACCAAGACCATATACGGTTTCCGTGGGAAAGGCTACTAATTCACCTTTTTTCAAAAACTCAACTGCTTCAGGAATTTGTTCTTTATTGAAAATCTTAGTTTCCATTTATTTTTTCCACCTTCCATGAACCATTCTTGGCTTACCTGCTAAATCATCTCTAAACTCAATTTCAAAATCCGGTAATTCAGTTTCAAATAGCTCTTCTAGTTGTCTCTTTTCACTAAAACCAAATTCTAAGAAAAATTGTCCATGAGAATTTAAATGAAAACGAATCTGCTTAGCAAACTTACGATAAAAATCTAACCCGTCTTCCCCACCATACAAGGCAGTATCTGGCTCATTTTTTATTACATTTGCATCCATCAAATCTTTTTCACTAGTTTTTATATAAGGAGGATTAGAAATGATAGTATCAAATTTCTCTAAACCCACTAATACATTAGCCTTACGGGTTTTAACATCTAAATCGTATTTTAAAAAGTTTTCTTCACTCTCACGTAAAGCAGAATCTGTAATATCGCTAGCATATAAAGTTAGATTATCAATGCCTTTATCGTGTGCCTGCTTTACTAAAGCAACCATAATTGCTCCCGATCCGGTGCCTAGGTCAAGAATTTTTTCACCAGAATCAATGTTTTCAAGAGCCCACTTAACTAACTCTTCAGTTTCAAAACGAGGTATTAAAACTCCACGATTAACTAAAATTTTATAACCATAAAACCAAGCATAGCCCAAGATATATTGCGGAGAAATTCCTCGGCGCAATTTTTTCATATCTTTTAATGCTTGCTTCTCTTGTTCTGAATCTAATTCATCGTTAATATGTAGCTCAAATTCTGAAGGAGTATATCCTAATCTTTCCCCCAGAACATAATCAATATCATCAGAACGAATTTCCGGATTATCTTTTAATACAGAATCTTTGATTGTTTTTAAACTTTTAGGCATTTTCTTCAGCCATCTTTTCTAGTTGCTGAGTTTGGTAGTAAAGAACTAAAGCGTTAATAATTTCGTCTAGCTCACCATTCATAACTCGATCAAGCTTGTTCAAAGTTAAACCAATTCTGTGATCAGTTACACGGTTTTGAGGATAGTTATACGTTCTAATTCTTTCTGAACGATCTCCAGTCCCAACAGCATCTTTTCTCTTTGCATCATATTGGTCACGATTCTGACTTTCATAGTAATCATAAACACGTGATTTCAAAATTTGCATTGCCTTTTCACGGTTTTGTTGCTGACTACGTTGATCTTGCATAGCAACTACAATTCCAGTAGGAAGGTGAGTCATACGAACAGCACTAGAAGTTTTGTTAATGTGCTGACCACCAGCACCAGATGAACGGTAAACATCGACACGAATGTCTTTAGGATCTAAATCAATATCAACTTGTTCGTATTCTGGCATAACTGCAACTGTTGCAGTAGAAGTGTGAACACGACCTTGAGATTCAGTTACAGGAACGCGTTGAACACGGTGAGCTCCATTTTCATATTTTAATTTTGAGTAAACCTTGTCACCGGTAATCATAACTGCAACGCGCTTATAACCCCCAACTTCAGTTGGTTCTGAATCAATTAAAGATACTTTCCAGCCTTGAGTTTCTGCATATTTTTCATACATTCTAAGAAGGTCGCCAGCAAATAGAGATGCTTCATCCCCACCAGCAGCTCCTCTAATTTCCATAATAATATCTTTATCATCATTAGGATCTTTAGGAAGCATTAAGATTTTAATCTCATCTTCTAATTCAGCAACTTCTTTTTCTAATTCAGAGTTTTCTTCCTTAGCCATTTCAACTAAGTCATTATCAGATTCATTTGAGATAATTTCTTTATTATCATCAATTTCCTTGATATCTGACTTATATTTTCTGTACTTTTGTACTACTTCACGCATATCGGCTTCTTCTTTAGAAATTTCCATATAGCGCTTAGTATCATTAATAACTTCAGGATCAGCCATCATTTCTTGAAGTTCTTCATAATGGGCAACTAATCCTTCCAATTGGGCCATCACTTTATCCATATCTGTTATCCTTCCTTACTTCTATCTTTGCTTATCGGGATGAAAATAGTGAAAACGACATACGGGATAATAAGATTCATCTCCGCCAATTTGAACTTGTTCACCCTCATAAACAGGTTTTCCAGAATTAATTCGTAAATTCATTGTAGCCTTATGACCGCAATAGTGACAAATAGTCTTCATTTCTTCTATTTTATCAGCAAAAATCAGTAAATTTTCACTACCTTCAAATAAATGATTCTGGAAGTCATTTTTTAAACCAAATGCCATTACGGGGATTTTTAATTCATCAACGATTTTTGCACATTCTAATACATGGTGCCTTTTTAAAAATTGCGCCTCGTCAATTAAAACACAGGCTACGGTACCTTTACCAGACTTAACGTCATTCTTATTCATTTCTGAAACATAGTCAAATAAGTTCATGTCTTCACTGATTGGTTCAGCCTTGCGGTGTAATCCGATTCTAGAAGCGACTGTCCCCACTCCGCTTCTATCATCTACACTGCTTGTCATTAAAGCAATCTTTCGTCCTTGCGCCTCATAGTTATGGGCAACCTTTAGTATTTCAATTGACTTACCACTACTCATTGCACCATAGCGAAAAAACAATTGGGCCACTGCAAAATTCCTCCATTATTCAGTTTATGTACCTTCACTAATATTATCTTAATTAGTATAAAGTAAATTTAAAAATCGTGCAGGTAAAAATAAAAAGGTCGTTTTCATTTTATTGATATGCTATAGTAAAATTTAGTTTTAAAGTGAGGGATAATAATATGAATTTAAAATCAGGCATCGCTAAGGCAGCCGGTAAATCATCTTACTGGTTTCTTCATAATGTATTAAAGGGCGGGACGAGTTTTCCTGGAAAATTTGCCATGAAAATTGATCCTGAAGTATTAAATTCATTAGCAAAAGGCTATGAAACAATCATTGTTACAGGAACTAACGGTAAAACAATGACGACCGCTTTAATCGTAGAAGCATTGAAGAAAAAATACGGCGACATCTTAACCAATCCATCTGGTTCAAACATGCAGCAAGGAATTGTAACAGCATTTTTGGCACATAAAAATAAAAGAGCTAAAAAGAAAATTGCTGTATTAGAAGTTGATGAAGCAAACGTAAAAATGGTAACTAAACTGCTCCATCCTAGCGTATTTGTCTTAACCAACATTTTCCGTGATCAAATGGATCGATACGGTGAAATTTACACTACATATCAAAAAATAGTAGATGGAATTAAGCTCGCTCCAAATGCAACTATTATTGCTAATGGTGATGCAAGTATTTTTTCATCAGTTGAACTTCCTAACAAAAAAGTATTTTATGGTTTTCAACTTCCTGACGATAAAGCAGAAAATGACTTTAAGGCTCCAGTGAATACTGATGGTGTGTTATGTCCAAAATGCGATCATATTTTACATTATCATGAACGTATTTATGCAAACTTAGGAGACTATTTCTGTCCTAACTGTGGCTATCATAGACCTGATTTAACCTATAGCGTAAATCAAATTATCGATCAAACTCCAAATAGCCTAAAATTTAGAATGGGTGAAAAAGATTATAGCATCGGCATTGGTGGTACATACAACATTTATAATGCCTTAGCTGCCTATTCTGTAGCCAGAGAGTTTGGCTTAAGCGAAGAAGAAGTAGCACAAAGCTTTGCTGAAAATAAGCGAATCTTTGGCCGTCAAGAATTAATCAATTATGCTGGCAAGGAAATTGACCTAATTTTGGTTAAAAATCCAGTTGGACTTGATGAAGTTCTTCATATGCTCAATACTGAAAAAGATAACTATTCTTTAGTTACCCTTTTAAACGCTAACCACGCGGACGGAATTGATACTTCTTGGATCTGGGATGCTGACTATGAAGGATTAAACAAAGATAAAATCAAGAAAGTACTAGTTGGTGGTAAACGTTGGCATGACATGGGCTTTAGATTAGAAGTTTCTGGATTTGATCCTGGTCTAATGACTACAGCTACCAACAATGAAGCCTTATTAGACGAAATTTCAAAATTACCAACTAAAAAAGTTTATATCTTAGCTACTTATACCGCTATGCTCTCACTACGTAAAACAATGGGTGAAAAGAAAATAATTAAAGCAGGAATGTAGTAAAAAGACCAATGTCGATTGTGCGACACTGGTCTTTTTTAGTCCTTATAAACATTTTCTTTTAAGAACGTATCAACTATTTTTTCTCTCATTGCCAGAAAAACATGATTATGGCCACTAGGATGAATTCGATTCGTCAAAACAATCATTGCGCTCTGATTAAGACGATCAATTAAGATAAAAGTTCCCGTAAATCCTGTATGGTAAATAAGCGGATGTTGATCAATTGGATCAAAACGTAAATCCCATCCCCAAGAACGAGGATGAACTTTCTTAGGTGTTTCAATTTGAAATAAACTAGCCAATGTATCTTGTTTTAAAGGCAAAATATCCTGACGCAGTCCCAAATAAGACTGCGTCATTTTTATTAAATCTTCTAAGTTGGCAAATAATCCAGCAGAACCACAATCTTTACCTAATACACGTGCTTTAGGATCATGCACAATTCCTTGAAGTAGCTTACCTTCTTCAGTATAAGCAGTAGGAACGCAGTCTAACGGATTAGGTTGAAAAGTCGTCTCTTTTAATCGAGCAGGCAAAATAATTTCCTGCATAATTACATCTTGCACAGGTAAGCCATATATTTTTTCGAGAACTAAACCTAATAAAATAAAATTAGTGTCCGCATAGCGCATCTTATTTTCAAATTCTTCTGTAACAGGTAATCCGATAATTGCCCTCAAGAGATCAGGAGCATCTAGCTCATCCCTGTTAGGAATCCAACCACGAATACCACTAGTATGAGTTAATAAATGACTTAACCTAATTCGATCATCTTTAAATTCAGGAATAAATTCTTTAAGTGGCTCAGTAAAGTTAAGTTTTCCTTCTTCCTTTAATTTTAGGAAGACATTAGTAGTTCCTAAGACTTTAGTCAAACTGGCCAAATCATAAAGCGCAAAGGGGCTAAGTTGTTCTATTTTAGGCATTAAACTAGCAAATCCAACTGTTGATGTGAATACTTGCTTTTTCTTAATAAAAGCATAGTTTACACCAGGTACAATTCGTTCACTAACCATACTTTCTACTAAATGCTGAGTCTTAAAAAATTCTATCAACCTTACCACCTGGATTATAAAATAAAACCGCCAGATCAGCGATCTGACGGTAACGTATTGAGATATTCGGGCTCGAACCGAAACATCCAGGAACCAGAATCCTGTGCCTTACCAATTTGGCTATATCTCAGTATATCACCCGTACGAGAATTGAACTCGTAACTCCACCTTGAGAGGGTGGCGTCTTAACCATTTGACCAACGGGCAAATTCAACATATGTAAATATAATTGAATATTGTAAATCTGTCAAGTTACCTGACTATTTTTCTTTAAAAAGTTATTTAAGAAAGAAAAAAGCTGCATCACGTCTTACTCACCATGATGCAGCTTTTCAATTATATCACTTATTTTCCTGATTTATGACATACTTTTACTAGTTTTCTCAATATCTTTTATTTGATCAATCTTCATTTTGGCTAGGTTTTCTTTTAACTCTAACCATTGCTTACTTAGACCCTTGTTTTTCTGTCTTGCCTGTTCTTCTGCATAAGAAACCAATTTTTCTAAGTTAGAAAAATTTTGAATTAATTGATGCGTCTGATTTTGAATCAAATCATAATCTACTTTCACATCTTTTGCATCTTCACTAACTTGCAAAATTGCACGAACTTGTGGCTGACAAAAATCTTTTAGGACACCTGCTATTTCTTGTAATTTTTCAACTCCACTTCTATCAAAATGCAATAAGTCCTTTTGTTCATCTTTTTCTACTAAATCAATTGCGACTTCATTTCTAAAATAAAGATTTTGAGCAAAATTATAGACTTCTTTTTCCATAGTTAAAAAATCATTATTCATCTTTACTTACGCTTTCTTTGATACATTTTCTTTACTTAGCTTAAACATAATCCAATCACACAATAAAATCAAAATTCCAAGACCAAAAGTAAAGTAAAATGCTGTTCTGCTTCCTTGAGCAGTAAGAGTAGCATAATTTGCTGTATGTTTATTTTGAAAAATCGCTATAATCGCAGCTAAAATCGCAGTTCCCATTGAACCAGCTAATTGTTGCGCCGTTTGACAAACTGCGGTCGCATCAGACTTCAAATCATTATCTACTATTTTTAGACTTTGAGCCATTGTGTTGCTAAATGACATTCTGTGTCCCAACATTAGAACACCATAAAAGCAAATAATCATCCATGTACTTAAGTTCAATCCCCAAATAGCCAATAAAAAGCTTCCTAATGCCATTAAAAAAGCTCCACTATACAATGGCACCTTTGCACCCCAGCGATCATATATGCGGCCAAAATACGGATTCAATAAGCCTGCAATAATACTTCCTGGAAGTAAAACTAAACCACCGATCAAAGATGTCTGCTTGTTGACAATTTGAATATAATTAGGAAGTACAAAACTTACACCAATATTAATAAATTGAAGTAAAAAATATGCACAAGCTCCAAAAATGAATGCCTTGTCTTCAAAAACTGCTAAGTCGAGTAATTTACTAGTAGATCTTTTGGAGATTACCACAAATAAAACAAACAGAACTGCCGCTATGGCTAATAATGTCCATAAGTGCCAATTTTTCAGTCCCTTACTTAATTGATTGACGCCGATTACTAAACTAACCAAACTAAGACTTAAAACTATGTAAGCCATCCAATTAAATGATTTCTTTTCAACCGGATGATAGCTTCCTATTACAAAAATTCCCGCAATAAATACTATTAGGGCAAAAATTGTAGCAATAATAAAAATCCAGCGCCAATTAAGATAATATGATACGCTTCCGCCAAAAGCCGGTCCCAAAGTTGGTGCCATCGCAACAACTAGGCCAGCAATACCCATGTAGAATCCCCAACGCCGTCTGGGAATTACTTCTACTATCAAATTAAACATCATCGGCGTGCAAAGTCCCACACCTAAGGCCGAAATTAATCTTCCTAACAATAAAATATAAAAAGTAGGTGCAAATGCTGAAATTAGACTTCCAATCATGAAAGCAACTGCAGCTGTCACAAATAATTGTCTTGCTGTAAAACGTTCATTTTGATATGACGAGCTAATCATAATAATTGCAATCATTAACAAATAGCCAGTAGTAGTCCATTGAATGGTATCCAGAGAAACTTTAAACTGCTTCATCATTGCAGGAAAAGTTACATTTAAACTTGTTTCAGTTAAAATTCCAACGAAAGACATAAATGCTGTTGCCAGAACTGCAAGTGTGTTTTTTGCCTGTTTTTCCATTTTTCCTCCAATAAAAAAGAGTGGAGGCAATTAGCCTCTACCCTTTCTTTAACTATTCTTATAGTTATATTATTTTCACATACTATCAAAATATGCTAAGTAGATTTATTTTAGACGTTTAGTTAAATCATCATGTAAATCTTCATAACCAGGCTTGTTCAAAAGACCAAACATGTTTCTCTTGTAACTTTCAACACCTGGTTGGTTAAATGGATTAATACCGTTCAAGTAACCTGAAATACCTACAGCTAATTCGAACCAGTAAATTAAGTAACCTAAAGTATGAGCTGATTGATTTTCAATATCAACAGTCATAACTGGTACACCACCATCAGTGTGGGCTAAAACTACACCTTCGTATGCACGATCATTTACGTAGTTCATAGTCTTACCTGATAAGAAGTTTAATTGGTCCAAGTTTTCC
Source organism: Lactobacillus isalae (assembly GCF_947539375.1). Classification (NCBI taxonomy): domain Bacteria; kingdom Bacillati; phylum Bacillota; class Bacilli; order Lactobacillales; family Lactobacillaceae; genus Lactobacillus; species Lactobacillus isalae. Next base: position 1,040,781 of record NZ_OX443569.1, read on the forward strand.
TTATCATCAGGAATAGTTACATCGTGAGCTGGATTTTCAACACGGATAACTGTTTCCATCAAATTACGACGACCTTCTTGGATGTATTGACCAAGTGAGTGAAGGTCAGTAGTAAAGTTAGCGCTAGATGGGTAAATGCCCTTTTGATCCTTACCTTCAGATTCACCCATTAATTGTTTCCACCATTCGCCAAACATTCTTAATGATGGTTCATAGTTTTCAAGCAATTCAGTAGTGTAACCTTTACGGTAAAGAATGTTACGAAGAGCTGCGTATTGGTAGGGACTATCCTTCAAAACATCTGGATCAGTGTATGCAGCACGTGCATCAGCAGCACCCTTCATCATTGCATCAATGTCACCACCAGCTACAGCGATTGGAAGCAAACCAACAGCTGATAATACTGAGAAACGACCACCAATGTCATCTGGAACTACGAATTCTTCGTAGCCTTCTGCATCTGCTTCAGTCTTCAAAGCACCCTTAGCACGGTCAGTAGTTGCATAAATTCTCTTAGCAGCTTCTTCTTTACCATACTTCTTGATTAACTTGTCCTTTAAGACACGGAATGCAATTGAAGGTTCAGTAGTAGTACCAGACTTAGAAATAATATTAATTGAGAAGTCCTTGTCTCCTAACCATTCAAGCAAATCGTAAAGGTATGAACCAGAAAGAGAGTTACCACAAAATACAACAGTTGGGTACTTTTCTTTTTCTCTACCGTAGAAAGAGCTATTTAAGAATTCGATTGAAGCTTGGGCACCAAGATATGAACCACCAATACCAATACCAACTAAAACTTCTGAATCATTTTGAATCTTTTTAGCAGCTTTTTTAATACGATCAAATTCATCTTTATCATAATTAATTGGTAAATCAATCCAACCACGGAAGTCACTACCTGCGCCAGTACCTTCGCGTAATTCTTGATCTGCAGCAGTTACCATTGCTTGCATTTCCTTTAATTCATTTTCATGAACAAAAGGAGTTAATTTACTTGCATCAAAGTGAACAACTTTACTCATTATTTAAACTTCCTTTTTTGTAACTTTTTCACGTACAAACCTTATTTTAGCAGTTACGTCTTCATAAAACTAGAGTTTTTATTATAAGAATCGATAAATAATTCGATATATTATAAAACCAATTACTGCGCCACAAACATTGAAAAACACATCATCTATATCGCTTACACCAGTTTCAAGAACAAACTGCAAACATTCAATACATATCGACAGACAAGCACCTGTAAAAATTGTTAATACCATACTTCTTTTTTGAATAACTACAGGAAACAATAAACCAAAAGGAATAAACCATAATATATTTCCTAATGAATTATAGAAAAAATCCAGCATGCTTTGTCCATGAGTTAATTTTAGCGTTTCTTTCATAAATACTAAATTTATATCGTTTAAGCTACGGTGAAAATTGAACGTTAGTTGCCATGGGAAATATGTATTTCGAAAGACTGTAAGCATTAAAAGCAAAATAACATAAAAGCTAAAAATCCAAACACATGCTTCAGATTTCAATGTTCTTCGATGTCTTACAAACAACAGCCAACATAAGCGAATAATTGCAAAAATAATAAAATAAAAAATTGTCTTATCTAAGCTATATAAAATCAATTTAATTAAAGCAAAATGATTAATATGGGCTGCATAATGATGGAAAATATATTCATATAAGGGTTGTAAAAAAAGCATATCTTAACCGACTCCGTAATTTTGGCTTAATTATAACGTAAAGCTAGTAATGAAAGATGTTTTTTTCAAAAATATTAAAAAATCGCAAACCTTTGACAAAAGTTTGTCGTTTTTTAAATTTACCAGTAAAATATTCCTTATTAAAAGGAGTATTGAAGCGTGAATAAAACAAAACGTAATTTTTGGCAAACTAGAATTGGATTTTTAACAATCCTTACTCTTTGCTTTTGGGCAAAATACATGTATACAGCTTACTTTGATTTTAAGCTTGGCTTAAGCGATCCATACCAGCACTTTATTGTCTGGCTAACTCCGCTTGGGACATGCATTATTATTTTAAGTCTAGGTCTCTATTTTTCTAAGCCTCTTGTCTCTTATATCGCGATGCTGGTTTTAGATACAGTAAATACTATCTTACTTTTTGCAAATGTAATTTACTATCGTCAGTTTTCTGATTTTCTAACTAGCAAGACTATTCAAAATACTGGTAAAGTATCACAAGGTTTAGGAAAAAGTACTGTTGCTCTATTGCATCCCAGCGATATTTTCCTATGGTTAGACTTGATAATTATCATTATTTTGTTGATCGTTAAAGTTATCAAAATTGATCCACGTAAATACGGTTTTAAACGTCCCTTTGCAGTATCGTCCTTTGGAGTTTTCATGCTAACTTTAAATATGTTTTTGGCTGAAACTTCACGTCCGCGATTATTAAGAAATACTTTTGACCGCTCTTATGTCGTTAAATACTTGGGAATTGATACCTATTCAGTCTATGATCTTCTAAAAAGTGCCCAATCAAACCAAGTTAAAAAAAATGCTAATGCCGAAGATATTAATCAAGTACTTGATTTTACGAAAAAGCACTATGCCAAGGCTAATCCCGAATATTTTGGCAAGGCAAAAGGCAAGAACGTCATTGTCTTACACCTAGAGAGTTTCCAGCAATTTTTAATTGGCTTAAAAGTTAATGGTCAAGAAGTTACCCCATTTCTCAATTCTCTCTATCACAATAAAGATACTGTTAGTTTTAGTAACTTCTACCACCAAGTTGGCCTTGGAAGAACCAGTGATGCCGAAAATATGCTTGAAACAGGAACATATGGTATTTCAGATGGTTCTCTTTTCTCTTCTCTAGGTTCTGAAAACACCTTCCAAGGTGCTCCACAAATTCTTCGTCAATCTGGTTATACTTCCGCCGTCTTCCACGGTAATACCGGTACATTTTGGAATCGAAATGAAGTATATAAAAATCTAGGTTATAATTACTTTTTTGATGCAAATTATTTCTCTCAAAAGAAGAATGACAAAATTGGATATGGCTTAAAAGATAAACTATTATTTGGCGAAAGTATTAAATACCTTGAACAAATGCAGCAGCCATTTTATGTTAAGTATTTAACTGTTACTAACCATATTCCATTTCAACTAGATCAAGAAGACAAAGATAATAATTTTACAACTACAGATACTTCAAACGCCACAATTAATAACTATTTTGAAACAGCTCATTATCTTGACCAGTCAGTTAAAGAGTTTTTTGATTATCTAAAAAAGAGTGGTCTCGATAAAAACACAATGGTGATTCTTTATGGTGACCACTACGGCGTTGGTAGTTCTGATGATGAATTATCTGCTTTAGCTCCCGTTTTAGGTAAAGATTTCAATAACTGGACCTCTTATGATACAACCGAACTTCAAAAAGTTCCTTTCATGATTCATATGAATGGAATTAAGGGAAAAGTTGATAATAAAATTAGTGGTGAAATTGACGTCTTACCGACTCTGCTTCATCTGTTAGGAGTTTCAAATAAAAATTACATTCAATTTGGACAAGATGTATTTTCAAAACAATACCGTCAAGTATTAGTTTTCCGAAACGGCACAATTGTTACTCCTAAGTACATAATTATTGGTGGCAAGGGAGTTAAAGGCACTGTTTACAATCAGCAAACTGGTGAAAAGATTACTAAATTTAGTAAAAAACAAAAAGATGAAATCAATAAATTAGTGCAGTATGGTCATAATTCTCTTCATTATTCTGATTTATTAAATAATCACAATCTTTTACGTTTTTACACTCCGACTGGCTTTATCCCAACTGATCCGAATGAATTTGACTATAAAGTCAACTATCAAAAGATGTTAAAGTTAAGAAAAGACTTAGGCAATAAATCTACTTCTCTTTATTCCCAACACAAAGGGACAACAACAGATCTCTATACAACTGACGCTCCAGAAATTAATAAAGACGAGATTAATAATATTCCAGAAAATGTTCAATCCGCAACAAGTGAAAAGACTAAAGATAACCAAAATAATTCTAAGGAAAAAGATAATCCTGACAAATAAACAAAAGACCAGTACTCAATGAGCACTGGTCTTTTTGCTAGTCTTTAATAAACTCTTTATATCCCTTATCATATAGAGTCACAGTAAACTGCGCACCCTTTCCTGGTTCTGAATCAACATCAATCTTACCACCATGCTGCTTAATTAAAGATAATACAATTGATAGACCTAAACCTGACTCTCCTGATCCAATTTTTGCTCTTGATGGATCAGCTTTATAGAATCTTTCAAAGATATATTTCATTTGTTTTTTGTTCATACCAATTCCTGTATCAGCAATTTTAAATTGAGCACCATGTTCAATTCTCTTAGCAGAAATTGTAATCTTGCCGTTTTCAGTAAACTGCAAAGCATTCTGGACCAAATTCACCATTATTTGCGTGAATCTGTCCTTATCAGCATAAACTTCAACCTCTGATGGGCATTTTAAAATTAATTCATCATTTTTCTCAGTTGCTTTTTGTTTCATTTGCGTTAACAAATTCGTCAAAATTTCAACTGCATTAAATTTAGATTGAATCAAACTAATTTTATTATTCCTGATTTTTTCATAGTCTAAATTTTCGTTTACCAACCTGATTAATCGCTTAGTTTCACTATGCATTAAAGCAATTGATTTTGGTTTTGCTTCTTCAGGAATTGCATCATATTCAAAGCCTTCTAGTAAGCCATTAATAGTAGTTAGCGGCGTTCGCATTTCATGGGCTGCATCAGCCATAAACTGCTCTCGACGCTTTTCTTGCGCCTTAATCTCATCATTCGATTCTTTTAGGGCGTTCACCATAATATTAAAATTACGTGCCAAATCATCAATTTCATCGGTATCTTTATGCTTCAAATGAACATTAAAATCACCTTGTGCGACCTTCTTAGTAGCACTAGATAAAAGCTTAATCTTTCTTGAAATATAATATGACAATACAAAACTAATTAAGCCACCTATTACAAGTGAACTTAGTAAGGCTGTAACGAGATTGTGTTTTTCTCGAACAATCATTTGTTCAACATTTTGAACACGTGAGCCAATCCAAATAACCCCAACAAGTTTTCCCTTACTACGCCAAGGAACAATGACACTCGTATAAGCATCCTTACTTGAAAAAGAATTTATTCTTCCATCTTCATGGTCATTTCTAATTCGAATAGTCTTGCCATTTTTCAGCTGCTTAAACAACTTTTGTGGCAGAGCCCAATTCATTGTTGTTTCTGGATAAACTTGCCTATTTTTATTATTAAAAATGCGAAGATTTACATCTTCGCCTTCCATTACAACTTGTAAATTTTTTAAAAATTTAGCATCTAATTCATGTCGAGGATTATCTTTAGCTAAAGCCAATTTTCCAATTGAAGTTCCATAGCCTTCTAGACGTGAATAGCTTTGAGAATAAGCTTGAATCGTTGCAAAGTGAATCGTCGATGAGCCAATAATTACAATACTAGTAACAATTACTAGCAGGAAACCTAACATTTCTTGATAGAATAATTTCAACTTCTATACCTCAGAATCGTCAAACTTATAGCCTACACCCCAAACAGTTTGAACTACTTGTGGACCAGCTTTTTCTAATTTTTGACGGAGCTTTTTAATGTGAGCATCAACAGTACGCTCTTCACCAAAAAACTCATATCCCCAAACTAATTCTAAAAGTTTATCTCTTGAAAAAACCTGTTTTGGTTTTTGAGCCATAGTATAAAGCAAATTAAATTCTTTAGGTGTTAAGCCGGCAACAATATTATCATCAAATCGTACTTCTCGACGGTCCTCTGAGATCTTTAAATGCTTTGTCACTACATCATACTTTAAGCCATTAGAAGCATGCATATCCTTTTCTAAGTGACTTCTACGGTATAATGCTTTAATTCGAGCAATCAATGCTAATGGACTAAATGGCTTAGTAACATACTCATCTGCACCAATACCTAAACCCAAAATTTGATCAGTTTCTGAATCTCGAGCTGTCAACATAATGATTGGAATTGAAAGCGAAATAGCTCTAATTTCTTTAGCTACTTCCATCCCATCTTTTTTGGGTAAGTTAAGATCTAGCGTAACAATGTCGTAGGAATCTGAATTTGCTTTAAACATTTCAACAGCCTCTACGCCATCTTTAGCTATATCAACATCCCATTGTTCTTTACTAAAGAACATCTTCATCATTTCTGCAACTGAATTATCATCTTCGACCATTAATATCTTTAGCATTATTTGTCCTTAAATCCCTTTACTCTAGTATGTTTAATTTTATCTGGTTCAACATAATCATGAGGCAATTCATGACGAGCACGTAAAAAAGCCTGTAATTTCTTTTCAGTTAAGATTATTGGAGCCAAAATAAACAAATAAAAAGTAAGCAACCAGATCAAAAAATAGCGATCCCAATGCAATAAATGAATACCTAAACCTAATAAAAACTGGATTAATCCAAATAGCATAAAGTAATTTCTTGCTACTTTTTGGGCATATTTATAACTAGCTTCATTAACCGAAGCCAAATATGACATATATCCATAAACTTGATTAGGATTAGGAGAAGGAGCAATTAGCCAAATGACTCCGATTACAAACATTATTACCCCGCAACCAATATATATCATTTGACCAACTCCATTCATTTAAACTTATTCTTTACCAGGAGCTGAAATTACTAAACGTAAGTTACCGCTAAAACTAAAGTCTTTAATTTCATTAGGGATAATAAAATTGCTTCCCAACTTAATGTCATATTCTTTACCATCGGCAATAAACTTACCATTACCTTTAATTACAGATACCAAAAGATAAGGATGATCCTTTAAACTCCAATTAAATTCTCCATCAACATCAATTTGCCACAAGTAAAAATGTGGTGACATTGGTGGTTGAGCCAAAGTAGTAATCTTAGCATCTCCAATTGTTTCAGAAGTAATGTTCAGCTTTGGATCTTTATGTGGTACTTGAATAGTATCAAGAGATTGCTTAATATGCAACTCTCTCTTCTTACCAATCTTCTTATCTACTCGGTCCCAATCATACAATCTATAGGTTACATCACTTGATTGTTGTGTTTCAATAACCATAATACCTTTAGTTAATGCGTGAACAGTACCAGAAGGAACATATAAAAAATCTCCTTCTTTTACTGGTACGTAACGTAGAAGTTTTGACCACTTTCCATTTTTAATCCAATCTTCTAGTTCTTCCTTACTTTTTGCGTTGTGCCCATAAATCAGTTTAGCACCAGGTTCAGCATGAAGCACGTACCAACTTTCAGTTTTTCCTGAATCGTTTTCATGAATTTTAGCATATTCATCATCTGGGTGCACTTGAACAGATAAATTATCATTTGCATCTAAGAATTTAACTAATAAGGGAAATTCTTTAGCTTTTGGATTACCAAACAATTCTGGATGTTCCAAATATACTTCTCTTAATGTCTTTCCTTTTAACGGTCCTTCATTAACAGTTGAAGCGTCATCTTTATAGCCAGATATTACCCAAGCCTCTCCAACTTTTCCATCAGGAATGTCATATCCTAAAACAGTATTTAATTTGCGACCACCCCAAATTTTTGGTCTAAAGTATGGTGTTAAAAATAATGGTTCCATAAAAAAATCACCTCAATAAAAGTATATATCTTTTTGAGATGATTTTGAAACCACTTTCAGCTATTTTTTTGAATATTTTTTAATTCCAGTAATTAATCGATTAATCCCATCTTTTATCATTGAAATTGGGGATGCAAGATTCAACCTTAAAAAGGTTTTACCGTTACCACGATAAATGCTACCTGGTGAAACAATTAAACCAGTTTCTCTTCTAATATAATCAGCTAATTCTTGACTATTTTGTGAGATTTCACTCACATCTAACCACATTAAATAAGTTGCAGGACCAGAAACAATTTTTATATCTTTTAACTGTTTAGTTATTTCCTTTTCAGCATAAGCAAAATTATTATCAATTACCGCTAATAACTCATGCATCCAATTAAATCCTTCCGTATAAGCCGCAATTGTCGCTGGAATAGCTAAAAGATTAGGTTCAGCTAGTTCATCGCTATTTAATCCACGATTAACGATATCACGTAAATTATTATCAGGAATAATCACAGTTGCGGCATGAAGGGCAGCAACATTAAAAGTTTTACTTGGAGATACCAAACTAATTACATTGCTTCTTAAGGATTCAGTAATAGAAAAAGCAGGTGTATATTTGACATTATTACGCACTAAGTCCCCATGAATCTCATCAGACAAAAGAATTACATGGTTTTCTTGACATAAAGAAGCAATTCTTTCCACTTCGCTCTTTTTCCATACAATTCCTGTAGGATTGTGCGGATTACAGAAAATCATCAAAGTAGTTAAAGGATTAGCCAGCTTTTCTTCCAAATCTTGCCAATCAATTTCATACTTCCCTTTACTATAAGTTAAATCACTTGATAATACATGTCGGCCATTATTTTCAATAGAATTATAAAAAATATTGTACACCGGCTCTTGAACCAATACATTATCACCTATATGAGAAATACGTCTAACAATTGAGGAAATAGCTGGTACAACTCCAGTAGCAAAAATCATCCAACTTGGATCGGCATCTGCACCATGCTCTAATTGATACCAATGACTTACTGCATTAAAATAATCGGCTCCTGCTTCTTCATAGCCAAAGGCTCCTAGTTCAAGTTTTTCACGCATTGCTAAAACAATCTCAGGTGCTGTTTTAAAATCCATATCTGCAATTGACATTGGTAATTCACTATCTTTAACATTCCACTTAACTGAATCTGTATGTCGCCGATTTATCACGGTTGTAAAATCATAGTTCAATTTTATTCACCCTCTTGATTTTGATCAGAAACTGAAACTTTTTTATCGATTGCTTCCTCAGAGATAATCTTAGTATCACGAGGATCCATCTTTGCTGGATCAATAATTAATGTTTCAATCTTCTTCGCTTTAATTACTCCAGAAATAGGATTTTTAACGCTCGTAATCTTACTCTTGATAATTGCGTTAATGTTACTACATTTTTCAAAGGCTAAAGTCGTCTGATTTAAAATACAGTTTTCTAAAGTAACATGATCCATGTAGCAAAGTCCTTGATCACTTTCAATAGTACAATCTCTGAAAATAATATTGCTACTATTCCAGCTTAAATATTCCCCATCTATTTGACAATTAATTAAAGTTACATTCTCACAATTCCAAAATGCATCTTTAGATACAAAACTACAATTTTTGCAGACAATATTTTTAGCACCATCAAAAACATAGTTTCCAATCACGCGCACATTTTCCATATAGATGTCAGAACTGTCTTTTCCAAAATAATCGCCATTAATCTCAGTATTTTTAATAGTAATATCCTCACAAGTCCACATTGTTTCTTCAGCATCAGAAAAAAATACGTGATCTAAAGAAACATGTTTACATCTTCTAAATAATTTAGGAGCCTGCAAATTGGAGTTTTTAATTGAAATATTATTAGTGTACCAAATACCACTTCTAGACATTGTTTCAAATGTGCTATTAGTAACTTTAATATTGTTTGAATACCATAAAGGATATTTATATTTAAAAATATTAGACTTTATTTCCAAATCCTGCGTTTCTTTTAGCGGCGATTCTCCTTCACCGAACGTAACATTCTCTAAAATTGTGTTAGAAAGGCCATATAAAGCTCTTTCTCCTTCGAAATATTTTTCATTAATTTCTTGCATAAATTTCCTCTTTATTAAACTCTTTCAAATATTTAGTCTAAATTATGAAAAGTAAATGTCTAATATTTGCTAAGCATAATGAAATATATTTTTATGCTATAGATTGGCTTTTCACCACGATTACTTTTCAAATTTATTATAGGGAAAAGATAATTTTGAGAAAATTTACAGTTTTTCATACTAGAATAAATTATATTTATAGCAAAAAAAGATGAGTCATATTAAAACTCATCTTTTTTTATAAATTTAGTTATTACGCTTGCGTTTTGAAATACCCGCTAAACCGATAGCTCCTAACATTGAGCTTACAGCACCTAAAATTGCTGCAGCAATACCATCTTTAGCTCCTGCCTTTGGAAGTTCTGACTGAGTAGTTTTCTTAACGGGGGTAGTTGGAACTTCTGGAGTACGTGGTGTATCCGGTGTATTTGGCGTTGTTGGTGTATCCGGTGTGTCAGGTGTATCTGGTGTTGTTGGTATATCCGGAATGTCTGGCGTATCTGGTGGTGTCACAGGTTGATGTGGCTTTAAGTTATATCCACCAATTAAATCCCAGTCAACTGGTTTACCCCATTCGCCAGGAAGTGCAGCACTATTTGGAGCATCCTTTTCAAGTATACCCATCATATCTGCATTTTCACTACTATCATCCCAAATCCAATCACCCTGATTTGTCATTTTAGCTAAAACTGTAGTAGTGTTATCTGGATTGATTTGAATCAAGAAACTTGGTGCCCAAGTTGCATGCATACCCTTCCCAGCAACTTCACCACGGTTAGTAATGTAGGAAGTGATTAAGAGTTGATCATCTCTTCCTTCTACTGGAACTGCATAGTATGAGTAAGTAGCAGTACGCCAGTTAGCTGGTACAGAAGCAGTCAAAACAACGCCAGATTCGTTCAATGGAACATATCCATGAGTTAAGTTATCAGAAACATATCCAATCATTGCAACGTTATCGCCGACTGCTTTGTTAGTTGCCATCCAAGCGTCATCGTTACTACCACGGTTCAATCTAGTAGCAGCAAATAGATAGTACTTGTTACCTAAGCGAACAACATCAGGACGTTCAATTTCATCACTTACCATTGGTGAGCTAACAAGTGGAGTATAAACTTTTTCAACACTAGGATTCTTAGTATCATTGTTCAACTTGATGATACCAATAGCAGCGTTTGACCATTTTGCTCTGTCTTTAATGTCAGAGTTAGATAAGATTTGGAAGAAATCACCCAAATTATCTTTATTAGTACCACCATAGTTTACCCATTGATAAATTTGGTTAGCACCTTGATAGTTTTCAGTACCAGTACTTGCTTCAAAGACAAGGTAACGGTTGCCATCTTCATCATCGATCACGTGAGCATCACGCATTGCAATGTTGTCAGCACCCTTGTTAGTCTTCTTCCATTGATCATAAGTTTGGTAGTGGTAGCCATCACCTTCAAAGACAATATGATCGTTATCAACATGCGCAATAGAAATCTTATCTTGAGCCTTTTCAAGGTTTAAGTAAATAGTAGCGCTGGCAAGCTTTTGGTGGTTAGTATTGTTATCACTTGTATCAACCTTAGTGTAGTAAAGTTGTACTGAACCATCTTTGTTCAAAGTTGCTGATCCAGACCATTGTTGAATAACTGGAGTGCCTAACCCAAAAATAGGACCAGCATTCTTCCAGTTATTGAAATTATTATCACCGTACTTGTTATAAAGAAGGTAAATGTGATTATCATTAGTATTTGGAACTCCCATCATTCCGATTACTAATTGATATCCATTCCAATTAGAAACATAACCAGTCTTAGCATCTTGAACAGGCCATGAATCCCAAATTTCCAAGTCTTCTACTTTTCCAGTTTGGGCATCCAGAGTCTTAGCTGCTGGCATATTCTTGATCTTGCTTGCATTGAAGAAAGGAACAGCATAACGAGCATCTTGTTCAATTAAAGTTTTAGCAATTTTCTTAAAGTCATTGTAAGTTAATTGAGTTCCGCTCTTAGCTGCTTTAGAAAAGTTAATTTTATTTAATTCGTTAATTTGATCGTCAGTTAATTTACTAGTATCTACACCAGATTCTTTAACGATATCTTTAATTTGACCGTTTAATTCAGCTTTGTTAGAATTTGTAGCTTTTGCTGAAGTATCCTTATTTTCTTTAACTACTTCATTCTTTGAATTATCAGAGATAGTTGCTTTTTCATCTTGTTTTACTACATCATTCTTTTGAGTGTCAGCAGTTGAAGTAGAAGCTGTATCTTCATTTTCTGCTTTATCAGTAGCTGTTTTTTCAGGAACAACTGGAGCCTTAACATCACTTACTGGTGCAGTAGCAGTTACTGTATTAGCGTTGTCTGCTTTGTTGTCCTTAGCTGAATCTGAACTTACAGTAGTCGCTTTTTCAACTGCAGTATCAGCACTTTTAGCTGAATCTGAATTTGTTTGATTTTTATTTTCATTGTTTGTTGATGCAGTAGTTACTGCTACAGTTTGATTTTCATTAACGTTGTCTGCATTAGTAGTAGCAGCATTTACAGTGGAAGCACTTAATACAATTGCTGCTGTAGACAAGGTTCCCATTAATAAAGATTTTCCGCTTAAAGACATCTTTTTGTGATTTTTATTTTCCAACATCTTTTCTCCTCCTACATGCTAAGCGTTTAACATTTCATCTAATAGGCTAACATCTTTTGTTATAAAAATAAATATTATTTTGAAAAAATTGTATAGATTTAAAAAGTTTGCACTTTTTCATTAAATGTTAAACGCTTATCATTTTTATATCCAAAAGCATAAAAAAGACCGTATTAGATCAAATCTAATACGGTCTTTTCAATGATTAGTGGAGATGAGGGGTCTCATTTTTTACATCAAATAATGTTTATTATAGATTAATCTATGCTTTTAACGGTATTTTCGCCTATTACTAAACATGGTTGTATGATTTTTTTGTATCAATTTTGTATCAAAAAAGCCGTGTCACGTCTTACTCTCCATGACACAGCAAATAAAATTATATCATTTTTCTACTACTATATAAGCACAAAAATAAGCCACTCCAGAGAAACTAATCTCCAGAGTGGCTTTTAAAATGCATTTTAATTCGCTTCATTAATGCTGATAGAAACAGAAGCTTCGAAGGAATCTATCTTTGGCACTAATTGCCCAGTGATTAAATTATACCATACTATTTAAACGTACCCCATGGATCGTTACCTTGACGACAAACTAAGAAACCATGTTCTCCGTTGGCTCTTGGTTGTCTAATCCAGACATACCCGCCATGACGGCTATAAGCATCGTATTTAACGCAATCACCTTTGGTTACTGTGCCGATAATATCGCTAGTAGTTCTAGCACCATAGCGAATGTTGATAGTACCGTTTGGATAGAACTTACCTTCTTCCTTGTACCAAGTGTCTCCTAGTTCATCTACAAAAGATTGTGGTGCTGTTTGCTTAACTACAGGCTTAGATGATTGAGGAGTTGCCTTACTGTCAGATTTAAGGTCAATCAGTGAGATGTTGCCGTCAACGCTCATACCCTTCCAATCATCAGTAAATTGCCAAATTGCTACACCGTCCATTGATGGGAAGTAGCCAAAGTCTGGTTCACTTGCTGGCACACCATTACCTAGTGGATATGCTGCTACCCATAGCGAGTTAGGATACTTAGCAAGTACCTTATCAGTGTCAATATTACCTTTTAGTAATGCTGCACCAGAGTATAAGAGTGGCTTATATCCTGCTGCTACAATTGTATCTAAGAACGCAAGAATTGCATTAGCACTAGGTACTCGTCCAGCATTAGTAGCATTATTATCATCTACTTCCCAATCACTAGCCAAGTATGTACCAACTGGTAGCCCAGCACTTTTGGCTGAACTTACTGCATAATTACCTTCTTGCACTGCTCGGTTACTGTCAGCGCCAAAGTGGGCATAGTGATAACCCATAATAAGCATGTTATTAGCTTTAGCACTTGAAATTTGTGCTTGTGCTTTAGGATTTTGATATCCTGTACCTTCTGACAACTTAACTATAGCAAACTTAGCTCCCGAGTGAGCCATACTTGATAGGTCAGTAGTATTGTAGCTTGATACGTCTACTCCATAACTTCTTTTTTCTACTTCCATAGTAACCTCCTACTTAACGTCTTTTAGTTCTCCAACAATCGTGGTCTTAGGTTTATCAACTGTATCTGCAATTGATTGAGCTTGTTTCATTGCTACTACTGCTTTTTCAGCTAAGCCCTTCAAAAAGCTTGCTGGTAAAGCTGGTAAGTGAGCCAAGGATAAGATGAGATTTAATCCATTAATCACAAAGTCCATCTTCTCTTCGCCTGCCCCACCCCTCTTCTCTGCTTGATAAACAAGAGGGGTTACCGCTTGTGCCACAATTTGCTGTGACATTGCAACTCGGTCACCTTTAGCCGCTCTTTCATCAATTTCGATCTTGTGCTTAGTATAAAAAGATACAATCGCAACTGCTGCAACGGATACTACAACAACCATTAAATCTAAAATGTGACTGAAACTCATTATTTAGCCTCCTTTAAATCTTCAATACGCAACTTTAAGACCTTGGCATACTTACCCATTGCTTGCTTTTGCTCTTTTAAGAATTCTAATTGGGTTGCAGACAAAGTTTTCTTATTTTGTTTGGATAAGAATTTTGATAACTTTGCACGCTTTGCGTTTAGTTTTTTCAATTCTTTTTCTAACTTTTTAATCATGTTTTTCACTCTTTCCATCAAAAAAGACACCACTAGTTGGTGTCTTCTTTACATATTCATCTACTAAAATCTGTTGTTGATCAACTTTACGTTGCAATTTCAGATTTTTTTCTTTTAGTCTATCTATCTCTTTCTCTTGTTCTTGACATTTTTGCTGATAGTGGTCACGCTCTTCTTTGAGAGCATCGAATACCCACTTCCAAACCGCAATCAAGAACGTACCTATACCACCAAGATAAGGCAGTGCCCTTAGTAAATCGCCTATAAAGCACCACCCCTATCTAATAATTATGCTTCTTACTTTTGCTAATGATAGAAAAATCAAAAAGTAAAATAATAACTTCTAGGAAACCGGCTGTAAACATATGTGGATGTCCGGATATATAACCGTGGCAGAATTCAGCAATTGCTTCAAATGCTAACAAGCCTGCAGTAATAATTAATAGATTGCGATTAGTAGAAATGCTATTTTTATTGCTGATTGCCCAACTAAAAAGCCAAACACCAATAGCAATGAAGATACCACCTACTAAGTCGTCATTTAAGACCCCAACCGCAAAAGGTGGCCAGAAAAAGTAGAAGTCATTGCAGATAAGAATTAACCCTATCCCCATCATTGCGAAAGCTAGGATCTCATGTTGTGGGTGTTCAGAATGTAGGAGTTTTTTTAGCTTGTGTTTCATCGCAGATCCCAACTCCTATCAATACCTCTACCAATACGAACTGCTTTAATTTTTTTAGCAGAGGGATTAATAGTCACAACATCAAAACATTGTTCTCCAATAGTTCCATAGTCATGCCCATATTTGGTAGTCTCAGTTCTTGGTGCATTATCACTATCAGTTAAGATGAACGGGACGCCACTTGGCGTAGTCCAGTCATAATCTTCATGCTCATGACCACCGAAACATGCAATAACTTTAGTAGTATTTTCTGATTGTGAAAAATCTACAGTTCCCCATGATACTGTTGCTGTACCTTGTGAATTACGTGCATCAATGACTTTTTCAAGATCTTTTTCAAAATCAGTATGATCGTGATTATTGCTAAAAATATGTGCAACAAAAATAATCTTTTCATTTTTAGATTCTTTAAGTAAATCGCAGATTTTCTTAAAGCTATCTAAGTTGATATTTGTTCCGCCATCTAAATCAAGCGTATCAATGCAAATAAACCGCCATACTTGTCCGCTTCCATCTATTTCAGTAAAAGTATAGGTGAAATCATTACCTATATTTAAATAATGAAAATCATTAACAAGATTTTTGTCGCGCATCATGTATGCAAATTCATAACCATAGATGTCATTATATGAAAATTTCCAGTCAGGATGGTCATGTTGACCTCCCCAATTATTCCAATTACCATCATGATTACCTCTAACGGTAGCCATAAAAGTACCTGGATACTTAACTGATCCAATGGCTGTAGTCACTTCATTTCTCATTTCAGCTTTTTCACCTTGGTCAAAAAAGTCACCGCCATTAACCATTAATGGTAATCCAGTCTTTTTCATTAGTTCATGTACTAAAGCTGGAGAATGTTTAGCATTTCCACCCCAATGCATATCAGTAATGAATAGGAATGACATTGAATTTGGACCAGCTTCACCCATGTTTTGATTAACTCTATCAATTCCTTGAGTTAAGTTATCTTTAAAATATGCTGGAACTTTGTTGTTTTCCTGCTCACCTTTTTCATATTTTCGAATGAATTCTTGAGCTTGTTTATGCACATGATAGTCAACTAGCGGTCCACCAGTATAAGAATTATATTCATGAGCAAATAAAGTAAAGCCACCAGTTGGTACGCCATCCTCTTTATTGGTGAATTTAACTTTCTTATCGTTGCCATCAAAATACATAATAAATGTATTTCCTTTGATGATATCATTATCCGTTACTTTAACAACTTTTGATTCTTTAGCAGCTACTAAAATATCAGATACTTTAACGTCCCATTTCCAATGATTGAAATATACTTCAACCCAGTCTCCGTCAAATTTTAAGTTGCATTCATTATCCCAGTAGTCATAACTTAAATCTTTGTTTTCAGCCACATAGGCAAATGGCATATTAGCTGCATTAACTTGCAGTTCTCTTAGTTGCTGTAAGTAAAATTGTGAACTAACTAATAATCCATCATTAGTACTGGTATAGTGATGTAAAAATAAAATCTTTGCATCTTGTGTAATAAGATCATCTGATGGGTTAATAATACCGAGTTTGTTTGTTGAAAAGTAAAAGATCAATGCAAAAGATTTACCAGTGACAATATCTCCATTTAATTTAGTTTCAGGAGAAGAATTAAATGTTTTATAGATTTCTTCTTTAGTAAAAGAAATATCAACTGCACCACGAATAGTAATACCTGTAGTCATATCTGATAAATCCAGCTTACAATCTGAACTGTTAGGATCCCAATTTAGCACTTTTCCTTCATCTAAATATGCAACAATATCCCCATCTTTAGTAATTGATTCTGTATACAGTCCAGCATCATTCCAGCGTCCATCATAATATAGCCACTTGTGCATCGTATCAGCTGCAATTACTGCTCCAGAGTACCCATTAGGATACTTCTCTTCAATAGCTTCCGAATTTTTTAGCCATGGGATAGTTGATGAAATCTCAGAGAGTTTAGCAGTGATATTTTTGGTTAATCCTTTGGTAACATCATCAAAGCGGGCATTAGTTACAATATCTTCACTATCAATTCTGTCTTGAATTGCTTTAGCAGATGTAGCAGCAGACTTAAAAGAAGCATCTATAGTATCAAGATTTTTCTGAATACTATCTAGAGTATCTTCTGATTTTTGAGCTTTATTTTTATATTTTTCATAAAGATCAGCTACTGCTTGATCCCCCTTAGCTTGCATCTGCCGAATAAATTTTTCAATCTTGTTACTGTAGTATTTTTGCGTTAACCCAAAAATAAGATTATCGCCTAATACTCTGAACCAAATATTAATTGAAGTTAGACGCCGACCATTACCATCCATTAAACCGATGAAACCGTAAAAAATACCTTCTTCGGTAAACATTTGGTCAGTAAGTATATAGTCCGCCCAACCACCATCTCGAGTGTTAGCAGCAGATCCTTGCCAATCACGATGGACTGCATCAGGCGCCATCACGATATTGTCATTATCATCTGTAGACCATTGACCAACAGAACCTTCTATAAAGGGAATCATACCGTTAACGTTCATGACAACATTTTGGTCAAACCATTTAACCGGTAAGATCTTTCCATTGTCAAAGACACGCATTTTAATGTAATTATTGATTGATACAGCTGATTCTCCTGCCTTAGAAATGTCTACTTTTAGGTAATATGGTTCTCCATTATTAACGCTTGTCATTGTCATAATCTATACTTATCCCCTTTGCTCTCTTTGCATTATTGATATCGTTTTGACCATCAATTGATATTTCAGTAGCCCCATCGCCGAAGACGGCAAGATTGAGCTTGTCAATCTGTTTATTAATCGTTCCAATACTCTCTTTGATGTTTGTTACTTCACTAGGTAATGTTTCTAATACTGTTACTCGTTTACTTAGATTGCTTAAATCACTCTCAACCTTATCCACCTTTTGAGCTTGTGTCATGCAGTACTCTAAGCCCTGTGCCATAGCTTCACGGACATCAACGCCGAACTTCTTGTGACGAATAGCGTCAGCAATCTGCTGTGGCGTTAACTGCTTGCCATCTATGTGGCTGTTGTCAAAATAATTAGCCATTGTCCTCTCCCTTCTGCTCTAATTTATCTACTTTTTCACTTACTACTTTTAACTGCTCTGTGGTTGCATACTTATTCGGCAGATCATCAATAATTTTTTTGATTTCAGCATAGTCTTTCAGGTGCTTATCTAACTCATCCTTGATGTATTTAGCATCAAAATTACTCTGTTCAGACACTTGGTTAATGCTTTGGTTAATTTGATTATTACTACTCTCAACGCTCATTGCACCAGATGATAAATTAGCAATTGTTAGTGATTGTTGAGTCAGCGTCTTCTGAATTGACCTAAATCGAGCATCAATTTTCTTGCTATCTTCGATTTGATAATCGGTCAAGCTCTTAGCAACGTCAGCAATTTTTAAGCTGCTATTTCTTTCGTGCGCAAAGTCAATATCTTTTTCAACTACTTGAAGTAATTGAGCTGTCTTAGATACTTGAGGATTGATGAATTGATAAAAATCGCCGACTTTAAAACGGTCAAATTCAGGTAATTCTAAAGCTGAAACTTCAAAAGAGTTCTTTGTGACGTGCTGTTTCTCATTAGCTAACCACTTCTCACCCATCTGCTTAATCTGGGCTGGATCTTGAAGGTCGTCAAAGATCTGTGTGCCTTCGATTATTCCAAATTGTCTGATTAAATCAGCATCTTCAATGTAATCTTTGCCACCATTAACACTAGTGATGTTAAATCTAGGCTGTGGGCTTTCATCCTCGTAAGTCTTAGAGTGACTATCACTATCGCCTTTTTGACCGCCCTCTTTGATAAGCTTTAAAGGGTCTAACCAAGCCCAGTTAGGGTCAAAAGAATGACCTTTTGTGTAACCCTCATACCATGATTTCTTGGTTACACCTATATGGACGTGACTAGTATCACGAATACCAATTACATCGCCAGTCTTAATCGTTTGTCCTTGACTAACTCTAATGTTTCCACGACCAGAAAAAGCTTCTTGGTAAACAATGTCATAGCCGTCTCGTGAGTGAGTAACTACATACCAGCCAATATAACCATCATTGCCGATTCTAGTTACTGTACCACCGTGAATTGCATGTACTTCACTTCCAGGGTGGTCAATACTGCCGAAGTCTAAACCATCGTGAAAGTTATTAGTTCTTCCATTACCTACATGTACTCCAAAAAGTTGTGCGTCCATGAAATGACCTTCGCCAACTGATGGAAACGGCCAACCCCAAGAGTTAAGCGAACCCTTGTGAGTTGTCTTGACTTCGTCCATTCTTTTCGTGCCGTTTGGAGACCAAGAACGATAGATTTGCCACTTATCAACCTCTGACTTCCAATCTTTCATATTTAGCAATGCACAAATCTGATCCCAACCTTTTTTCCAAGTAGTGAAAGGTTTAACCATGTACCTTCGGAAAGTTGCTTCAGTAAATTGCAGTACTCCAGCACTAGGGTGACCCGCTTGGGCATTGCTGTCCCAGCCATTGACTACTGTTTCAGATCCGCCACTTTCACCCTGAATCATGGTTTTAATCTTTTGAACATATTCGTCATCGATGTTTACGCCCATGACCTTACCAGCATTACGAATAGCTGGTCCCCAGTCACCATTGACCGCATGAGTTATACCAGTAGCAACGCCATTTTCATCAACTGTGTCATCATCACCCAGAGTAGTTTTAGGTGCTGGTTGTACTTTACCAAGTGGAATTAATCGAGTGATTATTCCTGTAGGGTCAATGGTCTGCTTAGCAGATAGCATATTCTTGCCAACAGAAATAGGAGTATCAGCCTTATGCGATACTCCTATTGTTTTCGTGTAGTCAATATAATTAATCTGCTTATTATGGTCATATCTAACTCTGATATAACCACCAGTTTTGTTGATTAGCTGGGCTGTAATTGCTTCTTTCGTGGTCGGATAATCAATCTGTCTTTGAACGATCCCCTCATTGTCTGAATAATCACATTTACCTAATGTAAAGTGCTTATAAGTATCATTCAACTGCTCATTATGCACCTTAATTAGTTTCTGCAAGTACTGCTTAGCACTTGACCCAGAATCATTGTCAAAGCGCTGTATGCTATCTAGTAAATAAGCATCAATTGCTTCAAAAATATACTCACGAGTAAAACCACCATTAGAAGCCATTTCTTTGGTCGGTTTAATCGCTCGACCACGAAAAATAAGATTTTCATCTTCATAAACTTCAATGTGAGTGATAAGCGGTTCAACACGATCATAGAGAGGATTTAACTGATTAACAGTAAGATCAAGATCATCAATATCTGTCAGCTTTAAATTAAGGCTACCAGATACTAAGTTTCTTGTTGCTAAGTTTTGATCATACACGATATAGCCGTTCTTATCAGTTGGCTTATCGTATGCCACAATCCTATAGCCCACTAAATCATCTCCTCTCGCTTGAATTGAAA
This sequence comes from Lactobacillus isalae, assembly GCF_947539375.1. Classification (NCBI taxonomy): domain Bacteria; kingdom Bacillati; phylum Bacillota; class Bacilli; order Lactobacillales; family Lactobacillaceae; genus Lactobacillus; species Lactobacillus isalae. The sequence continues at coordinate 1,061,421 of NZ_OX443569.1, forward strand.
GTGAACAGTACCACTTCCTGAAACAGTAAGACTAGTCCCTCCAATTGGTAGCATTACTGTTACCTTAGTTGCACCAGCCTGATCTAAATCAAGGTTGATATTAGATCCTGTTACCTTAACATTTCCAGTTACCGAAAAGCCTAGTTCTACCGGCTTAGAGCCGTAATTATCTAAGTCAGCTTTTGCAGAATTATTATTCACGTTAAAAGTGGTCTGTTGGTCTTGCCAATTGTCAAAATTAATCTCGTCCCAGATATCAGACCCTTCATAACTTCTAGCAATCGCATAAGGATAAGCCTTAAATTTAACTGTTGCTGTTAAAGTACCGTTACTCTCATCATCAGAACACTCTACGCTTTCAGACTTAGCAGAGAAACAAAAGCCAGAATTAAAAGTATCATCTAGCTCTCTATACCCTGCTGCTTGCATAATTAGACGCTTGATTTCCTTTTCTTTAGCTTTTCTGTATGAGTAATCCTCGTCAACTAAAAGAAGCTCGTAAGTAATCTCACGGGCTTCGAAAAAACGTTGATTATCTAAGTTAGAAAAATCCTCCTCACCTTGTGAGTAAGGAACAGAATATGTTATCTCTTTCTCTTTTGGCGTTGGTGCATCCCTTTTAGTAAGCCACCAGCCTTTGTCAGCGGAGTTGAAGTTAGCGAAAGTAAAACCTTCATCAGGTGACATGTAAAGATCAACATCTGCATTCTTATCTAAATCATGAAAGTCGTATCTTTCTTGATATTGATGATTAAATTGTGAGAATAAATCTTTTACTATTTTGACCACCTGTCTTTCAAGTTAATCTTACCGCCGATAGTTTCATCATATTGAGGTGCTGTCTTGGCTACTAACGTACCATCATCAAGAATCATCGTATTATCCTTATTAGCAATCTTACGAAGCAATTCAGTGTTAGTCTTTTGCAATCCACTCTCTTGCATAGTTACGTTTTGGCTGTAATTGCCACCTTGAACCATGCCATTTAGTCGGTCAATTGACTCGGAGTATTGTTGAGAGTTGATAGCAGGAATGGTTAAGCGGTCATCGTCTAAAGCATTTTGCGCCGTATCCATGACACTTGTAACTTGGCTAGAAATAATTCCAGCCATTCCTGAAACATTGTCTTGTACATCACTAAAGCCAGCAGTTAAACCACCATTCAAACCAGACATGATTGCTTGGCCAGCTGGGATTAATAACTGTTCATCATAGCTAAGTGGACCTTTGTGTTCCTTGATCCAGTTACCAATTCCACCGACAAAACTCTTGACGTTTTCCCAAGCTTGTTTTAATCCGCTAAGAAAAGAATCCATGATTGCTCTACCTTGAGCAGCTAAATCAATATGAGTAACTAATTTGATGAAATTAATATTATTTTGGAAAATTTGTTTTATTCCATTCCAGATTGAGCTGAAAACATTTTTCATGCCGTTCATCATAGTTCGAACAATGTTAACAAGCCCATTCATGGCGGTATTAATGATTGATGTAATACCATTCCAAATTGATGATGCTACACCCTTAATTGCGTTCCAAGCACCTGACCAATCACCACGCATTAAAGCCGTCCCAGCTTTTAATAAACCAGTAATTACGGATAAAGAAGTACTTATAATTGTCCGAATAATGTTCCAAATTGTTCTAACAATTATTGTTAGAGCATTCCAACCTGTTGAAAATGCTATCTTAATGATATTCATCATTGTTTTAATGACAGTCATAATATTTTTCATTACTGTGGTTATATACTGTCTGATGAAATTAAAAACAGGCATTACAACAGGTCTTAACAAATTCCACATTGCGGTGAAGAATACTTGGAATTGTTTCCAGAGAGCCTGTAATTGTTTAATTATAGGTTGTAAACTTTTCAGAACTGATTGCCATAGTTTAGTTGCTGCTTGCGATAGTCCATTCCACGCATTTTTTAGCCATGCAATAAAGTTAGCCCACATTTGTTGTCCGGTTTTTGTTTTAGTGAAGAATAGAGTTAAAGCTGTAACCACTATTACAATAGCTCCAACTATTCCAAACGCCATAGCATGTTGAGCAATAAATGCAGCGGTAGCTAACGCTTTTTGAGCTGTTGCAGCAATTAGAGAATTTTTAGATAGAGCACTTAATCCATCTTTAGCTATTTCAGCAGCCGAATGCCCATTTTTTAATCCTTGAGCAACAATTTGTGTAGTTTTTCCTAAGTTGCTTAATCCTGTAATTCCTTTACCTAAAGATTTGTTAATGTCACCAGCACTTCTTAAAAAACCACCCACCGCAACTGTTGCGGCGCCAACGCCAGGGCTTAATCCAATAAAGCCACGAGTAAATTGAGCCACTCCAGAATTGCTAGTTGTTGCCCATTGCATTACTTCATTAGCATTTTGGATTAAGGAACCGTTAATATCTTGAGCAGACTTCATAGATTTGTTTCTAAGAGCTTCCCAGTTACCACCAAGTTGTTCAATACTTGAGCCAACGTTTTTTTGCATTTCATTAGCTTGATCTTTCAAAGACTGGTTTGCTTTCTTAGTTGATCCTGCAGCTTTATCTTGCTCTCTAGCGTAAGCATCCCAACTCACTTTGGCATCATTAGTCTTATTCTTAACTGTGTCAAGCAATGGAACAATAGCTTGCATACCTGCTGTGCCAAACATTGCCTTTAATTTTTGCGCTTTTTTATCAGGTTTTAATCCATCTAAAGCCTGATTTAACTCACGCAAAATATCAGGGAATTTTTTCATCTTACCTTGAGCATCAGTAAAACTAATGCTTAAGCTATCCATTGCATCCCTAGCAACTTTTGATGGTGCCATCATTTGCAAAATAGCATGGTTTAAATCCATAGAAGCTTGAGCCGCACTGAAACCTTTATTGGTCAAAAGTCCGATAGCTTCAGAAGTTACCTGCAAACTCATACCAGCTTGACCAGCTGAACCACCAATAGTAGCTAAAGCTTGTTGCATATCCTCAACACTGGCATTAGATGCGTTTGCTGTCTGAACTAAAATAGCAGCGGCTTGTTGAGGAGAATCTAATGATTTACCCCAAATATTCATTGCTTCTTGAACAACACCAGCTGTGGCTTTAATATCAGCACCAGCAGCAGTTGCCGCTTGTGCAATTGCAGGAAACTGTTTCTTGATATCGCCTATTGATGCACCATTACGAGCCATTTCAATCATGGCATCAGCACAATCTTGAGCTGATAATGGTAAATCAGCACCCATTTTGTTTGCTAAATCATCAAGTTGACCAATATCTTTAGCAGTACCGCCAGCAACAACGGCAGCTTGGTTAAGGGATGCTTCAAATTGCCCAAAAGATTTAATTGAACTTACACCCATAGCAGTGATCGCTGTACCAGCTACCATCATTCCCGTACCAATGCCTTTAAAAGCATTATTAGTAAGTTCACCAAAAGTCTGTGCTCTAGCAGCTGCTGCATCTAACCCAGCCGTAAAGCCTTGATCCACCGCAGAAAGAATTGCTTTAATACTTAAGTTTTCTTCTGAACCAGTCATTAATTAGCTCCTTTCCGTGGGTGTAATCTTTGATATTCTCTAATTCGCGTAAGCAGAATATTTTGTCTATTTTGTTTGTTCTTAGATTTATGTTTTATAGGCTGATAATTTGGTTCAAAGTTGCTTCTGACTTTGTCAATTGCTGCATCTCGATTGAAGAAATCATTGAATTCTGTATAAACAGCATTACCGTCTTCATCAAAAGCTTGAGCGTTGCGATTCATCCAAGCTAAAGTTGCTGCATCATACTGTTTTTCAACCTGTTGTAAGTTATATGCCTCCATTCGCAACTCATATTCTGCAATTGTCATTGCATCAATATCTCTTAGACTATGAAAACCTAAGTAAGCTAGAGAATTTAATCTAATTTCTCGGAATTCTTCTCTGAAAGTCTTTCTTGTGCTTGATTCATAGTCTTTACCACTTTTTTTACCGCAGCTTTTGTCGCATTAGCACTCTTAATTTCTTTATAGATAGCATCACAAAGCTTAGTAATATCTGCATCTGTTTCTAAGTATTGATAAATATCTGCAATAGTAGGACGACTCTTATTTATCCAGGTTGCATTTAATAAAACCTTAGCTAGTCCTTCTGGCTCATATTGAGTAAGACTAGTTACAGCTTGAGTAACACCCATGCCTTGATTTAATCCACCATTCTCATAGTGATAGTCTTTATTCATCAATAGCACCCAGCGAATACCAAAGTTTAATTCGTAAGTTTTATCGTTAATCTTAATCTGCATTATGCATTACCTCCTTGAGTAGTAGTGGATTCATTGGTATTAGCTGTCCCAGTTGGAACAGTATCTTCACGTGGATTATTATTTTCATAAGCTAAACCACCGCCATCAGTGCCATCTTCCTTAGGTGTGTCAGTAATTTTGTCAATTCCACGGAACGCATAAGCAAGCATGTCTTGTTCGTAATCACTAAGTGTCAAGTATCCTCTTCGTGGAGTGCCAATAACTTCAATTTTCGGAGAACGATCTGCTGTAGAATCAGGCTTATAGCTCCCCTTATCTTCCGTAACCTTAGCTCTTGCATAAATAGCCCAATATTGTCCCTTATTATTAACTCTGTCTAAGTTAATTAACCAGTACTCAACAACTTCATCGTCCAAAATCGCGTCATAGAATTCGTCTGAAACTTTAGAGATACCTTCATAGAAAGTTTGGTCAATTTCAGTCGTTAAACCTGCACTAGTTGAAATATTTCCTGATTTAGTAGTTGTGGATTTAGAACTACGCTTGAAAGAAATACTTGAATCTCCTTCAAGTGGAACAATTTCAGCTTTTTCTTTAGTAGCATTTTTCAGTAAGCGAAAATATGACACCATTCGCTTACCAGCTAATGCTTGAACTTCTGCCATTTAAATCTTTCCTTTCATGTAATTAAATTCAAGCGTCAAAACTCCGTGAAAAAGCCTGGTATTTGGAACGCTTGAATCAGGTAATATTCTTTTTTGAACATTTTTCAAATCAAATGTGTAATGATCGCTATTAATTCGATTAATACATAATTGATTCATCATTTTCCCAATCAAAAAACGCATATCTTGGTCGCCCCAAACATTAATAGTTTGAGTAATCGTTCCAGAATATGCGTTTTTCAAATCATCAGAAACTAAATTCGTTTCTGCCATCTCAACAAACGGGTACTTAGTCCCGTCTCTTGGTAATGAGTCGTAGGTATCAAAGCCTAACTCATTTTGTGCAAAAAAATAGAGCCTATCGAAAAGCTCTTCTTGTATATCTATCATTTATTAATTAAATCCATTACTTCTTTATAAAAATCCTGCTTAATTTTCTGAAAAGCAGGATTAAGAGCTGGCTCAGCTTCCATATATCTCGTTCCATATTCAATATACGGAAAATATTCAGTATGTGGTGCAACAATAGCCGTCATACCACTATCTTGAATAGTTAAATCAGTACTCTGTTTAGTTGTACCTTTTGAATATCCTTTTTTATAGGCTCTGGTCATGTTAGTTTTAGTTAAAGTTTGTAATTTTGCACCATTTTTCATAACTACGTTACGAATTTGAGATCCAGCATACTTTTTAGCATCAATTTTACTAATAGCTGCTGTTAATCCTTCAATTTTAACTTCAATTCCCAACGTCTTCACCTACTATCATTGCATGACCCTTAAGAACATTGAGTGAACTAATAAAACGATATTTACGGTCATCACCATCAATTGTCATATAATCCCAGTTTTCATCTAAATTTTCAGTCATTCTAACTGTTTTAGATCCCTGTTTAATTCCGCCAAGTAGTTGAATCTGATTTTTTAAACCAAGATCAGTTACATTTGCAAAGACTGAATCAACAAAAATAGGTTCACTATTGTGTTTATGAGTTCTTGGATTATATTTACCATCAGCATCCCTAAAAATGCTAACAACTGTGTCATACCTCATAAGGATTCACCCACATTCCTCGATTTAAACCAGTATGATCTTTACGCCATTGATTTATTTCATCTTCCCACTCATCAAAATCAGAGGAAGCAAAAGTTATAGACTCTCCATCTTGTGAGTAGCTGGCCATACCTTCATTTTTAAATCGATTAAATTTCTTAACAGCTGCTCCACGAACTATAGCAAGCATTTCAGTTGGGATTACGCCAGTAATGGATAACCTTAATTTTAAAAAGTCAGTAGCATCTTCAAGATACAGCTTTAGAAGATCATCATGTTTAGTATCAGTCAATTGAAGAGCTGTTTTAAGCTTTTCAAGTTGGTCATCTAATGCATCATTCATTTTGATCTTCCTTATTGTTTTCCCCGCCTCGCTCGGTTTCTTGATTACCTTGCGGGGTTACGCTTTTTTTATTGAAGAGTAAATACCATCACGTTTGTGTTTCTTAATAAATAGATCATGGTATAAGCGGTTTTGGTAAAGATATCCATCACCTTCGGTATGTTGACCTGGTGCAAATAAAAAGACTGCATTTTCTTTAACAATTGATATAACTGCAGGCTTAGCAACAATTAAGAAATTAATTGCTTTGGCGTCTTCCGTTGGTTTAGCACCATCCTTAAAATCATACTTAGTCATAAATCTGTTAGGCTCGTATACTTCAATTAATTGAACTCCATCAATTGAAGTAATACGAGATTCTAACGCAGTAGTGCCTACATTTTGGTTAGTAATATTTCTCGTAAATTCTTTTGAACGTTCTAAAGAGTCCATTACTTCGCTAGAAACATAACCTAGTAAGTTTTGTGTGCCATATTTACGAATTTTACTAATACCAGTCTTCAATTGTGAGTAAGCATTGGTTGCATCTAAAGTTTCTTCTACCTTATGAGTTTTAGCAAGTAAATTTCCTTCTGTATCACTTGTATCAATATTATCGAAAGAAGTCGCCATTTTAGAAAAGCGATAAGAGTCTAATTCTGGTTGAACTTGCTCAGTAATGAATACATTAGAAATATTAGCCATTGCTAATTCTTGATTTGTTTCATCAACATCTTGCCGATCAAGGTAGAACTCAACATCTCTGTCTTGTCCCATAGTGTAAATAGTCTTTTCATCAGTAACAGTACCTGAATTAAAGCCTTTCCCACGGGTATGAGCTTGTAATCCACTAGTACTAATAGTCTTTAATGTAAAAGAACGTCCTCCATTGACTAAATCAACCTCTGGCGTTCCTAAAGCTGCAGTAAATAAACCTGCAGTAATCTTTTGATCTAATAAATCTCCATCTTTTGTTACATAGTTGAAACCTTTAGTTTCTGCATCTGTTGGCATATTCTAAATTCCTTTCTATAAACCTAAAGCACGCTTTAAATCATCTTGTGGAGCTTTAATCTTACTTCCACTTGATGTAGGAGTTTTTCCCTTAAGGATTGAATTTTTTCCTTCTTCACGTGCCTTATTAACCAAATTAATAATTGCTTTTGCATTTGAAACAGTAAGAGTAGCATCTTCATTAACGACCATATTAAGAACATCTTCATCGATATTTAAATCTGCTTTCTTAAATATTCCGTTAACTTCTTTAATATCATTTGAACGTTTAATTTGAGCATTTAAATCAGCATTCTGTTTTTTTAATGACTCAATTTCTTTAGTACGTTCATCTTCTTCAGTGATTTCCTTAGCTGACTTACCCTTATCAGACCTTAATTGTTCAATTTCTTTCATAGCATCTTCATATTTAGTCTTATAGTCATTCTTTTGAGCTTGCTCTTTAGTAATTCGATCAATATAAGGCTTTACAAGTGAATCAGCATCAATCTTTTCTAGCTTATCTTTACTTTCTGAACTTGATGCTGCAGCTTTATCAGGTTCAGTAGTAGCAACTGTCTCTTTCACATCATCTTTTGGCATAATTAAATGTCCTTTCTTTAACTCACGTTTTAAAGTTTCGGGGAACTAACTCATGGTGTTCTTTTGAGCCTGCACACAAGGAAAAAGGCAAAATAAAAACGACTATTAAAATAGTCGTTTACTTTATTTTTTACTGTGTTTAATAAATAAATCATCTTCATTATGTTGATCGGTTATATATTGCTTAATAAAATCAGCATAAATTACTTTCTGTTTATCAGTTGCACTGTCTTTCAAGACCGGCAAATCATATGAAAAATCTAAGTTTCCAATTAATTCCTTTGGTAATGCTAAAATCATTGTCTAAACACCTTCTTTAAACGTTCATTCAGTAACTTATCAAAAGTTCTACTAAATTCAGCTTTTGACTCATCCGAATATGCTTCTGCAAAAGCTTCTTCAATATTTTTTCCTGCATATTTGCTTATATACTTTTGAATATTAGCTTTAGTAGGCTTAACCTTCAACTTTTCAAAAGTATCTAATAAAATATCATTAGCAAAATAATTATCTTTTCTTACTTTTATTAGTTTTTTAGCTTCATTATAGTTCAATAATCTTATTGGATCATTACCAAAAATTTCTGCATAATTAGCACGTGAATTTAATGCGTGAGCCATTTCATGTTTTATTAATCCAGTATAATCGATTTTTTTTGACCACCAATGCTCCTGAACAGTTTCCTTCACTAATTGATTAATCTCGTTTATATTACTCAATTTAGCTTTATTTAAATTTAACTCTGCATAATATCTATATTTAGCATTTTCATTATTACCACTATCATATTTAACATAACTTGCAACATACGCAACATCAGCACTTTTAGGTCTATTTCCACCTTTTATAACAGTCAAATAACCTTTGAGTTGTGGATGTTTTTGAAATTCATCATTGATAGTTTCATAAATTCTAGTTAGCATCTTAGGATCAACTTTATTAATTGATTTCACTTGAGTAATACCTAGCTTCCCTACCGCATCTGTAAATTCTTTGATATTAGAAATAGAAATCTTATCAACTGTAGAATCATCAAGTTTCAACTTACTTTCATCAACCCAGTATGCTGAAATAGAACACATACAATTTGGATGCACTGGGATATTAGGTACTTCTCTAATTGGATATACCCCATCATCACCGTATTCTGTGCTTTTAGTAGCAATTTCACGACATACTTTGCAAGCACTGCCTTCTGCAATCCATTTAACGAACTTATAGCCGTATTTTATAAGTGAATTTTGTTCAGCAGCAAAATAAATTCGAGCAGTTTCAGTCCTCGCCAGTCGTTCAGCTGCATATTCTTGATTAGTAATGCTTGCTGACACCATACCAGTTAGCCATTTAGCCGTCTTAATCGGAGACTCACCCCGAATAACTGCACTAGATATAAGTCCATCTAGTTGACCCTTCAACCCATCTATATCAGCCCATATTCTTTTTGAAAAATTAGCACCAGCTATTTGACCAGCTATTTGTTCTTGAACTTCTTTTGAAGTCCAAAGATTTGATTTAGCACTAATACCGAGAATACCAGCTTGACGTTCTTTTTCTTTGATATAGTCGTTCCAGAGCTTATTAGTTAAACTTTGCTCTTGATCTACCCCTAACTCAACCAATCTAGCGCCAATCTTAGATTTAATTATTTCATTGCGATTAATTCGCATCGTTGCATTATATACTTTAAGTCGGTTATTAACGTCTTCACTGAAATCTTTACGAGTTACATGCTTACCTTTAGCTCTTAGTGCATTAGCTTTATCAACAGCTCGTTTAGCTAATGATTCATACTCTTTCATTGCATCTGCTTTGACAAGCTTCCCCTCAGATAATGCTAAATCAGCCTTTATCTGCTGATTAATGTCAGACATCGTTCGACTATACATACCAACTATATGTTGGTTGTATTTTTCCATGTCTTTTTTTGCTAATTCTTGCCAAGCTTTTTCAGCTTTAATACGATTATCCCAGTAAGCTTTACTCTGTTTCAGACTTGTCATCATCTTCACCAGAATTCAAATAATCAGGCAATGACCCAACAGCTTGTTGTGCATTCTTGATGTTTTCTTGCTTTTCTTTGTTAATCTGCTCAATTTCAGCTTGCGGATTTTTAATAAATGGTAATAAAGATAGTTGAGTTTGTTGGGATACCATTCCTTCAGCATTTTTAGCAGCAGAAATCATTGATGAAATATCATCTGGTAAATTACGAGTAAAATGAAACTTCAAAGTAGACCATTGCTCTCTTTGACTATCATTATCAAACAAAGTTTGAAAAACAATTTTATACATTTGCTTCAATGCTTTAGTAAATTTACGCTCTTTACTATCTGCTTTATTCTGCATTGAAAGCAATTTATACTGCATTGCTACACCACTGGCATTATTAGCAAAGTTTTCATCACGTAAATTAGCAATCTCGGTATTCTCATAGATTGACTTTTGCAAATGATCAATCATGTTTTCTTGCATTCCGTCAGCATCGGGCTTTTGAATAAAGCCAACTTTTGGATCACTATTTGGATCTACAGTTGGCGCATAAATTAACCGATTGTTCTTAAAATCAAACTTAGGATTACCATCATCATCTTCATCGAGGGTTATATTGAACATAAACATATACGCATTATCAAAATAAGCAATCTGGTTGGCTTTCTGACTCATTACATGATCCAATTCATCCTGAAGTGTAATGATTTGTTCAAAGACTGATTGCCGTTCTTCATTCTCATAAAATTCAACAGCAGGAACTAAACCATATGGATTAACTCCTTCTGAATTGGTTATATGATCTTCGGCAAGATTCATACCTTCAAAAATATAAAACTTATCAGCATATTGCACTTGGCCTTTTGCATCAGTCCAATTCTTTGTGTCATCTAATTCATATCTAACAAAAGCTAATGGATTATGGGCAACCGTATCGTCATATATAATAAATGCCCGTTCTGGACTTGAATGAGTAAGGTGTGGTAGTTTATCTTCACCTTGATAAATAAACACGACAGACCGTCCAAAAATATCTGCTTGCTTACTTATTTCGTTAAGCTCATCTTGAAAAGAATTTTCATTATTCCAATCTTGTAAAATATTATTAATATTTTTATCTTCAGCAGAAATTATTGGAGGGATGCCAGCAAAAAAGCCGTTGTATGAATCTTCCAACGGCTTAATTTTATTATCGATTAATTTATTATTAATATTATCTGTCTTATTATTTGGATCATCAAGAATACTATGTTTACCCAAATAGTACTCCATATTTTTACGATATTGAGGTTTTAATGTATTTTCATTGTAAGAGATGAAACCAAAAATTTCATTTATTGACATTCTTTGTCCTACAGGATAAATAAAACGATTATTATGAGTCACTCTATCATTTCCAAAATCAATTGTCTTCAAAATCTCACCACCTTAAATAAATGATTTAATAATTCTAGCTTTCGTACTTCCATGACCATTCTCTTCCTCTACTGCATACCGAATAGCATCAATACAGTGGTTATATGCATCAATCGGCCTATTAGTGTATTCATCGGTCTTCTTATCTTTCACGTATGTGTAATTTTGCAATTCTTCAATTGTCTTTACACAACGGTCATCAACTACCCATTTAAATTGTTGTAGAAACTGAATTCCTTGAATTATTGAATCAGGACCTTTTAATGCTGGTCTAATTCGATAAATACCGTCTCTTTTCATTTCAGCAATTGATTTCTTTTCAGCACTATCTGCTGTAATTACTTCTTTTGAATAACCCATATCCTTAATTACTTGCGCTAGCTGATTATTAAGCAATCCTTTTTTAACAAATTCGTCCATTACGTAAAGTGTTTTATTTTTCATATCTAGCTTGATATGCATAAAAGCACTTGGATCATTAATAAATCCATAATCAAGCCCAAAATAATCATTTAACGCTAATAATTTAGGATTACGAGGATTTAACCGTTTAGTTTTAAAGTAAGGAAAAACAAGCTTATCTAATGTTGCAAACTCACCTAATGTATAAATCTTGTAATAAGCTGGATTAGTGTTTTTCAGCTCTTCAATCGTTCTGATATTGTCTTCATCTAAAAATCTATTATCTTTATAAGTTGATTGATGGATAGCTACCCTTGACCGATCATAATCTGCACTTGGATCAAACCAAGTCTGATAAGTCCAATTAAGCTTGCTAACTGGGTTAAACATGCAAAAGATCTGTCTTTGCTTATGTTTTGGTTCACGTAAACGCAAAGTAAGTTGAGTGTAGTCATTATGATTAAACTCACTCGCTTCTTCCATAACCACATCAGAAAGCCCCTTGATCGATTTAATCTTTTCCGGGTCGTCTAATCCCTTGAAAAGAAAAACCGCACCATTCGGTAAATGAATAGTACGGTTTGATTTATTAATTCTACATAATGGCAATATCTGCCAATTGGATAAGCAATCAATCACATCAGTAAAAATAGATTCTTGAATGTTTCTATCAACTTTTCGCATCCATAAAACTTTTCTAGGTTTTGACCATTTTTTTAGGGACTTAAGAACCACTTTTTGAACTACTCCATGTGATTTGCCACTAGATGCTCCTCCATACCAGACCTCTGTAAAATGAGAATAGTCAAAAAGATTATCAAAGATCTGTTTATTAAAAATATTATAGGGTCTAGGGAAGTTTAAATTAATCGTTGGCATCATAATCCCCCATTCCTATTTCAATGCTTAAATCGCCATTTATTTCTTTCTTATCGGTCCAAGCACCATTACGCTTACCGATTAATTCAGCAGCTTTAATTCTATCTTTAGCTGAAACTTCAACATTAGAATAGACACCTTTTGATGTTGCTACCGATTCAGTCTGTTCACCACGCATAACCGAAGTAAGATATTCCATAACTTCGGTCATATCAGCTGTTTTTTTAGATTGAATTTCAGCGTTGCGTTTTTCGATAGCTGCTTTAATGTCTGGTTTTGTTAGGTTTTCTTGACCAATTTTACGTGCCGTCTTTTTAGAATAACCAGCTTTAATGGCGGCTTGAGTAGCATTACCAGAGATAATGTACTCATCAATGAATCTACGTTGTTTTTGAGTTAGTTTAGTAATGCTACTCACCTCCTAAAATAAAAAGCCTAGCTTTTGCTAGACCGGAATTTAATTTTTAAAATAAGCTTTATTTGACTGTACTCCATGACCACAGGCAGAACATTTATACATATAAGGCTTGGACAGGTTTAAATAATCCATAACTTCCACTCCTTCTAAAGGCATTAATGAAAATTTTCTATACTTATTCCAACAATGTGGGCAGTATTTTCTAGTATCATTTTTTCTACAAATAAAGCCATCATTATCTAAATAAACATCATTTGGTATTTCTAAATACTTTTTTAGTTCATCATATTTTTCTTTCAATTCAAGATTTTGATTTCCCAATCCTATCAATTCTTGCTGAAGAGATAATAACGCATCATTTAATTCTCGATTTTTTAATTTTTCTGCTAAAGCTTGTGCGTTTTTTAATATAGAAATTGCATTACTAAAAGTTATCATAAATATTCACCTCAAAATAATTATAAAAAAATCAACTCAGAAGTAGTAGAGTTGACATTTTGAGATGAATATAAATTATAAGTCCTCTTTAGGACTATGGGAAATACTGGAATCGAACCAAGCTTAATGTCTCACCATTTAGAGATATTTCCCACCTGTTAAATACATAAATATAGAGAGGAATTGTATTAATGCGGTGAATTAATTTTCATTAACTCACAATACATATTATGCACGATTGCAATCATTATGGAATCAGAACAATTTAAGTAAAATTTCAATCATTGTTCAGTAAACTTGTAAATCTAGTTTATCCTCATCATCCCAATCAAATACTTCTTGTGTGTTATTCCAGCAATCAGCAAACTCACATAAGGCCTTAGTCTTAAGCGTTCTGAATGAATCATGATCAATTAGTAATTCACGATTAATCACATGTACCGGTTTATGTTGAATATAATACTTAATTAGAATTTGAGGAGATAATCCGTATGTTTTATCCATTGTGTATCTAATGGCTTGTAAAGCTTCAATTGCATGCAACCCTTTATACATTTTTTCTTCAACATTATTACTACGACTTCTAGTAACTGAAGGATTAGAGAAATCAGGACTTGCAATATCAGTTAATTTACAACCTGCTTGTCTAGCAAGTCGATTAATTTGTCCTTTTAAGAAAGCATCAACATTAGCTGCTGTTTCATCTTTATCTGGTAAATCCCAAAAACTCATCTGTTCTCCCTCAATCATTACTAATCATAGCCGTATCCGACTAAACCGCCATCAACAATCATCAAAGCATCTTGAACTGACCTAGCTATTCCGTGAATAACATTATGTGACTGTAAAAACTCATGAAATCTAATTTGATCTTTACGAGGTTTTCCTGTTTTTGATTTAACTTCAATCATAAAAATTTGGTTGTCTACCCAACGATATCCCATTAAATCAGGAAAACCTTGCGGTAACCCGGTATCAAACCAACGCTTATCAATTGTTTGAACCTTACCCACATTAGTGCGAAATACTGAACACTTATGTTGTGATAATGCTACTTGAATTAATTTTTGAATTTCATGTTCAGTCATCATGCACCACCAACTCTTTAGGCGGATTATAAACTCTTCGACCACATTTTCTACATTCATACCAGTCTATATAAGGTAAAAAATATGGAGTTGTATGATAAATATATTCATGATGACAAAACAACTTTTTTAACTCATATACTGCATCAGTAATCATTTCCACTTCACCACCACTGTTTCGAGAAAACCTCTGTCGTTATATCCAAAATCATAATCAATAATTGTAATTTCTTTATGTAAATTTACCCAGTCATTAATCTCTTCCATAAATCTATCTATATAATCATCCCGTTCAAAAGCAAATATTTTCATAATTATTTTTTCTCACTTTCTTGATCTTGTGGTAATAATTCTGTTTGACTAGCTTCAAGATTAACCATTACCATTCCTTCGCTAATCTCATTAAGTCTATCTAGTGATACATCATTAGTATCAGCAGTAATTTGAAGAGTTACCTCCCCCCCGGATGTCTTAAATGACTTGATGTTTCCTTTAAAAATAATTACTTTTCCTTGCATGATTAATCCTCCATTAAATAAACATTACTGTGTTTTTGTAGTTCGCCTAAAAGCTCAGGAATTGAGTCGCAACAAATTAACCCATCGTCATCTGTAATTCCTTTGCCATCTTCCAAATTAATGGCACAATACTCATCATCGTCTAAATAAGCTAGAATAACTTCATGTGAAAATTGAGATTCTATTTTTAATAAAAGATGATCGCCAACTTCTGGCATTTTAAATTTAACCTTCACTTATATACCTCAATAACTAAAAACTATATAAAACATAAGCATGAATACTATTGAACCTAACCAAAATGATGTTACTGTTTGTAAGCTTTTATTATCTGAATGTTCAGAATTATATCCAGCCCATATCAATGAGATAAATAATAGAAAACCTAGTATCACTTTTGTATCATTCACCGTCATTTTCATGTTCATAATTTTCCCTCGAAAAAGTGACAGTCGGGGTACAGTAAAAAGATTAACTGTCACCTTAATTAACTCTTACAGCCACAAGAGATTTAAAGCTTTAAATGTCAAAAAGTGACAGTAACTTTAAAAAAACTTTTTATAGGCTCTATACCCCTATATATTTATATATATTATTTATTTACTTTTATTAGATATTTACTGTAGTAGTGTCACCAACTGACTTAACCATGCACTATATCAGTGTTTTGAAAGGTGACAGTAACTGTCACTTAACTAACATTACTGTCACTACTTTTGGAATCCTCTAATAGCTTTTCCATTAATTTTCTTTCGGGCACCAACTTCGTATCCTAAATGTTCCATGTAATAACGAATATCACGAGTTTCTTTCGTGTTTCTACTTAACGCATTTTCATCTGCAAACAGTTTGAAAGCTAAATCATTGTTTGAAATAAAATCAGCATTTTTAAATTCATTTTCAAGCACAGTATTAAGTTCATCTTCAAGACCCGAAGTATAACGAAATTGCTTTCTGTTTTCTTCAAGTAATTCTTGTTGATGTTCAGTAAGTAAGAATGGATCTTTAATACTCTTATATAGATGAACTGCTTCGCCCCATACTTGTTTTACGTACTCATCCGATAAATCTGTAATCGGTGATTTTGTTTGACGTTTTCCATTAGCGAAAATTGAAATAAATCTACGGTCACCACTACGGTCTTTTAAGTGACGGACTTCATTGGTTGTTCTTGCTAAAACAAATTTCTTTAAGAAAGTTTCTGATTTACGTGCATAAGCTTTTCGATATTCAAAGCTTTGCATAGTGATGAATTTTTTTATTTCTTCAAAGCTAGCAGAATTACTTGCAGTCATTTCATCATCGTTGACAATCAAAGCATTTTTCATAACTTCGAAGTCATCTTTATTACTAAAAGTATTAAATTGATCGGTATATAAGCCTAATGGAGCTAATTTTTGTAAAAGGGATGTTTTACCTACACCTTGACCACCAACTAAATCCAGAACAAAATCAAATTTAGTTTTAGGATTATAGGCTTTAGCAACCGCACCCATGAACCATAGTTCAGTGATTAGAGCTGTTGTTTCATCATGAACGGCTCCTAAATAATTTACAAAATAAATTATCCAATCGTTGTTTCTTATCCCATTTACTATAAGCCTCATTCATATAGTCAATTACAGGATTATATGAGTTCATGTAAGCCACATTCGTAATAGCTTGATCAATTACTTGATTTTTAAAACTTACACCACCATATTTTTTTGAAGATTCAATATAAAGCTCAACAGAATTAATTGCTTGATCGGTATATTGCCCCCTAGTAATGGTAATCAAGCCTAATGGTGTTTCAATTTTCGCATCCCTTACCACATCTATTTCTCTAGTAAATTCATTAAATCTAAATAAATCCTTCAAGTTAGAATCTGTTTTAAGAATTAGGACAATGTTTTTAACAGATGTTGTACGTAAGCCACCATCTTTTGTTGTTTCAAAAATTGATTTTTTATTCTCACTATTTTTAAGTTTATCGGCTTCCTTTTTATTTAAATTGAGAACTTTTTTATCTTCTGTCACTGGTTTCCCCTCTTTCTATTTTCTTTTTCGATCATCGAGTTAACGGTGCGTTCAACTTCATTCAGTGGCAGTGGATCGGCCGTATTATCGTTGGCAATCACAGCTAATTTAGCAGCTGCATAAGGATCAACATTGCGCATAAGCAATCCGCCCATAAAACTAGCCAGATTATCATTGCGTTTTCCTTTGTCACCAAAGCCTTGAATAATAGTTTCAAAAAGATCTGTCGTCTTTGTCCGCCTACGCATACCAAGTAGAACCTCAGCTACCTTAGTTGGTGGAATATCTTTTTGTTTTTCTTTAATCAGGTCAAGCAACCCCTGCGGGGGTGCTTTCATCGGCATATTATTAAGCCAACGATATTTTTTATCTCCTAATGAAGATGGAGCTACAACAACATAATTATTTTCGTGAGCTTTAAGATCTACACTTGGCAGAATCCCGATATTTTGACTGATCTTCATATCCTTTGGTTTTGTAAAGAAAAAATGAAAACCTTTATGCGCTGTCTTTTCAGTGAGAGTATCTTTAAACCATTCATCATGGTGTAGATTCTTGATTGATTCCATACCATCAACTTCACCAGAATGACGGTCAACATCAATTACAAAGAACTTATCTGTTTTCAGTGCAATATTTGCTAAAGGATATTTCTGCCATATTTTCCTTATTTCATCAGGAGTAAGCGGTGGCTTTCCTGCAAACTTGATTAACGGTTTCTTACTCTGACCAATTGGAATAACTGAAAATCCTTTTTCCGCATAGCTCACAGCATAATTTACTAAGTTAACTAACATAGTTAGAATTCATAGTCATTAGAATCAACATTATAATCAATTTTTACTTTAGGTTCTGGTAATCTAATAATTGATTTAATTGTATTTTTCTTAACTTCCCAATCTGTCCAAATTGGATCTGTTCCACATCCTGGATACCATAAGCCATTACCATGTTCTTTATTAATAGCAGTAGGGAAAATCAAAAAATCTTCTCGGTGTGCTTTACACATATGATCATGTACTTCGTTAACGGAAAGACTAGTATATAGTGGATAAACTTTACTACCTAAGACAACCATAATTTCTGTTTTTGGATATTTAATATTCATAATTATTCTCCTTCTCCCCAACCTTGAGCATTTGAATACTTTGCTTTTTTAGGACTTAATCTTTTTAGAAAACCTCTTACTTGGTTCTTTCTTACATGCCATTCAACATAAGTAATTTCTTGATCACAATTAGGGGTCCATCTTAAATCTTGATTATCACGTAACATTGCTACGTTGAAAATTAAGAAATCTAATTGGTGTGAACTTTTTAATTCACGTTCAATTACATCTACAGGTTCTTCTACATAAATTGGAATGACTTCAATTCCCATACTTACCAAGACTTTAGAATGTGGCCTATTATTAATATGCATTGTTTAGTTCCTCCTAAGTTATTCGAATGGTAAATCATCATCAGTTATAGTCATGCCACCAGCTGCATCTTTAAATGGATCTTCTACATTAGCTGTAGTAGGTTGCTCAGCTGTATCAAATTTATAATTTCTCCAAGGATGATCTGGATCTTTTTTATTGGGACTACTTTTGATAGTTAGTTTAAGTAGTTTTCCAATGACACCAGCATTGTGAAAAGCCTCTTGAATTGCTTCATAGTTTTCACTTTCATTCGCACCAAGAAAAACTTTATCTGGAACATCAAAGCCAACCATTGCACCAATTTTTTGAACCATTTTAATACTTCGAGTAAGTGTCGATTCAGACATTTTTTCACCATTTGTCTTTTTTGATGCAAGAGTTGGTGTGATATGTTCTTGACGACCAGCTTGTTCTCCAGTAACTACGTCAAAACTGAATCTAATATAGTCAGTTCCCGATTTTTGCCAAACACCGTGGTTAACCCCACTTAAAGTAACAGTATATGTACCGTCTGGAATTGGTTGAAATCCTGAGTTGATATCATCTTTCTTAGGATCAAATTTTTCACTTTTAACCTTATTTAACGCTTCTAATAAACCCATTATTTATTCTCCTTCTTTTTGTTTTCCTTATATTGCTTTAAAACTTCATCACTAAACATTCCCTGACAAGTAAGCAATAGATCTAATACTCGTTTGTTAGTAATGTTTTCTGGTAAATACTTAGTTCTGGCTGCTTTCACTTCACGCATGTAATGGATATTTTGACCAGCTCCAACTTTTGAAGTTCTAATTACTAAATCACAATTACCATTAATTACGTTGTAGTACTTATCTTTCAGTGATTGCTTATAAGTGGTAATGTTACTTTTTTCATCAGTAATACTAATTTCACGACTAATGTAGATAACATTCATAGGCAATGCCTTTAAATCCATTACAAATTGTTGAAGCACTGAATTAAACATGGCATATCCTTTACTCCAAGGTATATCAGATAAAGCTTGTACGCCTTCATTAATGCAGATGGCTTGCTCAATCATTACACAAATATCATCAATAACATCAATGACAATTGTTTGAAATTGATCCTTAGGTTGTCGTTTGGGATTTTCAACTTGAAGTGCTGTAACAATATCATCAAGCTGTTGAATTGCTGATTGTTGTAATTTTCCGTTTGCATCCCGAATATTGCGAATCTGAATACCTGGAGCTTGGCCTTGTTCACTATTTCCATCGGTATTTAAAACTAATGGATTAGGAAAATAACTTGAAAAATAAGATTTTCCAGACATCGTTTCACCCCAAATAAAGAAGTTGTGGGGTTGTGATTTAGGCTTTAGGGTTGCTACTTTTGGTAATTGAATCATTTAGTTGTCCTCCTTATAAGTAATAATGGTCGTTACGTCATCTAAAGCTCCAAAATGCTCTATCTTGATAACATCATGTTTTTTAGTAAAATCGTTAATTTCTGAATCATTTGAAACATATTCAAAGGTTTTTTGTTTGATCGTGCTTGGTTTCTCATCATAGATAATTAATACACTTTCATCATGATCAGTGTCAGACATCTCTTGGTTTGCTGCCATTGATATGGAGTTAGAATATTTAATATCAATTATTTTTTTATCGGCTATAAACTCATTAACCTGATCTTCTAAAAGAGGTACTTTCCCTTTTCGATCATCCCAGCCACGCCAATCTACTTGGTGCATAATTTTAACTTTCATGTAAAATCTCCTTCTTAATCTGCATTGTAATTAATTTTTAGTGTTAAATATGATGTTCCAGTAACTGATAGATACTTCTTAATTTCGATAGTAGGACTCCAATTTGATTCGATTTGTTTATCAAAATTCCGTATATCTTCAATAACTTTTTCAACATTTTTATTAACATTTTTAGCAGCCATTATTTAAATATCCCTTTCTTCTTGGCCATAAAATATGCCCACCCCGGTTTGTAGCCATGTAATTTACCGTATGCTACTAATTCGCTCATTGACTTCAGTTCACTAACCGATTTATCAACTACATTAGTCATTACTTGATCTTGAATAATCTTCTTGATGTGTTCTTTTCTAGCTTTTGTTGCTTCAACTAAATCAACATCACTTATAGGTTTAGCTTCATGCACTTTAATTGGTTTGCCACAAATTGGGCATTTACCATCCTTAACGTCTGCTGCTCTTACGACTGCAAAGCAGTAATCACAAGTAACAATTGATAATCCTGGATCTTTAAGCAATGTTTTACTCTTTTGTTTTCCAGATTTAATTGCTTGCTTCCAATCCCGGTCATCATCAGGATAACCAAATTTTTTAAAGTTATTGGCGTGGTCAATGATGATGGCCGTCTTGCCTTCACGTGGATTTAAACACCTCATCGAAAACTGGAGGTATAATGCGAGTGATGCTGTAGGACGTGCCATAATGACACAATCAACATTAGGTAGGTCCACACCTTCAGTGAATAAATTAACGTTAACCAGTATCTTAATTTCTTGATCTCGAAACTTACACACCGCTCTATCACGTTTTTCTTTTGAAGTCGTTCCATCTACTTCAATTGCTGAAATCCCTGCAGAATTAAATTCAGTAGCTATTTTGATAGCCGAATCAACTGAATATGTATAAACAACCGCTTGTTTACCATATGCTATTCTTTTGTATTGCTTAACAATGTGACCAAATATTTTAGTAGACATCGCTTCTTGCATGGATTCTGCTGTATAATCCCCAGTACTTCCACGCTTTAATGCTTTTTCATCAAAATCACCTGGAGGTTGAAAATATCTAAGCGGGGCTAGGAAACCTTTTTCTGTTAAATCATGGATAGACTGGCCAACAATAATATCATCTGCAATCTGATCTAATTGTTGTCGTCCAGTTCTGTGAGGCGTAGCCGTGAAAAGCAAAATAATTGCGTTAGGAAACCTATTCAAAATATTTTGATATGACTTAGCTAAAGCATGATGTGCTTCATCAACTAGGATCACGCTAGGCCTTGGTAATTTTTTAACTCTTCTCGTAAGAGTTTGAACCATGCCTGCAGTTAGTAAATTAGAATTAACTTTCTGTTTCTTGAAAGTCTTAACAGCTTGATCAAGGACTTCTTTACGATGAATCAAGAACATTACACGGTTATTATTTTCAGTAGTTCTCCTGGCAATCTCAGCCATTACTCACTGTCTTACCTGTTCGAGGTGGGCTTTGAACGATAATTACACGATGCTTTTTCTTCATCGAATCGACAATTTTATTAATTAAATCTGTTTGATATGGTCTTAATTCGTACATTTAGTTACCATTACTGAAAAGCTTATTCATTAGACCACTAATGCTCTCATTCTTATCCATTTCATTATCATGATAGTCATTACCTCTTACGGCATCGTGCAATAAACCATTGAGAATAATTCTGTGACCTGATTCATGATTTACAACTTCTCCTGTTTCATCGTTCAAACCTAAAATCACGAAATTCTTAACTTTGCCATTTAAGATGTCATCAAAGTGTTTTTGTAAATGTTTCTTATCTTCTGTATCTAATTTCAATTCTTTTTCAAACATAATTTTTTTACCTCTCTTACTTAATCAATGTCTTTCTATTAGCTTTTAAATGTGCACCGGTAATTTCTTTACCAGCCTTAAGGTCTTCATAAAGTTTCTTCTTATCTGCTTTAATAGTCTTTTCTTCCACGACATAATCAATCGGTAGCTTTTTAATTTCTTCAACAATCACAGAATCACGATAATTTCGTGGCTTTAAGATATGATGTTCAGTTTGTAACTCTTTTAATCCAGCATCATCCATTGCGTCAGTGATGAATTGATTAAGACGGTTCTTCTTATTGGTTAATACTTTTATGAATTCTCTAAGTTCAGTCATTCGTTCTTTAGCCCAGTTTATTTGGCTATCATATTTGTCAGATAGTCCAGCTGCACCATCAAGTTTCTGATCTCTAGTGAGCTTTAAACTTTCAATGGTATCTACTAGAACCTCTGGATCTAAATCTTTTTGTTCTAATTCTTCAATGGCGTTGTTAATATCGAAAACATTCATGTTATAATCCTCTTGTATAAATATATTTACTTTGTTGGTCGTTATCTGTTGGCGCAGGTAACGGCTTTTTTTGTCCGTCTGTAATTGCATTGCTATTTGCAATTAAGTTATTAATAGTAGTTTTACTAAGCATCTTTACTCCTTAAATGTTTGGAAAAATTGCTGTGTACATGATGAATGTAAAAATCATTAAGGCTGTGATAACACTGCCTAAACTCAAGATTTCTGTTTCTCTAATAGTGAAATCAGTGCCCATAAATTTATTAATTTTGTAATTAATCCACTTACTCATCGCTTATGTTCCTCCATAAATTTATCTAAATCCTTTTTGGCATATCTACGAATTCCATCAATCATTGTGTAGGGAATTTGATATTTTTTTAGCCAAACATCAAACGTGGTTCGACTAATTCCTAGGTAAACTGAAGCTTTTGTTTTATTAAAATATCCATACATTGGATTTTTTAATTTCGGAGCTTTTGATTTAGCATCTTGATAAACTAATTCAAATGCTTCGCTCACTAATCCATTAGCTTTTTCTATAGCCTCCATGAGATCACTCCATTCCTAATAACTCATAAACCGTTTCTCGGATTTCTTTAGCACGTTTAGAATTGCTTCCTTTTACAGCTTGATTAAGCTGTTGTCGACTAATATTTAATCTCTTAGCTAAGTCAGCTTGAGTCCAGCCTTTTTTCATTAGTGCAGTTTTTATTTCTACTTCAATTTCTCTTGAAGCACTCTCTAAATGTTCTTCAATCGGCATTTTATTCACCTCGATATAGTTGATGTTCAATAAGTTAATTAACTTGTTAATTTATTTGTTATAAAAATCATTGACATTTTCACAGTATAGCTGTAAATTAAATGTATAATAAATAAGCGTAAAAACAATACACACCTTTTTTATTAAGCTTATTTAATTTATTAACTTGTAAATCAATTTGTTTATTAACTCGTTGACGATATTTATATTAACAGCTGTACTGTAATTATGCAAGTATTTTTTACAGTAAAATTATAATTATTTTGTCAACGATTGAGAGGATCGTTGGTATGACAACATTCGAGAGAATAAAAAAATATGCGAAATTAAGAGGATTATCTTTACAAAAAGTCGCATTAGCTGCTGGATTAAGTAAAAATATGATTTATCAGTATAAGGATGGTACTAATCCAAGTATGAAAACATTAAACAAAATTGCTGATGTTCTTCACGTTGAACCTAATGATTTATTATCAGATACGAACAGTAAGGAAAGTACTGTTCAAGCTGATTTAGATGATGATGACACTATTTTTACTTTCCAAGGCAGGCCTATCCCTCCAGAAGACTTAAAGATTATAAGAAGGTTGCTTAAAAACGATGATGAATAATTTAACAGTTACTTATTTATTTAATTTTGCGATGGCTCACAATATTCAATTTGAAGCTACTCACTTACTTCATCCTGGCACCCCTTCTTGTTGCAATACTACTAACCGAAAAATGGTCATTAATCTTAATAATGACGAAGAAGGTTTACCGTTAGAAATAGCTCATGAAATTGGCCATATTTTTAATGGAGATAAAGGAAAATTTTATTATTGTGGTGATAGTAGTTCATCCCCTATAGAAGTAAATGCCCATAAAACAGGTATTAAAATTCTTGCCAATTATTATTTTGAGAATATTCCTAAAGAAGAATGGAATGTAGATAATTTTATGATGTATTATTGCATTCCTCCATCTTATAAAGATTGGGTTGTTAAATATTTAAAATCGTTGTAGTAGGTATACAGATGAAAGAAAAAATTAAACATTTTATAGACATAATTCTAGGTAGAAATATCATAGGAAATGATTCTGCTACCTCATATTCACATTCAGAATTAGAAAATAATATTATTAAAATTTCACATCATTCATATAAAATTGACGATGATATTTTTACATTACTGTATTTCACTGATGGCAAGTATAAAAATATTGATCTTCAAAGAAACGAACCATCTGCTATTTCTATGAAGTGGTCAATTTCAACACATTTACCACAAAAATTAGGATATTATCCATCATTATCTAATGCTACGCCCGCACAACGAAACGGATATTTAAAGTGGTTATCAGACAATCTCCCTTCAGATGCAGATATAGGATATTTCTTTATTTTATTAAATTGTATTGAACGACATATAGTTAATCACCAAAAAGTAGATGAGTGTGTTTCTCTTTTATCACGTTTAATTAATTTAACTGATAATGATTCTTTTAAATATTATGCTTCCGCCTCAATTGCTTATGTTTATTTTCAACTTGATCAAAAAGATATTATTTCGAATTTAAATTTAGATAAATGTCTTATTGAACTTAAAATTATTATTCAACAAAAACTATCTACAATAGATTTAATTAAATGTGCACGTCAAGTTGGCTTTACTAATAAGCGATACATTAAGGCATATCCCGATATTTTTAATGATAAATTAGTTGAAGTTTTAAAAGAGAAATTTGGAGAAAAAACTTTCCCTTGCAATTTTAATAATCCTGATACAATGCCTAAAAAAGAACTACATTTTTCAAATATTTCTATTAGAGATAAGGCTCAAAGTATTCTTATACCTGATCCCTTTTCTAATGAACAATTTAAAGAAGATATTAATTCTTGCTTACAACAAGCACATAACAAAGTTAAATTGTTACTTAAAACAAAACGTAGTTCACATATAAAAAGTAGTACAGCACAGAGCAGTAGTCCCTATTATTCATATGTTGGAGCTACATTAAAAAGCGATTTACCTAGTTATATCACTTCAATAAAAATAAAGGTATTAGGAAAAAAGCGTGTAAATGTAGAAACAGGATATCCAGTTTCTACCGATAAGCAAATTGTTTCTACTTATGATTCACTTATATTAATTCAGGATAAATCTCAGAGCAATCCAGAATTATTAAAATATATGGATCCAGGCACTTTACAACAAGATATGTTATTAGACTATATCCTTCCACGATTTGAAAAAGGACTATTATCTTATCGGTTAGGACAATGGGATAAAGCCGAAAAAGAATGGTTAAAATTAATATATTTAATGCCTCATGCTATTGATAAATTAGGAATATTATATCGAAAAGAAAAAAGGTATTATGATATTGTCCTAATTACTAGAGAAGCAACTAAGTCTAAAGTCATGTCATATCTGTACAATAAAACATTTACCGAAAAAGACATAGCTAAAGCAATGACTGAGTATAAGAAACATCAATTACATGATCTTTCTTGTCTTTCAGAGAATGATTTTAAAAATATAAAAGAAATTAAGGAGAATTAAAATTGGGATTATTTAATAAAAAAACTCAAAATAAACAGCCAAAAAAAGATATGGAAGTTTTAGCATGGGAAAAAGAAATTAAAAAATATATAAGTGAGAATCACTTACAAGATCTTTACACTGATGAAAATGAAGAGGCAATGAATCAAGTTGCTATTGCTTCAGCTGCTAAAGGAACAATTCCTCAATTTCAAGACGCTGGTATTAGAACCATTTATGCAGAACAGCTAGTTTTAGAAGCTCAAAATTGGATGCAGATTCGTCAAAATGATCGTTTAATTAAGCAAAATGATGAAATAATCAAATTACTTAAAGAAAATAATAAATAAATTTTGTCCCATATCTTGAAGACGATAAAAGCCAGATAAAACAAAAATCCCACCGATGCGCCAACATCAGTGGGATAAGGAAATGAGCTACGCCAATAGCTCAAAACATAAATATTTTCGATTAACAAAGCCATAAACTAGGACTCTGCCCTCTTATTGTAGCAGAGTTCCTATTTAGGCTACAATAGGAGGTTTTTTATTATGCCAAAAAGAGATAAACACATAAAACAATATAAATTAAAAAATGGTGATGTTCGTTACATGTTCCATGCTTATTTAGGTAAAGATCCTGTAACCGAGCAACCTATCCAAATCACTAAAAGAAAATTTGCTACTTATAATGAAGCTAAGGAAGTTTATGATGAACTTATCGCTAAAGGCGTTAAAGGCTACATTAAGCCTAAACAACATACAGTAGATGAAGTTTATAAGGTATGGTTTGAAGCCTATAAAGAGACTGTTAAACAATCTACAGCTAATAAAACAGCGATTAATTATAAGGTGCATATCAAGCCATGGTTTGGGAATGATTATATAGATCAAATTGATACTGCCAAATTTCAGTCTTGGGTTAACTCACTTTATAAAAATTTAGTTAAGTACAAAGAAGTCATTAATCGATTTAGTCAAATTTATGATTATGGGGCTGCATTAAGATACTGTCAAAAAATATATAATCCAGTTAATGCAGTTATTATTCCTCGAAAGACAAAAAGACGTCGTAGAAATATTCAAAAAAATTTCTATACATTAGATCAATTAAAGCAATTTTTAAAAGTTGCAGAAAAACAAAATTATCGTAGCTATACTTATTTTCTCTTGCTAGCTACTTCAGGAATTAGAAAATCCGAAGCATTAGCTTTAACTTGGTCCGATATTGACTGGGAAGCCAAAACTGTTTCTATCACAAAAACTTTAGCTTTAGGAATAGATAATAAATTAATTGTTCAAACACCTAAAAGTTTAACTTCAAATCGGCCAATTCCACTTACTGAACATATGATTAGCGTTCTTAAAGAATATCGAAAACAGCAAAAAATTATTTGCCCTATAATTTTTCATGGCATTAGTAATAATTACGTTAATCTTTCAAAACCCGATAGATGGTTACAAGCAATTTATAATGCCGATAAATCCCTTAAAAAAATTACCATACACGGTTTTAGACACACCTATGCTACTCTCAATAAGAATCAAGAAAGAACCGACGTGGAAGCAGTTATGGGTCATAACAGTATAGAAATGACTGAACATTATACTCATGCCACCCAAGAAGGCATGGAAAATATCAGAAGTTATATGAACTCATTAAATATTTAAAAATCGTTTATTGTATCAAAATTGTATCAAAAACAAATAAAAACCACTCTAAATGTTGATATAGAGCGGTTTTTATTCTTATCTATGGAGATGAGGGGAATTGAACCCCTGTCCAAACGTATTCCGTCGTTAACTTCTACGATCATAGTTATATTACTTAAATTTCGCTTTGATAAAACGCCATATAACAGGGCTAAACTATCAAAACTAACCTAAGAATCTTATTTCTAACTATTAAGGTAAGTAGTTAAACGTAGCTCGTTAAATGGTAAGACCCGCAGACAGACACGAGCAATCCGTCATTGGATCACGCAGGCTGACTAAGCAGCTACTGCGTAAGAATTTTCGTTATTTGCAGTTATAATTTAACTGTGACGTTTTTAACGTAGACGTGACCTACGAATCGCAGTCAACGCGAATCTACGCCTGTCGAATCCCAAAACATCCCCAGATGCTTCAATGATATCACAGTCACTGTTAAAATGCTATAACTTTGCTTTCAATGCTATTTACCTAATTTAGCCAGACGAACAACATCACGTGCAATCATCAATTCTTCGTTTGTTGGAACAATCATAGCAGTAATTTTGGAGTTTGGAGTAGTAATAATTCCTTCATGGTTAGCCTTATTAGCATCTTCATCATATTCAAGACCAAGCCAAGTGAGTCCATCCATAATTTGTTTTCTCACACTTGCATCATGTTCGCCAATTCCAGCAGTAAAGACTAAAACATCTAAACCACCCATTTCAGTCATATATGCACCAATGTAGCGTACAATTCTATTAATAAAAATATCTTTAGTTAGCTTAGCTTGTTTATCACCATTTTTAATGGCTTTTTCAATGTCTCGCATATCTGGTGAGATTCCTGAAAGACCAAGTAAACCAGATTCAGTGTTCAACATCTTAATCACATCATTAAAACTAGTAATATTACCCTTCTTCATAATGAATTGAAGTAAAGATGGATCTACATCACCGCTTCGAGTACTCATGGTAATTCCTGCTACAGGACTAAAACCCATTGAAGTGTCAAAAGATTTTCCATCTTTAATTGCAGTAATAGATGCACCGCTACCTAAGTGGCAAAGAACCATCTTTAAGTCTTCTACTGGCTTCTTTAATAGATCAGCAGTGCGACGTGAAACATAACGTGCAGAAGTACCATGTGCGCCATACTTTCTAGCACGGAATTTTTCGTAATACTTGTAAGGTACTGAATATAAATATTGAACTGGATCTAAAGATTGATGGAAAGAAGTGTCAAACACAGCAACTTCAGGAACATTAGGCAAGACTTTCATAAAAGCATAAATACCGTCAGCTTCAGCTGGGTTATGCAACGGAGCGTAATCACTCATGTTGTAGATTTTCCAAAGATTATCTTCGGTAATAACTGTGCTATCAGTGAATTCTTCACCACCAGCAACAACGCGATGACCCACACCTGCAATATCTTCTAAAGAATCAATAACATTGTATTCCTTAAGCCAACTAAGCAATTTTTGAACGGCTTCTTCTTGATTAGCAATATCATTTTGCTCATCATGTTGGCTACCATCAGCTAATGTCATTGTAAAAACAGATCCTGGCAATCCAACACGATCAGCCATACCAGAAGCAATCACTTCTTCATTATCAAGAGAAAATAATTTGTACTTAAATGATGAACTACCTGAATTTACTGCTAAAACTTTTTTCATACTATATACCTCTTATAAAAATTAATCTTCACTCTTATGATACCAGTCATTTAGCTTCATATTAAATGCTACTAAAGATTCAGGCTTCTTTAATGAATCTAGTTTAGCTACCAATACCTCACGCTTAATTGCATGCTCTCCGTGATTTTGGAAAACCAAAATTGATTTTTGCTGAATCTGACTTGAAAACATATCATCTGGCAAGTCAACAATTGCTTGAATATTAACCTTTTTAGCTAACCAGGTCATAAATTCAGTAGATCCCTTACCAGTAAATAACAATCTAGGTACCACTAAAAATGCAAAACCATCACGTTTAAGATTATTTACAATTTGTTCAATAAACAAAGTATGTGCAAATGAATGACCTTCTTTTGCATGATTTTCAAAACGCTTAGCATTATTATCAAGTGGATAATAGCCTACTGGCACATCGCTCACTACTACATCAGCTTTTTCAATCATCCATGGATCTAAGGCATCTTGACAGTACAAATCAATCTTTAAATCTTCAAGATGAGCGCCAATATCGGCTAAGTCTAGCAATGATTCCTCATTATCAATTCCAATTAAATTGTAATTATTCTGTGAGTGATTTTCTTGGATAAGCTGTCTAATAACTGAATAAAGTAAATTCCCCGTTCCAATAGCTGGATCAACTACAGTTTTCTTACCAGCAGGAACGATTCTTTGCCAAATTAGAGCAATTATCGTTGCAATTACTGAAGGCGTTGGCATCAAGTTATAGTCGCTGCCGTCTTGAGAAATTGCTTTTAAAGTTAATAAAGTAAACACTTGTACCTTTAAGGCACGTGGCAAATTATCATAATCTAATTGACGATATTCTTCAGTCAACTCAGCTACCGTTTCTTTATCTGGAGCACCTGATTCTACCTTGATTTTTCCATTTTCTAGATTATCAAAAGTTTCCGTCAATGCAGATGAGAAAGAAACATTGAGCGCTTTTTGTAAATGCTCAACAGCTGTCTGAAATTTTGGATACAATTCTTCTACTTTTTGCATTTTTCTTCCTTCTTTAATATTCCTTCTAATATTCTATCGGTATCCTCAAATACTAGCAAGCAATCATTATTTACTTAGAAAAATAATTTATTAAAGTAATATTACTTTCCATATTTTCAGTAAAGCTATGCTGATACATCATTACAAAGGCAATACAAATATTAATAAGCAATAAGCTACTAATCAGAGCACTTCCCTTAATTCTTTTTATTCTTCTCCGCTTTCTCATCCTTTACATTCTCTTTCTTTTTTTCTGGCAAATCAGTTTTAAAAAACATCTCACTTTGTCTGCCATCTTTTTCAGTTACTAAGATCGTAAATGAATCCTTTGAAGTAGTGCATCGAATTTTTTTAACTTTAAACAGTAATGGCATATGTCCGCCTTCATCTGTTCTCATTCTTAGAACATCGTTTGAACTTAGATCAATCACATAAGTATCATAAATTGGCTCATTATTCTTATTCTTTTTGCTTGATACTTTTCTAAGCACAATCTTAGTCGTATCTGAACCAGTCGTACTTACTTCAACATGTCCGCTTTCTTTTAAAAAATTATTTACTTGCACATAACTATAAGCTATTTCATTTATGCCAGTTTTTTGACGATTAATTTTTCTAAGTGTACCCACCAGTCCAAATAAAATTTGTGCACATAAAATCGTAACTGCAATTGCAAAAACGGCTTCTAATAAAGTAAAGCCTCTTATTCTTTTCATTATTTTTACCTATGGTAGACATGATCATGAACTAATAATGTCTTTTTATCACTATGTCTAAAAATATATTCAGCATAAGCCTTATCTACACGCTTTTCGACCCGCTTTTCAGTCTGATTATTTTGTTTGATCGTCATCCCTAAAAGCAATACACCTAAACAAGCTATCGTAAATCCTAGACATGCTTCCCATAAAATAAATCCTGATACTCTTTTATTCTTCAACCATTCTTCCCCATGTCATTTGTATTTTTATTTTCTTTTCTTTATTACCATTCTTAACAGTTATTGTTCTTGGTGAAATTGTTCCGCGATTACTTATATAAAAGTTGTCAAAATTATAAACTCTAACATGTCGATCTAAATAAACCTTTGTTACCTTATCTGGCTCCATTACCTGAATTGAAGAATTATTATCAAAATACGATAAAAAATAGGATTTTCTCTCTACAGTTGAACGATGCAAATATTTGTTAATTGTAGATTTAATTTGACGTGTTGAACTATCTAACACTATCTGTTCCTTAATATTTTTTACATATAACGTAGGCATTAATACAAGTAGACAAACAACTGCTAAGGTAACTATCGTTTCAATTAAAGTAAAAGCTTTTATCTTTTTAAAAATCATCTCTGTGGTAATTTTTCATATCTTTCTTTTTGTTTTTGTGAAATATATTCCTTTTTCACAAGTTCTTCTAATGAAGTCCCATCGCCATTATCTTCAGCCAACTGTCTTTGTGTCTCAATCGTTGTTCTTAAAGCTTCATCAGTCTTGCTAGTTGCTCTATCCTTTTGCTTACTCAAGCCAGGAACAATTAACAAGATGAGCATTGCAATAATAGCAATTACGATTACCATTTCTACTAAAGTAAACCCCTTTACTTGTTGATTCTTTGTAATAAATTTTTTTAATTTTTCCATTTTATCTCTCTCCTACATCGTTTCCATCAAGTGATACATTGGCATTAAAATTTTTAAATACATCCCTAAAATACAAATTCCAATAAAAATAAAGCATAGCGGCTGTAGATTAACAATTAAACTATTTAATTTGAGATTTAATTCATAAAAAAGGGTTTTGCTAAGTAACAATGCTCTTTTTCCAATCTGCTCTCTTGTTGTTCCAGTTTCTAAAAGCATTACAAGATTATTAGGTATAAAAAATTCTTGCTCAATAATTTCCTTAATCTCAATTCCCTGCACTAATTGCTTATTCACCTTTTCTCCAATTACCTGCTGCAATGAACTATTTGGTTGAATTGCGGCTAATTGACAAATTTTTTGTAAAGAAAAGCCATTGATTAATAAAACAGCTAAATCAGAAACAATAAGATAATGAACATATAAACTTAATGCTTGGCCAATGATTGGTAATTTTGTTAACTTTTTAAGAGCATAATAATCTTGCTTATTAAGCAGTCTAATTGTCTTACTAATAAAAGCTACAGCACTAATCACTAACAGCAAAAGTCCCACAAGCATCAAATTACTCGTCCAGTCATTATCTGACATTTCTGTCTTTAAAAACGTCTGCATACAAATTAACAAAGTAACCATCATTCCAATTAAAAGTGCTGGATAGGCCAGTTCTCCTCTTAGTTTCTTCAATTGCTTGTTTTTTAATCGAATAAGCTTACTTAACTGGTCTAAACAAGACAATAAATTTCCGTCAATAATAGCCATATTGATTTGTGCAGCTAAAGTGCTAGAAAATCCAACCTCATGTAGTACATCTCCTAGCTTGCTGCCTTGTTCAACTTGTTCCTTTATATAAGTTAGTTTTTCAGAATTACCAGTCCATATTTTAGGCAATAGCTTTAAGCTAGCATTTAAAGAATATCCATTAATTAATGCTTGCCTCAGATAATCAATAAAAATAAGCTGATCGCTACTATTTAATTTATCCTTCTTTAAAAAAACGCTTCGTCTCTTCACTGATTTTTCCCCGTTTAACTAACTGCTCTAAATTATTTTGCCAACTACTTAAGTTATGACGTTTTTCGTTATCTGCGACTGCTTGGCGAAGTTCTTCACCATATCCAATATCCATCAGACAAGCTATTTTATTTTTCTTTTTTAGTGGCAGCAACCTTTGATAAGAAACAGCAGTCAAGCAATTATCCAATTCATCTTTTTTAATCCCTAATCCTTCAAGACGTGATATTGTTTGCATAGCAGTTTTGGCATGAATAGTTGCTAATACTAAATGTCCGCTTAAAGCAGCATTAATACTAATCTTGGCAGTTTCCTGGTCTCTAATTTCTCCAATAATCAAAATATCAGGTCGATGCCTTAGAGCTGCTTTCAACAAGTCTGGATAAGCGATTCCTGCAATCAAATTTACCTGTGTTTGTAAGAAACCAGGATTCCAAATTTCAACTGGATCTTCAATAGTCATTACCACTTTTCCTTCTCCAGCCAGTTGTGCAAGTTCATACATTGTTGACGTTTTTCCTGATCCAGTTGGACCGCTAGTAATAATTAGTCCACGTTGTCTGGTTAATTTTTTGAGCAAGGTTAATTGTTCTGGCAAAAAATAATTATTATTTTTTTCACCATAAATCAACCTAACTACCAAAGATTCATCACCAGTAAACTCGCCAACGCTTGAAAAACGTAAAAATACTTTGTTACCCGCAATTTCAGTCTGATAAGCTCCTACTTGCGGCCTGCGCCTCTCAGCAATATCCATTTGCGCCTGAAATTTAAAAAAGTTGAGCAATTCTCTCCCGGCTTGATAACTTAGGTCCTCTACTTTACTTAAACCTAATGCATTTCGAATCTTTATCTCATACCCATTAACGGTAGGAAAAATAAAGATATCACTCGCATGGCTTTCAAATGCTGTTTCTAAAATAGTTTTCGATATTTCGTTCACATTAATCCCTCCTTTGCCATACACTTATTAGTACGCAAAAAGGGCTAAAATTTTTTTATTATTTAAAAAAACAAATAAAAAAAGGCTGACACAAATGTCAGCCATAAAAAAATAGACCTAAATCAACTTAGGTCTATTTTTCGATAAATTAATTATTCATCATCATCTGCAGCAGCAGTATATACATTAGAAACATCATCATTATCTTCTAATGCATCAATTAAGTGAGCAAATTGCTCTTTCTTATCTGCTGGAACTGGAGTGGTGTTTTGTGGAATCATAGTCAATTCAGCATTAGCTAACTTGTAGCCAGCCTTTTCTAATGCATCACGTACAGCAGTAAATTGCTTAGGATCAGTGTAGATTTCAAATGCATCATCACTAGTTTCTAAGTCATCCCCACCAGCATCCATAACATCAAGTAATACTTGATCTTCATCAGCATCAGTAGTTGAACGGTCAATTACAATGTAGCCTTTACGGTCAAACATGTAAGCAACAGAACCAGTTGCACCAAGTGAGCCACCATTACGAGTGAAAGCTACACGAACATCAGAAGCAGTACGGTTCTTGTTATCAGTTAAAGCTTCAACTAAAATTGCTACACCACCTGGTGCATAGCCTTCGTAGGTAATTTCGTCGTAATGTTCATCTGAATTACCTTCAGCCTTTTTAATAGCACGTTCGATGTTAGTCTTAGGCATGTTAGCTGCACGTGCTTTATCCATAACCATACGTAAAGTAGGATTTCCTGAAGGGTCAGGACCACCACTCTTTGCAGCCATATAAATTTCACGAGATAATTTTTGGAAAACTTTACCTCTCTTAGCGTCTTGCGCATTCTTGCGGCCTTGAATATTGTGCCATTTTGAATGTCCTGACATAAGAATCCTTCTTTCTTTTTATTTAATATAGTTAACCTTGTCAATCATAACGCACTAAAGGTTTAAATTCAATCTATGATCGACTAGGAATTATTTTTTTCTTGATGGTGCCTAAGCCAGTAAACGAAAATACAGATTAAGATAGCTAAAAGTGCTCCTGCTGAATCAAGAGCAACATCATGAAGACTCGGAGTTCTATCTCCTGTTAAATATTGATGGAATTCGTCTAATCCAGCCAGTCCAATAATTCCTAGCCAAATAAACAAAGGACCACACCACTTTTTAAATAAACGATCTAAACCTAAGCAGGCAAATAATCCAACTAAAAAGTATGATGAAAAATGAGCAAATTTTCTCATAACAAACTGTGTCATCCCTGCTTCGCCATTATCCAAAAATGCATTATGCCAGCGTCCAGCATAGTAAATATTCCACTTTCCTACTATTTTCTCAATAATTGGAAAATGGCGATGAATAAATCCTGGTGACATCTCTTGCTCATGGTAAGTCATCGAACTAGAAATGAATAAACCTAGCAATACCAGCAGCATTAAGCAGACAAATATAATTTCTCGCTTTGTTAATAAAGTTCTTT
Organism: Lactobacillus isalae; assembly: GCF_947539375.1. NCBI lineage: Bacteria > Bacillati > Bacillota > Bacilli > Lactobacillales > Lactobacillaceae > Lactobacillus > Lactobacillus isalae. The sequence continues at coordinate 1,096,701 of NZ_OX443569.1, forward strand.
TCATTCTATATCTTCCCTACTTTCAAGCTCATCAGCAACCAAGGCTATTATTTTCTTAGCAATCTCCACCTTAGTTCTTTCTTTTAGATTTTGATTTGCCTTATCTTTTCTTAAAATTGTAACCTTATCTTCATCACTTCCAAATACGCCGTGACTAACGTCATTAGCTACAATCATATCTGCATTTTTCTTTTGTAATTTTTTCGCAGCATTTTCTAATAAATCATTTGTTTCAGCCGCAAAGCCAACTACGACCTGTTTTTTATTCTTTAAGCTTCCCATTGTTTTCAGAATATCGGGAGTCTCTTTTAAATATATCTTTAATTCATCTCCCTGGTCCTGCTTTTTAATTTTATGGTCAATATAATTTACTGGCTCATAATCCGCTACCGCAGCTGCCATAATTAATGCGTCTGCACTAGAAAAAACATCTTTCACGGCTGATAACATGTCTTCAGTAGTTTCTACATGAACGTTCTTTAATTTTGGTGATTGAGGAAGGGGAACAGAAATATGGCCAGAAATCAAAATAACCTCTGCTCCTGCTGCAAGAGCTGCTTTGGTTAGTGCTATCCCCATCTTCCCGCTAGAGCGATTTCCTAAATAGCGAACTGGATCAAGCGGAGAAACAGTCCCGCCAGCCGTAATAACGATTTTTCTTCCTTTTAATTCATCTTTAGCTTGAAGAGACTCATTTATCCAAGACATAATCTCATCTGGCTCTGGCATTCTTCCTTTTCCACTATATCCTTCAGCTAGACGCCCAGTAGCCGGCTCCATTACAGAAATTCCATCTTGCTTTAACAAGGACAAATTTCTTTGAAAGGCTGGATTAGCCCACATATGGCTATTCATTGCTGGCACAACATACTTATGAGCAGCAGTTGCCAAAAAAGTAGTACTTGCTGCATCGTCAGCTAGGCCGTTAGCAATTTTTGCAATAAAGTTCGCCGTTGCTGGAACAACTACTGCAATATCCGTCCAATCTGCCAATTCAATATGCTGTATTCTATCAGCTGTTTCTTCCTTCCAGAGATCAGTTAACACAGGATATTTAGTCAAAGCAGCTAAAGTTTGCGTACCAATTAAATGAACTGCTTCTTTAGTCATAGCTACTCTAACTTCATGTCCCTCTTTTTGAAAATCGCGTACAACGCTAATTGCTTTATAAGCAGCAATACTTCCCGTAATATATATTGTAGCTTTCATCTTTTATCTACCTTAATTTCATAATTTCTTTCTACTATAACACAAGCTAACTGAGCCGAATTAACAAAAATCAATTGGCAAATGTAAAATTATTAGTGGTTTCTGATATTATTTATAGTGAATACAGATCTCAATCACGTAATTGAAAGGATACGTACATAAAAATGAAAAAATATTTTCAAAAATTTTTAGCTCTCTTTGTTACAGCGGGTGCTCTTATTTTAATTCTTACTGGCTGTTCAAAAAAATCTGATTCTTCATCAAATAAACTTTCTATTGTCACAAGTACCAACGTCTATGCCGATATTGCACAAAACGTTTTAGGCAAATATGGAAAAGCTACTGCTATCATTACTAACAGCTCCACTGATCCGCATGACTTCGAACCAACAACTGCTGATGCCAAAAAGGTTCAAGATGCAAAAATTGTAGTTGCTAATGGCTTAGGCTATGACTCCTGGTTACCCAAACTTGCCAAATCCAATAATAAATCTGCCGTCCTAGTTGGCGAAGATCTAATGGATCTAAAAAATGGTGCTAACCCACATATTTGGTTTGATTTAAATATGCCAACAAAATATGTTAACTATTTAGTTAAACGCTTATCTAAGATTGATAAAAAACATGCAACTTACTATAAAGAAAATGGTGCTAAATACTTAGCAAAAATCAATAAAATTAAAAAAGTTGCTGATTCTATCGATGGAGCAAAGCAAAAACCAGTATATGTTAGTGAACCAGTATTCGATTATGCTTTAAAAGCTACTCACTTTAAGATTGGCGATAAAGCTTTTGAAGAAGCTATTGAAAATGAAACTGATCCTAGTGCTAAGATTGTTCATCAAATGAATCAAACAATTAGTAATCGTGGAATTTCTTTCTTTGTCAAAAATTCTCAAGTAAGTAGTTCTACTGTCAATAATTTCGTTAAAAGAGCTAAATCAAAAAACATTCCAATTTTACAAGTTCGCGAAACCATTCCTAACAATACAACTTATCTTGCATGGATGACAGAAAATTACCAAAATTTGGCAAATATTAATAAAAAACTAAAATAATTTACTCACAACAAAAAAAGAGGGCATGCCCTCTTTTTTTCTACTCTAAAATATCCTTTAGCTTACTATTAAATTGTTGTGGAATTTCAGCCATAATTACATGTCCACTCGGTGACATAATAAAGCTATTTATCTTTTTATTTTTCTGTTCAAGCCACTTTTCATATCCATCACGATAATATGGACTTTCTTTAGCAACGAAAAAAGTAGTCGGGATGTTTGTTGTTTCTAAAACTTCACGCCAATCTAGCGACATATGATTCTCAAGTAAGTCCACATTATCTTTTCTATCAAAAGGATTAGCCTTTTTAGCTAACATTAACTTTGCATACACACCATCATCTAAACCAGCATAAGTTTCGTGAACATGTGGCCTTTCCTGGCATTTTTCTTCATAATTCTTACTGGTATAATCTATAAAGCCATATTCCCAGTTCTTATCATTAAGCATCTTAGGTGATTGATCCACTAACAAAGCCTGTTTAACTATTTCTGGCCATTTTTTCATTAGACAAAAGATAATTGACGCACCCATTGAGTGTCCCATAAAAATTGCCTGTTTTATTTTCAAAAAAGATGTTAGTTCATATAAATCCTGTGTCAAACGTGCAATATTATGCCCTTTCTCAGTCCGCTGACTCGGGCCCATATTCCGATGATCATAAGTTAAAACTTGATAGCCTAACTTTGTTAAAAATGGTACTTGCGCTGACCAAATTTCTTGATATGCTCCAAAGCCGTTAACTAAAACGATTGGCTTTCCTTTCCCACTCAATTCGTAATCAATTTCTATATCATCGCTCGTTTTAAAAAGCATTTTTACTCCTTCTCTTTCTTAATTTTAATGAATAAACATCCCACTGCAGCAATAATTGCAGTAATCAAAGCCTGACTTAATCCACTACTTAGACTCACGTTAATTCCGCTATAAACGCTTTCCTGCAGTGATGTAGTCGCAATCCCTGCCGCATATGATAAAACACCATAAGAGCCAATTGCAGCAACTAGGAGCGGAACTAATGCACTCTTTCTGCCAAATAATGCTAATGCCATTGCCAAAATATACAAACCAATCAATAAGAAATAGATCAAATGATAAATCTCAGCAGCTTGTTTTACATCGGCAGAATTTTGTCTTAGTTGTTCATTAACTAATTGTAATACAACCTGATTAAAAACCTGTTCCTGTTGCGTGTCATTGTTTAATTTTAAGTCGGACGCCGTCAGTTTTTCATTTGCTAAATAATTCGTACTTAACTGATTTAGACCTTGATAAGACGTCTTTAATTCAATATTTTTAGGCAGTTGCGATAAGAGTGTGTCCTCGATTCCTGACTCCTGCAGAAAACTGACGCCCATTTGCAAATCACTATTATTTGCTTGATCAACAACTTTATTAATTGAGCTTTTAACTAATCCGGCTGTACTATCTACTTTAAGTTCAACTGGACTCGTTAAAGTTAAACTTAGTGATATAAAGATCAATCCAATGACGACCAATCTCCAAATCCATTTTAGAAATTTCAATTTTTTCTCCTAACAAAACTTTTTATCTATTTTATCGTTAATAAATTAATTACATACAGTTTTTTCAGTGCTATATAATAAAAGTGTAACAAATATTAAAGGAGTTCAGCATGATTGATGAAAAACTAAAAGAATTTTTCAATAAATTTCCTCATATCAAAGAAAATAAACCTTTACAAAACACTTTAAGTAAAAAGCTTAACAATTTAATAAAAAAAGAGATTCAACACGGTGCAAGTCAAATTGAAGCAGAACAAAAAGCGCTTTTGAACTTAACTGATCTTGATACTCTCCTATCTCAATTAAAAAATTTAGAAGAAACTGACTATAGCAAATATAATGATTTCTTTGCCAAAATTTTTGATTCTAAACTAGTCAATGAATTAAAACTAAAGTTAAATCAAATTGATGAAATTCACCTTAACTATCGTCTAGGAGATATTTTAGTTTTACCAACTAATTCTTCAAATTTAATTGTCCATGATTTTATGTCTCGTGATATCGAAAATCTTTACTCGACAGTAGAAAAAGTAGGAAATGTTTTAAAAATTACTCAGGGACCACGTAAATTAGTAGGGATTTTTAAGAATAAAACTTTATTATTTTTGCCTAAAGATTTCAATGGCTTTTTAACTATCCGCAGTCAAAGCGGGGATGTTTACATTAATAAAATTCCCAATTATTGCATGCTTGATATAACAGCTGTTTCTGGTGATCTCTTATTAGCCCACTCTACCCTTAAACGAGTTCAAGCAGACTTAAAATCAGGTGATATAGCTGTTTCTAATACGTCCGCAAATGTTTTTCATATTAATGCTCATTCTGGTGTTCTAACAAGTGATAATGTTCAAGCAAAAGAAGAAATATCGTACCATACCAGTAGCGGTAACATTGATTTAGAAAATATTTCAACTAAAGATTTCTTTATCGATACTAAAAGCGGAAAAATTACGGTTACCGGTTTAAATAGCCAAAATCTTGATATAGTAACTGATACTGGAAACATGTTGCTTAGTAAAATTAAAGGAAGTGGCAATATTAAATCTAGTGTTGGTAAAATTAAATTGTCTCTTGCTGATAATCCGCAATTTAACCTCTCAATTCACACTAAAGTCGGAAATGTACTTGTTAATATTCCACATACTATGTTTTTCAAGTTCAAAATTAATACCAAAAAGATTGGTCCTACTGATCTTCCTATTGATTCCATTATTTATGGTAGCGATGATTACGACAAAATTGAGGGTTATGTTGGACGAGAAGATTCCAATAGTTCAATAGCTATTACAAGCGAAGTAGGAAAAGTATCAATTAAGAATCAAAATTAATTTATTATTCAAAAAAGAATGCTGGAGAATTAATTCCTCAGCATTCTTTTTTCTTAAATTAACGATCTCGCTTTATATCCCGCAAATACTAAGATCAATCCTCCACCATAGGAAAGTAAAGCATACAGAATAAAAGTACTATAATTGTGGTCGCGCCAATGAGAAAGCAGCTCAACGTTTAGAGTTGAGAATGTAGTATAACCACCTAACACCCCAGTTCCAACTAAAGCATAGACAAAGGGCGACAAATTACATGAGAATACAAAACCTAAAATAAACGCTCCTGTAAGATTTATGAATAAAGTCGCATATGGAAAATTTTTGGACCAATGCTTTTTACCATAATTCGTAATTCCATATCTTAAGATTGCGCCCCAAATAGCTCCAAAACCTGCTGTCAAAATCGTCATCATGCTTTTACTGCCAACTTTCTACCTGTTCTTTTTCCAATTATCATTCCTAAATACGCAAATAAAAATCCGATAAATATTGAACTAAAGAAATAAATTACTGCCTGACTATTCATCCCATTTTCTAATTGTTTCAATGTATCTAAATGAAAACTAGAAAAAGTAGTAAAGGAACCGACAAAACCAGTACTTAATCCCGTAACTAGCCAATCACGGCCTTCTCTATATTCAACAAAGAAATAGGTGAAAAATGCCAATAAAAAACAACCAATAATATTAGCTGTAAAAGTTCCAGCCTGCGACCAGATCAAATTCAAATACGCCCTTAATGCACCTCCAAAAAAGGCAAATACTCCTACACTTAAATAATTTTTCCACTTTTTATTCATCAAAAATCAACTTTCTCAATGCATACGCAATTCCATCTTCATTATTCGTTTTAGTAACATAATTGGCACGTTTTTTTATCTCTGGTACAGCATTTCCCATCGCCACTTTATAAAACCCAGCAACATCAAACATCGAAATATCATTTTTCTGATCACCAAAAATCATTACTTCATCTTGTTTAAAATTAAGTTTTTTAGCTAATTCTTTTAGAGCATTTCCCTTTGAAGCCTGCTTAGAATTAATTTCAATCAAAGTTTCATCTGAAGTAGAGACATTATATTTTTCGACCACATCTTTGGGTAAATTTTGATAGATATTATTCATTTCAGCAGGTGAGCCCGAGAACATAGCCTTAGTAAATTTAATGTCTTCTGAGATGTTTTTTAGCTCAGAAACTTCGATTGGCATCCTAGTCAGCCAGCTTTCACGTGATAAATAATAATTAATAAAATGATTTAGAGTAATAAACTTATCCCTTACTTCAATATGAAAATTAGCCTGTAAATTCTCTGCAATTTTTTCAAAAAATAGAAAATCACTATAGTTAAGCAATTCCTCAACTATTGGTTTTCCAGCAGAATTTAAAACCAACGCTCCATTAAAAGCAACTACATATTGATTGGGGTCCTTTAAATTTAATTCATCTAGATATTCTTTAATACCAGGAAAGGGTCTACCAGAACATGGAACTATCTTGATCCCCATCTTAGATGCCTTTTGCAATGCTTCTTTTGTTTTAGTACTTACTTCTTGCTTATCGTTTAATAAAGTTCCATCAAGATCAACAGCAATTAATTTTATATTCATTATTTTTCTCCTATGTAATCGTTCACTTTCCTTTCTATTATACAAAAAATGCATAAAAAAAGACGACACTACCTCCTCAATCTATGTAAGAAAGTAGGCGTCGTCAGATATTAATCGGTTAAATTGGTGAACGCCATCACCTATTAGATTTTAATATAAACTCAATGCTATTTCGAGCCCATTTCTTCTTCAACAACTTTAGCTACTTCTTCACAATATTTATCAGCTAATTCTTGTGTTGGAGCTTCAGTCATTACACGAAGCAAACTTTGAGTTCCTGATGGACGAACAAAAATACGTCCTTCATCACTTAACTCTTCTTCAACCTTCTTAATTGCTTCTGTAATGCGTTTATGTTCTTTCCAGTCTTTTTTGTTTTCAACGGGTACATTAATTAAGCGTTGTGGATATTCCTTAAAGTCACTTAATAATTCACTTAATGACTTACCAGTATCCTTCATTACATATAATAAATGTAATCCAGTAAGCATACCGTCTCCAGTATTATGGTAATCGCTGATAATTACGTGACCTGATTGTTCACCGCCAAGATTGTAGCCATTAGCTCTCATTTCTTCTGAAACGTAACGGTCACCAACTTGAGTTCTTACATTCTTAAGGCCGCGTCTTTCTAAAGCCTTAGTAAAACCAAGGTTACTCATTACAGTTGTAACAATGGTATCTTTCTTTAAACGTCCGTGATCAGCAAGGTATGATCCAATGACGTACATAATGTGGTCACCATCAACTTCATTACCGTTTTCATCAACAGCAATACAACGGTCAGCATCCCCATCAAATGCCAAACCTAATTGTGCACCTTGCTTTACAACTTCTTCTTGTAATTTCTTAGTGTGAGTAGCTCCAACGTGGTCATTAATATTTAAGCCATCTGGATGAGTTGCAATAGTAGTAAAATCAACGCCCATATCAGCAAATAATCTTGAAATTAAAGCACTAGCCGCACCATTTGCACCATCTACAACAACTTTAATACCATCTAATTCTTCTGGTAAAGTATTTTCAATAAATTGTAAGTACTTAGAAGCACCTTCATGGTAATTTGTTACAGTGCCTAAACCTTCTGCTGAAGGACGAGGAAGTTTATCTTCAGGTGCATCAATTAATTTTTCGATTTCTTCTTCTTTAGCATCCGATAACTTCAAACCATCGCTACCAAAGAACTTAATTCCATTATCTTCGACTGGATTATGTGAAGCAGAAATTTGAACACCGGCATCTGCACCTTGGGCACGTACTAAGTAAGAAAGACCAGGTGTAGTAATAACACCAACTTCTAAAACTTCAATTCCCACGGAAAGTAAACCAGAAATCAATGCGTATTCTAACATTTGTCCAGAAATACGAGTATCGCGAGAAACTAATACTTTAGCTCTTTCTCCATCCTTTTTATCTTTAGTAAGAACGTATCCTCCATCACGACCTAATTTAAAAGCCATTTCTGGAGTTAAGCCTGCATTAGCAACCCCCCGTACACCATCTGTTCCAAAATATTTAAGCATAATTTTTTAACAACCTTTCCTTGTTTTATTCTTTTTTAGCAGTAGTAGCGGTTACCTTTATATGCACCGGTATTACCGATGGTGAAGATTTAACTACGCCATTAGGCAACTTAATTGCAACATCCTTAGTAACATCTCGATCAATGCCACTTAAATCAACCTTTAAAGGAATGGATGTTATTTTCTTAAGTGTATTTTCATCACCATATATCTCAACTGTTTCCTTCTTTGCAGTTAAAGAATAAACGCGAGTCGATGACTCATTTTTCGATGTTACGTTTATTTTAACTTTCTTTTTCGATAAGTTAATTGGGATAGTAATATGCGCTGTTGCTGGATCAATCGCAACATTAAGCTGATGTCCATCCTTATCAAGTGCTACCAGCATTTCTTCGCGCTCAAATGTGCTGTCTATTCCCTTAGGTAAACTTGCTCTAGCTACAACACGATCAACTTGGTTAACTTCACTTTTAGCACCAGTAATGTTAACTACTTCTGGATCGCTCTTAGCCGTTCCAAGATTATATCCACGAGATACAGCACTCTTATTATACTCTATTTGTACAGGAAGAGTGCGAGATTTTCTTCTTTGAATATTTACACGTACTTTGCTGGGACTGACACTATAAGTTAATTGCGTACTTAAGCCATTTACCTTAATTGGTACTGTATGTTCACCAGTCTTTAAGTGACTTAAGTCAATATAAACACGAAAATTTTGAGTATTAATAGTAGATGTAACTAATGCATTAGATCCTTCTAAAGTTAAATTTATTTTTTCTGGATAACCTGTTACATAGTATTTATCAGTATTTACTGAAACTTGCAACGGAGCCTTAATTACCTGCGTCTTAGTAGCAGTTTTTAAAGTTTCTTCACGTCTTCCTTGTGTTACATAGCCTTGTTGGTTAGATGAAACATAGATAGTTAATAAAATGGCCAAAATCAATGCAACAATTCGATAGAACCAAGGTTTATCAAAAAATCTTTTCATTTTTTATTTGACCCCCAATTCCATACATGATTTACAATTCTTTGGTACCACTTCGGCTTTTCCTCTTCTTCTTTTGGAACCAATTGAGCATTTAAATATTTCAAATACTCTTCTCTAGTCAAATCAAGCATAAATTGACTATTACGCGTAATTGTTACTCCACCGGTTTCTTCAGAGACAACAATGGTTATTGCATCTGTAACTTCTGAAATACCTACACCAGCTCTGTGACGCGTTCCAAGCTTTTTAGGAATCATACTATTGTCTGAAAGTGGTAAATATGCAGCTGCTACGGCAATTCGATTGTTGCGAATAATTACAGCACCGTCATGCAATGGAGTATTTGGAATAAAAATATTGATTAGCAATTCGCCGGTAATATCAGCATCAATAGGTATACCAGTTTCAATATAATCCTCTAACCCCGTATTTTGCTGAATGGTAATTAGGGCACCAATTCTTCTTTTAGACATATATTGAATTGCCTTATCTAGTTCCCCAATCATCTTTTCAGCAGCCTGTTTTTCAGTCATTGTAGTTCCACCAAAAATTGGTGAGCGACCTAAGTGTTCAAGACCACGTCTGATTTCTGGTTGGAAAATAACAATTATTCCGATTACTGACCAAGAAAGAATTTGATCAACAAAATAAGTTAATGTATGTAAATGTAACAACCCAGCTACAATTCTGACCAGAATAATTAATGATATTCCTTTAACTAATTGGACAGCCTTAGTACCTCTTACCAGCATAATTAAGCGATAAATAATGTACCAAACGATTAGAATATCAATAATATTCATAAAATTTTGCCAGGTGAATATCTGCTCAATATTAAACTTCATTGCCCGTCCCTCCTAAACTTTAATTATACCTAAACACATCTCTTAACGACCATACATTTTAAATTCAAGAAATAGATCATTATATTCTTGAATTTTCTTTGGGCCTAAATCTTGATAAACTTGTAAATTTTTCATCGCTTGTTTGCTTGGATAAAATTGCTTGTCATTTCTTATTTCTTTAGGTAATAGTTTCTGAGCTTTTACATTTGGCGTTGCATAGCCAATATATTCTGCATTTTGAGCAGCATTTTTAGGATCTAACATAAAGTTAATGAAGGCGTAAGCTCCAGCTTTATTTTTTACAGTTCGCGGAATAACAAAATTATCAAACCACAAATTTGATCCTTCTGGAGGAACAACATAATGCAAATGCTTATTATCATTTAGCATTGTCCTTGCTTCACCTGACCAAGTTACTCCAATAGCAGCTTCATTTTGAATCATATACATCTTTAATTCATCAGAAATAATTGCTTTTACATTTGGTCCTAATCCATCTAACTTGGTTTTGGCTAATTTAAGATCTAATGAATTAGTAGTATTGAGCGACTTATTCATTGAAGCTAGAGAAAGTCCCATAATATCTCGAGCTGAATCTACTAATAAAATATTATGGCGATAGTTTTTCGACCAGAGGTCATTCCAATGCTTTATTTGTCCAGGTTTTACGAATTTATCGTTATATACAATTCCTAAAGTCCCCCAAAAATATGGGATTGAGTATGTATTTTTAGGATCAAAAGAATGATGCAAAAATTCATTTCCAATATTCTTATAGTTTGGGATTTTCTTGGTATCAATTTTGGATAACAAATTAGCTTTACGCATTTTGGAAATCATATAATCTGAGGGAATACAGATATCATAGGCTGTACCGCCCTGTTTTACCTTAGTATACATGGCTTCATTAGAATCAAAAGTTTCATAAATCACATGATAGCCAGTTTGTTTTTCAAATTTTTTTATCAATTTAGGATCAATATAGTCGCCCCAGTTATAGATAATTAAGTTTTTATTATTAGAACTAACACCATTATTATTCAATTTTTTAGCGCCAGCTTCCAAACCAAGGCAGACTAGTAAAATAGCAACAATTCCAATTAATAGCTTTTTCATTGTGCACGCCCCTTACCAATATGGGTCTTATGATTAGTGATTAGGTAGTAAACCAATACCAAAATCATTACAAAGATAAACATTAATGTACTCAGTGCATTAATCTCTAAATTAATTCCCTGCCGGGCACGTGAATAAATTTCTACCGATAGTGTCGAAAATCCATTACCGGTCACAAAGAAGGTAACTGCAAAATCATCTAAAGAATACGTTAATGCCATAAAAAAACCAGCCAAAATTCCAGGCGTAATTGCAGGAATCATTACCTTGCTATAGACTTGCCAAGTTGATGCCCCTAAGTCTCTGGCTGCATCGACTAGTGAATAGTCAAATTCTTTTAAACGAGGTAGAACCATTAACACAACTATTGGAATCGAAAAAGCAATATGGCTTAGTAAAACTGAGCCAAAGCCTAAACCAATTCCTAAAAAGGTAAAAAAGATCAAAAAGCTAGCACCAATAATTACATCTGGAGAAACCATTAATACATTATTTAAGGCTAACAACGTCTTTTGTCCTTTTTTATTCTTAGTTTGACTAATCGCAATTGCTCCGAAAGTACCAATTGCTGTTGCAATTAAACTAGACAAAAGGGCTAGCAAGATGGTTTCTAAAAATATTGCCAATAATCGATTATCGTTAAAAAGATCTTGATAATGACTCAATGTAAACTTTTCAAAATGATCCATATTATGACCGCTTGAAAAAGAATAATATATTAAATAAAAAATAGGCAAATACATCAAGATGAGGACAAAAGCAAAATAAATTCGGGACCACTTTATTTTTTTCATAGCTTAACCTCCTTTTTATGATGATGATCAGACGAAGTAAATAGCATAACAACTACCATCAATACTATTAATACAACTCCTATTGTTGAACCCATTGACCAATTCATTGTAGTCATAAAATATTCTTCAATAGCCGTACCAAGTGTAATTACTCGATTTCCTCCAATTAATCTTGTCAGCATGAATAGGGAAAGCGAAGGAATAAAGACAGCTTGAATTCCCGATTCTACTCCAGACTTAGAAAGTGGCCATAAAACCTTAGTAAAAGTTTGCCATTTACTTGCTCCCAAATCATAAGCTGCTTGAATTACAGCTGGATTAATGTCGCAAATCGCGTTATAAATTGGCAAAATCATAAATGGAATTTCAATATACGCTGCAACAAAAATAAAAGCAAAATCAGTAAATAAAATATTTGCCGGTGCTATTCCAAAAAGTTTTAAAAAATTATTTAATAATCCATGCTTACTAAATATTCCGATGAAAGCATATGCTTTTAAAAGAAGATTAATCCAGGTCGGTAATATAATTAAAAGTAGCCAAAATTGTTGGTTTTTCATTTGACTTAAAATATATGCGATTGGATAAGAAATTAATAAAGTAATTAAAGTAATTAAGAATGCATACCAAAACGAATTTAAAGTCATCCTTAAAAAAGTTCCATTAACAAAGAACTGTTGAAAATTTTTTAAGGTAAAACCATCATCTCCCTGAAAAGCATTGATAGTTATTAAAATAATTGGGGCAATAACAAATAAACTAAGCCAAAGGACATAAGGAATTAGAAAAAATAGCTTGCTTTTCTTCATAGCTTAATCCTCCCCTTCATAAGCCTCTAACCGCTTATCAAATTCCGCTTCACTTTCACCAAATCTCATAACATGGATATCTTCAGGATCAAAAAACACTCCAACCTCTTTACCAATTTTTGTTGGATTAGTTGAGTGAATTAACCATTCATTTTCATCACTATCAATCGCCTTAATTTCAAAATGATCACCTAAAAATAATTGGCTTTCAACCATGACTCTTAATTTTCCATGTTCGATATCGGTAATATCTAAATCCTCCGGTCTTAAAACAACCTCAACCTTTTCTCCCGGTTTTATCCCTGCATCTGCACATTCAAAACGGTGGTTGCCAAATTCTACTTCATAATCTTTAATCATTCGTCCGCTTAAAATATTAGAGTCTCCGATAAAGCGCGCTACAAAGTCATTAACCGGCTCATCATAAATGTCAACTGGACTTCCGCTTTGCTGAATTTTACCTTCGTTTAAAACAAAGATTTCATCACTCATTGCTAGTGCCTCTTCTTGATCATGAGTAACAAAAATAAATGTAATCCCTAACTTTTTCTGAATCTCTCGTAATTCAAACTGCATATCTTTTCTTAAACGTTTATCTAGTGCGGATAAAGATTCATCTAGAAGTAATACTTTTGGTTGATTGACAATCGCTCTTGCAATTGCAACTCTTTGCTGCTGTCCACCACTTAACTCAGAAATCTCACGGTTAGCAAAACCATCTAACTGAACCATATGAAGTGCTTCTTTAACAGCTAATTTTATTTCTTGCTTATCTTTTTTCTTAATTTGCAGGCCAAAAGCTACATTTTCAAAAACATTCATATGCGGAAACAAAGCATAATTCTGAAAAACTGTATTAATTTTTCTTTTTGCCGCATCTAGATTAGTAATGTCTTTCCCATCAAAAAAGACCTGACCACTTGTTGGTTCACTAAAACCAGCAATTATTCTTAGAATAGTGGTTTTACCTGAACCTGACGGGCCTAATAGGGAATAAAATTTTCCTGATTCAATTGTTAAATTGATATCTTTTAGCGCTACAAAACCGTCATCATATTCTTTACGTACATGCGTTAATTTAATAATATCGCTCAATTTTTTCACCATCTCATCAAAAAAGCTACAAGCCGTTACTTGTAGCTTTGTCACAGTATCTAATCTTTTTCTTTTCCAATAATTCTTACTTCAGTTTGTAGATCAACATCAAAGTCTTTCTTGATTGTTTTTTGAATTAAGTGAATCAGATCTAAATAATCGGTAGCTGTAGCACCACCAACGTTAACAATAAAGCCCGCATGCTTCATTGAGTCTTCTGCTCCACCAATTCGCTTCCCTTGAAGACCAGCCTTAATAATCATTGGGCCAACAAAATGACCTGCTGGGCGCTTAAAGACACTTCCACAAGATGGATATTCAAGTGGTTGCTTAGCTCTACGTAGACCGTTAAAGTATTCCATTTTTGCTTTAATTGCCCATTTATCTCCTGGTTCAAGTCCAAAAGTTGCACTAATTACAATATCGCCCGTTTCTTGGACTAAAGAATGACGATAACCAAATTCCATTTCATCATGAGTATAGGTCTTAAATTCGCCATCGCGAGTTAAAACTCGAACTGATTTAATGACAAATTCTGTCTCGCCACCATAAGCACCTGCATTCATAAAGACAGCTCCTCCTACGCTACCCGGAATGCCAGCCGCAAATTCGAGTCCACTTAAGCCAGCTTCACAAGCAGCTTCAGATGTATCAATAATTCTTGCACCAGCATCCGCAGTAACAGTTGCATTCTCTTTATTTGCAGTAATTGTGTCCATTTTGGTCAGAATTAAAACTAATCCGGAGATTCCTCCGTCTCTAATTATTAGATTAGAAGCATTTCCAATAACAGTTAAAGGAATATCATCCTCCTTAACTGTATTTACTAATAGCTCTAACTCATCTAAATTTTTTGGAAAAGCAAGATATTGTGCAGGTCCACCAGTTTTAGTAAAAGTAAAACGGCTTAATGGAATATTTTCTTGAATATCAATTCCTTGTTTTTTTAAATCCATCAGTTGCATTGTTTATCTCTCTTTTCCTTAAATAATCATCCCTTTAATCATACCGCATTAAATAGCTAGTTTTCTACCTTAAGTGTTATACTAAAAAGAAAAATAATATTTTATTTAGAGGATAAAAATGAACTTTACTGCAATGGATTTTGAAACGGCAAACAGCCGTCCTGAAAGTGCATGTTCTCTTGCCTTAGTTATGGTGAGAAACAACGAAATTGTCGATCGTTTTTATACAGTCATTAATCCGCAAATGCCGTTTGATAGTCGCAATATAAAAATTCACGGTATCACTGCCGAAGACGTAAAAAATGCACCAACAATGGCTGAAGTTTGGCCAAAAATCAAAAAATTATATCAACCTGGAATGCTCGTCGCTGCTCATAATGCGCGTTTTGACTGTCGCGTGATGGAAAAATCGCTTGCTCGCTACAATATTGCTGCTCCGCATTACTTTGCAATTGACACTTTAGCAACTAGTAAAGCTTTCGAACCTAATCTTCCTAATCACAAACTAGATACTGTTTCAGAAGCTTTAAATATTAACTTGTGGCACCACCATAACGCTTTAAGCGATAGCGAAGCATGTGCAGGAATTTTAATCGAAGAAAATAAACGTGTTGGAGACGATCCAATCAAAAAAATGGTTAAGCAAATTTAAGCTTAACCATTTTTAATTTATTATTTAAAGTATTCTTTTATATCTGACAACCAATCCTTGTTTCTTTCTCCAACAGTCTTAAATTCAACTACTCGTTTTGTCGAATCCCAAGAATCATCTACACGCTTAATTGATAATTCAAGATAATCATCAGGAAGATCATCAATTATAAATTGTGGCCATTCAATTACCACTAAGCCATCTTCTGCTAAATAAGCAGGCATATCAATACTTGATAAATCACCATTTTCCAGCCGATACATGTCCATATGGAAAAGCGGCATTTTCCCTTCTCGATATTCTCTGACAATTGTGAAAGTTGGACTTTTTACTGGTCGTCTAATACCTAATGATCTAGCAATTCCTTTAGTCAAAGTTGTCTTTCCAGCGCCTAAATCACCAGACAATAAGAGCAAATCATGCCCCCTGCTACTTTCACCGATTGCTTTACCTAATTTTTGCATTTCTTCATCAGAATTTATCTCTAATGATTCCATTTTATTTCTCCATATTAGCTTGTGCAGCAGTCAAAATAGCTAGCAAATATACATCCTCTGTTTTGCATCCGCGAGACAAATCATTAATTGGAGCAGCCAATCCTTGTAACACAGGACCAATTGCACTCCAACCTCCTAATCGTTCTGCGACCTTATAAGAAATATTACCAGATTGTAATTCGGGAAAAATAAATACATTTGCATGACCCGCAACCGCAGAACCTGGAGCCTTTGCTTCACCAACACGTGGGACAACTGCAGCATCAAATTGTAGTTCACCATCGCAAATTAATTCAGGATATTTTTCATGTACTAAGTCAGTTGCTTTTTGAACTTTGGTTACCATTGGTCCCTGTGCTGATCCTTTGGTTGAAAAACTAAGCATCGCAATTTTAGGATCAAGACCAATCATTTCAGCGGTTTTACTAGACTGGTAAGCAATCTCAGCTAAAGTTTCACTATCTGGATCAATATTAATAGCACAGTCAGCAAAAATATATTTTTCATCTCCGCGTTCCATAATCATAGCGCCTGAAACACGGCTCATTCCCTTTTTAGTTTTAATAATTTGAAGAGCTGGACGAACAGTATTAGCAGTTGAGTGAGTAGCACCCGAAACCATACCATCAGCTTTTCCTTCATAAACTAACATTGTGCCAAAGTAAGAAACATCTTGTAAAATTTCCTTTGCTTCTGCTAGCGTGTTCTTTCCCTTTCTCAATTCAACGAAATCTTGACACATTTTTTCAAAGTCTGGATAAACTGCTGGATTAATAATCTCAATTGAATCTAAATCAACGTTTAATTCTTCAGCTGACTTTATTACTTCGTCTGGTTTTCCTAATAAAAGTGGTTCAACAATACCTTCTTCTGCAAGACGAACAGCAGCTCTAATTATTCGTTCATCATTTCCTTCTGGAAAAACAATTACTTTTTTTGATTCTTCTGCTTTTTTCTTAAGTGAGTCAAATACTTTCATAACAAATTAAGCCTTTCTTTTTTATCTCTAGGTAATATTTTACAATTTCAAAGCTTTTTCTCAAAACAAAAACTATGCCATGTCTGCGTGGCTAACTTCTTGTGGTAATTGCCAATCAATTGGACTTTCTCCAAACTTAATCAAAGCATCATTACATCTAGAAAACGGACGTGAGCCAAAAAAGCCACGATCTGCTGAAAATGGACTGGGGTGTGGAGACTTAATAATTACATTCTTTCCTTCATCAATTAACGGAATTTTATTCTGAGCGAATCTTCCCCACAAAATAAATACAACTTTTCCACGATCACTAAGTGCTTTAATAGCTGCATCAGTGATTGTTTCCCAACCTTTTCCCTGATGACCATTCGCATTTCCGTAAGGCACTGTTAAAACTGCATTTAGTAATAAAACTCCTTGATCAGCCCATTTTTTCAAATAACCATGGTTTACCGGAACTGCCCCTACATCATCGTACAGTTCTTTATAAATATTCTTTAACGACGGTGGTAAAGGAACTCCTGGATTTACGCTGAAACTCATCCCTGTTGCCTGACCTGGATTATGATATGGATCTTGACCTAAAATCACAACCTTCGTATCGGCAAAAGATGTCAATTTAAAAGCTGTAAAAATATGATACATATCTGGAAAAATCTGCTTAGTCTGATATTCTTCCTTCAGAAAATCATGCAATTGTTGGTATTTTTCACTCTCAAAAGCCGGTGCTAAAATTTCATCCCAATCATTTCCGATTAATTTTTTCATACTTATTCTATCCTCTTGTCTCTCTAAGAAATCCAAGTTCATGATATCATATAGATAAAAGATTGGAGGATTTAAAATGATTAAACTTATTGCAAGTGACATGGATGGCACCTTATTAAACAAGCAAATGCAAATCTCTTCCGAAAATATTGCAGCTATAAAAGAAGCACAAGCAAAAGGCGTTGAATTTTTAGTAGCAACCGGCCGTGCACCTTCTGAGTCTCAAGGTATTCTAGCTAAAGCTGGACTTCATACAGGCTTTATCAACTTAAACGGTGCAATGGTCTTTAATACAGCTGGTCAACTAATTGTAAATGAGCCCATTCCTAAAGAACAAAGTATCCAAATTAATAAATTACTTAAGGCTTCTGGCTTTTACTTTGAAATTGTTGCTGCTGATAACGTTTATTCAGACTCTCGACTCAGAAGAATTGCTAATTTTTCTGATCTACTAGTTGATCTCAATAAGAAATTGACCTTTAAAAAAGCTGTTTCTTTTGCTGCAGGTTCTGATGAAATCATGCGAATTAAGTATGTACCCGATTTTAAGGATTTACTTGAAAAGCCATCGTTTGAAGCAATGAAATTCGTCGCTTTCCATCCAAATGGCCCGAAAGTTTTCGAACATATTCGCGAAGAAATCGGAAAAATGGGTGACTTAATCGTTACCGCAAGTTCATCCACAAATATCGAAATTAATAATATTAAAGCTCAAAAAGGAATTGCTCTGATGGACTATGCCAAACTTCAAGGTTATAAGCCTAATGAAGTAATGGCAATTGGTGATAATCTTAATGACGAATCAATGATTCGAATGGCTGGTGTTGGGGTTGCGATGGAAAATGCGGCACCTGAGATTAAAAAAATCGCTAACTTTATTACTAAAAACAATAATGAGAATGGAGTTGCATACGCTATTCGCCATTTTTGCAATTAAACATAATTTTTCATAAAGGCAGATGAAATTATGCGTTATACCGTTCAACTTACTCAAGGACAAACTTGTGGTCAAATTCCTGTAAAGAATCAACATGGTGAGATTGTCTATATTTTAAAAGGAAACCTAAATGAATTTAACCAACCCATAATTCTAACTGATATTAATCATAAAGAGATTGGCCGTTTGTATTTAGACTCTAATCGACTCTTATCTAGTTATAGTGTCGATGTTATCAATCATTCTCTAGTTAAGGTAAAAAAAATAAATAGTCGTTTTACAAACTTGTTCTATATTACCCGGTTAAATTATTGGGTTCAAGGTAGCTTGAAGCAAGGAAGATATAGTTTCTACTCGGGTATAAAAAAAGTGGCTAGTGTTTGTTCACTAGTCACTGATACGGGGCTAACTTGGAGCTGTGATATTTCACGTCCTGAAGATGTACCCTTTATTATTTTAATTAGCCTACTATTTACACAATGGCATACCAAACCATTATTTTTACCAACTTTTAATTTTCAAAATAGAATTAGTGCACTGTCCTAATCACAATTCAAATAGTAATGTGAGAAATTAAAAACTTGATATTGAGGTGAACAAACTTGTTTTTGGAAATCTATCAATTCAATAATGATTGCCAAATCTTCTAACAAGTAACTAAAGCTTCGGTCACATCCATGACTAATCCAAAGACAAATTCGATCATATAACAGATTGGTTAATTGCTTAAGTATGAGTTCAGAAAAGCTTCCACGTTCATAAACATAAGAACGAATATATGTGAAAAAATGTTCTCTCATCTTTTCACATATACAATCTTGTTCACTTAAATGATAGGCATTATAGAAATATTGCTTATTATCTTGAATATAATTACATAAAATATTTAGGAGTTGTCGTAAACTCCTTTTTTTATTTTTACGTAACTCTTTTCTTAGTTCTAGTAAAATGCATGCTTCAAGACAATTATTTACTTTTCCATACCGCAAATAGAAAGTTTTTCTACTAATTCGTGCTTCAGAACACAGCTTAGAAATATTTACCTTCTTCACATCTGGCTTAGATAACATGTCGTGTAAAGCACTTTGAACTCGTTGTAATTCTGTCAACATCCATCTTAATTTCCTTTCTAAGAATGGATCACTCTACCTTTCTATGACAGTTCTATTACTTTATCAGCTTTTATAATTGTAAGCAATAGTAATAATGTAAATAGTGTTATTTTTAAATATTTCTTTAAATTTAACAAAAAAGGAAATTAATCAACTTACCGTGATTAATTTCCTTTTACTTTAATCTACTTTTTTAACCATATGATCATACATGCGGTCTCCAATAGTCATTGTAGATGTTGTCTTAAACCCCATATAATCATATAAACGAGCTGCTCGAGGATTATCTTGATCAACATTCAAGCCTAATTTTTTATAACCATTTTGTTGAGCAATATCAGGAGCAATCTTAATTAATCTTTGCGCAATTCCCTCTCCCCAGTGATTAGGAGAAACTGCAATTGCGTCTAAATACCATTCATGTGGTAATGCTTCTTTATCTGAAAAAATAACTGAATCAAGCGGCAAACCAACTTTAGGATATGAGCTTTTCAATGAAATATCAATTAAGCCCTGATCATCATACCCGTACATAACAATCAACCCAATTGGACGATCCATTTCATCAGTTTCTACCCACATTCTATTATGTGAATAGCGGTAATGAGGTGAATAGAAACCATGTTTCATCAAATCATAGAATTGGCTTTCTGGGAGTGCCTTAATTGTATCCATATCCATTTCATCAAAAATTTGTTTTAAAATGGGATAAATTAATGGAAAATCAGTTAACTTTGCTTTTCTAATCATTTTAGTCCACCTATTTAGATTCCGTACTTACGATGAATTTCGCGATCTTGATCACGTTTTTTAATAGTTTGACGTTTGTCATATTGCTTCTTACCTTGTCCGACCCCAATTAAAACCTTAGCAAAACCATGTTTTAGATAAACTTTTAATGGAATAATTGCCATTCCTTGTTGAGCTTGAATGCCAGCTAAACGAGCAATTTCTCTTTTATGTAGCAATAAACGCCGTGATCTTAACGGATCATGATTATAGCGATTACCTTCCTTATACTCACTAATATGAACATTTTCTAAAAAAGCAGAACCATTAATTATTTGAACATATCCATCACGTAAATTAATTCTCCGTGCACGAATTGATTTAATCTCTGTACCAGTTAAAGCAATTCCCGCTTCAAGAGTTTCTTTAATAAAATAGTCATGATTTGCTTTTTTGTTTTGAGCAATCAAATTCTCTGCTTTTTGTTTCATCGTTTTCTTCCTAATTATTTTTTATTAGTTTTGACGGTTGCGCTCTTCCGATGACGAATCTTGAAATTATGACCATTATTTACATGAAAGGAATTATTACCCTTTCCATTGTTATTTCCACGTCCCTTATTAAAACTACGCTTTCCGCGATTATTGCTTCTTTGAGGACGTTTTGGAGCATTTGGATCATAAATTTCAAAGTCCAATTGGTGTTGTTCAACATCTGCTCTAATTAACTTAACTTTAATTGGCATACCAATCTTAAATTGTTTGTGAGAATTACGTCCAGTTAAAGTTAACGACTTTTCATCAAAATTATAGTAGTCATCGTTTAAGTTAGAAATATGGATTAGGCCCTCAACAGTATTTGGTAATTGAATAAACATTCCGAAACTAGTTACTGAAGAAACAATTGCGTCAAATGTTTGTCCAACCTTATCCGCCATAAATTCAGTCATCTTCAAATCGTTTACACTACGTTCAGTGTCAATTGACTTTCTTTCTTGAGTTGAAGTTTGTTCAGCAACATCTGGAAGTTGTGACTTGAAGTGCTTTTGTGCATCCTTATCCATATTCTTATCTGCATATTCATGGATCATACGGTGAACCATCAAGTCAGAGTAACGACGAATTGGTGAAGTAAAGTGAGTATAATACTTAGCTGCTAGTCCAAAGTGTCCAAGTGGTTCTGGAGAATAATGTGCTTGTTTCAAACTACGAAGCATCATCATTTGAACAACGGCCTCTTCTGGAGTGCCTTCTGTCTTAGCCACAATCTTTTGTAAGTCTTTTGGTTTTACATCATTTGGGTCTGCCTTTACATTTAAGCCGAATGCACTTACAAACTCAAAGAATGATTGCATCTTTTCTTGGTCTGGAGTTTCATGAACACGGTAAAGAAATGGCGTATGCTTCTTGTAGTAATCTTCAGCCACTGTTTCATTTGCCATTAACATGAATGATTCAATCATTTTTTCAGCAGTACCACGCTCATGAAGAACAATGTCAGTTGGCTTGCCCTTATCATCAACAACAATCTTTGCTTCTGGTTCTTCAAAATCAATTGCACCACGTTGATGACGTTGTTTATATAAAATACTATGTAAATCAGCCATATCATGAAGCATTGGAGCTGCGTCTTCATACTTTTGTTCTAATTTTTCATGATTATTTGGATCAAGAACCTTGTTAACATTATTATATGTTAAACGACCATGCGATTTCATAACTGATGGATATATTCTGTATCCAACGCGCTTTCCTTCTGGAGTAATTTCCATATCGCATGAAAGAACTAAGCGTTCTACTCCTTCATTAAGTGAACAAATACCATTTGACAATCTAAATGGAAGCATTGGAATAACACGGTCAACTAAATAAGTACTGTTACCACGCGCAAAGGCTTCTTTATCTAAAGGACTACCTTCTTTTACATAGTGTGATACGTCTGCAATATGAACACCTAAGTGATAGTTACCATTAGGGAGTTTCCAAACTACAACTGCATCATCAAAGTCTTTAGAATCGTCTCCATCAATTGTAACAGCAGGTTGATCAGTAATATCAACGCGTTTTGCTTTTTCTTCTTCTGTTACATGATCAGGAATGCTATTTGCTTGATCTATTGCATCCTCAGGCCAATCAGTGCGGATGTCATTATCAACAACAATTGACATAATATCAACGCCAGGATCATTTTTATTACCAATTGTTAAGAGTGCCACACCCTGCATTTCATCAGGTTGATCTTCATCAGGATATTTAGTAATAGAAACTTTTACCATATCACCCATTTGTGGCTTAACGCCATTATCAGTAATATTAATCTTATATTTCTTTAGTTTTCTATTTTCACTAACAACATATCCATAAAACCCACTTGATTTAACAACTTCATCAGAATATGGATGGAATTCACCAACTAAAGTTTTTACACCGCGCTCAGTAATTTCTTCAATTTGACCTTCTGGTCCTTTACCATTCCAAGGGTTAGCACCAGCAATGATTTTTACTTTAACATGGTCTCCATCAATAGCAAATTTAGTATTGTGCTTATCAATAAAAGCATCTTCCATGCTCTCATCATCAAACTTAACAAAGCCAAAGCCTTTATCATTTGCTTTAAAAGTACCTTCGGCAACTGTGTTTAATTGATTTAACTGATATTTACCTTGACCATCAGTTACAATTTTTTTACTATGCTCTAAAAAAGTTAACGCTTTAACAAGATCTGGGAAATTCAATCTTTGATTACGGCTTAGATCATTTTCAAGTTGATCTACATCATATTGTTCTTGAGGATTATGTCTAAATGTTTCATAAACATCAGCTAAAACCCGTTCATTCTGTGTCATTATCTAAATTGCCTCAATTTCTTTATAAGATAAGTTAAGATAAAAGAAATTAAAAAAGCCCTCCTATGATCGGAAGGCTTTTTTTACTTGGATGAAAGTACTGCCAAGATTAAAGCAAGAGCAAAAAAGAGAACCAACAATACAGCGGTAATCCTTTCCATTAATGCTTCAAATCCACGCTTCTTTGTCTGGCCACTAAATACTGCACCGCCGGACAATGCGTTTAAGGCATCTTGTTGCTTTTGCGGCTGCATCAATGTAGCAATAATAATTAAAAAGCTAACAATGATGAGTAGCGTCATGACGATATTATACAAAGCGCTGCCTCCATTACCTAAATTTCTTACTGTACTGATTTTACCATATTTAACTAACGAATGCTAAAAGAAAAAGGGAGTCACCTCAAGCGACGCCCCCTTTTATCTATTATTTTAACGATTAATTAAATTTTTTAATTAAAATTGTTTGTGTAAGTTGTAGAAACTGTGGATTCCCTTGTATTGAGCAGTTGAACCCAAAGCTTCTTCAATTCTCATTAATTGGTTGTACTTAGCAATTCTGTCAGTTCTTGACATTGAACCAGTCTTAATTTGACCAGCATTAGTTGCAACAACTAAATCAGCAATTGTAGTATCTTCAGTTTCACCAGAACGGTGAGAAACAACAGCAGTGTAACCTGCTTCTTTAGCCATTTCAATAGCTTCAAAAGTTTCAGTTAAAGTACCAATTTGGTTAAGTTTAATTAAGATTGAGTTAGCAACACCCATCTTGATACCCTTTTCAAGGTAACTAGTGTTAGTTACGAATAAATCGTCACCAACAATTTGTACCTTATCGCCTAAACGTTCAGTAAAGGTCTTCCAACCTTCCCAATCGTTTTCATCCAAAGGATCTTCAACAGAAATAACTGGATACTTGTCAACTAAATCTTCAATTAATGAAGTCCATTCTTCAGCAGTGTATTCACGACCGTCAGCAACAGTTACGTACTTCTTAGTATCCTTGTTGTAGAATTCAGAAGCAGCACAGTCAAAGGCAATAGAAATGTCTTGACCTGGTTTGTAGCCAGCACGTTGAATAGCTTCTACTAAAATTTCAAATGGTTCTTCGTTGTTCTTCAAGTTAGGTGCAAAACCACCTTCATCACCAACAGCAGTTGATTCACCACGTTCTTGCAATAAGCCCTTCAAAGTATGGAAAGTTTCTGCACCCATACGAACAGCTTCATGAAGTGATTTAGCACCAACTGGCATAATCATGAATTCTTGAATATCAACGTTGTTATCTGCGTGCTTACCACCATTGATAACATTCATCATTGGAGTTGGTAAAACATGAGCATTTGGACCACCTAAGTATTCATATAAAGGTAGACCTAATTCATCAGCTGCAGCGCGAGCACTTGCTAATGAAACAGATAACATTGCGTTAGCACCTAAACGACCTTTATTTGGAGTACCATCAAGATCGATCATAGTTTGATCGATTAAACGTTGATCAGTAACGTCTAAACCGATAACAGCTTTAGCAATTTCGCCGTTAACATTCTCAACAGCAGTTAAAACGCCTTGACCACCAAAGCGAGACTTGTCACCATCACGTAATTCTACGGCTTCATGTTCACCAGTAGAAGCACCAGATGGAACAATAGCACGACCAAAGCCGCCTAATTCAGTATAAACTTCTGCTTCAACAGTTGGATTACCACGAGAGTCAAGAACTTCACGTGCGTGAATATCAGTAATAACAGACATGGAGATTCTCCTTTTTTTCTAATTCCGTTTAAATAAATTGTTAATTAATCTTGGTAGTTTACTAATGCTAAGAATGATTCTGGATCAAGTGAAGCACCACCAACTAAACCACCATCAATATCAGGTTTAGACATTAATTCTTTAACGTTAGCTGGTTTTACTGAGCCACCGTATTGAATACGAACGTTTTCAGCAGTTTCTTCGTTGTACAAGTCTTTTACAGTTTCACGAATAGTCTTGCACATTTCTTCAGCTTGATCAGCAGAAGCAGTCTTACCAGTACCAATAGCCCAAATTGGTTCATAAGCAATAACAAGCTTAGAAACTTGTTCTGCAGTCAAACCATCTAAAGCAGCCTTAATTTGAGCAACTACCCATTCATCTTGCTTGTTAGCTTCACGAGTTTCAAGAGATTCACCACAGCAAATAATTGGAGTTACATCATTAGCAAATAAAGCCTTAGCCTTCTTGTTAATGTCTTCATCAGTTTCGTGGAAGTAACCACGACGTTCTGAGTGACCAATAATACAGTAGTCAATACCCATTTCGTTTAAAACTTTAGGTGAAGTTTCACCAGTAAATGCACCTTCAACTTCAAAGTATGCATTTTCTGCACCAGTATGTAAGTTTGAACCTTCAGCAGTTTTCTTTAAAACGTAAAGGTCAACTGCAGGTGCAGCAATAACTGATTCAACTTTATTTGGATCTGGTAACTTACCCTTAACTGCGTTTACAAATTCAACAGTTTGTTCAGGGTTCATATGTAACTTCCAGTTACCAGCAATAATTGGTGTACGCATTTAAAAATTCCTCCTAATTTTACTTGTCAGAAACACAAGCGATTCCTGGTAATTCTTTACCTTCAAGGTAGTTAAGTGAAGCACCACCACCAGTAGAAATGTGGCTGATCTTAGGAGCAATTCCCAATTGCTTAGCAGCAGCAGTTGAGTCACCACCACCGATAATAGTTACGGCGTCCTTCAAATCAGCTAATGCACGACCAACTTCCAAAGTACCTTCTGCGTAGTTTGGCATTTCGAAAGCACCCATAGGTCCGTTCCAAACAACAGTCTTAGCATCCTTTAAGATGTCTCTGAATTTTTCAACAGTCTTAGGACCAATGTCAAGACCCATTTCGTTATCAGGAATATCATCACCAACAACTTCGTGAGGAGCATCGTTTGAAAATTCAGTTGCTGCAACGTTATCTACAGGCAATACAATCTTGTCGCCAGCTTTTTCTAATAATTCTTTTGCAAGTTCAACTTTATCAGCTTCAAATAATGATTTACCAATCTTGTGGCCTTGTGCTGCTAAGAAAGTGTAAGCCATCCCACCACCGATTAAGATGTGGTCTGACTTAGGAATTAAGTTTTCAATAACACCAATCTTGTCGGATACCTTTGCACCACCAAGAATAGTTACAAATGGGTGAACTGGGTTTTCAACAGCGTCACCTAAGAACTTAATTTCTTTTTCAAGCAAGTAACCAGCTGCTGCTGGCTTACCAGCCTTCTTCATAGCAGTTGCAATACCAACGTTTGAAGCGTGGCTTCTGTGAGCAGTACCAAATGCATCGTTTACGAATACATCGCCAAGACTTGCCCAGTATTCGCCAAGTTTTGGATCGTTCTTAGATTCACGTTTACCAAAGTCATTGTCAATATCTTGGAATCTAGTGTTTTCAAGAACAACAACGTCGCCATCCTTCATTTTATCGATGGTTTCTTCTACTTCTTTACCTTCATTTTCTGGTACAAAAGTTACAGGCTTTTCTAATAATTCACTTAAGCGTTCTGCTACTGGACGTAGTGATAATTCTTTCTTGTCAGCATCTGACTTAACACGACCCAAGTGGCTGAGTAAGATTGCCTTACCACCGTGATCAATGATGTACTTGATAGTTGGTAATGCAGCAACGATACGGTTGTCATCACCGATAACACCATTTTTAATTGGAACATTAAAGTCAACACGAACTAAAACTTTTTTACCTTTAAGATCAAGGTCTGAAACGATTAATTTAGCCATTTAAACTAATTTACCTCCGATAGATTATTTGAAAAAAGGCGGAGGAAGTAATTCCCTCCGCCTTCTCTCGTCTGCTTACTAAAATCAGTAATTAAATTAATGATTAAAGAGTAGCAAATTTCAATAAAGTACGAACCATTTGGCAAGTGAATGAGTATTCGTTGTCGTACCAAGCAACAGTCTTAACTAATTGCTTGTCACCTGCAGTAGTTACCATGGTTTGAGTTGGGTCAAAGATTGAACCAGCAGTCATACCTAAAACGTCG
The DNA here is from genome assembly GCF_947539375.1 of Lactobacillus isalae. Classification (NCBI taxonomy): domain Bacteria; kingdom Bacillati; phylum Bacillota; class Bacilli; order Lactobacillales; family Lactobacillaceae; genus Lactobacillus; species Lactobacillus isalae. The sequence goes on from NZ_OX443569.1 coordinate 1,124,141, forward strand.
CTAGAAACGATGTTGTGGTCGTTGTATGCAAATGAAGGACTTTCGTACTTCTTAACTGCTTCGTTAACTTCGTCAGCAGTTACATCCTTGCTTAAGATTGAAACTAATTCAGTTACAGAACCATCTGGAACTGGAACACGTTGTGCGTGACCATTCAACTTACCGTTCAATTCTGGAACAACAAGACCAATAGCCTTAGCAGCACCAGTTGAGTGAGGAATAATGTTGATAGCTGCAGCACGAGCAGAACGTAAGTTACCACCACGTACAGGACCATCTAAAAGCATTTGAGTTGAAGTGTAAGCGTGGATAGTAGTCATAGTACCAACTTCAATGCCGAATTCTTTTTGTAAAGCATTAACCATTGGTGCTAATGAGTTAGTAGTACATGAACCAGCTGAAACAATCTTGTCATCAGCAGTCAAAGTATCATCGTTTACGCCGTAAACAATGGTCTTCAAGTCTGAACCAGCAGGTGCAGAAATTAATACACGCTTTGCACCAGCCTTAAGGTGAGCTTCTGACTTAGCCTTGCTAGTGTAGAAACCAGTACATTCAAGAACGAAGTCAACACCATCGTTCTTAACCCAAGGAATGTTTTGTGCTTGTGGTTCAGCGTAAACACGGTACTTCTTACCATCAACTACGATTGAGTCATCAGTTGCTGAAACTTCGTGGTTGAAAGTACCATGAGTTGAGTCGTACTTAAGTAAGTGAGCTAAAAGTGCTGGAGTAGTCAAGTCGTTGATTGCAACAACTTCAATATCTGAAGACTTTTCGCCTAAATCCATAATACGACGGAATGCTAAACGACCAATACGGCCGAAACCGTTAATACCAATTTTAACTGTCATATCCTATATTCCTCCTTAGGAAATATGTAAGTAACAATTTATTTTAAACGGGAATTACTTCCCCTTTAAAACCAAGTTTGAGGCTCCCTCATCTGTGATTAACCACGTCTGTTTAGGAGCATGATGCATGTAAGCTGTAATTGCAGCAGCTTTACTAGCTCCAGCTGCAATTGCAAATACATGAGGTATTTTATCTAAGTCTTCCAATTGAAGACCAATACGTGGGATACGTTTAACAAGTCTGCCTTGTTGGTCAAAGAAATACCCGAAACATTCGGCCACAGCTCCATCATTTCGAAGCTTGGAACTAGTCATCACATCTAGGCCACGTCTTTTCGACATGACATCTGCTCTTCCAATTCCATGTATCACCATATCACTATTATAAATGTTTGAAATCGCATTCGCAATATCTGTGTCTTGAAGTAATAAAGTCAAGGCCTCAGATGACACATTTTCTGGAAGATAAAGACCTTTATGTCTACCTCCAGTTTCAGACGCCATCATTTGAGCGACAGTATTGCTTTGGATTTCAACACTTTCTCCAACTGCTCCTCTACCGGGAACAAATAATAAATCGCGATAACGACTTAATTTTGGAGAAAGATGACGAGCTACTCCCGCAACTGTTGTACCACCTAAAACGGTGATAATACTTTTTCCTAATGGTAGAAGCAAATCAAGAGCTGAATTGAGTTGTTCACCCATCAAGTCAACAACTCGTTCTTGTCGGTCCATATCACCAGGAACAATTATTGCTCGATCGATCCCTAATTTCTGTGCTAGTTCAATTTCTGTTTGACTTGCATTGAATAAGCGATCAATCAATGGAGCTGCTTCTTTTAAAGTTCTCTTTCCTTTATCAGTTAATTCCATGCCGTAGCTTTGAATGCTGATCAAACCCAATTGTCGTAAATAATCAGTTTCAGTTCGCACATTGCGCTCGCTTAATCCTAATTTTTTAGCAACAACTCGTCGCCCAACTGGAGCTAACAGCGAAATCTGTTCGAGAACAAGAAAACGTTGCCGAATTATTTTTAAAACATCAGGAACTAAGCTTTGCAACAAGGTTAAATCCGAGTCCATTGCTCGCTCCCTCTATTGGGTCAAAAGTGATACCACCATATGACGGTAAGCGACCCAAAAAGCTTAAAAATATTAGAGAGACGCGAATTAATCAAATTTAAATTCACATTTCTCTCTCGACAGTTTTTAGTATAGCAATATCTTTTTTTAAATTCAAGATATATCCTCCAGAATAATTAATTTGTACTTTCTACTTTTTCTGATATACTTATTTTAGTTTGTCGTGCCCTTAGTGTAATGGATCGCACGTAAGATTCCGGTTCTTAAAATCTGAGTTCGACTCTCAGGGGGCGCATAGTAAAGACAGTCATTGAGACTGTCTTTTTTATTCTTCTAATTTAATTACTTCCTTTATTTAGAAATAGCCTATCATTTGTAAGCATTTTCGTTATAATTAAAATTGGTGTTAATTATGTACATAGACAGAAAGGTTATTTTATGATCGAAGAAGAAAAAAAGTCTGATGCCAAGAAAATGCTCTGGCCAACGCTAGCAATGATGGCATTTTCAACTGTTTGGGGCTTTGGGAACGTTGTTAATGGATATGTCTACTTTGATGGTACTAAAGTTGTATTCAGTTGGATACTAATGTTCCTATTATATTTTGTCCCCTATGCATTAATGGTTGGAGAATTAGGTGCTACCTTCAAAGATGCTAATGGTGGTGTCTCTTCATGGGTAAACGCTACTATGGGTGCAAAATGGGCCTACTATGCTGGATGGACATATTGGGCATGTCACGTAGTTTATATTTCAAGTAAAGGTACAGGTGGTTTAAGAGCTATGGCTTGGGGGATTTTTGGAAATACCAAATGGTATGATGGACTCCCTACTGCATGGACACAACTTGCAACGCTAGTAATTTTTCTATTCTTCTGCTGGGTCACTACTAAAGGTATTCCAGTTCTTAAAAGTTTAGCAACTATTGCTGGATCATCGATGTTTATCATGTCAATTTTATTCATCATTATGATGTTTGCCGCTCCAGCAATTAATCCACATGCCGGTTATTATTCAATCAACTTTAACTGGAAGAATTTTATGCCAACGTTTAATCTAAAATATCTGACTTCACTTTCAATTTTAGTTTTTGCCGTTGGTGGATGTGAGAAAATATCTCCATATGTAAACAAGGTTAAAAATCCTTCAAAGAACTTCCCTAAAGCCATGATGGCTTTAGCCATTATGGTTATGATTTCCGCAATCTTAGGAACTTTTGCTATGGCTTTGATGTTTGATCCAAAGGTTGTTAATAATAACTTAAATGAGTATATTTCAAACGGTGCTTACATGGCATTCCAACGTTTAGGTGAATACTACCACGTTGGCGGATTATTTATGTACATCTATTCATGGTGTAACGTCATCGGTCAATTTTCTACTTTAGTTATCAGTATCGATGCACCTTTGAGAATGTTACTTGGTAGTAAAGAAGCTAAAAACTTTATTCCTAAGAAACTTCTCAAGGTCAATAAACATGGTGCCTACATTAACGGTATTTGGATGGTCGTAATCCTATCAGGAGGCTTAATTGTTGCACAAGCATTATTACCAGATGCACAAGCTGTTATGGCACAGTTAGTTAAATTAAATTCAACTACAATGCCAATGCGTTACCTATGGGTATTTGCAGCTTACATTGCCCTGAGAAAACAGCAAAAGAAATTTGATACTTCATATCAAATGACTAAAAATCAAGGATTAGCTTATACAGCTGGCGTTTGGTGTTTTATTGTTACAGCTGCCTGCTGTATTTTCGGTATCTACTCACCAGATCCATTTACTTTATTCCTTAACATTATTACCCCAATTATCTTGATTGCACTTGGCTTAATTTTACCAGCAATCAAAAAAAGAGAAGATGGTAGTAATCCACTAATGAATTAGCTGAAAATGCACGATAGCCAATATCGTGCATTTTTTCTACATAAAATTAGGTTTGATTAGTTGACATGATTAAAAGTAAGTGATTTAATTAGCACTGTGCTTATTAGAGTGCTAATTTTGTTTAGGAGGTAAAATTAATGCTCGTACCTACAGTTATTGAACAAACTGCACGTGGTGAACGTGCCTACGACATTTATTCAAGATTATTAAAAGATAGAATCATTATGCTTAGCGGTGAGATTAACGACCAAATGGCTAACTCTATCATTGCTCAACTTTTATTCTTAGATGCACAAGATAATACCAAAGATATTTCGCTTTATATTAATTCTCCAGGTGGTGTTATTACCTCTGGTCTAGCAATTATGGATACTATGAACTTTATTAAGTCAGACGTTTCTACTATTGCAATTGGTATGGCTGCTTCTATGGCATCAATTCTTTTGACTAGTGGAACTAAGGGTAAGCGTTTCGCATTGCCAAATTCAACAGTTCTTATTCACCAACCTTTAGGTGGTGCACAAGGTCAACAAACTGATATTCAAATTGCTGCTAATGAAATTTTGAAGAGTCGTAAAAAGCTTAACCAAATTTTACATGAAACTACTGGTCAACCTCTTGATAAGATCCTTAAGGATACTGAACGTGATAACTACTTATCCGCTGAAGAAGCTAAAGACTATGGTTTAATTGATGAAATCTTGGTTAACCAAAAGAAAGATTAATGTAATTGAATAAACAAAAATAGAGCTCAATGAGCTCTATTTTTTTACCTAATTTTCTTCTTTTAACTGCTGCGCCATCTCACGAATTTTTTGAAAACGATGGTTAACTCCTGATTTTGAAATTGGACCATCTGGCACTTGAGCTGCAACTTCCTTAAGAGAAAGTTCTGGATGAGTAAGTCTAAAGCGCGCCAAAATTGCTAGCTTTTCTGGAAGATTTTCTAAACCTATCTTTTCATCAATCAATTGAATATCTTCAACTTGCTTAGCAGCAGCATTTGCTGTTTTTTTCAAATTAGCTGTATCACAATTTACTAAGCGATTTACTGAATTACGCATATCTCGCATAATTCTCAAATCTTCAAATGCCAGCATTGCATTAACAGCACCCACAATATGTAAGAAATCGCCAATCTTTTCAGCTTCTTTTAAATATACAATATATCCACTACGTCTTCTTGTAGCTTTTGCATTTAAGTAAAAGAAATTATTCATTAAATCTAACAAATCTTGATTGTGATTTTCATAAAGCGAATAAATTTCTAAATGATAACGGCTAGTTTCTGGATTATTTACACTGCCAGCTGCTAAAAACGCACCTCTTAAATATGACATTGCTCTTTGTTCTGAGGTCATAATTTTTTCTGGAATCCCAGTAATCAAGCCATTTTCGCTATCAAAAATTTCTAAATCACTCAAAATTTCGTGTACTTGTTTCTGAAGCCGAACCAAATACTGATAGTTCTTTTTTAACTTCATTTTTTTAGAAACAATTAACAAGGGCTCAATTCCATAAGCTGTTTTAATTAATGAAAAGATTCTTCTCGCAATTGCTGGATTTTCAGTTGTAATATCTAAGCTAAATTGGCGATCATGCAAGCTAAGTACACCGTTCATTCGCAAAAAAGCTGCTAGTTCTGCCTTAGCATGTTCTGGATGAACTGGCAAACTAGTTAGTTCTTTTTTTACATCACTTGCGTATGAAACCATTAACTAATCCTGTTCCTTCTGTCTGCGACAATATGCTTCAAAAGCTAAATTTAATATTTCATCAGCCACTTTTTTTCCATCATGGAAAACCAAGCCGCTATGTTGATCAATAAAGTCAGCTGTAATTACGCGACAATCTTGAGCACGTAATCCCGCAAAGTCATTTCTTACCGGTTCAAGATAAGCATCATAGTCAGCTGGATTAAATTTACTCATATCAATTTTTGCTCCATTTACTAGAGCTGTATTAATATAGTGTCCACCTAAGTGATCATTAATTACCTGAACGTGTTCAGCAGCTGTAAAGTGATCTGTTTCACCTTGCTGAGTCATAATATTACAAATATAAATTACCTCAGCCTTTGTTTGTCTTACTGCATCCCCCAAATTAGAAATCATTAAATTAGGTAAAATTGAAGTAAATAAACTTCCTGGTCCTAAAACTACCGCATCCGCCTGCATAATAGCAGCCAAAACTGGTAATACTGCCTTAGGTTCATCGTCAGAATCTGTATCAGTTACCCAAACACGCTTAATTCTTTTATCCTTTGCAGTAATTTCGGTTTCTCCTGCTTCGGTTGTTCCATCAACAAATTCTGCATTCAAGGTCAAAGGTTCATTTGAAGCAGGAAAAATTCGACCATCAATTCTCATCATTCTGGATAAAGATTGAACTGCGTCAAAAATATTTCCCTGCATTTCATCTAAAGCAGCAATAATTAAATTTCCAATCGCATGACCTGCAAAAAATGAATCAGAAGAATTAAAACGATATTGAAAAATATCTTTTTCTTCTTTTGGTAAATCCGACAAAGAAACTAATACGTTTCTAATATCACCTGGCGGAACTACATTAATATAGTCTCTAATTGCACCGGACGATCCACCATCGTCTGCCACAGTAACAATTGCAGTTATATCAGCATTTTGCTCTTTTAAAGCATTTAAAATAACAGGTAAACCTGTTCCACCGCCAATAACAACAATTTTAGGGCGACGTCCGCGAATGACACGTACAATTTTATTTTCTCCGTACGCCATCTCGAACTCCTTTATTGTCCAATATAACGACTAATTTCTCGATGAGAAATATCAACTGGATATTTCTTAGCCAAATCAACTGCCAATTGGCGTGCAATTGAAACACTCCTGTGTTGACCACCAGTACATCCAATTGCGATAGTTAATTTTTCTTTACCTTCAGCAATATATCCGGGAATAGCCGTCTCCAACATGTCTAAAAATTTAGCATAAAACTCTTTGGTTTCTTTCTTGCTCATTACATAATCAAAAACTCGACGATCTAAGCCTGTAAATGGTTTAAGCTGCGGAATATAAAAAGGATTTGGTAAAAATCTTACATCCATCACAATATCAGCATCAATTGGGATGCCATACTTAAATCCGAAGCTCATTACTTCGATTGAGAAAGTACGAGTTTGATTATCTCCAAACTTATCTACTAATTTTGCCTTTAATTCTTTTGTAGATAAACGGGAGGTATCAATTATTATATTAGAAATATTTTTTGTTCTTGATAAAATAGCTCTTTCTTCTTGAATACCATCAAGTAATCGGCCTGTATGAGCCAAAGGTGGTAAACGTCTTGTTTCTTTATATCTAGATACTAAAACATCATCTGAAGCATCTAAAAATAAGACAGTTGACTGAACATTTTGGCTATCCTCTAAAGATTTAATTTCATCAACTAAATCTTTATAGAAACTTTTCACTCTTAGGTCAACAACTACCGCTGCCTTACTAAAATCTGACGAATTGTTAATCAATTCCCAGAAACTTCCCAACAATTCTGGTGGTAAGTTGTCTACCACAAAATATCCCATGTCTTCTAAAGCTTTAATAGCAACAGTTTTACCTGCGCCACTCATACCAGTAACAATTAATAATTGTTTTTTCTGTTCAGCCATAGCTATCCCTCCTTAATCGCTATTATAACATACCGGGTGTTTCATTTTTTGAATAAAAATAAAAAGCCGTTATCTTATAGTTTAAGATACGACTTTTTATTTTATCTATGCATCCATGAAACAAAGATTTCATTGATTCCAAATACCATTAACCAAAATGCTACTAAGTATACCAAAGTAACAGCTGCAAGCATTGGATTGAACAATAAAGCAAAAGCAATAATTAAACTAATAATGTTCAAGATTAAGCAAAGAACAAAATAGCCAGTTGAATATTCGCGTAAGTGCCATGAAAAGATTATTCCAATAATTGAATCGGCTAAGAACCAAATAGCAAACAAAATTGCTAAGGTTAATCCCCCAATTTCACGTGAACATAAGAATAAAACTCCGATTACAATATCGATAATTGCTGATACTAAGGTTACCCAGCTCAAATCAAAAATATTATGGAATTTTACATATGCTGAAATCCAAATAATTCCTTGTAAAATTGATAAAATACCAAATACAAATACAAATGCGCTTAAGCCACGACCAGGATAGCGCAGTAACAAGAATGATGCAATAACAAACAAAATACCTGCTATGAATGAACCCCAGTCAAAGCCTTGGTGTCTAGAATTATAAATGTCGTTCATTTTTATATCCTCCCAGATAATATTCTACACTTAATTTTCTAAAACACCATTAACTTTCCTCTGGCTTATCTTTATCATTCATCAACTCTTTGGTTAGCTTAGTATCTCGCTCCAAAACTGGTTTTAAGTATTGACCAGTATAGCTCTCTTTAACTTTAGCCACTTCTTCTGGAGTACCGGTAGCCACTACTTGGCCACCTCCATCTCCACCTTCAGGACCTAAATCAATTAACCAATCGGCATTCTTAATGACATCCAAGTTATGTTCAATAATTAAAACTGTATTTCCTTCATCAACTAAGCGTTGCAATACTTCTAGCAAGCGTTTGATATCATCAGTGTGTAAACCGGTTGTTGGTTCATCCAAGATATAGAAGTTATTACCAGTTGAAAGTTTCTGCAGCTCTGATGCCAATTTCATTCTTTGAGCTTCACCACCAGATAAAGTGGTAGCAGACTGACCAAGTTTTACATAACCTAGTCCAACATCAACAATTGTTTGCAGTTTGCGATGAATTTTAGGAATATTTTCAAAGAACTTGCAAGCTTCATTAATCGTCATATTTAAGACTTGAGAAATATTCTTTTCACGATAAGTAACTTCTAAAGTTTCTGAATTATACCTTGTCCCATGACAAACCTCACAAGGCACATAAACATCTGGCAAGAAATTCATTTCAATTTTAATGATTCCATCGCCATGACATGCTTCACATCTACCGCCCTTAACATTAAAGGAAAATCTAGCTTTAGTATATCCACGCATTTTTGCTTCATTAGTCTGCGCAAATAAAGCACGAATATCATCAAACACACTGGTATAGGTAGCTGGGTTACTGCGCGGAGTTCTCCCAATAGGACTTTGATCAATATCGATAATCTTTTCGATATTTTTATATCCCTTAATTGACTTATATTTACCAGGCTTAGCTGAGTTATTATTTAATTTTTGCGCTAAAGCACGCTTTAAAATCAAGTTAACAAGAGTGGACTTTCCAGAACCTGAAACGCCTGTTACCACAACAAACTTACCTAAAGGAAAGTCAACTGAGATATCCTTCAAGTTATTTTCTGCAGCACCAGTAACAGTAATTTTCTTACCATTACCCTTTCTACGTTCTAATGGAACAGGAACAATCTTTTTACCTGATAGATATTGCCCAGTTAAAGATTCTGGATTCTTCATTACTTCTTCCGGTGTACCAGCAGCCATTACTTTTCCACCATATACACCAGCTCCTGGTCCCATATCAACCAAATAATCTGCTTGTTTCATAGTTTCATCGTCATGTTCGACCACAATCAATGAATTACCAAGATCTCGCATCTTTTTAAGAGAAGAAATAAGACGATCATTATCGCGTTGATGAAGACCAATTGATGGCTCATCTAAAATGTACATAACACCAGATAAATTAGATCCAATCTGAGTTGCCAACCTAATTCTCTGAGCTTCTCCACCAGATAAGGTTCCAGCAGAACGAGATAAAGTTAAATAATCTAAACCAACATTAATTAAAAAAGTTAAACGATCCCGTACTTCTTTCAAAATTGGCTTAGCAATCATCTCTTCTTGTTCACTTAATTTCACTGAATTAAAGAACTCTAATGACTTAGCGATTGAAAGATCTGAAGCTTCAGCAATGTCTTTACCATTTACTTTTACTGCTAGAGCTTTTTCGTTTAGTCTCTTACCATGACACGTTGAGCAGGTCAATTCAGTCATATACTTCCCCATCGCATCACGCATAAATTTAGACATTGGGTGATGATAACGACGATTGATATTATTTAAAATTCCTTCAAATTCTTGAACAGTATCATTTACACCAAAATCGCCTTCAAGATGAAATTTGATCTTCTTTCCATTTGAGCCATTTAAAATTAAATCTTTTTGTCTCTTAGTTAATTTTTTATATGGCTTATCTAGAGGGATCTTCAATGCTTTGCAAGCCTGTTCTAACATTGCTGTATAGTATTTAGAATTAGCCCAAGGAACTAATGCCCCATCACCTAAAGTCTTATCCTTATCGGGAATTACTAAATCTTCATCAACTGATAGTTTCATCCCTAATCCATCACAATCAGGACAAGCTCCAAAAGGTGCATTAAATGAAAATAGGCGTGGTTCCATTTCACCGACAGTAAAGCCACAAATTGGACAAGCATAGTATTCTGAAAAGTTAATGCGTTCGCCTTTAATCACATCTACATCCATATAGCCATCAGCTAAACGAAGAGCAGCTTCAACAGAATCGAATAAACGACTACGAATATTTTCTTTAACAATTAAACGGTCGACAACAATATCAATACTGTGGCGCTTATTTTTATCTAGGTCAAAATCGTCAGTAATCTCATGCATTTCACCATCGACAATTACACGAACATAACCCGCACGCTGAATCCGTTTAAAGACTTCCTTGTGTTCCCCTCTTTTAGCACGAATAACAGGAGCTAAAATCTGAATCCTACTTCTTTCAGGTAAATTCATCACTCGATCTACCATTTGATCCACGCTTTGTCTTTCAATTAAAGTCCCATCATTTGGACAAATTGGATGACCTACACGTGCCCATAACAAACGCAAATAATCATTGATTTCTGTTACAGTTCCAACTGTTGAACGTGGATTATGGGAAGTAGTCTTTTGATCAATAGAAATTGCTGGATTTAGTCCATCGATTGAATCCACATCAGCCTTGTCCATTTGACCTAAGAATTGTCTCGCATAACTTGATAGAGATTCTACATATCTTCTTCTACCCTCAGCATATAAAGTATCGAAGGCTAATGAACTTTTTCCCGAGCCTGATAAACCAGTAATAACTACTAATTTATCCTTAGGAATTGATAAACTTATATCTTTTAAGTTATGTTCTCGAGCTCCATGAATAACGATTTTATCATTTACCATTTAACAATTATCCTCCTCTACTACTTTTTCTTTTCATGCACTTGATTTTGTAAAGCCATAATTGCATCACGCAAGTTAGCAGCTTCTTCAAAGTCCAACTTCTTAGCAGCTTCCTGCATTTGAGCAGTTAAAGTTTTAATCATATTCTGCTTTTGTTTCTTAGTCAACTCATCAAAGTTTAGGTCAGCAAAGCTTTCTTTATTTTCTTTATCGTCGCTATCTTTAGTAATTGAGATGACATCTCTGATTGGCTTAACAATAGTCTTAGGCGTAATACCATGTTCTTTGTTAAATTTCATCTGCAAACTACGTCTTCTCTCCGTAGCGTCAATTGCTTCACGCATCGAATCCGTAATTGAGTCAGCATACATAATTACTTTACCATTTGAATTTCTGGCAGCCCGACCAATCGTCTGAACTAAAGGCCTAGTTGAGCGTAAAAATCCTTCTTTATCTGCATCTAAAATTGCGACTAAAGAAACCTCAGGCACATCAATACCCTCTCGTAACAGATTAATCCCAATTAAGACATCGAATTTTCCAAGACGTAAGTCGCGAATAATTTCAAGACGTTCTAATGTCTTAATATCTGAATGCAAATAACGTACCTTAATCCCTAGATCTTTTAGGTAGTCGGTTAGATCTTCAGCCATATTTTTAGTTAAAGTTGTAACAAAAACACGTTCATCGCGATCAATTCGCTTATTAATTTCGCCAACTAAATCATCAATTTGGCCCTTAATTGGACGGACTTCAATTTCAGGATCAAGTAATCCTGTAGGTCGAATAATTTGTTCAACTTTATGATCGGTTTGGTTTAATTCATAGTCGCCTGGAGTTGCTGAAACATACATTATTTGGTTAACATGCTTTTCGAACTCTTCTAACTTTAATGGTCGGTTATCTAAAGCTGAAGGTAGTCTAAAACCATAATCAATTAAAGTTTGTTTACGTGCTCTGTCTCCGTTATACATTGCCTTTAATTCCGGCATTGTAGCATGAGATTCGTCAATTAAAATTAAAAAATCATCAGGGAAGAAATCAAGCAAAGTATGTGGTGGTTGGCCTGCTTGACGACCTTCCATATGACGGGAATAGTTTTCAATCCCATTTGTATAACCCACTTCACTCATCATTTCCATGTCATAAGTGGTTCTTTGCTTAATTCTTTGAGCTTCTAAAAGTTTACCTTCACCTTCAAATTTCTTGACCTGAATATTCATTTCATCTTTGATTGAGGCTAAAGCTCTTTGCATAATTTGTTCATTAGTAACAAAGTGCGTAGCTGGGAAGATTGATACTTGTTCACGTTCACCAATTACTTCACCAGTCAAAGAATCTACTTCTACAATTCGATCAATTTCATCCCCAAAAAATTCCACTCTAAATGCATGATCAGAATATCCAGCGGGGAAAATTTCTACTACGTCTCCACGCACTCTGAAGCGACCACGTTGAAAGTCAATATCATTACGATCATATTGAATATTTACTAAGTCTCGTAATAATACATCCCGGCTAATTTCCTGTCCTGCAGATAAAGATACTACGCTTGCCGCATATTCTCTTGGATCACCCAAACCATAAATGCATGATACAGAAGCTACGACAATTACATCGTTTCTAGACATTAAATCACTAGTGGTTTTATGACGCAATTGATCAATTTCATCATTAATTGATGAATCTTTTTCAATATAAGTATCTGACTGCGGTACATAAGCTTCTGGCTGATAGTAATCATAGTAAGATACAAAATAATCAACGGCATTTTTAGGGAAAAATTCTTTAAATTCACCATAAAGTTGACCAACTAAAGTTTTATTATGCGAGATAACTAAAGTTGGCTTGTTCAACTTGGCAATTACGTTCGCCATAGTAAAAGTCTTCCCAGTACCAGTTGCACCTTCTAAGATTTGTGCTTTTTCTCCTTGTTCAAAGCCATCGGTCAACTTTTTAATTGCTTGCTCTTGATCTCCTGCTGGTTGAAATTTAGAGACAAGTTCAAATTTCTTATTTTTTTGTCGTCTAATCATTTTTCATCCTCCGCAAAAAAAGTTGGACTAAAATAGCCCAACTTCTATTAACGTATTTATTTTACTACAGCGAACGTACTTTCGCACTAATTTTGCATTACTTTAATAAATTTGCTAATGCGTCTTGATATTCTTCAGCTGCTTTTTCTGCAGTTTCAATATCCTTCTTGTTTACACCAACATAGGCCTTAATTACAGGTTCAGTTCCTGATGGACGAAGAGCAACCCAAGTTTCATCATCTAAGAAGTACTTCAAAACATTAGACTTAGGAAATCCAGTTAATGGGGTCTTCTTATCGCCTTCAATGGTTTCTTGAGTTTCAAAGTCTTGAATCTTGACAACCTTGGCACCATTAATTTCAGTTAAGTGTTCTTTACGTAATTTACTCATTAACTCAGCCATCTTCTTTTGACCACCAATACCTGGCATTTCAATAGCCTTAGTAATTTCGTAAGCTACACCATATTTTTGCCAGATTTCTTGCAAGCCATCAAAGACAGTCATGCCTTTAGAAGCATAGTAGCTTGCTACTTCTGCAAACATCAACGCACCTTGCATAGCATCTTTATCTCTAGCAAATGGTTTAAACAAGTAACCGTAACTTTCTTCAAAGCCCATTAAGAATTTACCGTCATTTTCTTTGTTCATGCGGTCAACTTCTTCACCAATGTACTTGAATCCAGTTAACACATGCTTGGTTTTAATACCAAAATCATCAGCAATCTTGAATGGAAGAGCACTTGATACAACTGAAGTTACTAATTCGTAGTCAGATGATAAAGTACCGTTTTCCTTCATATGAACTAATAAGTAGTATGCCATTAAAGTAGCAATTTGATTACCAGTTAAAACTTGGAAATCACCGTCTGATTTTCTAACAGCAGCACCCATTCTATCAGCATCTGGATCTGTTGCAATAATAACATTAGCATCTACTTCATTAGCTAATTTAAATCCTGGTTCAAATACATCACGATATTCAGGATTTGGTTTGATTGTTGTAGGGAATTCTGGATCAATAATTGATTGACTTGGAACTGGGATTACATTATCAAAACCGCCTTGTCTAAATGCGCGATCGTAAAGCATCTTACCAGTACCATGTAATGGAGTGTAAATAATCTTCAACTTATCAGCGTTAGCTTTAACCATTTCAGGATCAACAGTTACATCCTTTAAGTGTGCCAAATATGCTTCATCTACATCTTCACCAATTAATTGTAAAGTACCATTAGCACGTAATTCTTCAACTGGAGCAGCTTTCACACTAAAAATATCATCAACTTTTTGAGCATAAGCAAACAAGCGATCTGCATTTTCTGGAGCCATTTGAGCGCCATCTTCACCATATACCTTGTAGCCGTTATATTGCTTAGCATTATGTGAAGCAGTGATGTTGATACCAGCAAAAGTATTTAAGTGACGAACAGCAAATGATAATTCTGGAGTTGGTCTTAAATCATCAAATAAGTAAACATGAATTCCATGTGCACCTAAAATACGAGCTGCATGTTCAGCAAATTCTCTTGAGTGATAACGTGAGTCAAAAGAAATTGCAACACCGCGCTTCTTAGCTTCTTCGCCATTTTCGTCAATTAATCTGGCAAGACCTTCTGTTACTCTTCCCACAGTAAACAAATTAATTCTGTTTGTACCTGGTTCGAGTCTCCCTCTCATACCAGCCGTACCAAAATTAATATCTTGTCCAAAAGCATCTTCAATCCACTTTTCATCTTTACCTAAATTGTTTAATTGATCTTTTAAATAATCAGGTAAATTATCTGCACTAGTCCATTGACTATAAATTTCTTTTGCGTTCATAATTTCCTCTTTACGTAAATTTTATGGTTTCATCTGCTATTTTAACGCAAGTTATAATGAAATTGCTATCATAATTAACAATTAAATTATTCTGTTTGCAAAAGATATTAAACGCTTTTATAAAATTTACTACTGTTTGTATGTCATTAACTAAAGTTCCAGTTAATCTTACGCTCAAACTTTTCAAAAGGGAGTAAAGTAATTTCTCCTAACTCTATATCTTCTGCTGGTGGATATTGTGCTTCTAAAGTAATTCCATCGTACTGTCCAATATTGTTTGCTACACCGGTATGATTAAAATGGTTAGCTGTATAAGTAACAATTGCTGGTGCATTAGTGGTCATAATCATTTTGTGTTTATTAGATGACAATACTGCTGCAGGCTGCATCCCATTCAAAATAAAAGGATGATCTAGACCGTTACGCAAGTTAATTTGACTATCATCACTATCTAAAGCAGTAGATATCTTCTTACCTTGTCTAAAATCAAACACTGTATTCTCTACATTTTTCATTCCTTGATTTGGCAATCCATCCGTACCTACTGGCAAATAGTAATCCGCTGCAAGTTGGAGTTTTAAGTCGGTAGCTCTTTCACCTAAGTTGAAATATGTGTGATTAGCCGGATTAAAAATTGTTAACTGATCACTAACAGCTTCTAATTTGTATGATAAGTTATTTTCATTATCAAGCTTATAAGTGGCATGTAACTTCATGTTGCCGGGATAGCCATTATCTCCATCTGGATCAAAAAGAAAGAGATCAACTCGAGACTCTTGTTCTGAATTTTTTAATTTAAAGTTCCAGATTTTCATATCAGTTCCAATACCACCATGAATGTGGTTTTCTCCATCATTTTGAGGAAGTTGATATATTTGGTTGCCATGTTTCCATTGACCTAGCCGAACGCGTCCACAAATTCTGCTAACGGTCCCACCTAGAAAATTCCTTTCTTTTGAATAATCTTCTGGACTATTTAATGACAAAATCATATCTTCGCCATCAAGTAGTACTTTTTCTAAAGTTGCTCCATAATTAAGGATCTTAACCTTCATTCCTTGATTATTTTCAAGACTAATTTCACATAAGTCCTGACCATTTTTACGACTATACTTTCTAAAACTTGTTTTCATTTTATCTATCTACCTCGCTAACTAAAGCCTCGGTAAACTTTTGCCAGCCAGCTTCTCCATTTTCATTATTCTTGAAGACCCCGGCACACTCAAGAACTTGATCAAACACTTCAACTAGAGCTTGTTGAAGGATGCTATCTACATTTTCACTAGTAATTTGATGGTTAGCTTTAATTTCTTGAGCCCAAGCAAGATGGCTTTCAGCTATCTCATTATTTTCATCGAGTAAATATTTCTTTACTTCTTCTAGTTCTTTCTTAAGTCTTCCAGGCAAAATTGCTCTTCCCATAACTTCGATTAAACCGATGTTTTCTTTCTTAATATGCCAAAGCTCAGAATGTGGGTGAAAAATTCCTAATGGATACTTATCGCTAGTATTGTTATCGCGAAGAACTAAATCTAGAACAAATTTTTCTCCATCACGATGCATAATCGGAGTAACCGTATGATGTCTAGTCTTACCATCAAAAGCCGTAATTTGACGATCTTGATCACTATAACGATCCCAAAAATCAATAATCTTACTACCTAGACTAATTAAAGCTAGTGAATTTTTACTAATTAGCCGCAAATCACTCATTGGCCAATCAACTATTCCTGCCTTAACATCCGGATATTTATCAAAAATAACTTCTTTCTTAATCTTTGCCTTCATCATTGGAAAGACGTGACGTCCGCCTTGATAGTGTTCATGAGCCAGCATTGAACCGCCAACAATTGGCAAATCTGCATTTGAACCAACAAAATATTCTGGGAGCTGTTTTTCAATATCAATCAAATTAATTAAGGTTTGTTGATTAATAATCATTGGAATATGCTTTTGATCTAAGAAAATACAATGCTCATTAAAGTAAGCATATGGCGAATATTGAAAGCCCCATGGATGACCACCGATAGTCATTCGAATTACACGTAAATTACTTCTGGCATTTTTTCCATATCCGCCAACATAACCTTCATTTTCTAAACATAGAGCACATTGAGGATATTTATTACCAGTATTGTGAGCTGCGGCAGCAATGGCTTTAGGATCTTTTTCAGGCTTTGAAAGATTAATAGTAATTTCTAATTCATGATTCTTAGAACTCCTGCCTGAAAAAACAATATTTTTAGCAATTGCTTCTTTTTTGACATAATTATTATCAACACAAAGCTTATAAAACCAATCAGTTGCTGTATTAGCTGCCTTTTGCATCTTTTGCCAGAAAATTTCATTTACTTTTGAAGGTGTTGGAGTCTTCAAATCATATAACTCATCATTCAAGACTTCGCGTGAAGTATTGTCATCTGGAATAATTTTACGATCGACAGCCATTTGCACAAGTTGGTGTACTGATGTTTGTTTTTCATCATATTCTTGGTCTTCATCACCAACTAAAGCTTTGATCTTGTTAATTATGTATACACGATCTAATTCTTGATAGGCTCCACTTTCAATAACTTCATCTGCAAATTTCTCAATAATTTTCATTTCTGTAGCCTCTTAATATTAAATTCTCTTAGTTCCATCTACAATTTCTGCATCATAGAAGCTTGCGTCATAACCAATTGCATCTCGATAAATCTTGCCAACATTTTTCTTAAAGTTTTCAGCTTCGTTCTTCTTCACAATTGCAATTGCGCTACCGCCAAAACCGCCACCAATCATTCTGGCTCCTAAAACTCCGTCTTGTTTCCAAGCTGCTTCTGCTAAAGTATCAAGTTCCTTACCCGTTACTTCATAGTCATAATGAAGGGAAATATGAGATGCATCAATCAATCGACCCAATTTTTCAAGATCGTTATCTTCCATGGCTTTAGTTGCTCTGATTGTTCTTCCGTTTTCACTAACTGCATGACGAGCACGTTTTAATTCCGTTTCATCGTTAATTAGGTATGAATATTCATCAAAAGTATTATCGTCTAGTTCACCTAGTGCTTTAATATCAAGCTTAGTTTGTAGTTTTTTTAAGGCCTTGTGACATTCACTAACACGATCGTTATAAGCAGAATCTGCTAAAGTATGCTCTTTATTAGTAGACATAATAATAATTTCATAATCGCCCAGTTTAAGTGGCTTATATTCATATTCCATCGTGTTACAATCAAGGAAAATAGCACTATCTTTTTTACCCATGATGCAAGCAAATTGATCCATGATTCCTGAATTTAGGCCAACGAATTCATTTTCAGTTTTTTGTCCTAGTCTTGCCAAAGTTGGACGATCAACATCTAAATCAAATTCATCTTTTAAAATCATCCCCATTAGCATTTCAATTGCTGCACTTGAAGATAGACCAGATCCTGATGGTAAGTCAGCTTTAATATAAAGGTTAAAACCATGGTTAATTTTTTCGCCGTCTTCTCTTTGACGTAAATAAGTAATCATTCCTTTAAAATAATTAGTCCAAAAGCGTTTATCTTTTTCTACTGAATCATCATCTAAATCAAATTCAACAATTTCACCATCTACATTACCTGAATAAAGACGAACCTTTTTGTCATCTCTTGGTCCATAAACGCCGTAAACACCTAAACTAATTGCTGCTGGAAAAACATGTCCTCCATTATAGTCAGTATGCTCTCCAATCACATTAATTCGACCAGGTGAGAAGAAAACATCTTTTCCACTATCAATAAATACTTCTTGATAGTCTTTAAGTAATTCATCTTTATTCATAATTTTTACCTCTTAAATTAACTTTATCTTGTAATCGTTTTCATAAATAATTATAAAACTGTTTATTAATTTAGTAAATATATTTACTAATCATTTTTACAAAAAAGCACATTGATAAACTCAATGTGCTAATTAAAACTCTTTCTAACAATTAAATCGGTATTCATTGTTACATGAACCTTAGGTAACTCATAATTTGTAATTCTCATCAGTAAAACCGAAATGGCTAATTTACTTAAAGCTACTTGATCAATGTTGTACGAAGTAAGTGGCGGAGAGATATATTTAGCCACTTCACTATTATTAATACTAATAATGGCCGTATCCTTTGGAACCCTAATTCCTACTTCATTAAAATATTGTAAAACTCCAACACTTAGCGTATCAGACGCAATAATAAAAGCATCAGGCAAACTTTTACCTAATTTTGTCACCACTTCTTTTGCTAATTGATAACCATTCTTCACGCTAACAATCCCTTTAGCAAAGACTTCAGTCTTTTTCACTCCACGAGTCTTACAATACTCAGTAAAGGTAATTTCACGAATATCTCTTTGAGGCTTATGATCTAAAGTAAAACTTTCAGCGCCAATATAGCCTAAATTAGTGTAACCGCGGGAAAGCAGTTTTTCAATTGCATCTTGTACAGTCAATTCAAGATTAGGCTGAACAGAATCAAATAAACTTGGAGCAGGATTAATATCAATAAAGATACCGCTAGGTAGGACATCATGCAATCTTTCTAATTCTTTATAACTAATTTCCGCTGTCCCAACTCCTAAAAAGCCTTGAAATATTGAAGCCTGTTTTACAAGTTCTGAAACACTTGTAAATATTGTAAGATTTATTTCTTTTTCTTTCGCCACTTTCTTAAGCGCATCTCGTAAAAAAGAAAAGTACTCATCTTGTAATTGCTCATTTCCATTTACTCGATAAAGTAAGGCTATTTCTGGCCTTAAGTTAGTTATCTTGTTACTATTCTTTTTAAAATATCCCAATTCATTTGCGACTTTTAAAATTTTGCTTTTCGTTTCAGAAGTAACCGATAAACGAGGATCATTACTCAATAATCGTGATACTGTTGCAGGTGAATAACCAGATTTAGCAGCTATTTCTTTAATCGTTGTCATGTATTCCACCACTTTTCTTCATTCATAAATACTGTATCACAGTCTTTATAAATAAGCTATTACTAAATTATTTACTAAGTAAGTAAACATTTTATTAGCTTACATGTTATAATGTAATCGATTTCAAAAAATAATTAAGCAAAGGAGTATAACATGCGAGTATTAGTTATTGGTGGTGCCGGTTATATCGGCTCTCACGCTGTTAGAAAATTAATTGAAGAAGGTAACGATGTTGTTGTCCTTGATTCTCTCTACACTGGCCATAGAAAGGCCGTTGACAAGAGAGCTAAATTTTACCAAGGCGATATCGAAGATACTAACTTAGTAAGCAAGATTTTACGTGATGAAAACATTGATGCTGTTATGCACTTTGCCGCTTACTCTTTAGTTCCTGAATCTGTTAAAAAGCCTTTGAAGTACTATGACAACAATGTTTCTGGTATGATTTCTCTTCTTCAAGCAATGGAGGACGCTAAAGTTAAATACTTAGTATTTTCTTCATCCGCTGCTACTTATGGTATTCCAAAGACTTTACCGATTACTGAAGATACACCACTTGATCCAATCAATCCTTATGGTGAAACCAAGATGATGATGGAAAAGATTATGCACTGGGCTGACAAGGCTAACGGCATTAAGTCTATCGCTCTTCGCTACTTTAATGTTGCTGGTGCTTCAAGCGACGGCTCAATTGGTGAAGATCACGGTCCTGAAACTCACCTAATTCCAAATATCTTAAAGAGTGCTATTTCTGGTGATGGCAACTTTACTATTTTTGGTGACGACTATGACACTAAAGACGGTACTAATGTCCGTGACTACGTTCAAGTTGAAGACTTAATTGACGCTCATATCTTAGCTCTTAAGCACGTAATGGAAACTAACAAGTCTGATGTCTTTAACTTAGGTACTGCTCAAGGTTACTCAAACTTAGAAATTCTTGAAGCTGCTAAGAAAGTTACTGGCATTGACATCCCTTACACTATTGGACCAAGAAGAGGCGGAGATCCTGACTCATTAGTTGCCGACTCAAGTAAGGCGCGTAAAGTTCTAGGCTGGAAGCCAAAGCATGAAAATGTTGATGACGTTATCGCAACTGCTTGGAACTGGCACAAGAGCCACCCAAAGGGCTACGAAGATAAGTAAAGAATAAAGCAAAATAATAATTTTAATTTCACGTACCACAAAAGCTGTCTACCAACTCATGATAGACAGCTTTTAGTTTGGATAATTTACTTTTCGCTCAAACCTTGATAGTAGTTGTAGACTTCCTGACCAGCAATACTTCCTTCGCCAACTGCCGTTGCAATTTGACGGAGTTCCTTAGCACGAACATCACCTAAAGCAAAAATACCATCAACTTTAGTACGCATATTGTCATCAGTTAAAATCCAACCTTGTTCATCAGTAATGCCTAAATTTTTAAAAGCATCCGTTTGTGGTTGAATACCAACGTAGATAAATACACCAGCTACTTTAACTTCTTTTTCTTCACCAGTTTCTTTATCCTTGTATTTAACACCGGTTACCTTATTACCATCACCGACAATTTCTTCAGTTTGAGCATTCCAGATAAACTTCATTTTATCATTTTCAAAAGCCTTCTTTTGCAATTCGGCTTTGGCACGAAGTTGATCACGACGGTGAATAACAGTTACGGATTTAGCTGATTGAGCTAAATATAATCCTTCTTGAATAGCTGAATCACCACCACCAATGACTGCAACATCCTCATCTCTGAAGAATGCAGCATCACAAACTGCACAGTAAGATACACCTTTTCCGGCATATTCTTCTTCACCAGGAACTCCAAGATGCTTATGAACTGCGCCAGTTGCAATTACTACTGCACCTGCTTCATATTCACCTGAATCAGTTTTAACAATCTTTTTATTGCCATCTTGCTCAATACTTTGTACATCGCCATAAGCAAATTCAGCACCAGCATTCATAGCAGTTTGATACATCTTTTCACCTAATTCAGGTCCTTGAATGTCGACAAAACCAGGATAATTATCAATTCCAGCTGTATTATTCATTTGACCGCCATAAATTCCACGGTCTAAAATCACGACTTTTAAGTTAGCCCGAGCAGCATATAAGGCAGCAGTTAATCCACCAGGACCAGCGCCAATTACAATTACATCATATGTTTTTTTCTCAGACATATTCTCGCCTCTATTCTTACTTTTTGTAAGCATATAATACTATGCGAAAACAAAAAATGCAATTCTTTTGCTTAAAGTTGAATTTCAGGTTTTGGAGCTCTTCCCATCATCTGTTTAATTTCATCTTCAACATTAGCATTTTCATATAAAACTCGATAAATTGCTTCACTAATTGGCATATCGATATTCTTTTCTTGAGCTAATTCATGAACAGCCTTAACAGTTGTTGCTCCTTCAACAACTTGACCCATATTTTCTAAGACATAGTCTAGGCTCTTTCCTTCACCAATTTGTTTACCAGCACGCCAGTTACGTGAGTTAACTGAAGTACAAGTAACAATTAAGTCACCAATGCCAGATAAACCAGAAAATGTCATTGGTTTTGCACCAAAGTAATTTACACCTAAACGTGTAATTTCGGCCAAACCACGAGTCATTAAAGCGGCCTTAGCATCATCACCGTATCCTTGACCAACTAAAATACCTGCTGCAATTGCAATAACATTCTTTACAGCACCACCTACTTCTACTCCAACTAAATCATTATTAGTATAGAAGCGGACATAGTTATTTGAGAAAACCTCTTGAATTCTCTTAGCATTTTCTTCACTAGTTGAAGCACAAGCTATTGCGGTTAAATCTTTTTGTGCAACATTTTCAGCATGACTTGGACCGGAAATAGCGACAATCTTTTCACTATCATTTGGATAAATTTCTTCAGTTAAAATATCAGAAATTAATTTTTTACTTCCTGGTTCAATTCCTTTAGTTGCAGTTACCAATAAAGGTGCAGCACCACTTTTATCTAAAATTTTACGTACATTTTTAGCTACAATTCGAACTGCTTTAGTTGGAAGAACAAATAAAACAATTTCTGCACCATCTAACGCTTTTTCTAAATCTCCAGTAGCTGGTACATTAGGATTAAGTTTCCAATCTTTCATGTAGTGAGTATTAGTATGGTGCTCATTAATTTCTTGGTTAACGCTATCGATATTTCCATATAATACTACATCATTTCCGTTATCAGCTAGCATTGAACCGAGAACAGAACCCCATGAACCATTACCTAAAACTGCAATCTTTGCCATTTTCTTACTCAAACTTTCTATAAAAAATTATTTCTTTCAATCTCTATTATACGGGTATTTTAATCCACTACCAGCTAAATACCATTTTGGTTTTACAACTTTTCGCCGGTAAATCCAAAGAATAATTGCTCCAAAGAACAAAATCAAACTCAATGCTTGGGAAACCCTAATTGTATTAGCAATATACAAACTATCCGTTCTCATCCCTTCAACAAAGAAACGAACGGCAGAATACCAAATCACATAACTTAAAAATATTTCTCCACGTTTAAATAGATGTTTTTTGTGTCGCAGACTTAAAATTAAGATCAAACCAATTAAGTTTAAAGTTGATTCATATAAATAGGTTGGCTGATAATAAGCACCATTGATATACATTTGCTGAATAATGAAATGCGGCAAATGTAGACTTTCTAAGAACGATAAAGTCGTCTTAGCGCCGTGGGCCTCCTGATTCATAAAATTGCCCCATCTAGCAATTACTTGAGCAGCCATCACTCCGGGTGCAATAATATCTAGCATTAGAAATGGTGGCAGCATTCTTTGATGACAGAAAACTAGTAATACTATTAAGCCAGCAATTAAACCGCCATAAATAGCAATTCCGCCGTTCCAAATAGCAATTATTTGATCCGGATGCTGAGAAAAATATCCCCATTCAAAAACAACATAATAAATTCTCGCCCCGATAAATCCTATCGGTACTGCCCAAAGTAGAAAATCAATGAAGTCATCAGGCATAATTTGACGTTTTTTTCCTTCATTAATTGCCATTAAAGTAGCTACTAAAACTCCAGTAGCCATTAAAATGCCATACCACTTAACCTGGATTGGCCCCAAATTAAAAGCTACTGGATTTAAAGCTAAACTCATTTCTTGCCTTCACCTTCGCCTTTTTTAGAATTATCTGAAATTAATTCAGTTAGATTTTGCTCAAATTTTTGACTTGCATCATAACCCATTTTCTTAGCTCTGAAGTTCATCGCTGCTACTTCAATGATAATTGCTAAGTTTCGACCAACTTTTACCGGAACAGTTACTTGCGGTACATTTACGTCAAAAATTTCTTGCGTTTTTTCATTAAAGCCTAAACGATCATAATTAGCCTTAGGATCCCAATTTTGCAACCGAATAATCAATTTAATCTCAGTGCTATTCTTTACTGCACCAGCACCAAATAAGTTCATTACATCAATAATACCAATTCCACGAATTTCCATTAGATGCTTTAAAATCTTAGGTGCTTCTCCAACAACAGTTTTATCATCCTTTTGATAAACATCTACTCGATCATCCGCAATTAAACGGTGGCCTCTTTTTATCAAATCTAATGCAGTTTCGGATTTACCAACACCAGAATTTCCGATAATAAGCACTCCCATACCGTATATTTCTACTAATACACCGTGCATGCTTTTCCTTGGAGCCAATTGTTCATCTAAAAATTGAGTAATAACACTAGACAAATGTGTCGTAGGCATATTGCTAGAGAGTACTGGAATATTTTCTTTTTCTGCTGCTTCAAGCATTTCAGATGGAATCGGTAATCCGCGAGAAACAATAAAACAAGGTGTTTCAGGCGTTGCCATCTTATTAAATACGCGTTCACGTAAATCATGATCTAAGCGTGCACTATAAGAAATTTCAGTTCTTCCTAAAAGTTGAATTCGATTTTTAGGATAAAAGTCAAAATATCCTGTTAATTCTAGACCCGGACGTGAAATATCAGAAGTATCAATTAATTTTTGACTTAAGTATTCTTTTCCTTCAACTATTTTAAGTGAAGGTACATCTTTTATTAATTCGCTAACTTTAACTGCTTCAACCATTTTTGTTATCCTCTTTATCTTCTACATCTTTGACTGAAACATTTCGTGCTTTCTTTCGCTTTTGATTATTAGTAGTAGGCTGCACTGGATTATGAACCTCAGAATTATTCGGATCTTTTTTATTGCCAGAAAATTTAGCTATTAACCAAATTATTAAAGCAACAATTAATGCAGCAGGTAAAAGTCCAATAAAGAACTTAAATATTGAAAATAAAATACTTAGAATAACTAATGCAGCTAATACTAAGATTAAAATAGTTACAAATCCCATAAGCTTTTTTCCTTAACATTTAGTTTGGATTTTTTTGGCTTAAAAGCCACTGTAAATAAGCATAAATAAAATTATCTAGCTTTCCATCCATTACACCATTTACATCACTAGTCTCAAAGTTAGTACGATGATCTTTTACCATATTGTATGGATGAAAAACATAGGAACGAATCTGTGAACCAAATCCAATTTCTTTTTGATTACCTTTGAGTTCTTCGGTCTGCTTTCTCTTCTTTTCTTCTTCTAGCTGGAATAATTTTGCTCGCAGCATGTTCATCGCAGTTTCTCTATTTTGTAATTGAGAACGCTGTGCTTGAGATGAGGTAACAATTCCAGTAGGCAAGTGAGTGATTCGAACAGCACTTGAAGTCTTGTTAATATGCTGTCCACCCGCACCACTAGAGCGATAAACATCAATTCTTAAATCATCTGGATTAATGTCGACCTCAATACTTTGGTCAATTTCAGGTATTACTTCAACCGAAGCAAAAGAAGTATGACGTCTTTTAGCAGAATCAAAAGGAGATATTCTCACTAACCGATGCACACCGTTTTCTGATTTAAGTAGACCAAAAGCATTCTTTCCCTGAACACGAATACTTACACTTTTAACTCCAGCTTCTTCACCTGGCTCATAGTCCTCAATTTCAAACTTTAAGTCGTGATTAGCTGCATAGCGCTGATACATTCTTAAAAGCATATCAGCCCAGTCCATAGCTTCTGTACCCCCTGCACCAGGATGAATTTCCATCAGAGCATTATGTTGATCATATTTATCTGATAATAATAATGATAATTCATAATCATGAAAACTTTGTGATAGTGAAACCATCTCTTCAGATAGTTCCTCACTTAATTCAGGATCCGGATCAGCTTTAAGTAATTCTAAGGCTGTTTGTGCATCATCAAACTTTGCTTCAAGTTGTTTGAAGTTTTCGCTTTTCTCTTTCATCCGGTTAGTTTCATTAATTAAATTTTGTGCTTGTTCTTGATTATCCCAAAAGCCAGGTTCTGCCATCTTTTGCTCATTGATTGCAATTCCTTCGTTTAATGAATCAAAGTCAAAGAGACCTCCTAAAGTGCTCTAACTTAGGATCTAATTCATTTAATTTGGATTGAATTTCACTAATCTCCATTTTTATATTTCCTCACATCATATAAATCAATTTTTACTTTAATAATAGCAAAAAAGAGAGACATTATCTGCCTCCCTTTTTGTTTTTATCGACTAATGTTCTGTCTTATTTGAGCCTTCATAAATAGACGGGTGGCATCAAATTCGATATCACTGATCATTTCTTCAAACATTCTATAGCCGGCTTCTTGATACTCAACTAATGGATTTAGTTGTCCGTATCCTCTCAAGCTAATAGATTGACGTAATTGATCCATCGCATCAATATGATCAGTCCAGCGTTCATCCACAACACGCAAAATAACAACTTTTTCAAACTCTAGCATTTGTTCTGGATCAGCAAGTTGTTTTTCTTTTTCAGCGTAATTATCTTCTGCAATCTTATATAGACGTTTCTTAAGTTCTTCGGCACTTAAGTGCTTCATGTTAAGTTTCTTAGTAGTTTCTTCGTCAGTAATTGCTGATGAAATAAAGTCTCTCAATTGATCGTTACGCCAGTCTTTCTTGTCGCCTTGCGTATACATATCAACTTGATGATCGATCGTACGTTTAATCATTGGCATCAAAACAGGTTTCAATGATTTTTCTTCTGAGATAACCTGCATTCTTTCACCATAAATAATCTCACGTTGCGTACGCATAACATCATCATATTGTAGCGTTTGCTTACGTGTATCGTAGTTATTACCCTCAACACGCTTTTGGGCTGATTCAACTTGCTTAGTAATCATACGTGATTCAATGACTTTATCATCATCATTATCAGAAATTCGATCAAGGAATAATTTTACTCGATCTCCACCAAAACGCTTCATTAAATCGTCTTCTAGAGACAGATAAAATCTTGTTACACCAGGATCTCCTTGACGACCAGATCTACCACGAAGTTGGTTATCAATACGACGTGATTCATGACGCTCAGTACCAATGACTGCTAACCCACCTAATTCTTTAACACCAGGCCCTAGCTTAATATCAGTACCACGACCGGCCATGTTAGTAGCAATAGTGACAGCTCCTCTTTGACCAGCATTCATAATGATTTCAGCTTCTTTAGCATGGTTTTTCGCATTCAAAACTGCATGTGGAATGCCAGCTTGATCAAGCATTTGACTTAAACGTTCAGAACTTTCAATAGCAACAGTACCAACTAAGACTGGTTGTCCTTTTGCATGACGTTCTTTAATTTCTTTTACTACAGCTTCAAATTTAGAATCTAAAGTTGGATATAAAATATCAGGTAAATCTTTACGTGCAATTGGTCGGTTAGTTGGAATGGTAATTACTTCCATGTTATAGATCTCACGGAATTCTTCTTCCTCAGTCTTAGCCGTACCAGTCATACCAGCAAGTTTTTTGTACATTCTAAAGAAGTTCTGGTAAGTAATAGTTGCTTGAGTCTTAGATTCTTCTTGAATCTTAACTCCTTCTTTTGCTTCAATTGCTTGGTGAAGCCCGTCAGAATAGCGACGTCCTTCCATTACACGTCCAGTAAAGGAATCAACAATCATGACTTCACCATTTTGTACTACGTAATCAATATCTTTCAACATGATGTAGTTAGCTCTTAAAGCTTGGTCAATATGGTGAACTAAAACTTGATTATCGATGTCATACAAGTTCTTTAAACCAAAGTGTTCACAAGCCTTCTTAATTCCTTGATTGGTCAAATTAATAGTTTTTGTTGGCCAATCAATCTTGTAATCACCATGATCTTCGTTATCGTCTGCATCGTCATCACTTTTATCTTCAGTTAAAGTTTTAACGAAGCGATCAGCTCTAATATATTCACTATTTGCCTGTTCAGCTTGTCCAGAAATAATCAAAGGCGTTCTAGCTTCATCAATTAAGATTGAGTCCACCTCATCAATAATTGCGTAATTTAGCGGACGCTGTACCATTTGATCTTTGTAAACAACCATGTTGTCTCTTAAATAGTCAAAACCTAATTCGGAGTTGGTTGAATAAGTAACATCACAATTATAAGCGTCTCTCTTCTCATCCGCAGACATTGAGTTAAGGTTTAAACCTACGGTCAAACCAAGCCACTTATATAATTGTCCCATTTCACTTTCGTCACGACTAGACAAGTATTCGTTAACAGTTACTACGTGAACACCTTTACCAGTTAAAGCATTTAAATAAACAGGTAAAGTTGCAGTTAAAGTCTTACCTTCACCAGTCATCATTTCTGCGATATTACCGTAGTGAAGAGCAATACCACCGATGATTTGGACACGGAAAGGATAGAGACCTAAAACTCTCTTAGCACCTTCACGTGCTGTCGCAAAAGCTTCTGGCAAAAGATCATCTAGGGTTTCACCTTTTTCTAAACGCTTGCGAAATTCTGGCGTCTTAGCCTGCAATTGTTCATCAGACAATTTTTCATATTCATCTGCTAAAGATTCTACCTTAGTTGCTAATTTTTCAAATTTCTTTAATTCTCTTCTGTCATTGTCATAAATTTTTTTAAGAATATTAGCCATTTAATCGGTCCTTAAGTTTAAATTTTGTGCACAAATCTAAAATAATACTATGTAATTTTAACATTAATTTGGAAAAATGAGAAACCTACTATTGCAAGAAAAAGCCTCCTAAGCTAAACCATTGCTCAAGAGACTCTTAATTTATAAGATTGTTTTAATTATTCGTTAGTTTCAATCAAGCCGTAACGACCATCATTTCTGCGATATACAATACTTGTACCATTAGTATCTGCATCTTCAAAAACAAAGAAATCGTGACCTAATAAATCCATTTGTAAAACTGCTTCTTCAGCACTCATTGGCTTTAAGTCTAAGTGCTTGTTACGAACAATATCAAATTCTTTAGGTGCCTTCTTTTCTTCTTCTAAATCTTCATAGAAGAAGTCCTTTAAGCCCTTTTCACGACTCTTTCTGTTAATACGAGTCTTGTATTTTCTAATTTGACGCTCTAACTTCTCAGAAACAAAGTCAATACTCTTGTACATATCATCAGTTGTATCTTCTGCACGTAAGACTAAGTATGGAAGTGGAATAGTTACTTCAACCTTAGCTGTGTGATCAGGATAAACCTTTAAATTGATATGAGCAATTACATCAGAATTAATTTCGAAGTACTTTTCGAGCTTAGTCAATCTCTTTTGAACATAGTCTCTTAAGGCATCAGTAACTTCGATATTTTCTCCACGAACATTGTATTTTAACATTGTAGATTCTCCTTCCAACGTCTTATGACGTTTTTCTTTACACACCTAGTATAGCAAATTGAAAGCGGTTTTACTAATGATTTATCTACTAATCGTAAAACTATTTATTTTACAATTAGGATAAGCTTTTAGTAGTGCATCCTGCGCATGATACAGCGTTCTACCAGTTGTATAAATATCATCTAGCAACATAATTTTTCCACTAATATTTTTCTTCTTTATTGCATAAAATGTTTGAGTAGTTAATAAACGCTCTTCCCTATTTTTTTCTCCTTGAGCCTTTTCAGTATCTTCCTTAACCAACAATTTCGTTAGTGGTACCAAATTTTGATAAATAGAATAAATGGTATCAAAGCCTCTTTTTTGTAAATGACTGGGAGCGCTTGGAACAGGGACATAATAATCTGCTTCTGGTAAAGTATCAACTAATTCAGCTAATACATTGCATAAAACATAGTCTCCATATCTTTTGTATCGCACCATAAGATCATGGAAAGCATCATTATACTGATAGATCGAACGATTGTCTAACATTTTGTTCTCATAGATTTTTCTCCACCGAATACAGTCTGAACACATCCCTTTTGCATTCGTTTCTTTACTGCATCCCAGGCAAAGTATTCCCTTTTTCTTGGCAAATTTTTGTAAACAATCATTACAAGTATATTTTTTCGTAGGCTTTATAAATAAAAATAATTTTTCATAATTAATTTCTCTCCTGAAATTAGAATTACATAATAAACATTTACTCATCTATTCATCATCCTAATCTGTCGCATCGCTTCTCGCATGCTTTTAGTATATTTGTGATAACAAAACATCACTAATCCATCTCTATCTTCTGCGCTTCTTCCCACTCGTCCAGCAATTTGAACTAAACTTGGCGTATTATAAATCGGATCATCAGCCGCAATTACAATTACCTGAACGTGCTTAAACGTTACTCCTCGCTCTAAAATCGTCGTCGTAAGCAAAATATCAATCTCTTGTTTGCGAAACTTCGCAACTTTATCCTGTCTATTCTTGTCTCCTGCATATACGCTCACTATTTTATTTTCTTTAAAAATAGTACTTAGATGCTTTTCATAAATTGGCAATTCTTTAATTCTAGGAACAAATACCAAAAGAGGCTTTTTCATAATAAGAACTTTCTTGATTTGAGTAATTAAGGTAGGATGAATTTTACCTTTAGCTGAAATAAACGGTTTAAAAAAGTATTTCTCTTTTGGCACAGGCAATAATCCCTGATGAAATCTTCTTTTAAGCAAAGAATAGTTAATCGTTTTATTCTTTGCTCGCTTCAATAATTTTTCATCTGGAGTTGCTGTCAGAAAGAAAGTGCAACCCGCTTTTTTTACAGCATTTTCAGCAGCAAAATGGAGCATTTTATTTTCAAAAAATGGAAAAGAATCTACCTCATCAATTACGATTAAATCAAAAGCTCGATAAAACTTTAAAAGCTGGTGTGTTGTGCAGATAATGAACTGTTCATCTTTTGCTTCATGATATTCACGTCCATGATATTTTCCAATTTCTACCTTTTCAAAAGCCACCTGAAATCGTGGAAACAATTCATCAACCACATCAATTCTAGGAGTTGCAATTGCAATTCGTGCCCCATTTTTTAAAGCTGCTTCTACTACTTTAAACAGCATCTCCGTCTTACCAGCACCTGTCACTGCGTGAATTAAATGATCGCGTTTTTCTTCAAAAGAATTAACTAATTCTTTTGAAATTTTTTCTTGTTGCTCAGTTAAAGTCCCCTGCCAGCTTAAAGGATTCAAGATTTTGGGATAATCATTATCTTCAATATTTCTCTCTAGCTTATCTCCCTCAGTTATTCTTCCGATTCCAATACATTCTCGGCAATATCGTCGACCATCTGGCAGTCTAAAAAATGACTGAGTATTACATCGTTGGCAAATTCCCTTTATCATTGCCGGAACTTTTGTCGTTTCGCCACCGTTTATGTTATGGTTATTTTGATTATATATCCATTGGCGTCCTTTTAATTCGCTCATTTTATCACCCAATATTAATTACGCAGTCGGAGGCGATTTTTTTGTCATCAGAACAATTAAATTATTTAACAATTAGCCAAAATGGCCAACATGAAATAGTTATTAAGAAAAGTAAATTCATCTGCTCTTTAGCTCGTACTAAGTCAGTTGAAGAAGCTCAAGACTTTATTGAACAAATTTCTAAAAAATATCATGATGCAACACATAATACTTACGCCTACACACTAGGATTGAACGATAATCAAGTCAAAGCAAGTGATAACGGTGAGCCTTCTGGAACAGCTGGAATTCCAGAGTTAAAAGCTCTTCAATTAATGAAACTAAAGGATGTAACAGCAGTTGTTACAAGATACTTCGGTGGTATTAAGTTAGGCGCTGGAGGTTTGATTCGTGCCTATTCTAATTCAGTCACTGAAGCGGTCCAAAATATTGGTGTCGTTAAATGTGTTATGCAACAGCGAATCGAATTCTCAATTCCATACAATCGTGTAGATGAGATTAATCACTACTTAGAAGAACATCAGATTTTGATAGCTAATCAAGAATACACGACAAATGTAACCATTCAAATCTATTTAGATCTAGATCAAATTTCAAAAGTCGAAGACGATCTGATCAACCTATTATCTGGAAAAGTAGAATTTAAGAAACTAGATCAAAGATTTAACGAAATTCCAGTTACTGATTTAAATTTTCATGAACAATAAAAAAAGATTTACGTTGTCCTTAACGTAAATCTTTTTTGTCTGTATTCTTTTTATTTAAACGTCGTACTTTTACTTCAGGATCGGCACGTTCCATTTTGTTAATAGTTCGCTGTAAAAAATGGAGAAGTGGCTTATACTTCTCACCTAACAATCCAATTGTTTCGACAAAAAGTTCAACTGCAAATAGTAATCCTAGAATTAACAGCCAAATACCCCATCTAGGTGAAACCAAGGAAAGAAGCGATACAAAAGAAAAAATAAGTGATATTCCATAGATAGCCAACACAGTTTGTCTATGAGTTAATCCCATTCGCATTAACTGATGATGCAAATGATGTTTATCTGCTTGAGAAATATTCTTTTTATTCAACTTGCGTCTAATCATTGCATAAACTGTATCAGTAATTGGAACTCCCAAAATTAGAATAGGAACTAATAATGATACAAAAGTTACATTCTTTAATCCCTTCAAGGAAAGCACCGAAATCATAAAGCCAATATATAGCGCACCGGTATCCCCTAAAAAGATTTTAGCAGGATGAAAATTATACGGCAAAAATCCTAGTAAACAAGCTGCTAACATGATACACATGATAGGAACATAGTGCTGCCAACTCTTCAAGAAGAAAAATCCGACAATTCCCATCGTTACAAGTGAAATCAAGGTAACACCCGTTGCTAGTCCATCTAAGCCATCAATTAAATTAACAGCATTTGTTAAAGCAAGAATCCAAAAAATCGTGATTGGAAAACTCCACCAACCTAATTGAATGTGCCCTAATAAAGGTAAACTTAATTCTCTCACTTTAATTCCAGCAAGGAAATATACAACTAAAGATGCCACAAAAATTCCAAACATTTTTTGTCTAGGCTTTAGTTCTAAAATATCATCGATCAAACCAGTTAGAATAATAACACTAGATGCTAACAATACAGAAAAAAGCTCATGCGTTGGAAAATCTTTTCTCAGTAAAACAAATTCTCCAATATTAAAAGCCACAAAAATTGCTAATCCACCAATAGTAGGCATTGGCTTTTTATTAATCCGGCGAGCATTTGGATTATCAACTGCACCCAAAACAAAAGCTAATTTTCTAATAAAAGGAGTTATAGCAGCAGTTATAATTACTAGTAAGAATATATTTACAATTGTTTGAAACATAACAATCTACTTTCTTAAACTTCTTTTTTTCATTATACCTACACCCCAATATAAACACAATAAAGCGATAAATAAAAAAGACGAATCTTAAGATTCGTCTTTACTTAGCTATTGCAACAGCACGTTTTTCTCGAATAACCGTAACTTTAATGTTACCAGGATATTCCATATCTTGTTCAATTTGATTTCTAATGTCATGAGCAAGAATAGTAGTTCGAGCATCTGAAATCTTATCTGGCTCAACCATTACTCTTATCTCACGACCAGCTTGAATTGCATATGCTTGCTTTACACCAATATGACCCTTAGCAATCGTTTCTAATTGCTCTAATCGGCGAATGTAATTTTCTAAAGATTCGCTTCGAGCACCTGGTCGAGCTGAGGAAATCGTATCAGCAGCCACAACTAGTTCCGCAATAAATGATAATTTCGGAACATCATCATGGTGAGCAGCAATTGCATTCACAACCAAATCTGGTTCATGATACTTTCGTGCAAGTTCAACACCAATTTCTACATGGGAGCCTTCGATTTCATGATCAATTGACTTCCCAATATCGTGTAATAATCCTGCGCGTACCGCTATTTTTTCGTCTAAACCAAGTTCAGCAGCCATCACACCTGTTAACTTACCTACTTCAATTGAGTGAGATAAAACATTTTGTCCATAAGAAGTACGATATTTTAAGCGACCCAAAATTTTTACTAATTCTGGATGCATCTTATGAATACCAAGCTCCATTAAGGCACTTTCTCCAGCTTCGTAAATATCGTCATTAACTTCCTTACGAGCTCGATCGACCATTTCTTCGATCCGTGCCGGATGGATTCGACCATCTTTAATTAAACGCTCTAAAGCTCTCTTGGCAATTTCACGCCTAATTGGATCAAAACCACTTAAGACAACCACATCCGGAGTATCGTCAATAATTACATCTACTCCTGTTAGAGCCTCAAATGAACGAATATTTCTACCTTCACGACCAATAATACGACCCTTCATATCATCGCTTGGTAAATTAACAACTGAAACAGTCTTCTCAGAAACTGTATCTGCTGCACTACTTTGAATTGCATCAACAATTACTTTACGAGCAAAATGATCTGCTTTTGCTTTAGCAAGTTGGTTGCTCTCTTCGATCATTTCCGCTCTTTCTTTAACCAATTGGTCAGAAAGTTTATCTAAAACGATCTTTTTAGCATCTTCTTGGTTCAACTCTGCAACTTCATAGAGCTTTTGCTCTCGCTCGGTCACTAATTGATCGGCTCTCTTTTCTTTTTCTAAAACTTGAGCCTGCAATTTTTTAATTTGGTTTTCTTTTTGTGTGAGTTGTGAATCTTTCTGATCCAGCAAACTATCTTTATGATCAATAGCATCTTCACGTTGCAGTAAGCGATTTTCTTGTCTAGAAACTTCTTGTCGACGTTCATTAAGCTCATTATCTACTCTTTCACGATAATGATGAATTTCTTCTTGTGCCTCCAAGATTTTTTCTTTTTTTGCATCAGCTGCTGCTTTCTTCATAGCTTCTTTTTGTGAAGCAAGATCAGCTTTTACAGCTTTAGCTTTACTTTCTGCATCTGCCAAGATGTGTTTTGCATCATGAGCTGCGTTTTGTGCCTGAGTTTCCCATTTATTCTTACGGATACTATATCCAGCACAACCTCCAACTAAGACAGAAACAATAGCGACAGCAACAGGAACTAAAATTGTATTTATCATATCTTTTACTATCGCCTTTTTTATAGAATTATTTCACACATTATTAATAATAAAAGTATCGTGAAGTGATGTCAATCATACAAAAAACCTTGGCAGTTAAAAGCCAAGGTTTAATTGTATTTGTTTACTATTTTTTTTCGCTTTTTTCATCGGCAGCATCTTTATTTGCTGCTTCCTTTTCCTGCTTAATCTTTTCAGGATTTTCACGATCTTCAATTGCTTTAGCATCAATACCATATGCTTCGCGAACTTTTGCTTTTACTTCATCGTAAACATCTGGATGTTCTTCTAGATACTGCTTAGCATTTTCACGACCTTGTCCAATACGATCATCACCATATGAATACCATGAACCAGCCTTTTTAATGATATCTTTGTCGGCAGCCATATCAATTAACTCACCAGTTTGAGAAATTCCCTTACCATACATAATATCAACTTCTGCAACTTTAAATGGTGGAGCAACCTTGTTCTTGACAACCTTTAACTTAACACGGTTACCAATTACATCTGAACCTTGCTTAATTTGTTCTGCACGACGAACTTCTAATCGAATAGTAGAATAGAATTTTAAAGCACGACCACCAGGAGTAGTTTCTGGATTTCCAAACATAACCCCAACTTTTTCACGAATCTGGTTGATGAAAACGGCAATAGTTTTAGTCTTAGAAATATTCCCAGACAACTTACGTAAGGCCTGGCTCATTAATCTTGCCTGCAAACCAACATGAGAATCTCCCATATCTCCATCAATTTCAGCTCTAGGTACTAAAGCGGCAACTGAATCCACAACTAAAATATCAATTGCACCACTAGCAATTAAAGTATCTGCAATTTGTAATCCTTCTTCACCAGTATTTGGTTGAGATAAGATTAGTGAGTCAATATCTACACCCAGAGCTTCGGCATAGGCAGGATCCATTGCATTTTCAGCATCAATATAAGCAGCCGTTCCTCCACGTTTTTGAACTTCTGCAACTGCATGAAGGGCTACAGTCGTCTTACCAGAACTTTCTGGTCCATATACTTCGATAATTCGTCCGCGTGGATATCCACCAACTCCAAGAGCAGCATCTAAAGCTAGTGAACCGGAAGGAATAGTGGAAATTTGAGTGTCTACCTTTTCACCCATGCGCATAACTGCGCCTTTTCCAAAGTCTTTTTCAATCTTCTTTAAGGCAATATCTAAGGCCTTCTTTTTATCATCTTTAGCCAAATCTCTTCCTCCTTATTCATTTATTAATAATTATACTTGGTTTGGCTACCTAAAAGCAAGAGAAATACGAACTAGCGTTCAATATCGTATTTCTCTACTTTTTATTACGTAATTTTTCTTT
Organism: Lactobacillus isalae; assembly: GCF_947539375.1. Classification (NCBI taxonomy): domain Bacteria; kingdom Bacillati; phylum Bacillota; class Bacilli; order Lactobacillales; family Lactobacillaceae; genus Lactobacillus; species Lactobacillus isalae. The sequence goes on from NZ_OX443569.1 coordinate 1,160,583, forward strand.
ATTTTTTTCAAAAAAAAGAAGCATTTCTGCTTCTTTTAGTCTTAAATTTCGCCTTTAAATACGTCACCACTCTGCTTAAAGTAATCATAACCAGAGTAAATAGTAAAGATTAAGCAAATGTACAATAAAATAGTACCAATATAGTAAACATCGCCAAGTAATAAGAAAATAATCGATAACATTTGAGTTGTTGTCTTAATCTTACCCGGCATCTTTGCTGCCAAAACTTGTCCCTTATTTTCAGCTAAGATTAATCTTAAACCAGTAACTGCAAGTTCGCGGCAAACAATAATTGCTACTACCCATGCTGGTGCTAAGTTTAATGAAATCAAAAATACAAAGGCTGTCATAGTTAACATTTTATCCGCTAATGGATCAGCAAATTTTCCAAAGTTAGTAACTAAATTTCTTGAACGAGCGATATGTCCGTCTAAAAAGTCAGTTATTGAAGCTACTGCAAAAATTACTGCAGCCAATACATGAGACCAATAAATATGCGCACCTAAAAAAGTTGCACCACCAGCTGGCCAGTTAAAAATTAAAACTAGCATAAAAACTGGAATCATAAAAATTCTGAACATAGTTAATTTATTTGGTAAATTCATTAACGGTTACTTTGACCTCCGTTGTTTTGATTAGTAGTTGTTTGTCCTTGCGTATTATTTTGCGTATTTTGTGTACCTTGGGTGTTTTGAGTATTTTGGTTTTGCTGTGTTTGAGTATTTACAGTATTTGTAGTAGTTGAACTTTGAGTAGTTGCACTACTTTGAGTGCTACTGCTTTGGCTAGTTTGTCCAGTAAAAGTAAATCTCACTGTCATCGGTGAAGCTGGATTAGTAGCATTATGTGCGTTTACCTTTTTACCAGCTAAGGTCAAAGTAGTTGAAACGCTATTCCCCATTTGTACAGAAACATTACTTACATTTTGTGGCAATTGAACAGAATGTTTGCCATTTGCTTTTAATGTTCCTTGCCAAACTGAAGAACCGTTAACTAAAATTTGTGCCCAAACTTCATTTTTAGTTGTACCTAAAGTTAAAGTACGATCATTCTTCATCCCGCTAACACGGTAGCTATTATTGCCTAAACTAGAAATCTTAATTTCTGAAGCTGTAGCTTTAGAAGTTGATTTCTTCTTAGATGAAGTTTTAGATTTTGAAGATTTAATACGAGAAGAAGAAACAGTTACATTCTCTGCTTGATTTGCTGATTGTTGATCGGTTCCAGTAAAGAAGCGTGTATAAACGATGTAAACTACTAAAATTACTAAAACAACGCCTACTACCGTAGCAATTTGTGGCAAGTAACTACGCCACATACCTTTACGATTATTGGTAGTTTCTTTAATTCTCTCGCTCTTATTATCAATCGAATTTTCAACATATTCTTCTGGTTTTGCCTCAGGCACTTCAGACTTATAATCTGCTAACAATTCTTTACCATTAAGGCCAACTACATCAGCAAATTGTCTAATAAAAGCTCTCACATAAAAATCTCCTGGCAATTGATCAAAATCATCATTTTCAATTGCTGTAAGATATCTACGCTGAATCTTGGTTATTTTTTCTACATCTTCAATCGACATGCCCTTTGCCTTACGAGCACTGCGTAATTTATCTCCAATATCTGCCATAATATCCTCTCAACTTTTTGCAATAATTCAAATATGAGTATACCAAACTAATCAACCATTAAACAAGCCAACCACCATCGACATAAATCGTTTGGCCTGTCAAATAGTCCGAACGTTCATCAAGCAAGTTCTCCACCCAAAACGATATGTCTGCTGGTCTAGCCAATCGGCCCGCTGGAATCTCATTTTTCACTTCATTTAAAGTCTCCGCATCAAAAATTGCATTCATTGGTGTATCTACTGCTCCAGGAGCAATTACATTTACTGTCAAGTTAGCTGACGCGACTTCACGCGCATATCCTTGTACAAAGCTTGATAGGCCGCCTTTACTTGCACTATATACACTCTCAAGGGCGCTTGCTTGACCTCCGTATACAGATCCAATAAACACTATTCTTCCGTGCTCACGCTTTAAAAGCTGTGATTCTAAAAGCGACGTTATCTTTATCGGAACTAACAAATTAACCTGCATAATTTTTTCTATTTGGTCTAATCCTTGACTGCCAAGAAACTGATAATTAGTAATTCCTTGAGTAAAAATAGCGGCACTTATCGGTAAAAGACTGGAAATCGTTTTCTTAATTACCTCGTCTTTAGCTAAAAAATCGAGTTTCAATGAAAAGAATTCCTGATCTGGATACCTACTAATTAGTTCTCTTACCATTTCTTCAGCATCCTGCTTGCTATTATTATAGTGAATATATAAGGACCAACCTTTTTCAGCTAATTCAGCTGCAATAGTCTTACCGATTCCTCCTGTTGCACCAAAAATTATTGCACGTTTCATTTAATTAGCTTCCTCTTCGCTTTTTAAAATTGTAGTAAATATATCACTTTTAGCTAGAATATTATCAACTGCGGTATAAAATTCATTAAAACTTAAAGATTGAATTGCTTGCACTGCTACATTAAAGTCATCATTTTCAAGTCCATATTCGGCTTCTTCAATCGCAATTGTACTCAAATCATCAAATTCTCTAATTGTTTGAGCCAAAGCTTCTTTCTTTTGAAATACAAACGCATCTTCAGATATAGGGACTTCTAAAAGTTGGTTTTTAGTGTTTTCTAAAAATAGATCTGGTTTATTAGAAGCGCCAATGATTGTAGCAAAGTTTCCTTCTGTAGTATAAGAAACTTGAAGTTCCATTGGTGAATTTAAAATTCCTTGCTTTTGCATTTTTTCAAACCAAGGACTAGTTACTCCTAATTTAGCCTGAAGCATCATTTCAAGAATACTTTGTGCTGTGCTATTTTTTAATCCTATCTTTTCAAAATCAGGTAATCTAATTCCGACACCAACCCGTGAAGTGGCTAAATCCGATTCAATAACTGTATTATGCTGCTTTTGCGGCTTTACAAGTTTGACTTTTTTGGGAGCAAGATTTTTAGAAGTTAGGTACTTACTTTCAAGCTTTCCCACTTCACGTAGAATCTCTTTTGTTTGATTTTCGCTAAATCCCCCACATGCAACAAATTCCATCCGGCTGGTGACATAATTATCATCATAAATTTCTTGTAAAATATCTGGCGTCATTTTCTTCAGACTAGCCTTGGTACCAGTTAAATCTTCAGCCAGATTCGTTTTTGGAAACATCATTTGCATTAATTCATAATTTACTTGCCAGTTAGGATCATCTTGATACATTGCTAGTTCTTGAGCAATAATTTTGGCTTCTTTAGAAACATTACTCTTAGTAAAGTGTGTTGTCCCAACTAACTCAAAAATTAGGGGTAAAACTTGCCGCCAATGCTCTGTAAAGCTAGCATAGAACATTGTTTCATTGTATGTAGTAAAGGCATTCGTTGATGCCCCAATTGCCTCAAATCGTTGGGAAATATCTCCATTTTTTTTAGTAAATAGTTTGTGTTCTAAAAAATGAGCTCCACCGCATAACTTTTGTGGATCACTCCCACCAAAATCTACAATAATTCCCATAAATTTTTGAGTAAAAAGTGGCCTTCTAATTACCTTTGCTCGAAATCCAGACTTATATTCTCTGCTTGTTACATCTAATTTTTTCATTTTAAACAATAGCTTTCGTTAAAGTACAATTTTTGGCTAAATTCAACTAATTTTTCTATCTTAAATCTATCAACATCGCTGATTCGCTGAGTAAAAGTATAATCGCGTCCTCTAAGAGCGTTTGCCAACATTTGAATCAAAATTAAATCTTGACGATCAGTACTTATTTGATAATTACGTTTTAAAGCTGCCTTCGCCTTTACAAAGGTATCTTCGTCTACCTTACCTTCTTGAACAGCTTTTACACTGCTTTTAATTGCTCTAGTGGCAGCTGTAATCTTATCTTTAGAAATTCCTGTACTTATTAAGAAAAGAGAATTATTAACGTAATTAGTAGCATCAATTGCGTAAGCGGCGCCTAATTTCTTTCGAACTTCAGTAAACAATTTAGATGACTCATCTCCAGCAAGATATTCTCCCAAAAATAAGCCGCCAAATTGTTTAAAATGCACCGGAAGCGATTGATCATAGCCATATCCAATCAAAAGTTGAGCTTGTTCACTCTTAAACTGAATTTCTTTTTCAATTGGATCTTCCTTTGTAGGAATAGACAGCGTTGGAACTACAAAATCATCAAAATATCCTGCCCAATCAATTTGTTGCTGCACTAAATCAGTCAAACTGTCAGGATCTTGAGCTTGACCCAAGCAAAATGCAGGTGCATTTCTCAAAGTATCAAAAAACGATTTAACTTCTTCTAAGCTAGCATTTTTTAAAGTTTCTTCATCCCCAAAAACACTATCTTGATAGTTCGGAGTGCTTCGATACCAATTATTAAAGAAACCACTTAAAGCAAAATTTGCTGGCAATTCATAATATTGTTTTCTTTCCTGCTCAAGCTGTCTTTTTGCCAATTCTAATAATTGACCATCAAAAAGTGGCTCTTTTACCACCTTAAAAAAGGCATCCATTACTACCTGATAATTATAATCAGGATCTAGAATTTCTCTTGGCTCAACAAAATTTATAGTGTAAAAAACCACAATTTGATTTCCAAATACTTCCGGAAAAACCTGCAAACTTGCGTTATAAAGGTTTGAAAATGTTCTCGCTTGTACGTTAATTCCGGGAAACGCCTTACTAGCGTTACTTTGCATACAGGCTAAGATATTTGCCAAAGCCAACGTTTTCTTATCTAATGGTAAACGCAAAAAACAGCCGAGCGTGGCTGTTTTAAATTTTAAATTATGGTCAATTCTAATATTCGTCATAATTACTGATCCTCGTCCTTTTCTGATGGAATAAGTACTTGTCTAGGTTTAGATCCCTCAGAAGGACCTACTATCCCCTTAGCTTCCATTGCGTCAACAATTCTTGCAGCACGATTATACCCAATTCTAAATCGGCGCTGAAGCATTGAAACACTTGCTGACTGTTGTTTTCTTACCAAAGCTACTGCCTGATCATAGAATTCATCTTCAGGCTCATCTTCACTCTCTGTTTGACTGTCTGAATCATTTTTCGAAGGAATCATATCCTCGTTATAGACAGCTTCTTGTTGGTCCTTTACCCACGATACTATTTTTTCCACTTCATTTACAGAGATAAAGGCTCCTTGAACACGTTCTGGCTTTGCAGCGCCTATTGGTAAAAAGAGCATATCTCCGCGTCCTAAAAGCTTTTCTGCACCAACTTGGTCCAAAATAGTTCTTGAATCTACACCACTTGAAACAGCAAAAGATATTCTAGATGGAACGTTAGCCTTAATTAAACCAGTAATAACATCAACACTTGGTCTTTGGGTTGCTAAAATCATATGGATTCCTGCTGCACGTGCCATCTGAGCTAAACGAACAATTGCATCTTCAACATCATGACCTGCAACCATCATTAAGTCACTTAACTCATCAACAATTACTACAATATATGGTAATTTTTCCATTACTGAATTACTTTTATCAGCATTATTTTCATCTACCTTTTGATTATATTCAGTAATGTTACGAACGCCGCCCGCAGCAAAAAGCTGGTAGCGTCTTTCCATTTCCTTAACTGTTTTACGTAAGGCATTTGTTGCCAGTTTTGCATCAGTAACAACCGGAATTAGTAGGTGAGGAATTCCGTTATATACAGAAAGTTCAACCATCTTCGGATCAATTAAAACTAGCTTGACATCTTCGGGATAAGACTTCATTAAAATACTGGTAATAATTGTGTTAATTGCTACTGATTTACCAGATCCAGTAGAACCCGCAATTAATAAGTGGGGCATTTTACGTAAATCCGCTGAGATTACTTTTCCTTCGACATCCTTACCTAAAGGGACATCGAGTGAAATATCTTTTGCCTTTGTATCTTGATGTAGCATTACATCCTTAAAGGAAACAGCTGAAGTAGTTCGATTAGGAACTTCGATTCCAATTAGAGGCTTACCAGGGATCGGTGCTTCAATACGTATATCTTTTGCAGCCAAAGCGAGAGCTAAATCGTCTGCTAAGTTTACAATCTTGCTTACCTTCACACCAACTGCTGGTTGGACTTCATAACGTGTAACTGTTGGTCCTAAGACCGCCTTTTTTACAATAACATGTACGCCAAAGCTCTTAAAAGTAGACTCTAAAACCTCTGTATTCTTTTGAATTAAAGCCTTATCTTGACTCTGATCAACACTTTTTACTGGTGCTAATAAATTAATTGGTGGCTTTTTATAATTTGCATTCTTAGGCTGGGAACTTTGCTTAGTTTCTAAATCACCATGATCAACATTCTGTAATTCTTGCTTCATCTTCTGATCTTCTTCAGCATAAGAATGTGAAATAGGCAAATCATCAGTAGCCGGTACTTGGACCTCTGGCTCAGGCGTAGCTGTTTCTTGAGAAACTTCAATCTTAGGCTCAAAATGAGGCATACTTTCAGCCTCATTTTCACTATCCTTTGCATTTGATGAAGAAGGTTCATCAGTAAAATCAGCTGTACTTGGAAAAGTTGAATCATGATCATTTAAAGGATCGGTTAGTTTTTCACGATTATTCAATTTTTCTTGCTTATTTTGCTCATGTTTCTCAACTAAATCATTGTATTTGCTCTTTAAAGCATTCCCAGCATCCTTATTTTTTTCAATTACAAGCTGAGATCCCTTTTGAAAACCAGAAAGCAAAGTAGCAAATTTCACGTTGCAGATCATCAGTACGCCTACTAACATCATCAATAAAGAAATTACTTCTGATCCAACAATTCCTAAAATTGGAAAGACTAGTTGATAAAACATACTTCCGATAAAACCGCCACCAACTTTAGTTGTAATTTGGGCTCTTGAAAATTCCTCTCCAATTGATGTTAGAAAAGCGTTAACGAATCCCTGATGAATCATCATCTGATTAAAAACACGCGAGCTCTCCCAGAGAAGCAAACCTAAGTAAAAAATTCCTAATCCGCCTCCCCTTTTTAAAGTAAAGCGAGGTGGTTGATCGTAAATTACCATTACTAAGCCAAATAGTCCTAGAATAATGCTAGCTAAGTAGTGACTATCCCCAACAAAAAAGCGAATTAAATTGATTAGTTGTTGACTAAATAAGCCGAAGTGAACGCAACTTAAAACTGCTACTAAAACAAGGATGATTCCTGTAATAACCCAATCCATACCTTGCTTTTTATTTTTAGTAGTTGACTTTTTCCTTCCTTTTGTCCTGCGTTTTCGCTTTTTAGCCATCAAGACACCTTCTCAATCTTTTTAATTATCATCTTTATTATTTCGATCATCTTTATTCAATTCATTAAAGTTTGATTTAAAGCTCAAGTTAACAGGATGATCTAATGTTAATTGTGTAATTTCATAAGTTAAAGTTTCAATTTGTTCAACTAATGGTCTAGAAAGCAATTGATAATCAGATGGTTCTAAATCTGAACCGTCACCAAAGTAATCAATAAATTGAACAACTCTTGTAATTACGCCGCTAACAGTAAAATCACCAGGTGCTGGAGCAACTTCAAAAGGAACGGCAATTTCAAAATACTTGCCATTCTTACCTTCATCTTGACTACCATCATCTAAATCTTGATAGACTTGTCTCAATGAAACATTAACTTCATTTTTTACCTTTTGCTCATCGTTTAAATCGTAGTGAAAAGAACGCACTACAATTGGGGTCATATTTTTAAAATCCATCTTTAATTATCTCCTAAATTTCTTTCATATCGTTCTGGACGATTATAGTTATCTTTTAGCTTATCATTTTCATAATGGTGACTCTTTTCCATATTTGGAAAGCCTTGCTGCCTTAAAGCTTCTAAAAGAACCATCGCAACTGAATTAGATAAATTATAGCAGCGAATATTATCAGACATAGGAATTCTTAAATTACGGTCATAATATTCTCTCATAAACGTTTCTGGCAAACCCGTAGTTTCTTTACCAAAAACAAAATAATAATCTTTATCAGGATCAGTATAGTCTACCTGAGCATAATTTTTGGAAGAAAATTTTGAAATTAGATACATTTCATCATTCGGACCAAGAGTACTTAAAAAAGCATCTAAGTCATCATGCATTCTAATATCTACCTTATCCCAGTAATCTAGCCCAGCACGTTTCATCTTTTTATTATCAATTTGAAAACCAAGTGGTTCAATTAAATCTAAAACTGTATTAGTTCCAGCACAAGTACGAGCAATATTTCCTGTATTTGCTGGCATTAATGGTTCGTAAAGTACAACATGATTTGTCATAAAAAACTCCTCTTGTAAAAAAACGCAGCACCTGTAAGAGGGCAAGTGCCACGTTCAATTCTATTTTTATTCTACTCTTTAGCCTTTTGATTATCATCATCTGATGCTGATATCTCATCATAAAGATTAGAAATCTTACGATAATAATTAAATAGTCTAGTTACAATAATTTTAATTACGGCATAAACCGGAATTGCAAAGATTACTCCCCAAAGGCCAGCAACTGCACTTGCTCCAATTAACAACAAAATAGTCGTAACAGGATTCATATTCATCTTATTTCCCATTACTAATGGAGAAATCACACGTCCTTCAAGGGTTTGTTCAATCGCAAAGACTATTAAAACCTTAATTAACATCATTGGTGAGCTAATTAGTCCTAAAATGATCGCTGGAATAAAGGCAATAAAAGTTCCAAAATAAGGAATCATATTTAAAACCCCAGCTAAGACAGCTAATGTAATTCCGTAATTTAGGCCAATTACAGAATATCCAATAGCAAACATTACCCCAACCCAGAAAGCAACCGTAATTTGACCTCTAATGTAAGAAGCAACTGCTCCATTAATATCACTAAGTAAGCTTGAAAAACTTGGTTGTAATCTTTGAGGTGCAAATTTAGTTACATAAGGATTTAAACGATGTCCATCTTTTAACATAAAGAATAAAACAAAGGGTGCTGTTAACAATGTCATAAAAATCATCGTAATTACATTAACAGCGGAAGATAAATTACTCAAAGCCACATTAAAGCTATCTTGACCGGTTTTGAACATCTTAGTCTGAGCATCAGAAATAGCTTGATTAATACCTCCACGAACTCCATTTAGCCGTGGATCGCGAATCATTTTCTCAAAACCCTTTTGCGCGTCTTTCCAATAAGCTGGCCAATTTTTTACTAAAGAATCAGTTTGATGTTGGATGATTGGGATTAAAGTATTAATAATCCATATTAAGCCACCTACTACAATTACAAATAATAAAATAATTGTAATAATTCGTGGTACTTTTAATTTCTTTTCCATCCAATCAACTACTGGATCCATTAAATAATATTGAATCGATGCAACCAAAATTGGCGGTAAAATTGCATTGAAAAATGTCCAAAATGGATTTAACACAAAAGAAATTTGGTTAAATACCAAAATGATTAAGAAGAACAACAAAATATTAAGTAAGGCTATACTAAAACGGTTGTTTAAAAACCACTTAACAAAAAAGTTGTTCTTCTGATGATGTTTTTCTACACCCATAGCTTCCCCTCTTATCTATGTTCGTAGGTGATCCAATCGCCTAACTTAAATTCAGGCATCTTTTCTTTTGGATCTTTTTCTAAATAAATTGCATTTGTCATTGGCTTTTTTGGAACTTCATCAGTAAATACCAAAGTTGCATGTCCAATCGCCTGCATGTTCATTTGCACCATTGGTCCAACATATAAAGCTAAATAAGTAGTCCCATCAATCGTAATTGAATCATCTTTTTTAAAAACAAACTTTTCTACAGAAGTTGCCTGATCAAACTTTTGTAACACAGCAACATCCCTTAATTTATCAGTTGCTTTGTTATCAAATAAAATTACGATATTATCATTTGGATCTAACGCTTCTGATCCGATAGCAGTAATTGTAGAATTCCATTTCATTTTTATCAACCTCTTTTATTAAATTTTACCATATCGCTTTGCCCAGTCGATAATACTTAATTAGAATTGCCTATTTAGGTTAAAAGGTAGAAAATAAATATGTTATGGAAAGTTTTTATCAGGAGGTAAAAATATGAAAGTTTGGTTTGGTGGCTATACTAGTCATGACTCAAAAGGAATTTATACAGCTAATGTAGAAAATGATGGAACTGATATTAAGCTAGCTGATATTAAAAATATTGTTGAACTTGAGCGACCAACTTATTTTCAATTAGTCGGTGATTTATTATTTACTATCATCCAAAAAGATAATCAAGGTGGAATTGCTTCTTACCGAATTAAAGATGGAAAAGCAGAGCAATTAGATGTTTATCTTCATGATGGTGCTTCACCTTGTTATATTAGCGTTGATCCAGAAAAGCATTTGATTTTTACTGCAAACTATCATTTAGCAACTATTAACGTATTTTCTTACGACGAAAACGGAAAATTAACTTTTATTACCAATGACAAGCATGAAGGACATGGACCAAGAGTTGAGCAAGATCAAGCTCACCCACACTTCTTTGATGAGACCCCTGCTGGCAACTTAGTTTCATGTGACTTGGGAATTGATGCAGTTGATTTTTATAAGTTAGACGGAGATAAGCTAAAACATCTTGCTCGCTATCAAATGGAGAAAGGTTTCGGTACTCGTCACATCACCTTCTCACCAGATGGTAAAACTATGTATATTGTTGGCGAATTATCCAGCCAAGTTAATGTTGCGCACTTAAACGAAAATACCTGGGAAATTGAAAATGTTGCAACTTACAAGACCATCCCTGATAACTTCACTGAACATAATGGCGCTGCAGCAATTAGAATTTCTAAAGATGGAAAATTCATCTACGTTTCTAATCGTGGTCACGATTCAATTACAGTCTTCAAAGTTTTAGACAATGGCGAACTTGAATTAACACAAAGAGTTTCTGTCTTTGGTTCATTCCCACGTGACTTTAACTGGGATAAGAGTGAAAAATACCTTGTTGTAGCTAACCAAAATACTAATAATGCTACCTTATATCGTAGAAACTCCGAAATTGGTAGTTTAACTCCACTTCAAAAAGATATTCCTGTTCCTGAAGCTACACGAGTATTATTTGAAGAAAATTAAACTATTTATCTGATTATCTAAAATAAATAATTTATATTTAGCCATGATTATTCATGGCTTTTCTTTATTCAGAAAGAAGTGAATAAAATTCAATGCAAAACAAAGCAACTGATAAACTTTCACCATTCAAAGAATTAACAACAGAACAAAAAAATTTAATTTCTCAAATTCTTAATTTTACTGACCAACATCTTCATAAAAATTTTCCAGCTGTTTTTACTATCTATGGGGATGCTGGTACGGGAAAAAGCGTAGTTCTTTCTTCCCTTTTTGATCAAATTCAAAAAATGCGACATAACAAAAATAGTAATTTCTACCAGACCAATAACTATTTTCTTGTTAATCACCCTGAAATTCTTAAGGTTTACCGTCAAATTGCGGGTGAACTACCAGAACTATTAAAGAAAAACTTTCAACGTCCAACTAGTTTTATCAATCAACTGGATAAGAAAAATGAAAAAGCCGATGTAGTCATTATCGATGAAGCACATCTACTCCTTTCAAAGCCTGATCACTACAACAATTTTTATCACGAAAATCAATTAGTAGAAATCATCAAAAGAAGTAAGATAGTGGTTCTCGTCTTTGATCCTTACCAAGTCTTAAAAATGAAAACTCTCTGGACAAAAGACCGCTTAGAAAAAATTACCAAGCTCTATCCGCATCAAACATATTATTTAAAACATCAATTTAGAATGAATGCTTCGCCAGATTTAATAGATTGGTTCAATTCTTTCACTGAAAACCAAATTATTAAACCTATTCCTGAAAATGCAATTGAAAATTATGATTTTCGTATTTTTAAAGATGCTGAAGAAATGAGAAAAGAAATAGTTAAGCGAAATAATGAAGTAGGATTAAGCAGAATTCTTTCTACATCAGGTTATCCCTCAACCTTAGACGGTGGTAAGCATTATATCCACGAAGGTAAATTTAAAATGCCATGGGATCAATATAACTACACGGCTACACCTTGGGCAGAAATTCCAGAAACTATTAATGAAGTAGGATCAATCTACACATGCCAGGGTTTTGATCTAAACTATACCGGTATTATTATTGGGCCACCAATCAGTCAGCTGCCTAATCAAAATAAAATTCAAGTTAACCTAGATAAAATTACCGATATCGAAATGTTCAAAAAAAGAAAAGATTTGACTGATCCTGATGAAATTAAGAATTTAGAAGAAAGAATGGTTCTTAATTCTTTAAATGTTTTATTTAAACGGGGAATTAAAGGAACTTATATCTATGCACATGATCCTTTACTTAGAAAAACATTAGTTTCTATGTTTAAAGAAATAGAGCAATAAAAATAGGCGATAGCACTACACCATCGCCTATTTTCTTAATTCTCATTAAAATAAATTGTTACATCTTTAAATCAAGTTTGCTTCTGCCAGCAATTCTTCAATCCAGGTTCCTTTAATCTTCTTCATCCCTGCTTTGACAGCTAATTTTTCAGGTAAAGCCATCTCTTGGTCTGCTAACTTCTTCTTATCAGACATGTAGTACATTGCCCGGAGTAATTCACGAATATCGTAGACAGAATCCCAAACTTCTGGTACTCCACGATCTACATTAAGCAAGGTATAAACTGACTCCATTGCAGTTCTAACTGAATATTCTGTAGTAAATACAGTATCTCTAGTAGGACTTTCTGCAAAGTTACCAATAAATGCTAAATTTTTTGATCCTTCTGGAACAACTGCTGGACGGTCACCATCATGACGAGGCATGAAGTAACTTGTAATGTAAGGCATATATACTGGAACAGTATTCATATTTTCTTCTGAAGAAAGTTCTTTAATTTCACTTTCTGGAACGCCTAAATGATAAAGCATTTCTTCAGCAATTTCTTGACCAGTACAGTCGACAACCTTCTTCTTAATATAATTTCCTTCAGTATCTGAATATAAAGCATAAATCCAAACTACAATTTCATTTGGTTTTTGAGTTGGGAAGTGAGGTTGACGGTGAATAGTAAAACTTAAGCCCCAGTTAGAATCAGTAACTGTGATAATGCCACCAGTGTTTACTTTTCCATCATATAAACTACGTTTAGTTAATCTTTCAAAGTAAGGAGCTACTTTCTTATTCTTCAAGGTTGTCGTTGCGGAAACAAACCACGACTTCTCTGGCAAGTTTTCACTAAAAACATCAGGATGACCAAATGCTGGGTCTTGCTTAGCCAAGTTCTCCCATAATTTCCATGAACCACCTTTAGCATGAGTAATTGGAGCTGGAGTTGTTTGATTACCATAAGTTGAACTTTCAGTAATCGATCCGTTAGTCACAAATACAAGATCATTTTCAGTCAAATCAATATCTTCTTGCTTGCCATCTTTCTTCATGACAATCTTTTTAGCAACCTTTTCATTGCCTTCGTGATCAACCAAAACATTTTCTACTTGAACACCATATTCAAACTTAACACCATGATCCTTTAAGTATTTAAGTAGTGGCTTTACCATAGAATCGTATTGGTCATATTTATTGAATTTCAAAGCAGTAAAGTCTGGTAACCCATCAATATGGTGGATGAAACGCATGCAGTACCGTCTCATTTCTGAAAGAGAATGCCACTTTTCAAAAGCAAACATTGTTGACCAATAAGTCCAGAAATTAGTTTCGAAAAATTCAGGTGAGAACCATTCTTCAATCGTCTTTCCTTGAATTTCAGATTCTGGCGTCAAAATCAACTTAACAATTTCACTAGCATGAGAACCTAATTGATACTGACCATCTGTTGGCAATTCATTACCACGTTTATGAATTAAACGACAGTTTGAGGAGTTAGGATCTTCTTTATCAAGCCAGTAATACTCATCTAAGTAAGATGCTCCTGGTATTCTCAAGGATGGAACAGAACGGTACATATCCCACATACATTCAAAGTGATCTTCCATTTCACGACCACCGCGAACTACAAATCCAGCATTAGGACGTTTAGTTCCGTCTAATGATCCTCCAGCAACGTCTAATTCCTCTAAAATATGAATTTTATCACCGGCCATTTTTGCATCCCTAACTAAGAAGAATGCTGTTGAAAGACCAGCTAATCCACTACCAATAATATAAGCAGATTTTTTATCTACATCTGCTGGCTTTTTCGTATCTGCAAAAGCTTCATAGTTTCCCTTTGAATAATACATACAAGTGATCCTCTTTTCTATATTAGGATAGTATTAACACTTCTTATATTCAATTCTATGTAAAGCGGTTTCAATAGTCAATGTATTTGGCTATTATATTTATAATTTCTCGCTTATTAAGCTCTTCCACAAATTTTTCATATCATTTGGATCAGAAATCTCAATATGTTGTTTCTTTTTTGAAAAAGGATCATCAAATTCGAGGTAAAAACAATTCAGTGCCTGTCGTTTAAAGTCATCTTGAATTCCATACAATGGATCTCCAAACAAGGGATGTCCCAGATACTGCATATGGACTCTGATTTGATGAGTTCTTCCTGTCAACAATTGCAATTCTACTAAGCTTGCACCCTCAACTTGATCCAAAACATGATATTTTGTAATTGAGCGCTGCCCAGTAGCAACTATCCCTCGTTTAACCCCAGTATCCAGCTTTCCAATCGGAGCATCAATCACTCCCTTTTCCTGATTTTTTTCAAAATTACCATGTACAATTGCATGATATTTTTTGATAAAACAATCCTTTCCCATTTTGCTAAAACGAGCATGAGCAACTGCGTTTTTTCCTACTAAAACTAATCCTGACGTATCTCGATCAAGCCTAGTAATAATATGCGGTTTAAGATCTTTTTGACCGTTCTTTTGAAAATAAGATAGCAGACGATTTACTACTGCATCATTATCTTCATAACGAGACGGAATCGATAAAACACCAGCGTCTTTATTAACAATTAAATAGTCATGCTGGTCAAAAACGATCTTGAGCTTATTAGCAGATGGTTTTAACCATTGATTTTCTTTTTCTTCGCCTAGGATAAAGATTACTTCATCTCCAGTATGTAAAAGATAACTAGTATAACGTCGACGATGATTTACTAAAACCATCCCGCCGTGATGCTGACTATTGGTTAATGCTCTCTTCGAAAAACCATTTCTTAACAAAAAACGCCCCAATTTCTGAGGTGTTTCATTTTCAAATTTTAATTTAAAATATTGCATTTTTATTTATCTTTAGGTTGCCCAATAAAGGCATCTTCTACACGATTCCAAAAGTGTGTGTGCTGATACTTATCAAAGCGAATAACATGTTGAGAAATACGGTATTCAATCTTCTTAATATGTTTATGATTAAATTCATAACCATCGTATGTAACCACATAATGATCGTCACTACCAGTTTCTGGTCTAATCGTTATCCATTCATCAGGAGCAATTACAATTGGTGACGATAGTGTCCTAAAAACACGATTATTAATTGAAGCTATTTCAGTCATTTGTAAAGCCTTTAACCGGGGATGAATAACTGCTCCGCCTAAAGATTTGCTATAAGCAGTAGATCCTGTTGGTGTCGAAACGCATAATCCGTCACCCTTAAAGCTCTCAAAAAATTGATCTCTAATATAAACATCAGCCTTTAAAGTCTTTGAAACTCGTTTAATAGTCGCTTCATTTAAAGCAAGGAGTTTTTTCTTTTCTCCAGAACCTGTAGTTATTATTAGTTCTAGCAATGGATAAGAAGCAGAAGATGGTTGCTTTTTAGTTAAATTATCTACCATCTTACCAATTTCAAAATTACGCCAATCAGTATAAAAACCCAAGTGTCCGGTGTGCACACCAATAAATCTTATTTTATCAACTAGATTTTGATATTTATGGAATCCTGAAATTAGTGTTCCATCTCCACCAACTGTAATGACCACATCGGGATTTTCTGGATCGATTTCAATCTTTCTTGAATCCAGTAATTTTTCCAATGCCTTAACTACTGCTAAGGTTTCAACTTTATTATTATAAACGAGTGCGACTTTCATTATTGCTCTTTTCCTTTAGATTTAGTAAAAATTCTTTGTGCTTCCTGCACTTCATCTTTGATTGATGACATTTCTTCATCTAACTTATAAGCAGCTTCAGCTGTTGTTTTAAGTCGCTTAGAAATATCTTCTGGGTACTTCCCTTGATATTTATAATTCAACGTATGTTCTACCGTTGCCCAGAAATTCATTGCTAAGGTACGAATTTGAATTTCAGCAATAATTTTCTTTGGTCCATCTGGTAAAAAGACAGAATATTCAATTACCATATGATAAGAACGATATCCCGACGGCTTTGCGTTTTGAATATAGTCTCTTTCTTCAATTACCTGCATATCCTGGCGCTCATGAATCAAATCAACTACTCGATAAATATCATCGACAAATTGACACATAATCCGAATACCAGCAATATCTTGCATATCATTTTCAATGACATCAGGAGCAATTACTCGCCGTGTCATTTTTTCTTTAATTGAATCGACTGTTTTTACGCGTCCGACCACGAATTCAATCGGCGAATGCTCACCCTTGTTTAAAAAACTTTGCCTAAGTGATCGAAATTTAACTTTTAATTCAGAAACGGCCTGTTGATAAGGCCATAAAAATAAATCCCAATCTTTCATGTATAAATCCTTTCCGTTTCAAACAAAATTATTCTACCATAGAGAGGGATAACATTAACTAGTGAAAGGATAAAATTATGAGTAAAAATTTAGAAATTGAATCAAAAACACTCCTAGATAAAGAAACCTATGAAAAAATGCGTGATGCATTCACAGCTAAATCAGATTTTATTCAAAAAAACTATTACTTTGATACACCTGATTTTGATCTCAAAAATAGTGATGCCAGCCTCAGAGTTAGAATTCTTGTCGATCATGCAGAACAAACTATTAAAGTCAAAGAAACAAATCCTAAAGAAAAGAAATATAGCGAACGAGTTGAAATCAACGATTTGCTCTCTGTAGCACAAGCACAGCAAATGACCCAAAGTGCATACGAAGGTACCTTCTTCTTATTTGGCGGTGATGTTGGTGACTATCTACAAAAACATTATTCTAATGAAGCAATTCATTCTTTAAAGTTAATTTCTTGGAGTCAAACTCGTAGAATATTAGCTACTGGACCAGAAAACTGCGAACTGACTTTAGACTTAACAGAGTTTCCGGATGGCTACTACGATTTTGAATTAGAAATAGAAAATGATGATCCTGATACTATTAAAAAAGTACTTGCTGAATTAGAAAAACAATTTAATTTTACAGCTAATAAAGAAAATACTAACCAAAGTAAAGTGCAACGTGCCTGGGAACACAAAAAATAAAACAAAATTTTTTCCATTTCGTCCAATTTCTGATACAGTATTCATGAACTTGGACGGAGGAAATAACAAAATGTTTGAAATATTTTTCTTTGTTAATCCGATTGGGATTAACTGTTATCAAAATGAACAGGAAATAATTGCTGCAGTCAGTGGTTACAATCAAAATATTTCTTACCACTTTATTCCCATGACTACTATGAACACAATTCGTAACGATATCAAAGCTCGTCATCTTTCTTCAAACAATGTCGAGGTTTTTAACACTTTTAGTCAAAGTGCTTATAATGCGACCAAAGATTATCACACCCTAAAATTAATCGTAGGTAATAAAAAAGCCAGACAATATATCATTAATTTGCAACATGCAATTAATGATCTGGGCCAAACTTATTCTCCAAAGCTTGTAAATGAGGTTCTAAATTCTTTAGATGTTCCACTTAAGAACTTCAAAAAGAATCGTGAATCAAATTACATTAAACTTTCAATGGAGAAGGATTTAAAACTTGCTGACGATTTAAATGTTGTAACTACTCCAACAACGATTATCTTTAACTATGATGATGATCGTGGAGACTCAGGAATGATGATCGAAGGTTGCGCAAATCGTGAAGAAATTGAGTCTGCAATCGCTGGGGATAAACAGACTAGTAGTGATAATAGTTTACGCTTATTGTAATTCATTAGGCTAGATGATTTTGAATTCATCTAGCTTTTTTTGTAGAAAAATTATTATTGGGCTTTGTTCTTTAGGCTCCCTTAATTTGGAAAACAATTCATTAGGTATATCTACTACAGAGTAGTGCAACTGATATAATAGAGCGCCAATTTCTAATCCTAGCTTACTTTTCTGAGCAATTTGCTTTTGTAAATATAATTTTTGATCCTGGATACGAGAAAACTTTGACTTTACTTTTCCAGATGGAGTAAAAGTAAATAAGTCAAAAATGCCTTTTTCATCTAGTGGAAATGTCTTAACAGCATATTCAACTTCTGTGCTAAGTGCAGCCTTCAAAATATTATATTTCAAGGTAATTACACAATTAAAAGGGTTAATCTCTAAGTAATACCATTGCCATTTTCTACTATATCTTAGGAAAATTTCTTGAGAGTGGTTAAGTTTATTTTTCAAATAATGTCTCTTCCCCACAATCCAAATATCTTTTATATGTAACTTTTTATAAAGATTATGACGATGACTAAATTCTGCCTCACTTAATGGAGCGCACTGCACTTCAAAAGACAATTTATTAGCTACTAATACATCTGCCCTTAATTGTTGATCCAAAAGCGTAACTTCAACGTCTGCTTGTATTCCATTTGCTTTTAAGGCTGTGCATAAAAGATTCTTTGCTTGCGAATGTTCCTCTTTCTCACCTGTCCCTTTTAATTAATGAAAATGCTTAAAAAATGGCATCTTTTCTTCTGATATAATTAAAATCATTCTGTGTTTGCAAGAGGGACAAGTATAATAATCACGATTCAATATCTTTAATCCCTTACTAACTTGCTCTGCCTCATTAACCGCTAAAACTAGTTTTTTATTTAAAATAGCAGCATACATTTTATCGCCCAATATTATGTACGCAAAAAGGAGATGATTTTTTTCATCTCCTTTTATTTTTAGTCAAAATATTGTCTTAAATTTCCTAATGCATCTTGGCCAATTAAGCATTTAGCATTTTTCTTTATTCTTTGGAATTGTTTCTCTGTCATTCCATTTCCATACTCATTCGCAATTACCCAAGTATCCTCAGGTTTTAATTCTACATAATTGTCATCCAAATATGCTAAATCCAAATAATATTCATGATGGTATGTATATAGACTAGATGCTAATCCTTCAACTTTTAACGCATCAGCTAAGGCGGCAACTAAATCAATACTATCAATCTTAAAGACTCGGCGATTATCGCTAACTAATTTATCTTGATCATTGTTGATTTCAGTTTTGCGTTGATCATCCTCTGCTCCAGCTCCCAATCCTTTTAACAGATCACGTAATTGATCATTAGGATTGTCACTAGTATCATCATCGCTATCTGGTACTTTGGAAATAAGTAATTCTAACCCAGAACTACTTGGCATAACTTGAAAAGTAACTGGATCGCCTTTAGCAAAAGTATGATCTGTATCGACTTCACTTAAAATTTGATAGAAGAAATGTTGAATTTGACTTTTGTTTCCTAACAAATCGAGCATTGTTATTCCACGCTCTTTAAGTTCATCTGCATCCATTGTTACACGAATGGTATTTTCACTTATTCTGTGTACTTCCACTTATTATCACCTCGAAGTCTCTGTCTTTAATACATTGTAACCTATTTTCTTACTCATATAAAAACGCTAGCTTAAAAAAGCTAACGTTTTTACAACTTTTTATTTAAAAATCAGCAGTCATTGCTTGGATCTCTTCGAGTTCTAAGCGACGTACCTTTCGAGGAAGAAATCTTCTAATTTCGTCTTCGTTATAACCTACTTGCAAACGTTTGTCATCCATGATGATCGGACGTCTTAATAGACTTGGATTCTTTTCAACAAGATCAATTAATTGATCAATTGATAGATCGTCTAAATTGATCTTTAAATTTTGAAAAGTACGAGAACGAGTAGAAATAATTTCTTCTGTTCCGTTTTCAGTCATTCGTAAAATTTGCATGATTTCATCTTTATTTAATGGGTTGGCGAAAATATTTCTTTCTTTAAATGAAATATCGTGTTCCTTTAACCATGCTTTAGCCTTACGACATGAAGTACAACTTGGTGATGTATATAAATTTAACACTTAACTCCACACTCCTTTGCGTGTAGAAAAATAACTACTGTTTCACTTACAACAAATATTGTATCACAAATACTTGTTTTTTGTAAGTTGTAATCAAATTTCTTTTTTATTAGCTTACAAGTATACTTTATCAGCAAATAATGAAGTTTGTGTGAAGTTATGCAAGAAAAAAAGAGTACTTACGTACTCTTTTTAACTAGTCAATAATGTTAAGCTTCTTCATAGTTTCTTCAACTAGCTTCTTGTTTTCATCAGCAGTTTCTGAAACGAAGCAAGCTTTATTAGCTAACTCTTTAATATCTTCAGTATTGATCTTCTTCATCAAACTTCTGATACGTAAGATTGAAGTTGCACTCATTGAGTATTCATCAAGTCCCATTGATAAAAGAATTGGGAACATAATGTCATCACCAGCAGCTTCACCACACATACCACACCAAATACCATTTTCATGAGCACCATCAATAGTGTGCTTAATCAAACGTAAAACAGATGGGTTGTATGGTTGGTAAAGATAAGAAACATTATCGTTACCACGATCGGCAGCCATAGTGTATTGAATCAAATCGTTAGTTCCAATTGAGAAGAAGTCAACTTCTTTAGCAAATTGGTCAGCTAACACTGCTGCAGCTGGAACTTCGATCATCATACCAACTTGTAAGTCGTCACCGATCTTAACGCCTTCTTTAGCAAGTTTATCTTTTTCTTCAGCTAAGATTTGCTTAGCTTCACGTAATTCTGCTAAAGTACCAATCATTGGGAACATAATTCCTAATGGACCGTATGCAGATGCACGAAGTAAAGCTCTTAATTGAGTTCTAAAGATATCCTTGTATTGCATAGAAAGACGGATAGCACGAACACCTAGGAATGGGTTCATTTCTTCTGGAAGATCCCAGTAGTCTAAGTGCTTGTCACCACCGATATCACAAGTTCTAATGATAGTTTGCTTACCATCCATGTCTTCGATAACTTTCTTGTAAGCATCGAATTGAGCTTCTTCAGATGGGAAGTCCTTTGAATCCATGTATAAGAATTCAGTTCTGTACAAACCAATTGCTTCAGCACCGTTTTCTTTTACACCCTTCATATCATTAGGAGTACCAATGTTAGCAGCAATAATGAACTTCTTACCGTTAGCAGTTACAGATGGTTCATTCTTAAGCTTCTTCCATTCTTCCTTTTGCTTAGCGAAGGCTTCACCCTTTTTGGTGTACTCTTCGATTTGAGCATCAGTTGGATCGATGATAGCATCTCCATCTAAACCGTCAGCAATAAGCATATCGCCGTCTTTAACATCTTTAGTAATGCTTTCAGTACCAACAACAGCTGGAATTTCTAATGAACGAGCCATGATTGCTGAGTGAGCAGTTCTACCACCAACATCAGTTACAAATCCCTTAACGTATTTCTTGTTAAGTTGAGCTGTATCACTTGGTGTTAAATCGTAAGCTACAACAACAACTTCATGGTCGATAGCTGCAGGATCTGGTAATTTCTTACCAAGAAGGTGTGCCATAAGACGCTTTGAAACATCACGTACATCAGCAGCACGTTCTTGCATATATGCATTATCAGTCATGCCTTCAAAAATGGCGATGAACTTTTGTGCAGTTTCATCTAATGCAGCTTCAGCATTAACTTTTTGATCTTTGATTTCTGTTTCAATGGCACCAGTAAATTCTGGGTCACTTAAGAAGAGAAGGTGAGCATCAAAAACTTGTGCTTCTTCTGCTCCTAAACTTTCCTTAGCCTTATCACGAACTTTTTCAAGTTCCTTAGTTGATTCTTCAACAACTTTTTTAAAGCGAGCTACTTCAGCATCAACATCGCTAACTGAGGTTTTAGAAAACGAAAGGTCAGGTTCTACCAAAAGGTAGGCTGGTGCAACTGCAATACCATCGCTGGCAGCAATTCCCTTTAAAGTTTTCGACATTATTCAGCTAAACCTTCCTTTTTCATAGTGTCAGCAATAGCTTCGATTGCTTCTTTAGCATCGTCACCATCAGCAGTAATAGTTACGTCTGCACCTTGGCCAACACCTAAAGACATAACACCCATGATTGACTTCAAGTTTACTGACTTACCGTTGTATTCCAAGTTAATATCTGAGTTAAACTTAGAAGCAGCTTGTACCAACAAAGTAGCTGGACGAGCATGAATACCAGTTTCAGCAATAATATGAAATTCGCGTTTTTCCATTTTAAATTATCTCCTTTAAAATCAAAAATAATCGGGAGTTTTATACCCACTCGTTTATTAGGTTATCATGTTTTCAAAATGAAAACAACACAAATGTAAATGTTTACATTATAAAGTGCTTAATTTTCATTGTCAGATAAGGTATAAATTATGTCTCCCCCACGTTGAGCAATTCCAGTTATACTTTGTCTTTTACCATAGCTTCTAAGGGCTAACTGGAATTGAAAGGCATCTTTTGGACTAACTTTATATTCCTTTAATTCTCCACTTATGATTTGATCTAATATTTTTTCATAATCCATGTCTTATAGCTTTCCTCTCTGAATTTTGCATAATCTTAATAAAAAATTTAATTCTCTAACTATTATAACAATTTTGAATAAAAAACTAGTCTTACTACTTGCAATTAGTAAGTATCCGTACTATGATATTAGCAAGTTAGCACTTAAGCGTTAAGAGTGCTAAGATAAAATATAGCCTGAATATTATAAGAAAGGCGGAATTATTAATGTTATGTGATAACTGTCATGAACGTCCTGCTTCCATTCATCTTTACACAAATGTAAATGGACAAGACCGTGAAATTTCTTTATGTCAACAATGCTATCAAGAATTGAAAAATCAACAAGGACAAAATAATAACATGAATAACAATGCATTTTTTGGCGATTTTGATGATTTATTCAACGCCTTAAATAATAACAATAACAATGAACAAAATAATCCTCAAGGCAGAGATCCACGTATGCAAATGGGCGGCGGACGCCGCGGTGGAAATAACGGTGGTCAAAAGTCACTATTAGATCAATATGGTACAGATTTAACCGACCTAGCAAAAAAAGGTAAAATCGATCCAGTTATTGGTCGTGACAAGGAAATCGCCCGCGTTATTGAAATTTTAAATAGACGTACTAAAAATAATCCAGTTCTTATTGGAGAAGCCGGTGTTGGTAAAACCGCAGTTGTTGAAGGTTTAGCACAACAAATTGTCGACGGGTCTGTTCCTGCCAAACTTCAAGATAAAAGAATTATTTCATTAAATATGGTTTCTATGGTTCAAGGTACTGGCATTCGTGGGCAATTTGAACAAAGGATGCAACAACTAATTAAAGAACTTGAACAAAATGATAATATTATCCTATTTATTGATGAAATTCACGAATTAGTTGGTGCAGGAAATGCCGAAGGCGGTATGGACGCTGGTAATATTATCAAGCCTGCTTTAGCTCGTGGAGAATTCCAACTAGTTGGAGCTACTACCATTAAAGAATACCGTAACATTGAAAAAGATTCTGCTCTAGCACGTAGATTCCAACCAATTGAAGTTAAGGAACCTACTACTGAAGAAACTGTTAGAATCTTGCAAGGTATTCGTAAACGTTACGAAGATTACCACCACGTTCACTATACAGACGAAGCAATTCAAGCTGCAGTTGATCTTTCTTCTCGTTACATCCAAGACCGCTTTTTACCAGATAAGGCAATTGACTTATTAGATGAAGCAGGTTCAAGAATGAACCTCACTATTCCTTATGTCGATAGTGAAAAGATCAAAGAAAGACTAGATGCTGCTGAAAGTCTAAAGCAAGATGCTTTAAAGAATGAAGACTACGAAAAAGCTGCTTACTACCGTGATCAAATTGAAAAGTATGAAAAGCTGAAAGATCAAAAGGTAGATCCTGATCAAACTCCTAAAATTACTGAAAAGATCATGAATAAGATCGTTGAAGAAAAAACTAATATTCCAGTTGGCGATTTACAAAAACAAGAAGAGACCCAATTAAAGAATTTAGCTACTGATCTTAAAGATAATGTAATTGGTCAAGATAAAGCTGTTGAAACTGTAGCTCGCGCGATCCGTCGTAACCGTGTTGGTTTCAACAAATCAGGTCGTCCAATAGGCTCATTCTTATTTGTAGGACCAACTGGTGTTGGTAAAACAGAATTAGCTAAGCAATTAGCTAAACAAATTTTTGGTACTGAAGATGCTATGATTCGCTTTGATATGAGTGAATACATGGAACAATACTCAGTATCTAAATTAATCGGTTCTGCTCCAGGTTATGTCGGCTATGAAGAAGCTGGTCAATTAACAGAAAGAGTACGTCACAATCCTTACAGCTTAATTTTATTCGATGAAATCGAAAAAGCTCACCCAGATGTACTTCACCTCTTCTTACAAATTCTTGATGATGGTCGCTTAACTGACTCTCAAGGTCGGACAGTTTCATTCAAAGACACGATTATCATCATGACTTCCAATGCTGGACAAGGAATTAAAGAAGCTAGTGTAGGTTTTGCTGCTGAAAATAGCCATCAAGAACAATTCAAGAATACTTTAGGTCAATACTTCAAGCCTGAATTTTTAAACAGACTTGATGATATTGTTGAATTCAATGCTCTTGATAAGAAGGACTTAATTAAGATTGTCGACCTAATGCTTGCTAACACTAACAATATGGTTAAAGATCAAGGTCTTCATATTGAAGTTACTCCTCAAGCAAAAGAGCTACTTGTAGAAAAAGGCTATGATCCATCTATGGGAGCTCGTCCGCTTCGTCGTACAATTCAAGAAGAAATTGAAGATAAAGTAGCTGACTACAAATTAGATAATCCAGCCGCTAAAGAGTTAAAAGCAGATGTAGTTGATAACGAAATTACGATTAGCGAAAAATAATCATTATATATCGAAAATAAGAGCCACACAATTTGGCTCTTATTTTTATTTATTTTTTATAAATCGTTCAAAAAAGGTTATACTTAAATTGGGATTTTAAAGACACATTTATATATCGAGGTTATAAATATGATGCATTTAATTGATGTTACAAATAGCTACCGTGATTTAGTCCAAAGACAACTAGCAGCTACTAATAGTCAATTCGTAAAAGTTTACTCTTTAGGTAATACCACAGTAGTATACAGCGAAACAGTAGATAAGATTGAAATTGTTATGGAAAATCATAAACGTCCTATTAGACAAGATGAAGTAGAATTTGTTATTAAGCGTCTAATTCATGAAGATCGAATTTATGACATAACAGTTGATAAAAGTAGAAAAATTATTTCTATTACTTGTGATCGATAAAATCGCAATTCAAAAAAGCCGTGGAAATTTTCCACGGCTTTTTTCTTACAATCTTGATGTTAATTCTACGTCTGGATATTTATCCTTAAACCATCTTTCGGCAAATGCATTTTCAAACAAGAACAATGGCTCGCCTTCTCTATCCTTCACTAACAAGTTACGAGACGATGACATCTTAGGATCCAATTGATCAGGATTAATCCAGCGTGCAACACGATTTCCTAAAGTATGAAGCTCAACTTCCGAATTATATTCATTCTTCATTCTGAAAGAAAAGACTTCAAACTGCAATTGACCAACTGCACCAAGAATATAATCATCAGTTGCATAGCCTCGATAAAGTTGAATTGCACCTTCTTGAACTAGCTGATTCATCCCTTTATGGAACGACTTCTGCTTCATAACGTTTTTAGCAGTTACACGCATGAAAATTTCTGGTGTAAATTGTGGCAAAGCCGGATAGACAATTTTCTTCTTACCAGCGTAAATTGAGTCTCCAATTTGGAAGTTTCCTGTATCATATAGCCCAACAATATCACCGGCTACAGCATCAGACACCTGAACTCGTTCACTAGACATAAACTCAGTTGCATTATTTAATCTAACTGGTTTTCCAGTTCTAGCTAAAGTTACATCAATCCCCTTCTTAAATTCTCCACTACCAATTCTTACAAACGCAATTCGGTCGCGGTGGTTGGGATTCATATTAGCTTGAATCTTAAAGACAAAGCCAGAGAATTCTGGATCATCAGCAGCCAATTTTTCATCATCATTAACAGTATGCTCTTGTGGAGCTGGTGCCAAATTAACAAAACTATCTAAGAAAGTTTCAACACCGAAATTAGTCAAAGCGGAGCCAAAGAAGACTGGTGTTTGATCTCCTTTGAGAATTTTTTCTTTATCAAAAGTATTTCCAGCTTCTTTTAACAAGTCAATATCATCTAATGTTGATTGATATAAACTATCTTGGGCCAAAGGTTCTTTCTCTGATAACTTACCATTTTCATCTAATGGTAAATAGCGGTCATCATCATCTTTTCGATAAAGCTCAACACGATTATTAGCAATATCGTACAAACCTTTCAATTGCTTACCCATTCCAATTGGCCAGTTCATTGCCACGCCTTCAATACCTAGCAAATCTTCCAATTCAGCAATTAGGTCTAAAGGTTCGCGACCATCACGATCCAACTTGTTCATGAAAGTAAAAATCGGAATACCACGTTTTTTAACAACCTTAAATAATTTCTTGGTCTGAGGTTCGATACCCTTAGCAGAATCAATAACCATCACTGCAGCGTCTACTGCCATTAAAGTACGGTAAGTATCTTCAGAAAAGTCTTGGTGTCCTGGCGTATCAAGGATATTGATTCTCTTACCTTGATATTCAAACTGCATTACTGAACTAGTAACAGAAATACCACGCTTTTTTTCAATTGCCATCCAGTCACTAGTTGCATAATGCCCACTTTTACGTGCTTTAACTGTACCTGCACTTCTAATTACTCCACCAAAAAGGAGCATTTGTTCAGTAATCGTTGTCTTACCCGCATCAGGGTGAGAAATAATCGCAAATGTGCGTCTTTTTTTCACTTCATCCGTTAACTTTGTCATTAATCTTTAACTTCTTCCTTTTCTTGTTTTTCTGGAATTGTAAGCAAGAGAGTTAATAAGCGTGAGCCCTTCATCCTTCTAGTTGTCAAAACCATCCCATTATCGAGCTTGACACTTAACTTTTCTCCTTTAGCTGGAATTAAGCCTAATTTCGTAATTACATAGCCCGCAACAGTATCTACATTTTCCATTGCTAGGTCAGTTCCAAACTCTTCATTAAAATCAGCTAAGGGCATTTTACCGTAAATTACATATTCTCTTGGACCAATTTTTGAAAATAGAACCTCAGCTTTATCAACTTCGTCGTCAATATCACCAACAATCTCTTCAATTAAATCTTCAATTGTCGCTAATCCCACAACACCGCCATATTCATCAGTTAAAATAGCAAGTTGTCTCTGTGTTTCTTGCATTTCAACTAATAATTCACCTAATTCAATAGTTTCAGGTGCAAATAATGGCTTAAACATTACTTGATCATAATCTAGCTTATCAAAACCAAACTTATGAGCCTTTCGTAAAACTGTTCTAATATGAATAACACCAACGATTTTATCCTTATCACCATCATAAACCGGTACTCTTGAATAAGGCTCCTTCAAAATCCTATCTAGATTTTCTTGAAAGTCATCATTAATATCAACCATAAAGGCATCTGTTCTAGGCACCATTACTTCACGTGCCATTTTTTCCTCGAACTCTAGAATACCTTCCATCATCGAAAATTCACGATCGCTAATTTCTTGTTGCTCATGCAATTTATTTAGAATCTTGTTTAGCTTGCGTTGACCGTCAATATCTTCATCACCGCGAAATTTAGCTCTTAATTTGCTAAATATATCCCCAGCACCGGGATCACTACTCATCTTTAATTCTCTCTTTCTATCATTATCTTAATCCCTGTTTTTATCACAATTATCGGTAATTATATCACATGCGAATCTATGATAAAATAAGGAACAAGAAATGGGGTCATATAGATGAAAAAACAAAACATCTACTTAGTATTTACTTTTTTATTGCTAATTCCGTATCTTTGCAGCTTAACCTTAATTGGGATTTGCTACAACGCTTTAGTTAGACATTCTAGTGATGTCTTCCGGAGTTTCATTGGTGCTTTAGTTGGAACAATCATTATGTTCGCAATTAAAGCGACTATTCAGCGACCACTTGATTTAGTATCCGATGAAGTACCAGATAATTTTTTTAAGCAAATTCTGCGTTTTTACAGTATTCGAAGACGTAAATTACTCCTTATTTGCAATTGCTTAGTTGATTTCGCACTTTGCTGGCTTGCCATGGACTTAGTAAGAAGATTTTTCTCTTTGTCCTTCATTATTGGAAACTCCGTTGGCATTGTCTTATTAATCATGTTAATTTCAACCTGTATTGGTGCTTACATCGAATATGATAATCTTTCTATTGACCCCAAGCAGAAGTAATTACTTAGAATCACCTTCAGAACTGGCATCCAGATATAAGATCTGTGCCAGTTCTTTTGTTTCTAAATTTAATTTTGTTAAAACATAAGGCTTTTCGCTGTCACCTAGATTTTCATACATTGTAATTCCGTCTTTTGATAACTTATCTAAAAAAGTAGGAATCACAAAATTTAGAGGTTGACTAAAGAATGCCAAGTTACTGTTTGGAGTATCAATTTCAGCAATTTCAGAAGCAGGTAATTCAAACTTATTTAATCCAGCAACAGGCATTTGCTTATCATCAGCTAAAACGCCATACCAAAACATAAAGTTTTCTGGACCAAATACAACTAAACTTGCTCGTTCATTTTCATAACCGTTATCTTTAATAAACTCTTGAAAGACAGGATCACTTTCCATTTCTTGAATAGCAGCTGTATAAGTTTTATTTTCATCAATTTGATTTGGCATAAAAACCTTACCAATAAAATTATGTGCCGAGTATTTTTCTTTCTTCATTTTCTCTCCCCTTAAAAAAGCTCCGATCTAAATCAGGACGCAATTGGTTATAGCGTTCATACCAAATTTGCGCAAATTTCTTTGCAAATGGGCCCTTCTTTTGATCGATCCAATCTAATAATTCAAAACTAGTACTACGCAAAATACTATCAATCTCTTCGCTATAATGCCAGCGCTTTTTGTTCATGGCATACTCATCTGCATCAAGCAATCTTTTTTCTCCATCTGGAAAGACTTTGATGTCTAGATCATAGTCAATATATTTTAAAGCCTCACGATCTAAAATAAATGGACTAGCCAAATTGGCGTAGTATGCAACACCATCAGGTCTGAGCATTGCAATCACATTAAACCAAAGTTTACGATGAAAATAAACAATTGCTGGTTCACGACTAATCCACTTTCGACCATCTTCTTCAGTAATCAAAGTCCGATCGTTGACGCCGATAATAATATTTTGCTCTGTCTTAACTACCATAGTGTCACGCCAATTTCTATGCAACGTGCCATTATGTTTATAACTTTGTATTGCGATATAATCGCCTTCACGAGGCATTTCCATAATGTGCGCCTCCTCACTAAACATTATACCAGCAAATTAATATTCATCTATTTCTTCTAGATTGACTAATTCACCACTTAAAAAGCTGTCAATCTCACTACCTGAAAATCCATGTTGAAATAGATATCTCTTAACTTTTTGCTTTCTTTTAAAATCGTCATCTCTCCGATAACGACGCCAAGCCTTAATTCCTTGTTTTTCTAAAGCTTCTAGTTGCTCATCATCATCGTGCTCTAAATTTAGATGTTCAACTACTAATTCGCCTAGATCTTGGTCAAAACCATGCGTCTGAAGTTTAGTCAAAGCCTTCTGCTTAATTTCTTTATATGATAATTTACCTACTTGATGAACTAGCGAATGTACTAAACGAACACCAGCATCGATCCATTCTTCATCCCCAGTTTCATAAAGAGAATCTTGAATAATATCTGGAGCCACACCTTTTTGCTTCAATTTTCTGCTAATTGATCTTGGTCCATCTTTTCCAACTCGAAGATTATTTTTAATAAATAAGCGTGCAAAATTATTATCATTCAGATAATTCAAATCCATTAGATTCTCAATAGCAGCTTGACTAGCTTCTTGACTAATCTCATGCTTATTCAAATGCTCTAAAACTTCATAAATGCTACGTGGCTGATAACTTAAATAAGACATAGCTAGCTGAATGGCATGACTATCTGCTTCAGCTTTTTTTATCTCTTCAATGTCTTCCTCGCTTAATTCTGTTCCTTTTAATAATCTTCTTTCAGCTAATGTTCTCTCACTTACGCTAAAAGCATACTCATTATCGATAAAAATATTGTATCGACCTTTACGCTTTTGCGTACTAATTTTAGTAATAATCGGCATTGCCACACCTTCTTCATTTTTTAGTTTCTTCTATATTATAATAAATTAAATACTTGTATCACTTGAAAATAACGCTTATGCTTATTGTGACACTTTTTTCATGAATCAATCGAAATGAGGGCCTTATTTTGACAAAATTTACTAAAAATAAACAAGAAAAAGACATTATCATTACCATCAAGCGCTTAGGTATTAATGGTGAGGGTATTGGATATTATAAAAAGAAAATCATTTTTATTCCTGGTGCTCTTCCAAATGAAGTCGTTGTAGCTAAAATAGTCAATCATCACCCACACTACTTAGAAGGTGAATTAGTTCGAATTAAAGAAAAATCTCCTGATAGAATTGCATTCCCTAAGGGAGTTGATCCAGCAGTTGGCGGATTAGAATTAGCTCATCTTTCTTATCCAAAGCAACTTGAGTTTAAACAACACTTAATTTTAGAATCACTTAGAAAATATCATCCAAGAGACTACATTAAATATAAAGTTAAAAAGACTATTCCAGCACCAAATGACTGGCACTATCGTAATAAAGCTCAGTATCAAATTGAATTTAATAAGGGTAAAAGTAAACTTGGCCTTTATGCTCCTAACTCACGTCGCTTGATCGATTTACCTGAGATGCCTACTCAAACAAAAGAAACGCAAAAAACTGAACGTGAAATCAAGAAATTAATTGATAAACTTCACATTCGTATTGCTGACTTTAGACGTCATAATGATGGAATTAAAACTGTTGTTGTCCGTCAAAGCAATGCTACTGGTGAAATTCAAGTGACTCTAATTACAATTGGTAAAAAGATTAAAGATCTCAAATTACTTGCTAGCCACATTATGAAGCTTCCTAATGTAGTTTCTGTCTTTCAAAATGAAACCCAATGGCAAAATCCTCAAGTATGGGGCAACAAGACTATTAAATTATTCGGAAAATCACACATTACTGAAGAAATATTAGGTAAAAAATTCAAACTTTCACCTCGTGCCTTCTTCCAGCTTAATCCTGAACAAACTAGCACGCTTTATTCAGAAGCACTTAAGTATCTCGATTTAACGCCTGATCAAACTTTAATTGATGCTTATGCTGGCGTTGGTACATTAGGAATATTAGCTAGTGACCAAGTAAGGCAAGTGATTGGAATTGAATCTATTCCTGAAGCCGTAATTGACGCACAAGAAAATTGTCGCTTAAATCATGTTAGAAACGCAGAATACGTTCAAGGAAATGTTGAAAAGCTACTTCCTGAATTAAAAAATCAAGGCGTTCCAATTAATGCTTTAATTGTCGATCCACCAAGAACAGGATTAAGTAAAAAATTGATCAAAACTTTACTAGAAGTTAAACCTGAAACTTTTGTGTATGTTTCATGTAACCCAGCCACTCTTGCAAAAGATCTAGTTTTGTTAAGCGAAGCTTACGATGTTCGCGTTATCCAACCAGTTGATATGATGCCTCAAACTCCGCGTTGGGAAGGTGTCACAAAATTAGTTTTAAGAAAAAATAAGTAAGTAACATATTAATCTGATTTTCAGCAGTCCAAGCGACTGCTTTTTTACATACAAAAAAGGTTGTAGACTGCCTAGACTACAACCTTTTTTCAAGTGGATGAGGTAAATACTATCTAGCGCCATAACATCAGTATCTGGGTTCAATATTATGACTTGATCAACATCACTTGTTTGCATCTGTATTGAATAACGACTATTTGATCTTACTAAGAGAATCTTGTCTTTAAAACACTACAATCTGGAGATAAAAACTTTTTACAATATTATTCTACCTCTCCACATGTCTTATTATAACAACTATGTAAGCGAATACAAGCTATTTAACTCGATATTGACGAATATCATCACGAACTCCGGCAAAATAATATCTACCCTTTTCTTCATCACTAGTGAGTTCAATATTATTTTCAGGATCCTCTAAACTTGCAGAAAATATTTCTTCGTATTCAGCAACAGTTAATTTCTTCCGCTCATCTAGTAACGCTTCATCAGCTTTCTTATCCAGCTCATTTTCATATCCTTCAACCACGTTTGCAGAATAAAATTCAGCCATGGCACCTGAACCATAAGAAAATAGCCCCACTAAATCGCCAGCCTTTAAGCCACCATTTTCAAGTAAACTAAGCAAACTTAAATATAACGAACCAGTATAAATATTACCTACATTAGCATTTAATTCTTTAGCAGCAGTAAAACTATCCATCAAGCGTGCATTAGTTTCTTCATCTACTCCTTCAACCGCTAATCGATTTGCCTTCAAGCCCATTTTAGTGAAAGGTAAATGATAAACAATCGCTGCAAAGTCTTTTGTTTCTAGTTTCTTCTGTTTTTTATAATCAGAAAAAGTATGTTTGAAAAAGTCTAGATAAACCTGAGTTGAGTACTTTCCATCTACCTTAGCTGTTTTAGAATAGTTTGGACGCCAGAAATCATTAATATCCTCACTATAAGCACTATGTCCTTCATTAAGCTCTAAAATTTTAGGATCGCTAGAAATTAATAAACTGACACTTCCTGCTCCTTGAGTAACTTCACCAGCAGTATTAATTCCATAACGGGCAATATCACTTCCAATTACAATTGCAGTTTGATCGGGATGTAATCGAACAAAGTCTTGAGCAATCATCAGACCAGCGGTCAAGCCAAAACATGCTTCTTTAACCTCAAAAGTTCTAACGGTTGGATCAAGTTTTAAGGCTGATTTTACAAATAATGACCCTGATTTAGATTGATCAACACTACTTTCAGTACCGAAAATCAACAGTCCAACCTTTGATTTATCAATTTTATCTAAGTAACGCAAAGTAGCATTAATTCCCATCGAAACTGCATCTTGCGTTGAATCAGCCACGCTCATTTTCTTCTGTCCAATTCCAATCAAAAACTTATTTGGATCTTGATTTCTAGCATGAGCTAAATCTACCATATCCACATACTTATTTGGGGTAAAATATCCAATTTGATCAATTCCAACCTTCATCTACTTTTTATCCTTTCTTATTTCTTTTAAAAATTTCATAGCAGCTTCTTGAGTATATTGCTTACTTTGCTGGAGCTTTTCTAAAACTTCTGCCTTTTCATCTTCAGTGGCATTTAAAGTTGCTACTAAGTTTCTAGCTTGCAACTTCATATGTCCAGCTTGAATGCCTTTAGTTGATATTGCTAAGAGAGCTGAAAAGTTATTGGCCAAACCAGTTGCTGCAATAATTTCTGCTAATTGCTTGGCAGATACATGACCAAGTAAGTTAAAACTTTGTTGAACATCTTTGCGAGACTTAATCGAGCCACCAACTACGCCAATTGCTAAAGGAATAGTTACAGTTCCGCTTAACTTATCTCCTTCAATATTCCACTTGCTCAATGATGTGTAGGTGCCATTTTCATTTGCTAAAACAGCAGTTGCTGCTTCAACTCCTCGATAATCATTACCAGTTGCGACTAAGACACTATCAACACCATTCATAATTCCTTTATTATTAGTTACTGCACGATATATATCATTTTGACCAATTTCGCTTAAAAGAACTATTTTCTTGGCTATTTCTAATCCACCAATACTATCTAGAGCTAAACTTACCTTTGCAGTAGTTAGCTGAGTTGGATAATTGGATAAAATCGCATACAAAGTATGTTTAATATCTACTTGTTTTTCTAATTTATTGCCTAAAAACTCTAAGATAGCATTTGTTTTATTAGCACCCATCGCTTCTGCTGGATCAACTAAGACACGAATAAAAACTAAATTTGCTTTTTTTGAAGCCTCAATTTCACGAACTCCCCCACCATGATTAACTAAACTAGCAAACTTTTGATTAGCTAACTCAACTAACTGTGGAAATTCTTCTCTAAAATTGGTCAAATCAAAATCATCAGAAACTTCTAAAACGATTTGTCCATAAATACCATTTCTGATACTATTTGCAACTACGCCACCATTTTTATTAAAAATTTTAGCTGCATGATTAGCTGCTGCTACAACTGAGGGTTCTTCAACGGCCATCGGCACACGATAAGCTTGTTGATTAACAATTAATCTAGGAAGAATTCCCAATGGAAGTCGAACTTGTCCAATCACATTTTCACTAAGTTTATCTAGCCTATCTAGTGCACCAGAATCAACTTCACTAAGTTCAATTCCTTCATTTTTAAGAAATTCTCTTCTCTCTTCTGGTAACCACTGATAAAACTTCTTCTTAGATAATTCTTCTGATTTCATATGCAATTCCTTGACCGCCACCAATACATAAAGATACAATAGCTCTTCTACCATTGATCTTACGTAAACTATTTACCGCACTCATTACTAAACGCGTTCCTGTTGCTCCTAATGGGTGTCCTAAACTAATTGCTCCACCAGCAATATTTAATTTTTCTTTTGGAATGCTCAAATCACGAGCGACGGCGTAAGCTTGGGCAGCAAATGCCTCATTAATTTCAACCAAATCATAGTCATCAATTGTACTATTAGTTTCTTTTAGCAGTTTCTTTATTGCAAAATATGGTGCATATCCCATGTAAGCAGGATCACAGCCAATTTCTGCATAAGCTCCTAAATAAGCTAAAGGATTTAAGTCCAATTCATCAACCTTTTTTTGATTAGCAAGCAAAAGCATACTTGCACCATCAGTTAATGGCGATGAATTACCTGCTGTAACGCGTCCATCTTCTTTAAATACTGGCTTTAATTTATTTAATGCTTCTAAACTTGTATCTGGTCGAATAGTTTCATCATGATCCAGAACTTCACCATCTAACTTAACTGGAGCATATTCTTCTTCAAACCAATTATTTTCTTGAGCCGCATAGGCCTTAGCATGAGAATCGCGTGCAAATTCATCCATATTTTGACGCGTAACTTGATATTTATCTGCTACATTTTCAGCAGTAATTCCCATTGGCTTTTGAGAATAGGCATCCCCAATTCCATCTATCATTAAACTGTCTCGGTATGCTGGATTTTCATCATGCTTTTTACTCTTATCAAGCAAAAGTGGAGCATTTGTCATACTTTCTGCTCCTCCAACAATGGCAATTTCGGAATCTCCAAGCAGCATCTGCCCCTGAGCAAACCGTAATGCCTTTAAGCTTGAACCACAAACATCATCTATGCTAGTCGCAACTATTGACTCAGCTAGTCCAGACTTCAAAGCAATCTGGCGAGCAATATTTTGCCCTAAACCAGCGCTTAAGACATTCCCAATCAATACATTATCAATCTTATCTTGTGAGATAATATTCTTTCTTAATAAGCCTTTAAGTGCTAAAACTCCCAAATCAACCGCACTTTTATCCTTATAAAATCCACGATACTTACCAAAAGGAATTCGATTCATTCCTACGATATAAACATCCTGTAACACGCTTCCACCTCTTAATAAAAATTATTCTAATAACTATGATAGCTCACAAACTTAAGCAGATACACTAAGTGCCATATTTTTAATCAATTCTAAAAAAAGATTGCTAAGCAATCCTAGCAATCTTCTACATATATTTATTCAAAAATTTATTTACTTTTTTCTGATATTGAACTGGTTTAGTCGCAAATGACTTTGCGTGCTTGGCCCCTGGAACAACCCAGAGTTCTTTTTTACCATTAGCAGCCCTATAGTTTTGATATACCATCTCAGTTGGTACAAAAGTATCTTTAGCTCCATGAATAAAAAGCATCGGCCGCTTATTTTTGGCTACTTGGTCTACGCTACTACCATCTTTTAAGAAATAGCCAGCTCTAAGTCTAGTAATTCCGCTTAGTACTTCAACTAATGGAAAACGTGGAAAAGCTGGAAAGTGATACAAATCTTCAGCTTCATGCTCTATTTCATCTTTCACATTTGTATAGCCGCAATCTTCAACATATGCCTTTACTTGCTTGGGCATTTTCAACCCACTAGCCATCATTGTTGTTGCTCCACCCATACTTACACCAAAAATAGCAATTTTACTGTTAGATCCATTCTTTTTAATAACTTTTTCTGCCCACTTTTTAACATCTACCTTTTCACGCCAGCCATATCCAATATAATTACCTTCACTTTGTCCATGTCCCCGCGCGTCTGGCAAGAGGGTATTATATCCCAACTTATGAAACATCGCTGCATAAGCTCCCATGGTATCTTTATTATTCATAAATCCATGAAGAATAATCACTGTCTTCTTAGAATTAGCTGCTGGAATATAATTTGCATCTAATTTCAAATTATCATCAGCTGACTTCATAATCCACTTTTGCTTAGGAACATCTTGATACCATTTCTTTTCTTTGTAAAGCGGATCAGTCTTTACTAATTTAGTATCATTATTAATAAAAGATTTATGTCCTGGAACAACTGCAACTTGATAGAAATATAGTCCAGCTGCTATAAAGAGACCACAAACTGCTAAAATAGAGATAATTACTATTTTTATTTTTTTACTCTTTATCTTCATTAGAAGACCTCTTTTTTAAAGATATAATCTATATTATCTCTAATAAATATAGAAATCAAGATATGGTGAATTAATATGTACTTAGATGATCTCTTAATTTTAATTTCTGACCTTCATCCTAACTTCCAATTCTTCTACCAAACTAGCAAATCTAATCCTGCTTTTCCAATTAGTAAGATTCAAGTTGAAGGAGATCAATGTTTATTATTACTTGGAAAAAAAGCTAAAACAATTACTCAAATAAAGCATTTATTAGATAAATTAAAGTATGCGCATATCCCAGTATATATTTACGACAAAGAATTAGATAAAAAAGAAAAAATTTTTGGTATTCAAATAAATCTAAATAAGGGAAAAGTTTACCTTTTATAAGACAAAAAAGAATGGAGCCAACGCTCCATTCTTTTAATTTTCATCTAAATATTTATTTAAGACCTGTAAAACACCGCTATCGTTATTGCTTGGGGCAAGATACTTAGCATGTTCTTTAGCAATCTCCATCCCGTTCTCCATCGCATAACTGTATTTTGCAAAATCAAGCATTGGAACATCATTACCACTATCACCAAAAACAATTAAGTCTTCGCCCGTTAAACCAAAACGAGCCAGTAAATTCTTTAGCCCCGTAGCCTTACTAATTCCATACTTAACTGCATCAATTGCAACAGGATTAGATGCAAACGTAGTAACTAATTTGCCGTATTTTTCATTAAAATCTCTTTCAATATCCTTAGCAATCTTACTATCATAATGAAAGGTTAATTCAATAAAAGTATCATCTGGTAAATCTTGCCAATCACTTATTTCAGTACTTTCCTTTGCAAAATATTGCAAAAATTCTTTATCTTTTGCTGGAGCTTCAGTTCCGATATAGGCCTTCTCTCTTCCATAAGCCATTGTTGCCATACTGCCATATTTATCATGAACAAAATTAATTAATTCAATTGTTTGTTTCTTATTTAATCCTTCAAACGCGACTTCTTTTCCTTCAACGATTAATCTTGAACCATTGGCGGTAACAAAATCCATTCGATCAATAAAATCAGAGAAATCATTTTTTAAACGAGCAAAAGGACGGCCACTGGCTACTATAAATTGAATATTATGTTTTTCAAGCTTATTTAAAACTTGATCAAAAAGTTCATGATCATAACTTCTCTTATCATTTAGAAAGGTTCCATCCATGTCAACCGCCACTGCTTTAAAAGGAATTGTCATATTTTTATCTCCTTATATGATAATAGCTTACTAACGATGGTTTAAAGCACCGTTTAATTTCTTACGATATACAAAATAAATAATTAAAATAATTGGCACAATAACTAATAAAATTGGATAAAAATAATCTGGAGCTAAATTTTGAGCAGTTATACCACCAATCATTGGACCAGCTGCCATTCCAATATCAAGGCCCAAATAAAAAGTTGAACTAGCTAATCCTTGCTCTTCAATTGGAGCTAACATCAAAGCCGTAGACTGATTTACAGAATAGATAACTCCATAACCAACTGACAGCATAATTGCAGCCAATCCCATTAACCAGTTATTAACCATAAAAGTAGCAACAATTAAAAATAAAATCATTGCTATTAAACTTAACCAGAACCAAAATCCAAATCGGATTAAATCAAAATACTTTTTCAAGCCAATTCTAATTAGTAATAAGGCAACTGCATAAATTACGAAAAAGTAGCCAACAGCTATCGAAAAATGCTGTCTTTCAACGTACACGACAATATCAGCCTGAGTAATAAAATATGGAATTGCAAAAAAAGTTGTCAATAAAGCTATCGGAATTGCATCCTTTTGGATAATTTTTATTTTCCTTTTTTTGCGATTTGCAATTTTAGGCTTAGCATGATTACCAACAAATTGAATTGAAACAATCATCAAAATAGCTGCCATTACAGCAAGCCATAGAGCGGACTTATAACCAATTACCTTATATAAATTAATAGCCAAAGCTGGAGCAAGCGCCATTGCTAAAGCATTCATTAATCCATAAAATCCCATTGCTTCTCCAACATGACTACGAGGAACTAAAAACGCTAACCAAGTCGTCATGCAAACAGTAGCTAAAACAAATCCAGTACCATTAATTAATCGAAAGATTAATAACCATACTCCTGATGGCGAAAAACAATAGCCTCCTACTCCAATTAAAATTAATATTCCGCCAATAAAAGACAGACTATATTTTGAAAAACGATCAGTTAAATTACCAGCCACAGGTCTTAAGAACATTGACACAACACTCATAATTCCCGTTATAACACCAGCAAAAACTGCACTTGCTCCCAAACTAATTGCATAACCGTTAATTAAAGGCGTTACAAACATAACTGAGAACATAAAAAAGAAAGACGCTGCCATAACTAAAATAACGTCTTTAGTATAAATTGATTGCCTTCTTTTCAATCATTTAGCTCCTCTCTAGCATTATTACTTTTAACTTTATCACATTTTTAATCCAATCAAAAAAGCCAGTTGAAATTACTCAACTGGCTTAATTATTTTCTTTAATTT